>CAWFOF010000017.1:0-37457 GCA_963817295.1 uncultured Solirubrobacteraceae bacterium | reverse complement strand
GTGCCGGTCCCGCCGTCGCACGGCGACGGCACGGCCTGCCGGCACTCGAAGCTGCCGCTGACGTCGCCGTCCTTCGGGCGCTGCCTGACCGGCCCGTACATCGCGGCGATGCTGAGGTGACGGATGCGGAAGTGCAGGCGGTAGAGCTGCCGGAACACCCGCTCCAGCGGGGCCGCCGCCGTCCGGTTCACGACGAGATGGCCGCTCGTGCGTGCGCCCGTCGAACCCGCGGTAGGAGACGGACAGCAGGCGCAGACCCGACAGCGGGACCGGGCAGCCCGGATGCCAGGCCTCGTGCCGCAGCTCCGAGCGCAGCGGCGCCGACAGCGGCCGCACCGATGACTGGAACGGCGGGATCGCGAGCATCACCACGAGCGGGAGCGCGAAGAACCGGGTCACGCCCCGAGCTTGACATCCATCCCGGCCGCGTGCCATATTCAACCGATCGGTTGAATACTGCTTCGCACCATGACCACCGACCAGCTCAGCATCACCTTCACCGCCCTCGCCGACCCGACGCGCCGCGCGATCCTCGCGCGGCTCGCGGAGGGCGAGGCGACCGTGAACGAGCTGGCCGAGCCGTTCCCGATCAGCGTGCAGGCCGTCTCCAAGCACCTGAAGGTGCTCGAGCGGGCCGCGCTGATCTCGCGCGGCCGCGACGGGCAGCTGCGCCCGTCGCGGCTCGAGGCGACGCCGATGAAGGAGGCCGTCGACTGGCTCTCCGCCTACCGCGACTTCTACGAGGGCCGGCTGGACCGGCTCGAGCAGCACCTGCAATCCCTCCAAGCGAAAGGACCCACCCGATGAATGACGCACCCTCGACGCACGATGGCCGAGCGCCGGCTCGCAGATCACGCGCATCTTCGATGCCCCGCGCGACCTCGTCTGGACCTGCTGGACCGACCCCGAGCACTTCGCCGCCTGGTGGGGCCCGGAGCACTTCACCACGCCGCGCGACAGCGTCGAGATCGACCTGCGGGTCGGGCGGCCGTTCAAGGCGACGATGGTCGGCCCGGACGGCACGGAGTACCCGAGCACGGGTACATCGAGGAGGTCACGCCGCAGGATCGCCTGGTCTTCCGCGAGGACGAGACCGATCATCCGATGATCGAGCGGCAGCGCACCGTCGTCACGTTCAAGGACCTCGGCGACGGCCGCACCGAGCTCGTGATCGACGTGACGATGGTCTGCGTCGAGGAGCTGATCCCGATGGCGCGAGTCGGGCTGGAACACCTCGCTCGACAAGCTCGCCGCGGTCCTCGCGGGCTGACACCGCGCGACGCGCGATCATGTCGGCGATGCCGACCGCCGATCGCGACGCCGAGCTGGGCACCCTCGCGGACTGGTTCCGCGGGTTCGCCGAGGGTGCCCCGTCCGCGCTGTACCGGCGCCTGTCCGCCGCCGTCGCCGAGGCGCCGGACGTGATGGAGCTGCTGCTGGAGGCCGCCCCGCCGCAGCGGCTCCCGATGCTGCTGTTCGCCGCCGTCCATGCCGCAGGTGCTCGCGCGCGGCATCGCGTACCCGCAGGACGGCCCGGCGTTCATCGCGTTCTGCCGGGAGCACGCGGACGCGCTGCGCCCGACGCTCCGGCGGCGCTCGACGCAGACCAACGAGGTCGGGCGCTGCGCCTACCTGCGGCCGTGCATCGCAGCGGCGGCCGACGGCCGCCCGCTGGCGCTCGTCGAGGTCGGCGCGAGCGCGGGGCTGAACCTCAACCTCGACCGCTACGCGTATGACTTCGGCGGCGGCGTCACCGGCGGCGACCCGGCGTCGCCGCTGACGATCGGCACCGAGCTGCGCGCGGCAGCTCCGCCGCTGGCCCTGCCGGACGGTCGGCTGGCGGGTCGGGATCGACCTCGCCCCCGCCCCGGACCCCGACTGGCTGCGCGCCTGCGTCTTCGCCGACCAGCCGGAGCGCCTCGCGCGGCTCGACGCGGCGCTCGACGATCGCGCGCGAGCACCCGCCCGAGCTCGTGCAAGGGCGACGCGCTCGACGTTGCTGCCCCAGGTGCTCGACCGCGTTCCCGCGCGGCATGCAGCCCGTCGTGTTCCACACCGCCGTCACCGTCTACCTGACCGAGGACGCAGCAGGCGCGGCTGGCGGCGCTCGTCGCCGGCGTGACCCACGTCGCAGCCGAGCGCGGGCGGCCCGAGGGCGGCTTCGCGCTGGAGATCGACGAGCGCGAGGTCGGCGCGGCGCACCCGCACGGCGCGCTGGCTGGAATGGACGGGACCGTGAGCGCCGCCCGCGCGATCCGCGCGACCGTGAGCGGCGCGCGTCCAGGGCGTCGGGTTTCGCGACGCCACCGTTCGGCGGGCGCGCGCAGCTCGGCGTGCTGGGCTGGGTGCGCAACGGCGACGACGGCAACGTGCAGGTCCACGCCGAGGGCGCGCGCGATGCCGTCGACGAGCTCGTCGCGTTCCTGCGCGAGGGCCCGCGGCTCGCACGCGTCGAGAGCGTCGAGATCGACGAGGTACAGGCCCGAGGGCCACGAGCAGTTCGCGGTCCGCGGCGTGAGCGCCGGCGTCTTCGTCGTCCAGGAGCACGCGGCGACCGCGCGCCACTTCGACCTGCGGCTCGAGGTCGACGGCGTCATGCGCTCGTGGGCCGTCCCGAAGGGGCCGTCACTCGACCCGGCGGTCAAGCGTCTCGCCGTCCAGGTCGAGGACCACGACGCGGCGCACAACGCCTTCGAGGGCCCGGTCGGGGCCGGCGGCGTGATCGTCTGGGACCGCGGCACCTACGAGCAGGGCGGACGCGTCCCCTGGCCGGAGGCGCTCGACCGCGGCCACGCCGTCTTCGTCCTGCACGGCGAGAAGCTGCGCGGCGGCTTCGCGCTCCAGCGCACGCGTCGCGGGCGACAAGCCGCAGTGGCTGCTGATCAAGCGCCGCGACGACGACGCGCGCCCCGGGTCGGACATCGTCGCCGAGCGCCCGTGCTCGGTCGTCTCCGGCCGCGTACTGGACGATCTGCTCGAGTAGCGACGCCGTCGGTCGCCGTCTGCGAGATCTAGCCGCGATGCCCGGCGTGCACAAGGATCCGGGCCGCCGGGGCGGGCCTTGCGATCGCGTAGCCCTGCGCGAAGTCGACGCCGAGCTCGCCGAGCATCTCGAACGTGCGCTCGTCCTCGACGCCTTCGGCGATCGTCTGCTGCCCGAACCCCCGGGCGAGGCTGACGACGGCTCGCACGACGTGCTGGCTCGCAGCGTTGTCGGGCAGGTCGTGGACGAACTCGGCATCGATCTTCAGGAAGTCGAACGGCAGCTGCTTGAGGTAGGTGAAGCCGCCGTACCCGGTGCCGAAGTCGTCGATGGCGAGATGGCTCCCCGCTGCTCGGATCCCCTTGATGAGGCGCTCGGCGGCCGGGCCGTCCTCGAGCAGCGCGGTCTCGGTGAGCTCGACGACGATCAGCGACGGATCGGCGCCGGTCCGGCGCAGTGCGGCCTGATAGTCGCTGAGGAGCCTCGGCGCGCCGACCGAGTAGGCGGAGAGGTTGACGGCGACCGCGTGGCCCTCGGCGGCCAGGTCGACGGCCTGCCCGAGCATCCAGCGGTCGATGTCGGCGACGAGCCCGTACTTCTCGGCTGCGGGGAGGAACTGGCCCGGCATGATGATCTTCCCGCTGTCGTCGAGCATGCGGATCAGCAGCTCGTGCCGCACCACGGCACGAGTTGCGACGTCGACGATCGGCTGCGCGTGCACGACGAAGCGCTCGTTCGCGAGCGCATCGCGGACCTGGCCGACCCATGAGACGCGCCTCGGCGTCGCGCAGCATCCGGCGCTCGGCGCGCTTGCGCTCGCTGGTGTCGGTGAAGACGACCACCGAGCCGGTGATCCCGTCGTCGGTCTCGAACGGCGCGGAGTTGATCTCGACCGGCAGCTCGACCCCGTCCTTGCGGATCAGGATGTCATCCGCGATGCGCACGGACGTCGCCGGAGGCGCGCGGTCGGCGCAAGGGGCACTCATTCGCCGGCGACGGGTGACCCGTCGGCCCGCCGGAAGTGGATGACGTCGTGCATCACGCGTCCGAGCAGCTCGTCGTGCTCCCAGCCGAGCATGTCCTGCGCGGCGCGGTTGATGTAGATCAGCCGGCCCTCGGGGTCGAGGGTGTAGAGGCCCTCGCTCATGCTGTCGGTGATCGCGCGCTGGTAGTCGCGGGCCGCGCGCAGACGTGCGCTCGTGCGCGCGCCGCTCGGTGATGTCCGCCGAGACGCCGACGATGCCGGCGGGCTCCCCCGCCCGGTCCTGGAAGAGCGTGCTGTGGAATCCGACGCGCCGCGTCGTTCCGTCGCTGCCGATCATGTCGAACTCGCTGTCGGCCTGACCCAGCGCGATCGCCCGGTCGATCAGCGTCTGGGCCTCGGCGGCCTGCTCGGAGCTCGACGTGAGCGAGACGGACGTCCGCCCGATCGTCGCCTCGCGCGGCAGCGAGTAGAGGCGCTCGGCGCCGCTGTTCCAGTGCGTGATCGTGCCGTCGAGGTCGGTCGCGATGACCGCGACGTCCACGGCGTCGAGCAGCCGCGCCTGAAGCCGGATCTCGCGCTCGGCCCGCCTGCGGTCGGTGACGTCCTGCATCGTGCCGCGCACCCCGAGGCGGGTGCCGGCGTGCCCCCAGGCCTCGATGCGCGTCTCAGCGGACCGCAGCTCGGATCCGCGACGGTAGTGGTGTTCGAGGTCCCGCGCGCGACCGTCCTCGAGGACCGCGGCGAAGAGCTCGCGCAGCGTGCCGGAGTCGTCCTCGGGGAGCATCGACATCATGTCCGCGAGGTCGTGGCTGAACGTGTCGGAGTTCACGCCGAACAGCCTGTAGAGCTCCGGCGACCAGGTCACCTTCCCCGATGCCTCGTCGAGTTCGAAGCTGCCGGTCTCGGCGAGCCGCTGGGCCTGCCGCAGGCGCTCTTCGCTCTGCAGGCCCGCGACCTCGGCGAGCTTGCGAGCCGTGATGTCCTGGCTCGTCCCGCGGACCGCCGTGATCCCGTCCTGGGCGTCGCGGACCGCGATGCATGCGCGTCTCGACCCAGCGAGGCTGGGGCAGGAGGTCGGCCAGCTCGAGACGGGGATCGGAGCGAACGAGCCGGCCCTCGAGGATCGCGTCGCCCTCTCCGGCGGACACGCGGGCCAGCGACGCGCGCAGCTGCCGGCCGTGGGGCTCCGCGAACAGCGCGAGCAGGCGTTCGAGCGGTGCCGTCTCGGCGACGTGGACACCCGGAACCGCGTTCAGCGCCCCGGAGATCGTCACGCGCCCGGATCGGGGGTCGTACTCCCAGCTCACCAGCTGGGCGGCGCGGTGTGCCTCACGCAGCCAGTCGCGTTCGCGAACCTCGCGCGTGACCTCGTGCATCACGCAGACGAAGCCCTCCTGGATGCCGCCGTCCGTGGCCACGGGGGCCATCGTGAGCCGGACGGGAAAGCGCTCCCCGTCGAGGCGACGGTAGACGAGGTCGAACTCGCGCTGGGCACCTGACGAGTGCCCGCTCGAGCAGCTCCGCGAGCGACTGGCGATTCTCCGGTGGCCAGAACGGGCGCGGTGCCGAGCACCCGATGAGCTCATCGGCGGCGAAGCCCGTCATCGACGCTGAATGCCTGGTTGACGGCGCTGATCGTCCCGTCGGCGTCGAGCACGCAGATGCCGTCGGACGTCGCCTGCACCAGCGCGCGGTTCAGCCTGGCTGAGCGATCGGTCACGCGCGCACGCGTGACACGCTCATCGGACGACGAGAGGACCATACGGGGAGTTATCGACCCGTTAGCGTCGAATAAACATCCGCCGAACGGCTGATCTTCAGAAGAACGTGGCGATTCAGGGCCCAGAACCTGCACTGGACTGGACCGATATCCTTTTGGGCTGAGGGCATTCACGGTGCGGTCGGTCCCGAGCGGACGGGCATCACCACGCTGACTTCTGCGGGTCAATCAAACTCGAGGTCACCTCTGCCGTGAACGCCGTCCGTCACCGACTCAGCCGGTCCCGGTGATGCGCGACCCCCCCGACCGGGCTGCGCAGACGAACGCGGACGCTGACCAGACGGCAGCGGATGCGGACCAGCTCGGATCGGACAGCGACCAGCAGCTTGCCGAGCGTGACCAGGAGGCCGCAGACCTCGACCAGGCAGCGTCCGATGACGACAGGGCGGCCTCGGCTCAGGGGTCGACGCCCGATGCGGCACGCGACAGGTCGCGCGACGAGCGCGCGGCGGCGCGTGAGGTTCGCGACGCCACGGCGGCGGATCGAACGCGGACCACCGCCGAGCGGCTCGCGACGGCGTCCCAGCGGGACCAGCTGGCGAGCGTGCGTGATCTGCACCGCCGCGGCGCGCGACCGCAACGCGCAGGCTCGCGAGGACGCCGCGATCGCCCGCGACAAGGCCGCCGACGCGCGTGACCGCCGAGCTCGTGGGCACTGGGAGGTGCGGATGATGTGACGACACAGCTCAGAGTGCTCCGGCGCGCGGCGGCCGCCATCCGGGTGCAGGCGTCGCTGGAGCGAGCGTCGGCGGCGTCGGATCGCACGGCGGCGGCGGGTGACCGCGAGAAGGCCGCGGCCGACCGCGCCTTTGCGGGCCTGGACGAGCTCACGGGGCTCTTCCGGCGCGAAGCGGGAGAGCTGGCGCTCGCGCACGAGCTCGCGCGGTCGCGCCGCTCGGGCAGGCTCGCTGGTGCTGGTCCTCGTCGACGTGGACGATCTGAAGGCGGCGAACGACCGCCATGGACATGCAGCCGGGGATGCGCTCCTGCGCGAGGTCGCCATGGCCATCACCTCCGCGATGCGGGCCTACGACGTCGCGGTCCGCTGGGGTGGCGACGAGTTCGTCTGCGCGCTGTCCGACATGACGCTCGACGTTGCCGCGGAGCGCGTCGCAATCATCAGGCGCACGCTCGACGAGCGCCGTTCGGGGGCCTCGGTCAGCGTCGGGCTGACCGAGACCGACGGACACGACCCGCTCGGCGGCTCTCGTCGCACGCGCCGACACCGCCATGTACCACGCGAAGGGCCGGCGACCGGATTCGTGAACGCGGCCGCCGGTCAGGCGCCCTGAGGGGGCGTCGCAGCCAGGTCCCCTCCCTCGAGCACGCCATGCTCGATGTCGTCGATGAGCTTCTCGAACACCGTGACCAGTCCGGCGTCGAACTGGCGTGCCGGCGCCGCGGCGCAGCTCGACCATGGCCTCCCTCGTCGACAGCGGCGTCGCGGTACGGACGCGGCGTGACCATCGCGTCGAATGCATCGCAGATCGAGATGATCCGCGCCCCGACCGGGATCTGCTGACCGTGCAGCCCGTCCGGGTAGCCGGTGCCGTCGATGCGCTCGTGGCTTGAGCGGACGAGGGCGGCGGTGTGCTCGAGCGCCGGTGCGGCGAGCACGATGCGCTCGCCGATCAGCGTGTGGCGGCGCATGAACTCCCACTCCGTCGGCGTGAGCGGTCCCGGCTTGTCGAGGATCGAATCGGGGATCGCCGTCTTTCCCACGTCGTGAAGCTCGCCGGCGAGTCCGATCTTGTCCGACGGTCCTCCTCGGGCAGGCCGATCCGCTCCGCCATCTGCTGGGCCAGCCGTCCGACGTCGTCGAGGTGCTCCTCGAGGTCGGGATCGCGTTCGCCCAGCACCCGCAGCAGGACATCGGCGATCTGACGCTCGGCCGTGACCGTCGCCGGCGCGCGAGGGCCCCTCGAGCCGGCGGTCGCCCGACACTCGGCGCGAGCCCTTCTGCCGGTACATGCGCCGGTCCGCGAGCCCGAGTGCCTCCTCCGTGGGAGGACGCCTCGGCCGGCAGGAGCGCGAGGCCGTACGAGCACGAGATGTCGAAGCCCGTGCCCACGCTCGCTGAGCGCGGTCGCCGCGAGGCGCGCGATGACGTCGCCGTCGCCGTCGGCGAGTTCCGCGAGCACGCAGAACTCGTCACCGCCCATGCGGTAGGCCGTCCCGATCCCGGCGGTCGTCTCGTGCAGACGCGCGCCGAGCCGCGCGAGCAGCGCGTCCCCGGCGGGGTGGCCGAAGTTGTCGTTGTAGCTCTTGAACCCGTCGAGGTCGAGCAGCACGAGCACCCAGCGACTGCCGGCGTCCGCGGCGGCCGCCGACACGACCTCCGTGAGGTGCGTCATCAGCGCGCGGCGGTTGCCGAGCCCGGTCAGGACGTCGGTCAGTGGCCTCGGCGCGGCTCGCGTACAGCAGCTCGTGGTTCTTCGCGAGCAGGACCCAGGACCGCCGGTAGAACAGCACGAACCCGCTCAGGAGGATGAAGATGACGGCCGCCGAGCCCGCGGTCGCGCTGCCTGAGCGATCGTGAGCGCCTGATGCTCGTATCCGCTGATTGCGCTGCGCACGATGGCCGTCGCCCGGGCGAGCCGGCTCGTCGACGGCCGCGGCCGAGCGACAAGGGCGCCCGGCAGGTCGCCCGCGGCGTCGAGCACGCGGATGCGCTCGAGCTGACGGTACGCGCGCCGGCAACAGCGGGGGAGTCCGTCAGCCGCGCGTTGGGGTGGGTCGCGTTGCAGACTGGCCAGCGACGAATCGATCGACCGCTCCGTCGCGCGCAGCTGCTGGCGCGCGCGCCCGGCGACCCGCCCTGAGCGGATTGGCCCCGAACGCGGTCGGAAGCAGTTCGTTCAGTTCACGTTGACATTCGACAGCCGGACCTCCGCCGAGCGGCTCGCCGCGGTGCGGTCGTGCAGCGTCGTGATGAGTCCGACCGAGACCGATGCCAGCAGCACCGCGAGCGTCAGCACCGTGACGTGCCTGAACCGAGGGTGCTTGTGCCGGAACATGGGAAGCCTCCAGCGTGGAATGCCTCCCTTTGTGGAGCCGAACAGGGTCGGTGGGAGAGGTCGATGCCGGACCGAGGTTCGCGGTTCGGCGGGCTTGACCGGTTGCCATAACCTCTATCGGCACGTGGCCACGCCAGGTGAATGTCGCGTGGACGGCGGATGCCAGGGCTCCGCCTGAACGGCGGGTGAGGAGCGCGACCCGCGCCACGGCCGGCGCCGAGTCGAGCTCCCGGCCCGCTCCACCTCAGGCGGTCGCGAACTCCGCGAGATCCTTGACCTGCGTCAGCCGCAGCGCGTTGCCGGACGGGTCGCGGAATCCGGCGTCGACGCCGTACGGGCGCTCCGTCGGCTCGTCGGTGAACTCGACGCCGCGCGCCTTGCAGCTCCTCGTACGAGGCCTCGCAGTCGTCCGTCGATGAGGAACACGGTGCCGGCGAAGCCCTTGCCCATCAGCGTGCGGATCTGCTCCGCCGTCTCGTCGTCGAGCACCGGCGCGCCGGGAATGGCCATCAGCACGACGGCGAAATCCGGCTGGCTCGCCGGGCCGACCGTCAGCCAGCGGAAGTTCCCCAGCTCGGGAACCGTGGCATCGACGCGCACCTCCCAGCCGAGCTTCTGCGTGTAGAACGCGAGTGCCTCGTCCTGGTCGTGCACCCACAGCTGGGCGTTGGCGATCTTGATCATCGGGGGTCCTCCTGGTCGAACAGCGGGTCGACCGGCCAAGCTAGCCGGCCGCCGTCGCGGCTGTCTTCTCGAAACGTGCGGTGTCGCGGGCGGCCGTAGACGCGCGTCACGCAGCTCGGGATGACGGCGTACGCGGCCGCGGGCGGATGGGCCGCCCGGTAGGCGGTCGGCGACATCCCGAACATCCGCCCGAAGCTCGTGGTGAACGAGCCGACGCTCTGCAGCCCGACGGAGAGGCAGATGTCGGCGACCGAGCGGTCGGTCGTCCGCAGCAGCGCCGCCGCCCGCTCGAGCCGGCGGGTCAGCAGGTACTGGTGCGGGGTCTCGCCGAAGGCGCGCCGGAACTGCCGGCTGAAGTGCGCGGGCGACAGGCCCGCCGCCTGCGCGAGGTCCTCCACCGTGAGCGGCTCGAAGTAGCGCGCATCGGCCAGGTCCCTGGCGCGCAGGAGATGGCGGGCGGGTGGGACGAACGCCATCGGCCCAGTATCGCCGGTGCCCGTCCGCGTGCGCTGTGGACCCCTCCCTCAGGTACCGCAGAAGCCCTTGCGCTCGCCGTCGATGGCGACGACGCCGACGAGCGTGCCGCTTTCGTCGACCACGGGCAGGCGCAGGCTCGGCTGGTCGAGTGCCGCGTCCCTCGCGACAGCCGCCGCGGCTCGCGGATCGATCATCGGCTCCAGCCGCGCGTGGGCAGCGACGGACGCGGCAGCGTCGGCCTCCTCCGGGAGGTCCGACGATGCGATCGCGCCGACGTACCGCTGCCCGTCGACGACCAGCGCCAGCCGGCGGGACGCGCCGGCGGCGAAGTAGTCGCGCAGCTCGCCGACCGTCGTGGAGGCCGGCACGGTCGTGAGCCGGCGGTGCATGACGTCGGCTGCCGTGAGCCCGTGAACGTCGCCGAGCTCCCTCATCGCGGGTTCACGCCGCCTGCGCGGAGGTCGGCGGTCCGACCGGCGTCGGCTCGCGTGCCTCCCCCGGCCGCCAACGCAGCGCAAGCAGCACCATCAGCAGCCCGAAGGCGATCACGACGAAACCGATGATCAGCACCAGTGGCCCGATGAAGTCGATGTTCGAGGTGCCGACGAGGCTCTGGTAGTTGCCGCGCTGCTTCTCGAGCACCGGGACGACGTCCGAGCCGAGGTACGTCCTCACCTCGGGAACGGTCGCGATCGGCTGGCCGTTGAAGCGCGTCGCCCCCTGTGTGCCGGGAACCTTGTCCCAGCCGGATGTCACCGCGGGAGCGGCCTTGATCGTCTGTGCCAGATGGGGCACCGATCCGACCGCCGGTCCCAGGAACTCGGCCAGCTTGGGGAGCTCGGCGGTCACAGACGACAGCGGTATCGCCTGCAGCAGCCCGGCCGTGTGCGGAAAGTTCGCCTGCAGCGCCTTCAGCACCTCGGCCTGCGAGAGCCCGGTCTTCTGCGAGACGAACGCGAGCAGCTTCGGCACCTCGGCGGCCCCACCGCCCGACGCAGTCATGATCGGGTCTTCGGTGTCGACGATGCTGGAGACCATGTTGATCCCCGCGCGGTCACCGGCCACCCGTTCCTTGGTCATGGCGGGCCCGAGCGCGTCGAGCAGCTTCTGCCCGTTGCTCGTGCGCGGGATCAGCGCCAGGCCCAGCGCGAGCCCGACCACCACGACGCCGACGACGGGAACGACGATCGCGGTCGCCACCGCCTCCTTGTGCGAGACGCCGCGCCGGGTGCGCACGATCATGACGCCGGCGAACAGCATCACCACGAGACCGACGATGAGCAGCAGCGGCGCGATCCAGTTCCACGCCGACCTTCCGTCGAGGCTGTCGAAGTTCGTGCGCTGGTTCTCCAGCACGGGGATCAGGTCGGAGCTGAAGTAGGACCGCACCTGCGGAACGCTCTTGACGGGAGTCCCGTCGAATCGCGTCAGCCCGTTGATGTTCTGGATGTTCTGCCAGCCTGCGGTCACCGTCGGCAGGTTGGTGATGGACTGGGTCAGCGCCGGGAAGTTCTGCTTCAGCGCCGCCGTGAGCTGCGGCGGGCGTGACGTCCAGCGCCTTCGAGAGGAAGGCGAGCAGCCCCGGGAGCTCCTTGGTGACCTCCGTCAACGGAACCGCCGTCAGCAGCGCCGTGGTGTGCGGGAAGGTCTTCTGCATCAGCGCGAGCGCCTGCGCTGAGGAGATGTTCTCCTTCTTGGCGACGTAGGCGACGACGGCCGGGATCTCCGACGACGCGCCGCCCGCCGGCGTCATGATCGGGTCCGCCATGTCGACGTCGCGGGAGATGATGTCGATCCCCGCCCGGTCTGCCGCGACGCGCTGCGCTGTGAACGCGGGGCGCGCGCCGTCCAGGACCTTCTGACCGTCCGACAGGCGCGGGATGAGGTTCAGTCCGAGGACGAGAGCGACCACGAGGGCGCCGACCCCGAGCACGACCACCCACTGCAACACGCCGCTTCGGTTTTCGCGCCCGGCCGACATCGCGACCTCCTCGGTTGGTGACCCGAAGGGAGCGTCGCGCCGCCGCCGCGCGGAGTCAAGTGGACGTGCCTGGGATGTGGTCGCCCGGGCCGGGTTGACGCGGTGACCCCAACGGCGCGATGGTGTGCGAATGAGTCGACGAATGCGGGAGGTGTGACATGCCTGCCCTGATCGGCGCTTCCACGGGCTGGAACGTCGGGCTCGTGCTCGGCATCGTGGTGGTCGCGGTGGTGGCGGTGATCGTGATCGTGATCCTGGCGCTCGCCGTGAAGATCGCGAGGCAGGCGCGAACGGCCGTGCAGGGACTCGAGGCCGTCCGTGCGCAGACCGGCGAGCTGAGCGAGATCGCGCGCATCAACGACTCGGGCGTGCGGATCCTGCATTCGGCCCGGGCGCTCAGGAAGGTGGCGGTGGGCAAATGACACTTCAGCTCGCCGCGTCGGCCACCACCCTCTGGGCGGCGGCCCTGGGGATCGGCTTCGGCGCGGCCGTGATCGTCGCGATCCTGCTGACGATGCTCGTGAGCACGGTCGATGACATCGACGACTCGGTCCGTGGCCTGCTCGATGTCGCGGGCAAGGTGGCCGCGAACACGTCGAGCATCCCGCAGCTCGAGGCAACGGCGCCCGTGCTGGCCCTGATCGTGGACGAGGCCGTCGTGCAGGACGGCTACATGAACGCGCTGACCGACGGGTACGGTGGAGCATGAGCACCAACGATGCCCTCGTCCTGATCAGCGTCGTGCTCGCGGCGGTGGTCGTCCTGGTTCTCGCCGTCGCCCTGATCCAGGTCCGCCGCGGCCTGGAGTCGATCTCCGAAGGGCTTGCCACGCTGAGCTCGGCGCTGACCGGCGTCGAGGCGGAGCACCTGCGTCCGCTCGAGCCCGCGGTCACGGCGATCAACGCGCAGTTCGACACGATTCTCGGCGCGCTGCCGGGGATCGCCTCGAAGGCCGCCGTCGTCGCGGAGAGGAGGCCACGATGATCCTCTACTGGATCGGTGACGCAGTGCTGTTGTTCGTGGTCCTGCCGATCGTGGTGTACCTGCTTCGCGGCGTCCTCGCCGCGGCCAGGAGCATCGTGCCGAGCGTCGAGCAGATCACCGCCGTCGCCCGCGCAGGGTCGACGGATCTCGATGCCGCCGCGCTGCTGCTCACCACGCAGGACCAGGCGATCAGCACGGTCGCGGGAGTCGCGAACTACGGCGGCTCGCTCGACGTGATCCTCGACGACGCTCGGGAGGCGCAGCGATGACGGGCGCCGGCGCAGTGCTGATCCTCGCGGTGGTTCTGATCGTCGCCGCGCTCGCCTGGTACCTGATCTGGACGATCGTCGCGCTTGTGAAGATCACCAAGGGCCTCGACGAGACGATCGCGGCGGTCGGCGAGATCGTCGAGAAGAGCGCACCGGTCAACGACGTGGTCACGACGATCAACGCCCACCTCGACGCGGGGGTGGCGGCGCTCGAAGGCCTGCTCGTGAAGAAGGCCGGGATGCCGGACGCCGTCGGCCTGGTCGAGGGTCTCTACCCCGGCGCGGCGGCGGCGGGCTTCCGGGACTTCCCCGAGAGCGGCCAGACGAAGGCGCCGCGGATCGCCGAGGTGTACACGCGCGGCGTGCTGACGCTCGCTCGGCTCGGCCGTGAGGCCCCGATCGCTGCCGCCAGTCCCGACGGCCCGGTGCTGCGCGACGCGGAGCGCGGGCGGCAGCGCGGCGATGAGTCTCTACCCCGACATCCGGCACACGCGGCCGGAGAAGCTGCCCCGCTCGCCGGTCATCGGCGCCGACGCGCCGGTGCAGTACGAGCCGAGCGACGAACCCGGAGTGCGCAGGCGCATGCCGGGGCAGGCCGCGGTGCTCGATCCCGACGGGAGGCCCGATGCAGACACCGGCACCGTTTGACTACGAGCGCGCGACCAGCGTCGAGGGCGCGATCGCGTCGCTGGCGCGGCTGGGCCCGGAGGCTCGGATCATCGCGGGTGGGCACAGCCTGCTGCCGATGATGAAGCTGCGGCTCGCCAATCCCGGTCACCTCATCGACATCAACGATCTCGACGAGCTCTCCTACATCCGCGAGGAGGGCAGACGAGATCCGGATCGGCGCGCTGACCCGCCACGTCGCATCTGCTCGAGTCCGAGCTGCTCGGCGAAGTGGTTCCCGGTCTTCCGCGAGGCCGAGCGAGGTGATCGCCGACCCGGTCGTGCGCAACCGCGGCACGATCGGCGGGTCGCTCTGTCAGGCGGACGCGGCGGAGGACCTGTCGGCCGTCTGCTCGGCGGTCAAGGCCAAGGTCGTGATCCGCGGGACGGACGGCGAGCGCGTCGTCGGCATGGGCGACTTCCACGTCGGTCCGTACATGACTGCCGTGGGCGCGGGCGAGATGGTGACCGAGGTCCGGCTGCCGCTGCGTCCGGGCGGCGGCAGCGCACACGAGAAGGTCGAGCGGCGCGCCGGCGACTTCGCCATCGCCGCCGTGTCGGCCGCGGTGTGGATCGACGGCGGCACGATCGCCGACGTGGGCATCGGGCTGAGCGCCGTCGCCCCGATCACGGTCGAGCTGACGCGCGCCGAGGATCTCCTGCGCGGCACGTCGCCGTCGGATGAGCTGTTCGCACAGGCGGGCGAGATCGCCTCGCAGGACTGCGCCCCGACCGCCGACGGCCGCGGTCCCGCCGACTACAAGCGCCACCTCGCAGGCGCACTCACCGAACGTGCTCTCCGACATGCCACGGCACGGGCGCTGCAGCAGGAGGCCTGATCATGCAGGTGACGATCACGATCAACGGCGAGGCGGTGACGCGCGACATCGAGCCGCGTCTGCTGCTCGTGCACTTCATCCGCGAGACGCCCCGGCCTGACCGGCACCCACTGGGGCTGCGACACGTCCAACTGCGGCGCCTGCGTGGTGCTGATGGACGACAAGCCGATCAAGTCGTGCACGACGCTCGCGGTGATGTGCGAGGGCCACGCGATCCGCACGGTCGAGTCGCTCGAGGTCGACGGCCGGCTCGACCCGGTCCAGCAGGGCTTCCACGAGAAGCACGCGCTGCAGTGTGGGTTCTGCACGCCCGGGATGCTGATGACGAGCCGCGCGCTGCTGGACGAGAACCCCGACCCGACGCGACCTCGAGATCCGCACCGCGATCTCGGGTGCGATCTGTCGCTGCACGGGGTATCAGAACATCGTCGCCGCGGTCCGCTGGGCCGCCGAGCACGAAGCCGCGACGAAGCAGGAGGCCTGATCCATGGCGACCGTCGAGAACCTGCCGAGCCCCGAGACCGAGCGCCCGATCGGCTTCGGCCGCCTCAAGCGCAAGGAGGACGCGCGCTTCATCCGCGGCAAGGGCAGGTACCTGGACGACATCACGCTGCCCGGGATGGTCCACGGCGCGATCCTGAGGAGCCCGTACGCGCACGCGAAGATCCTCTCGATCGACACGTCGGCCGCGCTCGCGCACCCGAACGTCGCGGCGGTCGTGACCGCCAAGGACCTCGAGACGCTCGGGCTGGCGTGGATGCCGACGATCTCCTACGACACCCAGGCCGTGCTCGCGGGAGACAAGGTGCGCTTCCAGGGGCAGGAGGTCGCGTTCGTGATCGCGACCGACGAGTACTCCGCGCGTGACGCGCTGCAGCTGATCGAGGTCGACTACGAGCCGCTGCCCGCGATCGTCAACGCCCGCAAGGCGCTCGACGCGGACGCGCCGCTGATCCGCGACGACAAGGAGGGCCAGCTCGACAACCTCGCGAGCCCCACCTGGGAGGCCGGCGACGAGGAGGCCACCGACCGCGTGTTCGCCGAGGCGGACATGGTCGTCAGCGCGACATCATCTACCCGCGCTGCCATCCGGCGCCGCTCGAGACGTGCGGCATGATCGCCGACTTCAACCCCGTGACGGGGCAGCTGGACATCTACAACGGCAATCAGGCGCCGCACGTGCACCGCACGGTCTACGCCCACGTCGCCGGGCTTCCCGAGCACATGATCCGGATCATGTGCAACGACATCGGCGGCGGCTTCGGCAACAAGGTCCCGATCTATCCCGGTTACGTGTGCGCGATCGCCGGGTCGATCGTCGCCGGCGTCCCGGTCAAGTGGGTCGAGGACCGCTCCGAGAACCTGATGTCGACCGGGTTCGCGCGGGACTACGTCATGAACTCCCAGATCTGCGCGAAGGACGGCAGGATCACCGGCCTGCGGGTCGACGTGATCGCCGACCACGGCGCCTTCGACAGCACCGCGCAGCCGACCAAGTTCCCCGCGGGGTTCTTCCACATCTGCTGCGGCTCGTACGACCTGCAGGCCGCGCACGTCAAGGTCAAGGCGGTGTACACGAACAAGGCGCCCGGGGGCGTGGCGTACCGCTGCTCGTTCCGCATCACCGAGGCCGTGTACCTCGTCGAGCGGATGGTCAACGCGCTCGCGATCGAGATGGGCGTCGACCAGATCGACCTGCGGATGAAGAGCTTCATCGCTCCCGAGCAGTTCCCGTACGAGACGACCACCGGCTGGACGTACGACTCCGGCAACTACGCCGAGACCATGCGCGTCGCGACCGACATCGCCGGCTACGACGACCTCCGTCGCGAGCAGCTGGAGAAGCGCGCCCGCGGCGAGCTGATGGGGATCGGCGTCGCGTTCTTCACCGAGGGCGTCGGGGCCGGCCCGCGCAAGCACATGGACATCCTCGGGATGTCGATGAACGACGGCGCCGACCTGCGCGTGCACCCGTCCGGCAAGGCGGTCGTCAGCATCAGCGCGCAGACGCAGGGCCAGGGCCACGAGACGACGTTCGCGCAGATCGTCGCCGAGGAGCTCGGGATCCCGCCGGAGGACGTCGAGGTACGCCACGGCGACACCGACCGCTCCCCGTACGGGCTGGGCACGTACGGCAGCCGGTCGACCCCGGTCTCGGGTGCCGCGGTCGCCGTCGTCTCGCGCAAGGTGCGCGACCGGGCGCGCCTGATCGCCGCCACGATGCTCGAGACCCGGCCCGAGGACCTCGCGTGGGAGAAGGGCCGCTGGTACGTCAAGGGCGACCCCGAGAAGGGCGCGCTGATCGAGGACATCGCGCTGCGCGCGTACAGCGGCGAGGAGCTGCCGGCCGGCATCGAGGGCGGCCTCGACGCGCAGGTGATCTACGACCCGCCGAACCTCACCTATCCCTACGGCGCCTACATCGCCGTGGTGGACATCGACCCGGACACCGCCTGGGTGAAGGTCCGGCGCTTCATCGCCGTCGACGACTGCGGCGTGCGGATCAACCCGATGATCGTCGACGGCCAGATCCACGGCGGGCTGGCCGAGGGCATCGGCATCGCGCTGATGGAGGTCATCACCTTCGACGAGGAGGGCAACTGCCTGAACTCGTCGTTCATGGACTACCAGATCCCCACCGCGCTCGAGTGCCCGACGTTTGAGCTCGGCGAGACGGTCACGCCATGCCCGCACCACCCGCTCGGCGCCAAGGGCGTCGGCGAGTCGCCGAACGTCGGCTCACCTCCGGCGATCGTCAACGCGATCATCGACGCGCTGCACGAGACGCACGGCGTCACCCACATCGACATGCCCTGCTCACCGGCGCGTGTCTGGGCCGCGATGCAGGGTCGCCCCGAGCCGCCGCAGTGATCGGCGTGGCATGAGCCCACGAGACGTCACGGGTGACGCGGCGGGCGAGATCCGCCACCTCGTCCCCGACGTCGAGACGCTGGCGCGGCGGCTGGAGAGCGTCGACTACCTCGTCGACGAGGGGCTCGCCACCGGGATGTTCCTGGCCCTGCGCCTGCCGCAGCCCCTGCTGCTCGAGGGCGAGGCCGGGGTCGGCAAGACCGAGGCGGCCAAGTCGCTGGCCCTCGTCCTCGACACCCCCCTGGTCCGCCTGCAGTGCTACGACGGGATCGACGCTGCGGAGGCGCTGTACGAATGGAACTATCCGCGCCAGCTGCTGAGCATCCGGCTCGCCGACGTCAGCGGCGCGGCGCTCAGTGAAGAGGACCTGTTCGGCCCCGACTACCTCATCCGCCGGCCGCTGCTGCGGGCGCTCGAGCATCCTGGGCCGCGACCCGCGGTGCTGCTGATCGACGAGATCGATCGTGCGGACGACGACTTCGAGGCGTTCCTGCTCGAGCTGCTCGCCGAGGCGACCGTCACGATCCCCGAGATCGGCACGATCCGCGCGACCCACCCGCCGGTGATCGTGCTGACCTCCAACCGGACCCGCGACCTCCACGACGCCGTCAAGCGCCGTTGCCTCTACCAGTGGATCGACTACCCGACCCCGGAGCGCGAGGTGGAGATCGTGCGCCGCCGCGTCAAGGGGGCCTCGGAGACGCTCGCCGTGCAGGTCGCCGCCGCGGTCGCCCGGATGCGCGAGAGCGACGTGCAGAAGCCGCCCGGGATCGCCGAGGCGATCGACTGGCTTGCGGCGCTCGAGCTGCTCGGCGTGCAGCAGCTCGACGCGGCCGCCATCGACCGGACGCTCGGCTCGGTGCTGAAGTACAGCGACGATCAGGCGACGCTGCGCGCAACCGGCCTCGAGCAGCTCGTGGGCGCAGGGGACTGAGGCGGCCTGTGTCCGATCAGGCGTTCAGCGTGGAGACCATCGAGCTCGATCTCCCGGCGCTCGTCGGGGCGTTCGGCCGCCGGCTGCACGAGGCCGGCGTGCCGGTGACGGCCGAGCGCTCGGCCCGCTTCGCCCAGTCGCTGACGCTCGTCCAGCCGATCACGCGGCGGCGGCTCTACTGGACGGCCCGGTCTGCGCTCGTCTCGGGAACTGCACAGGTCCCGGCGTTCGACGCGGTGTTCTTCTCGGTGTTCGGATCGCGCCAGGACGCGTTTGCGCCTGCCACGGAGGAGCGCGTCGCGGCGCCGCCGGACAGCCGGTCCGCCGAGGAGCGCACGGACAGCCTTCCGACAGCCGGATCGGCCGAGCCTCGGGCCGACGCCGCCTCCACCGCGCCGTCGGGCGGGCACCAGGCGCCCGTCGAGCACGAGATCGCGGTCCCGATGGCAGCGAGCTCGGAAGAGGTGCTGCGCAGCAAGCACTTCGACGCACTGGAGCCCAGCGAGCTCGCCGAGGTCCACCGCCTGATGGCGCGGCTGCAGATCGTCACGCCGATGCGCCGCACGCGCCGTGAGCAGCGCACCCGCCGCGGCGAGCACATCGACATGCGGCGCACGCTGCGCGGGAGCCTGCGGACCGCCGGCGATCCGATCCGGCTCGCGCGGCGTCGCCGGCGTGTCGTCCCGCGCCGGATCGTGATGCTGCTCGACATCTCGGGCTCGATGGAGCCCTACGCGCGTGCGTACCTGCAGTTCCTCACCTGCGCCGCCGGAAGCGGCCCCAACGCTGAGGCGTTCGTGTTCGCCACGCGTCTGACGCGCCTGACCCGCGCGCTCGGCACCGGCAACCCGCAGCGCGCGATTCAGCGAGCGGTGGCCGCCGCCCCCGACTGGTCGAGCGGCACCCGGATCGGCGACGCCCTGAAGACGTTCAACGATCGCCACGGCCGGCGCGGGATGGCCCGCGGCGCGGTGATCGTGATCCTCTCCGACGGGTGGGAGCGCGGCGACCCGGCGCTCGTCAGCCGCGAGATGGAGCGGCTCGCGCGGCTGGCCTACCGGATCGTGTGGGTCAACCCGCGCGCGGGCGCGCGTGGCTTCTCGCCCCAGGCCGGAGGCATGGCGGCGGCGCTGCCGCACTGCGACGCGCTCGTGAGCGGTCACAGCCTCCGTGCACTCGACGAGGTGATCGACGCGATCGGTGCTCGGCGCGAGAGCCCTGCCGCGGCAAGCTGGACGCCGGCCCAGCCGGCGCCGGATGCCGCCGCCGCTGAGCCCTGGGCGAGCGCCACCCCTGTTCCCGGGAGCTCGGTGGCGATGCCGAGCGGATACGGCCCGAGCAGGGGCCGGACGACTCCGGGATGGACCCGGTGAAAGGGACGACATGACAGACCGCCCGGTGAAGACGTGCATCTACCCCGGGTGCGAGCGTCCCGCGGTGCCGGCGCACACACTCGGAGGCCCGCAGCCGAGCTTCTGCGATCGCGAGGATCACAACGCCCTGACCGCCCACCAGGAACGCCGGCGGATCGCTGAGCAGGACCCTTCGCAAACCCCCGATTCGTCCCTGAAAGGAGCGTGATCCATGACCGGCGAGGCATACCGCGCCGTCTTCCTGCGCGTTCATCCGACCGGCAAGATGGTGCTGAGCACCACCACTGAGGCCGATGGCAACGAGGTGCACTACGCGCAGCTGGTCGCCGACGAGCTCGGTGTCCCGCCGCTCGACGTCAAGGTCGTCGCGGCCGACACCGACCGGTTCGGCACCGGCCACGGGTTCAACACGAGCCCGTCCGGCGGAGCTCCGGCCGCGATCGCGCGCGCGAGCGGCAAGATCCTGGCCAAGGCGCGACTGCTCGCCGGCGTGGCGCTCGATGTGCCGGACGAGGGCCTGCGGTGGGAGAACGGGGCCTTCGTGACGACCGGCGAGGAGCCGCAGTCGCAGACGATCGCAGACCTGGCGCTCTACGCCCACGGCACTGGCGCCCTCCCGCCCGGCGTCGAAGGCGGGCTCGATGCGCAGGTCGTCTACACCGACTAGTGGCTCAGCCCTGTGGCAGCCGGGCGCTGACGACGACCTCGACCTCGTCGACGACCTTGAGCGTTCCGAACAGGGTCGAGAACGGCTTGATGCCCCAGTCGGACTGCTTGACGGTCGCGCTGCCGGTCACCGTGCCGTCCTCGCCGACGGCCAGCTCGAAGGCGAGCGCATGGCGCTGGCCGCCGAGCTCGAGTTCGCCTTCGACGCGCAGAGCGCCGGCGTACGCGCCGGGGGTGACGGCCGTGGAGCGAAAGGCGATCGCGGTGCCCTCGAGGACCTCGTCGTCGATCGACTGCTCGATGCTCGCCTTGTCGTCGTCGCCGAGGGCCATCATTCCTCCGCTGCCCTCGCGCACCCGCAGCGAGCGGGAGTCCGCAGTCAGCTCGATCGCGACCGCAGCCGGCTCGTCGGCGACGGTGAGCGTGGCCTTCCACGACGTGACGTCGATGACGAGATCGTGGCCGGCCTTCGAGGCGGCGCCGGTCTTGCGGGTCTTCACTGCGAGCGTGCCGGCGTCGGGACCCAGCTCGTACGTGCCGGCGACGATGGCCATCGGCAGACACTACGTGACTGCGGCCGTCAATCGAGAGACTTCCGCAGAACCTCCCCACACCTCTGACAGGAGCGACCCAGATGGTTGAACTCGAGCACCCCTTCGTGACCGGCAAGCCGATCGACTACAACTGGCAGGCGATCACCGACCTCGAGCGCGTGATCCCGTGCGTCGAGGGCGGGCGGGTGATCGAGGCGACCGGCCCGGGCAGCGTGAAGGCCGAGATCACGGTGAGGATGGGCGCGATGTCGATGAAGTTCACCGGGACGGCCGAGGTGATCGAGCAGGACGAGGCCGCCGGTCGCGCCCTGATCAAGATCAAGTCGCGGGAGGCGGGCGGCCAGGGGCATGCCAACGCCGACGTGGTCTTCACGCTTGCGGGCGACGGCGGGACCGTCCACACCGCGGCGCAGATCACCGGCAAGGCCGCATCGATGGGCGAGGGGGTGGTCGTCACGGTGCTCGATGCGCTGATCAAGGACTTCAGCGAGAAGCTGGCGACGATATGAATGCACGCTGATGCCCAGCAGGACGATGCGGCGCATACGCGAGGGTGAGGTGCCGTTCGCCGCCGGGACCGCGGTCCAGGAGGATGCCGGGCGTCCTGTCTTCCGCGGCAACGGGCCGTTCGACTACGTCTGCGTCGAGTGCGGGAACGTCCTCGCGTCTGCGATGGACCCCGCGTACATGACCAAGAAGGTCCGCATTCGCTGCGCGCGGTGCAGGACGGTCAACGTCGCCGTCACCGACGACACGTCCGCTTGACGGGTTTCGGGCCAGGGGCCATAGTCGATGCAGGGAAAGGCACCACCACTGACATGATCACGGGAGACCTCGCGCGCCGGGCCGAGCAGCTGCTCGCGGACCGGGAGCCGTTCGTGCACGCGACCGTCGTGCGCGCCGTGAGCCCGACGAGCGTGCGCGCCGGTGACACCGCGCTCGTGCTCGGCGACGGGACGATCGAGGGTTTCGTCGGCGGAGCGTGCGCCCAGACATCGGTGCGCCTGCACGCCGTTCGTGCGCTCGAGACCGGCGCGGCGGTGCTGCTCCGGCTGATCCCGGGAGCCGTCCCGCCGGACGGGCCCGAAGCCCAGGACGGCGTCGTCGTCGCGCACAACCCGTGCCTGAGCGGCGGCTCGCTGGACATCTTCCTCGACCCCCAGCTTCCGGCGCTGCGCGTCGTCATCGTCGGCGACACCCCGATCGCCCGCGCGCTCGAGGACATCGGGCGCGCCGCCGGCTTCAACGTCGCCCGCGACGAGGCCGCCGCGATCGAGCCGCGCGCGACCGACGCCGCGGTGATCGTGGCGTCCCACGGCAACGACGAGGAGATCGCGCTCGCCACAGCGCTGAAGGCCGGCGTCGGCTACGTCGCGCTGGTCGCCAGCCCGGCACGCGGGGCCGCGGTGGTCGAGTCGCTCGACGTGCCCGATGCGCTGCGGGAAGCGGTGCACACGCCGGCGGGCCTCGCGATCGGCGCGCGCGCGCCGGCGGAGGTCGCGATCGCGATCCTCGCCGAGCTCGTCTCCGTGGGCGCCGCCAATCCGCTGAGCGCGGCCACGGTGCGCGCCGCCGCGCCGTCGTCCCCGCCGGCTCTGTCGACCGCGATCGACCCGATCTGCGGGATGGAGGTCGTCGCGAGCGACGCGAGCATCCATCTCGACGTGGACGGCGAGCGCGTCTACTTCTGTCGCGAGGGCTGCCGCGCGACCTACCTCGAGCGGGCAGCCGAAGATGTCGCGGCGCGGTGAGGAGCGGGTGACCGGGCTTGTGCTGGCGGCCGGCGCGTCGCAGCGCCTGGGACAGCCCAAGCAGCTGCTGCCCTACGGGGACGGGACCCTGCTCGACCACACGCTCTCCACCGCCCGGGCGTGCAACTTCGACCAGCTCGTGTGCGTCGTCGGCGGCGGCTCGGGCCCGATCCGCGAGCAGGTCGACCTCGCGGGCGCCCGAGTCGTCGAGAACCCCGACTTCGGAACGGGCTGCTCGTCGTCGATCGCGGCCGCCCTCGGCGTCGTCGACCCGCGCTCCGGCGTGCTGGTGCTGCTGCTCGGAGACCAGCCCGGCGTCACGCCCGCGACGGTCGCGACCCTGCTCGCGGGGCGTGGTGACGCCGCGCTCGCCGCCTGCCGCTACGACGACGGTCGCGGGCACCCGCTGGCGTTTGCGCGCAGCACGTTCGCCGACCTGGGCGCGCTGCACGGCGACAAGGCCGTGTGGAAGCTGCTCGAGCAGCGCGCGAGCGAGGTCGTCGACGTCCCGGTCGGCGGGTCGATCCCGCTCGACGTCGACACGTGGGAGGACTACGAGGCCGTGCTGTCCGCGAGGAGCGCGGCATGAGGAACGTTCTCGAGACGATCGGCGACTGGACCGGGCGCGGCAATCGGGTGGCGCTGGCGACCGTCGTCGAGACGCGGCTGTCGGCGCCCCAGCCTCCTGGAACGAAGATGGCTCTGAACGAGGACGGCGCCGTCGTCGGCGCGGTGTCGGGCGGCTGCGTCGAGGGGGCGGTCGTCGAGGTCGCCGAAAGTCTCCTGGGCGGCGCGCCCCCGCGGCTGCTGCATTACGGGATCGCCGACGCCGAAGCATGGGACGTCGGGCTGCCGTGCGGTGGCGAGATCTCGATCTGGGTCGAGACGTATGACGCCGCCGGCCTGCCGGCGCGCTTCGCCGAGCTCGCGCGCAGCGGGAAGCGCGCGGCGCTCGTGACGGCGCTGGAAGGTGTCCCTCAGCCCGGTGCCAAGCTGCTGGTGAGCGCGGACGCCGACCCTCAGGGGACCCTCGGAGACGCCGGGCTCGACAAGGTCGCGCTCGCGCTCGCCGACGGAGCGCTGTGGTCGGAGCGCAGCGAGCTGCACCAGCGCGACGGCGCGACCCTGTTCGTCGACGTCGTGGCGCCCCCACCCCGACTGATCGTCATCGGTGCCGTCGACTTCGCCGCCCAGTTGACCGCCATCGCCGCGCTCATGGAATGGCGGGCGTTCGTGATCGACCCTCGCGCGCGCTTTGCGACGCCCGAGCGATTCCCCGCCGCCGAGCGCGTGATCACCGCCTGGCCCGACAGCGCACTTGCGCAACTTGAGGCGATCGACCGCGCCACCGCGATCTGCGTCCTGACCCACGACCCGAAGCTCGACGACGCGGCGCTGATCGCGGCATTGGCTTCGGACGCGGGGTACATCGGAGCGATGGGCAGCCGCCGGACGCAGGAGAAGCGCCACGCCCGGCTGCTTGAGGCCGGCGTCGACGCCGCGCAGCTCCAGCGCATCGCCGCGCCGATCGGCCTGGACCTCGGCGGGCTCACCGCCGCCGAGACCGCGCTGTCGATCACCGCGGAGATCATCGCCGTGCGGCACGGGCGGTCAGGCGCGCGACTCGTCGACGCGCGCGGGCGCATCCACGAAGGGGTCTCCTGATGATCCTGGCCCACGTCGCCGGCATCCCTGTCGAGGAAACCCTGCTCAGCCTCGGCCCGGCCGGTCTCGCGGTGCTCGGCATGGCGTTCTATGCGGCCCGCAGGCGCCTGCGGTCGCTGCGCGCCCGAGGCTCCGCGGCGGTCCTGCGCCGAGCTCGCGGGCATCCCTGATGAGCATCCGCCTGCCGTCCGAGAGCTTCTGCCGCGCCGGCGACGTCGAGCTGTGCTTCGAGACGTTCGGCGAGCCGGATCAGCCGGCCGTCCTCCTGATCATGGGGCTCGGCACGCAGATGCTCGCCTGGCACGAGGACTTCTGCGAGCTGCTCGCGCAGCGCGGCTTCCACGTCGTGCGCTTCGACAACCGCGACTGCGGTCGCTCCACGCACCTGGACCAGTTCCCGCCGCCGAGCGTGACCGAGCTCCTCACGCGACACATCAGACAGCCCGCCTACACGCTGGACGACATGGCGCGGGACGCCACCGGGCTGCTCGACCACCTCGACGTCGACGCCGCGCACGTCGTCGGCGCATCGATGGGCGGGATGATCGCCCAGACGCTCGCGGCGCAGTCGCCGGCCCGTGTCCGCAGCCTGGTGTCGATCATGTCGAACACCGGGAGCCGCAGGCATGGGCAGCCCGCTCCACGAGTGCTGCCGCTGCTGCTGCGTCACCCGCCGACGGACAGGGAGGCCTACATCGAGCAGATGGTGCGGGTCTTCGGGGTCGTCGGCTCACCCGGCTACGAGCGGGACGAGGAGGGGCTGCGGGCGCTGCTCGCGATGAGTCACGATCGCGGCGCCACGTCCAACGGCACGGCGCGCCAGCTCGCCGCGATCATCGCCTCCGGGAACCGCACCCGCTCGCTGCGAACGATCCGCGCGCCCACGCTCGTGATCCACGGAGCCGCCGACCGGCTCGTGTCGCCATCCGGCGGTCGCGCGACCGCGCGGGCGATCCCCGGCGCACACCTCCTGCTGCTGGGAGGCATGGGCCATGACCTTCCGCGGCAGCTCTGGCCGGTGCTCGTCAGCGCCATCGCGCACAATGCGACGCGCGAAGCCGAGCGCCCCGCGCGCGTTCGCTCGTAGATGAATCACTCATCCAGTCGCGGGGCGGGCTATACGCTCGGCGCGTGGCCTCGATCGCCGACCACGTGCTGGCCGTCAGCGGGCTCACGATCTACCTCATCGTCGGCGGGCTGGTGTTCGCCGAGGACGCGCTCTTCGTCGGCTTCGTCCTGCCCGGGGAGACCGCGGCGATCCTCGGCGGCGTCGCCGCCCACGACGGGCACGCGTCGCTCGGCCGTGATGATCGCCGTGGTCGTCATCGCGGCGATCGTCGGCGACTCGGTGGGCTACGAGGTCGGCGAGCACGTCGGCCCCCGGCTGCTGACGACGAGGCCGCTGCGCCGCCACGCCCATCGTCTCGACGACGCGCGCGACCTGCTCGCGCGGCGCGGCGGGTGGGCCGTGTTCCTCGGCCGCTTCACCGCGTTCTTCCGCGCGGTCATGCCGGCGCTCGCCGGTCTCGTCGCACATGCCCTACCGGCGGTTCCTGCCCTACAACGCCCTCGGCGGCGTCGTCTGGGGCACGGGGGTCGTCCTGATCGGGTACTTCGCGGGCCACACGTACCAGAAGATCGCGCAGACGTTCGGGCGCGCCTCGGCCGTCGTCGTGCTGCTCGTCGTGCTCGCCGGCCTGACCGCATGGCAGCTCGCGCGGCGGCGTCGCGAGCGCGAGGAGGAGGCGGAGGACGAGGTGTAGGACGTTCAACCCACTACGGCGAGCCTGGGGCTTGCCAGGGCACAACCCACCGGCGTACGGTGCGCGGTACCGGATTGGGGAGGATTGGATGCGCGCTGCAAGGTTCATGCTCGTCGCGGCGGGAGCGGCCATCGCGTTGGCGCTGCCCTCGTCGGTGATGGCGCTCGCGCCGGTCGGCCCGGGGGTCGTCGGACTGTGGCAGGCGGAAGGCGATGCCAGCGATCCCTTCAACGGCCACGGCGGCGCGCTGCTCGGCGGCGCCGCGCTGTCGCCGTTCACCGCCGGGCAGGCGTTCTCGTTCACCGGCGCGCAGCAGGCGGTCGACGTGCCCGACGCAGCGGACCTCTACCCCACCGACTCGTTCACAGTCGCCGGCTGGGTCCGGACAGCGAACACGACGGACACGCAGACCCTGATCGCGCACTACGAGTGCGGCAACTTCTGCCCCGGCGCGCAGGCAAGCTCCATGTTCGGCCTGTGGGTGACGGCCGGCCACGCGGAGGGCTTCGTACGCGACTCGGACTCCGGCGGCCCCATGGGCCCGCCCGACAACGACGGCCAGGACATCACCGGCGGCCCGTTGCTCGCCGACGGCGCCGATCACCACCTCGCGCTCGTCCGCGACACGACGGCCGCCGAACTGCGGCTGATCGTCGACGGCGTGCTCGTGGCCTCGGCGCCGCTCAACGGCGGGGCGACGGGCCCGCTCGGGAACTTCGACGGCGAAGCGGACGACCTGTACCTCGGGTCGTTCCGGCGCTGCCTGCTGCCACAGCCCGATCCGTGCGACGGCACGCTGGTCAATCAGCTCTCGGGGCTCCTTGACGATGTCGTGTACTGGTCGCGAGCGGTCCCGACCGCGGAGCTGGCGGCGATCCGCTCCGCCGGCCCGAACGGACTCACGACCGATCTCAGCGCGCCGGCCTCCGCCGCGAGCTCGCCGGCGAGCATCGCGAGCGGGCCGATCCCGGTCACGTTCACGGCGGCCGACGCGCAGGGTCCGGCGCCTCGCGTGCACGACCCCTCGAACCTCGCGCGCGTCGACCTGTACGCCCGCGCGCCCGGACAGGCGGCGTTCACGCAGGTCGCGAGCACGGCGGGCGCCGCGACGGGCGTCTTCTCGTACGCGACCGGCGGCCCGGGCGACTACGCCTTCGCGACGGTCGCCGTCGACGCGGCCGGGAACGCCGAGGCGCTGCCCTCCACGCCCGACGCGGTGACGAACGTGCCCGCGCCGGCGGCCAGGCCGGTCACGCCCGCCGCAAGGCCACGGGATCCCGTGCGCATCGAGCAGGTCGTGGTCGGGCTCCCGTCGACCAGGCGCTGCCTGAGCCGCCGCGCATTCACGATCCACCTGAAGATCCCCGAGGGCGTGCTCGTGAGATCGGCGACCGTGTTCGTCAACCAGCGCTCCATCGCCGTACGACGCGGCGCCAAGCTCACGGCGCCCGTGAGCCTCAAGGGCCTTCCGAAGGGGAAGTACACGGTCAAGATCGTGCTGCGCCTGGCGAGCGGAAAGACCCTCACCGGGAGCCGGCACTACCGCACGTGCACGCCGAGGCGCCGCTGAAGCACGCCCGCTCGCGTACTGAGGGTCACCGACGGTAACTCCTTACACCCCTGATCCTGCTCCGTTCGGCGGCGGCCGGTCATAGGTCCGTCCAGGCGGGAATTCCCGTCGCACATGCTGGTCAGGTGTTCGCCGTGAGGGCGCGTACGTCACCCCCCGAGTGAGGAGCCTCAGATGTCCCGACGCAATGCCGCAGTCGCGCTCGCCGCTGCCGGCGCGCTCGCAATCGCCGCCGTCCCTCCAGCCACGGCAGGCGCCGCGGTGGTCGTGTGCAACGAGGCACAGTCCTCGTGGCAGGGGACGTGGGACGCCACCGCGTCGCTCGATCCGCTGCCGCCGGCGCGCCACAAGGACGCCGCGATGCCGGTCGGCCATGGCGCGGGCCTCGTCAACGCGGCCGAGCACTCTCCGGCGCTCGCCATCTGCATTCCCGCCGATGACGGTGGTGGCGATCCCCCGATCGTCTGACCGGCCGGCGCGGCCGGTCAGCGGTGCTTCTTCTTCGGCGTGCAGGTCCGGTACCTGCGCGTCGAGCTGAGCTTCACGCCGGTCGTCGTCACGACCGCGATCTTCACGCTGAAGCGACCCTTCGGCAGGCCCTTGAGGTCCACGCTCGCGCTGAGGCGCCTGCCCTTGACGACGCGCACGCGGTGGCCGTTCACGAACACGGTGGCCGAGGCCAGCGTCACGCCGGCCGGATGGTGCAGATGAATCCTGAAGCTGCGGCGACTGACACACGCGCGCGCGGATGGCAGGGTGATGACCTGCGAGGCCTTCAGCGGCAGCACCTTTGCCCGCGGCAGCGGCGGCGGGCTGGCGGCCGGGACGACGGGCACGGGCGGCGCCGGGACCGCGCGCTCGTAGGCGCCGATGTCGCAGCGCGCTCCCTGCGGTCGCGCGAGCCCGCGCTGATCGGCGGCCGGGCAGCCGGCGCTGTCGGCGGCATCGAGCGCCGGGCTCCCGTCGAGCAGCGGCAGCACGATCGTGGCGCCGTCCGCGGTCGCGGGGCCCAGCAGCGGGTCGGTGGACTGCCGATCCCCCGGCCCGCTGAAGCCGCACGTCGCGTCGGAACCGATGTTCGCGCCGGCCGAGTGCACGGCCGCGTCGCACGCCGGCGTCGCCGCCGCGACGATCGAGTTTCGGACCGTGTAGCTCGAGCCGCCGAAGATCGCCGCGCCCTGGCCGCCGGTGTTCCCCGCGACCGTCACGTGCGTCAGCTCGATCGGGGATGACGTCCAAATGCCCGCGCCGGGACCGGCCCCGCTCGCGTTGCCCGTGACGGTCACGTTGAGCAGCGTGCCACCGCTGGACAGGTAGAGGCCGCCGCCGTCGCCGGAGGGGATCGCGTTGTTCGTCACGGCCACGTCTCGCAGCGTCGCGACGTCGGAGAGGTAGGCGCCGCCGCCGTCGGTGTCACCGCCCACCGTGTTGCCGGAGATGTTCACGCGGGTGAGCGTCGCCTTGCCGGACACGTAGAGGCCCGTGCCATCCGCCAGGGAGTCCGCGTGGTTGCCGGAGATCGTCACGTCGGTGAGCGCGGCGTCAGCGCTCGCGTAGACGCCGGCCCCATCGGCCTGCCCGTGCACGGTGTTGCCGGTCACGCTCACGCGCGTGAGGCTGAGCGCCCCGATTGCGTAGATGCCCTCGCCATCGGCGCCCCCGGTGTGAACGGCGTCGTGGAACGCGGAGTCCGTCGCGGTGAGGGTGTCCCCCGCGTAGACGCCGCCGCCGTCGCTCGCGTCACCGGACTGCAGGTCGACGCCGCTGAGGGTCAGCGGGCCGAGCGCCTGCACGTCGCCGCCGTTGGATGCCTTCCCGTGACGGATCGTCATGCCCGAGAGCTTCAGCGGGATCGCCGGCGCGCCGTCGAATGCCCGGTCGGCGATCGCCGAAGCATCGATCACGGTCGCGGCCGCCCCGGCCCCTGCGATCTCGAGCGGCCCGGTCACGTCAAGATCGCCGGTCGCCGCCGTCGCGGTGCCCGCCGGGCCGACCGTCAGGTTGATCGTCCCGGCCGGAAGGCTGATGACGTCGGCACCGGAAAGCGCATTCGCCTCCATCACCGCCGCCCGCAACGTGCAGCCCGAAGGGCCGCCACAGGTCCCATCGCCCGGCGACGAGTCGACGTCATCCGCCGTGCTCGTCACGGCAAACGGCGCCGCCCACACGGGCGAAGCCCCCAGCACCAGGAGGCTCAGCACCACCACGGTGGCAACAGCGAGCACCCTCATCGCGATCGAACCTACCGGAACCCGGACCCCCGGATCCACCCCGCCGTTCCGTCAGACGGCCGGCGCGCTCCAGTGGACGCGGCCCGTGTCCGCGGAGACGCAGCCGGTGACCGTTCCGCGGACACGGATCGTTCCCGTCGCCTTGCGGAAGCCGCGCGCGAACGCTGCCGCTGACCGTGACCTTGTAGCGGCCGCCGTTGAGCGACTGCGCCCCGCTGAACCTGCGGTCGGAGCCGACCTTCATCGTGATCGTCAGCATCCCCGTCACCGCGGTCGCCGCGTAGCCCTTGCACGCGGCCGGGATGTTGTGGAACTCGAAGCGGCGCACGAGCGTCGGGCGGGAGTGGACCTGCTTGGCGCCGAACTCGACGCCCGCGCCGTGCCCCGCCCCGGCGGGGCCGTTGTACTGGACGCTGCTCGCGAAGGCCGCCGTGCACCAGACGAGGCAGGCGGCGAGACTCACGATCCCCAGACGGAACGACACGGCCCGACCTCCCAACCCCGTTGACGGCACGAAAGTATCGCGCAGGCCGCACGGCGGACGCGCCGCTCAGCGGTCGGCCTCGATCTCCGGCTCCACCGGCTCGGCCTCGTGGCGCACGACGAACGCCACCGACCCGACGATCACCACCATGCCGGCGAGCGACGCCGCGGTGACCGGCTCGGTGAAGAAGAGCCGCCCGAGAACGAGCGCGACGACCGGGTTGACGTACGCGTACGTCGCCACCTGCGAGATCGGCGCGTGGTGCAGCAGCCAGACGAACGCGCTGAAGCCGACGATCGAGCCGACCAGCACCAGGTAGGCGAACGCGACGGCCGAGCGCGTGGAGATCGCGCCGGGTCGACGTCGCCCCACTCGCCCGCGAGCGTCCCGGCGACGAGCATCGCGAGCCCGCCGCACACGGTCGTGAGCGCCGTCGCGAGCGCGGCGTTCGCCGGCGCCGGGCAGGTGCCGCGACCACACGGACCCGAGCGACCAGGAGAACGCGGCGACCACGAGCATCGCCGCGCGCCGCGAGGTCGACGCCCGCCGGCTGCTCGCCGGGGAGCAGCAGCAGGACGACGCCGACATAGCCCGTCAGCCACGCCGAGGTACGTCTGCGCCGGCGGCCGCTCGCCGGTCAGCCGGCGCAGCAGCACGACCCACAGCGGGATCGAGGCGAAGATCAGCGCGGCGTAGCTCGACGGCGCGCCGCGCTGCTCGGCGACCGCGACGAGCCCGTGCGCGCCGATCAGCAGCGCCCCCGACGAGCGAAGCCGGCGCGCAGCTCGCCGCGGCTCGCGCGCACGGCCTCGCGGCCGCCGCGCACGAGCAGCCAGAGGGCGATCAGGCCGCCGGCGCAGACGAACCGTGCGCCGGTGCTCAGCAGCGGCGGCGCGGTCTCGACCAGGACGCGGATCCCGAGGTACGTCGAGCCCCAGACGATGTAGACGATCCACAGCGCGGTCCACACCTGCCAGGCGGGGGCCGCCCGCGATCCGTGGCGAGGCGGGGCGGGCACCGCGCCAGCCTACCCCCACTAGATCGACCCGAGTTGCTCCAGAGCCGGGCACGCCGACCGAGCTCAGGACCACCGTCGTGAGCCTCAAGAGCGCAGCAGCGCGAACATGTCTCAGGAACTACCGCTAGCCGACCGGGCGCTTCAGCAGTACCACCGGCCACGCGACGAGATCGCCCTGCTTGAGCGACAGCCCGACGGCCTCCCAGCCCTGCGAACCGAGTTCATTGAGGTGGTCGGGAGCCAGATCGCCGGACGTCTTCTTGAGCTTTCGGGCGTCGTTCAGGGGGACGACCAGGTATTCGAAGTTCTGCATCGACCGAGCGTGCCGTCGTGACGACCGGTTGTCATCAGTAGCCAGGACGGAACGGCGGGCACCGCGGCGCCTGCGGTGAAGTACGCCCTCCGGGTTCGTGTTGAATCGGATGGCCCGCGCGCACGAAGTGGTCAGGATCGGTCCATGCGCAGTCTTCCCGTTCTCCTCTGCGTCGTCGGCGCAGCGCTCCTCCTCCCCGTGACAACCGGAGCGGTGTCGACGGCGCCGTCGGTCTCCGTGTCGCCGAAGATCGTTCTTCGCGGCGGCAGCCTCGTCGTGACGGGCCGGCACTGGCCTCACCGAGCCCGCGTCGAGCTCCTGATCGGGCCGCCCCGGAGCGAGGCGGACCACGTCGCATGGGTGACCACGACCAGCTCCGGCACCCTCCGCAAACGACTCCCGATCTCACGCCACGCAGCCACGGGGCGCTTCGTCCTGCTCGCGTGCCGGCGCTCCTGCCGGGTGAAGGCGCAGGCCTCGTTCCGCATCGTGGCTGTCAGGGCGCCCGCTCGCTGGCAACACGATCCCGCGTAACGCGGGCGTCAGCGTCAGCGGGACGGAACTGGGACCGCGGGTGCGAGGCGGCGGGCATGACCGGCTTGGGAAGCTGGCCCTCTGCCCACATCGCGGCGAGCGCTGTGCGGGGCAGCGCGGAGGGCTTTTCGAACAGCAGGTAGCGCGGTTGCCAGCGCGGGTCGAACTTCTGCGTGAAGCGCAGCAGTCGCTGGACCTGGAACCAGCGGTCGCCGACGATCAGGACCTTGGCGAGGAGCCGCTCGAGGACGTTCGAGGGATCCCGCAGCCAGCGGCCGAACGCAGCGAAGTTCAGCGAGAACTCCTCGACGCCGCGCTCTGCGAGCAGGCGCGCGGCCTCGACGACGAGGAAGTCGATGACGCCGTTCGGCGTGTCGCGTTCACGGCGCATCAGGCCGAGCGACATCGCCGGGCGTCCGAAGACCGGAAGGAACTGCAGGAAGCCGCGGATCACGCCGTCGGCGTCGCGCGCGAGCAGGACGAGCGTGTCGGGCAGCAGCGCGTCGGCAAGGGTGTCGTGTGCCATCGAGAAGCCGCGTTCCGCTGCCCCATCGCGCCAGCGTTCGCTCACCTGCTCGAGCGCGGCGAGGGTCTGCGGGTCCAGCCGTGCGACCTCATGCAGTTCGGCGACGTACCCGTTGCGCGCGACGCGATTGACGGCCTTGCGCAGGCTCTTGCGCGAGCCGCCGGAGAGATCCATCGACCCCGCCGGGATGATCGCCTCGTCGCCCATGTAGAGCCGGTGCAGGCCACGTTCGCGTGCGGCGTCCGTCGAGGCCGCGCTGGCACCGCAGATGCCGAAGCGCAGGCCGTGGCGGCGGGCCTCGGCGGACAGCTCGTCGATCAACGCGGACGTCGAGGCCGGCGGACCGATCGGGTCGCCGGCGAGGATCAGCGTCCCCGCCTCGATCCGGTAGGCGGCGAACGCGCGGCCGTCCTGTGACCAGCGGCGGTGCAGGTCCGAGCGCAGCTTGAACGCGCTGAGGGTGTCGTCGCCGTGCGAGCGCACGGCACGCGCGGCACGCTCCCGGTCCGCGCAGCCGGCCGCGATCGCGGGGGCGGCGAACGCCCATGCCGCCAGCGCCACGACTGCGCCGCCGGTGAGCACGCCCAGGCCGGCGACGGGTCCGGCGAGCGCCTGGGCGAGCACCGCGAGCGCGGCTGTCCCGGCGAGCACCGCGACCGCGCGCATCGCAGCCCACCGCGAGCGCGGACCGTCGTGACGGACGGAGAACGCCTCCCGAGCACGCCAGAGTCCACCTGCGATGACGATCGTGATGGCTGCCTCCCGAACGTCGAGGCCGTTGAGCAGGTCAAGCCCGGTCAGCAGCACGAGCAGCGCGAGCGCGGCGACGAGCGCCCCGCGACGGCGCCGCCACAGATGCCAGGAGACGCCGAGCAGTGCGACCCCTGCGGGCAGCGAGAGCGCATGTGCAAGCTCGATCTCCTGCATCGGGGCCAGGTTGACCAGCGCGCGAATGCGCTCGGGAAGTTCCGGCGTCATCGCGGAGGCGACGTTCAGCGCGCCCGCGACCGCAACCGCGATCGCTGCGACAGCCGGGACTGCGTCGCCGGGAGCCGTCTGGAGCCCAGGTGGACGGTGGATTCCCGGGGCCCACGCCGCGCTGTCGCGCGTGGCGGGAATCAGGTCGCGCCAGTCCTTGACGATCAGCCAGCCGGACACCAGCACCAGCGCGGTGACCGGTACCGCCCCGAGGCCGAGAACGCCGGCGGTGACGCCACCGGCAAGGCCCGCCAGGCCGACGTGCCATTCGTGGACACGCAGCCCGAGCACGAACACCCGCGGACCGAGCGGGTGACGCTCGAGAAACAAGAAACGCATTGCACCCAGCGTGGCAGCGGCCCGGGTAAGGGCGCGTAAAGCGCCCGCGTGCTCAGCGCCTGGCGGTGAAGCGCGTGCTGGCGGTGCAGATCAGCGTGCCGCTCGGGTCGAGCTTGCGCTGGGCGTTGAAGCGGGCGCGGCGGCGGATCGTGCCGGACGCCTTGCGACCGTGGATCGAGCCCTTGAGCGTGGTGCGCAGCGAGCCCGGCTTGTTGTGGAACGTGGCGTTGAAGCGGTTGCGCTTCAGCTTCATCGACCCGAACGTCGCCGAGGCCACGAAGCCGGTGCCGTCCGAGCAGGTGAAGCGGGTCTGCAGCGAGAACGAGCGCACCCGGGTCTTGCTCACCAGCAGCGAGACCGGCCGCTTGTCGGCCGTGTGCCCGACGTACTTGCCGGGTGTCGCGCCGAGCGCCGGGGTGACCATGAGGCACATGGCAAGGGACGTGGCGGCAATGCAGCGAAGGGGCACGGCAGTTCCTCTCGGAGGATGCAGGAGATCAGGAGACGCGACAGCGGACGCGGCGGCGCTCGACCGGATGGCAGGCGCCGCCGCGCTCCGCGCTAGACGATCAGTCGTTGCTGTCGTCGACCTCGTTCTCCTGGTTGACGTCGCCGCTGGTGTTGCCGGCGCCATCCTCCTGCTCGACCTCGTTTGCGAGGTCGCTGTTCTGCTGGTCGACCTGGGCGCCGGACTGCTGATCGCCGGCGGTCGGGTTGTCGTCCTCACCCGGAGCGTCGCTGCTCTGGTCGGTGGCGTCCTCCTGCTCGACCTGGCTGGCCAGGTCGGTGTTCTCGACGTCGCCCTGCTCGCCGGACTGCTGGTCCTCGCCGGACTGGTCGACCGGCGCGGTGACCGTGGCCCCGACGCTGGTGCCGGCGTGATCGCCGCCGTCGCCGCCGTCGGAGGCGAGCGCGGCGGCGGGACCGGAGATGCCCAGCGCCAGAAGAGCGGCGGCGAGCGGGAGAGACTTCTTGACTTCCATGTTCAAACCCTTTCGAGGGGGGCACCAACCGGGCGGCCGTGCCAATGGTCTACAAACACGATCGCTTCTGGAGAGCAGCCCGCCGAGCGAACGTGACGCCGGAAAAGGAAAGCCTTGGCAAAGCCTCAACGGCTGTACGACCGACCTCGGCGATCACTCCACGACGCGCAGCGAGCCGGAGAGATCCGTGCGCTGGAGGCGACGCATCGTGAGGATCGGTGCGACGCCGACCACGACGATTCCGGCGGCGATGGCCATCGCGTAGGTGCCGGGCGCCACAGCGTCGACGAGGCCGAGGTCGGGCATCGTCTCCGGCATGTTGCTGGTGAGGATCCACGTGAGCACCGCGTGACCGGCGGCCACTCCCACGACGGTGCCGAGGGTGCCGATGAGGAGCGCCTCGATGATCTCGCCGCGCATGACCCGCGGGACCGAGACGCCGTGCGCGAACATCGTCGCGTGCTCGCGGGTGCGCTCGTCGGTGTTGATCGCGGTGGCGTTGAACGCGATGAGCAGCGCCATTGCGGCCGCGATCAGGACGGTGACGGCGAGGATCTCGTTGAACTGCTCCATGGTCTTGTCCACGGCGTCGGTGGTCGCCGCCGCGCCCTGCACCGCGGCGATCCCGGGACGGCGCAGCAGCTCGGCCTTGACGTCGTCGGCGGATCGTCTCGCCGCGGGGACGACGGAGACGCGGTTGACCAGGCCGGAGACCTGGAGCGCCGTTGCTCCCGCGCTGTTCGTGTAGGCGAGGAAGCGCAACGGGCTGGTGTGGATTCCGGCGACGGGCAATGTCGTGCGGACCAGCCGGAAGGTTCGAGGGCCCGGTCGGGACGGGATGGACCACCTGCACGCGGTCGCCGACCGTGACGTGCAGTGTGTCGGCGGCGCGTCGCGCGATGAGCAGGCCGGGCCTGCCGGAGGGCAGCGCCCCGGTCTCGACCGTCGGCCGCCAGAGCGGTCGGCGATCGGCCACCGTCTCGAGCGCCACGTCGAGCTGCCGGCGGCCCGCCACGAGGGTGGAGGCCAGGCGCAGCGACGGCTGGCTTGCTCCGACGCTCGCGGCATCGGTGACGCTTCGCACCGTCGAGCTGTCGCTGCGCTGCACCGTGGTGAGATCGGCGGTCAGGCGCTGAGCCGATCCGGCGAGCGCCTCGTTGCGGCTGGCCTGGAGGGTTGCGTCGAAGGAGTCGACGGTGCCCGCCATCGCCATGACGATCGTCACGATCGCCGCGATCCCCAGCAGCGTCATGATCGTGCGCCGCGGAGTGCGCAGGACGTTGCGCAGGGGGAGGTTGGACAGGGCGCCGCCCGGTATCCGCAGGCCCTTGACGAGCCAGGCGAGCCCACTGCTCCGCGCTGCGCGCGCGCCGACCTGGATCGCGTCGATCGGCGACACCCGCAGTGCACGCCAGACCGGGATGGCGGCGGCGGCAAGCGGCAGCACGAGCCCGAGCACCGCGCCCTGGACGAACACGCCGGTCTGGAACGCGGACTCCACTACCGGCAGCGGGAAGAACTGGTCCATGACCCCCGCGAGCCATGCGTCGGCGGCAAGGCCGACCGGGATGCCGAGCATCAGGCCGAGGAGCGCGATCTGCGCGCCCAGCAGGAGCGGGCGGCGCGCCAGCGTCCGTGGCGGGACACCGAGCGCCATGCCGATCCCGATCTCGCGGCGCTGCGCCTCGACCGTGCGGCTGATCAGGTTGAACGCCGCGAACGTGGCCGCGGCCAGCATCAGGAAGGCGAAGATGTCGAGCATCTCCTGATCGCCCTCAGCGTCCTTGTAGATCATCCGGTGCGCAGGCTCGTCGGCGCGCGCCGTGACGGTGAAGCCCGTCGCCGGGATGGCCGCGCGGAGAGCCCGCGAGACCTCTGTCTGCACGACCGCAGCGTCGGCGCCGGGGCGCAGGCGCAACACCAGCTGGTTGACGCGCCCGGGCTGGCCCGCGAGTGCCTGGGCGGTCGGCAGCGGGGCGAAGATGACCGCGAACGTCGACTCGGCGCCGAAGCTCGCGCCCGGCGCCGTGACGACGAAGTACTCCGGCGCGAGCACCTGACCCGTGTAGGCGACCCGTTGCCCGCCGGCCAACGTGAGCGCGCCGGCCGCCGGCAGGGAATGCGAGCGCCCGAAGTTGTACTCCAGCGCGACCGCTGGACGGCCGGTCGCGCCGGCGGCGGGCGAGCGTCCTCGGCGCGCGTCGAGCGTGTCGACCGCGGCGCCCGCCGGCGTGCCGAC
>CAWFOF010000016.1:0-66870 GCA_963817295.1 uncultured Solirubrobacteraceae bacterium | reverse complement strand
ACTAGTTGATCTGGTCGTAGACCTTGAACAGCGGCAGGTACATCGAGATCACGATGAAGCCGACCATGCCGCCGATGAAGACGATCATCACCGGCTCGAGGATCGACGTCAGTGACTTGACGGAGGCGTCGACCTGGTCCTCGTAGAAGTCGGCGATCTTGGCGAGCATCGCGTCGAGCGCGCCGGTCTCCTCGCCGACGGCCACCATCTGCGTGACCATGCCGGGGAACACGGGCGAATGCTTCAGCGGCTCGGCGATCGTGCCGCCCTGCTTGACGGAGTCGATGACGGCGCCCATCGCGTCCTCGACGACGCGGTTGCCGGCCGTCTGCGCGGTGATGTCCAGCGCCTGGATCAGCGGAACGCCGGCCGACACGAGCGCCGACAGCGTCCGCGACCAGCGCGCGAGCGCGATCTTCTGGACGATGTCGCCGATCTTCATCGGGATCCGCAGGCGGAACTTGTCCCACTGCCCGCGGCCGGTCTCGGACTTCTTCCAGCGCTTGAAGGTCCACACGATCCCCGCGACGACGGGGATCACGATGAACCAGAACCCGGTGACCGCGTGCGAGATGCCGACGGTGACCTTCGTGATCGCCGGCAGATCGCCGCCGAACTGCTTGAAGACCCCGACGAACACCGGGACGATGAAGGTCACGAGGCCGATCAGGACGAGCAGCGAGAACGACAGGACGACGAGCGGGTACATCATCGCGGACTTGACCTGGCGCCGGAGCGAGTCCTCCTTCTCCAGCTGGTCGGCGATCCGCAGCAGCGAGCTCTCGAGCATGCCGCCCGTCTCACCGGCGCGGACCATCGCGATGTAGAGCGGGGTGAAGATGTCCTTGTGGCGCTCGAGCGCGTCCGAGAGCGGGAGGCCCGCCTCGACGTCCTTGCGCACGTCGGTGAGGGTCTCGGCGAGCTTCTTGTGCTCGGTCTGGGACTCGAGGACGTAGAGCGACTTGAGGATCGTCATGCCCGAGCTGACCATGGTGGACAGCTGGCGGGTCATGATCGTGAGGTCAGCGGCCTTGACGCCGTTGAAGAACTCGATGTTGATCTCTTTGGACGAATGCTTGTCCGAGATGTCGAGGACGATCAGGCCACGCGACTTGAGCTGATCGGCGACGCCCTGCTTGCTGTCGGCCTCGACCTCGCCGGTGGCCTTCGCCCCCTGCAGGTCCATCGCCTTCCAGACGAATGTGGACATCTAGATCGTCCCCCGAGCCTTCCCGAAGCTCCGCTAGGCCGCCATCGACATGCCGCCGAGGCCCATCAGGCGCCGGAGGTCGTCAGGCGTCGACGAGCGCTGCTCGGCCTGGCGCTGGGTCAGCTTGCCGGCGCGCACGAGCGTCGCCAGCGCGGCGTCCATCGTCTGCATGCCGACGCCTGCGCCGGTCTGCATGACGGACGTGATCTGGTGGGTCTTGCCCTCGCGGATCAGGTTGCGCACGGCCGGGGTCGGCACGAGCGTCTCGATCGCCGCGACGCGCGAGGAGCCGTCGGCGGTCGGCAGCAGCTGCTGGGTCATGACGCCCTGCAGCGCGACGGAGAGCTGGACGCGCACCTGCCCCTGCTGATGGGCGGGGAAGACGTCGATGATGCGGTCGATCGTCTGCGGCGCGTCCTGCGTGTGGAGCGTGGCGAACACGAGGTGGCCGGTCTCGGCCGCGGTCAGGGCGGTCGCGATCGTCTCCAGGTCGCGCATCTCGCCGACGAGGATCACGTCCGGGTCCTGGCGCAGCGCGGCCCGCAGGGCGAGCGCGAAGCTCTGCGCGTCGGCCCCCAGCTCGCGCTGGTTGACCATGCACTTCTTGTGCGAGTGCAGGAACTCGATCGGGTCCTCGACCGTCATGATGTGCTCTTCGCGCGTGGCGTTGATCTCGTCGATCATCGCCGCGAGCGAGGTGGACTTGCCCGAGCCGGTCGGGCCGGTGACGAGCACCAGGCCGCGCGGCTTCTTGCAGAACTCGTGCGCGATCGTGGGCAGGCCCAGATCGTCGATCGAGATGATCTCGGCGGGGATCAGGCGGAACGCGGCGCCCAGCGAGCCGCGCTGGAAGTAGGCGTTGACGCGGAAGCGGGCATGGCCGGGGATCGCGTAGGCGAAGTCGAGCTGCCAGTCCGTCTCCAGGCGCTGGCGCTGGTCGTTGGAGAGGATCGAGTAGATGACCTCGCGCGTGTCGGCGCCGGTGAGCTTGGGGTAGCCCTCCATCGCCGTCAGGCGCCCGCGCACGCGCACCATCGGCGGCTCGCCGACCGTGATGTGCAGGTCCGAGGCCCGGCGGGCGAGCGTCTCGAGGAGGATGTCGGCGAAATCGAAGTCCATGTCGCGTCCTATCGGTGATTCGGCGTGGCGGCTTGAGCCGTCACGAGGGGTCCACGGATCCGGTACCGGTGACGCGGGCGACCTCGGCGATCGAGGTGCGTCCCATCTTCACCTTCTCCAGACCGTCCTCGCGCAGCCGGCGCATGCCGTCGCGCACTGCCACCTCGGTGATCCTGTCCGCGGAGGCGCGCTCGATCGTCATCGTGCGGATCTCCTCGCTGACGGTCATGACCTCGTAGAGGCCGACGCGGCCCTTGTAGCCCGAGCCGCCGCAGCGGTTGCAGCCGACCGGCTTGTAGGCCTCGATGTCGACGTGCGCGTGGAAGCCGTTGTCGCGCAGCACGTCGCTGGTCAGGATCGTGCGCTCCTTGCACTGCTGGCAGAGCATGCGCGCCAGACGCTGGGCGACGACGCAGTCGATCGCGCTGGCGACGAGGAAGGGCTCGATGCCCATCTCCACGAGGCGCGTGATCGCGGTCGGTGCGTCGTTCGTGTGCAGCGTCGAGAGGACGAGGTGGCCGGTGAGCGCGGACTCGACGGCGATCTGCGCCGTCTCGCGGTCGCGGATCTCGCCGACCATGATGATGTCGGGGTCGGCGCGCATCATGGCCCGCAGACCGTTGGCGAACGTCAGGCCGGCCTTCGGGTTGACCTGAATCTGCGTGATGCCGTCGAGCTGGAACTCGACCGGGTCCTCGATCGTGATGATGTTCTTCTCGGGCGAGTTGAGCATGCCGACGCCCGTGTAGAGCGTGGTCGACTTGCCCGACCCCGTCGGCCCGGTGACGAGCACGGCGCCGAACGGCTGGAAGATCGCGCGCTCGAAGCGGTCGTGCTCCTCCTTGAGGAAGCCCAGCGCGTCGAGGTCGTGGACCACGCCGCCGTCCTGGTCGAGGATGCGGATGACCACCGACTCCCCGTGGACGCTGGGCAGCGTGACGACGCGCAGGTCGATGTGCTTGCTGTCGATGCTGAGACCGACGCGGCCGTCCTGCGGAACCCGCCGCTCGGAGATGTCCAGGTCGGACATGATCTTCACGCGGCTGATCGCGCCGGCGACCATGCGCTTGGGGATCGTGGTGATCTCCTGCAGCACGCCGTCGATGCGGAAGCGGACGCGCAGCTCCTTGCCGTCCGGAGCCAGATGGATGTCCGAGGCGCCGCGCTCGACGCCCTGGGCGATGATCTGGTTGATGAGCTTGATGACCGGAGCGTCGTCCGCCGATTCGCGCAGGTCGACGACCTCGGCCTCGCTTGCGGCCTCCTCCTCGAGCGCCGTCGACTGCACGACGTCGTCCAGGCGCGTCAGGCGGCTGATCTGGCCGAGGATGTCCTCACGCGAGGCGACGGCGGCGCGCACGTCGTAGCCGGTGATCAGGGCGATCTCGTCGATCGCCATGACGTTCGCGGGATCGGCCATCGCCAGGATGAGCCCGTTGTCGCCGATGAAGGCGACCGGGACGGCCTCGTAGCGCTTGGCCTTGGAGGAGGTGATGACGTTCGCCGCGGCGACGTCGACCTTGAAGACCGACAGGTCCAGGTGATCGAGCCCGTGCTTCTCGGCGACCGCCTTGGACAGGGCCTCCTGCGTCAGCACGTTGGCGTGCAGCAGGGCTTCTTCCGGCGTCGTGCCCGAGGCGCGTGCGTCCTCGATCGCGGCGTCGACACGCGCACGGTCGGCGAGCCCGAGCTCGACGATGACGTCGCTCAGGAAGCGGCTGGTGCCGACGCGGCTCTTGGGCCGCGTGACCCCGTTCCACGGCTCGTCGGGCTGAATCTCATGCGCGAGGGCCCCGAGAGTCGGGGGCGGCTGGCTGACGGCTGTGAGGTGTGGCTGAGTGGGGTTCATCTGGAGTCTGCTCCGCGCCGCTGCGCACCGCATCCCGCATCACGTCGACGGGTGCCGGGAGACCCGTCCAGGCCTCGAGGCTCAGTGCACCTTGGTGAACGAGCACCTCCAGTCCGTCGACGACCGTGCAACCCCTCTGGGTCGCCTCCCGAAGGAGCTCGGTCCCGCCGGCCCGGTAGACGAGGTCCACCACGGTCGCGTATCTGTCCAGGGATTCGGGTTCCAGTGGTAGCTCCTTGAACGTGTTGGACGGATTGGCCAGCCCCACCGACGTGCAATTCACGAGCAGGTCCGTTTCTGCCGATAGGGCGCCGCTGCGCACGCCCATCTCGCCGGCCAGCGCAACGGCGCGCGCCGGGGTCCTGTTCCAGACGGTCACGTCCGCGCCCGCCTCGCGCAGCGCCCAGACGACCGCTCGCGCGCTGCCGCCCGCGCCGAGCACCAGCGCGCTGTGCCCGCGCGGGCTCTGCGGCAGTGCGGCGAGCAGCCCGGGAGCGTCCGTGTTGTCGGCGTGGATCGCGCCATCGTCGTGGAACGTGAGCGTGTTCGCCGCGCCGATCGCGGTGGCGCGCGGACTCGCCAGATCGGCGATCGCGAGCGCCGCCTCCTTGTGCGGGATCGTCACGTTGGCGCCGCGGAAGCCGGCCGCGCCCAGGCCGCGGACGATCTCATCGAAGACGTCCGGCGGCGCCGGAAGCAGCTGGTAGTGCCAGTCGCGGAGCCCGAGTGCACGCAATGCTGCACGCTGCATCACCGGCGAGCGGCTGTGCGCGACCGGCCAGCCCAGGACGCCGAGGCGCGTCGGCGTCATCGGCTACTTGCAGACCTTGGGGTCGCTGCCGCCATTGCGCGCGCGAGCCGCGTTGTAGGCCGCGACGTCCTTCTGGAACTGGGCGTCGGTGCGTGAGAACGCGAGTGCGCCCTTCCCGCAGGCCTTCACGATGAAGAACAGCGCCGCGGACTTCGCCGGGTTCGCCGCGGCCTTGATCGCCGAGAGGCCCGGGTTGCCGATCGGCCCGGGTGGCAGGCCGCGGAAGCGCCGCGTGTTGTAGCGCGATGAGCTGCGCAGCTGCGAGACCTTCAGCGGCCGGGTCCAGTTGTTCACGGCGAAGCGCGTCGTGGCGTCGCTCCCCAGGGCGATCCCCTGCTTGAGCCTGTTGTAGAAGACGGCCGCCACCATGCGCCGGTCGCGGTGCAGCTGCGCCTCGCGCTCGATGATCGAGGCGAGCGTCAGGACGTCGTACCTCGTCAGGTTCTTGCGCTTCGCGTACACTCCAATCGATGCCGGCGGTGTTGTCGGTGAACGCCTGGAGCTGCTTGTTCACCAGCGTCTTGGCCTGCGCGCCGCGGGCAAGGTCATAGGTCGCCGGGAAGAGGAAGCCCTCGAGTGACGCGCCCCGTGGTGCGCCGTACGTGCGCGGGTTGAGCCGGACCGACCGCCGCGACGCCGCGACGTAGTCGCCCTGCACACCCTGCTTGGCGACGATCGGGCCGAGCTGCCGGCGGGAGGGGCCCTCCGGGATCAGCACCTTGATCGTCGGCGGAAGGGGCTTGACCGCCGGAGTCAGCACGGCGAGTGCGGCTCCGTTGCTCATGTCCTTCTTCAGCGTGTAGGTCCCCGGGCGGATCGTGTCGCCGCTGAGCTTGGCCCGCAGCGAGAAGAAGAAGCCGGAGCCGACGACGCCCTTGTCGGCGAGCAGGTTCCCGATCTGCCGCGTTCCCGCACCCGCGGGAACCTTGACGACGACGACGCCGCTGCCCTGGCCGGTGCCCGGATTGAACGTCTTGACCGCGAAGAACCCGACGAGGACGGCGAGCAGGCCGATCAGGACGAGCAGGATCGCGACGCGTCCCGGCTTGCGGCGGCGCCGGCGGCGGCCCGGAACGCTGACGGGCTGGCGCGGCATGCCGGCCGCGCCCGCTCCGGGGCGGACGGTGCCCAGCGGCACGTCGTGATCCTCGTGGGGCTCGAACGTCGGCGGCGCGGCGACCGGCACGACGGCCTCGGGCGCGGCCCGGTGGGTGGCCGCGACTTCGGGCAGGCGCGGCGGCGGGGGGACCGAGCGGTCCGGCTCGGGCGCGACGGGCGCAGGCTCGGGCTCGGGCTCGAAGGGCACGGGCTCCGGCTCCAGCTCGACTGGGTCGGGCTCCGGGAGCTCCGGCTCGACGGGCGGCGGCTCGGGCTCGAATGCCTCGGGCGCGGGCGCGGGCGGCGGAGGCTCGGTGACGAGCTTGCCGCGCTTGCGCTCGCGCTCCAGGCGCGCGGCCTCGCGCTCCTCCGGTGTCCGCTCGCTCATGCCTCTTCCCGATGCTCGTGGCCGTGGCGCGCCAGCCAGTCGTCGAGCAGCACGGCCGCGGCGCGCGAGTCCTCGGACGTGTCGCCGCCGCCGGCGCGCGCGGCGATCGCCGTCGTGAATCGCTCGTCGTAGAAGTCGATCGGGACGGCGTTGCCCAGCGCCGAGCGCAGACGATCGGCGAACACGCGCGTCTCGCGCGTCTGGTCGGAGTCGCCGCCCGACAGCGACAGCGGCAGCCCGATCACGATGCGCTCGACCTGGCGCTGGGTGACGAGCTCGCGCAGCGCGCGGATCCCCGGCTTCGTCGAGGGCCGCAGCACCGGGTCGATCGGCGTGGCCAGCGTGCCGGTCGCGTCGCTGAGCGCGCAGCCACAGCGGGCGGAGCCATAGTCCAGGGCGAGCACGCGCACGAGGTTAGGACAGCGCGGCGTCGATCGCCGCGCGGGCGGCGGCGAGCGCCTCGGGGAGCTTGTCGGGGTCGCGGCCGCCGGCCTGCGCCATCGTGTCCTTGCCCCCGCCGCCCCCGCCCGCGACCTGCGCGGCGACCTTCACGATCGAGCCGGCCTTCACGCCGCGCGCGACGAGCTCGGGCGTGACGGCGGCGACGAGGCTGACCTTGCCGGCGGCGGACGAGCCGAGCACGATCGCGACCTGCGCGCCGAGCTGGCCCTTCAGGCGGTCGGCGGTCTCCATCAGGACCTTCGCATCGGCGTCCGCGACGAGCGCGGTCACCACCTTCGCGCCGTTCACGTCGACGGCGCCGGCGGCGAGCGCGCCGGTGTCGACGTGCCCGTTCTCAGCGCCGCTCTGCGCGCTGCGCCTGGCCTTCTCGCGCAGCGCGGCGACGGCGTCGGGCACGCGCTCGGGCTGGGTGCGCAGCTCGTCGGCGACGGTCTGGAGCAGCTGATCGTGGGCGCGGAAGTGCTGCGGAGGCGACAGGCCCGGTGATCGCCTCGATCCGGCGCACGTTCGCCGCGCTGGAGCCTTCGCTCGTGATCTTGAACAGGCCGATCTCCGACGTCGTGCGCACGTGGGTGCCGCCGCACAGCTCGCGTGAGATGTCGCCGTCCCCGATCTCGACCATCCGCACGACGTCGCCGTACTTCTCCCCGAACAGCGCCATCGCCCCGAGGTTCCTGGCCTCGTCGAGCGTGGTGGTCAGCGGGCGGACGGGCAGGTCGTCGAGGATCAGGCGGTTGACCTGCTCCTCGACGATGCGCCGCTCGTCCTCGCTGAGCCGCTCGGTGTGCGTGAAGTCGAAGCGCAGCTTGTCGGGGCCGACGTACGAGCCGGCCTGCCGCACGTGGTCGCCGAGGTGCTCGCGCAGCGCGGCGTGCAGCAGGTGCGTCGCGGTGTGGTTGCAGGCCGTCGCGTGGCGCGCCGCGCGATCGACGCGCGCCACGACACGCTCCCCTGCCACGGGCGGCTCGGCGCCCTCGACGCCGGAGACGACGATCGCCTGGTCCTCGCCCGCGCGCACGACCTCGGCGACGCTCAGCAGCGTCGATCCGTCCTCGGCGGCGATCGTTCCCGAGTCGGCGACCTGCCCGCCGCCCGCGGCGTAGAACGGCGACTCGGCGAGCTTCAGGTAGATCCGGCCGTCCTCCTCGCGCACGCCCTGCACGACGGTGTGGCTCTCGAGGTCCTCGTACCCGGTGAACGTCGTCGGCTCCGCGGAGACCTCGCGGATGATCTCGCCCGTCCGGCCGACCTTCCGGCCGGATCCCGCGGCCGCGGACGAGCGCGCGCGCTGCTCGTCCATCAGCCGCCCGAACTCCTCGTCGCCGGCGAACGGGACGCCGCGCTCCTGCGCCATCTCGCGCGTCAGCTCGATCGGGAAGCCGAACGTGTCGTGCAGCTGGAAGGCGTCCTGCGCGCTGACCGCGCCGGCGTCCAGCAGGTCGTCGAGCAGCTTCGTGCCCTGCTCGAGCGTGCGGCGAAAGCCCTCCTCCTCCCCGCGGACCCACTTGAGGATCGTCTCGCGTCCGCTGACGAGATCCGGATAGGCCGCGCCCATCGTCTCGATCACCTGCTCGGCGAACGCGGGCAGGAAGACGCCCTCGATGCCGATCCGGTGCCCCTGCTGGATCGCGCGGCGCATCACGCGGCGCAGGATGTACCCGCGCTCCTCGTTGGAGGGCACCACGCCGTCGCCGATCAGGAACGTCATCGCGCGCGAGTGGTCGGCGAGGATGCGCAGCGCACGCTCGTCGTCCTCGCGCGTCGCGAGCTCGCGGCCGAGGTTCATCAGCGGGACGAACTGGTCGGTGTCGAAGATCGTCTCGACGCCCTGCTGGATCAGGGCCATCCGGTTGAGGCCCAGTCCGGTGTCGATGTTCTGCGCCGGCAGCGGCGTGAGCTTCCCCGGCGGGTCCTGGTCGAACTGCATGAAGACGAGGTTCCAGTACTCGAGGAACCGCTCGTTCTCGCCGCCGGGCAGGTCGTCGGCCGTGCCGTACTCGATGCCGCGGTCCAGGTAGAGCTCGCTGCACGGACCGCAGGGCCCGGTCGGGCCGGACTGCCAGAAGTTCTCGCTGCGGGGGCACAGGACGATCCGCTCGCGCGGCACGCCGACGGACTCCCAGGCGGCGATGGCCTCCTCGTCGGGGCCGACGCCGAGCTCGTCGTCCCCTTCGAAGACGGTGATCCAGATGTCCTCGGGCTTGAACCCGAAGCCGTCGAGCGAGAGCTCCCACGCCAGTTCGACGGCGCCCTGCTTGAAGTAGTCGCCGATCGAGAAGTTGCCGAGCATCTCGAAGAACGTCAGGTGGCGCGCGGTGTTCCCGACGTTCTCGATGTCCGTCGTGCGAAAGCACTTCTGGCAGCTCGTCAGGAGCTTCGCGGGCGGCTTCTCGAGGCCCAGGAAGTACCCCTTCAGCGGGTGCATGCCCGCCGTCGTGAGCAGGACCGATGCGTCGAACGTCGCCGGGACCAGCGACGCCGACTCGCGCCGCAGGTGGCCGCGCTGGGCGAAGAAGTCGAGGAACGTCTCGCGGATCTCGTCCGTGGTCTGACTGCTCATGGGGCGATTGTCGCGCATCCCAGCACGCGATCGCCCTGCAGGAAGACGGCGGTCTGCCCCGGCGCGACGCCCCAGGCGGGTTCGTGGAGCTCGATCCGCCCCTCGCGCAGCGTGCATGGCAGGGCGCGCGAGCGGTAGCGCAGCCGCACCTGCTCGACCTCCGCGGCCGGCACGTGCAGGCGCACGTCGGTGATCGCGACCTCGCTGCGGCGCAGCGCGTCGCGCGGCCCGACGGTGACGGTGTTGGCGAGGACGTCCGTGCCCGTGACGTAGACCGGCTCGTCGTTGCCGCCGAGGCCGACGCCGCGACGCTGACCGATCGTGAAGGCGTGCGCGCCGCGATGGCGCCCCAGCGTGCGGCCCTCGCCGTCGACGATGGCGCCGGGACGCGCCCGCGGCCCGCCGTGGCGGGCGAGGAACGCCTCACGACCCGTCCCGGCCAGGAAGCAGAGGTCCTGGGAATCGGGCTTGCGCGCGACGGGCAGGCCCTCGCGCTCGGCGATCTCGCGCACCTGCGGCTTCGTCAGCGCCCCAAGCGGGAAGCGCATGCGGGCAATCGACGCTGGAGCGAGCGCGGCGAGCATGTAGGCCTGGTCCTTGGCCGGGTCGGCGGCCGCGCGCAGCAGCCCGTCCTCTCCGACACGCGCGTAGTGGCCGGTCGCGAGCTGCCCCGCTCCGACGCGACCCGCGAGCTCGAGCATCGCGTCGAGTCGCACGCTTCCGTTGCAGCGCACGCAGGGGTTCGGCGTGAGCCCCGCGGCGTGGTCGGCGACCCACGGCTCGACGACGCCCGCACGGAACTCGTCGCGCAGATCGAGCGTCAGGTGCACCATCCCCATCCGGTGGGCCAGCGCACGCGCACCGCGCACCGCGTCCGCCGAGCAGCAGCTCTTCTGCGCGTCGTTCTGCGCGTCGCGCCACAGCTCCAGCGTCACCGCGAGCGGCTGCTGCACCCTCGTCGCGTGCGCACAGCAGCGCCGCGACGGCGCTGTCGACCCCGCCGCTCATCGCGACCAGCACGCGTCCCGGCTCGAGCCGCGATCGCCCCGTCCGCCTGCACGGCCGTGCCGAGCGCGCGCGCCAGTGCGTCGGCGGCGAGCTCGGCCGCGTGGAGCTTCGCGGCGCTCAGTCCACCGAGCTCGGCGGCGATCTGCTTCGGGCCCGATGCGCGCGGCGTCGAGCACGAGCGCACCGTCCGCCAGCTCCGCGGCGGCGCTGGCGGCGGCGATCGTCGCGCCACAGCCGTCAGCCTCGAAGCCGACGGCGCTCGACGCGGTCGCCCCGTACAGCGACGCTGATGCGCGCGAGGTCCGCGCAGGCCGCCGTCCCGGCGACGCCGTCATGGCCGCCGTCGACGGTGACGCCGCGCGCGTGCGGATGACGCAGGTGCTCTTCGAAGCGCTCGTCGGGCATCGCCGACGAGTCTAGGACGCGTCGTCTACTTCGTCGTCCCGGACTTCGCGACGATCAGATCGTCGACCGCCTGGCCGAGCTCGCCGCCGTCGGTGAAGCCGACGATCACGCGGGCCTTGCGCGACGGCCCGATGATCAGCGTCGTCGGAGCCTGGTTGACCGGCGTCTCACGCGTGAAGGCGGAGTACTTGCCGACGTCGGAGATGCTCACGACGCGGATGATGACCTTGCCGTGGTGGCGGGAGAGCTTGCGGACCGATGCGGCGACCGCCTCGCTGTCCGAAGAGCGGTTGCGGAACATCAGGACGACGACCTTGCCGTGGTTCAGCGCGCGGATCAGCGGCGTGGCCGGCGAGGCTGGCGACGACCGTGACCTTCGGCTTGGCCTTGGGCTTGACGACGACGGCCTTGGGCTTGCGACGACGGCCTTCGCTGACGACGACGGCCTTCGGCTTCACCACGACGGCCTTCGCTCCGGCTTGGTCTTCGTGACGGTCGTCGTCGACGTGGCGCCGTTCTTCGCGGTCTTGGTGACCGTCGCGGTCGACGTCTTCGTGGCCGGCGTCTTGGCGACCGGAGCGGACTGGCCGCCGGTGCCGTTGACGGCGGCGTCTGCGGCGGCCTGCGTCTTGTCGACCGAGGTGTTGGCGGCGGCAGCGGTCGCGCGCGCCTTCTGGACGGCGTTGCTCAGGCCCTGCACGCCCGGTGCGGTGGGCGGCGGCGTCGCCGCCGAGTCCGACTTCGGGCGCAGCGCGACGAACCAGACGCCTCCGAGGACGACGATTGCGACGAGCGCGATACGGAAGGGTGCCGAGATCTGCTCCACGCCCTCCCAATCGGCGGGATGGGCGTGCGGCTTGAGTGCCAGATGGCTTCTAGTTGCCCTTTTGCACGAGCGAGCGCAGCGCGAGGTCCTTGAGCTGGCGGTCATCCACGGGCGACGGGGCGCCCGTGAGAGGGTCGCCGCCGCTGGCGGTCTTCGGGAACGCCATGACGTCGCGGATCGACTCCAGGCCGCATACCAGGGCGACGATCCGGTCCAGGCCCATCGCGATCCCGCCGTGTGGCGGGGCGCCGTAGCGCATCGCGTCGAGCAGGAAGCCGAACCGCTCCTGCGCCTCGTCGGCGTTCAGCCCGATCAGGTCGAAGACGCGCTGCTGCACCTCGGGCGTGTGGATGCGGATCGAGCCGCCGCCGACCTCCACGCCGTCGACCACGAGATCGTACGCGCGCGAGAGCAGGGCTCCGGGATCGTCGAGGTCGCCCGACGGCGCGGTGAACGGGTGGTGGATCGCCACGTGCCGGCCGGCACCCTCGTCGTACTCGAACATCGGGAAGTCGATGATCCAGAGCGCGTCATGCCCGTCGGGGATCAGCTCGAAGCGCCGGCCGAGCTCCAGCCTCAGGCCGCCGAGCGACGCTGCGGCCACCTCCGGCCGGTCGGCGACGAACAGCAGCAGGTCGCCGTCGGCGGCGCCGAGCTCGGCGTTCACTGCGGCGATCTGCTCGGCGCTGAAGAACTTCGCCAGGTTGCCCGCCCATCCGCCCTCGCCGGCGTAGATCGGGGCGACGGCCTTGGCCCCGTGGATGCGCACGATGTCGTTCAGGCCCTCGAGCTCCGAGCGTGACATCTCGCGTGCGCCGGCGTTGATCGCCCGCACCACTCCGCCGCCGCTCAGCACGCCCTCGAACACCTTGAAGTCCGAGCCGCGCAGATGTTCGGAGACGTCGCGGATCTCCAGCCCGAAGCGCGTGTCCGGGACGGTCGACGCCGAAGCGCGACATCGCCTCCGCGTAGCTCATGCGCGGCCATGGCGTCGGTGCCACCGTGAAGTCCGTCGCCGCGAAGACGGCCGACATGACCGCCTCCATCACCTCGATCACGTCGTCCTCGACGACGAAGCCCATCTCCAGGTCGAGCTGGGTGAACTCGGGCTGGCGGTCGGCGCGCAGATCCTCGTCGCGGAAGCAGCGGGCGATCTGGTAGTAGCGCTCGAACCCGGCCATCATCAGGAGCTGCTTGAACAGCTGCGGCGACTGCGGCAGCGCGTAGAAGTCGCCGGGGTTCATGCGGCTGGGAACGAGGAAGTCGCGCGCGCCCTCCGGCGTCGACTTCGTGAGGATCGGCGTCTCGAGCTCGAGGAAGTCGCGCTCGTCCAGCACGCGGCGCATCGTCTGCGTGACCAGCGTGCGGGTCAGCATCGCGTCGAGCATCCCGCGGCGGCGCAGGTCGAGCCAGCGGTACTTCAGCCGCAGCATCTCGTCGACCGGCGTGTCCTCGTCGATCGCGAACGGCGGCGTCTCGCTCTCCGCCAGGACGTCGCACGCGGTGACCGTGATCTCGATCTCGCCGGTCGGGAGGTTCGGGTTCACGTTCCCCTCCTCGCGGCGGACGACCTCGCCCACGGCGGAGACGACGTGCTCCGGGCGCAACCGCTCGGCGAGCGCGAACGCCTCGCCGCTGGTCTCGGGATGGAACACGAGCTGCACGATGCCCGACCGGTCGCGCAGGTCGATGAAGATCAGACCGCCATGGTCGCGGCGACGGTTGACCCACCCCGCCACGCGGGCCTGACGGCCGGTGTCGGAGGCATTCAGGTCGCCGGACCAGGTGTCGCGATAGGCGTTCGAGCGGGGCGGATGGATCACGCGATGAACCTACCGCGCAGCACCGTGGCGACGACGGCCGACGCCGACTCCACCGCGGTCTGCTCGCCGCTCTCCATGTCCTTCAGCTCGATGCCCTCGTCGCCGAGGATCGCGACGTAGCGCGCCTCCAGGCGGGAGGCCTGCTTGAGCTGGCCCTTGAGCGAGCGCCCGGCCAGCTCGATCTGCGTCGGCACGCCGGCGCGACGTGCCTCGCTCGGCGAGCGTGAACGCCGCCGTGCGATGCGCGGTCGGCGTCGCCGGCGAGCGCGACGAACAGGTCGCAGACGGGCTCGCGGAACGGGCCGCTCCTCGGCGGCGAGCAGGATGCGCTCGATGCCCGCCGCCCAGCCCATCCCGGGCGTCGCCGCGCCGCCGAGCTGCTCGGCGAGCGCGTCGTAGCGACCTCCTCCGCCGACGCCGCTCTGGGCGCCGAGCGCGTCGGAGGTGAACTCGAAGACCGTGCGCGTGTAGTAGTCCAGGCCGCGCACGAGCGTCGGGTCGATCTCGTACGGGATCTCGCGCGGCCTCCAGCATCCCGCGAACGGCCGCGAAGTGCTCGAGGTCGTCCGCGTCGAGGTGGTCCAGCAGCAGCGGCGCGGTCTGCATCACCTCGCGCGTGCCCGGCGTGGTCGGAGTCGAACGCGCGCAGCGGGTTCAGGTCGATGCGATCGGCGACGTCCTTGGCGAGCTGGCCCTCGTGCGCACGCAGGTGCGCCTGCAGCAGCTCGCGGTAGCGCGCGCGGGAGGCCGGCGTGCCGAGGCTCGCGAGCCGCAGCCGCAGCCCGCGCACGCCGAGCTCGTCGAGGATCGCCGCGAGCAGCAGGATCGATTCGGCGTCGACGGCCGGATCGTCGGAGCCGATCGCCTCGGCGCCGATCTGCCAGAACTGGCGGTAGCGGCCGGCCTGCGCGCGCTCGTAGCGAAAGCAGCTCGACAGGTACCAGAGCTTCACCGGCTGGGGCAGCTTGTGCATGCCGTGTTCGAGGTAGGCGCGCACGATCGGCGCGGTCACCTCCGGGCGCAGCGTCAGCGAGCGCCCGCCGCCGTCCTGCAGCGTGTACATCTCCTTCTGGACGATGTCCGTCGACTCGCCGACGGTGCGCCGGAAGACGTCGGTGTCCTCGAACGTCGGCGTCTCGATCCGCCGGTAGCCCGCGGCCTCGAGGATCTTGCGCGCGCGAGACCTCGACGGTCAGTCGCAGCGCGGACTGCTCGGGCAGGATGTCGAAGGTGCCGCGCGGGGCCTGCGGCGCGCTCACGAGGTGCGCGCCGGAAGATCCTGGAGGAACGGGTTCGTCTGGCGCTCCCGACCGATCGTCGTGACGCCCATGTGGCCCGGGAGGACGACGGTCTCGTCGTCGTAGCGCGCCGCGCAGGTCCGCGATCGAGCGCAGCAGCGTCGCCGTGGTCCCCGCCCGGCAGGTCGGTGCGGCCGATCGAGCCCTGGAACAGGACGTCGCCGGAGGCGAGCACCGTGCCGACGGCATCCTGGTCGGGCGCGCTGAGCGCGTACGTCACGTGCCCGGGGCTGTGGCCGGGCGTGAAGTGCACGTCGATGTCGAAGCCCGCGAGCTGCAGGCGCTCGCCGCCCTCGACGGTCTCCTCGGCGATCCAGCTCTCGTACGGGCCGAAGCCCTCCCACGGGACGTAGGCCATCACGTCCGCCAGCACCTGCGTCTCGAGGGCCGGGCAGTAGACGGGCGCGCCGGTGGCGCGGGCGACGGGCGCGACGGCGCCGACGTGGTCGAAGTGGGTGTGCGTCAGCAGGATCGCGTCGAGCGTGGCGCCCGTCTCCGCGATCGCGGCAAGCAGCTTGTCGGCCTCCTCGCCCGGGTCGACGATGACCGCGTGGCCCGCGTCGGCGCTGCGTCCGCAGGAGGTAGCTGTTCTCCTGGACCGGGCCGACGGTGAACATCCGCACGTCCACGGCGCTCACTGCTCCTTCTTGGGCTTGCCACCCTCCGAGCGCTGCTGGGCCTGCTTGGCCATGCGCCGGCGATAGAGCCACTGGTCGGTGTAGTAGCTCAGCGGGATGTACAGCACGAGCAGCACGGCACCGAGCGAGATCGCGGACTGCGCGGGCTGCTTGAACAGCAGGACGAGAATCGCGATGAAGACCACGACGGCGACGACGCGAGCGGTTCGCCGCGCCGCGCCAGGTCGGCGGCTTGTTGAAGCGATCCTGGCGGCTGCTCGGTCGTCTTCGACTCGCCTGCCTGCTTGCGCTCCTCGTCGGTCAGCTTGCGCCCGGTCCGGCCCCGCGACTCGACGACGCCGGCGGCGTTGCCACGGTGCTTGGTCCGGCGCTTCTTCTTCGTCTGAGCCATGTGCTCAAGAGTAGTCGCTCAGCGCGTCCTCGATCGTGGCGCGGTTGCGGCAGTGGAGGTCCTCCGGGAAGCCCTCGAATGCGGCGGCGCGGCGCGAGGCCGACGAGCTCGGCCTCGGCGACGGGCGCGTGGCGCGCGACTGCGGCGACGACCTCGGCCAGCGGCAGATGCAGTGGATCCTCGACGTTCATCGACACCTGGGCGACGCCGGCGCGGTGCGCGAGCTCGCAGGCCGATCGCCCGGAGGCCCGGGAGCCCCTGCTCGCCGCCCTCACGGATCAGGGCGGCGATCCGCCGGGCGTCCTCGAGGGTCGCCGGCGGCGCGAGCTCGACGTTGAAGGCGACGAGCGGCGGGCGGGCGGCGACGAGCACGGCGCCGGCGGTCGGATGCGGGGCGCGCGGGCCGAAGTCCGGATTGAGCTCGCCGGCGGCCATGCGGCGCGCGAGCTCTCGAGGGTCCGCCGCGCCGGATCTCTGCGCGGGTGCGGCCGCCGCCGAGCAGGCCGTAGAGGAAGACCGGGAGCTCGAGCTCGCTCGCGAGCATGTCGGCGACGACGAGCGCCTCGGCGCACGCCGCCCCGCGCCGCGCGGCGTCGAGGTGGACGACGGGGACGACGTCGATCGCCCCGACGTGCGGATGCAGCCCGCGGTGGGCGGAGAGGTCGATGCGCGCGACGGCCTCGCGGGCGCCGGCGAGCAGCGCGGGCGCCAGCACGCCCGGGACGCGGCCGCGAGCGTGAAGACCGCGCGATCGTGATCGGGGTCGGCGTGCGGCTCCGTCGTCAGCAGCCGCGCGCCGGTCGAGGCGAAGGCGCGACCGATCCCGTCGAGCGTCGCCGCGTCGCTCCCCTCGGAGACGTTCGGGACCGCGACGAGGGCGGTTGCGGCGTCCGGGTGCACGGCTGCAGAATGGCACGGCACCACGCAGCGGCCGCCGCCCGCAGCGCGCCGCTATCCTGCCCGTTCCCCGCCGGAGTAGCTCAGTCGGTTAGAGCAGCGGAATCATAATCCGCGTGTCGGGGGTTCGAGTCCCTCCTCCGGCATGCGCTGTTGTCCTGCGCGGTTGCTCCTTGTGGCGCGGCCCGGTCGCTTCTAGAGTCGGCCGATGCGCCTCCGCGTCCTGTGGGTTGTGCTGCCGGCGGCGCTCGCGCTCGCGTCGAGTGCGCACGCGTCCGTATGGCTCCCCGCGCAGACGCTGTCGGACGGTCCCCAGAGCGCCGCCGATACGGTCGTCGCCACGACCCCGCAGGGCACGACCGTCTCCGCCTGGACGCGGCCGGATGGCTCGCACCGCCGGGTCGAGGTGAGCGTGCACCGCCCCGGGGAGGCGTTCACAGCCGTTCAGGACATCTCGAGCCTGAGCGTCGATGCGACCCCGCCCGCGGTCGCCGCGGGGTCCGACGGGAGCGTGCTCATCGCGTGGGAGGAGCCGGGTGCTCTGTGCGCGGCGATCATCCGTCCCGGCGACCCGGTCGTCCACCCGATCGCGGTGCTGAGCTTCCCGGCCGGCTCGTCGCTCCCGCTGAGTGGCGCCCGCACGACCGCCGCGACGTTCCAGGGCGACGGGAGCGCGGCCATCGCGTACGTCACCCAGGAGGCGGGCGCGGTCAGCATGCGCGCTGCGACGCTGGCACCCGGCGGGACCGCACTCACCGACTTCGGCAGCGTGCTCGACAGCCAGAGCTTCACGGGCTCGGACTCAGCGGAGTTCTCCAGCCCCAGCGCGACGGATGCCGGCGGTCAGGCCCTGTTCGGCTGGGTTCGCCTACACACCGTGATCGGGCTCCCGGCCAACGTCACGCGGACGTTCACCGCGGTCGCCGGCGGCCTCGCGCCCCATCCACGGCTGCTCGATCAGACCACCGAGACCTTCAATCCCATCCCGGACGGTACGGCGCTGTCGGGGCTCGCTCTGGCGTCGGACAGCGCGGGCGACATCCTCGCCGCGTGGGGTCGCGACGCGCGCGCCGCCGGCACGAGCGAGGTCGTCATCCGCGCGGGAACCGCTTCCGGTGGCTTCGGCCCGACGACGGTGCCGGTCGCCACGGGCATCAACGGACCAGACGGGATTCGCGCCGCGATGAGCGGCAGCGGTCAGGCGTCCGTCGCGTGGATTCAGCCCGAGGGGGCGAAGACGGTCGTGGCGGAGGCGACGCGGGCGCCGCTCGCGTCCGCGTTCGCTCCCCCGGTGACGGTGTCCGATCCCGCGATGGTGGCGGGCGTCCCCGCGCTCGCGGCATCGCCGGCGGGCGACATCGCGCTGGTCTGGGGGCTGGGCACCGGCAGCGCCGTCGTCGGCTCACCGCAGACCGTCCAAGCGGACCTGCTCCAGCCCAACGGCTCGCTGAGCACGTTCCCCGGCCCGGCCGCGACCCTCGCGTCGCTGTCGTTCCCGGACGCGGCCTTCGACGGCCGCGATCTTGTGGTCGCCGTCGCCGGCGCCGACATCGCCGCCCCGACGATCGTGCGCTCCCGCGCTCTGGTATTCGACCGAACCCCTCCGACGCTGACCGCGGTGACGTTCCCGGCGACCGCCGACCCGCCCGGAACGCCGCTGGCGTTCTCGGCGCAGGCGAGCGATGCGTGGTCCCCGGTCACGCTCGGCTGGACCTTCGGCGACGGTGGCACGGCCACGGGGCCCGCGCCAGCACGCGTACGCTGGCCCGGCGTGTTCGGCGCCGCGGTCACGGCCGCCGACGCCGCCGGGAACAGCGCCTCGAGCTCGGCACCGTCAACGTGCCGCCCGCGACGATCCCCGTGCAGGATCCGGTGATCACGAACGCCCGCTTCACGCCGAGCCGCTTCAGGGTCGCCAAGGGCCCGACGGCGACGACCGGGCGGGTCAAGCGCAAGCCGGTGCCGCGCGGCACGTCGCTGAGCCTCACGACGAACGTCGCCGGCTCACTGCGGGTCGCCTTCACGCGGACGGTCGTCCGCCACGGCCGCGCGTGTCATCCCAAGCAGAAGCGCTGCACCGTCCAGGTCGCGGCCGGGTCGCTCAGCCGCCGCGGGCTCGCCGCCGGCGCTCAGCACATCCCGTTCACGGGCCGGCTCGGCCGGCACGCGCTCCCCGCGGGCACCTATCAGGCGTCGCTCGTCGTCACCGGCGCGACCGGTCGCGCGTCGCGGGCCGTAACGGTCCGCTTCACGATCGTCAGAGGGTGAGCGGCGGCGCGAGTCGCCGACCGCCCGGCCGCGAACGTCTACGTCCATGCCGGCAGGTCGCCGCCGAGCGGGCGCGGCCCGTGTGGCCAGCGCAGTGCGACGCGGTCCAGCGTGCCCGGCGGGGAGATCAGGGCGACGTCGCCGAACGTGACGCGATGGCGGCCGGGATCGGCAGCGCCCGTCAGAGCCGTCGCGATGTCGGCCGGGCGTGGAGGCCCCGCGAGCAGCGCGGCGGCGGTGCGAGCGAGGGCGACCCGGGCTGGGGCGACCGCCTCGCCGCGAGCCCGTCCGGCGAGCCCGCGAAGGGCCGCGGCGGCCATCAGGTGGCCGGTGGCGTGGTCGAGTGCCTGGGCCGGGAGCACCCCGGGCGTTCCGTCCGCCGCGGCGCAGCTCGCCGCGATTCCGCAGGCCGCCTGGACGAGTGAGTCGAAGCCGCGCCGCTGAGCCCACGGGCCGTCGGTGCCCCATGCACTCAGGGAGACCTGCACGAGGTGCGGGTGACGCTCGGCGAGCTCGTCGGCCCGCAGGCCGAAGCGGTCGAGCGCGCCGGGGCGGTACCCCGTCAGGATCACGTCGGCGCCGGCCAGCAGCGCCTCGCGTCGATCGGCCTGGGCGAAGTCGAGCACGGCGGCGCGCTTGCCCGGGCCGGTGTCGACATGCTGCCCGGGCAGCTCAGGCGGATCCGGAGGGTCGACCCGCAGGACGTCGGCGCCGAGAGCGGCGAGGGTGCGTCCCGCGACGGGACCGGCGATCACCCGCGTGAGGTCGAGCACGCGGATGCCGGCGGCGGGGCGGCTCTCGAACCTTGACGGCGCCGGCCCGCGCGGGACGGTCGTGGCGACGTCGTCGTCCCAGGCGACGAGGGGTGCAGCCGCGGCTGCCCGCCCCGCGGGGTGCGCCGCCCACTCCTGCGGCGCGCGCAGCGCCGCGGCGCACCCGCCCTTCTCGACGACCAGCTCCTCCAGGACTTCCGCCTCGATCGACATCGCGGCCACCTCGAGCGACGCGACTGCGCGATCTGGATCCTGCGCGGCATCGATGCCCAGCGCGTGCCCGAGTGCCCGCGCGTGGTGCGGATAGTTGGCATGCGTGCGCGCCCAGCCACCGCCCGCACAGCGCACGAGTCGCGACAGCGGTGCGAAGCCCGCCCCAACCGGCGAGCCGCCGACAAGGGCGTGGCGCTCGGACACGAAGCTCAGTGCGACGTGTTCCGCTGACACGCCGGCCACCGGCCGCGTCGCTCCACGCGCCTCGGTGAGCTCCGCCGCGGCCAGCAACGCCGTCGCCACCGCCGCCACGGCCAGTCCATCGACCGCGAGCGGCCCGCCCAGCCATGGGCCGCGTCCGACGACGTCGAGCGCGTCAAGCGCCCGCGCGTCCCCGCCGACGGCGGTCCAGAGGCCGGCCGTCAGCCCGCTCGGGTCGGCGCTCACGCTGGGCAGCCCGGCCGGCTGGCGACTGCGGCCGGCGACTACGCGCCGGGCCCGGCCTGGATCGGCCGCGTCCCGCTGCACATCACGCGCAGCCATCCGATCTGCCCGTCGCGATCGCGCATGTAGGCCTGCTGCTCGAAGGCGAAGGTGCCGTCGGCGCTGCTGCCGTGAACGCGCCAGCCGACGCGCGCGGTGTCCTCGACGCTGTTCGGCTCGGTGGGGTCGATGCGGTCGATGTCCTCGTCGGGATCGGCGAGCCAGGCACGCAGGACGTCCTCGACTCCGGCGGGGCCGTCCGCCTCCCAGATCCGGCTGGGCGTCATCGCCCGGAAGTCGATGTCGGGGTGCAGGAGGCCGCGGACTCGCGTGAAGTCGCGCGCGACGATCGCGTCCACGAGCTCAGCGGCGACTGTCGTCGGCGCGGTGGTCATGGAGAGAGTCTTGCGCTTGTCGGCGGCGAGTTCAATGACCGCTCGCGCGTCGCCTCGATTGCGTCCGGCGATAGGTTCGTTGGCGTGCATACACGACGGCTGGGCAAGACGGGGTGCGAGGTCTCGGAGATCGGCTTCGGCTCCTGGGCGATCGGCGGGAGCTGGGGCGAGACCGACGACGAGCAGTCGCTGGAGGCGATGCGCGCCGCGCTCGACGCCGGCGTCACGTTCTTCGACACGGCCGACGTGTACGGCGACGGCCACTCCGAGCGGCTGGTCGGGACGGCTCCTGCGCGAGCGTGGCGAGCCGCCGATCGTGGCGACGAAGTTCGGGCGCCGCGGACCGCTCGAGGTCGAGCACTACACGTACGAGCACCTGCGCGCCTGGCTCGAGCGCTCGCGCGAGAACCTCGGCGTCGACACCGTCGACCTCGTTCAGCTGCACTGCCCGCCCGTGGGAGACGTACTACACGCCGGCGGTGTTCGAGGCCTGCGACCGGCTCGTGCAGGACGGCCTCGTCCGCGCCTACGGCGTCAGCGTCGAGAAGGTCGAGGAGGCGCTGAAGGCGATCGAGTTCCCGGGCGTCTCGACCGTGCAGATCATCTTCAACATCTTCCGGCAGCGACCCGCCGAGCTGTTCTTCGAGCAGCGCTCGCGCGCGCGATGTCGGCGTGATCGTCCGCGTCCCGCTCGCCTCCGGCCTGCTGACCGGGAAGTTCGGCCGCGACACGACGTTCGCCCCCGACGACCACCGCGCCTTCAACCGCCACGGCGAGGCCTTCGACGTCGGCGAGACGTTCGCCGGCGTCGACTACGACCGCGGCCTCGAGGTCGTCGAGCAGCTCCGGGCGCTCGTGCCCGAGGGAGCCACGCTGGCGCAGCTCGCGCTGCGCTGGATCCTCGAGCTTCGACGCCGTCTCGACCGTGATCCCCGGCGCGAAGACGCCCGAGCAGGCGCGCGCGAACGCCGCCGCCGCCGACCTGCCGCGAGCTCCCGCCCGACACGCTTGCGAGCGATCGCGGCGCTCTACCGCGAGCGGATCGCGCCGCAGGTCCACCAGCGCTGGTGAGCACTGGCTGATACGTCCAGCGCGCTTGATTCCGTCCGGGGCCGCGACGAAGATCGGGCGCGGAGCGTCAACGGACGGAGGTCACGATGGCGAAGTACGTGAAGCGGCGGTTCACCGCTGTGCGGGCCGGGGTGACGATGGCCCTGTTCGGCGTTCTCGCCGGCCTCGGGATCGACGCGCAGGCCAGTGAGTCCAAGCCGGCGACGCTCGATCCGGGCCCGTCCGCGCGCCTGGCGAAGAGCGTCAAGTTCGGCTCGGCGCAGATCAAGGATCACTCGCTCCTGCTGCGCGACCTCAAGCTCCATCAGGTTCCGTCGTACAAGGAGTACAAGGAGTTCGTCTTCAAGTTCCAGCAGGCGCTCACGGGCCTCGACGCCGGCAACCTCGTCCACAAGGACCAGGTCTACATCAAGATCGACGCGGACCGCACGTTCCTGCACAAGGGCGACAGCGCCGACAACGCGCTGAAGATCGACGGCCTGACCTCCAATGAGCTCGTCCAGGGCCATGGGCAGGTCGTCACCGGGAACATGGCGCTGACGGACTCCGCCGGTGACCTGTTCGTGCTGATCGGGCTACTGCGGGTGAGCGCCCAGAACGAGCCGGCGGGCGGCAAGGGCGCGAGCGTGACGCTGACGAACACCTCTGGCCAGACGCTGCTCGTCAACGGCGACGGTAACCAGGCCACGACATCGATCGCGCCCGGCGCGAACGAGACGATCACCCTCCTGGGCGACGGCTCCGTCCGCCCGCTCCAGGTGGTCGTCCAGGGCGGCACCCAGGTGATCACCGTGAGCCTCTCGCTGTTCGGCGGCGCCGCGCGGACGCTCGTCGGCCAAGCCGTGGTGGGCACGCCCTGACGGCGCTCGCGGCAGCGCTCCCCGGGGACGGCCTGGCGCTCTCGAGCGCGGTCGACGCGTTCGAAGGAGCGCGCGTCGCCGTGCTCCGTGCCGAGGGGCTGTTCCGCCTGGACGTGGTCGTGGTCCCCGACAACGTCCGCGTCGTCGTCCGCAATCTCAGCCCCGGCACGCTGACGTTCACGCCTGACGGCTACCCGCGGCCGGTGGTCGTGCAGGGCGACGGCCTGGGCGAGCTCGCGCTGCGGCCCGGCCACCATCAGGTCGCGTTCACGCTCGGCGAGCCGGGCGACGGCGTCGACGTGCGCGTCGTGCTGGCGACGCTGCGCGCGCTCGACCGCGGCAGCGTCCAGATCACGGCGCAGGCGATCGTGCGCCGGCTCGGCTGATGCGCGAGATCGCCGTCCGCGTGCCGGCTGAGGCCGTCGAGGCGGTCCTCGACGAACTGCTGCCGATCGCGCCGCACGGCGTCTTCGAGGTCGCGCGCGGAGACGACGTCGAGCTGCGCGTGCGCGGGGCGCCGGACGAGCTGCCGCCGGCTGATGCAGTCGCCACCGCCGCGCGCGGCTGGGAGCAGTCGATCCGCGAGCGCGACGTCCCGGACGACTGGCTCGAGCGCCGCGCAGCCGACCACGAGCCGCTGATCGTCGGCGGACGACTCGTGGTGCGGCCGTCGTGGGCCCCGCCGGCACGGGACGACCTGATCGACATCGTGCTCGAGGACGCCGGCGCTTTCGGGGCGGGAACGCATCCGACGACGCGCGCCTGCCTGGAGGCGATCTGCGCACTGGAGCCGGACGGCGCGTTCGCCGACCTCGGTTGCGGCACCGGACTGCTGGCGATCGCGGCCGCCCGCCTGGGCTGGGCGCCCGTCGTGGCGATCGACCGCGACCCCGAGGCCGTCGCGGCCGCGGCTGCCAACGCTGCTCGCAACGGCGTCGCCGTCAGCGCCCAGGCGCTCGACCTCGCGACGCAGCCGCCGCCGCCCGTCTCGACGCTCGTGGCCAACGTGCCGCTGGGGATCCACCAGGCGATCGGCTCGCTGCTCGCCGAGCGCCCGCGGACGTTGATCCTCTCCGGGGTGCTCGAGGAGGACGCGGCGCAGGCGGCCGGTGCCTATGGCGCAGTAGGTCTGCGCGAGGCTGAGCGGGTCATCCTGTCCGGCTGGGCGTTGCTCGTCCTGCGCTCGTGAAGGTTTACGGACTGCCCTGACGGGCGTAGGCTCGGGAGCGTGCGCCCGCGCCTGCTCGGTCTGGTGGTCTCCTGCACCACCCTGGTGGCGCTGGCGTTCGCGACCGCGGCCCCGGCCGCCACCACAAGCACAATCGGGCCGCTCGTGCTGAGCGGCCCTCGGACGATCCAGTCCGAGGGCGCGAACATCCTGAGCTTCGTCTTCCGCGGCGGGCCGACGCCCGCATGGGATCCGAGCACCGCGAAGGGCGGCGTCCCGTATGCGGCCGGCTTCACCGTGCTCGTGGTCACCAAGCCGGTCGACGCATCATCACCAGCCCTGCTGAAGGCTGTCCTCACCGGCGAGCACTACGCGCATGCGTTTCTTTCCTGGACGACCGGTACGGCGACGCAGAGTCTCTGCCTCGAGGACGTGGACGTCTCCTCGGTCACGCCCGGCTCGAGCGGGGGCACGATGCCGGTGGAGACGGTGGCGCTGAACTACCTGCGTGCCGGAACGGACGAAACCGGGACCGCGGCGTGCAGCAAGCTCGGGCCGGCCCCCATCGCCACCGTCACGACGGCGCTGAAGGGCCGCGACGTTCTACGCCCGCGTCGCATGCCTGTCGACGACGCTGCGGAGGAACGCTGAGCCTGCGACTGCCACGCAAAGCGTGCGCGAATCCGGCGGCGATCATGTCGCCGGGCGCGGCCTGCGCGGCCAAGGCGATCGGGCTTGGACGTATCGCGCTTCACAACGGCAGCGTTCGAGTGCTGCGACTCAGCGTCGCTCGAGGCAAGCTCCGCCGCGCCCTGACGCGGCTGACGGCCGGCACGACAGCCGGCATCATCGCCGTCCTTCGGCGCGGCGGGCGCTCCGCACTCAGGTTGGTGACGATCCCGGGCGGCGCGGTACCGAAGCTCCCACGGGGCCTTCCCGCCGTGCAATCCACCCCGGTTGCGCCGGCGCCCCCGCCGCCGACCCCGCCGCTCGCCGGTCCCGTCGCCACGAGCGTGGTGATCACGACCTGCGGCACGATCGATCCGATGGGCCGTGCTTTCGCCGGCCACGTGACGCCGGCCCTCGCCGGGCTGTCGATCACGATGACGTACACCCCGCCCGTCGGAGCGGCGGTCTCCCAGGCCGTGACCACCGATGCCGCGGGGCAGTTCAGCGATCAGGTCGCCGTGATGACGCCCGGTTACTGGACCGCGGTCGCGAGCTTCGCGGGGAACGCCGGGTACGGCGCTTCGGCCTCGCCGTCCTGCAGCTTCCTCGGCGGGTAGCCCCCGCCGCCCTCACGCGCGCTTGGCGGTGAACTCGAGCCGACCGCTGCAGTCCGTGTTCGCGATCGCCGAACGGCCGGTGGCCTTGTACGTCACGTGCCCGGTCGCCTTGCCACCCTTGATGGCTGACGACGATCCGCGTCGTTTGCGAGTAGCCGGGCCCAGCGGACTTCGTGGTCAGATCGACGTGGCCTGCGACCGAGACGGCGGCGCTGTAGGGAACCCCGCGGCGCTCCTTTGTCGGCACGGTGCGTCGGGTCCGCGGTGTTCCAGGTCTGGCATGTGACCGGGAGCGAGATCGTCGGATTCCAGGAGAGGCAGAGCGACTTCCTGAAGGCGTTGTTCGCGACCGGGCAGCTGGCCATGACGTTCACGTCGAACGACAGCTTCGTGCCCTTGTTGTCGGGCATCGTCGTGCCCTTCGTCGCCTTGCCCTTGTAGGTCCCGTTCAGCGAGCTGCGACGCGGTCGCCGCGGCGGCGGTCAGAGCGACCGCGAGGAGACGCGGCGAGAGCGGAGAGCACGACGCGGCGGCGCATCCGCGCGAGCCTAGACGACCGTGCTCGGCAGCACTCAAGCGGTCCGGCTGGACGGTTGTGGCGCGATCCGTAACCATTACGGATGCCCCGCGTTTGAACCGACATGTCACGCACGTCGAATGTCATCGCCCTCGACCGCCGTCAGCCGCGCTGGTGGCTCCCGCCGCCGCGAGCGCGGCGCCGACCTGGTCCTCCCCCGCATCGCTGGCTCCGGCTCCGTCCGCCGGCCTGACTGCCGCTCCGCCGCAGGCCTTCGCCGCGACCGGACGCTCGCTCGTCGTCGGCTCGGACGGAAGCGTGCCGTGGCTCGCGAGCGGCGAGCTGTCCGGTCGATTCGCCGCGCGCACCACGCTGGGGTCCGGCGGCGGCGCCACCGGCGTCGATGCCGATCTCGGCGCGGACGGAACGCTCGCCGTCGCCTGGGTCTCCGGCGGGGCGGCCCACGTGACGATCGTCCGTCCCGGCCAGGCGCCGAGCCCGCAGGTCGATCTGCCGGCCGCCGGAACCAACGGCGCCGCGGTCGCCGTCGCCCCCGACGGCTCGATCACACTCGCCTACCGCACGAAGGCCGGTTCCACGTACGCCATCGACGTGGTCAGCGCCCCGGCTGGCGGCGTGTTCGGCCCGCCGGTCACGCTCGACAGCGGGACGGGCGGCATCGACTCGCCCGACGTCGCCGCAGGCCCTGGGGGCGCGACCGCCATCACCTACCGCAAGATCATCGGGCGCTACCGCGCGCGCGTCGCCGTGCGGCCCGCGGGAGCGGCGGCGTTCGACGCCCCGCAGAGCGTCTCGACCGGTGACCTGGCCGCGATCCGCACGCGCGTCGCTTTCGACGCCGACGGCACCGTGGTCGCCGCGTGGTCGGACGGAGCCGGGGCGCGCTACGCCCTGAGGCCCGCGGCGGCGACGGCCTTCGGAGCGCCGGTCACGCTCGGCGACAACGCCTCGTCGATCAACCTCGTCGCGACGCCACAGGGCGGCGCGGCGGCGACGTGGGCCGGCAACGGAACGATCCGGGCCGCCGTCCAGCCGCCCGGCGCCGCGTTCGGCGCCCCGGCAACGATCGCCTCGTACTCGTCGCCGATCGTTTCCGACCCGGCGATCGCCATCGCGCCCAGCGGCGCGGCGAGCGTCGTCTACGGCGACCCGGGCGACGGTGCGATCCACGTCGCCGACATCGGCGGGGCGTCGAAGGTCGTCGGCTACGGACCCGGTGTCCGAGGCGAACTCGCCGTCGGTCGCCTCCTCGGCAGACCGGACGGTCGCCGCCTGGCGTGACGCCTCCGGCGGCATCTCGGCCGCAACGCGCAGCGAGTCGGCGACCCCCGGCGGCCCGGGACCCAAGCCGGCTGGCCCGGATACGAAGAAGCCGAAGGTCACGATCGTCACGCGCTCGAAGACCGTGCGCGTGACCACGAAGACGACCAGCGTCAAGCTCAAGGTGAAGTGCGACGAGGCCTGCTCGCTGAGCGCGACCGCCGACATGACGACCCGCCGAGGCTCCCGGAAGCAGCACGCGCCGCTGAAGCCCTACACGCTCGAAGAAGGCGAAGACCGGGACGCAGACGATCACCCTGAAGCTCGGCCTTCGCGCGCAGCGACCTGAAGCGTGCCCTCAAGGCCGGCCGCGGCGCGAACCTGTCGATCGACCTGACCGCGGTCGACCGCTCGACGAACGCGACCCGCAAGATCGTTCACCTCAAGCTCGTGGCCGCGAGCAGAGAAGGGCTGAGCGCGACGCGTACTAGCGGCCCAGCACTCGTACGAACTGCGCTGCACGGGCCGGAAGGTCGCCGATCAGCATGCGCACCTCCGCCAGCCCGGCGCGCAGTTCGGCGTCACCGACCTCGACCGGCATCATCGAGTCCTGCAGCGTCGACAGCGTCGCGTCCGCGCTCCCGACCGCGTGCACGGCACGCTCAAGGAACCCCTTGACGCCGTTCGACGGCAGGCCCGCCTCACCGGGCTCGAAGCGCCGGACGTCCAGCCCGGAGCGCTCGGCGAAGCCCGAGTACGTGCGCTGCGCCCGTCCATAGGCGATCTGCACGGGGCGGAAGAGCGCCTCCTCGAGACGGTCGCCGGTCGCGTCGTCGAGCTGCTCGTAGGCGGCTCCGAGGTCGGCGAGCGCCAGCCCGAGGTGGTCGATCGCCCTCGCGACCTCGTCGAGCAGTTCCTGGCGCGCTCTGAGCCGCGATGTACGTCACCCACCTAGCGTAGTAGTGCTGGACAACCGTTCCGGCGAGGCTCACGTCAGGCGCGCGAAGCGTCGATACATGGTCCAGCCCACCCACAGCACGCGTACAACAGACATGTTCAGCGACCGCCAGTTCGTCGTCAGTGGCGACGAGCATTCCCCCTACATCGAGGCCATCGTCGAGTTCGACCTGGCCGACGCCCAGGCGCTGTTCGACGCGCTGTCCCACGCGGTGCGGCGCCTCGCGGCCGCGGAGCTCGACACGCAGGACGTCCTGCGACTGCGCGCACTCGACGACATGCAGGACCAGCTCGCCCGCGGCATCGCCGAGGGTGCGCCGGTGGGGCGGCTGACCTTCGCAGCGGCGCAGACGCTGACCGAGGTGGTCGGCGCCTACCTCCAGGAGCGCGACGTCGAGAGCTACCAGAGCCCCGAGGAGCGCCTTCGGATCGCCGAGCTGCAGGAGCTGTCAGGCCCGCTGTTCGACCTGACGGCTGAGTGTTTCGCGGCCGCCGCCGAGCTCCAGGCACGCATCGACGACGGCCTCCCGGTCTTCGCCGTCCGTCGCTGATCGCGCCCGGCCGCAAGCCGTCTTGCGCCTGCTGGTTGGCGCTGCGCGACCTTTGGGTACTGCCTGTGTTGCAGCAGCAACGGAGGTTGTTCCCCAACAGGAGGTCTCGTCATGTTCCGCAGGATCGTTCGCACGCGCCCGTCGCCGGCGATGGTCGTCGCACTCATCGCCCTGTTCATCGCCGCCGCGGGCACCGCCTATGCGACCGGGGAGGGCAAGCCGATGCTGGGCGGTGCGCGCAACCCGGGCGCCAACAAGTCGACCGCGCTGACGAAGGAGACCCAGATCATCGCCAACCTCGGCGGCTACGGGACGCGTCAGTCGAACAAGTCGAGCAACGGCGGCGGCGCGATCTACGGCTGTCGTTCGGGCACCGGCGGCACGCCGGCCGGCAACGAGCCGTGCATCCGCGCCAACAACCTGTCGACCGGGCTCGCCTTCGAGTTCGCGACCAGCGGCGCCAACGGCGGGACCATCACGACGAGCAACCCGTCCGCCAGCCCGTTCACGACCAACGCGACGGGCGTCGCCACGGGGCTGAACGCCGACCAGGTCGACGGCAAGAGCGCGAGCGACTTCCTCGGCAAGACCGAGACCGCCGCCAGCGCCAACGGCGTCACGCCGGCGAAGATCTTCTTCAACGTGCCCGCGAGCACGGCGACGACGACGATCTTCTCGGGCAGCGGCCTGAGCCTGACCGCGGCCTGCAGCGCCGGGGGGAACCTCACGCTGCAGGTCAGCTCGTCGAAGACGGCGATGCTGAAGTACGAGTACTTCCGGGTCGGAGCTCTGCCGCCGACTGGTCCGACGGCAACGGAGCCGGCACCGGGTACGGGGGCCGCGTTCGCGGACAACTCGTTCCTCGCCGGCAACCCGCCGCTCACGCTGACCGGATGGGATACGAACGACCACGGCACGATCAGCTACACGGCCAACGACGGCTCGACGGTCTCGATCGACCTGACTGCTCAGGAGAACGCATTCGGCGTCGCGGGCTCATGCGCGGCCACCGGGTTCGCACTCAGCGCCTGATCGCATCAGCGGCAGGGGCGCACCTCGGGCGGCATCAGCCGTCCGAGGCGCCGCCGCCTGCCAGGATGCAGGCGAGATGGCCGCCGCCCCGCGCAACCTCGTCAACCTGAAATCGGTCGACAAGGGATACGGCAGCCGCTCCGTGCTGCGCGACATCACGCTCGGCGTCGCCGCCGGCGACCGGATCGGCGTCGTCGGACGCAACGGCGACGGCAAGTCCACGCTGCTGCGCCTGATCGCCGGGCTGGAGACCCCGGACGCCGGTGCGGTGACGAGCGCCGGCACGCTGCGCATGGAGATGCTCGGGCAGGGCGACGAGCTGAACGAGCTGCGCACGATCCGCCACGAGCTGATCGGCGACCGCGCCGATCACGAGTGGGCCGGCGACGCCGCGTTCCGCGGCGTCCTCGACGGGCTGCTCGGTGGCGTCGACATCACGCGCTTCCCCGACGGGCTCGACACCGTCATCGCGCCGCTGTCCGGCGGTGAGCGCCGGCGGATCGCGCTCGCCAAGCTGCTCCTCGACGAGCCCGAGCTGCTGCTGCTCGACGAGCCGACGAACCATCTCGACGTCGAAGGGGTCGACTGGCTGGCGCGCCATCTCGCCGCGCGCCGCGGCTCGATCCTCGTCGTCACCCACGACCGCTGGTTCCTGGATGCCGTCTGCACGGCGACCTGGGAGGTCTCGGACGGCGCCGTCCACCAGTACGAGGGCGGCTACGCCGCGTACGTCCTCGCCCGTGCCGAGCGCGATCGCCAGGAGGGCGCCCGCGAGGATCGTCGCCGCCAGCTCGTGCGCAAGGAGCTCGCGTGGCTGCGGCGGGGCCCGCCGGCGCGCACGGCGAAGCCGAAGTTCCGCATCGAGGCGGCCAACGAGCTGATCGCCGATGAGCCGCCGGCCCGCGACAGCGTCGAGCTGCTGCGCTTCGCCGATGCGCGTCTCGGCGCCAAGGTCCTCGACGCGATCGACGTCTCACTGGCGTTCGGCGACAAGGTGCTGCTGGATCGCGCGACCTGGCGGCTGGGACCGGGTGACCGCGTCGCGCTCGTCGGCGTCAACGGCTCGGGCAAGACGACGCTGACGAACATCCTCGCCGGCGAGCTGCAGCCCGGTGGCGGTCGCGTGGAGCGCGGTGCGACGGTGCGGCTCGCCCACCTCTCGCAGGACACCGCCGAGATTCCCGGCCACCTGCGCGTGCTCGAATCGCTGGAGGAGATACGGGGCACGGCGACGCTCAGCGACGGTCGCGAGTTGACCGCCGGGCATGCTCTGCGACCGCTTCGGATTTCGCGGCGACCGGGCGCGGACGCTCGTGCGCGATCTCTCGGGCGGGGAGCGCCGGCGGCTGCAGCTCATGCGCCTGCTGATGGCGGAGCCGAACGTGCTGCTTCTCGACGAGCCCACGAACGACCTGGACATCGACACGCTCACCGCGCTCGAGGACCTGCTCGACGCCTGGCCCGGGACGCTCGTCGTCGTCAGCCACGACCGCTACTTCGTCGAACGCGTCTGCGACAACGTCTTCGGGCTCATGGGCGACGGCGCGGTTCGCCACCTCCCCGGCGGGATCGAGCAGTACGTCGAGCTGCGCCGGGCGCAGAGCGAGAGCGAGACCCCCGCTCCCCCATCCGTGCAGCGCGCCGCGCCCGCCGGTGCCGTCCTGCGGGCCACCCGCAAGGAGGTCCAGCGCCTCGAACGTGCGCTCGAGAAGCTCGAGCAGCGCGAGCTCGCCCTCCACGAGCAGATGGCGGCGAGCGCGACCGACCACGCCGCGCTGCACGAGCTGCAGGAGCAGCAGGCGGCGATCGCCGCCGAACGCGAACAGCTCGAACACGCCTGGATCGAGTCCTCCGAGCTGCTGGAGACCTGAGAACCACAGGCCGCGCTCAGACCTCGGCGCTCGGGGCCGGGCGCAGATCCTCGACGCGGATCCAGTCGGTGATGCGCCCTCCCCGCACCCGGAAAGCGGTCCTGGCGGTGTTCGTCGCACCGTGCCCGCAGTCCGAACCGCCCGGCCGCGACGTGAGCTCGAAGGTCACCACGAAGAATCCGCGGCGCGCCGGCGCCGCACCGATCACCTTCGCGCCGCACGGGAGCGTCTCGTTGAAGAAGCGAACCGCCTCGATGGTCGAGAGCGTCGTCGGCGGCCCGCCGTTCGCGACGACGCTGGGAACCGCGAAGTAGCGCGCCGCACCGCGAGCGTCGCCGCTGCGCAGGGTGTCGGCCCAGGCGCGCACGACGTTCAGCTCGGCCGGGTCGACCGTGGCCCCGCGCGCGTGACGATCACCGCCTCCGCCGCACCCGGCGGCGCCGACCGCCAGTGCGGCGAGCGCGACCGTGAATGCGCGCCTGGTGGTCATCCCCATGAGCATCCCACAGGGGATACGCCGCCACGCGGCGCGCCGGATCTGCTCAGGGCGCCGGCAGGCTCAGCGTCGCCCCGCCGACCCGCGCCCGCGCGACGGTGCGGCGCTGCGTCCAGTCGACGGTCACCTTCACCGCCCGACCGCCGGCGGGCCGCACCGTCAGGGTGCCGTGCACGCCGCCCGTGGCCCTGGTCCACGTCCCAGTGCCGTCGACGGTCGCGTCCTGCACGAAGCGCACCGCGCGGAGCCGGTAGCGGAGCGTGGCCTCGCCCGTCGTCGTGAAGCGCCCGCCCCGCAGGCCGGGACCGTGTGCGACACCGGAGTAGTAGCTGCGCATCGTGGCGTCCGCGAGCGCACCCGCGGCCACCGTCGCGGCGCGCCGGGCGATGTCGCCGGGATCGCCGCCGGAGACGAGCGCCGCCGCCGGCGCCGAGCCCAGGAGCATGGGATAGGCGCCGGGCGTGTGCAGCGGCGGGATCCGGCCGGCGCAGCTCGTGTCGAGCGAGGCGAGCGCCTGCGGAGCACGCACGAACGAGCGGATGATCGTGCGGGCGCAGGCGGCGCCCTCGACGAGCATCGTGTCGCCCTCGGAGGTCACGTGAACCGTGTTCGGCAGCGTGACGATGCGCACGTTCGCTCCGAGCTTGGGCCCGAACGTGAAGGCGTCGGCGAGCGGCGTGAGCGAGTCGAGGTCGCCGCCGAGCATCAGGATCGGGATCGACGCCGGGAGCGGCGTGGCCCGCGGCGGGACGACCGGGGCCTTGTGCGCCGGGCGCGGGCCAGTCCAGGCACGGCTGGTAGGGCTGGGTGTACGGACTGACGCTCATCCACTCGGCCAGCGCGAACGGCGCGAATGCGGCGACGGGTGCCGTCGCCAGGCGCGCGCGCAGCTGGGCACGGCGCTGCGCCGGCGTCGCGTTCATCGAGAACAGCTGCGGGTAGTCCGTGCAGGCGACTGCCATGTACAGCCCGTCGGTGAAGTAGTCGGCGCTGCTGCCGCCGTGGTTCCACGTCCGCGACTGCCCGATGAGGCGCAGCAGCGGAACGCTGTCGCCGGCGAGCGCCGCGCGAATCGACGCGTCGAGCTCGCGATAGATCAGCGGGTCCGAGCCGGCGTCCTGCACCAGGTCGACGACGGTCCGCGTCGTCACGCTCGCCCGGATCTTGCTGCCGTCGGCGTCGAGCGTCGCACCGTTGATCGGCCTGCGCGCAGCCGCGCGAGCAGCGAGGCGAGCCGCTCGGTGGGGGTGCCCGTGGGCGCCGCCGCCGCGCAGCCCAGGTCTCGGGCACAGACCGCGTCCATCGCGCTGCGCGAGACCTCGCCCGACGAGGCGTACCACGGATCGAGGTCGCGGACGGGATACGACGAGTCGAGGATCACCGAATGCAGCAGGCTCCTGGTGGCGTGCGACGAACGACTGCACGAACCACGTGCCGTACGAGTCGCCGTACAGGTCGACCTTCGCCAGCCCGAGCGCGTGGATCACCGCGGCGCAGGTCGGCCGTCGCGTAGGCCGTGGCGAACAGGTCCGCGGCGTGGATGCTCTTGCCGGCGACCGTGTAGCGCCGGTCGAGCTGGCGAGCGCAGCCGGCCACGACCTTCGGGAAGGCCCGGGACCGGACGTGTCGCCCGTGTAGCCCTGCAGCCGCTTGCAGTCGATCAGCGCCGAGCTTCCCGTGCCGCGGTTGTCGACGAGCAGCAGGTTGCGCTCGCGCAGCAGCGGCCCGTAGATCCCGCGGTACTCGACCTCGCTGCCGATCGACGGATATCCCGGGCCGCCCTCGACCGCCACGAGCGGCGGTCGCCCTGGCGCGCCGCCGGGCGCGCGCAGCCACTTGAAGCCGATGCGATCTGCGGTCCGCTCGGGCCGCGCCGGGTCCAGCGGACGCGACAACGAGCCGCACCAGCCTCCCGTGCAGCGATGCAGCACCTGCGAGCCGAGCCGCAGCTTCGCGGAAGCGCCTGCCGCGCCGGCGGGTGCGCACAGCAGCGCGCAGGCGACGAGCGTCGCCAGGGTCGTCGCGATCAGCCGCGAGCGCATGTCTACTGCTCCTCCTCGAGCGCCTTGACCGCAGCGTTCATCGCAGCGCGGCTCTCCGCGCTCGGCTCTGGGAAGCGGGGATCCATCTCCTCGAGGTGGTGGGCGATGATCTGCGCGACGGCGGTGCGCATCAGCCACTTGCGATCGGCCGGGATCACGTACCACGGCGCGTCATCGGTGCTCGTTCGCCTTCAGCGCCTCCTCATAGGCATGCTGGTACTCGTCCCAGTGCGCACGCTCCGCAACATCGCCGGCGCTGAACTTCCAGTGCTTGTCCTGCTCGGCGGCCCTGGCGAGGAAGCGCTTGCGCTGTTCCTCCTTGGAGACGTGGAGGAAGAACTTGACGATCCGCGTCCCGTCGAGCGCAAGGTGGCGCTCCCACGAGGCGATCGCCTGCCAGGCGCTCCTCCCAGAACTTCTCGCGCGATCCCTCCTTGGGGTCGATCCCCTGGCCGGCGAGGTACTCCGGGTGCACGCGGATGACGAGCACCTCCTCGTAGTGCGAGCGGTTGAAGATGCCGATCGCGCCATCGGCCGGCAGCGCCGCCGAGCATCGCCAGAGGAAGTCGTGGGACAACTCAAGGTGTGACGGCTGCTTGAACGACGTCACCTGCACGCCCTGGGGGTTCACGCCCGTCATCACGTGCGCGATCGTCCCGTCCTTGCCCGCGGCGTCCATGGCCTGGATGACGATCAGCAGGCTGCGGCGCCCTTCGGCGTAGAGGCGCTCCTGAAGGGTCGTGAGACGCGCCAGGTCGTCGGCGCGCATGCGCTCCGCATCGGCCTTGTCGAGCCCGGCGTCATCGGACGTGTCGCAGTCGGCCAGGCGAAAGCCCTTCGGGTGAACGCGGAAGCGCGCCTCGAGGTCCATCGGCGAAATCTAGAAGGAGCAGCGCAACTGTGCGCCGCCGCAGGCGTTGAAGGACCCCATGCGACGTTTGCGGGCAGGGAGGCCTGGAACTACCGTGCAGGTGATGGCGTCAGCCGGAGACGGTCTGCGGCGCGCGTGTCTGTGCGCGCTGCTGGGGATGACGGCGGCGCTCGGCGCGGCCGCGCCGGTCGCTGCCCAGACGCCCGCCGTCAACGCGGCGTTCACCGGCCAGTCGATGTGGATCTGGCAGCTGGAGCGCACGGAAGGCGGCGACCTGGCGAAGATCGCCGCACGCGCGCGCCAGTACGGGATCGGCGCGGTGTTCCTGAAGTCCGCGGACGGCGTCTCGGCCTGGCCCCAGTTCTCACCCGCGACGGTCGCCACCCTGCACGCGGCCGGGCTGCGCGTCTGCGGCTGGCAGTTCGTCTACGGCCGCCGGCCGGTGGCGGAGGCCGCTGCCGCGACGGCCGCGGTCGCGGGCTGGCGCCGACTGCCTGATCATCGACGCCGAAAGCTCCTACGAAGGGCGCTACACGGCGGCCCGCCAGTATCTGCGCTCCCTGCGTTCGCGCATCGGCGCGGCCTATCCGCTCGGGTTGACGAGCTTCCCCTACGTCGACTTCCATCCGGGGTTCCCCTATTCGGTCTTCCTCGGCCCCGGCGGCGCGCAGGTGAACCTGCCGCAGGTCTACTGGAAGGACATCGGCGACCCGGTCGACCGGTCGATGGCGCGCACGTGGAAGCTCAACCGCGTGTACGCCCGTCCGCTGCACACGATCGGCCAGCTCTACCAGGCTCCATCGGCCACCGACGTGATGCGGTTCCGCACGCTCTCCGCCGGCTACGGAGCCGTCGGAACGAGCTGGTGGGACTGGCAGGAGGCTCCGCTGCGCCTGTGGTCGGTGCTCGCCCAGCCGGCGCTGGCCCCCGCCGCCGCGAAGCTCCCGGATCCAGGCTGGCCGGTGCTGGCACGCCGCGCGAAGGGCGACCTGGTCGTGCGGGCGCAGCGGCTGCTGCGGCTCGGCGGGCGCCGGGTGAGCCCGAACGGGATCTACGGAGCGCAGACGGTCGCGGCCGTCAAGCGCCTGCAGCTCTCCAAGGGGCTGCCCCCGACGGGCATCACCGACGCCTCCGTGTGGCAGGCGTTGCTCGGCCTTCCGATCACGCCGGTGGCCGCGCCCGTCCCCGCGACGACGCCCGCAACGCCGTCCCCGGGCGGGTCGCTGGCCACCGGAGCGCGGGCGGGCGCCGAGACCACGCCGCTCTCGGCCCACCTGCCCGCGGTGCGCAACGAACTCTCAGGAAAGCGCTGACGCAAGCGGCGCGCGAAGGCGGGCCTCTCCCCTAGCCTGGAAGGGTGCTCCGGCCGGCCCTGACCATCACCGCCGTCGCGGCGGCGATGATCTCGTCGGCGCCCGCGGCGCTTGCCGCGACCGCGCCCGCCGCCGGCACCTACCGTGGGCTCCACGGCCGAGGGCCGGGCGATCACGCTCACCGTCGCGCGAGGCCGCGTGGCCCGCGTCGACGTGGCCGTCGTGAACTACGCGTGCGACCTCGAGGGCGACATCGGCCCGCTCGCAGTGAGGGTCAGGCCCGGCGCCCGGATCGGCAGCTCGGGCCGCTTCGGCGGAACGGCGGGCCCGTTCTCCGAGCGGCTGCGCATCGACGGGCGGTTCGGCCGCCGCGCGAGCGTCCGCGGAAGCCTGCGCCTGCGCGGCACCGTGGGCACGGGCGAGCCGTGCTCGTCGCCGCGGATTTCGTTCAGCGCACGGCGCGCGGGCTGAACGGCGGCAGCGCCGGGATGCGCACGTTCGCCGAACCGTCGACGCGGTGCGAGAACCCGCCCACGACCGCGCTCGACGCCCGCGAGCGGCCTGTAGCTGAAGTTCCGTCCGCCGAGCCGCCCGGTGGCCGATCCGTCGGAGGCGAGCTGCACGTACCCGGCGTACTTCCCGGCTACCGAGACGCGGCCGCGGACCTTCGGGCCGTTCTCGATCAGCCGGCCGGTCAGCCGCAGGCCCGGCAGGAAGCTGTAGCCGTGCAGGTCCAGCCGTCCGACGAACCCGTCGTCGGCGCTGAAGCTGCCGCCGCGCAGCCCGCCGCCGCTGGGCGACCAGCCGGCATAGACCGCCTCCAGAGCGCTGACGCGCGCATCGGAGACCGAGTCCATGACCGCGAACAGCGTGCGTCCGCGGTCACCGCTGACGCTCGCGGGACGCCGGAAGTCCGACAGCGACAGCGGCGGGACGGGCAGAACGTCCTGCTGGTCGGACTTGTGGCGGTCGCACGCGCGCACGGGCTTGCGATCGACGAATCGCTTCAGCGCGTTCGTCGCGCAGTTCGTGCTGTCGGTGTCGAGCTGGTCGTGGCCGTTGCCGGGCACCTCGACCAGCGACGAGTGCGGCAGGCGCTCGGCGGTGGCGCGCGCGTTCTCGACCGGCGTGCGCATGTCGAGCCGGCCCGGCGAGGATCAGTGCCGGGACGTCCGGGAGGCGGAACTCGGGCGGAGCGGGCGCCGTCTGCGCGCGGGAACAGCAGGCAGTCGTCGGCGTAGCTCGAGCTGCGCACCGTCTCGCGCCGACCAGGGCGCGTAGTCGGCGGGCGGGATCGGCGGCGAGCGCGGCCGGCCGACAGCGCGGGCCTGACGCTCGGGTCCGAGTCGGCCGGCCACGGGCAGCGTGGCGTCGAGGCAGCTCGTGGTGACGTTGAGCGCGAAGCTGAGGTCCTTCGACCTCGTCGGCGGGCCCTTCGGCGATGCGCCGCAGCCGCAGCAGCGCGGCCGGATCGCCGTTGCGCTCGGCCGCGATCGCGCCGGGCAGGCGCGCCTGCATGAACGGGTTCAGGTCGGCGGTCGTGATCAGGAACGACAGCTGCTCCTCGGTCGTGTAGGTGACCTTGTGCATCCGGCCGTGCACGTCGTAGACCGGCCCGCTGATCGGCGCCGGCGGATCCGCTGCAGCAGCGACGCGAGGTCGCCGACCGGATCCTTCGTCACGCCCTTGCAGCGCGTCCCCGCGCACTGCTCGCGCAGGATGCGCGGCAGCGTCCGGTAGGAGTCGAGGAAGAAGGCGTCGGGGCGATCGGGCCCGACGACCGAGTCGAGGATCAGCCGGTCGGTGTGCGCCGGATAGGCGCGCGCGTACTCCGAGCCCGACCCACGTGCCGTAGCTCACGCCCATCACCGCGACCTTCTTCGCGCCGAATGCGGCGCGGATCGCGTCGAGATCGCCGACGGAGTCGCGCGTGGCGAAGAACGACCGGCGCGGGCCGATCCTCTGCTCGCAGGCGAGGATGTCCTGGGGCACGAACGGATCGAGCGCGCCGAGGTGCTGGATCTTCGGGCAGTCGAGCAGGCTCGAGAGGCCGGTCCCGCGCTGGTCGAGCACGACGAGTCGGTAGCGCCTCAGCGCCGGCTGCAGGCTGACGGCGAAGCTCGAGGCCGCGCTGACGGAGCTCTGCCCCGGCCCGCCGGACAGCGCGATCAGCAGGCCCGCGCCCTTGGGGTAGTGCTTCTGCGCGGCGATCGCGATCTTGAGCTTCCCGGGCGTCGTGCCGGAGTGGTCGAGCGGGACGGTCAGCGCGCCGCAGTCGAAGGCGGCGTCGTCGCGACAGGTGCTGAGCTTCAGCGCCGAGGCACCGGAGGGCGCGACCAGCGCTGCGAGCGCCGCGAGCGGCAGCACGACGGAAAGGCGGGCGAGGAGCACGACGGGCCACCGTAGCGGCATTCCCCCCGCGGCGCGCTGCTCCGTTCGAAGCCCCGAAGCAGGTGTGGAACGCCCCGCGGCTCGGTACCCTGAGCGACCGATGTCCGACGACGAACCGCCCGCACCTCGGCCCGCCGTCCGCGGAGGAGCGCCTCGCACTCGCCGCGTCGTGGCGCCGCCTGGCGAACCTCGCGACGGTCGTCGCCGTGATGACGAGCCCTGCGCTGTTCATCGCGCTGTACCGCGGGAACGGCTGGCCGCTCCTGTGGTCCCTGCTCGGGACGATCGCCGCAGTCGCCGCGTTCCGCGGCCTCGTCGACGTGATCGCTCACCGCCTGATCCCTCGTGCCAGCCTCTACGGCGCCGACCGGGAGCTGCTCGACGCGGACATCGTCGAGCGCCGGCGCCTGTGGTTCTGGCGGCGGTTCTTCCACAACGTCATCGTGGTGGTCGTCGTCCTCGGCGCGATCTCGCTGCTGCTCTCGCTCCTGGGCACCTCGATCTCGTCGCTGTGGAACTCGATCACCTCCCAGCCGGGCGGGCCTCAGTCAGCTGGCGCTGCTCGCGTTCCAGCTCCCGCTGTTCTTCCTCTTCAACTTCCTGATCCTGATGGGCCCGATGCTGTTCTTCGGGCTCAAGCAGATGAAGGGCTACGAGCCCGGCGAGGCCGACTGGGGCGTGAAGCTCGCCGACGTGCGCGGCCAGGCGGAGCCCAAGCAGGAGGTCACGCGCGTGATCTCGCTGTGGCAGTCCGGCGACGCCTTCCGCGGCGCCGGCGGCAAGCCCGAGCGCGGCCTGCTCTTCATCGGCCAGCCCGGCACCGGCAAGACGATGCTCTCCAAGGCGATCGCCACGTCGTTCAACTCGCCGATCGTCACGATGCCGGGGTCGGGCTTCGCCCAGACGTTCATCGGGATGGACGTCATCATCGTCGGCTTCCTGATCCGCAAGGCGCGCAAGCTCGCCCGCAAGTGGGGCGGTCAGTGCATCATCTTCATCGACGAGATCGACGCCGTCGGCATGCGCCGCCAGGCGCTCGGCGCCGCGGGGATGGGCATGGCCAGCCGGCCTCCCGCCGACGGGAAGCGCGCTGGACGAGATGCCGATGTTCGGGCCGTGGGGCTCGTTCACCCCCTCAGGCGACCTCGTCCTGGAGACGCGCGCATGGCGTGATCGCATGTTCGCCGCCCGTGCGCCGCAGCCGGCGCAGGTCTATCCCGGCGCAGTCCTCGCGATCCGCGACCGGATCCGCACGGTGATCCCCGGCGGCATGATGGGCGGCATGGGCGGCGGCGGCATGGCCCTCAACCAGCTGCTCGTGCAGATGGACGGCGTCGACGAGCCGCCGTTCCTGCGCAAGTGGGCATCGAAGAAGCTCAACACGTTCCTCGACGCCGCGTACATCATCCCCCAGCGCGTCGGCAAGCTGCGCCTGCGGGTGAAGCCGGCCAAGCCGCGCCAGGAGGAGATCTACTTCATCGGCGCGACGAACGTCCCGATCGAGGCGCTCGACCCCGCGCTCGTGCGCCCCGGACGCATGGGCCGTCACATCTGGTTCCGCACGCCCACGAAGGACGACCGCGAGGACATCTTCGACCTGTACCTCGCCAAGGTCGCCCACGACCCGGTCCTCGACACGCCCGAGCGCCGTGACGAGCTGGCACGCATGACGAACGGCTACTCCCCCGCGATGATCGAGCAGGTCTGCTCGATGGCGCTGACCCACGCGCACGCCGACCAGCGCCCGAGCTTCAACCGCGACGACATCGTCGAGGCGATGACGACGATCGAGTCGGGCACCGCCGTCGGCGTCGACTACGTCGAGAAGGAGACGCGCGCCGTCGCGATCCACGAGGCGGGCCACGCCGTCGCCAGCCACATCTACATGGCGGACACGATGTCGACGCGGCTGTCGATCCGCATGCGCGGCACCTCGCTCGGCCATCACCAGGCGATCGAGAAGGAGGAGCGCTTCTCCTCCTGGCGCCACGAGGAGGTCGGCAAGCTCGTCTGGACGCTCGGGGCGATGGCAGCCGAGCACGTGTTCTACGGCGAGAACTCCGTCGGGGTCGGCGGCGACATCTACAGCGCCACGTGGGGTGCGGCGAACATGGTCGGCGCAAGCGGCATGGGCCCCGAGCCCGTGCAGCTGAACCCGGCCCTGTTCGCGACCGACGAGGAGCGCGAGGAGGCGCAGGAGCGCATCATGAAGCGCTTCGAGGACATCGGCGTGATGATCATGAACCGCCGCGCGAACCCGATGCAGGGCGATCCGGTCGGCGCCGTCCTGTCGGACCCGCAGAAGAAGCGCGCCGCAGCCCGGATCCTCGGCCAGTGCTACGTGACCGCACTCGCGTGCATACGCCACAACCGCGAGGCGGTGGCGCAGATCGCCGACACGCTCGTACAGCGTCGCGAGCTGTACGGCGACGAGGTCACGACCCTGCTCGACGACGCGCGCCTGCAGGCGCCCGAGATCGACATCCTCGACGAGGACGTCTGGCCGAAGCTGTGAGCGACGACGAGCGACACGACCCGACGGCCGACCGTCCCGAGGATCCCGCGGGCACGCGTCCGCGCCACGATGCATCCGAGCTGCTTCCGGCGCGGCGCTCGGCGGCGCCCGAGGAGGATCTCCCGGACGCGGAGATCGTCGAGGCCGGGGCGACCGGCGAGCCGAAGGACGACGCCCCGAGCTCGGGCGATCTGCTGCCCGAGCGGATCGCGGACGCGGGCGCCCCCGAGCTGTCGCGTGCGCAGACCCCCCATGCCCCGCGCTTCCAGTTCCTGACCGGGGCTCTGATCGCGATCGGAGCCGGCGCGGCGCTGGTCGCCATCGCGATGGTGGTCGGTGGATCCGGCGGCGGCTCCAAGGACGACGGTCCGACATGGTCGGCCTGGAAGCCAGGGACCTCCGGCACAGCCGCCCAGCAGATCGCGACACACGTCGGCGAGCGCTACCACCTGAACACGGGCCGTCAGCTCGTGCTCGTGGAGGGCGGCCCGATGCAGGTCGCCGGCCTGCCGCTGACCGTGGCCCTGCGCCAGACCGCCGACCAGGGCGGCAACATCAAGCTGTACGGCGACAAGGGCGTGCTGTTCCGCCTCTGCGGGCTCGGCAAGGACTGCGCGATCGCCGACGGCAAGCCGTCGCTCGAGCGCCACCTGCTGCTGCGCCGCGAGTCGCTCGAGCTGGCGCTCTACAGCTTCCGCTACCTCGACGGCGTCAAGCAGGTCACCGTGATGATGCCGCCGCCGCCCGGAAAGCAGGCGAGCCAGGTGCTGTTCTTCCGCAAGGGCGAGCTGAGCCCGGAGCTGCACCGCCCGCTCGACGCGACGCTCACGACCGACGTTCCGTCGGTCTCCGGCGTCGACCCGCTCACCCGATGCACTGCTCGTCGACCGCCTGACGCTGCCGCTCGCTCTTCAAGTCGAGCCTGACGCAGGCCAACCAGGACAATCGCGCGTTCCTCGTGCTTGACCCGTTCACGACGGCCGACCTGTCCGGCGGCGACTCGTCCGGCTCGCCGGCTCGCCGGCTCCTCCGGCTCCGGCTCGGGCTCGGGCTCCGGCTCCGGAACCGACAACGGGATCTTCTCCGGGGGCTCGGGCTCGACCACCTCCAGTGGCTGACCGGCGGCAGGAGCGTGCCGCGCTGGAGCGCGCGGGCGCGCGCCTGCGGACGCTCGACTGGTACCCACGGCCCGTCCGCACCCGGCGCGTGCGCCTCGTCAGCGCACCGCTGCTGTTCAAGCTCCCGTGGCTGCGCCGCTTCGACGGCTACGCGACCTGGAACGTCATCTTCCTGCGCGCGCCGCTCGGCGAGACCTCGGACGATCTCGTCACCCACGAGCTCTGCCACGTCTGGCAGATGCAGCACCGTCCGATCCGGATGCCGCTCTCCTACCTGTGGCAGGGGTACGCCGCGAACGTCTACGAGATCGAGGCGCGGCGGGCGACGCAGCTCACCGCCCGGGCTCCCGGCCGCCCGGCTGCCCCGCACCGGGCGGTGAACCCCGGACAGGCGCCGACCGGGACACGCGGATAGCGCGGATAGCGCGGATCCGTGCGCGATCGCTCGCAGAGCGAAAACGTCGACCCGCGCGTATTCCCGACGATGCGCTGATGCTCGCAGCGGTCACACAGGCCGAAGGCGGGCGCGGGCATTCCCTTACTATACTTTCTGAAGTTTGCCTACTTTTCGACGACTCCTCGGCTTCCTGAAGCCCTATCGCCGCGGCGTCACGCAGAGCTTCGTCCTCGCGCTGACCGCGATGGTGTTCACGATCGCGATCCCCGCGCTGACCGGCGCCGCGATCAACCAGATCCGGCAGGGCGACAAGGCAAACCTCGAGCTGCTCGGGGCCGCGGTGCTGGTGGCGGGCATGCTGCGCCTGGCGCTGACCGTCTTCCGGCGCCTGATCTCAGGCCGCGTCTCGCTCGGCGTCGAGCGCGACCTGCGCGCCTACATGTACGAGCACCTGCAGTCGCTGGAGCTCGCGTTCTTCGACGGCCAGCAGACCGGCCAGCTGATGTCGCGGGCGACCGTCGACCTGCAGGCCGTGCGCTTCTTCCTGGGCTACGGGCTGCTCTTCATGTTGCAGTCGGCCCTGACGATCGTGCTGGCGTCGGTCGCGATGATCATCGTGAACCCCGGCCTGGCGGCGATCTCGCTGGCGCCCGTGCCGTTCGTCGTCCTCGTCGCGGCCCGCTACGGCCGCAGATCGCGCCCGGCGATCCAGGAGTTCCAGCAGCGCCTCGCCGAGCTGACCGCCGAGGTCGAGGAGAACGTCTCGGGTGTGCGCGTCGTCAAGGCGTTCGCCGCCGAGGACCGTCAGCGCCGGCGCTTCGAGATGCAGGTCGGCCGCGTCTTCGAGCAGGCGATGATCTCGACCAGGATCCAGGCCTTCTACGGGCCGTTCATCGGGTTCCTCCCGCAGCTGGGGCTCGCGGCGCTGCTGCTCATCGGCGGACGCGAGGTGATCCACGGCAACCTGACGCTCGGCGCGTTCACCGCGTTCTACACCTACCTGCTGATGCTGATCGGGCCGATGCGCACCCTCGGGATCTCGCTCGGCATGGCCCAGCGCGCAACCGCCTCGGGTGCCCGGCTCTTCCAGATCCTCGATCGCGCACCCGAGGTCGTCGCCTCCCCGGACGCGTCCCGCTGCCCGCCGGCAACGGCCGCGTCGAACTGCGCGACGTCACCCTGCGCTACGACGGGGCGAGCCACGACGCGCTGCGCGACGTCTCGCTCGAGGTCCCGGCCGGCTGCACCGTCGCGATCGTCGGGGGCACCGGCTCGGGCAAGACGACGCTCGTGCAGCTGATCCCGCGGCTCTACGACGCGACCTCCGGCTCCGTGCTCGTCGACGGCGTCGACGTGCGCGACGTCGACCCCGCGTCGCTGCGATCGCAGATCGCGACGGTCAACGACGACCCGTTCCTGTTCTCCGCCAGCGTCGCCGAGAACATCGCCTATGCGCGGCCCGACGCCTCCGACGCGGACATCCTCGAGGCGGCACGCCGCGCGCAGGCGCACGAGTTCATCGAGCGTCTGCCCGACGGCTACGACACGCGCGTCGGCGAGCGCGGGATGACGCTCTCCGGCGGCCAGCGCCAGCGGCTGGCGATCGCCCGCGCGCTGCTGGCCGATCCGCGCATCCTGATCCTCGACGACGCGACCTCCGCCGTCGATGCGACCACCGAGCGCGAGATCAAGGACGCGCTGCAGGAGGTCATGGCGGGCCGCACGACGTTCGTGATCGCCCACCGCCTGTCGACGATCGCGCTGGCACAGGAGATCGTCGTGCTCGAGGACGGCGAACTGATCGCCCACGGGCGCCACGACGACCTGATCGAGCAGAGCGACCTGTACCGCGAGATCGTCGCCAAGGGCCTCCCCGATCAGGTCTTCCTCAACCGCAACCCCTTCGAGCGCGAGGTGGCAGGCCTGTGAGCGCCCACGGCCACTGGGGTCCCTCCGTCGACGACCGCCCGCCGGTCGCGCCGGTCGACGCGACGCGTCGTGAGCGCATCAGGCTGCTGTGGGAGGACTCGCGCCGGCGTCTGCGCGGCACCAGCGGCCGCGGCCGCAAGGTTCACGGCCTCGCGGCGCTCGTCGCGCCGTACCGCTGGCGCGTCATCGCGATGTTCGTGGTGCTCGTCATCGGCGTCGCCGCGTCGCTCGCCCCGGCGCCGCTGGCCGCCGCCGCGATCGACAAGGGCATCATCCCCGGAGACATCGCGGCGCTGGACCTCGTCGTCGCGCTGTACCTGGCCAGCGTCCTGATCGTGTGGGCGGCCTCATACGCGCAGAACTTCCTCGTCGGCTGGGTCGGCCAGCGCGCGCTGCAGGACCTGCGCGTGCGGATCTTCAACCATCTGCAGAGCCAGCCGGTCGGCTTCTACGAGCGGCGGCCCGCGGGCGTGCTGATCAGCCGCATGACGAACGACGTCGAGGCGCTCGACTCGCTCGTCACCGACACCGTCGTGACGCTGTTCCAGGCGACGCTGACGCTCTTCGGCTCGATCGTGATCCTGCTGCTCCTGGACTGGCAGCTGGCGCTGCTCGTGTTCCTGATCTTCCCGGTCATGGCGCTGCTGTCGCTGATCTTCCGCATCGTCAGCGCCGACGCCTACCGCCACACGCGCGAGACGATCGGCTCGATCACCGCGTACCTGCAGGAGACGCTCTCCGGCGTGCGCGTCGTGCGCTCGTTCGCCCGGGAGCCCTTCCATCGTGACCAGTTCGAGGTGCTCAACGAGCGCAACCGCGAGGCGAACCTCAAGACGGTCTACCTGAACGCGGCCTACTTCCCCGCGGTCGAGTTCATCAGCTCGCTGGCGACCGTCCTCGTGATCGTCGTGGGCGGCCTGCAGGCGATCGACGGGAACATCCAGATCGGCGTGCTCGTCGGCTTCATCGCCGCGCTGAACAACTTCTTCGACCCGATCGGCCAGCTCTCGCAGGTGTACACGACCTACCAGTCAGGCATGGCCGCGCTGGACAAGATCTTCGAGCTGCTGGACGTCGAGCCCGACCTCACGGATTCGCCGACCGCAACCGAGCTCCCGCACATCAAGGGCGAGATCCGCTTCGAGGACGTCTCATTCCGCTACCGCACCGACGAGGGCACGAAGCTCGCGCTGACACACGTCGACCTGACGATCCCGCCGGGCCAGACCGTCGCGCTCGTCGGCGCCACCGGCGCCGGCAAGTCCACCTTTGCGAAGCTCGTCGCGCGCTTCTACGACCCCAGCGAGGGCGTCGTCCTCGTCGACGGGCACGATCTGCGCGACATCACGATGCAGTCGCTGCGTTCGCAGCTGGGCATCGTCCCCCAGGAGGCCTTCCTGTTCAGCGGCACGATCGCGGACAACCTCGCCTTCGGACGTGACGACGCGACCCGGGAGGAGCTCGAGAGCGCGGCCCGGGCGATCGGGTTGTGGGAGATCGTCGAGAAGCTCCCGAACGGCCTCGACACGCAGATCGGCGAGCGCGGAGTACAGCTCTCGGCCGGCCAGCGCCAGCTCGTCGCATTCGGTCGCGCCCTCGTGGCCGACCCGCGCATCCTCGTCCTCGACGAGGCCACGTCGAACGTCGACATCCACACGGAGGGCAAGATCGAGGCCGGGCTGCGGCGGCTGCTCGCGGGCCGCACCGCGATCGTCGTCGCCCACCGCCTGTCGACGATCCGCCAGGCGGGCCGTATCGTCGTCCTCGAGCACGGGCGCATCGTCGAGCAGGGCACGCACGACGAGCTCATCGAGGCCGACGGCGCCTACGCTCAGCTCTACCGCGCCTGGGCAGAACAGGCCGCCGCCTAGCGGTAGTGTTCCGATCCACTCCGGTGCCGCGCCCAGCGGTGCCACGACAATCAAGGAGTCAGTCGAAATGATGCGAAGGAGGCGCCCGCTGATGCGGGCGGCGATGATCGGGGGCGGCGCGTACGCCGTCGGAAAGCACGCCCAGCGCGGCCAGCAGGCCGAGGCTGATCAGGAACAGCGGATCGAAGCGCTCGAGCAGCAGCAGGCGCAGCCCGCGGACCAGTACGCGGCCGCCCCGGCCCCTCCCCCGCCGCCTCCGCCGCCCGCTCCGGCCGCACCGGCCGCCGCCGGCGGCGACATCGCCTCGAAGCTGACCGAGCTGAAGAGCCTGCTCGACTCCGGCGCACTGACCCAGGACGAGTTCGAGACGGCCAAGGCCCAGGTCCTGCAGGGCTGAGCCCCGCACGAGGACGAGGAGAGACACGATGACCATTGGACCTGTTCAACTGGTGCTGCTCGGTTTCGAGGGCAACAACTTCACCGGCTCGATCCTGAAGGAGCTCGAGACGCTGCGCGAGCACGACACGATCCGCCTGATCGACCTGCTGTTCGTGACGAAGGACGACGCCGGCGACGTCGCGATCCTGCAGGCGAGCGACCTGACCGAGGAGCAGGCCGAGGAGTTCGGCGCGACGGTCGGTGCGCTGATCGGCTTCGGCTTCGCCGGCGAGGAGGGTGCCGAGGCCGGCGCGCTGGCCGGCGCGGAGGCCGGCGCCGACGGGCACATCATCGACGACGCAGAGATGTGGGTCGTCACCGACGCGATCCCGAACGGGACGTCGGCGGCGATCGCGCTGCTGGAGCACCGCTGGGCCATCCCGCTCCGCGAAGCCGTGCAGGGCGCCGGCGGTCAGATGCTGGGCGAGTCCTGGGTCCATCCGCTGGACCTCGTGGCCGTCGGGCTTGCGGCCGCCGAGGATGTCGCAGGCTAGTTCCGGCGCCGGTTACCTCGAGCTGCCGCCGGGCTGGGAGCTCGTCTCCGCCGAAGGGCCCGGGCGATTCATCACAAGGGTGATCGTCCGGCGCCCCGACGGCGAGCTCGTGCGCTGGCGCTCACGCCAGAATCGCAAGGAGGACGCCGGCCCGCGTACCGGCGTCTGGTGGCGACCCGACCGCGTGGGCTGGTGGATCGCGCTCAATTTCGCGATCGGCTCGACGTGCTTCGCGGTCGCCGCGATCGCCTCGCAGTGGGCGTCCTCGCCGCGCCCGGCGATCGGGATCACGTACTTCGTCGGGTCGCTGTTCTTCACGACGGCGGGCTATCTCCAGTTCTGGGAGGTCGTCAACGTCGAGCGCGGGCCGCTCCTGCATGAACACGAGCGGCGCCCGCTGCGGCCGGCGTCGTGGGAGCCCGGCCGGATCGACTGGCTCGCCTCCGCGATCCAGCTTGCCGGAACGCTGTTCTTCAACGTGAGCACGTTCCTGGCGATGCAGAAGGGCCTCGACAGCCACCAGGAGAACCTGCGGGTCTGGGCGCCGGACGTCTTCGGCTCGATCTGCTTCCTTGTCGCGAGCGAGCTTGCCCTCGCCGAGGTCTGCCACCGCTGGTTCGCGGTCCTCGCCCACTCAATGAGCTGGTGGATCGTGGCGCTGAACATGCTCGGATCGGTCGCCTTCGGCGTCTCCGCCGCCGCCGCGCTGATCAACCCGTCGACGAGCGAGCCGGTGAGTGCGGCGATCGCCAACGCCGGGACGGCGATCGGCGCGATCTGCTTCCTCGCGGGGGCGATCCTGCTGATGCCCGAGGGCGTCCGGGAGGAGCACGCGGCCGGTTAGCACTTGTGTTCCGGCCGCTGCGTGCCGATCAGGTTGGAAGGTCCGTTCCGGTTTCCCCGACCCCTCATTTCGCGCATGCAGCCCGACATCTCCGTCGCTCCGCCCACCCCCGCCGCCGGGGGGATGCCGCTCGGCATCGTGCCACCCACCCAGCGCCAGCGCTCGCGCCGCATGATCGGCGAGATCGTGGTCGACCTCGGGCTGGCCGATCGCCTCGAGGTCGAGGCGGCCGTCGCGGAGGCCCGTGCCACCGCCTCATCCACTGGCACCGTGCTCGTCAGTCGCGGCACGCTGACCCCCGACCAGCTCGCGCAGGTCATCGCCGAGCGCTTCGGCGTGGACTACGTGGACCTCGCCGCGTACAGCGTCGACTTTCGCGCCTGCAGCCTCGTGACGCCGGAGGCCGCGCACCGCTACGGGGCGGTGCCGATCGGCTACAAGGACGAGCGCACGCTGCTGCTCGTGACATCCGATCCCGCGAACGTGCTCGCGATCGACGACGTCGCGATGATGACCGGGCTGGACGTGCACCCGGTCGTGGCGTCGAGTGAGGACATCGGCGCGCTGATCGCCAAGCTCGCCCGCCTCGAGCAGGTCGGCGAGGCGCCCGACGAGGCCGAAGAGGACCTCCTCATCAGCGACGTGCGCGACGCCGACGACGACGCCCCGGTGATCAAGCTCGTCCACTCGATCATCGCCGAGGCCATCGAGCTCGGCGCCAGCGACGTCCACTTCGATCCCGACGGGAGCGAGATGCGTGTGCACTACCGCATCGACGGCGTCCTCAAGGCCTCAAACGCCGTGCCACGGCGCATGGTCCGCGGCGTCGTCTCGCGCGTGAAGATCATGGCGAACCTCGACATCTCCGAGCGCCGCGTGCCGCAGGATGGGCGCCTGGCGCTGGCGGTCGACGGCCGCAGCGTCGACGTCCGCGTCGTGACGCTCCCGCTCGTCGGCGGCGAGTCGGTCGTCATGCGCGTCCTCGATCACGCCGGCGGCGGGGTCATCCAGCTCGATCAGCTCGGCCTCGGAGAGGTCGAGTCCGCGCGGCTGCGCCACGCGATCGGCCAGCCCTACGGTGCGACGCTCGTCACGGGACCGACCGGATCGGGCAAGACGACCACCCTCTACGGTGCGCTCGCGGTGCTGAACACGGGCGATCGCTCGATCATCACGATCGAGGACCCCGTCGAGTACCGCGTCGACGGGATCAAGCAGATGCAGGTGAACGGCAAGGTCGGCATGACGTTCGCGCGCGCGCTGCGAACGATGGTCCGCGCCGACCCCGACATCATCATGGTCGGCGAGATCCGCGACCACGAGACCGCCCAGATCGCCATCGAGGCGGCGCTCACCGGACATCTCGTGCTCTCGACGCTGCACACCCGCGACGCCCCGACGGCGATCAGCCGGCTGCTCGACATGAACATCGAGCCGTTCCTGACCGCCTCGGCGATCGATTGCGTGATCGCGCAGCGCCTCGCGCGCACGCTCTGCAAGAACTGCAAGGTCGAGACGGTCATGCCCGCGGAGACGCTGCGCGAGGCGGGCTACGACGTCACCGACGACGTGACGATCTTCGAGCCGGGCGTCTGCGGGCGCTGCGGCGGCACCGGCTACCGCGGGCGGATCGGCCTGTTCGAGGTGATGCCGATCACCGAGAACATCCGCTCGCTGATCATGCGGCAGGAGTCGGCGAACGTGATCGCCCAGGAGGCGGTCGACGGCGGGATGCGCCGGCTGCGCGACGACGGCTTCGAGAAGGTCCGCCAGGGTCTCACCACCCTCGCGGAGGTCGGGCGCGTCGCGGGCTCCTGAGCCTTCAGAGGCGCGTCGCGAATTCCAGCAGCGGTTCCAGCGGGAGCCCGCGCGCGGCCAGGATGCAGGTGTGGCCGCCGCGGCGCCAGGTGACGATCACCGCTCCCCCGCGCTCCAGGACGTGGACGGGCACACCACCGTAGGTCCGCGCCTGCGCGTCGCCCGGGACCGGCAGCGCCTTCCCGTCGACGATCACGTATCCGACGCGAGTGCGCCCGCGCGCATAGACGACGGTCGTCATGCTGCGACCGCCGACGCGGTCGCGGCGCATCCCTGCGGCGCGCCAGCCGCCGGCGGCCGTGTAATCCGGGAACGCGACGCCGTCGACGGACCCGCGCAGGTACCCGTCGCCGCTGCTGGGCGGCGGCGCCCCGCCCGCCGGATGAAGCCCGGCGATGGCGGCCTCGGCGATCGAGGGGCCCGAGGTGGCAGGCCCGGAGAGCCCGACGACGAGGGCGACGGCCGCGACCGCGAGCAGCGCGGCGCCGGCGGCGAGCGCGGTGCGCCGGACGTATCGGCGGCGGGCCGGCGTGTGCTGCAGCCGCTGCGCAGCGACGCTCGCCCGCAGGCGGGTCGGTGCCCGCACCCCGGCGACCGTCTCGCGGACCGCGGCGCCGATCTCGTCGTATTCAGCGGTCTTGTCGCGGGTCATCGCATCTCCGCCGCGATCCGTGCCCGGGCGCGATGCAGCCGGCTTGTGATCGTCGCCTCGCGAACGCGCAGAGCGCGGGCGGCCTCACGGTAGGACAGCCCGGCGACGTCGATTGCGACGAGCGCGTCCCGGAAGGCCGGGGGAAGCGCGGCGATCGCCGTGAACAGCGCACCGGCCTCGAGCGCCGCCTCGGGGCCTGAGCCCGCCGGCGCGACCGGCTCGCTCTCGCGCGCCTGGAGCGACGACGTCCTCGGCCGGCGGGCGGCGGCGCGACCCCGGTTGACGTGCGCGTTGCGCAGCGCGCGCATGAGATAGCCCAGGTCGTCTTCGCCGTGCAGCCACCGCGACCGTGAGAGGACGTTGGCGTACATCTCCTGGACGAGATCCTCGGCGTCCTCGCGGTTCCCGCACATCGCCCAGGCCGCGCGGTAAAGCCGGTCGAGATGGTCACCGAGGTCGTTCGGGTCCAGTTGCCGCAGGGGCGTACGTTGCTGGATGTCCGCCACGCCGGGCACGCTACTCCCCTCGCGCCGGCTCAGGTGACCGTCAGCGTCCCGGTCATCCCGCCGGCCTTGTGTCCGGGGACGGGACAATAGTAGGTGTACGTCCCGGGCTTGAGCTTCACCGTCACGGTCGAGGTGCCGCCCTTCTGCACGACGGCCCCGGTCTTGTTGACGCCGTTGCCCTCGATGGCGATCCCGTGCGGGAGGCCGGCCGGGTTCAACATCTTCAGCGTCACGGTGCCCGCCTTCGCGGTCTCCGTGTTCTGGTCGAAGGCGAGCGCGCCCGATGGGTCGGCGCTCAGCGAGACCGTCGACGCTCCAGCGGCAGCAGCCGGCGCGGCGGCGGCGGCCGTCGACGGCGAACTCGAGCTGCTGGAACTGCCGGAGCTGCCGGAGCTGCCGCAGGCGCCGAGCCCGAGCGCGGCGAGCACGGCGATCGGAACGACGAAGCGCAGCGATGGGACGGACAAGACGGGCCTCCTGAAAACCGGGGTCAGTCCCAAGGACGCCTGCGGGGCGCAATCCTTCCCATCGGACGCAGTCGGAGGAGACCGGCATCAAGCCCGAGTGGGCCGCCGAGGCGTTCTCCGACCTCGACGCGGACGTCCGCCAATCGCTCGCTCGCATCCACGCGAGCCCGTTCATCCCGAAGAAGCACAGCGTGCGCGGATTCGTCTACGACGTGCACACGGGTGACCTGCGCGAGGTGGTCTAGCGCGTTCAGCGGCCCGCGAACCGCCAGCGGGTCTGGCTGAACTCCCCCTTGCCGAAGCCCAGGATCGTCGACGGGACGATCGCGTACGCCATGGCGACGTTGCCGCCCTCCCCGACGAAGGCGCCGTCCACGACCTCGAAGTGCCACTCGTGGCCGTACTTCGATTCGTACCGCGCTGCGACGCTCCGCAGCCGCTCGCCGTCCCGCACCCTGACGGCACGGCCCTCGATCACGACGTCGAGCCCCTCTGCGAGCGCGTTGCAGCCGGTCGTGAGGGCACATCGCGGGTTCTGCGCCAGGTTGTGTGCCTTGCGCTCGTCCGCGCCGGTGCAGAAGTACGCCGCGTCGTCCAGCCACACCGAGATGACCGGGGTGACGTGCGGGCGCGCGTCGGGGCGGACGGTCGAGAGCCAGAACAGCTCCGCCTCCTCGATCCGGCGAAGCCCGGTCGCCCACGGCGTCGCGCGCGCGCCGTCGCTGCTGAACCGCGCGTCGAGCTCGGTCACGGGCTCCTGGTGGTGTTCCATAACGGTGTAGACCCGTCGGGGCCGGCGGAATGGTCGGCGGTCCGCTCGGCCTGGGCCCGTCTCCTGATGCTGCGATCTCCAGCGTCGAGACCGTGACGCGCGATGAGCTGTTCGGCTGATGGACCAGACGTGGAAGGACACGCACTGATGGGCGTTGCAACGGCCAGTGCCCGATGGACATGTGGATCGTACCAGGAGTGCGGTGGGAGACGCGGCCGGACCTGATCGTCGAGTGCGGCACGGCGTGGGGTGGCTCGGCGCTGTACTTGGCGTCGCTGATGGACCTGTTCGGCGGCGGATCGATCGTGACCGTCGACATCGCCGGCGACGACGAGATCCCTGGGCGGCCGCAGCACCCGCGCATCACATATCTGACCGGTTCCTCGACGGAACCTGACGTCGTTTCGGAGATCCGCCGCAGGGCCGCGTCTGTCGAGACCGTCATGGTCGTCCTCGACAGCGATCACAGCTTCGAGCACGTCACGGCCGAACTCGGCTGCTACGCGCCGCTCGTGACGCAAGGCTGCTACCTGGTGGTCGAGGACACCAACGTCAACGGCCATCCGGTCGCCCCCGGGTTCGGGCCGGGACCTGGTGAGGCGGTCGCGGAGTTCGTGCGCGGCTCGGATGCATTCGTGGTCGATGCGTCCCGTGAGAAGTTGCTGATGACGTTCAATCCGGGTGGCTTTCTCCGCCGCTCCTGAACGTGCGTGGTCGAGAGCTAGCTCGAGCTCGCTGGACCTCCGCGCCATGAGTTCGCCGCGGCGCGGGCCAGCGAACAACGCCGAGGGGCTATCAGGGCGATCGGAGACCGCCAGGGCCACGGCGCGGCGGAGCAGGAAATCGCCCACCAGTGGCACCTACACGCGCGTAGGCTCAGCGTGCCGGCGTCCCCGCGTCGGTCAGGTTCCCCCCATCTGGCCGGGGGGCGTCGGCACCTGATCGCGAGGGGCTTCCGGGAGGCGGCCGTGAAACGGCCGCCGAGGCCGACTCCCAATGCAGGTTTGGGCCGCGCGGCGGGCCTAGGCGTGACAGAGCCGCGATCCGCCGTCGGCTGCCGTGCCTCCAGCGTAGTGTTTCGGGTCGGCCAGCGGTTCTCGACGGCTGCCCCCCGTATTCGCCGGGGCCGCTGGCACCCTCCCCTGCTTGCGTCACCGCTGGCGCGGGCGTAGGCTCGCGCTGAGGCCGAAGGGCGGCGGGGCCGACAGCTTGTCGGGGGGCCACCGGGGGGCCGCCGCCCAGGGTCGAGGTACGCGGCGATGCCGATGCGTAGTTCAACGCCGGGACGGCAGTAGCTGCAGATTTGCGGCGCCTTGACGCGCGACACGGTCTCGCCGCGGCCAGCTCACGGGTGACCGCACCGGCTCGCTTGCACTCGGGGCGGTGCAGCTCATCGCCGTACAGACGTCGGCCGCGACGTTTTCCCCGTGGCCTTCCCCGTGACTACCCCCAGAACGACGAAACCCCCGACGGAATCGGGGGCTTTCGAGAGCTGCGGGACAAGGACTCGAACCTTGAATACTTCGTCCAGAGCGAAGCGTGTTGCCGATTACACCATCCCGCAAGGGCCGTCCATCATAGAAGGTCGGCGGCGGGCGGCGCGCGCAGCCCGGCGTCCTCGAAGACGGCCCGCAGCAGCGGTTCGTAGTGCCCCGCCGCGAGGTCCGCCGATCGGGTCCTTCGTGTACGACAGCAGAGTTCCGTAGGGCAGGTCGAACGCGGCCCGCATCGCCAGCAGCCGCCGCCGCTCGGCGCTGCCGGCGTCGCGCAGGATCTGTCGTCGCCGCGCTCATCCGGCGCACGCGTGATGACGCGGCGCGGAATCGCCCAGAGCAGCACCACCAGCGTCGGCAGCGCGAACGTCGACCCACCCCAGGAGCTTCGCGGTGTCCTCGACCGCCGTCTCGCCCTGCTTGCCGAGCGCCACGGCGTTGCCACCGGTCTGCCGGCCCGCCTGCGTCAGCGCGTCCTTCAGCGAACCGCCGACGATCGGGACGTCGCCGATGACGCTGCCCGCCTGATCGAAGCTCTTCTGTACCGACGTGCCGGCGTCCTGGACGCCGCGGCCGAGGCTGGCGAGGTCGTCGACCGTGTTGTTCACCTTCATGCCCAGCCAGGCGAACAGGACGATCAGCACGATGACGGCGATGTCGCCGAGGATCGCGCGCGTTCGGGGTGCCGGAAGCTCGGGGTAGTAGCGCATCCGGGGATCATCCCGGGTGGCTCCGACGGCGCGGTGGACGCGGCGCTAGGAGGGGACCGCGAACAGCGGCGTGACCTGCTCCTCGAGCCCCGGGTCGAGGCACACGAGCACCTCGTCGCCGGCCTCGATCACGGTGTCGCCGTTCGGGACGAACCCGCCGCCGTCACGCAGAACGGAGATCACGATGCTGCCCTCGGGCAGCGACAGCGTGCTGACCGCGGCGCCGGCCGCGAGCGACCCGGCGACGACCTCGACCTCGATGATCTCGAGCCGCTCACCCGGGAGGTTCAGCAGGTGCACCAGGCCGTAGGACGGGACCTCGTGCTCGATCAGGCGAAGGATCAGGTCCGTCGCGGACACCGCCGGCTGGATGCCGAGCAGCTCGAAGTACTGGCGGTTGCGCGGGTTGTTGACGCGGGCGATGATGCGGTCGACGAGGTACTTCTCGCGGGCGACCTGGCAGATCAGGATGTTGTCCTCGTCGTCGCCGGTCACGGCCACGACGAGGTCGGCCCGCTGGACGCCGGCGCGCTCCATGACCCACAGCTCCGTGCCGTCGCCGTACTGCGCGACGTGCTCGAGCTCGTCCTCCATCGCCAGGTAGCGGTCGCGGCGCTGTTCGATCAGCGTCACCTCGTGGCCCTTGTCGAGCAGCTCGCGTGCGAGGTTGAGGCCGACCTTGCCGCCGCCCACGATGATCGCGTACATCAGGCCTCGCCCTCCAGTCAGCGCCTGCTCGAACATCTCGACGGCGTAGCGCGTCGGGCAGATCGTCTTGAGCCCCTGCGCGGCGTACCACTCCGCGCGCGCCGGGTCCATGACGCGGACGAGCACGTTCGGGACCTCGTAGCCCGCGCTGGGCGATCTGGCCGATCGTCAGGTTCGTGTTGTCGCCGTTGGTCGCGGCGATGAAGACGTCGGCCTGCTCGATCCCGGCCTCGACGAGCGCGTCGGCCTCGAGCGCCTGGCCGATCGTGAAGCGGCCACCGGAGTCCTCCCACGTCGTCACCTGGCCGGCGTCGAGCCTGTCGTGCGACAACGGGTCCTCGTCGAGGACGGACACCTCGTGGCCCAGCGCGAGCATCGCGCGAGCGACGGACGAGCCGACGCGACCGGCGCCGACGATCAGGATGAAGGACATCGCGGCGAGACTCTAGCGAGACACTCTCATGCGCCGATGTCTCGTCGTCTCCGCCGGTCGAGACGGAACGGTCGCCGACCGGCGGCGCGGTGAGGATCACCGGGCAGCCCGCCCTCGCGACGACGAGCTTCGTCGCCGCTCCGACGAACGTGTCGATGCCGGCCCGGCCGCCGAGCTTCGTCCCGCCGCGGATCTTCGAAGGCTCCTCCGCGCCCAGGACGATCACCTGCACCCCGCGCCGGCGCGCCTCGTCGACGATCGCCTGGCCGGCCCGCCGCGCGCGCACCGTCGCGGTCGCGACCTCGACGCCCGCGTACTCCTCGCCGACCGCCTTCGCACGCGACAGCGCGGCGCGTGCGCGCTTGAGCTCGGCCTCGGGCAGCCGTGCGTCGATCGGCAGCGACATCGGCACCTCGAACACCCAGATCGCCTCGATCGTCGCGCCGACGCCGTCGTCGCCCACGACGTCCTCCTCGCTGGCCAGGCGCCCGGCGGTCTGCATGATGTCGTCGTCCAGTTCGGTGCCGAAGATCGGCACGAGGATCGACCCGTACTCGACGTCGACGTGTTCGCGCAGCAGCGCCTCGCGCGGAACGGTGACGCGGCGCAGCAGCGACTTCCCCGTCGAACAGCGATAGATCACGTAGAGCGCCAGGCCGAACGTCATCCAGGCCAGGCCGACCCAGCGCGCCGAGTTGTGCGTGACGAGCACGCTGATCCACGCCGCCGCGCTGAGGACGATGCCGAGGACAGCGGGCAACGGCAGCGAAGCGCCGCCGAAGCGGACGTTGAACGGCATGCGGTACGGACGCGCCACGTCGGGCTCGCTGTAGCGCATCCTGCACGATCGACGGCATGGGCGATCGTCAGGCCGAGCAGCGCGCCGAACGCGTACAGCCCGAGCAGCATGTCGAGGTCGTGCGGAACGCGCGAGCGCCGCCGCGATGACCGTCGCGAGAACGATCAGCACCCACGGCGTGAAGCGCGTCGGGTGCAGGCGGCCGACGGCGCTCGGGATCTGGCGGTTGGTGGACAGCGAGTACGCCAGGCGCGAGAGGCCGAGCATCGCCGAGTTCGACGCCGCGATCAGCGTCACGGCGGCGACGGCGGCGATCACGTACTTCGACCCGTCGCGCAGCCACTGGTCGTGGAACGCCGCCGAGATGCCGAGGACCGGCGCGTCCTTGTAGGTCGTCGAGAGCGCCGTCTTCCCGTTGACCACGGGCTGGGCGCTGATCGCGACGAGCGCGATGCCGGTGTAGACGACGAAGACCGTCAGCGACGACGCGCTGACCAGGCGCCGCAGGTCGCGCCGGCTGACCTGGACCTCGCCGGTCAGCCCGGCCGCCGACTCGAGGCCGGTCGAGACGACGGTCGCGATGCCGAACGCGACGATCAGGTTCTCGACCGTCGGCGTCGTTCCCAGGTCGATCGTCGCTGGTGATCGCATGGGCGTCGAACAGCAGCGCCATGCCCAGGCGATCAGCGCGAGCTGCAGCGCGATGTCGACGACGACGAGCACCCGGATCCGCGACGAGCGCGTCGAGGAGAAGCCGCGGATGTTGCGCGCTGCGACGTAGCCGAGGATCGCGAAGACGGCCAGCGTCTCCACGATGCCGTCGCCGAGCGGCTCCCAGAAGGCGCCGAGGTAGTTCGTCGCGCAGAAGGCGGTCGCCGCGATCAGGATCACGTAGTCGAGCAGCACGGCCCAGCCCGCGACGAAGCTCCACAGCTCGTTGAACGCGTAGCGCGCGAAGACCGTCGACCCGCCGCGGTCCTGGTGCAGCGACGAGCCCTCGACATACGTCATCGCCGCCAGGACGAACATCACGCCGGACACGACGAACACGACGGGCGTCAGCCCCAGCGCATAGCCGGCGACGACGCCGAGCGCGAAGTAGATCGCGCTCGCGAGCACCGTGTACAGGACGCTGAAGAGCATCGGCGACCCGAGGCCGCGACGGAACATCTGCTCGCTGCGGTCGGGCATCAGCGCGTGCGCCGCCCGGCCCACATGCGTCCGGCGCCCGCGAGCACGAACAGCGTCCCCATGACGACGCCGACGGAGAAGACGCCGCCACCCCCGCTGACGGCGCGCATGATCATCCCCAGCCCGAGGACGAGCATCGCGACGGAGAAGAACGTCGTCAGCTGCCGGTGCGCGTCACGACCGCCGGACATCAGCCGCGACCCACGCCGGCGGGCGCCTTCGATCGCTGTGCCTGCGGATCGGTCTGGATGATCACGCGGCACGGGCGCTCCTCGAGCACGGTCTCGAGCGTCGTGCCGAACAGCGACCCGCCCTGGCGCGGCGGCAGCGGCATGATGATCGCCCGCGCCCGCAGCTGCTTGGCCTCCTCGACGATCAGGCGGCCGGCCTGGCCCGCGCGGACCTTCTCCCAGTGGCCGGTGACGCGCCGCCCGCCCTGCAGGCGCGCCTGCTCGATGATCGTCTGCGCCGCGCGCTCCTGCTCGGGCATCTCCGCGTCGATCGGGGCCGAGGCCGGGACGGTGATCGGGACGAGGACGTGGATGCCGCGGCGCCGGCGTGCGGCGACCTTCACCGCCGTCGCGACCGCGCCCGGCGAGTAGGCACGGGGGTCGAGCGCGACGAGCACCGACTCGTACTCGGCCTCGTGCGCGACCACCGGTGCCGGGACGGCCACCTTGACGGTCGTCGTCAGGTCCAGTCCGTGGCGATGGCGATACCAGACGTAGAACGTGATGCCGATCGTCAGCCAGGCGGCGCCCGCGATCGCGACGTCGATGTGCAGGAAGGTCACGACGATGAAGGCCAGGCCGGTACCGAACGCCCCGAGGATCGCGAAGACGGGAACGTCGACCCCGCCGATCTGGAGGTTCATCGGCCCGCGGTAGGGCCGCGGGACGTCCGGCATGCGATAGCGCATCGTGATGACCGCGAGGTGCGCGATCGTGAACGACAGCATCGCCCCGAAGGCGTACATGTTCCCCAGGAAGGTGGCCTCGCCGGTCGTGATCGCCAGGCACGCGACGGCGCCGAACACGAGGATCCCGATCCAGGGCGTCCCGTACTTCGGGTGCAGCTGGCGCAGCTTGTCGGGCACCTGGCGGTGGATGCCCATCGAGTAGACGAGCCGCGAGACCCCGATGATCCCGGCGTTCGTCGCGATGAACAGGATGGTGGCCGCCAGCACGCCGACGTAGACCTGCGCCGCCCCCTGGAGCGCCCCCAGGTCGATCTGCTTCACGACCCCGAGGATCGGGTCGCCGGCGTAGCCGCCATCCGCCTCGGACAACCCGAGCAGCGTCTGGTACTGGCCGTCGACCTTCGTCACCGGGAGCGCCGACAGCGCGACGGCCGGAAGCGCCGCGTAGATCGCGAAGACGGCGATGACGACCCGGTTGATGGCCTTGGGGATCGTCTTGGTCTCGTCCTTGGCCTCCTCGGCCATGTTCGAGATCGTCTCGATGCCGGTGTAGGCGATCATGCCCACCGGGATCGCGATCAGGAAGTCCTTCCAGGTCGGAGCGACGCCCAGGATCACGTTGTTCTTCAGCACGCTGGGCGAGAACACGAGGATCGCGCCGACCAGGACGAGCAGCAGCTGCGTGGCGAAGTCGAGCACCGCGAGCGTCACGTTGACCCCGGCCGACTCCTTGACGCCGATGACGTTCACGATCGAGAGGGCGATCACGACGCCGATCGCGAAGAAGATGTCTCCGGGCGAGGAGCGCAGCGGCTCCCAGAACAGCCCCCCGAGGTAGTGCGGCACGAAGAACGCCGAGATCGCGATCGTGATCGTGTAGTTCAGCATCTGCGCCCAGGCGGCGAAGAAGCTCCAGAACTCGTTGAAGGCGTGCCGCGCGAAGCTCGATGAGCCGCCGGCCTCGGGGTACATCGTCGTCGCCTCGGCGTACGTGGACGCCGTCAGCCAGAAGATGAACCCCGTGATGACGAAGACGACCGGCGTGAGGCCGAGCGCGTACGACGCGACGAGGCCGAGCGCGTAGTAGATCGAGGAGCCCACGTTGCCGTAGGCGGTGGCGAACAGCGCATTGACGCCGAGAACGCGCTGCAGTCCGTGCAGGCGGCGCTCGGCCATCTAGATGAGACTCCTGATCGGCAAACCTTCGGCAGTCTAGGCAGAAGGCGCCGCGCTCAGCGCCCGGCGCCGCTCGTGGCGCGGCCGAGGTCCTGCGCAACCGCCGCCACGGCCTCGCCGATCGCCTCGGCGGCCTGATCCACCTGCTCTGCCGTGATGATCAGCGGCGGCGAGATCGCCACCGCGTCACCCAGCGGCCGCACGAGCACGCCGCGGGCCTTCGCCGCGGCGAACGTGCGCGCGGGAAGGTCCGGATGCTCGGCCAGCGCCGCCGGATCGAAGGCGACGGCTCCGAGTGCGCCTATGCCGGCGCGGATCTCGCCGACGAGCTCCCGGCCGGACAGCCGGCCGAGCGCCGCGGAGATCTCGCCCTCGAGCTGGAGGCCGCGGTCGAGCAGGCCCTCGCGCTCGATGATGTCGAGGTTCGCGTGTGCGGCGGCGCAGCACGTCGGATGCCCGGAGTACGTCTGCCCGTGACGGAACATCAGCCCGCCGCGATCCCAGAACGGCTCGGCGACCCGCCCCGAGACGACGAGCCCTCCGAGCGGCAGGTAGCCGCTCGTGACGCCCTTGGCGAACGTGATCAGGTCGGGCTTCAGCTCGAACCGGTCGACGCCGAACCACGTCCCCAGTCGCCCGAACGCCCCGATCACGCAATCGGCGACGAACAGCGCGCCGTGACGCCGGCAGAGCGCGGCCAGGCCCTGCAGGTAGCCGGGCGGAACGCGATGGACGCCGCCCGCGCCGATCACCGGCTCGGCGAACACCGCTGCGACGCGCTCCACGCCGACGCGCTCGAACTCGGCCTCGAGCGCCTCGAGCGAGTCCCACGGCACGCGCGTGGTGTCCGGGTCGAGCGGGCCCATGCCGTCCTGGTTGGCGCCGATGCCGCCGATGCTCGTCCCCAGCCCGTGGGTGCCGTGGTAGCCCTGCGTACGGCCGATGATGTGCGTTCGCCCGGGCTCGCCGATCGCGCTGAAGTAGCGCCGCACGAGCTTTGCGGCGGTGTCGATCGCATCGCCGCCGCCGAGCCCGAAGAAGATCCGCGGATCGTCGACGACGTCCTCCGCGTAGGAGGCGAGGCGTTCGGCGAGCGTGTCCGCGGGGCGGTTGGAGAACGCCCCGAAGGCCGAATAGCTCGCCAGCTCGCTCATCTGGGCCATCGCGGCGTCGACGATCTCCTGCCGGCCGTGACCGACGTTCACGCACCACAGGCTGGCGGTGCCGTCGAGGTAGCGGTTCCCGGCGTCGTCCCACACCTCGACGCCCTCACCCCCGGTGATGACGATCTCGGCGCCACGGACGGCCGCCATGTCCGCGAACGGGTGCCAGAAGCGCGTGTCGGTGCTCATGGCCCACACCGTATGCCTCAGGGCACGCCGGAACAATCGTCGCAGCGGCGCAGCATGCGGGAGCGCCTGCTCCCGAGCGGCTACTGGCGCTCGAAGGAGATCGGGCGGCCCGCGGCGTCGCGGACGCGGATCACGAACGAGTAGCTGCCCGGCGGGAGCGCCCGGCCCAGCGCCACGCGCCAGCGCCAGCCGCCCTTCGTGAGGCGCATCGACGCCGCGATGAATCGCGGCTTGCCGCAGCCCGCGCGGCTGGCGGCGCTGAAGCGCAGGTTGCGCACGGCCCACCACGAGCAGCCGGTACGCGAGCTGCCGCGTCGCAGCGCGAGCTCGACCTGCGGCGTGCCGCTGCTGCGGCGCAGCCAACCGGTGAGCACACGCAGGGTGAAGGGGTCGGGCGGATCGAAGGCCAGCGCCGGCAGCAGCGGGGAGTCCATCTGGACGGCCCCGCTGTTCCCCCCGCCGGCGCTGACCTCGATCTGGGCGTCGCCGATCGCGAGCTGGGGCGCGCGGTAGCGCGCGACCAGCTCCAGCGGCGCTGCGGGCACGACCAGGTCTCGCGAACGGTTCCCCCCGTCGCTCCACCCGTCGAGCACGACTTCCGGCCCGGTGGCCGGCGTGAAGGTCTCGGGCGCCGCCAGCGCGACGCGCCGGCCGACGACCTCCTCGACCACGCGGTCACCGGCCTGCGTCACGGTCCCGAACGTCAGCGGCGCGCCCTCGGGCTCGCTGCGAAGCGTCACCTTCACCGTCTGCGGGACGATCGTGACGCTCGTCGTCGCGGAGAGCCCCGTTGCGTCCGTCACCGTCAGCTGCACCTCGTAGGTCGTGTCCGCCCCCCAGCGGTCCGACGGCGTGAAAGAGGCATCCTGCCCCTGGGGCTCCGCGACCACCTCGGTCGCCGCCCCCGTGTGGCGCACGACGCGCCACTGCATCCCTGCGGGACCGGCATCGCCGTCCGGGTCGGCGGCCTCGCCGTGAAGCGCGACGGGTGTGTCATCGCGATACGACGAGCCGCCGACCGGAGCGGCGATCCCGGCGAGCGGCGGGTGACGGACGATGTCGGCGGCTGCAGCCGCGCTTTGGGGCACCAGCATCGCTGCCAGCACCACCGCCACGGCCGCCCACCCCCCGATGGTCGCCGTTCGTCTCATTTCACCTGCCGCTCGTCCGAAGAACACGCTGCAGAAGGTAGACCGGCGAACGCGGGTTGAACAGTCGGCAATCCGGCTGCCACGCCCCGTGGGGCGTCCAGAAACCGTCCAGAGGGCTCAGGCGCCCCTCGGGTCCGGCTATGCGGGGCCGGGCGAGCGCGCGACGAAGTGCACGCCGGCGCCCCCCTCGAGCGAGAAGCTCGTCGCCGCCCCAGGCTCGACGTCGACGACGAAGGACGGATGGCCCCAGCGCCGGTCCTGATCGGCATCGATGTAGAACGGCGTTCCGGCCACCTCGCCGAGCAGCAGGTCGCCGGGGCCCGGCGGCAGCTCGTGCGCCAGCAGGCACATCGGGGAGCTGCCGTCACAGCAGCCCCCCGACTGGTGGAGCACCAGCGGCCCGTGCGTCTGCGTCAGGGCGCGGATCGCCTCAGCGGCCTGCGGAGTGACGGAGACGCGGTCGGCCGATTCCATCTCCTAGAAGAACCCGAGTGCCTTGGGGTCGTAGCTGACGAGCAGGTTCTTCGTCTGCGAGTAGTGGTCGAGCATCATCTTGTGGTTCTCGCGACCCACCCCCGATGCCTTGTAGCCGCCGAACGCGGCGTGCGCCGGGTACAGGTGGTAGCAGTTGGTCCACACGCGCCCGGCCTTGATCGCCCGCCCCATCCGGAACGCTCGCGATCCGTCGCGGGTCCAGACGCCGGCGCCGAGCCCGTACATCGTGTCGTTCGCGATCTCGAGCGCCTGGGCCTCGTCCTTGAACGTCGTCACGGACACCACCGGGCCGAAGATCTCCTCCTGGAACACGCGCATGTCGTTCGTGCCCTTGAGCACGGTCGGCTCGTGGTAGTAGCCCTCGGCGAGCTCGCCGTCGAGGATGTTGCGGTCCCCGCCGATCAGCACCTCGGCCCCCTCGTTGCGGCCGATCTCCACGTAGCTCTGGACCTTCTCGAGCTGCGCCTTGGACACCTGCGGCCCGATCATCGTGTCCGGGTCCAGCGGGCTGCCCTGCTTGATCGCAGCGATCCGCTCGAGCACACGCGGCATGAACTCGTCGTAGATCGATTCCTCGATCAGCGCGCGCGACGGACACGTGCAGACCTCGCCCTTGTTGAAGGCGTAGAGCACGAGGCCCTCGATCGCCTTGTCGAAGAACGCGTCGTCCTGCGCCATGATGTCGGCGAAGAAGACGTTCGGGGACTTGCCGCCGAGCTCCGTCGTCGACGGGATGATGTTCTGCGCGGCGTACCCCATGATCAGGCGGCCGGTCACGGTCTCGCCGGTGAAGGCGATCTTGGCGATCCGCTTGTTCGAGGCGAGCGCGCGGCCGGTCTCGGCGCCCGGGCCGTTGACGACGTTGAGCACGCCCGCGGGCACGATGTCCTCGAGCAGCTCGCAGAGCTTCAGCAGCGACCACGGCGTCGGGCTGGCGGGCTTCACGACGGTGCAGTTCCCCGCGGCGAGCGCCGGCGCGATCTTCCACGCCGCCATCAGGATCGGGAAGTTGAACGGGATGATCTGTCCGACGACGCCGAGCGGCTCACGGAAGTGGTAGGCCATCGTGTCCTTGTCGATCTCCGCGATCGAGCCCTCCTCGGCGCGGATCACGCTCGCGAAGTAGCGGAAGTGGTCGGCGGCCAGCGGGATGTCGGCGGCGAGCGTCTCACGCACGGGCTTGCCGTTCTCCCAGCTCTCGGCGACGGCCAGCATCTCGAGGTTCGCGTCGATCGCGTCCGCGATCCTGTTGAGGACCGCCGAGCGCTCCGTCAGCGACGTCGCACCCCAGGCGTCCTTCGCCGCATGCGCGGCGTCGAGCGCAAGCTCGATGTCCGCCGGCGTCGACTTGGGCACCTGGCAGAACGCCTTCCCGGTGGCCGGAGACAGGTTCTCGGTGTACTCACCCTCGACGGGAGCGACCCATCGGCCGCCGATGAAGTTCTCGTAGCGGGGCAGAAGCGCAACCGGGCTTCCAGCCTCACCCGGCGCGGCGTACGTCTTTGACTGCTCAACAGTGGCCATCACGTGCCTCCTGGCAATACGGGGGTGAACGAGCCAGTTCACCACCCATACCATCAGTGGTCATCCGCACAAACCACCGTATGCGGAAGATAAGTCCACCACCAACGCAACACGAAGGGCGGCCTCAGCCGCCCAACCGCCGTCCCGCCGGGACAGGAGCGAGAGATCGCGGATGAATGAGGCCGCACGCGGGTCCGGGTGCCGTACCGGTGGTACGGCCCCGGCCCGCGGGTGGCCTCAGTCGCCGCGAGATCCGCGACCGATCATCCCGATCAAGTAATGATCGGGATGATCAAGATCGCGACGATGTTGGCGACCTTGATCATCGGGTTGATCGCCGGGCCCGCCGTGTCCTTGAACGGGTCGCCGACGGTGTCGCCGGTGACCGATGCGGCGTGGGCCTCGGAGCCCTTGCCACCGAACGCGCCGTCCTCGATCAGCTTCTTGGCGTTGTCCCAGGCACCGCCGCCGGCGGTCATCATGACGGCGAAGAAGAAGCCGACGACGATGACGCCGATGAGCAGTCCGCCGAGTGCCTGGACGCTGATCAGGCCGACGATCGTCGTGAGGACGATCGGGATCAGCGACGGGATGATCATCTCGCGCTGGGCCGACTTCGTGACGATGTCGACGCAGGTGGCGTAGTCGGGCTGGTCGGTGCCCTCCATGATCCCGGGCTTCTCACGGAACTGGCGGCGCACCTCTTCGACGACGGCACCGCCGGCGCGACCGACGGCCTCCATCGAGAGCGCGGCGAACAGCGTGACCATCATCCCGCCGATCAGCAGGCCCATCAGCACCGCCGGGTCGTCGACCCGGAAGAGCGTGCTGACGTCCGCCTGCGCGAGCTCCGCCTTGAAGCCGGCGAACAGCACGATCGCGGCGAGGACCGCCGAGCCGATCGCGTAGCCCTTGGTGACGGCCTTCGTCGTGTTGCCGACCGCATCGAGCGGGTCGGTCACGTTGCGGACCTCCTCGGGCATGTTCGCCATCTCGGCGATGCCGCCGGCGTTGTCCGTGATCGGGCCGAACGCGTCGAGCGCGACGATCAGGCCCGTCAGCGAGAGCTGGCCCATGACCGCGACGCCGATGCCGTAGATGCCCTGGGTGCCGCCACCGGCGAGCTTCCAGGAGCACAGGATGCCGAACACGAGGACGAGCGCGGGGAGCGCCGTCGCCTGCAGGCCCTGGGCGAGGCCGGAGATGATGTTCGTCGCGTGACCCGTCTGCGAGGCCTCCGCCGTCTTGCGGACCGGGCCGAAGCGCGTCGACGTGTAGTAGTCGGTGATGACGAACAGCAGCGCGGTGACGCCGATGCCGACGAGCGCGCAGAGGTACAGGTCGGTGACGCTCGGGACGCTCAGCGAACCGGCGGCGGACTTGTAGGTCAGGCCGTCCATCATCCAGTACGTGATCGGGTAGAACACGATCGCGGCGATCACGCCGGAGACGATCAGGCCCTGGTAGAGCGCCCGCTCGACGTTGCCGGTGGTCGTGCGGACGGCGTACGTGCCGATGATCGACGCGATGATCGCGGCGCCGCCGAGGACCAGCGGGTAAAGCGCGACGGCGGTCGCCTCCTGGAACGTCAGGACGCCGAGCAGCATGACCGCGACGGCGGTGACCGCGTACGTCTCGAACAGGTCGGCCGCCATGCCGGCGCAGTCGCCGACGTTGTCGCCGACGTTGTCGGCGATCACGGCGGGGTTGCGCGGATCGTCCTCGGGGATGCCCGCCTCGACCTTGCCGACGAGGTCGGCTCCGACGTCGGCGGCCTTCGTGAAGATGCCGCCGCCCAGTCGCGCGAAGACGGAGATCAGGGACCCGCCGAAGCCGAGGCCGATGAGCGCGTCGACGGCCTCCTTCGACGTCTTGTCGAAGAACGCGGTGAGGATCCCGTAGTACCCGGCGACGCCGAGGAGCGCGAGCCCGACGACGAGCATGCCGGTGATCGCGCCGCCGCGGAAGGCCACGCGCAGGGCGGGGCTGATCCCGCCGCGCGCCGACTCCGCGACGCGGCAGTTGGCCCGCACCGAGACGTTCATGCCGATGTAGCCGGCCGAGCCGGACAGGATGCCGCCGATGAGGAAGCCGATGGCGACGGAGATGTCCTGGATGAAGATCAGCGCCACGAACAGGACCGCGCCGACGCCGGCGATCACCATGTACTGGCGGTTGAGGTACGCGCGCGCGCCCTCCTGGACGGCACCGGAGATGCGCTGCATCTCCTCGTTGCCGGGGGACAGCGCGAGCAGCTGCGACGTCGTCACGACGCCGTACAGCACCGCGATTGCCGCGCATACGACCGCGACGACGACCCCGTGGTCGATCAGGAACTGAGTCAAGGGAACGATCCTCCGAAGTGAATGTGGCGTGCCGCGATCAGGGGGTCCGCGGCACGGAACAGGGCGCGCAAGCATGCGCGCCCCGGCCCAAAAAGCCTGCGAATCGTAGCGGGAACGGCGGCGTTTCCGTC
>CAWFOF010000015.1:0-152886 GCA_963817295.1 uncultured Solirubrobacteraceae bacterium | reverse complement strand
CCCCCGCACACTTCGTGCGAGCCGGCAACACCCTCGCCCAGTCGATCGCCGCCCCCGACTGGTATTCGGTCGTGGTGGCGTTGTGCGCCGGAGCCGCAGGCATGCTGTCGGTCACTCTCGGAAAGTCGGCAGCGCTGGTCGGCGTGGCGATCTCGATCACCACGATCCCCGCTGCGGCCGACATCGGACTGTCGACCGCGTACCACGACTGGGACTCGTGGCTGGGCTCCAGCAAACAGCTTGCGCTCAACATCCTCGGGCTGCTCGTGGCGACGACGATCACGCTCGCCATTCAGCGCTGGGTCTACGCGCGCAGGATGCGCCGCCACCGCGTCGGCCTCGGTATGGACCCGGACCCTCGGGCACCAGCGGCCGCGGGCTCCGCCTTCGACCGCGTCCCTGAGTGAGCCGGTTTGAGCCGTCCGCTAGACGGTCGACCCCAGTGACGACCAGACCTCGATCTTCGTCTGGATGCGCGTGATCACGTCGGACGTGAACTCGCTGGTCGACGCGCTCCCGCCGAGATCGGGAGTGCGAACACCCGCCGCGCTGGCCTCCAGCACCGACTCATAGATCGCGCGTGACGCGCGATCGGCCCCCGGCCAGCCGGCGACCGAGGCGTAGTGCAGCACCGCCGCGCAGGCGAGGATCATGGCCATGGGGTTGGCCAGGTCCTTGCCCTCGAGCGCGGGCGCCGTCCCGTGCGGTGCCTCCGCCATCGCCACGAGCGTCTGCAGATCCTCGTCGAAGGACAGGAGGACCGACTCCGCACCGGCGATCGAGCCGAACATGGGCATGACGAGATCGCTGAGGCAGTCGCCGTCGCGATTCAGCGCCGGAATCACGAGTGGGACGTCGGCGGCACCCGTGATGAGGCCCGCGTAGGTCGCGTCGATCAGCACGGGCTGGTAGGGGACGTCGGGGTGACGCCTGGCGGCGGCGTCCATCTCCTCCTTGAGCATGCCCTCGTAGACCGGCGACACCGTCCACTTGGGGCCGCCGTAGACGCGGCCGCCCATGTTGCCGGCCTGCCGGAACGCGTATTCGGCGACCGCCTCGCAGGTGGAGCGGGTGATCCGTTCCGTGCGGAATGCGACCTCGTCCGGGGCGCCGGCCTCGCCCTCACGCCACTGCTCGGCTCCGTAGGCGTCCTCGACCGCCATCCGCACGACGGAGATCGGGTGGTGGACGCCGGCGACGGGGGTCACACCCGGGATGCGGCGGCCGGTGCGGATGATCACGCGCCCGCCGACCTCCTCGCGCAGGATGCGGTTCGGGGAGCCGACGTCGTTCGCCCCTTCCGGGGTGATGGTCGCCGCCTTCACGCCGAAGCCGGCATGGCGCATCGCCTGTGCCGCCTCGCTGACGACGGCGTTGGCGCTCGCGCGGCGGTGGGCCAGCGACAGGTCGAAGCGCTGGAGATCGAGGTCCAGGCCGATCACCTCGTGGTCGAGCACGCGCAGCGCCTGCTCGAGCAACTCCTGGCCGGTCTGATCACCTTCGAGGACGACGATCGTGAGGCGCTCTGACATGGTCGCCACGATAGCCGGGCGACGCCGCCCGCAGCCGTCGATACGCTCGGTCCGTGAGCGCCGAGCACTGCAGCTGGTGCGGCGAGGCCGTCCAGCCGGACGACGGGTTTCGTGCCTTTGAGCCCGCCGGTGAGCGGCGGGCGGTCTTCTGCCGCCTCGAGCACGTCGTCCCCTGGTGCATCCAGGGTGCCCACTGGTCGGCGGGCACCGTCGATGCGGGAGAGCTGGCCTCCGGTGAGCCCGGGCGGTGCTCGCACTGCGACGCGGTGCTCGGCGACACCCGCGTCCTGCTGGTGCGCCATCGCGGGGAGCACCGCATCGTCGACGGGCTCTGCGGTGTCCAGCACCTGCTCGAATGGGCGAAGGCCGGCGGGCGCTGGCAGTAGGAGCCGGATCTACAGCGCCGGCGCGACCACCGGCGGGCGCAGCGTCGAGCGCCGCAGGACGGCCGCCGTGAACCCGAGGGTCCCGACGGCGGCCGCCATCACGAACGCCGCGCGCCAGTCGACGGCGTCGACGATCAGCCCCGACGCGGCGTTGCCCGCCGCGACGCCGGCGACGAGCGCGGTCAGCAGCCAGGTGTACGCCTCCGTCAGCGCGCCCTGCGGAGCGATGTCCCCGATCAGCTGGTTGGCGGCGCTGATGAGGGGAGCGACGGCGCAGCCGGCGAGCAGCGCCAGCGGCACCATCACCGCGAACGACGACGGCAGCGCCAGTGGCAGGGTCACGACGGGGAGCAGCGCCATCGTTCCCAGGTACGTCCGGTCGATCGCCATCCGATGGGCGTGCGCGCCGTAGAGCAGGCCTCCGGCCGCGCTTCCGGCCGACCAGACGGCCAGCAGCGGGCCGGCGAGCGCGCGGTCGTTGAGGTATTCGCCGAATGCCGGGAAGGCGACCTCGCAGGCGCCGAGGCAGAAGCCGACCGGAAGGGTGGCGAGCGCGAGCGTTCGCACCCCGGGAGAGCGAACCGCACCGAGCCGGCCGCCCGTGTCATGCGCATGGTCGTCCGCAGGAGAGAAGTCGCGAACGACCTGCGTCGCGGTGAACAGCACCGTGCCCACGACGACGAGCACGATCGACAGCAGCAGCGCCAGCTGCGGGGATCCGATCGCCGCCGCACCCGCGACGACGACCGGCCCGACGATGAACGCCAGCTCCAGAAGCACGGAATCGAGCGCATAGGCGGTCGTGAGCAGCTCGTCGCGCTCGGCCAGCAGCGTGGGCCACAACGCGCGCAGGACCGAGCCGACGGGCGGGATCGAGGAGCCCGCGAGCAGCGCGGTGACGAACAGCAGGGGAGCGGGGACCGCCGCGGCGCCGAGCAGGATGAGGGCGGCGAGCCCGGCGGCGTGCGCGAGCGCCAGCGGCACGAGCACGCGCCGAGCGCCGAGGCGGTCGACGAGCCGGCCCATCAGCGGCCCGACCACGGCGGCACCCGCCGCGAAGAAGGCCGCCACCGCGCCGGCGGTGGCATACGAGCCGTACTCGGCCCGCACGAAGAGGACGATGGCCAGCCCGTCGACGCCGATCGGCGCGCGCGAGATCAGCGCGGTGGTCAGCAGCCGCAGGACGTGCGGGGTCCGCAGGACGGCCGCGTAGCGCAGCCGCGCGGTCACGTCTCCGCGCCGTCGAGCTCCAGCTCCGCGGAACGCTCCTCGAGCGCGGCGATGACGATCGCGACGTGCTCATCGAAGTCGACGCCGAGCAGCGCGGCGCCCTCGGTCACCTCTTCGCGGTTGACCGCTGCGGCGAAACTGGGCTGCTTGAGCTTCTTCTTGACGGATTTCGGGGTCATGCCGTGAATTCCCTGGGGACGGACGACCGCGCACGCGACGACGAAGCCGGAGAGCTCGTCGACCGCGTAGAGCGTCTTCTCGAGCTCCGAGTCGCGGGAGACGCCCAGCGAGTCGGCATGAGAGGCGATCGCGCGCACGATCACGGGGTCGACGCCGCGCGACTCGAGCTCGGCCATCGCCATCCGCGGATGACCGGTCTCGAGGTCGGGATAGCGCTCGTAGTCCATGTCGTGGAGCAGTCCGACGACACCCCAGAGCTCCTCATCGGCCCCATCTCGGCGCGCGTAGGCGCGCATCGACGCCTCGACCGCCATACAGTGTCGGCGCAGCGATTCCGACGTCACCCACTCGGTGAGCAGGGACCAGGCCTGATCGCGCGAAAGCCGTGCAGACATGGCTGTTACCCTAGCCCAGCGCCTGGCACGGCCCGCCTCCGCGCACCCTCTTATGGAGAAGTTCGTCATCGACGGCGGCACCCCGCTGAACGGCACCGTCGTGCCCGCCGGCAACAAGAACGGCGCGTTGCCGATCCTCGCCGCGTCGGTCCTCACGAGCGAGGAGCTCGTGATCCGCAACGTGCCCCGGATCCGCGATGTCGACGCGATGCTCCGCGTGCTCGACGGCATCGGCGTCCGCGTCACGTGGCTGGGCGATCACGAGGTGAGCCTGTGCGCGGCGGACGTCCAGCCCGACGCGCTGATCGATCGCGCCCACGCCGAGCGGATACGCGCTTCGTTCCTGCTCGCCGGACCGCTTCTGGCCCGCTTCGGGCGAGCCGAGATGCCGCCGCCCGGCGGTGACGTGATCGGTCGCCGCAGGCTCGATCCGCACCTGGACGCCTTCCGCGCGCTCGGCGCCACCTTCCAGCAGCAGCGCGACATCATCATCGAGGCGACCGGCGGGCGGCTGCGCGCGGGGACCGTGTTCATGGACGAGCCGTCGGTCATGGCGACCGAGAACGCGCTGATGGCCGCGGCGCTCACACCCGGCGAGAGCGTGATCGGCAACGCGGCGAGCGAGCCGCACGTCCAGGATCTCGCGCGGCTGCTCGCCAAGATGGGCGCCGACATCCGCGGCATCGGCTCGAACGTGCTGACGATCACCGGCAAGGACGAGCTCGGCGGCTGCGTCCACGACGTCGGCCCCGACCACATCGAGATCGGGTCCTTCATGGCGCTCGCCGGCGTCACGGGGGGCGAGATGCGCATCGCCGACACCGACCCCGACGACCTGGCCATGATCCGGCTCGTCTTCGCACGACTGGGGCTCCACACCGAGCTCGACGGCGCCGACGTCCTGATCCCGGGTGGGCAGAAGCTCGTCACCGCGCGCGACGTCGGGGAGTACAAGGCCAAGGTGCAGGACGGCCCCTGGCCCGCCTTCCCGGCCGACCTGACGTCGATCGCCGTCGCCCTCTCGACGCAGTCCGAGGGGTCGGTGCTGATCCACGAGTGGATGTTCGAGAATCGTCTGGTCTTCACCGACAAGCTCGTCCTGATGGGTGCCGACATCACGCTCTGCGACCCGCACCGCGCGATCGTCAGCGGCCCGAGCCGGCTGCGCGGCGAGCGGGTCGAGTCGCCCGACATCCGCGCCGGGATGGCGATGCTGATCGCCGCGCTCTGCGCCGAGGGTCGCAGCGAGATCGGGAACATCCGCCAGATCGACCGCGGGTACGAGCGCATCGACGAGCGCCTGCGCGATCTCGGCGCCCGCATCGAGCGCGTCGCGTCCGATCCTGAGCCTGTCCACGCGTAGCGCGCCGGCCGCGTAGCCTCAGAGTCCCGTGACCTTCCGTATTCCCAGCGGCACCCGTGACGTCCTGCCCGAGGAGATGCGCGAGCTGCGCCGCATCCAGTCGGCGTTGCTCGAGACGTTCGCGACGTTCGGCTACGGCGAGGTCTCCACGCCCGCCGTCGAGTACGAGGAGACGCTGCGGCTCGCGGATCTCGGCCTGTCCCCGTCGTATCGCGTCGTGGACGACCACGGCGAGCTGCTGGCGCTGCGCGCGGACATGACGGTGCCGATCGCGCGTGTCGTCGCGACCCGCTACGCGACGGCGGAGCCACCGCTGCGCTTCTGTTACGCCGCCCACGCCTACCGCGCCGTGCGCCCGCACCGCGGCCAGATGCGCGAGTTCCTGCAGGCCGGGATCGAGCTCGTCGGGAAGCCCGGTGAGGCCGGCACGGCTGAGGTCTTGACGGTGCTCTGCCGTGCGCTCGAGGCGACGGGCCTGCACGACTTCCGCGTCGGCCTTGCGGACGCCTCGCTGTACCCGGCGCTGCTCGACTCCTACGGCATCCCGCCGGAGTCCCGTGGCCAGCTCCTGCACGAGCTCAGCACGCGCGACTTCGTCGGCATCGAGCGTGAGCTCGGGGCTCTCGGCCTGGACAGCGCCGCGGCCGAGCTGCTCGGCCGAATCCCGCGGATCCGAGGTGGGGCAGACGTCCTCGATGGGGACGAGGGCCCGCTGGCCGATGCGCTCACCGGCCTGCGCGCGACCGTTGCGATGCTCGACGCCGATGTCGCATCGCGCGTGATCATCGACCTCGGCCGCTTTCCGCGGCTGGGCTACTACACCGGCGCGATGTTCGAGGTCTACGACCCGGGGCTCGGCGAGCCGCTGGGCGGCGGCGGGCGCTACGACGAGCTGCTCGGCCGCTTCGGGCGACCACTCCCCGCCGTCGGCTTCGCCCTCGGCGTCGATCGCCTGCACGCGGCACTCGCGGGCGAGGACCGGGGGGAGACGGACCGGTGAACGACTTCGGACTCACGATCGCCGTCCCGCGCGGGGCACTCTTCACGGACACGCTCGACCGTCTCGATCGCCTGGGGATCGACACGTCGGAGGTGCGCGAGAACGACCGCAAGCTCCTGTTCGAGGACGTCGGCATCGTGACGATGCGCCCGTCGGACGTCGTGACCTACGTCGAGGCCGGCGCCGCGGACATCGGGATCACGGGCAAGGACGTGATCATGGAGCAGAGCGAGCGCCAGGTCTTCGAGCTGCTCGACCTCGGGTACGGGCGCTGCGTGATGGTCGTCGCGTCGCCCGAGGGGCCCGACCGTGCCGCGGAGGCGCTTCGGCGTCTGGGCGTGATGCGCGTCGCTACGAAGTACCCGAAGATCGCCGCCGCCTACTTCGAGCGCACCGGCCGCCAGGCCGAGATCGTCGAGGTCAAGGGCTCGGTCGAGCTGGCTCCGCTGACGGGCCTGGCCGAGGCGATCGTGGACCTCACGGCCACCGGGACGACGCTGCGCGAGAACGGGCTCGTGATCCGGGAGGAGATCGCGGTCGCGACCGCGCGCCTGGTCGCCAACCGCGTCTCCCACCGCCTGAAGGCCGAGATGATCGACACCGTCGTGGAGCGGCTGCGTGCCGCCTAGCACGCGGCTGCGCCTGGACGACCCCTCGTCAGCGCAGGCGCTGGCCGCCGAGATCCGCGCGCTGGCGCCCGCCGCCGCGGAGATCACGCAGGACGTCGCCCGGATCGTCGCGGCCGTGCGCGATGGGGGCGATCCGGAGCTGACGGATCACGTTGCGCGCCTGGACTCCTCGACCGGCCCGTTGCACGTCGGCGCGGCCGAGCTCGCCGGCGCGCTGGCGGCACTCGAGGGCGAGGTCCGGGCCGGGCTCGAGGTCGCGATCGCGAACGTCGGCGCGGTCGCGCGCGCAGGCGTCGGCGCGGACGTCGACGTCGATCTGCCCCAGGGCCAGCGTGTGCGCCTGCGCGAGGTCCCCGTGCGGCGGGCGGCGATCTACGTGCCGGGCGGTCGCGCGCCCTACCCGAGCAGCGTCGTGATGGGCGCCGTCACCGCACAGGCGGCCGGCGTGGAGCAGGTCGTGGTCTGCGCCCCGGCGGGCATCCGGTGATCCTCGCCGCGTGCGCGCTGTGCGGGGTCGACGAGGTCTACCGGATGGGCGGCGCGCACGCGGTCGCGGCGCTCGCCTACGGCACGCAGAGCATCGAGCGGGTCGACGTGATCGCGGGGCCGGGCAACCTCTGGGTGCAGGAGGCCAAGCGCCTCGTCTCCGGCGCGGTCGGCATCGACGGCTTCGCCGGCCCCAGCGACGTGCTCGTGCTCGCGGCCGACGACGCCGATCCCGCGCTCGTGGCGATCGACCTCCTCGCCCAGGCCGAGCACGGGGAGGGTACGCTCGCCGTCGCGGTCAGCGACGACGAGGCGCTGCTCGACGAGGTCGCCGAGCGGGTCGGTGAGATCCCCGCAACGGGGGCGGCGCTGGCTCTCGTCGCCGTGCCGGACATCGTGACCGGGCTCGCGCTCTCGGAGGCCTTCGCCCCCGAGCACCTCGAGCTCGTCGGCGGCGCGGCGGAAGAGCTCGCGCCGCGGGTTCGCAGCGCGGGCTGCGTGTTCGTCGGCGCGCAGGGGGCGACCGCGTTCGGCGACTACGTGGCCGGCTCGAACCACACGCTTCCGACCGGCGGCGCCGCCCGCTTCGCCTCCGGACTGAACGTCCGCCATTTCCGCCGGCGCATGAGCGAGGTCCACATCGGCGCCGCCGCCGGGGCGCTCGCGGGCCCCGGGGCGGCGATCGCGAGGGCCGAAGGATTCGGGCTGCACGCAGCGTCCATGGAGGTACGGGAGAATCAGACAGCGATGAGCCGACGAGCAGAGATCAGCCGCGACACCGCGGAGACGCAGATCCGTCTGGAGCTCGACCTCGACGGCAGCGGCCGCGGCAGCCGCTTGACCGGTGTCGGGTTCCTGGACCACATGCTGGACCTGCTGGCCCGCCACGGGCGCCTGGACCTGGACGTGAAGGTCACCGGGGACCTGCAGACCGGCGCGCATCACACGGTCGAGGACACCGGTCTCGCGCTCGGCAAGGCGCTCGACGAGGCGCTCGGCGACCGCTCGGGCATCACGCGCTACGGCCACGCCGTCGTGCCGATGGACGAGGCGCGTGCCCTGTGCGCCATCGACGTGTCCGGCCGCCCGCTGCTCGTGTTCGACGCCGAGCTGCCCCCGGGAGGCACCGGCGGGTTCGATCACGAGCTGCTCGACGAGTTCTTCCGCGCCGTCGCCAGCAGCGCCAAGCTCACCCTGCACGTCGAGGTGCCGCGCGGGTCGAACGCCCACCACATGATCGAGGCGGCGTTCAAGGCGTTCGCCCGTGCGCTGCGCCAGGCGGTCGCGATCGATCCCGCCGAGACGGGCATCCCGTCGACGAAGGGGACGCTGACGGACTGATGTCGGTCACGGTCGGGATCATCGACTACGGGATCGGGAACCGCCGCTCGGTGGAGAAGGCCGTCGAGCGCATCGGTGCACGCGCCGTCCTGAGCGGCGATCACGACGCGCTCAGGCAGGCGGACGGCCTGATCCTCCCGGGCGTCGGCGCGTTTCCCTCCGGGATGGAGATGCTGCGCGCCGGTGGGTACGACGAGCTCGTGCTCGAGCTGACGCAGCAGCGGCGTCCCGCTGTTCGGGTGCTGCCTGGGCATGCAGCTCCTGTTCGACTCCTCGACCGAGCACGACGGCGCGGAGGGTCTCGGCCTGATTCCCGGCCAGGTCCGCGCGCTCGAGGCGCCGGGGCTGAAGCTGCCGCACATCGGGTGGAGCGAGGTCGTGTGGCAGGGCGCGTCGCCGCTGCTGGAGGGACTGCCCGACCCGTCGGTCTTCTACCACGTGCACTCCTACGTGCCGCACCCCGCCGACGAGGCCGACGTGCTCGGAGTGAGCGAGTACGGCGCCACGTTCGCCAGCGTCGTGCGCCGCGGGAGTGTGTTCGGTGCCCAGTTCCATCCTGAGAAGTCGTCGGTCCACGGCCTGCGGATGCTCGCGAACTTCGCGGCTCTCTGTGCCCGGACGCCCGGCATGATCCTCTACCCGGCGATCGACATCCTCGACGGGCAGGCCGTTCGCCTCGTCCAGGGTGACTTCGACGATCGGACGGTCTATCGCGACTCGCCGCTGGAGGCGGCCCGCGCCTGGGTGCAGGCCGGCGCGCGGTTCCTGCACATCGTCGACCTCGACGGCGCCAAGAGCGGGTCGCCGGCCAACCTGCACCACGTCGAGGCGATCACGAGCCAGCTGGCGGTCCCGGTGCAGCTCGGGCGGCGGCCTGCGCTCGCTGGCGTCCGTGCGCGAGGCGCTGGACGCCGGTGTCGAGCGCGTGATCCTCGGCACCGCGGCGCTGCGCGACGTCGACTTCCTGGACGACGCGCTCGGCGCGTTCCGCGAGCGCCTGATCGTCAGCATCGACACGCGTGGTGGTCACGTCTCCGTCTCGGGCTGGCAGGAGAGCACCGAGCTGCCGGCCGAGGGCGTCATCGAGTCGCTGCAGCATCGCGGCGTGCGCTCGTTCGTCTACTCGAACGTCGATCGTGACGGGATGCTCGGGGGCGTCGACCTCGACGAGGTGCGGCGCATCGCGAACGTCGTCCGCGGGCGCTTCATCTACTCCGGCGGCATCGGGACGCTCGACGACCTGCGCGGCCTCGCCGCGCTGCGCCAGGTGAACCTGGGCGGCGTGATCGTCGGGAAGGCGCTCTACGAGCAGCGCTTCACGATCAGCGAGGGCCAGCGGGCGCTCCAGGGCGGCTGACGCTACGCCTCGGCCGCGCCAGTACTCTGGATCCGTGCACCTCAAGCGCGTCATCCCATGCCTGGACGTCGACGCCGGGCGCGTCGTCAAGGGCACGAACTTCGTCGCGATCCGCGACGCCGGCGACCCCGTGGAGCTCGCCGAGCGCTACGACGCCGAGGGCGCCGACGAGCTCGTCTTCCTGGACATCACCGCGACGCACGAGAAGCGCGACACCGTCGCCGAGCTCGCCCGCCGGACCGCCGACAACGTCTTCGTGCCGTTCACGATCGGCGGCGGGATCCGCTCGGTCGGCGATGCCCAGGCCGTCCTCGACGCCGGCGCCGACAAGGTCAGCGTGAACTCCGCCGCGCTGCAGCGCCCCGAGCTGCTCGGCGAGCTCGCCGAGCGCTTCGGCGCGCAGTGCGTCGTGCTCGCCGTGGACGCGAAGGCGGACGAGGGGGCGCAGACGTGGCAGGCCTACGTCGCGGGCGGCCGGACGCCGACAGGGCGCGACGCCGTCGCCTGGATCCAGGAGGCCGTCGAGCGCGGCGCCGGAGAGATCCTGCTGACGAGCATGGACCGCGACGGCACGAGCGACGGGTACGACCTTGCGCTGACCGGTGCGGTGGCGGGCGCCGTCGGCGTCCCGGTGATCGCCTCCGGCGGCGCGGGCACGCTCGACCACCTGGTCGACGCGCTGAACGCCGGCGCCGACGCCGTCCTGTGCGCCTCGATCTTCCACTACGGCGAGTACACGATCGCGCAGGCCAAGGCGCACCTCGCCGCGGCCGGGATCCCGGTGCGCCCGGCGGCAGCCGTCGCCTAAGAAGGCCTTTCAAAAAGCCGCGGACCGTGGATGCACGACATCCGCGGAGTCGTGCGGCACGCGACCGCTTGCCGATGCAACCAGCATCGGCCGCGCAATCGCCTACCACCCGCCATCCACGGCTGTCGCACCCCACGACCCGCGTCTCATTTCGAAAGACCTTCTAAGCCGCCCCGGTGGCGTCGGCGCAGAGGCGGTCGAGCAGGCCGGCGAGCGCGTCAGGGTCCTCCGCCATCGGGAAGTGCCCGCCGGGGATCTCGATGGGCTCGACGCCGAGCACCTCGCGCGCGACGAACCGTTCCCACTCGGGCGTGAAGATCTCGTCGTCCGCCGCGTAGATCAGCGCGGTGGGGACGTCGGGGTGCTCACGGAGCGGGTACTCGCCGACCGCGGATGCGCCGGGTCGCAGACGCTGGGCGAGTGCGCGCCCGGTCTCGCGTGGCAGCCGCGGATACATGGCCTCGATCGCCGCCTCGGGTGTCCACACCGCCCTGCCCTCGGCGTCCATCGGGGGGAACGGGAAGCCTTCGCGAAAGACGCTCGGAGCGTCCGGCGGGGCCGCGAATCCGCCGAACCTCGGACACACGTAGACGAGCAGTGCCGGTCGGCGCGCCGCGGCGACCAGCGCCGCATCCGCCGATCCGCGCGAGTGGCCTACGACGACGACGGGGTCGTCGACGCCGTCGAGCGCGCGGAGCGCCGGGAGTGCGCACTCCTCATAGTCCGCGAGCGGATCATCGATCGGCAGATCGGGAGCGACCGCCTCGTGACCGAGGGCTCGCAGGCGATCGGCGACAGGGTCCCAGCAGGATCCGTCGTGCCACTGCCCGTGGATGAGGCAGAACGTGGCCACCAAGACGTGTTGTACGCCCTTGCGCCCATATTGCAAGGGCGATCAGCGGCCAGTGGCCTTCAGCCGCGCACGGTCGCGCACCGGCGGCTTCAGGACGGGACGGTCACCCGGGACCTCGGCCACCGGGCCGTTCCCGGGGCGCAGGTCGTAGGCGAAGAGGCTCGTCTGCCCGTTCAGGAACAGGTAGCGGCCGTCGGAGATCACCGGGTTGAACTTCCCGCGCGCGATGGTCCACACGGGTCTGCCGGTCGCCGCGCCGAGCGCGGTCGTGTGACCGTTGAGCGTGGAGTAGAACACGAGGTCGCCGATGATCTGGATGCCTCCCGAGATCTTGCCTTCGGCCCGCCGCGACCAGCGGGTGCGGCCCGTCCGCGCGTCGAGGGCGTACATGGTGCCGTCGTAGGAGCCGACGTAGACGGTCGGCCCGATGCCGGGCTCGTCGGCCACGGCGGCGGAGGAGTAGACGTAGTTGCCTGTGCCCTTGCGCCAGGCGAGCGCGCCGTTGCGCTCGGAGAACGAGTAGACGCTGCCGTTCGTGTTCCCGAGGTAGACGCGGCCGAACGCCACAGATGGCGTCGCGTAGAACTGCCCGCCGCCGAGTCCGAACGCCCCCGATCCGCCGTTCACCGACCAGAGCTTGCGCCCCGATGTGGCGTCGACGGCGGTCACATGGCCGCTGTAGTCGCCGAAGAACAGCTTGCCGTTGTCGTACGCGGGGCCGCCCTTGACGGCGCCGCCCGCCTTGTACGTCCAGCGCGGGAGCCCGTCGTCGGCACGCAGGGCGTACACCGTCCCGTTCTCGCTGCCGACGTAGACCGTGTCGCCGACGACGAGCGGCGAGGATTCGGTGCGGCTCGGGAGCGTGCGGGCCCAGCGCACGCGGGGGTACTCGACGTTGAAGGCGACGACGCGGCCCTGCCTCGAGCCCTTCTGCCCCTCGAGGATCGTGCAGAACAGGACGCCCTTGCGGTACGCGGGCGACGACGCCGCCAGGTTGCCGAGCCTCTTCTTCCAGTAGACGACCCCGCTGCGCCGCTTGATGGCGTACAGCGCGCCGTTGTTCTTCAACAGGTACAGCGAGCTGCCGCCGGCGACCGGGCCGAACTCGAGCAGGTCGTTGCCGCGCACCGCCCAGCGCTGGACGAACGGCGGACGCGCGGGCTGGTTGAGCGGGAAGTTGCGCCCGCGGCCCGGGGTGTAGCCGTAGATCGGCCACTCGAAGGCTGCGGTCTCCTTCACCGGAGGCGGCGTCACGGTCGTCGTCGGCGCGGTCTCGAACGCCACGTCCGTGTTCGTCACATCGCCCGGGCGATCGTGCGTCAGGGCCCACGCGAGGATCGCGCCGGCGACGAGGATCAGGGTGGTGAGCGTCGCGACGACGACACGGGCCTTGCGCGAACGCGGGATCATCTGGCTCCTATGGTCGCAAGCCACGTGGTCGAAGCGCTCCGGCTGAGCCCCTGCGGGCGCAGGCTGCTCGATGCAGCCGCGTCGCTCGATGGCGTGTGGCTCGTGGGCGGTGCCGTCCGTGACATTCAGCTGGGGAACGAGCCGCGCGAGCTCGACGTTGCGGTCGAGGGCGACACGGACGCACTCGCGGCCATGCTCGGAGGAGCGGTGCAGGAGCACGAGCGCTTCGGCACGGCGATGGTCACCGCGGGGGACTGCCGGTTCGATCTGGCGCGCACGCGGACCGAGACCTACGAGGTCCCCGGGGTCGCTCCCGGACGTCCGGCCGGCGAGCATCGAGGAGGATCTGCTGCGACGCGACGTGACGATCAACGCGATCGCCGTCTCGCTGCCCGATGGGCGCGTGCAGGCTGTCGCGGGCGCGCTCGACGATCTGCAGGCGGGCGTGCTGCGGGTGCTGCACGACCAGTCGTTCAGCGACGATCCGACGCGGCTGTGGCGCATCGCGCGCTATGCGGCCCGCCTGGGCTTCGACGTCGAGCCGCACACGCGGGCGCTGGCCGGCGCGGCGCGTCCCGGCGCGGTCAGCGGCGACCGCCTCGGCAACGAGCTGCGCCTCGCGCTCGGCGAGGACGACCCGTGTGCCGTGTTCGAGCAGGTCGCCGAGCTCAACCCGGGCGCTCTTCCGGCCGGCTTCGTCGCGCGGCCGGCCGCCGCGTCGCCGGCGCTCGAGCTGCTGCCGCCCGATGGCCGGCGCGACCTCGTGGTGCTCGCCGCCTGCACCGCTGCGATGGATCTGGATCTGCTGCAGCGCTGGCTGGATCACCTGGCGTTCACGGCCGGTGACCGCGACATCGTCGCCGCCGCATCGCGCTGGGTCACCGGTGCGCCCCTGCGGGCGGCCCGGACGCCGTCGGACATCGCCCGGGCGGCCCGCGGCGCGCCGGTCGAGGCGGTGGCGCTGGCCGGGGGAGACAACGCGCGGCGCTGGATCGACGACCTGCGCAACGTCACGCTGGAGATCGATGGGACCGACCTGCTCGGGGCCGGGATCCCTGAGGGCCCGCAGGTCGGGCTGCGCCTGCGTCATGCGCTGGACCGCAAGCTCGACGGCGAGGTGAGCGGACGTGACGCCGAGCTTGCCGCCGCCCTCGCCGATCAGGGTTAGATTCCGGGCATGGACCTCAACGCGCTGCGCTGGGACCGCGGGACCGGCCATTACGAGGCGTGGTTCCTGACCCTGAACGACCGCGGCTCGGGGACCGGGATCTGGATCCGGTTCGCGATGCACGCGCCTCAGGCCGGCCCGGCGGACTGCTCGCTGTGGTTCTGCGCGATGCACCCGGACGGCACGCGGGTGGCGACCCGGCGGACGTTCCCGATCGACGCGCTGCGTGAGGAGCCGGATCCCAGGCGGCTGATCATCGCCGACGCCGAGCTGTCGGCTCGCGGGACGGCGGGCGCCTTCGACGACGTCCGCTGGGAGCTGCTCTGGGAGCCCGCGGACCGTCCCGGCCTGCCGGTGCACCCGCTCGTGGAGCGTGCGCGTCTGGCCCGCACGATGTACGTGATCCCGCAGCCGTCGGTGGCGATCGAGGGCTCGGTGACATTCGACGGCCGCGAGATCGAGCTCTCGGGCGCGCGCGGCGCACAGGCCCATCTGTGGGGCGCCAAGCACGCGGGCCAGTGGGGGTGGATGCACGCGTCCGACCTCGAGAGCACCGACGGCGAGCCGCGCGCGGGCGACTGGATCGACGGCATCTCGATCGTCGGCCGGCGCTTCGGGCGAGCCGTCGGTCCGCACACGTCCGTCGTCGGCTGCCTGCTTGGTGACGAGTTCGAGGCGACGAGCCCTCGCAGCGTCCTGCGAGCGACCTCGTCGAGCACGCTCGCGTGCTACCGGGCTCAGACGGCCACCGGCACCCGCCGCGTCGCCTTCGACGTGCAGGCGCCGCGCGAGACGCTCGTGGGCGTCACATATGACGATCCGGACGGCGAGCTGATGCGCTGCTGGAACACCGAGGTGGCCTCGGCCCACATCTGGGTGTGGGATCGGACAAGTCGCCGTGGCGGAGCCCCGTGGATGCTGCGCGACACGCTTCAGGCACCCGGCCGCGCCTGCTTCGAGTACGCACAGCGCGAGCTGCTCGCCGACGTGCCGATCCACATCGCGTAGTGCGGGTCCCCGCCCCCTTCACGTGGCAGGACGGCCTGATCACCGTGGACCTTCCCGGCGGTCATGCAGCATTCACGACGGCGCTCAGCGGCGATCTCACGCCGCCGGCGGCGATCTGCCGCCGCGCCCCTGGCGGCGCACACCGGGATCCCGGTCGGACGCTGGGCGCAGGACCACCAGGTGCACGGCGTCGCCGTGCGCCGCGTGTCAGCAGAACCTGAGCCGATGAGCGGGGAATACGACGGTCAGGTCACCGCTCGCCGCGACGTGGCCTGCGTCGTCCGCGTGGCCGACTGCCTGCCGATCGTGCTGGTGTCGGAGCAGGCGGTCGGTGCGCTGCATGGCGGGTGGCGCGGACTGGCCGGCGGGATCGTCGAGCAGGGCGTCGCGGCGGTCCGAGAGCTCGGCGGACGCGAGATCAGCGCGGCGATCGGCCCGGCGGCAGGGGTCTGCTGCTACGCGGCCGGCGACGAGGTGCATCGTGCCTTCGCGGGCTATGGCGCCACGGCACGGCGCGGCGACCACGCCGACCTGAAGGCGATCGCGCGGGCACAGCTCGAGGCGGCGGGCGTGCGAACCGTTCACGATGTCGGGATCTGCACGATCTGCTCGGCGCCCGGGGAGCTGTTCTCCCACCGGCGCGACCACGGAGACACCGGACGACAGGCGGGAATCGCATGGCTGAGCTGATCCACGGGCTGCGGGCGGAGGCCGTGCGCGCCAACGCCGAGGCCGTGCGCGGCGAGATCGCCGCGGCCTGTGCGCGGGTGGGCCGCGACCCGGCGGGCGTCGAGCTGCTCGCCGCCGTGAAGTACGTCCCGGTCGATGAGCTCGGAGTCCTCGCCGAGGCGGGCCTGACGCTCGCCGGAGAGAACCGTGCGCAGGACCTGATCGCCAAGGCGCAGGCCTACCCGGGACGCTTCACGTTCGACTTCATCGGCCACCTGCAGAGCCGCAAGGTCAAGCAGATACTCCCGCACGTCCGCTGGATCCATTCCGTGGCGAGCGACTCGGTGCTCGAGCAGCTCGAACGCCACGGGACGCCGGAGACCGAGGTCCTGGTCGAGGTGAACATCGCCGGCGAGGAGGCCAAGAGCGGGATCGCTGTCGCGGACCTCGACGCGTTCATCGCCCGCTGCCCGGTGCGTGTCGTCGGCCTGATGACGATGCCGCCGCTCACCGCCGCCGCCGAGGAGAGCAGGCCATGGTTCGCCGCGCTCGCCGCGCTCGCCGCCGAGCGCGACCTGCCCCAGCTCTCGATGGGAACCACCCAGGACTTCGTCGTGGCCGTCGAGGAGGGCGCGACGATCGTGCGGGTGGGGACGCGGCTGTACCTCTGACGTCGCCCTCGAAAGGGCGAGGTTGCAGGAAAAGGGCCTCGGAGAGCTAAAGTTGCATCGATATGGCACTTCGCGATTCCTGGCACCGCTCGCTGGTGTACTTCGGCCTTGCCGAGGACCGCGACCCGTACGCCGACGAGGACGCGCCCTACGAGCCCGAGGCCGAGCTCGAGGACCGCTACCGCGAGCGTCCGAACGTGCGCCGTCTGGCGACGCGCCGGCGCCGCGACGAGATCGACGACATCTTCGCCGACGACGAGCCGAGCCGCCCGACCACGGCGCTGCGCCCCGTCGGCGGTCAGCGCGGTGGCAACGGCCGCGCGGGAGGGACGAGCCGCGTGCATCTGGTGATCCCCAAGAGCTTCAACGACGCCCAGCAGGTCGCCGACAAGTTCAAGGACGGCATCCCCGTCGTGCTGAACCTGCAGTCGACCGACACCGAGCTGAGCAAGCGCCTGATCGACTTCACCAGCGGGCTCACCTACGCGATGGACGGCGGCATGCAGCGCATCGCCGACAAGGTCTTCATGCTGACCCCGCGCGACGTCGAGATCTCGGCGGAGGAGCGCGCGCAGCTGATCGAGAAGGGCTTCTTCAACCAGTCCTGAGTCCGCGGGCCCGTTCGCTCACGGGTTCATGAGTACGTTGTGATGATGCGGATCGGTCTCATCGGCAGCGGCAACATGGCCTCGGCGCTCGCCCGCGGCTGGGGCGACCCGGTCGTCTGCTCGGACATCGACGCCGCGCGCGCCCAGACGCTGGCCGCAGCAGTGCGGTGGCGACGCGGTCGTCGACGCAACGCCGAGGTCTTCGGGCGCAGCGACGCCGTCGTCCTGTGCCACAAGCCGGCACAGCTCGCGCAGGTCGCGGGCGAGATCCCCGCTGGTGACCGGGCTCATCCTGTCGCTGCTCGGCGGCGTGGCGCTGGCCGACGTTCGCGCGCCTATCCCGGCGCCCGGGTCTATCGCTTCATGCCGAACACCGCCGTCGCGATCCGCCGCGGCGCGGTCGGCCTGGTCGACGACGACGCCGGCGACCCCGAGACGCTTCTCCGCGGTGAAGGCGCTGCTCGAGCGTGTGGGCGCGGTCTTCGTCCTGCCCGAGTCGCAGCTCGGCATCGTGACGGCCACCGCCGGCGTCGCCCCCGCCTACGCAGCGCTGTTCGCCGAGGCCTGGATCGACGCGGCGGTCCGCAAGGGCATGCCGGCGCCGATCGCCGCGCGACTGGTCGGCACGTCGCTCGAGGGTGCCCTCGGACTGCTGCTGGCACAGGACATGGACACGCTCGGCGTGCGCCGGGCCGTGACGTCGCCCGGCGGCGTGACCGCCCGCGGGCTCAGCGCCCTGGAGGCGGCGGGCCTGCGCCGCGCCCTCGACGACGCGATGGACGCGGTCCTGGGCGCGGGCGCATGAACGGCGCGCTCGTCCTGGGGACCGTGCGGTCCGACGTCGCCGGCTACCTCTCGACGCTGATCAGCGTCTACGTCGTCCTGATCCTGCTCTACATCCTCTCGACGCTGTTCTTCTCCTTCGGCGGCCGCGCGCCCTACAACCGTGCCCTGAACGCCGTGCTCGAGTTCCTGCGCCAGGTCTGCGAGCCATACCTGCGGCTGTTTCGTCGCGTCATCCCGGCGATCGGCCCACTCGACCTCAGCCCGATCGTGGCGATCCTCGTGCTGACCATCGGGGGCGGCCTCGTGGTCAGCCTCATCCGGGGGTAGGGACCGTGGCGCAGGAGCCCGCTCGCGCGCGCACCCTCGCGCTCGCCGCGCTCACCGCAGTCGTCGTCCTGGCTGTTGACCAGGCGGCGAAGATCGTCGTCCGCGACCACGTGATCGCCGGCGACTCGCGCGACGTTCTTGGCTCGACCGTCCGCGTCGTCCACGTCCAGAACGACGGCGTCGCGTTCGGTCGGCTCTGCGGGGAGCGCCGCCATCGTCGGCGTGATCGTCGCGGTCGCCGTCCTGGCCCTGATCGCCTACTTCGTCACGCACCTCGACACGCCGCTGATCTGGCTGCCGACCGGGCTGCTGCTCGGCGGGGCGCTGGGAAACGTGGTCGATCGCCTGACGCGCGGCACCGTCACCGACTTCGTCAAGCTGCCGCACTGGCCGGCGTTCAACCTCGCGGACGTCTGCATCACCGGCGGCGTCGATCGTGCTGCTCGTCGTCGTCGAGCGCGACGCGCGTCGGCGGGAACGGCTGGAGGAGCGCCGCCGATGGAACTGCGGATCTCACCTGAACAGGCCGGCGAGCGGCTCGATGCGGTGCTCGCCGTGCCGCTCGGCTCGCGCAGCCGCGCACAGCGGCTGATCGAGGCCGGGCAGGTGACGGTCGACGGAGCCGCCGGCGGTCAAGCGGCACAAGGTGCGCGCGGGCGAGCTGATCGGCGTCGACGAGACGGACAATCGCCCCCGGATCACCGGCACCGCCGATCCGGCCGCGTTCCGCATCGCCTTCGAGGACGAGCACCTGCTCGTGATCGACAAGCCCGCCGGCGTCGTGGTGCATCCGGCGCGCGGCCACGCGACCGGGACGCTCGTGCAGGCACTGGCGGGTCGTGCGGGCGGCGGGGAGGACGACGAGCGGCCGGGCATCGTCCATCGCCTCGATCGCGACACGTCGGGTCTGCTCGTCGTCGCGCGCAACGAGGACGTGCACCGAGCGCTGAAGGCGCAGCTGCAGCGCCGCGAGATCACACGCGAGTACCTGGCGCTCGTCGAGGGACGGCCGCCGGCGCGCTCGGGAACGATCGAGGCGCCGATCGGGCGCGACCGCCGCGAGCGCACGATCATGTCGACCGACACCGACGATCCGCGCGACGCCGTGACGCACTTCACGATCGAGCAGGCGCTGCCCGAGACGACGCTCCTGCGCGTCAGGCTCGAGACCGGTCGCACACATCAGATCCGCGCGCACCTGAAGGCGATCGGGTATCCGGTCGTCGGCGACCCGGCCTACGGGACTCCGGGGCGCTACGGCCTGGACCGCCAGTTCCTGCACGCGGCGCACCTCGCGTTCGAGCACCCCGTCACGGGGGAGATCGTCGACGTCGTCTCGCCGCTCCCGCCGGACCTCGCCGCGGCGCTCGACCGCCGCGCAGGGCTGAGCGGCTACCATTCTGGACGTCCGAAGTCACCCTACCCCGTGGGGTTCCCGGCTCGGCGGCCCTGCCCGGCGGCGCATCCATCGCGACCGCCGGAACCGCCGAAGCCTCCCGCGGGTCACCAGTACCCAACCGAACAAGGGAGCATCACCATGTCCTCGACGGAAGTCGGGCTCAGAGAGCTGCTGGAGGCCGGAGTGCATTTCGGCCATCAGACACGCCGCTGGAACCCCAAGATGCGCCGCTACATCTTCGGCGAGCGCGACGGGATCTACATCATCGACCTGCTGCGCACCGACGCGCTGCTGCGCGAGGCGCAGGAGTTCGTGGCGCAGGTCGCGGCTCGCGGCGGCATCGTCCTGTTCGTCGGCACCAAGAAGCAGTCGCGCGACGCCGTCAAGGACGCCGCTGAGCGCGCCGGCATGCCGTACGTCAACCATCGCTGGCTCGGCGGCCTGCTGACGAACTACCAGACGATCAGCAACCGCATCCGTCGCCTGCACGACCTCGAGCGCTACCAGGCCGAGGGGCAGCTCGACCTGCTCCCGACCCGCGAGCGGCTGTCCGCACTCGCCGACCTCGAGAAGCTGCAGGCCAACCTCGGCGGCGTCAAGCACATGCAGCGCGCCCCCGACGCGGTCTTCGTCATCGACCTGAACGTCGAGGACATCGCCGTGCGCGAGGCGCATCGCCTCCGCATCCCCGTGATCGGGCTGGTCGACACGAACTGCGACCCCGACGGCATCGAGTACGTCATTCCGGGCAACGACGACGGCATGCGCTCGTGCAAGGTGATCGCCGACGGCCTCGCCGACGTGATCGCCGAGAACCGCCTGAACTTCCTCGCCGAAGAGGAGAAGGCGCGTCAGGAGGCCGAGGAGAAGGTCCGCCGCGAGACGGAGGAGCGCGCCGCCAAGGAGGCCGCCGAGCGTGCCGCCAAGGAGGCCGAGGCAGCCGCCGCCGCTGTGGCCGCCACCGCCGCCGCGGAGGAGTCCGCGGTGCCGCAGGCGACGCCCGACGCCGTGGCCGCCGCAGCGGTCGAGCCCGTCGAGGTCCACGAGGCGACGCCGGCCGAGGTCGCCGCCGTCGAGTCGGCCGTGCCGCAGGCCACGCCGGAGGCCGTCGAGGCCGCCGCGCAGGAGAACTTCGAGGCGGCAGCGGAGTCCGCGCCCGCCGAGCCCGCAGCAGAGCCGGAGGCGCCGGCACAGGAGGACACCACCGCATGACCGACATCAAGGCATCAGACGTCGCCGCGCTGCGCAAGCAGACCGGCGCGGGGATGATGGACTGCAAGAACGCCCTCTCCGAGGCCGACGGCGACATGGACCGGGCGGTCGAGCTGCTGCGCGTGAAGATGGGCAACAAGCTCGGGAAGCTCGCCGGCCGCGAGGCCGCCGAGGGGACCGTCCAGGCGTACATCCACGCCAACGGCAAGGTCGGCGTCCTCGTCGAGGTCGACTGCAACACCGACTTCGTCGCCAAGAACGACGAGTTCGTCGCGTTCGCCCGCGAGATCGCGATGCACATCGCCGCGAGCCCTCAGACGAAGGTCGTCTCCCCGGAGGACGTCTCCGAGGAGGACAAGGCCGCGGAGACCCGCGTCTTCGAACAGCAGGCCGCCGACAAGCCGGAGAACATCCGGCCGAAGATCGTCGAGGGCATGCTGAACAAGTGGCTCGGCGAGGTCGCGCTGCTGAACCAGGTGCACGTGAACACCGACAAGTACGACGGCAAGACGATCGATCAGCTTCGTGCGGATCTGTCCGCCAAGACCGGTGAGAACGTCGTCATGCGGCGCTTTGAGCGGTTCTCGGTTGGGGAGTAGGGCTTTCCGGCGCTGGTTGTCGGCCGGCGCGCAGTCATCGATGGCGGGGGCGGCAAGTCGCCCTCCGGGCGACCCGCCGGAGCTCCCCCGCATCGACGCGGCGCGCCGGCTCGTGCCGGCGTCCGGGTCGCTCAGCGTGCGGCACACGCGCGGAAGGGCAAGTCGCCCTCCGGGCGACCCGCCGGAGCTCCCCCGCATCGACGCGGCGCGCCGGCTCGTGCCGGCGTCCGGGTCGCTCAGCGTGCCGTGCATGCCACCGGGGGTGGCACGAGGGTCTTGATGGAGTAGGTGCCCTCGCCACCGACCGGTGTGAAGAGGCACCAGGCGTAGGTCCTGGACCGGTAGTCGATGCGTGCGAGGAATGGGGTTCCCGTCTGCAGCCGCGGCTTGGTGGTGGACCGGAAGGTGACCGCGAGGCAGTCGTAGCGCAGCACAGCGGATGGAGGGCTCGAGCGGGCGAGCGGACGGTCCTCGCGCGTCGGCCGGCAGGTGGCGTCGATGAACGGGCCCTGCAGGACGCCCGGTGGCGGCTCGGGAGCGCGCGTCCTCGAGGATCGAGCGCCGCAGCTCGCGCAGGAGGCGCATGCGCGCCTGGGCCTGCGGCAGGGCGGCGACCTCGCGGCTGATCTCCGGCAGGGAGCGGTGCGCACGCTGCTCACGCTTCTTGCGCGCGATCTCAGCGCGCTGGAACGGCGATCTCGCAAGCGTGTCCGACGTCGCGCCACCTCCGGCGCCACAGCCCGCCGGAGCAGCCACAGCAGCGACCACCAGCAGCCACACGGCATATCGCAGCACCCGAACCACCTCCAGCCCACCCTATCCCCGCCCAGACAAGCCGTCACGGGCAGTTCGCAGCCACAGAGGGGCCGGCACGGCGCCCGAGCCCTCGCGTACCCAGGGCCCCGGTCCGCCGCCCACCATCGTGGCGGACCACGCGTCATCGCGGGGGAACTCCGGCGAATCGCCCGGAGGGCGGTCCGCCGCCCCCGCGAGGGCGCGTGAGTCCGCCCCCACCCGCAGCGCAAGACCACCAGCCACCAACGTCGATAGGGTCACGAGCCAGTGCCGACCACCGAGCCAGTCTTCCGTCGCGTCCTCCTGAAGCTCTCCGGGGAGTCCCTGATGGGGGACCTGGAGTACGGGACCGACCTCGAACGCCTGCGGGCGGTCGCAGAGCAGGTCCGGACGGTCCACGACCGCGGGGTGGAGATCGCCATCGTGGTCGGGGCGGGGAACATCTACCGCGGCATGGCGGGTGCCGCCGCGGGCATGGATCGCGCCACCGCCGACTACATGGGCATGCTCGCGACGCTGCTCAACGCGCTCCCGCTGCAGGACGCGCTCGAGAAGCTGGGGCTGCACGTCCGCGTCCAGTCGGCGATCACCGTCGCCGAGGTCGCGGAGCCGTACATCCGCCGCCGCGCCATGCGCCACCTGGAGAAGGGCCGCATCGTGATCTTCGCGGCGGGCACCGGCAACCCGTTCTTCACGACCGACACGGCGGCCGCGCTGCGCGCCACCGAAGTGCACGCCGAGGCGATCCTGATGGCCAAGAACGGGGTCGACGGCGTCTACAGCGCCGACCCGCGCACCGACCCCACCGCGGAGCTGATCCCGACGCTGACGCACATGGATGCGATCCAGCGCGGGCTGCGCGTCATGGATGCCACGGCGCTGGCCCTCTGCATGGAAAACGACATCCCGCTGTACGTCTTCAACATGGACGACGAGCGCAACATCGACCGGATAGTGTGCGGCGAGCGGGTCGGAACCCTGGTGACCACATGAGCGAGATGATCGACGAACTTCTGGCCGACGCCGGCGAGCGCATGGTCAAGTCCGTGGAGGCCACGAACATGGAGTTCGCCTCGGTGCGCACCGGGCGCGCCAGCCCGGCCCTGCTGGATCGGGTGATGGTCGAGTACTACGGCGCCCCGACCCCGCTCAAGCAGCTCGCGACGATCAACGCCCCCGAGGTCCGCCTGCTCTCCGTCCAGCCGTTCGACCAGTCCTCGATCAAGGTGATCGAGAAGGCGATCATGGAGGCCGATCTCGGCCTGACGCCGAGCAACGACGGCAAGCTGATCCGCCTCTCCATCCCGGAGCTCAACGAGGAGCGCCGCCGGGAGCTCGTCAAGATGGTCCGCCACATCGCCGAAGAGGGCCGCATCAAGATCCGCAACATCCGCCGCGACGCCATGCACGACATGCGCGAGCTGCGGACGGAGGGCGAGGTCGGCGCCGACGACGAGCATCGTGGCGAGGTGGAGCTGCAGAAGCTCACCGATGGCCGGATCCACGAGCTCGACGGCCTCCTGAAGGGCAAGGAAGCGGAGATCATGGAGGTGTGATGGCGGCAGGCGGCCGCGCGGCGCGGTACGTCGCCATCATCACCGACGGCAACGGCCGCTGGGCGCAGGCCCGGGGCCTTCCCACGATCGACGGGCACAGCGCGGGCGCGGACACCGTGAAGGCACGGCTGCGCGACGCCGCCGAGTTCGGAGTGAAGGAGCTGACCGTCTACTCGTTCTCGACGGAGAACTGGGCACGCCCTGCTGAGGAGGTCACCGCGCTGATGCGGATGTTCTCCCAGCGGATCCGCGACGAGACGCCGGAGCTGCGCGACGAAGGCGTCCGCATGCGCTTCATCGGCCGCCGGGAGGGCGTCTCGGAGGCTCTGCAGGAGCAGATGGACTGGGCCGAGCAGGAAACGGCGGGCGGAACCCAGATCACGCTCTACGTCGCGTTCAACTACGGCGGGCGGGCCGAGATCCTGGACGCCGCCGAGCGCTACGACGGAGGCGGGGAGGAGGCGCTGCGGGCGCTCCTGTATGCGCCCGAGATGCACGATCCCGACCTGGTGATCCGCACGAGCGGCGAGCAGCGCCTGTCGAACTACCTCCTCTGGCAGTCCGCGTACTCCGAGCTCGTCTTCTGCGACGAGCTGTGGCCGGACTTCACGCGTGAGGCGTTCGCGGCCGCGCTCGCCGAGTACGAGGGTCGTCAGCGCCGCTACGGAGGCCGCTGATGAGCCCCTCGCCGTCCGCGCGGCGGCGCGAGCCCGCCAGCCGGCGCCGCGCCCGGACGACCGAGCGGCGCAACCAGCGCTCGGACCTGGGGGCGCGCGTGCTGGCCGCGGTCCCGCTGATCGCGCTTGCAGCGGCGCTCGTCTACGCCGGCGGGTGGATCTTCACCGCCGGCCTGATCGTGCTCGGCGTGATGGCCCTGCGCGAGCTGTTCACCATGTACGACCGCGCCCGGCCGGTGATCCTCGGCGGATTCATCGCGCTTGCGGGCATGCTCTGCGCTGCGCACCTCGGCGGCGCACCGCGGCTGCTGATGGCATTCGTCGCCGCGCTGCCGGTGGTCTTCCTGCTCGGGCTTGCCCAGCCGCGGCGCTCCGGGGTCGCCGGCGTGACGGTCACGATGTTCGGGCTGGCGTGGATCGGCCTGGCTTTCGCCCACGCCGTCCTGCTGCGCGACCTTCCGCACGGGGGAGGGGTCGTCGTGGTCGTCCTGGCGGCGACGTTCCTCGGCGACACCGGCGCCTACCTCGGGGGACGCGCGTTCGGGCATCGCAAGCTCGCGCCCGCGATCTCGCCGAACAAGAGCGTCGAAGGCCTGCTGATCGGCATCGTGGCGGGGACGCTCGCGGCCTGGTTCGCCGGCCTCTACCAGGACTGGCTCAGCGGCAGCGACGCACTGATCATCGGGTTCGCCGTGGCGCTCATCGCGCCGATCGGCGACCTGCTCGAGAGCTTCGTCAAGCGCGAGGCGGGGACGAAGGATTCGGGAACGGTGTTCGGCGCTCACGGCGGTGTGCTCGACCGCCTCGACGCCGTCGCGTTCGCCGTGATCGTCGGCTACTACGTGTGGAAGGCGATACTCGCCTGAGCTGCGGGGTCAGCGCAGCGTTGCGATCGGCTGCGAGCCGACCAGCGCCCACGCGCGCCGCAGCGTGTGATTGCCGACCATCAGCGGCATCGCCCGTACAGCGAGCCGCCGCACCGGCCTCGACAGCTCCCCAGAGTCGAACAGGAGCGTCGCGACGTCGCCGGGCCGCAGAAGGATGTGGTCCTGCGCCCAGGTGTCGAACAGCGTGAGCCGGTCGCCGTCGCCGTCCGCCGCGCGCCAGCGCAGGTCGTGCCGGTGGTAACCCGCACAGCAGCTGCCGCGGATCCGGGAGGCGTCCGCGACGACCTGCACCTCGGCCAGCGCATCGAAGCGCCGGTCGCATTGCCCGCAGGTCGCGGTGACCGCGCCCTGGGCGCCGCCCGGAGTGCTCAGCGCACGCGCGCGGCAACCGGGACACGGCATCATCCGCAGGCCGTTCAGCGCCGCTTCGATCGGCTGGAACATCTCCACGATCGTACTCCCGGCCATCGGCGCGATGCGCCTCTTCGTCACACTGTCGCGCGATGCCCCGCCGCCTGCTCATCCTCGGATCCACCGGCTCGATCGGCGTCCAGGCGATCGACGTCGCCGGCCGCGCCGGCGATCTCGAGGTCATCGGACTCAGCGCCGCACATTCGTGGGAGCCGCTCGTCGAGCAGGCACGCTCACTCGGGGTCCGCCGTATCGCGGTCGCCGACCCGGAAGCCGCCGCCCGCGCAGCGCAGGCGTGGGACGGCGAGGTGCTGGCCGGGCCGGCGGGGCTCGTCGAGCTGATCGTCGACTCAGGAGCGGACCTCGTCCTGAACGCGATCGTCGGCTCCGCCGGCCTGGGGCCGACGGTCGCCGCGCTCGGCGAGGGCATCGACCTCGCCCTGGCCAACAAGGAGTCGCTCGTCGTCGGCGGCGAGCTCGTGATGCAGCTCGCGGAGGCCACCGGAGCGCGGGTGCTGCCCGTCGACTCCGAGCACTCGGCCCTGCATCAGCTGATCGCCGGTGAGGCGCCCGGGAGCGTCGACAAGCTCGTGCTCACCGCATCCGGGGGACCGTTTCGCGGACGGGGGCTGGACGAGCTCGCCGCGGTGACCGTCGCGGACGCGCTGCGGCACCCCACCTGGGAGATGGGCGGGAAGATCACGATCGACTCGGCGACGCTCATGAACAAGGGCCTGGAGGTCATCGAGGCTCACCACCTGTTCGGGACGCCGTACGACCGCATCGACGTCGTCGTCCACCCGCAGTCGATCGTGCACTCCTACATCCTGATGTGCGACGGAGCGGCCCTCGCCCACATGGGCCTCCCGGACATGCGCGTCCCGATCGCCTACGCGCTGCACTGGCCCGAGCGCGTCGATGTGCCGGTGCCGCCGCTGGATCTCGCGCAGATCGGCGCGCTGACGTTCGAGCCCGTCGACACCGTCGCCTTCCCGTGCCTGCGTCTCGCGCGGGAGGCGGCGAGCGCCGGCGGGACCTCGCCCTGCGTCCTGAATGCGGCGAATGAGGTCGCGGTCCACGCGTTCCTCACGGGCGCGCTGTCGTTCCTGGGCATCCCTGCCGTGATCGAGGAGACGCTCGAGCGCCTTCCGGCGGCGCCCGTGCGGGCGTTCGACACGCTCTACGAGGCAGACCGCGCGGCCCGCGAGGTCGCCGCCGACCGTGCGGCCATCCGTGCAGACACGTAGATTTGCCGGCGGCGATCGCCGCCCGTCACGAAGACTCCCTGGGGGAACGCATGTCCCGATTCCGCACCCGGCGGCCATCCGCCGCTCTGCTGATCTCAATCCTCGCGCTGCTCGCGGCGCTCGATGGCCCTGCGCTCGCCAGTGACGCCGTCGGCTTCGCCTCGCGCGTCATCAGCGGCAAGAACATCAAGAAGCGCTCGATCTCCGGCATCCGGTTGCGCAACAACACGCTGACCGGAACGCAGATCGACGAGGCGAAGCTCGGGCCCGTGCCCGCCGCCACGAATGCCACGAACGCGGTCAATGCGGTCACTGCCGTCAACGCGGCGACGGCGACGAGCGCGGGCAGGGCGATGACGGCCGACCTCGCCGCCCAGCTCTCCGGGCGCACGACGTTCGTCAAGCGCCAGGCGGCCACCGACGGCCTCGACGCCGACGCCGCGCGGCAGAGCGCTCCCATGCTGACGCTCGCGACCGCGGGCCCGATCAGCGTCTACGGCAAGTGCTTCCGCGACGCGACGGCCGACAGGGTCCACGCTGAGCTGTTCGTGCGCTCGACAACCGAGAACGGCATCCTGTCGTCGGGCATCGACACACTCGCCGGGAACACGCCATCCGACGTGCTCGGCCCCGCGACCCCGGAGCTCGATCGTGAGCTTGTGAGCGTCGTGGCCGACGCCGGCAAGGCGGCGTACGCGGGCGTTTCGGGCGGCGCCTGGACGGCGGTCGCCGGCGGTGGCTTCGCGGTCGCCGGGCACGGCGCGGCCGGTGCCAAGAACGGCACGCCGGCGGCCGGCGACACCCAGTACGGGCCCGGCGACGGCTGCCTGTTCACCGGCGAGCTGGAGGCCCTGTAGCCCTACACTCGGGGGGAGTGAGCTATCTCCTCGCGTTCCTCGGCTTCGCGGCCCTGATCCTCCTGCACGAGTTCGGTCACTTCGCCGCGGCGAAGGCGGTCGGCATGCGAGTCGAGCGCTTCTCGCTGTTCTTCCCGCCGCACGTCTTCAAGCGGCGCAGGGGGGAGACCGAGTACGCGATCGGCGTGATTCCGCTCGGCGGCTACGTGCGCATCACCGGCATGACGGCGAACGAGGAGATCCCCGAGGAGGTCGCCTACCGCGCCTACCACCGGATGCCGGTGTGGAAGCGGATCGTCGTGATCGCCGCCGGCCCGGGGATGAACATCCTGATCGCGTTCCTGATCTTCTTCGGGCTGTTCCTCGCGCTCGGGACCTCGAAGGCGACGACGCGCGTCGACCGGATCGAGAAGGGGTCGCCGGCGGCGGCGGTGCTGCGCCCCGGGGACCAGCTCGTCTCGGTCGACGGGCGTCGCGGCGACCTGAAGACGCTGTCCGACCAGGTCGCCACACATCGCTGCCCGGGTCCTCAGGTCGACGGGTGCGTCGCCGCGACCCCCGCGCGGATCGTGATCCGCCGCGACGGGCAGCTCGTGACGCTCACGGCCAGGCCGCGCTATGACGCCACGCCGGGCACGCGGCGGGCGCGCCTCGGCTTCTCGTTCGCGGCCGACACGCAGACCCAGGGGCCTGTCGGAGCGGCCCACCAGAGCGTCGACTCGATGTGGCGGATCACGACGCTGACGGTCAGCTCGATCGGCAAGCTGTTCTACGACGAGAAGGCCCGCAAGGAGGTCTCCGGGATCGTCGGGTCCTACGAGACGACCCGCCAGGCCGTCGCGTTCGACTGGGCGCGCGCGCTCGAGATCCTCGCGATCATCTCGCTCTCGCTCGCGCTCGTGAACCTGTTCCCGTTCCTGCCGCTCGACGGAGGCCACATCTTCTGGGCGCTGGCCGAGAAGCTCAGCGGCCGCAAGATCCCGTTCTCCGTGATGGAGCGCGCGAGCGTCGTCGGCTTCGTCCTGATCATCTTCCTGTTCGCGATCGGGCTGTCGAACGACATCGGACGGCTCCAGGGCGCGGGCTTCGGCCCAAGATGACGCCTGCGTCACCGTTGCGTCGTGACGCGTGAATTCTCGGTAGGTTGCGCGCAGGGGCACGGGCCCCGCACGTGAAGGGTCACAGCGAGAGGGAAGCCACGATGGAGAGCAGCGTCGCAACCAAGCAGGCGCGTGAGGCGACGACGATCGCCCACGCCTTTCACATCACCGCCCGCGAGAACGCCGATCAGGTCGCGGTCCGCAACCGCGACGGGTCCGTGTCCTGGACGTGGCGGGAGCTGCGTGAGCGCGTCGACGCGGTCGCCGGCGGGCTCGATGGCCTCGGCGTCACGCCCGGCTCATCCGTCGCGATCATGCTGATCAACCGACCCGAGTTCCACCTCGTCGACCTCGCCGTGATGACGGTCGGCGGTACCCCGTTCTCGATCTACCCGACGTACACACCCGATCAGATCGCGTACGTCGTCTCCGACGCGGGCGCCAAGGTGATCATCACCGAGCAGTCGTTCCTGGACGTCGTGCTGGAGGCGCGCAAGCAGCTCCCCGATGTCGAGCACGTGATCGTCATCGACCCGCCCGCCGATGGCGCGCCCGAGGGCACGCTGGCGCTGTCCGACGTGGAGGGCTCGAACCCCGGCTTCGACGCCGAGGCCGCCGTGGACCGCATCAAGCCGGACGACGTGCTGACGCTGATCTACACCTCCGGGACGACCGGGCCGCCGAAGGGCGTGCAGCTGCTGCACCGCAACCTGCTGACGGCCGTGCAGGGCATTGACGACATCGTGCAGTTCCCGCCGCAGGCGCGCGTCGTCTCGTGGCTCCCCGCGGCGCACATCGCCGAGCGCAACGCGCATCACTACCTGCCGATCGTCTACGGCTTCGAGATCACGACCTGCGAGGACCCGCGGCAGGTGCTGCAGGTGCTTCCCGAGGTCCGCCCACACTGGTTCTTCGCCGTCCCGCGGATCTGGGAGAAGCTGAAGGCCGGGCTGGAGACGATGGTGCACGCGCAGCCCGCCGAGCAGCGCGAGGCGCTCGAGTCAGCGCTCGCCGATGCGCTGGCGAAGGTGCGCCTCGAGCAGGCCGGCGAGCAGGTCCCCGCCGAGCTCGCCGAGCGCGTCGCCGGCGCGGACGCGCAGTTCTTCGCGGCGTGGCGCGGGATGCTCGGGCTCGACGAGGTCGTCGCGATCAACGTCGGCGCCGCGCCGACGCCGGTCGAGGTGCTCGAGTTCTTCCACGCGATCGGCCTGCCGCTGTCCGAGCTGTGGGGCATGTCCGAGACCTGCGGGGCCGGCACGGTCAACCCGCCGCAGAAGATCCGGCTGGGCACCGTCGGGCCGCCCGCGCCCGGGCGTCGAGATCTCACTGGCCGGCGACGGCGAGGTGCTGCTGCGCGGCGGCGTCGTGATGGCCGGCTACCGCAACAAGCCCGAGCAGACGGCGGAGACGATCGACGCCGACGGCTGGCTGCACACCGGCGACATCGGGCAGTTCGACGAGGAGGGCTACCTGAAGATCGTCGACCGCAAGAAGGAGATCATCATCAACGCGGCCGGCAAGAACATGTCGCCGGCGAACATCGAGGCGCACCTGAAGTCCGCCTCGCCGCTGATCGGCCAGGCGTGCTGCATCGGCGACCGGCGCCCGTACAACACGGCCCTGATCGTCCTCGACTCCGACTTCGCTCCGGCATGGGCAGCCCAGCACGGCATCGAGGACACGTCGCTGGAGGCGCTCGCCGTGAATCCGGCCATCGTCGCCGAGATCCAGGCCGGGGTCGACGTGGCCAACGCGCATCTGGCGCGCGTCGAGCAGATCAAGAAGTTCACGATCGTCCAGGGCGACTGGCTGCCCGGCGGCGACGAGCTGACGCCGACGATGAAGCTCAAGCGCAAGCCGATCGGCGAGAAGTACACGCCGGACATCGAGGCGATGTACAGCGGCTAGCCGGGGCGCGCCCGTCGCCTCCCATCGGGGTTTCTGACCGGCGGTCCTGCTGCGGCGTGAGATGAAGGGGTTTCGAGCGCCGTGGCGAACTCCCTCCCGTCGAGGCGCCGCGGACAGCTCGTTGCCGAGCCGCGGGTCGAGGCGCCCAGGAACATGCGCGTCGCCACCGGTATCACCGCAGCCCTGCTCGTCGCCGCGTTCCCGGCTGTCGCGCGTGCGCGCCCTGACACTCCGATGCCGAGGATCGCTCACGCGTTCACGGCAGCGCACGGGCGCACGCTGAGTCTCGGAGTCCACGGCAACGACGTGCGAAAGCTCCGCCGTGACCTTGTCCGGCTCGGCTACCTGCCCCCGCGCGCGTTCGGACCGAACTACGACGAGCGTGTCATGCACGCGGTCACCGCACTCCAGAAGTGGGAGAACATCCCCCGTGACGGCGCCTTCGGCAAGAGCGCACGCCGCGCGATCAGACATCTGCGCATGCCGCGCCCCGAGCTTCAGCTCAACCGGAAGGTGCGCGCTGAGGTCCTGCTCGACCGTCAGCTGCTGCTGATCATCCACGGCGATCACGTCATCCGCGTGGTGCCGATCTCGAGCGGCGTGGGGGGCCTCACGCCGGCCGGTACCTACAGCGTCTCCTCCAAGTCCCCGAGCAGCTGGTCCAATCGCTTCAAGGTGTGGCTGCCATGGGCGAGCTACTTCAACAAGGGGATCGCCTTCCACGGCTACCCGGACGTGCCGGTGACCGCGGCGTCACACGGCTGCGTTCGCGTGCCCTTGAAGTTCGCGCGCGAGGTCTACAGGCTGCTGCCGGTCGGAACCCGCGTTGACGTGATCACCACGAGCTTCTAGGCGGCGCCCCGGGCTAGCGCAGGGCGATGACCTGGCGGCCGGTCCCCAGGACGGTGCCGTCCGCACTGGTCACGCGGACCTTGACGACGAGGTCGTCCCGTCTGCCCGGGCGTGTCCGTGCCGTGGCGGCCAGGCGTCCCGCTGGTGCCGCTGATCCGCGTGGAGCGGCGCCAGACGCAGCGCGCCGGTCCATGTGCCGCGATGGATCGTGAGGGTGGCGCGGCGCGCGTGTTTGACCGACTTGCGGACCGTCCAGCGGATGCTGAGGCCCTTGCGCGGCCCGGGACGCCGCGTCACGGTCGTCCTGACGGTGACGTAGGGGACGGCCGCGGTCCTGCTGCGTGGCGCCGATGTCGGTCGGGGCGAAGGCGGCGAGCGCGGCGCCGGCGCGCAGCTCGCCTGAGCGCACCGGGACGGCGCTGCGGCCACTGGTGGCGAGGAGCGCCGCGCGAATCTGGTCTGCGCTGGCCAGCGGCTGGGCCGCGCGCATCAGCGCGATGGTGCCCGTGACGACCGGCGCGGCCGCCGAGGTGCCGGTGAAGCCGCTGTAGGAGTCATCGGGCAGCGTCGTGAGCAGGTCGACGCCGGGGGCGGCGATGTCGACGCCGCGCGTCCGAAGTTCGAGAACGACGCGAGCACGCCGTCGGACTCCGTGGCGGCGACGGACACGACGGCGGGGTTGCTGCTCGAGGCCGGGTACGCGGGCGTGGTCGCGAGGTCGCGCGCATCGTTGCCGGCCGAGGCGACGACCAGGGCGCCGGCGCGCTGCGCATCGCCGATCGCGTCGTCGACGGCCCGCGTGCGTGCATCCGTCGTCATCGAGACGTTGATCACCTGGGCGCCGTTGTCGGCGGCGTAGCGGATTCCCTCGGCGAGCTGGGAGGTGTCGCCGTCGCCCTGGGCGTCGAGGACGCGGACGACCATCAGGCGGGCGATCCACGCGGCGCCGGTGACGCCGAGGGCGTCGCCGCCGCGGGCGGCGGCGACGCCCGCGACCGCCGTCCCGTGGAAGTACTCGTCGTCCGGCGGCGTGCCCGGGTCGACGATGTCGGCGCCGTGCACGTCGTCCACGTAGCCGTTGTGGTCGTCGTCGACCCCGTTGCCGGCGATCTCGGCCGTGTTGGTCCACAGGTTCGGGGCGAGGTCGGGGTGGGAGAGGTCGACCCCGCTGTCGACGATCGCGATGATCGGCGGCGGACCGCCCGCAGCCTGCCGCCCGGTGGTGACCTCCCAGGCCGCGCGGAACCCGTCCTCGCCCGGCAGCGTGAAGTCGGCGGCCTGGCTGGGATAGAGCGGATCGTTGGGAATCAGATCGGCGGCGGTGGGGTAGGCGGGCTCGACCCAGACGTAGCGCGGATCCCGGCGGGCGCGATCGAGATCATCGAGCGTGCCGACCTTCACCCGGAACGGCACCCGTGGCCTGCCGGCGACCTTTCGCGGGTGCACCAGATAGCGGATGCGCGCCGCCGCGCCACGCTCACGGGGGGTCCCGGTCGCAAACGGACGCAGCGGCATCGCCGGCAGTGGCCGCGCGCCCGAGCGTCAGGGGTGCATTGTCGGCGAACCGAGAACGCCCGGGCGGACGCCGTCCCGGGTGAGGCGACACGATCGCGGCGGCGATCAGCGCGCCGGTGAGCGACGTCGATGTCATAGCGAGCCGGCGATGAAGTCCTGGCTGCGATACGCACTGCACACTGCTTTCCGGGCCGTCGCGAACGAGAGCTCCACGAGGGTCCTCGACAGGCGCTGTGCAGGCCAGAACCGTGGAAGACCGCAGTTCCGGCGGACCCCGTACGGCGGCCGGGCGCCGCTAGGTGCGCGCGCGTCACGTCCGCCGGGCTGCGGCACCCCAGCAGCGCCAGATCCCGCTCGATCTCGCCCCCAGGATCCCCAGAACGGCCCGCGGGCCCGGCCTCGCCGCCGACCGCCAGGCCCCAGAGCGCCGGCCGCCCGACGAGGACGGCGCGCGCGCCCAGGGCCAGCGCCGTCAGCACGTCCGTCCCGCGCCGGATGCCGCCGTCGACCAGGACCTCGATCCGGCCACCAACGGCATCGACGACCTCGGGCAGCATCTCGGCGGTCGCGGCGACGCCGTCGAGCTGGCGGCCGCCGTGATTGGAGACGATCACCGCCGCGGCCCCATGCTCGCAGGCCAGCGTGGCGTCCTCGGCGGTCTGGACGCCCTTGAGGATGATCGGCAGCGGGCAGTCGGCGGCGAAGCGCTCGAGCTCGGCCCAGGTGACCGCGGGATCGATGACGGAGAAGAAGTCCTCGACCGTGACGCCGCCGGAGCGCCCGAGCGCGGCCGTGATCGCCGGCATGTCGAGGTCGGCGGGCACGCGGAAGCCCGTGCGGTGGTCGCGCAGGCGCCCACCGGGAACCGGCGCGTCGACGGTCACGGCGATGCCCTGGAACCCATGCGCCACGGCCTGGTCGACCAATGCGCGCGAGACGCCGCGGTCACGCGTGACGTAGAGCTGGTACCAGCGGGGTGCGCCGGGCGCGGCGGTCGCGACCTCCTGCGGCGTCGACGTCGCGAGCGTCGACATCGTCATCAGGGTGCCCGCGGCCGCCGACGCGCGCGCCATCCCCGGCTCACCGTCCGGATGGGCCATGCGCTGCAGCGCGGTGGGCGCGACGAGCACGGGCATCGAGACCGGCAGCCCCAGGACGGTCGTCGCGGTGCTCACCGCGCTCGACGTCGACGAGGACCCGTGGCCGCAGCCGCGGACGCGACCACGCGGCGACGTTCTCGCGCAGCGTGCGCTCATCGCCCGCTCCGCCGGCGTAGTAGCCGAGCGGCCCGGCGTCGAGCCGCTCCGCGGCCAGGCGCTCATAGTCGTCGACGTTCAACGGGCGTTGCGCGGACATCGCGCGCGACACTAATGCAACCGGCGCACGCCCATCAGGCCTCCCGGCGGCGCTCGTACACTCTGCGTATGGCCTCAAAGCGTCAGATCCAGGTCGGCTCCGTACCCGTCGGGGGCGGAGCGCCCGTCGCCGTGCAGACGATGACGAAGACCGAGACGGCCAACATTCCCGCGACGATGGACCAGATCCTGCGCGTCGCCGAGGCCGGGGCCGACATCGTGCGCCTCGCCGTGCCGCGCGACGAGGACGCCGAGGCACTGAAGACGATCGTCCCGCAGTCGCCGATCCCGATCATCGCGGACATCCACTTCAACCACACGCTCGCGATCAAGGCGATCGAGAACGGCGCGGCGTGCGTCCGGCTGAACCCCGGCAACATCGGCGGCCCCGACAAGGTCGCCGAGGTCGTCGCCAAGGCGAACGAGCACGGAACGCCGATGCGGATCGGCGTCAACTCCGGCTCGCTGCCCAAGCATCTGCGCGACCTCGAGTACTCGAACCCGGTCGAGGCCCTCGTGACCGCCGCCGTCGAGTTCGTCGAGCTGATGGAACGCCTGGAGTTCACGAACTTCAAGGTGTCGATGAAGTCGACGAGCGTGCCGAACACCATCGCCTCCAACCGGCTGCTGTCCGAGCGCATCCCGTACCCGCTGCACCTGGGCGTCACCGAGGCCGGGACGAAGTACACGGGTTCGCTGAAGTCCGCAGTCGGGCTGGGCACGCTGCTCGCCGACGGCATCGGCGACACGATCCGCATCTCGCTGTCGACGTTCCACGCCGAGGAGGAGGTGAAGGTCGCCTGGGAGATCCTCAAGGCGCTGAAGCTGCGCGAGCGCGGCCCGGTGCTGATCGCCTGCCCGACCTGCGGGCGCCTGCAGTTCGACATGGACTCCGTCGTCGTCGAGATCGAGCAGCGGCTCGAGGCCTATGACGACCCGATCGAGGTCTCCGTCCTTGGGTGTGCGGTCAACGGCATCGGCGAGGCGCGTCACGCCGACTTCGGGATCACCGGCGCGAAGGACGCGGGAATGATCTTCTCCAAGGGCGAGCCGCTGAAGAAGGTGCCGACCGAGCGCCTCGTCGACGAGCTCTTCACCGAGATCGACCGCTACTACGCGGCCGGCAAGACCGTCGTGCGCGACGAGCACGCGGCCGCAGAGGCGGCGCGCTGGCTGTCCGAGAACGAGGACGCGACCGCGATGACGCCGGAGCGCCTCGCGCAGCTCGAGCAGGAGGCGAACGACGCCGCCGGCGGCGGGGACGCGCTCCTGAAGCTCGACGAGCAGCAGTCGCCGGTGGCGGGGCGGCGCTTCACTCGCGCGTAGTGCGCCCCGATTCCGCCAGCCTGTCGATCTCGTCGCTTCCCGTTCGTCTCATGGGTGACGATCCGACGAAGGAGGATGCGATGAAGTACATGCTGCTGATTCACCAGGGCGACACCCCGACGCCCCAGACGGACGCCTGGGAGAGCCTGTCGGAGGCCGAGCAGGGCGCCGTCTACCAGGCCTACAGGGCGATCAACGAGACGCCCGGAGTCACGCCCGGTGCCGGGCTCCAGCCACCGGAGACCGCGACCACCGTCCGCGTTCAGGACGGCCGGACCCTGACCACCGACGGCCCGTTCGCAGAGATCAAGGAGGCGATCGGCGGGTACCTCCTGTTCGAGGCCGACGACCTCGACGCTGCGATCGAGTTGGCGGCGCGGATCCCCGCGGCAGGCATGGGTGGCGCGGTCGAGGTGCGACCCATCATGGAGTGGTAGCGATCGTCGAGCAGGCCTTTCGCGATCACTGGGGCCGCGTTCTCGCTGCGCTGATCGGCTTCCTCGGCGACTTCGACCTCGCCGAGGAGGCCGCGCAGGAGGCATTCGCCATCGCGGCTGAACGCTGGCCGCGCGACGGCGCCGCCCGCCAACCAGGGCGCCTGGTTGGTGACCACCGCGCGCAACCGCGCGATCGATCGGATTCGCCGCGATCGCACGCTGGCCGCGAAGACGCGCCTGCTCGACGTCCCGCAGTCCGTGGAGGACGACGTGGACCCGACGGCGTTCGGCGACGAGCGACTCGAGCTGATCTTCACCTGCTGTCATCCGGCGCTCGCCGTCGATGCGCAGGTTGCGCTCACGCTGCGTACGCTCGGCGGCCTGAGCACCGGCGAGATCGCCCGCGCCTTCCTGGTCGGCGAGGCGACGATGGCGCAGCGGCTGGTGCGCGCCAAACGCAAGATCAAGGCGGCCGGGATCCCGTTCCGCGTACCGCCCGACCACCTGCTGCCCGAGCGCCTCGTCGCCGTCCTCGCGGTCGTCTACCTGATCTTCAACGAGGGCTACGGCGGTCGCAGCGATCTGGCGGCCGAGGCCCTGCGGCTTGGCCGCGCGCTGTCGGAGCTGATGCCCGACGAGCCCGAGGTCCACGGACTGCTGGCCATGATGCTGCTCCACGACGCCCGTCGCGAGGCGCGATTTCGGGGCGGTGACCTCGTCCTGCTCGCCGACCAGGATCGCGACCTGTGGGACGCGGCGCAGATCGCCCAGGGGCGGGCCGTGCTCGACCGCGCGCTGGCGCTTCGCGGCCGCGGCCCGTACGTGGTGCAGGCGGCGATCGCCGCTCTCCATGCGGACGACGAGCCGCGCGACTGGGCGCAGATCGGCGCCCTCTACGCGGAGCTCGGCCGGCTCACGGGCTCACCGGTCGTCGAGCTCAGCCGGGCCGTCGCGATCGCCGAGGATCAGGGTCCGCAGGCGGGGCTCGACATCGTCGACGGCCTCGCCCTCGAGGACTACCGCTACCTGCATTCGACGCGCGCTGAGCTCCTGCGCCGCCTGGGCCGCACGGACGAGGCCCGCCAGGCCTACGACCGTGCGCTGGCGCTCGCCCACGACGACGCCGAGCGGCGCCTGCTCCAGCGGCGCCTGGAGGAGCTCGGCACTAGCTCGGCTTGACCTTCACCGAGCTGGACGTCACGGTCGCCGGCGCCCCCGTCGAGCCGACGCCGCTGTACTGGAAGCGGAACTCCGTCGTGCCGCTCTTCACCGTTCGCGTGAACGAGAAGAAGCCGTTTGCGTCGGTGGTCACGGTCTTGACCGTCGACCAGGAACCGCCGCCGCGGCGCGACTGCACCGTCGCCGTGTGCGAGCCGCCGGGACGGATCTGGCCCCAGACCGTGGCGGTCTTCCTGCCCTTGGGGAGGTCGACCCAGAACGGGTTGGGGAACGACTTGCGGGCCGGCTTCGCGCGTCCGTCGTAGTAGTAGAGCCCGGACTGCCAGCCGGAGTAAGCGCGCGAGCCCTGACCCTTGTTGCCGACCGGATCGTCGCGCCAGAGGTACTGGATCAGCATCTTGACGCGCGGCTGCTTCCAGGCGATGTACGCGGACTGCTGCAGCCAGGCGTTCTGCTGGCTCGTCGTGACGCCCTGGTAGGGATCCGGCGGATTCGTCTGGTACCCGAACTCGGTGAAGAAGACGCCGAAGCGCGACGACGTGCTGCCGGCGTTCAGCAGCCCGCCGGCCTTCTGCGTGCCGTCGAGTGTCTTGAGCAGCCGCGGGATGCTCGCGATCCCGGCCGTCTCGGGATCGCTGGCCGGTGAGCTCGGGCGACCGCAGGAGGCCGTGCGGGTGGTACGCGAAGACCATCGGCGTTCAGCGGCTTGAAGCCGCTCTTGCAGTACTTCGACTTGCGCTCCTTGCGCAGCTTCGTGTCGACGCAGCCGAGCGCGCGCAGGAAGGTCAGCGGCTTCATGTTGTTGTTGCGGCCGGTCGGCGACTTGCCACCGGGTGCGAGCGCGCCGAAGTAGACCTTCGCGCCGGGGTCGCCCGCCTTCAGCGCCGGGATCGCCTTGAGCGCGATGTTGCGGTAGAGCGCCGGAGCGGCCGGCGTGCACTTCGTCCCGACGCAGTCGTTCTGCGGCTGCAGCCACTGGTCGATGTTCGGCTCGTTCCAGAGGATGTACTGGTTCACGCGATCGGCGTAGCGCGTGGCGACGGCCTTCGCGAACTGCGCGAACTTCGTCGGGTCGGGCTTGTAGCGCGAACTGCGCTGCGAGGGGACCTGGCTGCCCCACACGGGGCCCGGACCCGTGACCGTGACGATCGGCTCGATGCCGTTCGCGACGAGCAGGTCGATCGTCTGGTCGACCACGCCCCAGTTGTAGCCGGGATCGTTCGGAGTTGGAGGCATCGAAGCCGGCGGCTGGCTGACGGAATCGGCGTTCGGGGCGACGTAGCTCCAGATCACCAGCACGCGTGCCACGTCGACGCCCGTCGAGCGCCACTGCGGGATGACCTCGGGCGCCAGCGACGGCGTGCGCTGGGTGACCCCGTCATCGCTGATTCCGATCTGCATCGTCTTGCTCGCCGAGGCGGGGCCTGCGACCCCGAGCGCGAGGACGAGGGTCAGCATGAGGACGTGGAGGGGCGTAAATCGTGGCATCAGAGGAAAGAAACCCGGTTGGGGGCGGGAGGTTGCGGTCGGCCCGATGGTTCGTGGGAGAGCCGAGGCGGTGCGAGCAGGGGCGGTCCGAAGACCGCTCCCGTACGACGTGAGCCTAGAAGGTCGGCTCCACGGCGCGTCGATCACGCCTCGGCGAAGCGTGTCGACACCGTGTCCCAGTTGACGACGTTCCACCAGGCCTTGAGGTACTCGGGCCGGCGGTTCTGGTACTTCAGGTAGTAGGCGTGCTCCCAGACGTCGATGCCCAGCAGCGGCGTCTGGCCGTCGGTGAGCGGGCTGTCCTGGTTGGCGGTGCTGACGATCTTCAGGGCGCCGCCGTCGAGCACCAGCCAGGCCCAGCCGGACCCGAAGCGCCCGACGCCGGCGGCCTCGAACTGCTCCTTGAAGGTGTCGAAGGAGCCGAACGCGCTGTCGATCGCCGCGCCCAGGTCGCCGTCGGGCGCGCCGCCGCCGTCGGGGCCCATCGACTCCCAGAACAGCGTGTGGTTCAGGTGACCGCCGCCGTTGTTGCGGACCGGGCCGGCGATGTCGGCGGGCAGCGACGCCGAGGTTCGCGACGATCTCCTCGATGCTCTTGTCGGCCCATTCGGTGCCCTCGACGGCGCCGTTGAGCTTGTCGACGTAGGCCTGATGATGCTTGTCGTGGTGCAGGTGCATCGTCTGCTCGTCGATGTGCGGCTCGAGCGCGTCGTAGCCGTACGGGAGCGGGGGAACCTCGAATGCCATGGTGGGACTCCTTGTCGTTCTCTCGGCGCTGTGATTCTGCCCCGATCGTGTACTCCGAAACCTAGTACACGGGACCGAGGGGCTCCGCGGAGGTCGTCGCGCCTAGATCTGCGGCGGCGACTACGCTTGGCGCTCATGCGCCTGTCGAACCTGCTGCTGCCCACCGAACGAGAGGCCCCGGCCGATGCCGAGGCGCTCTCGCACGTCCTCGGGGTGCGCGCGGGCTCGTCCGTCAGCTCGGGACGGGCCTGTGGACGTGGCTGCCCGCGGGCTGGCGCGTGCACCAGAAGGTCGTGCAGATCGTCCGCGAGGAACTCGACGCGATCGGCGGCCAGGAGATGCTCATGCCGGTGATCCACCCGCGCGAGCTGTGGCGTCGCACCGGTCGTGACCAGATCGACGAGCTGTTCACGCTCGAGGACCGCAAGGGCAGCGAGCTCGTCCTGGCGATGACGCACGAGGAGGCGGTCACCTTCCACGTCGCGCAGACGGTGCGCAGCTACCGCGAGCTGCCGTTCATCCTCTACCACTTCCAGACGAAGGGCCGCGACGAACCGCGGCCGCGCGCCGGCGTGCTGCGCACACGCGAGTTCATCATGAAGGACTCCTACTCGTTCGATCGCGACCGCGAGGGCCTCGACGTCAGCTACGAGAAGCACGTCGTGGCCTACGAGCGGATCTTCGATCGCACCGGCCTCGAGTGGTACCGGGTCGACTCGGACGTGGGGATGATGGGCGGAACCGGGGCGCACGAGTACATGGCGCCGTGTCCCGCCGGCGAAAACGACGTGGCGCTGGCGCCGGGATACGCCGCAAATGTGGAGATCGCGTCCGCGGACGCCCAGCCGGTCGAGCTGCCCGTTTCGCGTCCGGCGCCGGAGGAGGTCGGCACTCCGGGTCTGACGACCGTCGACGCGGTCTCCCGACGACCTCGGCGTCCCGGCCGGGGCGCTGCTCAAGGCCTATCCGGTCGTCACGGACGACGGGGCGATGACGCTGGTCGTGGTGCGCGGCGACCATCGCGTCAACGACGTCAAGCTCCGCAACGAGCTCGGGCAGGGCTTCAGGCCCGCGCAGGAGGACGAGATCCGCGAGCGCCTCGGGCCACCCGGCTACATCGGACCGGTCGGTGCGACGCTCCCCATCCTGCTCGACGCCGCGGTGGCCGACGGCCCATCCGGGGGCTACGTCGCGGGCGCCAACCGTGCCGACGCGCACCTCGTGGGCGTCGAGCCGGGTCGCGACTTCCCCTACGAGCGTGCCGACGTGCGCACGGTCGAGGCCGGCGACACCGTCGGCGGGCGGCCCGTGCGCATCGAGCCGGCGATCGAGGTCGGCAACATCTTCAAGCTCGGCACGCGGTACAGCGAGCCGCTGGGGGCCGGCTTCCTGGACGAGAACGGCAAGGAGCAGATCATCTGGATGGGCTCGTACGGCATCGGCCCGGCCCGCATCACGGCCGCGGCGATCGAGCAGTTCGCCGATGAGAAGGGGATCTCCTGGCCCAAGGCGATCGCGCCGTGGGCCGTGCACCTCGTGGGTCTCGGCAAGGAGGGGACCCCTGAACGCGAGGCCGCCGAGGCCGTCTACGCCGAGTTGCAGGCGGCCGGGATCGAGGTCCTCTACGACGACCGCCCCGCGGGCCCCGGTGAGAAGTTCACCGATGCGGAGCTGCTCGGCTGCCCGCTGCGCCTGACCGTCGGCCGGCGCACGCTGGAGGATGGGGTGATCGAGGCGCAGGGCCGCCGCGGGCGCGTCGAGCTGACCGGCCCGCCGCTGGGGGAGGGCATGGTCGCAGCGGTGCAGGCGCTGCTGCGGGAGCTCCCGTAGTGCCCGACGCCCCGGAGCCCCCGCCGCTGACGAAGAAGCGCTTCTTCGGCCTGGACCGCTCCGGGCCGCCGCCGGCGGCGACGCTGCCGGGGGCGCCGCTGCGGCCCTGGACGATCCCCAACGCCATCGGCTACGTGCGCCTCGCGCTGCTGCCGGTGTTCCTCGTGCTCGCCTGGCGCACCGACGGGGTCGGCCCCGGGCCCGCGATCGTGTTCGCGGTGATCGCCTACGGCGACGCGCTCGACGGGATGGCGGCCCGCGTGACCGGTCAGTACAGCCGGATGGGTGCGATGCTCGACCCGGTCATCGACCGGCTGCTCGTGATCTGCGGCGTCGTCGTCTGCTGGAAGTTCGACCTGCTCCCGCGCTGGCTCCTGGCGATCCTGGTCGCCCGCGAGGCGCTGATGCTCGCGGTCGCGCCGTTCGCGCTGCGCAGGGGCGTCGAGCTGAAGATCAACTGGTGGGGCCGCTGGGGCGTCTGGCCGGCGATGGGGGCGCTGTTCTGGGGCCTGTGCGGCCTGCGCACGCTCGGGGCCCTGTTCCTGGCCGTCGGCGTGGTGCTGCTGCTGATCGCCACCGTCCAGTACGCCCGCGCCGCCCGCGAGCAGCTGGCCGGACGCACAACCTCAACCTGACGTTGACCCCCGGCGGACCGCTGGTATGCTCGCGCCGCCGCGGGGTTTTTCCCGCCCGACGAGGAGTACGCACGCCATGGACGACACCTTCCCCGACCTGGGCTCGCTCACCGATGAGGAGCTCAAGGCCCTCATCCAGAGCCTGACCGACGAGGAGACCGAGATCTCGTACCGGCGGCGGATCCTGCACGGGAAGATCGACATCCTGCGCGCGGAGCTCGTCAACCGGCTGCGCAAGAAGCACGAGGGTGGCCAGGACGTCATCTCCGGCGCCGACGTGCAGAAGCTGACCGACATCCTCGCCGGCAAGGCACCCACCGCCGCGGACACCGAGTAGGCCGAGCTCGTGGCGCTGCACTGCCCGGAGTGCGGCTTCGTCAACACCGACGGGGCCAACTACTGCCAGAAGTGCGGCGCGTACCTGGGCGATCTGCAGAACCCGCAGCCCGAGTCCTCGACGGCGACCTACCGCATCGACGAGTCCGGCGAGCTCGTCCCCGTCGAGCTCGACGACCTCGTCGCCACCGAGGGTGCGGCCCTCGTCGTGCGCTCCGGCGGCGGGCGCGTCGGCGAGAGCTTCGCGCTCGACAGCGAGCGCATGAGCATCGGCCGCAGGCCGGAGTCCGACGTGTTCCTCGATGACGTCACGGTCTCCCGCGACCACGCGCTCGTGGTCCGCCGCGGCGGCGACTGGTTCCTCGACGACCTCGGGTCGCTGAACGGCACGTACGTCAACCGCCGCCGGATCGACTCGCAGCACCTGGAGGACGGCGACGAACTGCAGGTCGGCAAGTACAAGCTGACCTTCCTCTCGCGCTAGCGACGCCATGGCGATCGACCAACACAGTGCAGAGACGCAGGACCAGCTCCCCGATGAGGCGCCGCGCGCCAAGTCGATGACGATCGGCGCCGTCTGCAAGGCGCTCGTCCAGGAGTTCCCCGACATCTCGATCTCGAAGATCCGGTATCTGGAAGATCAGCGGCTGCTGTCGCCCAAGCGCACACCGGGCGGCTACCGGCTCTACTCGGCGGGCGACGTCGCGCGTCTGCGCACGATCCTGCGGCTGCAGCGCGACGAGTTCCTGCCGCTGCGCGTGATCCGCCAGGAGCTCGCCTCGGGCCGGACGGAGGGTGACGTCGCGGCCGCGCCGGCCACCGCGGATGCCGCGAGCCGGCCGAAGCGGCTGCCGACGATCAGCGCCCCGACGAGCGGCGCGCTCTACTCGCTCGACGACGTGATCGAGGAGACGCGCGCCGACCCCAAGCTCATCGCCGAGCTCGAGGAATACGGCGTGATCAAGGGCCAGCAGCGCGGCGGCTCGAAGTGGTACGACGACACCGAGCGCGAGATCGTGCGCGCCGCCGTCGAACTGGCGCGCTACGGCGTCGGCGGGCGCAACCTGCGCGTCTTTCGCACGTCGGCCGACCGCGAGTCCGCGCTGCTCCAGCAGATCCTCGCCCCGTCGCTGCGATCGCGCAATCCCGAGCGCCGCCGCGAGGCGGTCGAGGCGCTCGAGGACCTCGCGGCCGTCACGACGCACCTCAAGCACCTCCTGCTCGTGCGTGACATGCGCAAACTGATCGGGTGACCGTGCCGCAGTCGGCACGGACCGCCTGCGCGGTCTGGTCCGCGACATCCCGGGCTTTCCCGCGTCCGGGCATCATCTTCAAGGACATCACGCCGCTGCTGGCGGACCCGGCGGCGCTCGACGCGGCGGTCGTCGCGCTGGCGGAGCTGGCGCGGCCGCTGGACGCCGGACGTCGTGATCGGAGCCGAGGCCCGCGGCTTCCTGCTCGGCCCCGCGCTCGCCCGCGAGCTGGGCTGTGGGTTCGTCCTCGCGCGCAAGCCAGGAAAGCTGCCGCACACGACCGTTCGTGCCGAGTACGAGCTCGAGTACGGGACGGACGCGCTGGAGCTGCACGCCGATGCCGTCAGCGCCGGTCATCGCGTGCTCGTGCACGATGATCTGCTGGCGACGGGCGGGACCGCCGCGGCGCTCTGCGAGCTGGTGGGCAGCACCGGCGCGCCGTCGCCGGCTGCGTCTTCCTGATCGAGCTCGCGTTCCTGGGCGGGGCGGCTCGGCTCGGCGATCGCCCCGTCCGCTCCGTCCTGCGCTACGACGCCGGGTACACGCCGATGCCCACAGCGACCCGCACCCGGCACCTCGCCGCACCGCCGAAGGACGTCTGGCGGACGGTCGGCGACCCGCACCAGCTCGCGCTCTGGTGGCCGAAGGTCCTGCGTGTCGAGGCGGTGTCCGGCAGCCGGTTCACCGAGGTCCTTCAGACCGCGAAGGGCCGTGACGTCCGTGCGGACTTCCTCGTGCTGGAGACGCGCCGGGCGGAGCTCTGGCACATCTCCCAGGAGGTCGAGGGGACGCCGTTCGAGGGCATCCTCGAAGGCGCCGAGACCGAGATCCGGTTGCAGCCCGTCGGTGAGGACGGCACGCTGATCACACTGACGCTGCGCCGGCGGCTGAAGGGCGTGGCACGCTTCGGCGGCTTCATGATGCGCCGTGCCACAACGCGCCAGGTCGATCTGGCGCTCGACAACCTGGAGGGGATCCATGGCGCCCGGTCGTGAGATGCGCTGGTGGGGCTGGGGCGAGGACGATCGCGCCGGCGAGCCGCCGTCCCACGGGATCACCTGGCTGGAGGGCCGGCTCGGCGGGCCGCTGCGGCCCGCCCGTCCGGTCGCAGGCATCGAATCGGTCGACCTGCCCAAGAGCCGGATGCGCAAGCGCGACCTCGCGTCGCTGCGTGCGATCACCGGTGAGGGCGGCGTCCGCGACGACCACCGGGCGCGCGTCGTCCACGCGGCCGGCAAGGGGTACTGCGACCTCGTCCGCCTGCGCGGCGGCGCGGCGCGGCCGGCGCCGGACGCGATCGTGCTGCCACGCGGCCACGACGAGGTCCGGGCGGTCCTCGCAGCACTGCGCGGCTGCGCGGATCGCCGTCGTCCCGTTCGGTGGGGGAACCAGCGTGGTCGGCGGCGTCGAGCCGCTGCGCGGGGGCCTCGACGCGGTCATCGCCCTGGACCTGGGGCGCATGAGCGCGCTGATCGACCTCGACGAGCCTCTCACGCGTGGCGACGTTCGAGCCGGGGCTCCGCGGGCCGGAGGTCGAGCACCTGCTGCGCGCGCGCGGCTTCACGCTGGGCCATTTCCCGCAGAGCTTCGAGTACTCGACCGTCGGAGGGTGGGTCGCGACCCGCTCCGCCGGCCAGGCGTCGGTGGGCTACGGGCGCATCGACGATCTCGTCGTCGGAGCCACGCTGGCGGCGCCGGCCGGCGACGTCACGCTGCCGGCGCTCCCGGCGAGCGCCGCGGGGCCGGATCTTCGCGAGCTCGTCGTCGGATCCGAGGGTGCGCTCGGAGTGCTGACGTCCGTCTCGCTGACCGTCGCTCCGCGCCCGCCGGCCGGCCTCTACGAGGGGTGGATGTTCCCGTCGCTGGAGGCCGGAGCCGCGGCGCTGCGGGAGCTTGTGCAGGGCGGCATCGCCCCCGACGTCTGCCGGCTCTCCGACGAGCACGAGACGGAGATGTCGCTCGCGCTCGCCGGGCTCTCCGGCGCGCGGGCGGTGGTCGCCGGCGGCTACATGCGGGCTCGCGGCGTCGCGGGCGGGGTGCTCGCGATCACCGGGTGGGAGGACGAGCCGGCGGCCGTCTCGGAGCGCCGGCGCGTCGCAGCCGCGGTTCTCTCCCGCCACGGCGGCGCGACGCTGGGCAAGGGCACCGGACGGGCCTGGGCCAAGGGGCGCTTCCACGCGCCGTACCTGCGCGACGACCTGATCGGCCGCGGCGTGATGGTCGAGACGCTGGAGACGGCGACGACGTGGTCCGGTCTCGAACGCCTCTACCGGGCCGTCTCAGCCGCCCTGCGGGCCCACGCGCCGTTCGTCGCCTGTCACATCTCGCACGTCTACACGACCGGCGCGTCGCTGTACTTCACGTTCGTCGCCACCCAGGAGACCGGACGATCCGATCGGACAGTGGCAACGGGCCAAGAGCGCCGCGTGCGAGGCGATCGTGGGGGCGGGGGGGACGATCACCCACCACCACGGGGTCGGTCGCGACCACGCCGCCTATCTGTCGGCCGAGAAGAGCCCTCTGGGCCTCGACGCGCTGCGCGCCGTCAAGGAGCGCCTCGATCCCTCGGGCATCATGAACCCCGGGAAGCTGCTCGGCGTCAGCTCTTCTTGAGCTTGACCGAGCCGCTGAGGTAGGTCTGCGCCGGAACGGTCGGCTTGCGCCCGGTCTGCAGGCTCAGCAACACCGTCTGGTACTTGGCCGGATCGACCGGCAGCTGGCTCTGCGCGCCGACCTGGCCGGTCGAGGAGACCGCCTGGAAGTAGCCCAGCCAGACCGGCTTCTGGCCGACGCCGGTCATCCAGATGCCGAACCCGCTGTTCTTCGCGGCGCGCGGGAGGCCTTCGGCGATCACGTTGATCAGCCGCTGCCCGTCACGCTCGACGAACTGCGCGACACCCAGGGCCTTCGGTGCCGGAGCGCCCTTCGGCGGCGTCAGGTTCGCCTGACCCAGGACGGTGTCCTGCCCGGCCGCGGCCGTGGTCTTCGCCGACGACGTCCCGGACGAGCCCGAATCCTTCGTGGCACGGCCGACGAAGAAGCCGATCGCGAGGCTGGCGAGCACGCCCGCGCAGGCGAGCAGGATCACGCCGCCACGCCGTGAGCTGCGCGGCTTCGTCGGCGCCCGCTCGCGGGTGGCGCCGGCCGCCGGCGCCGGCTCGTCGGAGAACGGGTCGGCCTCGCGTGCGACGGGCTCGGGCCGGGACGAAGGCTCGCGCGCCGGCGGCGTCGACCTTGGTGGGCTCAGCCTCCAGGCGCCGGGGCGGCGGCGCCGTCGACATCGGGCAGTTCGTGGGCGACCATCGGCCGCAGCTCGCCGGCGACGACGCGCGCCCAGGCCTTGGCGGCCGGCGCATCGGCGAGGTACGCGCGCGTCGCGTCGTGGGTGGCGTCGTCCTGCTGGCCGAGCAGGTAGTCGGTCAGCTGTGCGCGGCGTGAGGCGCTGAGTGACGTGTCGTCCGGGCCGAGCGTCGAGAGCGCCTCGTGCGCGCGATCCTGACGGCCGCCGGGAGCCATGCGCAGCGAGCGCGCGATCTCCTCGTAGGAGCGGTCCTGCGTCAGGAGCAGGCGCAGCACGGCCTGCTGGTCTGCCGGGAAGGTCGTCGATTCGGGCCATCAAGCGCGGAAGGGTAGTCGAGCGCCCAGCTATCGTGCCGCAGCTATGAGCGACAGCCCGCCCCAGTTCGAGCCCGTCGTCCCCTTCGAGCGGACGTTCGATGCCCTCTACGGGCTCGAGATCGATGAGACGGGCCCTGGCCTCGTGCGGGCCCACGTCGCGGTCGCCGACCACCACAAGCAGCCCATGGGGCTCGTCCATGGCGGCGTGTTCGCCTCGATCGCCGAGTCGATCGCCTCGACGGGCACGTGGCTGGCGGTCGCCGGCGAGGGGCGGATCGCGGTGGGCCTGTCGAACCAGACGAGCTTCATGCGACCGATCCTGGAGGGCACGATCCACGCGACCGCCCGGGCGCGTCACCAGGGCCGCACCACGTGGATCTGGGAGGTCGAGATCACCGACGATCAGGACCGCCTGTGCGCACTGGTCCGGATGACGATCGCCGTGCGCGACCGTCCTGATCAGCCGCGGTAGCGGTTCGTGATCGGCATCCGCCGGTCACGGCCGAAGGCCTTCGAGGTGACCTTGATGCCGGGCGGCTGCTGCCGGCGCTTGTACTCGGCGAGGTCGACGAGGCGGATGATCCGGTCGACGGTCGCCGCCTCGAAGCCGCGGGCGATCAGCTGCTCGCGGCCCAGGTCCTGCTCGACGTAGCCCTCGAGGATCGGGTCGAGGATCTCGTAGGGCGGCAGCGAGTCCTGGTCGGTCTGATCGGGGCGCAGCTCCGCCGAGGGCGGCCGCGTGATGATCGATTCGGGCACCGGGGCGTCGGCGCGCTCGTTGCGCAGCCGCGTCAGCCGGTACACGAGCAGCTTGGGCACGTCCTTGATGACCGCGAAGCCGCCGGCGCTGTCCCCGTAGAGCGTGGAATAGCCGACCGACATCTCCGACTTGTTGCCGGTCGTGAGCACGAGCCAGCCGAACTTGTTCGACAGCGCCATCAGGTAGTTCCCGCGGATCCGGGCCTGCAGGTTCTCCTCCGTCACGTCGGCTTCGCGGCCCTCGAACACCGGGCCCAGAACGCCGTCGTACGTCGCGAGCACGTCGGAGATCGGGAGCTCGAGGAGCTTCACGCCGAGGTCGGCCGCGATCTGCTGCGCGTCGCCGAACGTGCCGTCGGACGTGAAGCGCGAGGGCATCGTGACGCAGGTGACCCGGTCGGCGCCCAGCGCGTCGACCGCGATGCAGGCGACCAGCGCGGAGTCGACGCCGCCGGACAGCCCGAGGACGACGTGCCGGAAGCCGTTCTTCTCGACGTAGTCGCGCGTCCCCAGCACCAGCGCCGCGTAGACCTCCTCGTCGTCGCCCAGGAGCGCGGTCAGCTCGCCCTCGGGCGCATCGGAGCCCGGGGTGCGGATGCCGGTCTCGAAGGCTCCGAGGTCGTCGACGCGCGGCCGCGCCTCGGCGGCGGGCACCCGGTGCCGCGTGTCGCGCAGGCGGGCCGCTCCGACGGCCTCGACGTCGACGGTGCACAGCAGCAGCGCCTCCTCGAACTGCGGCGCCCGGGCCAGCACGCGCCCGCTGTGGTCGACGACGAAGGAGTGGCCGTCGAAGACGAGCTCGTCCTGACCGCCGACCTGGGCGCAGAACGCCACGGCGCAGAGGTTGTCCTTGGCGCGCTGGGCGATCATCCGCTCGCGCGCGACGCCCTTCCCGGCCTGGTAGGGCGACGCCGAGATGTTGACGATCAGCCGCGCGCCCGCCAGCGCCTCGTCGCTCTCCGGCGGACCCGGAACCCAGATGTCCTCGCAGATGGTCAGCCCGATGGCGACGCCGTCCACGTCGATCACCGCTCCGTGGCGCCCGCCCTGGAAGTAGCGGTGCTCGTCGAAGACGCCGTAGTTCGGCAGGTGGTTCTTGCGGTAGACGCCGCGGACCTCGCCGTCGGCGAGCACGGCGGCGCTGTTGTGGACGTCGTCCGACCGCTCAGGGAAGCCGACGACGGCGACGATCCCCTGCGCCTCCTCGGCGATCCGCTCGAGCGCCTCCCGGACGTCCGTGAGGACGTGCTCGCGGAGCAGCAGGTCCTCGGGCGGGTAGCCGATGATCGCCAGCTCCGGGAACAGCACGAGCTGCGCGCCGGCCTCGCGCGCCTGCGTGAGGCGCTCACGGATCATGGCCTCGTTCCCGCCGACGTCGCCGACGACGGGGTTGATCTGCGCGAGAGCGACGCGCACGGTCAGGAGGCGTCGCCGCTGTCGGGCGTGTGGGCCGACGTGAGGCTGTGGCGCTCACTCATGGGCCAGGGGTGGCGCTCGGTCTCGGCGGCCCGGGCGAGGTCGAACATCGCGCCCTCGAAGTCGGTCACGAGGTCGCCCAGGTCGGGAATCGCGTCGTAGTCGGCGAGCAGGCCGAAGCACAGGCGCCCGCAGTAGCTCATGATCGCGACGCACAGCGCCTGGTTCTGGGCGAGCGGCGCCACGGGGTGGATCGCCAGCATCCGGCGGCCGAGCAGGTAGAGCGGGTACTGCGGGCCGGGGACGTTCGTCACGACGAGGTTGAAGAATCGCTGCCGTGCCTGGACCCGCGCGGCCTGGCTGGCGATCGTCGGCGGGGCGAAGTCCGCCAGGCTCGTGAGCACGTCGGCGCCGACCGCCTGGCCCGAGGACTTCAGATCCCCCATCGCGGCGTGGACGTAGTCGAACACCGCCCGCGGATCCTCCTCGTGGACCGGAAGCGGCGCCATGATCGCGGCGACGCGGTTGCCCAGCGCGCCGCGCTCATCGCTCGCGCGCACGGACACGGGAACCATGATCTTCAGGACCATCCCGTCGGTGTCGACCCCGCGACGGCGCAGCCAGCGCCCCAGCGCGAGCGCCACGGTGGCCAGCACGGCGTCGTTCAGCGTGCCGCCCATCGCGTTCTTCGTGTCCTTGAAGAGGTCGATCGACACGTTCACCCAGCCATAGCGCCGATGCGGGCCGATCGGGACGTTCAGCGGCGTCGCGGGTGAGGAGGCGATCCCCGCCCAGGCCATGACGCCTGCCGCGGCGAGCCTGCCGCTGACCTCGCTGACGACCTCGCGCGGGGCCCGCAGGAGCGATCGCACGCCGCGCACCGCCTCACCGGGTGTGCTCGCGCGCTCGAACAGCGCGTCGGCGAGCAGCTGCGTCGACGACGGCTCGGGACGCGGGACCCACGGCGCCGGCTCCTCGGCGACCGGCATCGGATCGGGCGTGGTCGAGAACAGCACGGAGGTGATGTCGACGCCGGAGACCCCGTCGACGAGGGCGTGGTGGGTCTTGCAGATCATCGCGAAGCGGGGCGTGCCGTCCGGGGCGGGGCAGAGCCCTTCGACGAGGTTCACCTCCCACAGCGGCTTGTGGCGGTCCAGCGCCGTCGCGAACAGGCGCCCCGCGAGCGCCGCGAGCTGCTCGTCGGTGCCCGGGGTGGGCAGCGCGGAGTGCCGCACGTGGAAGCCGAGATTGAAGTGCGGGTCGTCCACCCACACGGGCCGGCCCTGGCCGAGCGGGACGAACGCGAGCTTCTGGCGATAGCGCGGCACGAGATGCATGCGCGCCTCGAACGCGTCGAGGACCTCCTCATACCGGGGCGCGACGCCCTCGAAGATGATCACCGACGCGACGTGCATGTGCGCGCCGTTCTTCTCGAGGTGCAGGAACGCGGCGTCGAGGCCGGTCAGGCGGTTCGGATTGGACACGCGCTCATTCTGACGGTCCCGGCGCATTGAGGAAACCTTTAACACCGACCCTTGTAAACCTTCAACGGTGCTGTGTAAGGTTACGGGCGAAGTGCGAGTGACCCCGAAGCACGACCGCACGGAGCCCCAATGGACCTCACCGATCCGCTCACGTTCTCCCGCATCTACGACCAGCACGCGCGCGGGATGTACGCCGCCGCCTACCGGATCCTCAACAACGCGGCCCTGGCGCAGGACGTCGTCCAGGACGTCTTCCTGAAGGTCTGGCGTCGCCCGCAGACGTTCGACTCGCGGCGCGGCGAGCTCGGGAGCTACCTGCGCCTGATGTCGCGCAGCCGCGCGCTGGACCTCTGGCGCGAGCAGCAGGCGGCCGGCCGCGCGAGCGACCGCATGAAGATCGTCGTCGCCCGCGACGAGGGCCGTCCCGACGACCGCCCGGCGCTGATGGCCGAGCGCGAGGACCAGCGCACCACGATGCGTGACGCGCTCCGCACGCTGCCCGCGAATCAACGCGAGGCGGTCGTCCTCGCCTACTGGGGCGGCATGACCGCAGACGAGATCGCGCGGCGCTCCGAAGTGCCGCTCGGCACCGCGAAGAGCCGGATCCGGCTCGGCCTGGCCAAGCTGCGCGAGGAGATCGGCGAGCCGGTCCCGGCGCAGGCGGCCTGATCGCAGCGCGCTCGCCGGGCGGCCGGTCCGGAAAGGCGAGCATTCCTGCAAAACGGCAGGTTCTGCTCTGTGAGCCAGCTCACACGGATCGCCGCATTTCGGCTGCTACCGTCAGGGGCCTGCCGAGCTGTGCCCGGTCAATCGCGGGTGCAGACGGGGGACCCAATGCCGGTGCTCGATGAGCGAGCGCCGGACGGGGCGAATCGGCGGCTCCTGCCGCCGTAGCGACCAGTTCCGAAGCCGCGCGCGGATCGCGTGGCCGGGACGGCCGCGAGCCCGACAGCTAACCCCGTAGGCAGCGGAAAGACCAAGGAGGACCTCGAATGAGGCCGCGACTTGACGTGCGCACACGCGCCATGACGGCGATGTGCGCGCTATCGACTGCCACCGCTGCTCCTCGGAGCCCACTTCACCGCCCCGGCTGCCGCCGGGACGTCTCCGCGCACCGCGGCCGCAACGCCCGTGATCGCGCTCCAGCTGGCCGACCGGACGCTGCGCTACGGCGATGCCGTCATCGCGACCGGTCGCGTCAGCGGCACCGACCATGCCGGCCGCGAGCTGCTGCTGGAGAGCCGCACGCACAGCGGGACCTGGTCGGTCGTCGCCCACACCGTCACTCGTGCCGACGGCCGGTTTCGGGTCAGCGCACGGATCGCGCGTTCCGGGCTGATCCGCGTGACCGCGGTTCCGGCCGCCGGTGCGCGCGACCACGAGCGCCGGGGCCGCGCCCGTCGTCGAGGCCTCGCGTGAGCGCGGCGTCCGCGTCGCGCTGCGCGTCGGCGTCACGCAGCGCCGCACGAGCGTGAACACCGGCGGGACCGTTCGCGTCTCGGGCACCGTCAGCCCCGCGGCGCGCCGGCCGCCTGGTCGTCCTGCAGCGACGCGCGGGAGGGGCGTGGCACACGATCGCGCGCACCCACACGCGCAAGGGCGGTTCCTTCCGCCTGAAGGACCGCGTCCGCACCGCCGGCAGCGCCCGCCTGCGCGTGCGTGCCGCCGGGACGCCGACGCTGGCCGCCGGCACGCGCTCCGCGGGCCGGCTCAACGCCTTCCGGCCGACACTCGCGTCGTGGTACGGCGAGCGGGCAGTCGCTGGCCTGCGGCGGGTCGCTGACCCCGGGGATGATGGGCGTCGCACACAAGACGCTCCCCTGCGGGACCATGGTCACGATCCGCTACCGCGGGCGCCAGGTGCGCGTTCCCGTCGTCGATCGCGGCCCCTACTCGGGCAACCGCGAGTTCGACCTGGGCCCCGGCGTGCGTGACGCCCTGCACTTCGACGGCGTCGGCACGATCTGGGTCTCCGTCTGATCAGCCGCTGACGCGGCGCTCGAGGCGGGATGTGGGGAGGCCGTGGCCTATGGCCTCGTCGACCGGATCCTCACCGAGCGCACGGCACCTCGCGTGCACGCCGGGCTCTCCTGAGATCCGGGCGCCAGCGTACCCTGGGGGCGTGGCCGGCCCGATCGCGCATCTGGATCTCGATGCGTTCTACGCGAGCGTCGAGCTGCAGCGCCGTCCCGAGCTGAAGGGGCTGCCGGTGATCGTCGCCGGATCGGGCCCGAGGTCGGTCGTGACGACCGCCTCGTACGAGGCCCGCAGATTCGGCGTCGGCTCGGCGATGCCCACGGCCAGGGCGCGCCGCCTGTGCCCGGACGCCATCCTGATCACCCCGGACTTCGCCGCCTACCGCGAGGTGTCGGCGCGCGTCATGGCGCGTGCTGCGCGCGAACGTCGAGCGCGTCGAACAGCTCGGCCTGGACGAGGCCTACCTGGACCTCAGCGGCCTGCATTCGCCGAAGGCCGCGATGCGCCGCATCGTCGCCGAGATCCACGCGAGCACCGGGATGAGCGCCTCGGTCGGAATCGGCCCCAACCGGCTCGTGGCAAAGGTGGCGTCCGATGCGGAGAAGCCCCGCGGGTTCGTGGTGCTGACGCGCGAGCAGGCGTGCGCGCGGTTCGCCGGCGCCACCCCGGGACTCGTCCCCGGGATCGGTCCCAAGACGGCCGAGCGGCTGGCCTCGCTGGGGATCACGACGCTCGCTCAGCTCGCCGCCGCCGATGAGGCCCTGCTCGTGGCCCAGTTCGGTCCACGGCAGGGTCCGTGGCTGCGCGACCGCGGGCGGTTCATCGGCTCGGACGAGATCGAGCCCGTGCGCATCGCGGTCAGCGAATCGCGCGAGACGACCTTCGATCGCGACATCGACGACGCTCGGGCCCTCGAGGAGGTCCTCGCGCGCCTGAGCGGGGAGCTCTGTGAGGGGCTGCGCACGCACGGGCGCCGTGGCCGGACGATCGCGATCAAGGTGCGACTCGACGACTGGACGACGATCACGCGCGCGCGCACGATCGCGCACGTCACCGACGACGAGCAGGAGGTGAGGGAGGTCGCCCTGGCCCTGCTGCGCGACTACGGCCCGCCCGGCCCGTCCGCCTGCTGGGCGTCCGCGTCGCCGGCTTCGCGACAGATGACGACCCTGTTGCGACGGACGACGATCAGCTCGCGCTTCCGGTCTGAGAACCTACGTCGCAAGGTTCTAAGGTCCAGGCATGCCGACCGCCGACGTCGCCGGGCACGAGCTCTACCACCACCGCAACGGGCAGCGGGCCCGCGATCCTGCTGATCCAGGGCCTCAGCGGGACGCACCGCACCTGGGGCCCGGAGTTCCTCCAGGCGCTGCAGCCCGGCTTCGACGTCATCACGTACGACCATCGCGGCATGGGCCTGTCCTCCGCCTCCGAGGGGTCGTTCTCGATCAGCGACCTCGCCGAGGATGCCGCGGGCCTGCTGGACGCGCTCGAGATCGATCGCGCGCATGTCGTCGGCGATCTCGATGGGTGGCATGGTCGCCCAGGAGCTCGCCCTCCGGCGTCCCGGATCGCGTCCGGAGCCTGACGCTCGGATGCACGTACTGCGGCGGACCGCACGGAAGGATCACCGATCCCGAGGTGTTCCAGCGCCTCGTGGCCGCCTGGGCGACGCGCGATCGCGACCGTATCCTGCGCGCGACGTTCGCGATCAACGTCTCGGAGGAGTACGCCGCGCGACCGGGCGCCTACGAGGCATTCGCGGCCGCGGCGACGGCCGTCCCGGCGAGCCTGTCCGTGATCTTCGAGCAGGCCCGCGCGACGTCGGCGCACGACACGAGCGACCGCCTCAGCGGCCTGCGGGTTCCGACGCTCGTCATCCACGGCGACCGGGACGAGATGCTCGTCGTCGACAACGGCCGTCAGATCGCGGCGCTGATCCCCGGCGCGCGGCTCGAGATCCTCGAGGGCGTCGGCCACCTCTTCTGGCTCGAACGGCCCCGGCACTCCGCGGAGCTCATCCGTGAGCACGCGCGGACGGCGGAGCCCACGCCGGCCCCGTCCTGAGGTCAGTACAGGGCGGCGGCGAGGCGGCGGCGCCCATCGCGCGCGAGCGGGTCGTCGACTCCAAGGCGGTCGAAGATCGAGACGAGCAGCCGGCGGACGTCGTCCCTGCGCTCGCCGGCGAGCGGCAGGCCGTCGAGCAGCCCGTTCACGGCGTCCTCGTCGTCACCGCGGTCGAGTGCCGCGAGCGCGCCGGCGATCTGCGCGTCGTCGGTCGCCGGCGAGCCTGATGCGCGCCGCGAGCCCGTCGGCCTGGAAGCCCGAAGCGACGCTCGAGAGCACCTCGAGGGCCTGCGCGTCCTCGCCGCGCGCTTCGCGAGGAGCTCCGCCAGCGCGACGGCCGCATCCTCACGCGCCGGTTCGAGCTCGAGCGCGCGCCGCAGCGACTGCTCGTCGCCCGCCTGCGTCAGCAGCTCGGCCTCGGAGGGGTAGAGGCCGTCGAAGAAGCGCGCGATCGCCGCCGGGCGGCTGGACGCCGACGAACTCGTCGACGACGACGCCGTCGCGGAACGCCTTGACGGCCGGGATCCCCTGGATCCCGTAGGACTGCGAGATCCCGGGGTTTGCGTCCGTGTCGAGCTTCGCGAGCACCACCTTGCCCTCGCGGGCCGTCGGCCGCCTGCTCGAGAACGGGCCCCAGGGCCCGGCACGGGCCGCACCACTCGGCCCAGAAGTCGACCACGACCGGCGTCGTCCGCGAGCGGTCGACGACCTCGGCCTGGAAGTCCTGCTCGCCGACGTCGATGACGGTCATGCGCACACCCTAGGTGATAGGACTTGTGGCTCGTGCCTGGGCCGAAGCTGCATATCGAGGACGCCGGTGAGGGCACCGCGGTCGTCCTGCTGCACGGCCTGACGGCGACGCATCGCTACGTCGTGATGGGCTCGCGCTCGCTGGAGCGCAGCGGTCACCGCGTCGTGACCTACGACGCCCGCGGGCACGGCACGCTCGTCCCCGGCGCCGCAACCCGACGAGTACGCGTACGCGGATCTCGTCGCACGACCTGGTCGGCGTCCTGGACGGCTGCGGGATCGAGCGCGCCGTCCTTGCGGTGCGCCTCGATGGGCGCGCACACCGCTCTGCGTCTTGCGCTCGCGCATCCGGATCGCGTCGCCGGGCTGGTCGTCATAACCCCGGCCTATGACGAGCGGACGGCCTTCGAGCCGGCCGCGCTGGAGCAGTGGGACGCGCTCAGCGACGGCCTGCGCGAGGGTGGCGTCGAAGGCTTCCTCGAGGCGTACGGCGAGCCGCAGGTCCCGCCCGCATGGCGCGAGACGCTGCTGACCGTGCTGCGTCAGCGGCTCGGCGCGCACGAGCATCCCGACGCGGTCGCCGACGCGCTGCGCACCGTGCCGCGCTCGCGCCCTTCGACGCGATCAGCGACCTCGCGGCCATCGATGTGCCGACGATCATCGTGGCCGACCGCGACGAGCCGGATCCCGGGCACCCGCTCGAGGTGGGGGAGGCCTACGCCGCGACGATCCCCGGGCGCGGACCTCGTCGTCGAGGCGCCCGGAGCCTCGCCGATCGCCTGGCAGGGCGGCCGGCTCTCGAAGCTGATCGCACGGGTCGCATCGCGCGGGCGAGCACGCTGCGTGACGACGGCCGGGTACAGCGCCACGCCGCTGGCGCAAGAAGCTCGGGCATCAAGCCGGGCATGACGGTGGCGTGGCCGGCGGCGCCGGACGACTTCGCCGCGCTGCTCGGCGAGTTGCCCGACGGCGTCACCGTGCGCCGGCAGGCACGCGGCCGGCTGGATCTCGTCGTGTGCTTCGTGACCCGGCGCGCGGACCTGGCCCGCCGGCTCGTGCGCCTGCGGACGGCGATCGCGCCGGACGGCGCCTGCTGGGTCGCCTGGCCCAAGCGGGCGTCCGGCGTCGCCACCGACGTCACCGAGGACGTCGTGCGCGAGGTGGCGCTGCCGCTCGGCCTCGTGGACGTGAAGGTCTGCGCGATCGATTCGACCTGGTCGGGGCTGCGGCTCGTCATCCGCAGGGAGCTGCGGTGACAGCGAGCCGATCTACGAGGAGCGCGACGGGCTGTTCGTCGCCTCCGCGCACGCCGCGTGGCCCATGGGACCCCGAGGCCCAGCACGGCGGGGCGCCGGCGGCGCTCCTGGCCCGTGCAATCGAACGGGTCGAGCCTGGACTCGGACATGATCGTCGCGCGCGTGACATACGAGTTCCTCGGCCCGGTCCCGCTCACGCCGCTCACCGCCGATGCCTGGGTCCACCGGCCCGGCAAGCGCTTCCAGCTGATCGAGGGCGAGTTGCGCGCCGGGTCGCGCACGATCGTGCGGGCGCGCGCGGTCCGTCTGCGCCGCGGCGCGGTCGCGCTGCCCGACGGTTCGACCGAGGGCGCGCCGCTGCCCTGCGAGGGGCCGCGGAGTCGGTGCGGTCGGAGTTCCCGGTCGATGACGGCCTGGACGAGGGCTTTCACCGCTCCGCCATGGACATCCGCTTCGCCGGCGGGACCTCGTACGGCGGCGGGCCGGCGCTGACCTGGTTCCGCCTCGTCCGGCCGCTGCTGGCGGACGAGGAGCCCACCGGGCTGCAGCGTGTCGTCGCCGCCGCCGACTTCGGGAACGGCGTCAGCAGCGTGCTCGACTTCTCCGAGCACCTGTTCGTCAACACGGACCTGACCGTGCACATGGCCCGCGAGCCGCAGGGCGACTGGGTCCTGCTGGCGGCGCGCACGGTCCTCGACCCGCTCGGCATCGGCCTCTCCGCCTCGACGCTGTACGACGAGCACCGCGCGATCGGCCTCGCGGCGCAGACGCTGTACGTCGACCGCCGCTAGCACGAGAAGCCGGTAATCCGGCCATCAGCACTCAAGCACGGCGTGAATCTGTCCGATGCCGTGCGCGTGAGCCCGTTCCGGGAGTCCCCGATGCCAGGTGCCCGCGCCACGGCCGTGCTCGCGGTTCTGGCGGCGGTCTGCGTCGCCCTGCTCTCGGTGGCATCGCCCGCGGGTTCGTACGTGACGGCGGGGCGCACGATCTGGTCGATCGCCGGAAACGGCATCACCTGCTTCCCGCCGACGTCGACCTGCGGCGACGGCCCATCGTCGATCGACGCGACCCTCAGCACACCGACCGGCGTCGCGGTGTCCGCCGGCGGCACGGTCTACATCGGTGACACCGCGAGCCACAAGATCCGCAAGGTGACGCCCGCCGGCGTGATCTCCACGATCGCCGGGAACGGCACGCAGTGCACGCCGGCGACGTCGGCCTGCGGCGACGGCGGCGCCGCCGTGACGGCTCAGCTCTCCAACCCACGTGGCCTCGCCCTGGCGGCTGACGGCTCGCTCTACGTGGCCGACTCAGGCACGCATCGCATCCGCCGCATCACCCCGGACGGCAAGATCTCGACGGTCGCCGGCAACGGCTCGCCGTGCGTCGACCTGACCGGCGCCTGCGGCGACGGCGGCGCGCCACCGACGCAAGCCTCAAGTCCCCGCGCGGAGTGGCCATCGACCCCGTCGACGGCGACCTGCTGATCGCCGACAGCGCGACCAACCGCATCCGCAAGGTCTCGGGCGGGACGATCACCACACTCGCCGGGACCGGCGCGATCTGCGCGAGCCCGACGTCGGCCTGCGGCGACGGCGGGTCTGCGACGTCAGGCGAACTTCAACAACCCGAGCGCCGTCGCCGTCGACGGTGCGCACAACGTCTACGTCGCCGACACGTACGACAACCGGGTCCGCCGCATCTCGGCGGGCGGGTCGATCACGACGATCGCGGGCACGGGGACGAGCTGCCCGGACACCACGCAGGGCTGCGGTGACGGCGGGACGCCGACCTTCGCGAAGCTCACCACGCCGTTCGGCATCGCCGTCGCCGGATCGACGGTGTACATCGCCGACTCCGGTGCTCACAAGATCCGGCGCGTCGCGGCCGGCACGATCTCCACGATCGCGGGAACCGGCTCGCAGTGCCTGCAGTCACCGGCCTGCGGAGACGGCGGATCGGCCACCTCGGCCACCCTGAACCTTCCGAGCGGGATCACCGTCGACGGCGGCGGCGACCTGTTCGTCGCCGACAGCGACGACGTGCTCGTGCGCTGGCTGACCGGGCCGGCCGGGAGCGGCCCGCCGAGCGATCCGCCCCCGACGACGACCACCGACCCGCCGGCGACCACCACCACGACCGACCCCGGCCCGGGCACCACGACGACGCCTCCGACGACGACCACCGGGGCAACACCGAGCCGCCGCCGGCCGAGAGCAAGTCCGCCGCTGATTCGGTGCTCCGGCGCGAAGTGCCGGGTCGTCGCCGAGGCCGGAGACGCGGCGACCACCGCCAAGCTGCGCAAGATGGCGACCACGGCCACAGCGCAAGCCCGACCTGGGCGCGGGTCGAACTGCGTCGCAGCGGCAAGACCGTCGCCGTCGGCGTGGGCCCGAAGCTGGCCGCAGGCGCTCACGCTGATTCCGAGCCGCGAGCTGAAGGCGGGGAGCTACCGGCTCCGCATCACGCTCAAGAAGAACGGCCACAAGCGGACGCTGAACCGCGTCGTGCGGCTCATCGTCTAGCGTCACCGGCGGCGGCGGTCACCGCCAGCGCGTCGGCCCGCCGTGTCCCGCAGACCTGCGCCCGCACGATCAGGCCATCCCGCAGCCGATAGACCCACCAGTGCTCCAGTGTCTCGAGCCAGTTGTCAGGACGCCGGTAGCGCAACGCGCCGCTCAGGACGACGAAGTCGTCGCCGACGGCCTCGAACGAGAGCGCATGGGCATCCGCGACGGCGCCGGCCGACACGATCGCCTCGAAGTAGGTCGGCGAGCGCGTCGCGACCGTGGAGCGGCGGGCCGGGGTGCAGGATCCGAAACCACTCGACGTCCGTGTCGACGAGCGACATCGCGCCCTCGATGTCCCGTGTGCGCGTCGCATCCCAGAGCGATCGGACGATCTCGACGTTGCGAGCGGCGTCGGCGTGGGCGTCGTCACGTTGACATAACCGTAGCCGGCGCCCGGCGGCCGACTGGTGCGCCCGGCGCTGCATATGCTGGGCGGATGAGCAACGTCGTCGTCGTCGCCAGCTTCAAGATCCGTGAGGGGAAGGAGGACGAGGCGCTCGCGGCGCTCAAGAGCGTGATCGAGCAGACGCACGCGGAGGCCGGATGCCTGTCGTACGCGCTGCACCGCGACAAGAACGATCCGCGGACGCTGGTCCTGGTCGAGCGCTGGACGTCGCAGGTCGCGCTCGACAGCCATTTCCAGCAGCCGTACGTCGCGCAGCTCGGCGCATCCGCGGCCGAACTCGTCAGCGAGCCGCCGGTGATCACCTTCTGCGAGCCCGTACCGGTCGGGGACCCGATGAAGGGCGCACTCTGAGGCGACCGCATTCCGTCCCGGCTTCAACGCTCGATAATGTCGGTTATGTGAACCGTCGAAAGCAGACCTCCGGTCGCGCACGTATCGTTCGCGCGGCATGCGAAACCAACTGCGACCGCTGTTCGACCGCCTCGTCATCAAGGAGCTCGACCCTGACCGGATGCGCCAGTCCGGTCTGCTGGTGCCGCCGGGCAGCCACGAGCCGCCGCCGCAGCACGGGATCGTGCTCGCGATCGGGCCCGGCATCGACTGGTGGGAGTCGGCCGGCGTCCGGATGCCGGTGCAGCCCGGTGACCATGTCGTCTTCCCGGCGACGGCGGGCGTCTGGATCGAGGTCGACGAGGAACGCCTGCTCGTGTGCCGCGTCGGCGAGATCCTCGGCGTGATCGAGCCCGTCGCTGACAGCCGGGCCCACGGATAAGCTCCGCCGCCGATGCTCGGCCGCCTCGCCATCACCTGGGTCTTCAACACGCTCGCGCTCTTCGTCGCGAGCTGGCTGCTCTCCGGCGTGGGCTACGGCAGCGAATGGTGGGCGCTGCTGATCGCCGGGCTCGTCTTCACACTGATCAACAGCTTCGTCAAGCCGATCCTCGCGATCCTGTCGATCCCGTTCATCATCATCACGCTCGGGCTGTTCTACTTCCTGATCAACATCGGGATGCTCTATCTCACCGCGTGGATCGTGCCCGACTTCTCGATCGACTCGTTCTGGTGGGGCGCCGGCGCCGCGATCATCGTGTCGATCACGAACGGCATCCTGCACATGATCTTCGGCGACCCGCGCAGGCGCGACTCCGACGACGGCGTCGTGATCGTCGACGCGCGCTGACGCGCGCTCCCCCCCGTTACTCGGCCCAGTCGTTGAAGGTGCGCACCGCGGCCCACATCAGGCGCGCTCGTGCACGACAGGCGAAGCGCGCCGCGCGGACGTAGCGCTCGCCGCAGACCCGCCGCAGCTCGCTCAGCAGCCGGCCGTCGATCCAGCGGCGCGTCCGCTCGTTGCGGCCGAGCCGCAAGCCCGTGGCCGAAGTTCCGATATCCGAAGTCGTGCTGCCGACACGGGCCGTCGAACTCGATCGCCCAACTCGGCGGCGTGCGGCTGCAACCGTCGGTCGACCAGTCGAACGGGCGCTCGGCGGCGACCGCGTTGCCGAGGAAGTCGGCGTACGGCATTCGCAGCAGAGCGGTCGCCCGCTGCCGGCTCGCCGTCACGACGCCCGCTTGAGCCGGTGAGGCCGCGAGGGCGAAGCACACGGCGAGTCCGGTGGCGATCACGCGGGTCATGGCGCTGACCGTAGGGGCCCCGCCCGCAGCGACTCGACCCAGGGACGCGAGCGCCGTCGCAGAGTCGCCGCAGGCTTGTCGTACTCTGAGCCTGATGGCGAAGTGGACTGCGCAGGACATCCCGGACCAGACCGGCCGCACGGCGCTCGTCACGGGTGCCAACAGCGGCATCGGGCTGATCACCGCGCGCGAGCTGGCGCGCGCCGGCGCGACGGTGATCCTCGCGCTGTCGCGACCCGCAGCGGGGCGAGTCGGCGGCTCCGGGCATTCGCAGCGCGATCGCGGGCGCGCGCGTCGCGCCGATGCGCCTCGACCTGGCCGACCTCGACTCGATCGCGTCGCTGGCGGACGCGGTCCACGCCGCGCACGACGGCCTGGACCTGCTCATCAACAACGCCGGCGTGATGGCGACGCCGCACCGCACGACCGCGGACGAGTTCGAGCTGCAGTTCGGCACGAACCACCTCGGCCACTTCGCGCTCACCGGGCGGCTGCTGGACCTGCTGCTCGCCACGAGCGCCCCGCGCGTCGTCAGCGTCGCCAGCCTGCGCACCGCTTCGGCAGGCTCAACTTCGACGATCTGCAGAGCGAGCGCAGCTACGCCAAGTGGCGCGCCTACGGGCAGTCGAAGCTCGCCAACCTGCTGTTCGCCTTCGAGCTGCAGCGCCGCGCCGCCGCGGCGCAGACGGCGCTGCTGAGCCTCGCGGCGCATCCCGGCTACTCGGCGACCAACCTCCAGACCGCCGGCCCGCAGATGGCCGGCAACGGCCTCGAGGAGCGGGTCAACGTGCTGGCGAACAAGATGTTCGCGCAGAGCGACGAGATGGGCGCCCTCCCGACCCTCTACGCCGCGACCGTGCCCGACATCCCGCCCGGCGCCTACGCGGGCCCCGACGGGCTGCTCGAGCGCGCCGGGCACCCGAAGCTCGTCGGGCACGACGAGCGCCGCGAAGGACGAGGAGGTCGCGCGCCGGCTGTGGGAGGTCTCCGAGCGAGCTGACCGGCGTGACCTTCGACTTCCCGAAGGTCGCGGCCGCGGCCTAGGCGCGCGCGGCCGCGAGCTCGACGAACCAGTCGAGCGACGCGGGGTTGGCGAGCGAGTCGCGGCTGACGACCTGCTCCACCGGGTGACCCATCAGGATGCGCTTGACCGGGACCTCGAGCACCTTCCCGGACATCGTCCGCGGGAATCTCCGCGACCGCGAACACGTCGTTCGGCACGTGCCGCGGCGAGCAGTCCTCGCGGATCCGCCGCACGAGCTGCGCGCGCAGGTCGTCGTCGAGCGCCGGCCCCGTCCGCCAGGACGATGAACAGCGCCATCCACGCGTCCTTCGACGGATCGGGGTCCGGAACGTCGACGACGAGCGCGTCGGCGACGGCATCGATCGCCAGCACCGAGCGGTAGATCTCGGCGGTCCCCATGCGGATCCCGCCGCGATTGATCGTCGAGTCCGAGCGCCCGTAGATGATCGCCGTCCCGCGCTCGGTGATCTCGATCCAGTCGCCGTGGCGCCAGATGCCGGGATACATCGCGAAGTAGCTCTCGCGATAGCGGCTGCCGTCCGGGTCGTTCCACAGCCCGACCGGCATCGACGGCATCGGCGCGGTGACGACGAGCTCCCCGACCTCCCCGATCAGGCTGCGGCCCGCCTCGTCGAACGCCTCGACCTTCGCGCCCAGCGCTCGCGCCTGGAGCTCCCCCTCGTAGACCGGCACGAGCGGTGCAGCCTCCGACGAACGCCGTGCAGACGTCGGTCCCGCCGCTGGTCGAGAAGAGCCACGTCTCCTCCCCCAGGTGCTCGTAGACCCAGCGGAAGCCCTCGGGCGACAGCGGCGAGCCGGTCGAGCCGACGCTGCGCAGCGCCGAGCACGTCACGTTCGCCGCCGGCTCGACGCCGGCCTTCATGCACGCGGCCAGGTAGCTGGCGCTCGTTCCGAAGCACGTCATTCCCGTCTCGGCGGCGAAGTCCCAGAGCCGGTCCATCGACGGGAAGCCCGGGTTGCCGTCGTAGAGGACGATCGCCGCGTCGGTCAGCAGCACGCTCGTCAGGAAGTTCCACATCATCCAGCCGGTCGTCGTGAACCAGAAGATCCGGTCACCGGCGTGGGCGTCGACCAGCAGCCAGTGCAGCTTCAGGTGCTCGAGCAGGATGCCGCCCTGGCCCTGGACGATCGCCTTCGGCAGCCCGGTCGTTCCCGACGAGTAGAGGACCCACAGCGGATCCTCGAACGCGACGCGCTCGAAGGTCAGCTCGACCCCGGCCGCGCGCTCGAGCAGGTCGTCCCAGGCGATCGCCCCGTCGAGGCCCTCGAGGCTCGGCGCGGCGCGACAGATACGGACAGGACGACGGTGTGCGCGAGCGTCGGCATCTGGGCCTGCAGGCCCGCGACCTCCTCGAGCTTGTCGAAGTCACGCCCGCCGTAGCGGTAGCCGTCGACCGCCAGCAGGACCTTCGGCTCGATCTGCGCGAACCGGTCGACGACGCTGCGCGTCCCGAAGTCCGGCGAGCAGCTCGACCACACCGCGCCGATGCTCGCGACGGCGAAGAACGCCGCGATCGTCTCCGTGATGTTCGGCATGAAGGCGACGACGCGGTCGCCCGGGCCGACTCCGAGCGCCCGCAGCCCACCCGCGATGCGGGCGGTCTGCTCGTGCAGCTGCGCCCAGGTGATCTCGCGCGTCGCGCGCAGCTCGCCCGCCTCGACGATCGCGACAGCGGCGGGATCCACGTCGCGGAAGACGTGCTCGGCGTAGTTCAGCCGCGCGCCGGGGAACCAGACGGCGCCGGGCATCGAGGCGTCGGCCAGTGCGGGTCCGTCGCCCCCGTCCGCCTGGACGTCGAAGAAGTCCCACACGAGCGCCAGAACGCATCGGGATCGTCGACCGACCAGGCCCACAGCGACTCGTAGTCCTCCAGGCTGAACGTCAGGCCCCGCTCGTCGGCCAGCCAGCGCACGTAGCGGGCCAGGTTGGTGGCCTCGCGTGACTCGGGCGAGGGCTCCCACAGCATGTGCGGCTCAGGCATTCGCGAAAGCCTGCCAGAACACCGGCGCGCCCGAGTGCCGGCGCCACTACGCTGCTGTTCATGCGTCCGACGGTCCTGCGGCGCGGCGGACCGGCCCTCGTCGCCGGCGCCCTGATGCTCGCGCTACTCCCCGCGGCGGCGATCGCCGCCCCACCGCTCGCCCCGGGCAGCCCGTGGCCGAAATTCCGTGCGAACCTCGCGCAGGACGGTCGCTCACCGGTGCCGCCGCGCATCGCCGGGCGCCCCTGGTCGTTCAAGACGTCGAAGGGGATCTTCTCCTCGCCGGTGATCGGGCGCGACGGGACGGTCTACATCGGATCGGCCGATCGCGTCTTCTACGCCCTCACCAAGGCCGGGAAGGTCCGCTGGAAGCTGCGCACGGGTGAGATCATCGACTCGGCGGCCCTCCTGGACGATCGTGGGCGGGTCTACATCCCGTCGGCGGACGGGCACGTGTACGCGCGCGACGCCGCGTCCGGCAGCGCGGTCTGGACCTTCGCGCCCGACTCCGCGGCGTCGACCGGAGCGTTCATCGACTGGTTCGAGGGGAACGTGTCGATTGGTGCCGACGGCACCCTCTACGTCCCCAACGACAACTTCCGGACCTACGCGCTCGACCGCGACACGGGCCGTCCCCGCTGGGCGTTCAAGACGCTCGATCAGACCTGGTCCTCACCGGCCTACGACGCCGCCAACCGCCGTGTCGTCTTCGGCAGCAACTTCTTCCTCTTCGGGACGCCGTCGACCTTCTCGGTCGATGCCGCCGGCGGCGAGCAGCGGTGGGCCGCGCAGACACAGGGCGCCACGGTCGCCAGTCCGCTCGTCGCGGGCGGCCGCGTCTACGCCGGGTCGTTCGACGGCTATCTGCGCGCGTACGACAGCACGAGCGGGCGCCTGCTGTGGAAGTTCGGGACGCGGGACCACATCTATGCCAGCCCCGCGCGTCAGCCCGACGGGACGATCGTCCAGCCATCCGCCGACGGCGCCGTCTACGGCGTCTCGGGAACGACCGGTCGTCTGCGCTGGGAGTACGACACGCTCGCCCCGATCCGCTCCTCCCCGGCCGTCGACGCCCTGGGCCGCGTCTACGTCGGCACAGGGGATGGGCGCCTCCTCGTCCTCAACGCCGACGGCACGCTGCGCTGGTCGATCAGGCTCGCCCGGCCGCCGCGCGGAACGCTGAACTCCTCGCCCGCGCTCGGCCGCGACGCGATCGTGATCGCCGACTCCAACGGCGACGTCCACTCGGTTCCCTACGAGTGGTGCCTGAGCCCCGCCGGGCGTCGCGACTCGCGCTGCGAGACCGCCACGGCCTCGCTCACGGGCTCACGCGCCGCGCTCGACCAGGTGACGGCGTTCGGCCTCGTTCGCACCCACCCCGCCGACACGCCTGGGCGCCAACCAGCCGCTCGCACTCCAGCTGGACGTGCGGCGCGGGAGTCACGGGCAGGCCGCGTTCATCGACCCGTCAGCCGTTCACGTGACGACGACGCCGCGGGCGAGCGTCCGCGTGCGGGTCTCCGGCGATCGCCGGGACCTGGTGATCATTCCGCAGACGGCGTTCCGCGCGGCACGCGACGGACGCGTTCGCATCGACGTGACCGCGCGATACCTGACCGGCGCGCGCCGCAACGGCCTGGCGTTCAGCGGCGGTCACGGCGCGGGCACGGTGCGCAGGACCCTGCGGCCCAAGCTGCGCTTCGGCAGCGCCGGCGCGAGCCTCCCCCTCCCCGTTCCGCGCAGGCCCGGCGAGGCGAGCGGCGCGTGGCAGATGAGCCGGCTCGCGCTGTCGCTCCCCGACCTGCTCCCGAGCTACAACCAGATCGGCTTCGATCGGCTCAACTTCGTGATGTCCCTCGTGGCCCCCGCCGGGCGCGGCGGCGCGATCGGCTGGATGATCGGCGCGACGGCCGGCGCGAAGCGGCCCCGTGCCCGATCCGTTCACGAAGTGGGCCGTGCCCTTCGTCGTCCGCCACGACCATGGACAGGTGTCGTTCACGAACGCCGGCGGCGCGACCTTCGAGCTCAACGGGTTCACGAACGTCTCCGGCTTCTGGCGGATGGCGGCGCGGCTGAACCCGGCCGGCGCGGCGCTCGGTCCCGATGGATGTCACGCTCGACGTCGACTGCGCGAAGATCGGGTTCTACGGCCAGGCGCTCCAGGGTCTCGGCGCATGCACCAAGGACCGGCCGATGAGCGTCTTCGGCGCGTCGCTGCTGCGCCCGGTCGCCCCACAGCGACCGCCGCGTGGCGTCGGCCAGGTCTCCTACGCGATCGAGGGCGGCCGCGTGGTGGCGCGGATCGCGGACTCGGCGTTGCGCGCCGACCGCAGCCCCGTCACGGTGCTCGCCGTCGACGCCGCGACGGGTGTGCCGCTGGCGCTCGACTACAGCTACGGAACGACCACCACGACGAACGCGGACGGGACCGTCGGCGCCGTGAGCCTCGCGCTGCCCGCGCACCTGCCCAAGCGGATGAGGCTGTTCCTGATGGTCGGCGCCACGAGCTACGGGCCGTGGACGACGCTGAGCACCCGCTGAGACGCGGAGGCGGCTCAGGACGGCGCGGGGAGCGGCTCGAAGCCCTCGGCCTCGCGCTCCTGCTCGACGCTCTCGTCGACGTCGTCCGCGGCCCGCCCGCTGCGCACGCTGCAGGCCGACGAGCGGGAAGATCAGCGTCGAGAGGATGGCGGCGCCGACGAGCGCGGCGGCCGTCGACGAGCGCATCCGGTCGGCCTCCAGGGCGATCGTCGTGATCGCGACGACCAGCGGCAGCTGGGTGGCGCTGAAGAACGCGAGCGCGGCCCGGTCGCGCGCCGCCGAGAACGCCGCGGTACAGCACCAGCGCGGGGACGCCGCGCACCACGAGCATCATCGCCAGGAACAACGGCAGCTTGAGCAGCCCCGCGGTGCTCCCGACGAGCGAGTCGAGGTCGAACTTCATCCCGCTGATGACGAAGAAGAACGGGATGAAGAAGCCGTAGCCGATCGCCGTCAGCTTCGACTCGAAGCGCGCGACCTCGTGGCCGCGCAGCGCGAGGCGCGTGATGATCCCGGCGACGAACCCGCCGAGCAGCAGCTCGAGGCCCAGGTTGGCCGCGAGCGCCACGAGGCTGAAGATCAGGACGACGGCGAGCCTGACCGCCAGCTGCCCGCTCGACTCGAGCGTGCGCTCGAGCGCGGGCCAGCCGCGGAAGACCGCGCGCACGGCGAAGACGGACGTGATGACCGCGAGGCCGATGAACGCGAGCAGGATCCCGGCGCCCTTGACCGGGCTGTCCGTCGACAGCACGACCGTCAGCAGCAGGATCGGCCCGAACTCCCCCATCGCCCCGCCCGCCAGGATGTACGTCCCGAAGCGCGTTCGCAGCTCGCCGGCGTCGCGCAGGACCGGGATCAGGGTCCCGATCGCCGTCGTCGCGAGCGCCGAGCCGGTGTAGAGCAGCGAGACGACGATGCCCAGGCGCGGCCAGCACCCCTCCGATCCCGTAGGCGAGCGCGAGCGACAGGATCCAGCCGTAGACGCCGAGCTTCAGCGGCATCCCCCGGATGCGCTCGAAGTCGATCTCGTACCCGGCGAAGAAGAACAGCATCCCGAGGCCGAGGTTCGCGAAGAACTGGATGAACGCGTCGACGCTCGCGAGGTCGGCGACCTGCGGGCCGATCACGATCCCCAGCACGAGCTCGACGACGACGACCGGGAGCGTGAGGCGCGGGGCGATCAGCACGACGATCAGCGCCGCGAGTGCCGCCACGACGACGATCACCATGAAGGAGTCGGTGTCGACTCCTCCGCTCATCGGTCGCTCTTGGCGCTCCGGCCTCGGCCGATCCGTGCGACGCCGTACCCGATCGCCAGCCCGATCAACAGGCACGACGAGGATCACGACGATCAGCGGCGTGTTCCACGTGCCGAGGATCCAGTTGACCTCGCACCTCGGACGTGTTCAGCACCGCGAAGATCAGCGACGAACGCCGTGACGACGACCGCGACTGCCAGCCGCGTCGTCTCGCGGCCGCTGCGCCGCTTCCCGCTCGATCGCTCATCGTCGCGATCGTACCGGCGCGCGACCCGGTCGCTGCGAGGATGCGCCGGATGAACGATGCCGCGCACGCGATCAGCGAGACGACGATCGACGGACCCGAGGCGTTCGTCCTGACGAGCGCGGCGACCGAGCTGGCGGCGACCGTCGTCCCGGACGCCGGGATGGTCTGCTCGTCGCTGCTTGCAGGGCGATCGCGAGCTCCTGCACGTCGGCGAGGGCCTCGCCGCCTACGTCGAGCACCGCAGGACGTTCGGCGTTCCGCTGCTGCACCCGTGGGCCAACCGGCTCGAGCGGCTCGGCTACGAGGCCGCCGGCCGCCGCGTGCGGCTCGATCCCGAGCGCTCGCCGGTCGGCCTCGACGGGAACGGGCTCTCGATCCACGGCCTGCTGCACGCGAGCTCGAAGCTGGAAGGTCACGCAGCGCGCAGGCGCGACGCCGGCGGTGCGGTCCTCGCCGCGCGGCTCGACGTCACCGCCGACCCCGCGATCAGCGCCGGGTTCCCCTTCCCCCACGTGCTCGAGCTCGTCATCACCCTGCGCCACGGGCTGCTCTCCTGGGAGCTCACGCTGACCGCGACCGGCGAGATCGCGGTTCCGGTCTCCTTCGGCTGGCATCCGTACCTGCGGATCCCCGGCGTCCCGCGCCAGGAGTGGCAGATCGAGCTGCCCGGTCGTCCGTCAGGCGATGCTCGACTCGCGCGGCCTGCCGACCGGGCAGACGCGCCCCGCTCCGATGCGATCCGGGCCGCTGGGCGATCGGGCGTTCGACGATCTGTTCCCGGTCCTCGACGATCCGGCCGAGTTCGTCGTCTCCGGCGGCGGCGGGGCACTTCGGGTGCGTCTCGACGAGGGCTGGCGCTGTGCCCAGGTGTACACGCCGGCCGGCGCGGACTTCATCTGCTTCGAGCCGATGACGGCGCCGACCGACGCGCTGCGGCGCGGCGGCAGCGCGCTGCGGCTCGTCGGGCCCGGCGAGGACTTCACGACTCGCTGGTCGCTGCTCGTCGAAGGGCGGCCGGGAGCGTGAGGCCTACAGGCCGACGGGATGGCGGACCGTGTATCCGCCGGTGGGGCGCAGGTCGCCGTCCCAGCGCGAGCCGTCGTCCATGCCCGAGGTGTCGTAGCGCAGCAGGCCGCGACGGGTGCGGATCGTCATGTAGGCGTGCCCGGGGTTCGCGTAGATCGTGATGTAGCGGCCCTCGCCGGCGGCGCCCCACGACATGAACTCGCTCGAGTCGCGCGAGACGTTCAGCAGGCCGGCGCCGTGCAGGACGTAGGACACCGAGCCCGAGCAGTCGTAGCCGCTGTCCTCGAAGTTGCCGTGACCACCTCCATAGCGGTAGGGCTTGTGCGCGATCCGATCCGCGGCGGCGATCGCGCGGACGACGGCGAGCGGCAGTCCGCTCGGCGTGTCGGAGCTGCGCCGCAGTCGCACGCGCTTCAGCACGGGACGGCGCCCGGCGATCCCCAGGGCCGACCAGGTGGCCGGGCCGACGACGCCGTCGGGGGTCAGCCCGTGAGTGCGCTGGAACCGGCGCACGGCCCCGGCGGTGCCCGGGCCGAAGACGCCGTCCGCGGCGACGCCGAGCCGTCGCTGCAGGATCGACACGGACTGGCGCGGCCGCGCCGCGCGGCCGGTGCGGCTCCCGCCGCCGGCTCGCGCGCTGGAGCGCCGCAGCATCCTCCACGTGGCGGGTCCGACGATGCCGTCGGGCTTCAGGCCATGGCGACGCTGGAAGCGGCGGACGACCTGCCTGGTCCCCTTGCCGTAGATGCCGTCGGGCGTCATGTGCAGAGCGCGCTGCAGGCGCTTCACCGCGCGCGAGTGGTCGCCGGGCTTGACGACGGGCAGCGCCTGCGCAGCGGCCGGGGCCACGAGGAGCGCGAGCGCGCAGACGGCACTCAGGATGGCGTTGCGCGGCATGCCGCGGCTGGGCGTCGGTGAACGATCCATGATGTGGGGTTGCGCCTACGAGGTGAGCTGACGGGCTCGCGTCCACCTTGCGGTGGCCGCTACGCCGCGAGACGCGGCGATTCGCCCCCACGGACCGGCATTCGCCGGGCCGCATGTGGGTCCCCCGATCGCCGGCCTCGGAGGCACGGCGACTCGGCGCGACAGCGAAGCTAGCAGGCCGGAATCCTGCTGTTTGCAGGATGAGTTGCACCGAGAAGGACTGCAGCGCCGCGTGCAGACGGCTAGCGGATCAGCAGCGGCGTCCCGATCGGCGTGAGGTGCCACAGACGCTGGATCTTCTCGTTCCTGAGCCGGATGCACCCGTGCGATGGGCGCCCTGGGATCAGCTGGGGCTCGTTCGTCCCGTGCATGCCGATGACGCCGCCGCCCGGCCAGTCGGTCAGCCCCGGCGCGTAGGCGGCGGTCCCGATCGCGAAGGTCCCGTACACGGGCGTGTTCTTGAAGCGGAACTTCTCACGGATCCAGAACCGCCCCTTCGGCGTCTTGGTGGAGGCCTTCCCCACTCCGACGCGGGCACGGAAGATCCGCTTGCCCCGCTTGAGGAGCGTGACCGTCAGCGCACGCTGGTTGACGATCAGCTGGGTGTGAACCACGTGGTAAGGCCCGAGCGCGTCGCGCGGGACCCAGCCGACCCTGCCGTTCGGGCGCTTGGGGACGCGCAGCTGCACCCACTCGCGGGCCGTCGCGTCGGTGTACTCGTTGAGCAGCAGGTAGACCTCGGGGAAGCCGTCCTCGGTGAAGAAGCGCAGGCGGCCGACCTTCCGTGAGTGGCCGTCGTGGTGCGTGCGGATGTCGGCGAGCCGTGCGGGGTTGGCCCACCGGCTGGCCCGCCGCTCGTCGGAGAGCCGTCGGCGCGATGGAAGCTGAGGCGTGCTCGCGGCCGGTTGCTGGGCCTGATCCGGGACGGTGGGCTGCGTGTCGGCGCGGGCGCCGGCCACCGGCAGCGCGAGCGCGAACACGAGTGCCACGCAGGCGCTGAGGACGACCGACGGCCGCGCGGGAAGCACTCGCTCAGGTCTCATCAGCATGGTCAACACCCCGGACGCATCAGGGTAGCGGCGCCGCCCGCGATCAGCCGGCGAAACTCGGCCTCACGACGTGTGGCTCGCAGCGGCTGAAGGTCAGGTGGTAGGTCTTCGGTGCCGCCTTGCTGGTCGCGTAGAACTGGACCTTCGCGACGAGGTTGTGGGGGCCGTAGCGCAGCGATCGCGTTGCCCTCGTGTACCGGAAGGTCTGGGTGCCGGCGGCGCCGGCCGTGCCGCTCACGGTCTTGACCTTGCTGCCGTCGAGGTAGAACGTGACCTGCCGGACCTGTACGCCCTTGATCGCGGCGGACGACGTGCGCGCCGCGCAGCCGACGGTGCCGCTCAGGCGGGCGGCGGCCCTGCGCGAGGTGCTGCCGCCGCTGGCCGTGACCGGCGAGACGTCGCTCGCGGGCACCAGGGAGTTCCGCACGAGCGGCGGTGTGGCGGTCTCGTGCTTCGTGTTGGTCAGCGTGCAGGTGATGTCCGTGCGGTCGCTGACGACGACGTTGCCGTTCTCGTCCAGCGGGTTCGCCGGCGGGCCGGTGACTCCCCTGGGCACCGCGGTCTGCACCGGGTTCAGCACGGGGTTGTAGATGCACTGGGTGCTCGTCAGGTCGAAGCCGTCCTGCGCGGTCTCGCCGAGGGCGTACGTCCCCGTGGGCACGCGGTCGAACGACTGCGACTGGTCGTTGCCCAGCGGATCCGTCGTGAACTCGCCGGCGTGCAGGACGAATGCGGTGCCGTCGGTCGACGGAACGACGAGCTTGCGCAGCGTCAGCCGCCCGGTCTGACGGCGGTTCGTGATCGTGCAGACCACGTCGGCCCCCGGAGCGACGACGACGGCGCTGCCGTCGACGCTGACCGGCGATTGGTCCTGATCGACGCAGACCGGCTCTGTGGCGTCGTAGAGGTCCGCGATGGCCTGTGAGCCGAACTCCTCGGAGACCGTGTTGGTCGAGCCGCCGGCGACGTTCTGCACCGGGGTGGCGCCGCCCGTGCCGCTGACGCTCGTCGTCACGTCGTTGAGATGCAGGGTCACGCTGTCCGGGCTGTCGTACGGCTGGGTCCCGAGCTCGAACGCCTTGACGAGCTTGATCGTGCCCTGCCGGGTGTTGAGGAACGCGCAAACCCAGCGGTCGCCGTTGGCCACCGTGACGTCCTGCGAGGTGGCGTCCGTGGTCTGAGCGCCGGCGAACGATGCGGCGGTGATCGGAGCGGTCGGATCGTTCACGCAGAAGGACTTCGCGTCGTACCCGCTGATGGGGTCGCCGCCGGCGGCCGTCTCGCTCGCCGTGTGACTGCCGCTGTCGAGCGGAACCTCACCCGTGTCGCCGCCGTTGCCGACGTTCGATGCCTTCGCCTCACCGTCGACGCGCAGGTCGAAGCCGCTGGTGATCGACTCGGGGTTCGTGAACTTCAGGACCTGGAGCGTCCCGCGCTTGCGCGTGTTCGTGAACTGGCACTCGTAGTCGCTGCCCGGAGTCAGGCCCGCGACGGTGCCGGATGTGGTGCCGTATGCCGTCCAGGTGCTGTCCCCGACCTTCCGACACTCCAGCGTCGAGACGTAGTCGGAGAGGCTGGTGCCCGCCACCGCCGTCTCGGCGACCGTGGCGCTCGAGCCGTCAACCTCGACGTAGGGCGACTGGTTGTCGCTCTTCGTGAAGTCCGGCGAGCCGCCAGTGGTCTTGATCGCGTTTCCCGCGACCGTCACGCCGACCTTGGGGTCTGCGCTGATGGGGTCGTCCCAGATCTTCTTGACCTTGAGCCGCGGGCGGTAGGTGTTCGTGAAGGTGCAGGTGGTCGTGAACGCACCGGGCGAGTTCAGCCAGCGCACGGAGGTGTCCACGTACGTGTTGCCGCTGGAGGCGTCCGTCCCGGACGTCGCGGTCCATGGGCCATAAGCCATCGCGTAGGCGGACCAGTTCGGGCTGATCACGCACGAGGCGGACGTCTTGTATCCGGCGACCTTCGTCTCGACGACCCGGTAGCTGATCCAGTTGCGGACGGCCGGGCCCATGACGGCGCTCTCCCCACCGGCGTTCAGGGCGGCCAGACGCGCCTGGGTCGGGCTTGGGGCGCTGGTCGTGAACGGCCCCGCGGCCGCCGGCGCACCCTTCAGGGCGAACGGGTTCGTCGGCTCGCTCAGCCCGTTCCATGCGGCGCCGGTGTAGTCGGCCTTCGTCAGGTTCGTCCAGGTGCTCGCGTTGTAGGCCTTCTTCTGAACCGTGAACGTGAACTTGTCCGCCGCAGGCCCGCCCCGGTTGACCTTCTGGACCACGAGATCGCCGTGCCACGCGAACGCGCTCGGCGCGAGCGCCAGCAGCATCAGCGCGGCGAGCGTCAACGCGGCGAGGATCCCCCTGTTTGGGCTCTTTGCGGAGCGAAGCGGATGCATCCTGGTCTGTCCCCTCTGTGCCTGTTCCGCTGGAGGTCCCGGCGGTGTCGGTAGTCCGTACCTGTCGTCACAAGGTAGCCCTCGCTCCGGCGGGATGGCAACCGGGACATGCGTCCGGGCGGTCAGCCTCATGCGTTGAGCGGTGTCCAGAGGCGCTCAACGGCGACGCGGCGGTACACCGCGATCCGGTGTACCGCCGTCGCCTCGGCTATGTCGTGCTGGGGCTCGTGGTCAGCCGCAGCGGGTGAACTTCATCTGCAACGACACCGGCGCCAGGCCGCTGGCGCGCGTGAACCGCACGCGAGCACGCAGCTTGTGCGTCCCGGGGGCGAGCCGCGCGGCCGGATGCCGCAGGGCGTAGCGCCCGTCGGCGCGGCGGTGCAGGTAGCGCACGGCCTTCCCGTCCACGTAGAACATCACGCGCTTGACCTGACGCCCCTTGACCTCGGCCACCGCGGCCGTCACGACGCATCCGGTGCTGCCGCTCAGCACCGCGCCGCGCACGCTGACCATCGGCTTGATCGCCGCAGTCGTCGCCGTCGGCCTGCGCGTCGCAATGATGCCGCCCGGATCGGTCTCGGTGTTCGTGAACGTGCAGGTGAGCTGCTCACCCGGCTCGGCACTGATCATCGCGATCCGCTGCGGAACGTTGACCGTCGACGCTCCAGCGGCATCCGCCGCATCGCTGCAGGCGATCGCCGTCAGCTCGAACCCGTCACGCTGCGCCTCGGTGACGTCGTAGCGACCGGGAGCGACATCGACCGTCTGCGAGCCGCCATGTGCGATCGCGAACGTGCCGAGTCCGCCCAGGAACGAGAACGTCGGGCGATCCAGGGCGCTGCTCGGCGGGTCCGTGATCTTCGCGATCGTGACCTGGGCCTTGCGCGTGTTCGTGATCGTGCAGGTGACCGCAGCGCCGGCCCGGAGCACGACGTTCCACTCGTGCCCGTCCGCCGGTCCGGTGGCGTCGACCGGGGCGCCCGTGGCGTCCTGGCATGCGGCGCCGGCGACATAGTCGCTGAGCGTCGCTCCGCGCTCTCCGATGGTGTGTGCGCCGGCGTCGAGCGGAAGGACCTCTGTCCCTTCGCCGTCCGCGGCGTCGGCACGCTTGACCACTCCGTCGGCGGTCAGGTCGAACCGTGCACCTGGAGGTCCGCCTACGACGTGCTTGATGACCTTCAGCGACGTCGTCGGACGTGCCGTGTTCGTGAACACGCAGGTCGTGGTGTAGGCGACGTTGCTCCACCAGCGCAGCTCGACGCCCGCGCGGTGCTCTCCGGCGTCGGCGCTGTAGACCGGGGCCCAGATCGAGCCGTCCTTGCCCGTTCCATCCCACACGGGATCGATCGAGCATGCGACGGCGGTCGTGTACCGGGTGTCGTCCGTCTGAGCGACGACGAAGGGCTTCCAGGACCCGGCGCCGCCCTCGCCGCCGGTGGCCTGGTTCGTGAAGGACTTCTCCTGGCCGCCGGTGAGCGTGAACGCCCCGCCGGTCAGCTGCGTGCCGCTGACCTTCGCCGTGTAGGCGAACGTGTCCGTCGGATCGCCGCCGCTGTTGACGCTCTTGACCGTCAGTGTCCCGTGCCAGGCGAATGCCGCGGGTGCCAGTGCCAGGGAGCATCCGACCGCCAGCGCGGCCGCCCACCCCAGGCGGATACTGCGGGCGCGATGCCCGGTTCGTGTCGAGGACATAGCCTCTCCCCTCTCCGGCGAGCGCTCCCTTGCGAGCATCGCCGCGCCGGCTCGTGTGACAGATCGTTGGAGAACGTGCGCACGCGCGTCAGCCGCGCTTGCCGAGGACCCGGTGCGCTGCAGTGCCGGCTCGCGGTCCTCGTGGTCTTGGCGGAACGCACCGTCCATCCGGTCATCGATGCCCGGCACAGGCGGCGCGCCCGGACGTGGGTGCTGCGGTGCGGAGCGTGGGCCTTCGGCGTCGCGCGCGCTCCGGCGCGGACGCCGAGTTCCCCGGCGACCCGCCACTCGTGCCCACGGTCAGGTCTGCCCTGGTGGCGGCGGCCGGCTGTGGGCCGTCCGGATGGCGGGTTCCGAAGTCGGTCGTGTAGGTGGCGCCGGCGTTGTCGCTGCTCGGGACGCCGATCGCGATTCCGACGCCGACCTGCTCGTACGCCGGGCTGAGGATGTTCTCCTTGTGCTTCTCGGAGTTCATCCAGGCCTGCATGATCTGCCGCGGCGTGGCGAGGTAGGACTCGCCCCAGGCGATGTTCTCGCCGACGATCCAGGAGCCCGGCGCACCCAGATAGCCGGAGGTCGTCAGGCGGTCGCTGAGCTGGTGCTGCCGTCAGGCGAGACGTGCGCGAAGAACTGCGCGCTGACCATCAGCTCGGAGTACGCCTGCGACGCCGACGTCAGGTCGGCCTGCTCGGTCACCGGGTTCAGGCCGGCCGCGCTGCGCTCGACGTTCAGCAGGCACAGCGTGGCCGCGGAGACCTGGCCGAGGTTCGCCGCCATCGGCGTCAGATCCGCTCCGGGACAGTCGTCTGCGAGGGCGGACGACGGGGCGGCCATCACGAGGCAGGCGACCAGAAGGAGCAGCGGCAGACACGCGCGACGCATGGCCCCTGCATCGGCCCTGCGCGCGTGAGATGTACCGCGGGGGAGTGCTTCGTGGACGTTTGGGTGAGCGGTTCGTCCAGAAATCTGGACGACTGTCCGATCAACGGCGGATCGGCGCGCCCGTCGCGCGCCCGCCGGCGTCGAAGTGTCAGGTCAGCCCGTGAACCGCGGCGCGATCACGCGCGAGCGGCAGCGGTCGAACCGCAGGCTCAGCGTCCGTGGAGCCGACGTGCTGGCCGCCGTGAACTCGACCTTCGCGCGGACCCTGTAGGCGCCGTACGTCAGCGACTTGGTGGTCCGCCGGAGCTGGAACTTGTTCCCGATGTTCGGCTTCTTGAGTGTCAGGACCTTGTGGCCGTTGACGTAGAACGTCACACGGGCGATCCGCGAGCCGACGATCGACGCCTTCACGTACTTGGCGGTCGCACAGCCCACGGTGCCGGTCAGCCTCGCCGTGCCCTTCGCCGTCGTCGCGCTCGGCGAGCCCGTCCCGCCGCTCCCGCCGCTCGCGCCGGTCTCGCCGGCTGCCCTCGACGTCGCCCGAGGGCTGCGACAGCGTGGTCGTCGCGGTACTCGACGCGGTCGCGATCCTGCCGCCGACGTCGGTGCCGCTGACGGTCGCCGACGTTCACGACCTCGGTCTGGCCGGCCGCTGTCTGGACCTGGCAGCTGTACGTCCAGGCGTCCCCGGGATCGAACGTCGCAGGCGTCTGGTCGACGCCGCGGCCTGGTCAGCGTCGGTGGCTGCTGGCACTTCGCATCGGCCAGGTGACCATGCCGTCGTTGAACACGGTGTTGCCCGTGTTCGTCGCGACCAGCGTGTAGCTGATCAGCTCGCCCGCGATCGCGGTCGCGGGACCGGTCTTCTTCAGGGCGATCGCCGGCGACAGCAGACGCGTGACGGCCGTGTCTGCGTCGGGCCGACCGGTGCCCCGGCCTGGTCCTTGGCGATGACCGTCACCGTGTTCGTGATCGGGTCCGGGTCGCTCTTGAACAGGTCGGATGCCTTGATCGAGCAGGTGTAGCGCCACGTCTCGCCGGGCTCGAGCAGCGACGGGTCGCCGCTCTCCGCGGCCGATGACCGCCGGACCGCTGATCGGGCCGGGGCAGCGTGTCGTCGGAGATGCCGAAGCCCTGCTCGCCGACCGGGATCGTCAGGTCGGACGTGCCGTTGTTCGTCACGTCGTACGTGTAGCTCACCGTCCCGTCGATGTAGGTCGACTGGTCCTTCGGGCCCTTCACGACGACCTGCGTCGCTGTCAGCCGCTCGTTCGTGAACGTGCACGTGATGTCGTCACCGGGCTGCGGCGTCGTCGAGACGGCGAGGTCCTGCCGGCGGCTGCTGATTGGAACGTGCGGCCAGCTGGCCCTCGACGTCCGTCGTCGGTGCGCAGACCGCGCTTCGTCAGCCTGTAGCCCTTCGCGTAGGGCGAGTCCTCGGTGATCGTGTACGTCCGTCCGGCCGCACCGTGAAGACCATGGGCGCGTCGGCTGCGCTGAGCGCGAACGTCGTCCCTGGTCGCCGGCGTTCGGCGTCAGGTCCGAGGTGAAGCCGAACTTCGTCGTGGACCCGGGATCTCCCGGTCACGAGCTTGTCGATCCGGATCGTCGCCGGCTTGCGGCAGATGATCGTCGCCTTGTTGCTCTGCCCGCTGCCGGAGTTGGCCGAGGAGAAGCCGGCGGTGTTGTCGTAGACGGCGCAGCCGGCGAACGTCGTGGTCGCGCCGACGACGACCGCGTGGGCTCGCCGGCGGCGAGCGTGACCGGGTCGCACGTCAGCACCCGCGAGCCGATGGCGCCCGTGACCGTGCACCCTGCCGTCGTCGGTCGACCAGTCGACGTTGCCGGGCAGGGCGTCGGTGATGACGACGCCCTTGGCGGTTCCGGTGCCGGCGGCGCCGGCGTTCGACGCGGTGATCGTGAAGCGGATCGCGTCGCCGGCGTCGACGGCCGTGTCCTGCGCCTGCTTCGACAGGGTGACCGCCGGCTTGTGGCAGGTGATCGTCGCCTGGTTGCTGGTCGCGTCAGGCGCGTTGACCGAGCTCAGCGTGGCGCTGTTGGTGTACGTCGCGCACTTCGTGAACGAGGTGCTCGCGGTCACCGTCGCCGAGGCTGCCTCACCGGCGGCGAGGTCGACCGCGGCGCACGCCAGCTTCTGTGAGCCGATGGCCCCGGTGATCGTGCAGCCGGGAGTCTGCGTCGTCCACTGGACGTCGCCGGGAAGGTCGTCCTTGATCACGACGCCGTTCGCCGTCCCGGTGCCCGCGGCGCTGGAGTTCGTCGCGGTGATCGTGAAGCTGATCGGATCGCCGGCATCGACCGTCGCGGCCTGCGTGGTCTTCGTCAGCGTGACGCTGGGCTTCTGGCAGGTCACCGTGGCGCTCTTGGGCGTGAGGTCGCCCTGGTTGCCCGCGGAGCCCGTGACCGTGTTGGCGTAGCTGTCGCACTCGGAGCTCGTCGTCGTGGTCGCCTTCACGTTGAAGGTGACGCTCGTCACGGCGAGCGTGGCGAACGTGCAGGTGACCTTCTGACGGGTCGTGCTGTCGCGACGACCACGTCGGCGAGCGAGCAGCCGGACGGCAGCGCGCCGTCGGCGGTCCAGTTCGGCCCGGCCGGGAGCAGGTCCTCGACGCTGACGTCGGTGGCCGTGCCGGGGCCGGCGTTCGTGATCGTGACCTGGAACTTCGCGACGTCGCCGGCGTTGATCGCGGGAGTCGACGTCGTCTTGGCGAGCGTCACGTTCGGCTTGTTGCACGTGACCGTCGCGCTCTTGTCGGCGATCGCGCCGGTGTTGTCCCCGGTGGCGCCGACCGTGTTGGCGTACGTGCCACACTCCGTGGAGCTCGTCGTGGCCTTGACGTTGAACGTCAGCGCGCCGACGCCGAGCGTCGCGAACGTGCAGGTGACCTGCTGACGCGTGCGTGGATCCGACGTCACGTCGTCGAGCGAGCAGCCGGACGGGCAGCACGCCGTCGGCCAACCACGTCGGCCCCGCCGGCAGCAGGTCGGAGACGACGACGTTCTTCGCCGTGCCCGGCCCGGCGTTCGTGACCGTGACGGCGAACTTCGCGACGTCGCCGGCGTCGATCGTTGCGGTCGACGTCGTCTTGGCCAGTGTCACGTTCGGCTTGTTGCAGGTGACCGTCGCGCTCTTGGGCGTCAGATCGCCCTGGTTGCCGACCGAGCCCGTCACGGTGTTCGCGTACGTCCCGCACTCGCTCGCGGTCGTCGTGGCCTTGCACGTTGAACGTGACGCTCGTGACGGCGAACGTGGCGAAGCGTGCAGGTGACGCGCTGGCGCGTGACCGTCGCGACCACCACGTTCGCGATCGAGCAGCCGGACGGCAGCCCGCCGTCGGCGGACCACGTCGGGCCCGCGGGCAGCAGATCCTCGACCGCGACGTTCGACGCGGTCCCCGGCCCCGCGTTTGCGATCGGTGACGGCGAACTTCGCGACGTCGCCGGCGTCGATCGTTCCGGTGGACGTGGTCTTCGCCAGGGTGACCGCCGCCTTCTGGCAGGTGACGGTCGCGCTCTTGCCGGCGATCGCGCCGGTGTTGTCCCCGGTCGCGCCGACCGTGTTGGCGTAGCGTGCCGCACTCGCTCGTCGAGGTCGTGGCCTTGACGTTGAATGTGACGCTCGTGACGCCGAGCGTGGCAAAGGTGCAGGTGACCTGCTGACGCGTGACCGTCGCGCACCGTCACGTTCGCGAGTGAGCAGCCGGACGGCAGCCCGCCGTCGGCGGACCACGTCGGGCCGGCCGGCAGCAGGTCGGAGACGACGACGTTCTTCGCGGTGCCCGGCCCGGCGTTCGTCACCGTCACCGCGAACTTCGCGACGTCACCGGCGCTGATCGTCGGCGTCGACGTCGTCTTCGCCAGCGTCACGTTCGGCTTCTTCTCCGAGTTCGTGAACGTGCAGTAGTAGTCCGAGCCGCGCGGCACAGCCGGCGAACGACACGCCGCCGGAGACGGACGTCGGCGCGAGCAGCGTTCCGCTGTCGTAGCTCGTCGTCCGGCAGACGACGCCGTCGAGGTTGAACTCGCTGAGCGGCTGCCCCGTCGCGTCCTCGGTGACGGTCGCCTGGCGCTCCGTTCTCGGGGACGTTGTTCAGGATGACCTGCGTCTCGGCCGGGCTGCCGTGCGTCGTGCGGTCGCCGTCCTTGTAGGTCGGCGTGATCCCGACCGTCGTCGACGTGCCGGCGAACTTCCAGCCCGTGCCTGTCGCGTCGCCGAGCCCGTGAGCCGCTTGCGGATGTGGATGCGGGTGCCGCAGGTGCGGGCGGCGATCTCCTGCAGCTTGCCCTTCAGCGCGTCGACGCTCGAGACGGCGTAGTCGTCGTCGAGGATCGGGCCCCGAGACGACCTTGAGGTTGTCGCCGGTCACGCCGGCGCCGACGCCGACGGCCAGCATCTTCACCGTGCCGGCGCCGACCGCGCGGCTCTTCACGAGGTTCGCGGACGCGATGCCGGTCGTCAGGTCGATCAGCGAGACGTTGCCGTTGCCGGTGCTCGAGGTCTCGTTCGTGGTCGGGTTTCCGTCGGTGATGAAGACGACCATGTCCGGGCGCGAACCGCCCGAGAAGTTCGTCGCCTGCGCCGCCGCCTGCAATGCGACGTCCCAGTTCGTCGAGGCCCGTCGGACTGTTGTAGACCGAGGCGATGTTCGCGCGTGCCTGGGCGGCCCCGAGGCCGCCGTTGAGGCTCACGGGTGCCAGCGGGGCGACGCCGTTCAGCGCGTTGTTGAAGTTGATGATGCCGAGCTCGGTCGGGGTGTTGTCGAGCGCGTCGACGAACGCCGTCGCGGCCGCCGCGTAGCTCGTCCTTGTATGCGCCGATCGACCCGGAACGATCGAGCACGAGCAGCAGCTTGAGACCGCAGCGGTCGGGGAACACCGCGTTCTGGCGGATGTTCACGAACGGCGAGCCGCTGCCGCCCGCGTTGGTCTGGCTGGTGAGCGTGCGGTTCGGGAACGCCTCCGTCGTCTGCGAGTTCGCGATGACGACCTTCGCGACGTAGGCGCGGGAGCTCGACGGGTTGCCGGAGCTCTCGTCGAACCAGAGGCTGTTGACGGCGCTCCAGGTGACGCCGGCCGGCGGCGTCTTCTCGCGGACCCAATAGGTCCCGGCCGGGAGCGAGAGCCGTCGCGACGCCCGTGGCGTCGGTCAGCGGAAGCGTTCCGACGCCGGTCGTGAACGTCGCGTTGGTGGCGTACTCGAACTGTGCGCCCGGGAGGCCGGCGGCGTACCCCGTGAGCGTGTTGTTGCCGACGACGCGGTCCCCGCCCTTCGTGACCTTGAGGGTGCCGTTCGCCTGTGCGGCGGCGTGAACGCCGTCAGCGACAGGATCAGCGCCAGCGGGACCAGCGCAGCGCGCAGCATCGTCGCGTCGACGTGTCCATAACCCGGACGGGGGTTCAAACGCATCCTGCACACCTCCGGCCGCCCCCGAGACGTCGACGTCCCCCCAAGGCAGGCCTATCACCGGTCACATGTCCCCCCAGCGGCGCCGGACCAGTTTGCGACCCCGCAAGGACCCGCCGGACGGTATCAGCGCCGGGCGGAGCGTGGCAACGCCGAGCGGTGTCACATATGCGTCCACCGGCGCCGGGTCGCCGTCCAGTCCGGGTCTCGGACCGCCGGTCGGAGACCCGCCGGGCCCGGCCCCGGCTCAGGCCTTCTTCACCCGGAAGGCGCCGCGCATGAACGGATGCACGCGACAGAAATACGTGTACAGGCCGGGGTTGAGATTCTTCGGCGTCTTCCAGGTCTCGGCGCCGACACAGCCGTTGGCGAGCGCCTTCACGAGGCCGTCGACACCCGGTCCCGCGCACTTGCTCGTCGCGGCCGGGATGTCCACTGCCGCGGTGATCGGCACCTTGGTCCCGCCACCGGGGTACAGGAAGTCGGTGTTCACCGTCGGGCCGTACCCGAGCTCACCGGAGTCCAGCGTGCGTGCACCATCGGGCAACGGGAAGCCGATCCCGCCGGTCAGGTTGCAGGGTGTCTTGCATGCGGTGATCGTGTGGAAGCGCACCGTCAGCGGCGAGTCCGCGTTGACGAACGTCAGCTGCTGGCCCTGCTTGATCGTCGCCGGCAGGCCCTTCTTGCCGGTCAGCGACAGGTCGCCCTGCTGGTAGGTGAAGTTCTTGATGACGACCTTGTCGACGAGCGGGCCGTCGCGCAGCTTGCGCGGATCGCTGAGGCCGGGATTCGGCTTGCGGATCCCGATGTCGATGTTCTCCTTCAGCCGGCCGTGCGTGAGGTAGTCGGTCTGGTCGACCGTGCCCGGTGAAGGGGTCGACGCCGCCGTCGGGACCGTCGGTGATGCCGACGACCATGATTCCCATGACCTCGTACCACGAAGCCTTCGTCGTGTCGTAGGTCGCGGTCGTGGTGACGACGTCGCCCTTCTTGACGGCGACCTTCCAGTTGTTGCTCGTCGCGCTCATCGCGACGTCCCAGGAGACGGCGCCCGGCCGGTTCGAAGTACTGCGCGCGCGAACGGAAGATGCGGACGGTCTTCCCGTCACGGGTGACGTTCAGGTCGGTGTACAGGCCGCCCGGATGCAGGTGGCCCGGCGGTGTTGACGAGCGTCGTGTCGTGGTCGACGACCCAGCGGTTGCGGATCTTCCCGTCCGGGTAGGGGTTCTTGGCATCGTCGGGGAAGGTGAAGCGCCCCTTCCTGCCCGAGCCGCGCAGCGCGTTGAAGACCGGGTAGGGCTTGACGCCCTCGACGTCCATCCACTGCGTGGAGATCTTCTTGATCGACGCAGCCTGCGGGGCGCTGTCGGGGATGAAGTAGAGGGTGTACGTGATGTAGACCTCCTTGGGCGTCGGCGTCAGGTCGTGGATCATGTGGTTGACGATCCACGACTGCTTCGTCGTGTAGCGCCAGCCGTACCCGGGCGCCGCGTTGAAGTACGTCTTCTCCTCGCCGGCGGCGAACGCCGGCTTGAGGTCGACGAGCCAGACGGCGTGGTGCAGGTGGACCTCGGTGACCGGCGGGCTCTTCCCGTCCGAGACGTTCACGAGGCCCGGGCGGAAGCCGACGATCCAGCCGTCGACGGCCGGGCGCTGCTTCTGCACGTCGATCTTGATCAGGTTCTGACCGGGCTGGATCTTCAGCGGGCCGAACTTGTACTTCAGCACCTGCGCGCCGGCGGGCGGCGGCGGGTCGGAGACGGGGATCTTCGTCGTCGACGCCTCGAACGCGCCGCTCGCGCTCGCAAGCGGTGCGGCGATCGCGAGCAGCGCCATGGCCGCCACGAGCGTCGTCAAGATCTGCAGTGTTCGCCTCATGCGGTGTCCTGTCTCCTCCGGGGTGGCGCGGCCGATATGGGGCGTCATGAACGCGAGGGGCACGCTGCTCCCCGCCTCCCGGCGCACGGTGACGATGCGCCTCCCCGGTTGAACCGCGTCGTGAACACTACCGACCAGGGAGTCAGTTGACGCCAGTATCGGGTCGAGCGACGGTACGACCGCCATCAGGCCCCAGATGCGTGCGCCCTCGCCGGCGTCGCCGCGTGGCTCCGGCGGCCCGGCGACCTCGAGCAGCGTGTCGCCGGCCCAGAGGAACGCCTGGCGCAGCGGGCGTGCGGGCGTGCCGGCCTCGCGCGTGCGGCGGACGCGGAGGCCGATCGTCTCGAGCGCCGCGAGCGTCCGCCCCAGGTTCGCCGTCGTGATGACGACGTGGTCGAGGTGCGTGACGCCGTTCGGGTGCGCGCCGGTCGCGGCCGGATCGGCGGCGGGTTCGAGCGTGGTCGTCGGGATGCCGTCGACGTCGGACGGCAGCGCGTGAGGCCGCGCGCAGGCCCCACGCGACGATCCCCGAGCCCGCCGCGGGGCCGAGCAGGCGGATGGCCACCGCGCCGATCCGGCACTCGCCGGCGGGATCGATGGCGAAGCCCAGCCGGCGCCACACGTCGGGGGGATCGGCGACGTCGAGCGTCGCGAGCGCTGGGAGGTCGCCGCGCGGCATGACGACTCCGCTACTCGGAGTACCGCTTCAGCACGTACGACCGGCTGCACGTGCCCTTGCGCACGCGCAGCCTGATCGAACGTGAGCCGACGGTGCCGCTGACCCGCAGGCTGCTCTTCGAGACGGACCGGATGGCGCTTGCCCGGATCCTGACGCGGCGATCGGCCAGCCGTCCGCAGGCGGTTCGGGCGTTGACGTAGCCGCGCGACGAGGACTTCGCCACGAGCAGGTTCACGATGCCCTTGGCGTCTCGGTAGGTCGCTCCCGCCGGGAGCGCGACGAGCGCCGGACGGCAGTCGCGGCGGCCGGGACGAGCGCAAGCGCGGCGAGCGATCATGGCGCGGGCGAACACGGCTTGCCAAGGGTAGAGGCGCCCGGCGGCTCAGGCTCAGCGGTTGCGGCGGCGCTGCGCCCTCGCGGCCTTCTGCTTGGCGCGTTGCTTCTGCTTTGAGCGGCGGCGCTGGGCATGCGAGTCGGGGTCGATCGTCGCCGCCTCCGACTCCCCCTTGGTGATCGGTGCGCTGCGGCGCGCGTCGCGCACGATGAAGAACGCGATTCCGCCGAGCACGCCGACGCCGCCGATGACGATCAGCGCGCCCTGGAAGGTGCTGAGCCCGCTGCCGCCCGTCGACGTGCTCGACGTCGTCGCCGAGGTCTGCGTCGTCTCCTGCGTCGCGGGGGCCGCGGGCAGCGGATTGAACGGCGACTGCTGGGCGACCGCCGAGCGCGACCGGGAGGTGACCAGCGCGGCGACGACGAGCGCTGACAGCGACGCGCGGCGTGATGACGATCGAGAAGACACGGGTCGGCCACGATATCCGGCAGCGGCGGCGACGCGCGTTGCTGGCTATCGTGGAGCCCATGCCCCCGAAGGCCCGACAGATCCGAATGGACCAGCGCGGCGCGATGGCCGAGATGCAGGCTCTCGAGCAGCGCTCCGACGAGGAGCTCGAGCGCGAGCAGAAGTATCGCTCCGCCGCGCTGTCGATCCTCGGTGCGCGCGCGGCCGAGCGCTACGACGCCGACGCCTCGCGCGAGTACTTCCGGCGCGCGATCGCCGCGGCCAAGCCCCAGGAGCGCATGCAGATCCGCCGCATGGCCGACGCGTCGCTCGCGCTGGCCGAGCGGCGTCCGGACGACCTCAAGGCCGCCGTCGAGAAGCTCGGCCAGGAGGCGCCGTCGAACCGCCAGCTGCTGCTGCTGCGCTTCGCCGGGCTGCTGGCCCCGGCGCCCGGGGCAGGCCGGCTCGCGCGCGTGCGCGGCATCGCCCTGATCGTGCTGCTCGTCGTCGCGCTCCTGGTGGTCGGCTTCGGCCTCGTGACGCTGCTCTCGCTCCCGTTCGGCGGCGCCTCCACCGGCGTCTCGATCCTGCTCGGCGCGGTCCTCATCCTCGTGATCCTCGGCGTTCTCGCGCTCGTCGGGCGCCGCGGCAGGCGAAGGCCCGCGCAGCGGCGCGGGCCGGCTGACCTTCGCCTGCGGTCATGTGCGGCCGGTACTCGCTCTCGGCTCAGAACCCGGCGTCGGTGCGCGAGCGCTTCGGGCTCGGGGACGCGATCGCGATCGAGCCACGGTTCAACATCGCACCGGGCCAGGACGTGGTCGCCGTCACCACCGACCGCGAGGGTGCGCCGCGTGGCGACGTGCTGCGCTGGGGGCTCGTCCCGCATTGGGCCGACTCGCCGAAGGTCGGCTACAAGATGATCAACGCCCGCGCGGAGACCGTGACCGAGCGGCCGGCGTTTCGCGACGCGTTCGCACGGCGGCGCTGCCTGATCGTCGCCGACGGGTTCTACGAGTGGCAGCCGCGCGAGCACACGCCGAAGCTCCCGTGGTGGATCACGCGCGCCGACCACGAGCCGTTCGCCTTCGCGGGCCTGTGGGCGACCTGGCGACCCGCGGACGACGTCGAGCCGCTGCGCAGCTGCACGATCCTGACGACGCACGCGAGTGACGCCTTGCTCGACATCCATCCGCGCATGCCGGTGATGCTCCCGCCCGGTGCGGAGCGGACGTGGCTCTCCCCCGACGCGACGCAGGAAGCAGCTTGAGGCGCTGATCGTCGCCCTTCCCCGGCGGGGCGACGGCGCGGCGTCCGGTGAGCACCGCGGTCAACGACGCCGGGCCACGAGGGGTCCGACTGCATCGAGCCGGTCACCGCTGCCGCCCGACGAGCCTGCGCAGACGACGCTGCTGTAGAAGTCGCCCATGCAGCCGATCCGTCTCATCGCCAACCCGACGTCGGGCGGCGGCAAGGTCGTGAGCCTGCTCCCGGCCGTCGAGTCGCGCCTGCGCGCGCTCGGCCTGACGCACCAGGTGGACGATGACCCGCAGCATCGATCACGCGCGAGAGCTGACGCGCGCGGCGCTGGACGCGGCCGAGCTTCCGGTGTCGTTCTCCGGCGACGGCGTGGCGGGCGCCGTCACGAGCGCCGCCGCCGAGCGCCCCGGATCGGTCGTCGGGGTCCTCCCCGGCGGCAGCGGGAATGACTTCTGCCGCCACGTCGGGATCTCTCATGACGCGGTGGAGGCGTGCTCCGTGCTCGCGACGGGAGTGGCAACGCCCGTCGACCTCGGCGAGGCGAACGGCACCCCGTTCCTCGGGATCGCAAGCCTCGGCTTCGATTCGGAGGCCAATGCTCTGGCGAACCGCGCTCCGCGCTTCCTCGGCGGGGGCATCTACGTCTACGGCGCGCTGGGCGCGATCGCGCGCTGGTCGCCGGCGCACTTCGAGGTCGAGATCGACGGGCGCCTGGACCGGTTCGACGGCTGGTCGGTGATCGTCGCCAACACGAGCGTCTACGGTGGAGGCATGTACGTCGCACCCGACGCGCGCGTCGACGACGGCCTGCTCGACGTCGTCCTGATCCGCAAGACCAGCCGCGCACGATTCCTCGCCTCCTTTCCCGAAGGTCTTCAAGGGTGCGCACGTGCGCGAGGACAACGTGCTCGGTCGTGCGCGCGCGTGAGGTCCGCGTGACGGCGAGCCGGCCGTTCGACGTCTACGCCGACGGCGATCCGATCGCCGAGCTGCCCGTCGTCGTGCGGTCGCTGCCGGCAGCCGTCCAGGTGCTGCTCCCGCCCTCGTGAGCCCGCTGCGCACCTCGATCGCCGCCGGGGTCGCCGCGCGCCGCCGGCGGGCTCTCGCGCCGGTCCGGTCGCGGCGGGACGAGCCTCCCGGGCAAGGTGCTGCTGGAGATCGATCCGCGCGCGATCGGACGCCTCTGCAGGGCCGCCTCGACGCAGGGCAGCGCCGTGATCTCCGCGACCAACGGCAAGACGACGACCGCTGCGATGGTCGCCTCGATCCTCGAGCGCCGCGGGACGCGTCTCGTCCACAACCGCGCCGGCGCGAACATGGCGGGCGGGATCGCGGCCACGCTGCTGCACGAGCACGGCGACTTCGGGCTGTTCGAGGTCGACGAGTTCTGGCTCGCGCGGCTGGTCGAGTCGATCCGTCCGCGCGCCACGCTGCTCGCGAACCTGTTCCGCGACCAGCTCGACCGCTACGGGGAGCTCGAGACGATCGCCGACCGCTGGGCGCAGGTCAGCGCCACGTCCGCAGGCCGGGCGGCTCGTGCTGAACGCCGACGATCCCGTCGTCGCCGACCTCGGCCGCGACCGCGAGGACGCGCTGTTCTTCGGCGTCGAGGACGACGGCGTCGCGCTCGCGTCGATGCAGCACGCCTCCGATGCCAAGCACTGCCGGCGCTGCGGCGCGCCGTACGTCTACGACGCGCACTACATGGGCCACCTCGGGCGCTACCACTGCGACAGCTGCGGCGCGCGCCGTCCGCAGCCGCGCGTTCGAGCGCGGGACATCCGCCTCCAGGGCGTGCAGGGCGCGTCGTTCACGCTCGAGATCGACCGCGAGCGCGTCCCGGTGCGCCTCCCCCTCCCCGGTCTCTACAACGTGTACAACGCGCTCGGCGCCGCCGCGCTGGCTCACGCTCTGGGCATTGCGATCGCCGACATCGGCGCCGGCCTGGAGACCGTGCGCGCGGCCTTCGGTCGCGCCGAGAACATCCGCGTCGACGGGCGCCAGGTGTCGATCATGCTCGTCAAGAACCCCGCCGGTGCCAACGAGGTCCTGCGCACCCTGGCACTCGAGCCGGGTGAGCACCACCTGCTCGCCGTCCTCAACGACGCGATCGCGGACGGTCGCGACGTCAGCTGGGTCTGGGACGCGGACTTCGAGGTCCTGGTCGGCCACCTGCGCCGCGTGACGTGCAGCGGCACGCGCGCCGCGGAGATGGCGCTGCGCCTGAAGTACGCAGGCGTGCCCGAGGACGCGGATCACGGTCGAGGAGGATCTGGCCGACGGCCCTCGACCTCGCGATCTCCGGCAGCGAGGGACGGCTGTTCGCGTTGCCGACGTACACCGCCATGCTCGCCCTGCGCGAGGTGCTCGTCGGCCGCGGCGCAGCGGAGAGCTCGTTCGCATGAGCGCACGACGTCATCTGGCACGACCTCGAATGCGGCGGCTACGACGTCGACCTGCCGCTGTGGCGCGAGCTGGCGGCCTCCGCCACGGGCCCGGTCCTCGACGTCGGCGCCGGCACGGGGCGGGTCGCGCTCGACCTTGCGCGCCGCGGCGTCGAGGTCGTCGCGCTGGACTCGGACGCCCGGCTGCTCGGCACCCTCGAGGACCGCGCCGGCGACGGCGCCGGTCACGGCGGTCGTGGCCGACGCGCGCGACTTCACGCTCGACCGCGAGTTCGGGCTCGTCCTCGTGCCCATGCAGAGCCTGCAGCTGTTCGAGGGCGCCGAGGGCCGTGCGGCGTTCCTCTCGAGGGCGCGCAGCCACCTCCGCCCCGGCGGGACGGTTGCGATCGCGATCGCCGACGTGCTCGACGGCGTCGGCGGCGAGTACGTCGAGCCGCCGCCGCCCGACCTGCGTGAGATCGACGGCACCGTCTACTCCAGCCGCCCGGTCGCCGTCTACCAGGACGCCGAGCGCGTCGCGATCCAGCGCGTGCGCGAGGTGGTCCAGAACGACGGCACGCTCGAGGCGTCCGACAGCACGGTCTGGCTCGACACGCTGACGCCCTCGGAGCTCGAGCGCCAGGCCCGCGAGGCCGGGCTGCGGGTGCTCCGCCGCCGATCCGTCCCGGAGACCGACGAGTACGTGGGATCGACGGTGGTGATGCTCGGTGCCTGACCGCACGCTGCGCATCTGCGCGCTCTATCCCGACCTGATGAACATCTACGCCGACCGCGGGAACCTCCTGATGCTTCGAGCGCCGCTGCCGAGTGGCGCGGCATCGGCTTCGAGGTCGCGGCGGCCGGGCTCGGCGATCCGATCGATCCCGGCGCGCATGACCTCTTCTACCTCGGCGGTGGCCAGGACCGCGACCAGCAGCTCTGCGCGCAAGACCTCGTCGACGTCAAGCGCGACGCCCTGCACGCCGCGGCGGGTCGCGGAGCACTGATCCTGGCCGTCTGCGGCGGGTATCAGCTGCTCGGCCACTCCTATGAGCTCGGCGACGAGCTCGTCCCCGGCATCGGCCTGGTCGACGCGCGCACGGTGCGCGAGGACGGTCCGCGGCTGATCGGCAACATCGCGATCGAGGCCGACCTTCCGGGGGCCGGCGGGCCGCGGGTGCTCGCCGGCTTCGAGAACCACGGCGGCCGCACCCGCCTCGGCCCGAGCGAGCGACCGCTGGGCCGCGTGCTGCACGGCCACGGCAACGACGGAGCCTCGGGCGCCGAAGGGGTCGTCCACGGGAGCGTCATCGGGACGTACATGCACGGCCCGCTGCTGCCGAAGAACGCGTGGTTCGCCGACTGGCTCGTGCAGACGGCGCTCCGCCTGGCAGCTCCGCTCGAGGCGCTCGACGACCGCCTGGAGGACGCGGCGCACGAGGGCGCGCTGCGGGCCGCTCGCGCCGAATGACCTACTGACCCGGGCGAACGCCGCGTCGACCCGAAGCCGCCGTCGCCGCGCACGGCCGTGCTCAGCTCCTGCACCTCGAGCACGTCCTCGAGGGCCACGGGGACGACGACGAGCTGCGCGATCCGGTCGCCGGCCTCGATCGTGAAGGCGCGCTCGCGATCGGTGTTCAGCAGCAGCACCTGGAGCTCGCCGCGATATCCCTCGTCGATCAGGCCCGGCGCGTTGACGAGCGCGATCCCGTGCCGGTCGGCGAGACCCGAGCGCGGGAGCACCATTCCGGCGTGACCGGACGGCAGCTCGACGGCGATGCCCGTGCGCAGCTTTGCGCGCGCTCCCGGCTCCAGCGTCGCCGGCTCCAGCGCGCAGAGGTCGAGGCCCGCGTCCCCGGGATGTGAGCGGGCGGGAAGCACGGCACGCGGGTCCAGCCGCCGGACCGCCAGCGTCATGCGGACGGGCCGCCGCCGTTGGCGGCGACGGCGAAGCGGGCGAAGCGCTCGGCGACGGTCGCCGAGACGCGAGCGCGGACGCGCACGCCGTCGGGGGTGTCGGTGCGTTCGAGGTCCCCGGCGATCTCGTGGAGCTCCGCGAGGCGGCCGCCCTCGGCATAGGGCACCAGCAGGTCGATCGGCTGCATCCGGCGCACGAAGTCGTCCTCGATCCGCTCGGTGAGCGCGTCGATGCCGGCGCCCGTGACCGCCGAGACGAGCACGCCGTCCGGGTGGCGACGGCGCAGCTCCGTCCGCCGCTCGGGGCTGATCTCGTCGCTCTTGTTGAGGACGAGCAGCCGCGGCTGCTCACCGGCGCCGATCTCCTCGAGCACGTCCTCGACCGCCTTCATCATCTCCAGCATCTCGTCCTCCTCGACCGAGGCGTCGACGACGTGCAGGATCAGATCCGCGAGTCGCGTCTCCTCCAGCGTCGCCCCGAACGCGTCGACGAGCTGGTGCGGGAAGCTTGCGGATGAATCCGACGGTGTCGGTCACCAGGAACGGGCGGCCGTCGAGGCGCATGACGCGCGTCGTCGGGTCGAGCGTGTGGAAGAGCCGGTCCTGGATCCCGACGTCCGCGCCGGTGAGCGCGGTTCAGCAGCGTCGACTTCCCGGCGTTCGTGTATCCGGCGATCGCGATCCGCGGCAGCCCGGTCCGCTCGCGCTCGGCGCGCATCGTCTCGCGCGAGCCCTTGACGTGGGCCAGCCGCCGCTTGAGCGCGGAGATCCGGTCGCGGGCCAGCCGGCGGTCGGTCTCGATCTGCGACTCGCCGGGGCCGCGCGTGCCGATGCCGCCGCCGAGGCGCTCGAGGTGGGTCCACAGGCCGCGCATGCGGGCGAGGTTGTACTCGAGCTGGGCGAGCTCGACCTGGAGCTTGCCGTCGGCGCTGTTGGCGTGACCGGCGAAGATGTCGAGGATGACCGTCGTGCGGTCGACGACGGGGATGCCGAGCTCCGCCTCGAGGTTGCGCTCCTGGCGCGGGCTGAGCTCGTCGTCGCAGGCGATGACGTTCGCGTCGGCCGCCTTGGCGAGCGCCTTGACCTCGATCGAGCTTGCCCGGGCCCAGGTAGGTGTTCGGGTGGGGCTTCTCGCGATGCTGGACGACCTGTCCGACGACGGCGACGCCGGCCGTGCGCAGCAGCTCGTGCAGCTCGCGCAGGTCGTCACCCTCCTCGAGCGCGGCGATGCAGAACGCGCGCTGCTTGGCGCGACCCTTCGCGCGGCGTCTCGGCCGCAGAGCGGGATTCGGTGACTCGTCCGTGGCGGCTGCGTTGCTGCACCAGAGGTCCAAGTCTAGTGCGGCGGGCGGCGCGGACCGGGGTCGCGTGACACGATCGTGCGCGCGCTCGGAGTCGACGTCGGCGGTCATCGAAAGGGGTTCGACGTCGCCCTGCTCGACGACCGGCGGCTCGTGCACCACCAGGCGCGCTGCAGCGTGGCCGGCGTCGTCGACCTTGCCCGCCGCCTGGGCGCCGAGATCGTCGGGATCGACAGCCCGGACCGCTGCGCGCCGGACGGGGAGGCGAGCCGCGCCGGCGAGCGCGCACTGAACCGCGCCGTCTGCTCGATCCGGTTCACCCCCGACGAGCGGACGGTCCAGGGCGGCGGCTCCTACTACGAGTGGATCCGGCACGGCCTGGAGCTGTACGGCGCCCTGGGGCGGGCGCTCCCGCATGTCCCGTGCCACGAGGTCTTCCCCACGGCCTCATGGACGATCTGGGGCGGTCCGCGCGGTTCCACGAGCCGGGCGGCGTGGTCGCGCGGGACGCTGGCGGGCATCGGCCTGAGGGGCGTGCCGGCGCGGACGAGCCAGGACCTGCGCGACGCGATCGCCGCCGCACTGACCGCCGCAGAGCATCGCGCGGGGCGCACCCTCGCCTATGGCGGGATCATCGTCCCTCGCGTGCACTAGCTTCCATGGGGTGACCGACCCGCTCGCCGAGCGCCTCGCGGCGCGCACGCTGGAGCTCGTCGACGTGCCCTCCGTGTCACGCGACGAGCAGACGCTGGCGCGCCACGTCCTCGGCGTCCTGAAGGGCGCGGGCGTCGCCGTGCGCGACGCGGGCGACACGTGTCTCGTCGCCGGTGTCGATGAGCGCGGATCGCGCCCGCTCGTCGTGCTCGCCGGCCATCTCGACACCGTGCCGGCCCAGGACAACCTCCCCGGCCACATCTCCGGCGACGCGGTCCACGGCCTCGGTGCCGCGGACATGAAGGGCGCGCTGGCCGTGATGATCGAGCTCGCCGCTCGACCGCGCCGCGCAGGCGGCCGCGGGCGACGTCGTCGACCTCGGGATTCGTGTTCTTCGGCCGTGAGGAGCTGCCGCACGACGACAGCGCGCTCGAACCGCTCCTGGCGCGTGAGGCGGGGTTGCGCGGCGCCGACCTCGCGATCGTCATGGAGCCGACCGCCAACGCCCTGCAGGCCGGATGTCTCGGGAACGTCAACGCGACGTGGACGTTCCACGGGCGCAGCGGGCATTCGGCCCGCCCATGGCTCGCCGACAACGCCATCAACCGGGCCGCCGAGGGCATCACGCAGCTCGCGCGGGTCGCGCCGATCGAGCACGACATCGGCGGGCTCGGTTTCACCGAGGTCGTGTCGGTGACGCAGATCCAGGGCGGGATCGCCCGGAACGTGATCCCGGACCGCGCCGAGGCGTTCGTGAACTACCGCTATCCGCCCGGGATGAGTGCCGCACACGCCGTGGCCAAGCTGCACGCCCTGTGCGATCCGTACGGCGAGCTGTCGATCGACGGGAACGCCCCCTCGGGGCCTGTGCCGCAGGGAAACCCGCTGATCGACGGGCTGCGAAGTGCGGGGTCGCTCGATCTGGGTCCCAAGCAGGCGTGGACCCCGGTGGCCGAGTTCGGCGGCGCGGGCGTCGATGCGATCAACTTCGGCCCCGGCGACCCGCCGCAGGCGCACACCCGCAGCGAGCATGTGAGCCTGGACGCACTGGCACACTGCCGGCGCATCCTGGACGCCTTCATCCGCGGGACGACCCTCTGAGGCCTCATGGAGCTGAACCCGCTCATCGAAGAGCTCGGCACCTACCCCTTCGCGCGACTCAGCGACGCGCGCCGGCGACTGTACGAGAGTGGCGCGCAGGTGATCGACTTCGGCGTCGGCGAGCCGCGTGAGGAGACGCCGGCGTTCATCCGCCGGGCCCTGATCGACGCCGTGGAGGGCGAGCCGGTGTCGCGCTACCCGCTGGCCGCCGGCCTGCCTGCGCTGGGCGAGGCGATCGCGCGCTGGATCGAGCTGCGGTTCGCGGTGCGCGTGGACCCCGGCATCGAGGTCCTCCCCACGCTCGGCAGCAAGGAGGCGATCTACCACCTCGCCCCGGTCCTGGTCGGCGCCGGCTCGGCGCGCGACGTGATCGCTGTGACGACGCCCGGCTACCCGGTCCCGGCACGCGGTGCGCTGATGGCCGGTGCGCAGGTGATCGAGCTGCCGCTGGATCCGCTCAGCGGCTGGCTGCCGGACGTCTCGGCGATCGACGAGGCGACATGGCGGCGGCTCGCGGTGATCTGGGTCAACCACCCGAGCAACCCGACCGGGTCCGTCGCGCCGCTCGCGTTCTACGAGGAGCTCTCCGAGCGCTGCCGGCGCAACGGCGTCGTGCTGGCCTCCGACGAGGCGTACAGCGAGATCTGGCTCGATGGCGACCCGCCGCCGTCGGTGCTGCAGGTCTCCGACCCGACGCACGTGCTCGCGTTCAACTCGCTCTCCAAGCGCTCGTCGATGCCGGGGTACCGCTCCGGGTTCGTCGCCGGCGACCCGCTGCTGATCGCGGCGATGAAGCAGCTGCGGCCGTCGCTGGGAGTGACCCCGCAGAGTTTCGTGCAGCACGCGTCGATCGCCGCCTGGGGCGACGAGCGCCACGTGCAGGAGACGCGCGAGCGCTACCGCGCGAAGCGTGCACTGCTCGCGGGCCCGCTGGCGGACGCCGGGTTCGAGCCTGTCGGCGGCCCGGCGACCTTCTTCCTGTGGTGCCGGGTGGCCGGCGGGGACGCTGAGAGCGCCGCGGAGAAGCTGCTCGAGTCGGCGCTCGTCGTGTCCCCCGGGTCGTTCTTCGGAGCCGGCGGCGAGGGCCATCTGCGGGTCGCGCTCGTGCCGACGATCGAAGAGTGCGAGCGCGCGGCACAGGTGCTGGCGACGCTGCGGCGATAGGTTGCGGATGTGAGCGAGCAGCAACCTGTCAGCGCCTGGGCCGTCGGGCTGGCGACGATCGCGCAGGCCGGTGGGCGCGTCCTCGACGTGCGCTACCCCCACCCCGTCCTCGGGCTCGACGGCGCCCCGTTCACGGGGGGGACGCGCGAGATCGATGCGCACGAAGCGGCCCGGCTGGGTGCGGAGCTGCTCGCCGAGGCGGCCGGTCGCGACGAGCTGCGCGACGTGCGGCTCGTCACCGTCGTCACGGTGACGGCGGACCTTCAGGTGCCGCCGGTGGACGCGTACGACGCCTACCTGCGCCTGCACCTGCTCTCGCACGCGTCTCGTCCAGCCGCGGACGATCGTGCTCGACGGCATCTTCGGCGTCCTGAACAACGTCGTCGTGGACCGACGCCGGGCCCTGCGACCCGGAGGAGTTCGAGACGGTCCGCCTGCGCTTCCTCGCCTCTCACGGGCAGGCGCCTGACCGTCACCTCGGTCGACAAGTTCCCGCGCATGACCGACTACGTCGTGCCGACCGGCGTGCGCATCGCCGACGCCGACCGCGTGCGCCTCGGCGCCCACCTCGCCCAGGGCACGACGGTCATGCACGAAGGGTTCGTCAACTACAACGCCGGCACGCTCGGGCGCGTCGATGGTCGAAGGGCGCATCAGCGCCGGCGTGGTCGTCGGCGACGGCTCGGACGTCGGCGGCGGCGCCTCGATCATGGGCACGCTCTCAGGCGGCGGCACCGAGATCATCCGCGTCGGCGAGCGCTGCCTGATCGGCGCCAACGCCGGGATCGGGATCTCGCTCGGGGACGACTGCGTCATCGAGGCGGGCCTCTACGTGACCGGTGGAACCCGGGTCACGCTCCCGGACGGGGAGGTCGTCAAGGCGCGCGAGCTCAGCGGCGCCGACGGCCTCCTGTTCCGGCGCAACAGCCAGAGCGGGGCGGTCGAGGCGAGCGCGCGGTCGGGCACGTGGGGCGGGCTCAACGCCGCGCTGCATGCGAACGACTAGCGCGCGAGGTCCTCGAAGGTGCGGAGCAGGACCGGATCCACCTCGCCGGCGTAGACCGGAATCGCCCAGCCCGTCAGGTCGACGTGCAGGTCCTCACCGACGTCGACCTCCAGCTCACCGCCGTCGAGCGCCACGCTGACGGGTGAGTCGCCGCCGCGCAGGACGTGCGCCACCGCCGCCCCGCACGCGCCCGTGCCGCTGGACATCGTCTCGCCGACGCCGCGCTCGAAGATGCGGGCCCGGATCACGCCCGGGGTGGCCTCGGTCCACCAGCTGACGTTCGTGCGCTCCGGGAAGAGCTCGCTCGCCTCGATCGCGGGGCCCAGCTGCACGAGGTCCAGCGCGAGCAGCTCGTCGAAGCTGTCGACCCGGATCGCGCATTGGGGATTGCCGATGCTGACGTGCTGGAAGGCCCACGTGCGCCCCCCGGCCTCGACCGTGCCCAGCCCGTCGGCGTCGCCGGAGGGAAACGCGTCGGACACGGTTCGCGCGCGGCCCATGTCGACGCGGCAGGTCGTCTGCGAGGTGATCGTCGGGCGGATCTCCCCGGCGGCGGTCTGGATCGAGAACTGCGCCTGATCGGTCCATCCCGCACGGCGCAGGTACAGGATCGCCTCGCGCGCGCCGTTCCCCGAGAGCTCGGCCTCCGACCCGTCCGCGTTGAAGATGCGCAGGCGGGCGACGAATCCCGGCTCGTCCGGCGGCGACAGCTCGAGCACGCCGTCCGCGCCGATCCCCAGGTGGCGGTCGCAGATGCGCCGCACGACGGCTTCGCTCAGCCCGAGCCCGAGCCCGTCGCGCTCCACGATCACGTAGTCGTTGCCCAGCGCCTGCCACTTCTCGAACCGCATGGCGCAGACCCTATGCGCGAGTGGCCGCGGGCGTCGAGAGGATCTCGGCGGCGACGTCGCCGCCGTCGCGCGCCGTCATGTCGACGATCTCGACGCCGGCGAGCTTGCGCATCCAGGTGAGCTGCCGGCGGGCGAAGTTGCGCGTGCGCCGCTGCATCCCGGCGACGTCTCCCGCGAGCAGCTCGTCGAAGCCGAGCGCCTTGCGGGAGGTCTCCGACGCGCCCGCCGCGTTGGCCGCCCGCACCTCCTCGACCGCACCCGAGGCGACCATGCGCTCGACGCGCGCGTCGATCCGCGCATAGAGCTGATCGCGGTCGCGGACCAGGCCGATCAGCCGCGTGGGATGGCGTGTCTCGTGCGTCCACAGGCGGTTCGGGCCCTCCGGGGGCTCGAGCTCCCCCATGTCGAGCAGCGCATGGGCGCGGACGATCCGGTGGCGGTCGTTCGGGTCGATGCCGGCGGCCGCCCACGGGGCACGCTGCGCCAGACGCGCGTGGAGCGGCTGCGGCCCTGCCGTCGCCAGCTCCTCCTCCCAGCGCTCGCGCACCGCGTCCGGCGGCACGGGCTTCAGGTCCAGCTCGGCCAGCGCGGCGCGCAGGTAGAGGCCCGTCCCGCCCACGACGATCGGGACCGACCCCGCGGCCAGCAACGCGTCGATCTCCGCGTGGGCGAGCTCCGCGTACTGCCCGACGCTGAACGTCGCGTCGACCGGCAGGAAGGAGATCAGCCGGTGCTCCAGGCGCGCCCGCTCGGCGGCGCCCGGGACGCCCGTCAGGATCTCGAGGCCGGCATAGACCTGGAGCGCGTCGGCGGAGACCGCGACAGGGGTGTGCCCTGACGGCCCGCAGCGCCTCGGCGAGGGCGAGCGCGACCTCGGTCTTGCCCACCGCGGTCGGACCGAACACCGCGAGCACGCCACCGGGCGGGACGGCCCCGGGGTGAACAGGTGCGGAGGCGGCCATGAGCGGGAGTATCGTGGGCCGGGTGAGCGTCCGCATCGGGTCCGGCTTCTCGAGCGTCGAAGATCCGCGGGTCGCGGCGATCGAAGCGGGCACCGATGCGCACGAGCGCCTCGCCGGCGGACCGGCGGATCTCGTGTTCGTCTTCTGCGGCGGCGCGTACCTGGGCGACTGCGACGCCGTGCTCGAGGGCGTGCATGAGGCGCTCGACCCGCGCGTCCTCGTCGGCTGCGGCGCGGGCGGCGTGCTCGCTGCCGGGCGCGAGGACGAGGACGGCGGCGCCCTCGTGGTCTGGGCGGCCTCGCTCGACGGCGGGCGCGCGCACCCGTTCCACGCGGAGTCGGTCACCGGCCCCGACGGCGTGACGGTCGCCGGGCTCCCGGACATCTCGGGTGCCCAGTCGGCCATCCTGCTGCCCGACCCGTACACGTTCCCGGCCGATCGAGCGCTCGCCGCGCTCGCGCGCACCGCGCCGCGCGACACCGGTCCTGGGCGGTGTCGCGAGCGCCCGCACGCCGGACGGCCAGTCCGCCCTGTTCCTCGGCGACCGGCGCGTCGGCGACGGAGCCGTCGGCGTGGTGCTCGAGGACGTCGAGCTGCTGCCGTGCGTGTCGCAGGGCGCCGCGCCGATCGGGCCGGAGCTCACCGTGACGCGTGTCGAGGGCAACGTGGTCCACGAACTCGCCGGCCGCCCGGCGCTCGAGGCGCTGCGCGATGCGATCGAGCAGCTCGGGCCCCAGGAGCGCGCGCTCGTGGGCGGCGGGCTGCTGCTCGGGATCGTCATTGACGGCTCCGGGCCGGACTACGGGCACGGCGACTTCCTGGTGCGCGGAATCGTCGGCGCGGACCCGGCGGAGGGCACGATCGCCGTCGGAGCCCCGGTCAGGGCCGGCCAGGTCGTGCGCCTGCATGCACGCGACAGCGGCTCCGCCGACCGCGACCTGCGCCAGGGCCTCGCGCTGCGCCGCGCCGCGCTGGGCGGCGAGCCGGCCGGTGCGCTGCTCTTCACCTGCAACGGGCGCGGGAGTGAGCTGTTCGGTGACGCCGACCATGACGTCCGGCTCGTCGAGGACGAGCTCGGGGGCGCGCCGGTGGGCGGGTTCTTCGCCGCGGGCGAGATCGGCCCGGTCGGCGGCGACAACTTCCTGCACGGCTTCACCGCAACCGTCGCGGTCTTCGCCTCCTGACGGGCTGACAGACTGTCCGGCATGAACCTCGCCGGAACGACCGTCCTGCTCACCGGTGCCACCGGCGGCATCGGACAGGCCACAGCCCGACGCCTGCACGAGGCCGGCGCGAGCCTGATCCTCACCGGCCGGCGCGTCGAGGTGCTCGAGCCGCTCGCCGCCGAGATCGGGGCGCGAGTGATCGCCGCCGATCTCGCCGATCGGGCGGACGTCGGGCGGCTCGCCGCCGAATGCGGCGAGGTCGACGTCCTGGTCGCCAACGCCGCGTTGCCGGCCTCCGGCGAGCTGTTCTCGTTCAGCGTCGAGCAGATCGACCGGGCGCTGGAGGTCAACCTGCGTGCGCCGATCGTGCTCTCGCGCCTGCTCGGAGAGGGCATGGTGGCACGTGGACGCGGCCACATCGTGCTCGTCTCGTCGCTGGCCGGGAAGGCGACCAGCGCCGGTGCGTCGCTCTACTCCGGGACGAAGTTCGGCCTGCGCGGCTTCGGGCAGTCGCTGCGCACCGACCTGCGGGGGACCGGCGTCGGCGTGAGCGTCGTCTTCCCCGGCTTCGTCCGCGACGCAGGGATGTTCCACGAGTCGGGGGCGCAGCTTCCGGGCTTCGTGGGGACGAGCACCCCGCAGCAGGTCGCCGCGGGCGTCGTCAGTGCGATCGAGCGCGACCGCGGCGAGGTCGACGTCGCGCCGCTGACGATGCGTGCCGGGGTGAAGTTCGCCGAGCTGGCCCCCGCGACGGCGGCGGCGCTGGCGGCCCGCGCCGGCGGCGCGAAGCTCGCCGACGAGCTGGCCGACGGTCAGGCCGCGAAGCGCTGAGCGGCGGTGGTGGTCAGCGGCCCGACGGCCGCCAGCACCTCGTCGGCCAGATGCGGCCCGTCGTGCGGGTGCAGCGGCACGGCGCGGACCCGCACCGTGACCTCTCCCCCGTGCAGCTCCTCGAGGCCGACCGAGGCCCGCTCGCGCAGTGCGACGGTGATGCCGCCATCCAGTCGCGACTGGACGGCCGACGGCGTCGATCCCGGCTGCAGCCGCGCGACGAGGTCGATCCCGGCGGGCTCACGCAGCGGAACGACGGCGGAGTTCAGGACGACGCTGTTCGGCACGAGCAGCTGATCCTCGCCGTTGGCGAGCGTCGTGTAGAGCAGGCCGAGCGTGCTGACGACGCCCTCGACCGTGCCGGCGAGTGGGCCGCCCTGCATGCGCACCCGGTCACCGACGCGAAATGGCCTGGCGCTCAGCAGGACGACACCCGCGAACAGGTTGCCGATCGTCTGCTGGGCGGCGAGACCGAGGACGACGGCGGTGAACGCCCCGCCGAGGGCGAGCTGGCGCGGCGTGAGCCCGGCGACGCGCAGCGCCAGGATCGTGATCGCGAGGATGAAGATCAGCCGTACGAGGAACCCGACGGTTCCCGCCGTCGCGGGGTCCAGGCGCCGGTAGAGGAGCGGGGCCAGCGCCCGGCCGACGTCGCGTGCGAACTGCCACCCGATCGCCACCAGGGCGGCGGCGGCGATGATCGAGACGGGTGTGTCGAACGTCGCGCCGAACAGCGGGCGCCGCTCGGTGTACGCGGCGAGCACCCCCGCCAGCAGCACGAGCAGCAGGACCGCCTCGATGCGGGCCTTCCTCACGGCTCCGCGCGTGAGCTGACGGGCCAGGCCGGCGTCCTGCCAGCTCTGGCTGCGGGTCTCGAACATGTGCGACATCACGGAGTCGATTCGAGCAGCGCGGCCTGAAGCCCGCCTGAAGAGGTCGCGCTCTGTGCGCGACGTCACACGCCGCGGCGACTCAGGCGAGCGCGCGGGCGACGAGCGACATGTCGCCCATCAGGGTCTGGCTGCTGGCCGAGCTGATCTGGACGGGGACGATCTCGCCGGCCTGTGCGAGCCCGGTGAAGTTCACGGCCTTGTTGTGGCGCGAGCGCCCGCGCAGGCGGGCGGGATCGGTACGCGACGGGCCCTCCACGAGCACGTCGAGGGTCCGGCCGACGAATCGCTGCGCACGCTCGCGCGCACGCCGCTGCACGAGCGCGACGAGACGCTCCATGCGCTCGACCTTGACCTCGTGCGGGACGATGCCGTCGGTCAGCTCGGCGGCCTCGGTCCCGCGGCGCGGAGAGAAGACGAACGTGAACGCGCCGTCGAACCCCACGGCGTCGACGACCGCGAGCGTCTGCGCGAAGTCCTCCTCCGTCTCCCCGGGGAAGCCGACGATGATGTCCGTGGTCAGCGCGCAGTCGGGCACGTGCTCGCGGATCAGCGCGACGCGCGAGAGGAAGCGCTCCTGGTCGTAGGTGCGGCGCATCGCCTTCAGGATCCGCGTCGACCCGGACTGCAGCGGAAGGTGGATGTGCTCGCAGAGCGACTCGAGCTCGGCGTGGGCGAGGATCACGTCCTCGCGCATGTCCTTGGGATGCGGGCTCGTGTAGCGCACGCGCTCGATCCCCGGGATCTCGTCCACGGCGCGCAGCAGCTCGCTGAACGAACGGCGCCGGGGGCGTAGGTCGCGACCGTAGGAGTTGACGTTCTGCCCGAGCAGCGTCACCTCGCGCACACCGTCGCCGGCGAGGCGCTCCACCTCGGTGACGAGGGCGTCGAATGGCCGGCTGACCTCCAGCCCGCGGGTGCTCGGGACGATGCAGTAGCTGCAACGGCAGTTGCAGCCCACGCTGATCTGCACCCAGCCCTGATGCTCGCGGGCGCGCCGCATCGGCAGGTCGCCGGTGAAGCTCTCGAACTCGAAGAACCCCTGCGCGGTCAGCGAGTCCGACGTCAGGAACTCGGCGAGCCGGTGCACCTGGCCGGGACCGAACGCGACGTCGACGAACGGGAACTGCGCGAACACCTCGTCCTTGACCGACTGGGCCCAGCACCCCCCGACGCCGATCACGACGCCCTTGCGCTCGCGCTTGATGCGCTTCGCCGTGTGCAGGTGGGAGACGAACCGGGTATCGGCCGCCTCGCGGATCGAGCAGGTGTTGAACAGGATCAGGTCGGCCTGCTCACGATCCTCGACCTCGTCGTAGCCGATCGCCTCGAGCATGCCCTTCATCCGCTCAGAGTCGTGCTCGTTCATCTGACACCCGAAGGTGGTGACGTGGTAGCGCGGCATGTGGCCTGGGAGCGTAGCGACGGCTCGCAGGCGGCGATCAGCGCTCAGCCGTCATGTCGCGCACCGCCGCCTCGATGCCCGCGCCCGCCCGCTCGATGGGCTCGAAGTACAGGCGCGCCCACGCGATCAGGTCATCTTGCACGCCCAGCACGATCACGCCCGCCATCTCGAGCCGCTCGCCGTCGGTCTGCGTGCCCTCCCAGCGCCACTCCGACCACGCCGTGTCTCCGACCGCGCCCACGCTGATGACTTCGGCTCGGAAGTCGGGAACCCCGGAGAAGACCGCCGACCAGTTCGCACGGACCTGCTCGCGCCCGCGAAACGCCCGGTCCGGGTGCGCGGGTTGCACGCTGTCGTACTCCGGGGCGAAACAGGCGACGAACGCGTCGACGTCGTGGGCGTTCATGGCCGCGTGCAGGCGCGCGACCAACTGCCGGCTTGTGATGCTCGACTCGGTGGGCATCTCCCGGGAGTGTGCTCCTCTCCCGGGAGATTGGCCAGTGCTACGCCTCCACGAAGCCCACGATCGTCTCGGGCCGGACGCCATCGTGCTTCATCGCCTCTGCCGCCTCCTCGGTCTGGAGTGCCGCCTCCCAGGCCGCGAGGTCAGGGGTCTCCACCAGGAGCCCGACGCGGTTCGAGCCCGCCGGATCGCGGAACGTGCGCGCCCTCATTCCCAGCGGACCGAAGAACTCCTCGCGCTTCGTCGAGGCGAGCCAGTGGTCGACGTCGTCTACTTCGTGGAACACGAGCAGGGTTGCCATGAGCGGTCTCCTCCGCACAGCGACGCTGTGCATTGTGGGTGGGTGAGCGACCGTATCCGCAAATGGGGCAGGATGAGCGCTGTGGGCCATGCCATCGGGGAGATCATTGCGTTCGGCGTCGGCGTGACGCTGAGCCCGCTGGCGATCATCGCGGTGGTCCTGATGCTCTCCGTGCCGTCGGGGCGCCTGACGGCCTCCGCATTCCTCGCGGCCTGGGTGCTCGCGCTCGCGGTGGTCGGGACGCTGGTCGTGCTCATCGCCGACGGCGTGGACGCCACCGACAACGGAGCGCCCGCCGACTGGGTCGGCATCCTGCAGATCGTCGTCGCCGTGCTCCTCGTGGTGGTCGCCGCGCGGCAGTGGAGCGGACGCCCGGGCGGCGGTGAGGAGCCGCAGCTCCCCGGCTGGATGCAGCAGCTGGACGGCATCACACCACGGCGCGCGGCCGGGCTGGCCCTGCTGTTCGTCGCGGCGAAGCCCAAGAACCTCCTGCTGACCGTCGGCGCCGGCGTGGCGATCGCGGAGACCGGCGCGAGCAATGGCGCACAGTTTGCGGCGCTCGCCGTCTTCGTCCTGCTCGGGACGCTCGGTCCCGGGGCTCCGGTGGCGATCCACGTGTTCATGCCCCGGCGCGGACCCGGCATCCTGGCGGACCTGCGGCACTGGCTCGTCCGCGAGAACACGACGATCATCGCCGTCCTGTGCCTGCTCATCGCGGCGAAGCTGATCGGGGATGCCGTCACCGCGCTGGCGGGCTGAGGTCCAGCCGCCAGTCGTTGCAGTGCATCATCGACCCGGGCGGGTACTCCAGCTCGCAGTCGCCCAGGAGCGTGAAGCCGAGCTTGCGGCAGACGGCGTTGGACGCGCCATGGTCGACCGACGGGAACGCGTGCAGGAAGCGACGGCCCCCCTGGGCTCGCGCCACCTCGATCACCTGCGCGGTCGCGGCCGCCGCGATCCCGCGGCCCTGGAAGGCAGGCAGGACCGCCCAGCCGGCCTCGAGCACCTGCTCGTCGCCCCACATGCGCTCCCAGTAGCCGACCGAGCCGATGCCCTGGCCGGTCGCCACGTCCACGATCTTGAACATGCCCGAGCCGGGCTCGGCGTACCGGCGCCGGCGGTCCGCGACGCGCTCGTCGCTCTCCGGGCCGCCGAGGTGCTCCATCATCGCGGGATCGCCGGTGAGCAGGCCCACGAGCTCACCGTCGCCGGAGCCCCACGGCTCGATGCGGACGGCCACGGCCTACGGGCGCAGCGTCCGGAAGAACTCGCGAACGTCCTCAATCAGCAGGTCGGGCTCCTCGAGCGCGGCGAAGTGCCCTCCGCGCGGCATCTCGGTCCAGCGGGCGATCGCGTAGTGGGGCTCGACCCAGTGGCGCGGAGGCCGCACGATCTCGTGCGGGAACGCCGCGTACGCGACCGGCACCTCGACGCGCGGCCGGCGGGCGACGCCGGCCGGGTCCTGCGCATTCTCGTAATAGATCCGCGCCGCGCTCGCCGCGCTGTTCGGCGCCCAGTAGAACATGAGGTTCGTCAGCAGCTCGTCCTTGGTGAACGCCCGCTCGACGTCGCCCTCGCAGTCGCTCCAGCGCCGGAACTTCTCGACGATCCACGCGGCCAGCCCCGCGGGTGAGTCCGACTGCGCGACGGTGGCGGAGTCCGGCTTCGTCGCCTGCAGGCGCGAGTAGGCGGATTCGAGGTGACGCCAGTCGGCGAGTCGCCGAACGGCATCGGCGTCCCGCGGCCCCGCGTCCGGCGGTGGTGGGGCGGTGAGCAGATTCACGTGGATCCCGGTGACGCGCTCGGGGTAGGTGGCACCGAGCTTCGCCGCGATGAACGCCCCCCAGTCGCCGCCCTGCGCGACGTAGTGCTCGTAGCCGAGCTCGTGCGTCATCAGGGCGTCGAACGCCGCCGCGATGCGTGAGACGCCCCATCCACCCTCGCGTGGAGCGCCGCCGAAGCCGAACCCGGGCAGGGCCGGCACCACGACGTCGAACGCGTCCGCCGGATCGCCACCGTGGGCGGCCGGGTCGCAGAGCGGCCCGATCAGCTCCAGGAACTCGAACATCGATCCCGGCCAGCCGTGCAGCAGCAGCAGCGGCGTCGGGGCCGGACCGGTTCCGCGGACGTGCCAGAAGTGCAGGTCGACGCCGTCGACCTCGCACAGAAAGCCCGGGATCTCGTTCAGGCGCGCCTCCCAGCGACGCCAGTCGTAGCCGTCGCGCCAGTAGGCGCACAACTCCTGCAGATAGGCCACGTCGGCCCCATGCGCCCATCCGGTGAAGCCGGGGAGCTCCGGCCAGCGCGTCCGCTCCAGGCGCGCGTGCAGGTCCTCGAGCACTGCCTGTGGAACGTCGATCGTGAACGGGCGCGGGGCCATCCGCCGGGACGTTAGCGCGGGCCGCGTCCACTAGCGTGCGCCGCCGTGCGCGCGCAGTTCTCCGTCCTCCGTCACCCCAGCTTCCGCCGCCTGTGGCTGGCCCAGGCGGGTTCGGTGCTGGGCGACCGCATCGTGCTCGTCGCCACCGCGCTCTACGTCACCGACCTGACCGGCTCCGCCAGCGACCTCGGGATCGTCCTCGCGGCGCAGGCGCTGCCGCTCGTCGGGCTGCTGATCGTCGGTGGCCTGTGGGCCGACCGCCTGCCGCGGGCGCGGCTGATGCTCGTCAGCGACGTGATTCGCGGCGTCCTGCAGGCGATCGTCGCGATCCTGATCCTGTTGGACGCGACGCAGATCTGGCAGCTTGTGTTGATCGGCCTCCTGTTCGGCGCCGCGGAGGCCTTCTCCCGCCCCGCCTACACCGGGCTCGTACCCCAGACGGTGCCCGAGGACGAGATCCAGGACGCCCGCGCGATGACCGCGCTGACCGAGAACCTCGCCGAGCTGCTCGGGCCGGCGCTGGGCACCGCGCTGGTCGTCGGCCTCGGCGCCGGAGCCGCTTTCGGCATCGACGCCGCGACGTTCTTCATCAGCGCGATCCTGCTCGCGGGGGTCCGCCCACGCATCCGCGGCGCCGGACCGCCGGCACTGCGGGAGGCGCCCAGCCTGCCGAGCATCATGCAGGTCCAGGACGGCGCCCCGCAGTGGCGCCAGGATCTCGCGGCCGGCTTTGCCGAGGTACGCAAGCGCGTGTGGGTCTGGGGGACGATCGTGGGGGCGATCGGCCGCATTGCTGTTCGGGCTCGCCCCGCTGTTCGTCCTCGGGCCGCTGATCGCCAAGGACACATACGGCTCCGCCGGCTTCTATGGCGTCGTGATCACCGCATTCGGCGCCGGAGCGATCATCGGAGCCGTGGCCGGCCTGCACTGGAGACCCTCCCGGCCGCTCGTCGCCGCGCACCTGCTCGCGCTGCTGTGGCCGCTGATCGGCATCGCGATGGCGCTCGGCGCGCCGAAGGCCGTCGTGCTCGGACTCGCACCGCTCGGAGGGTTCGGAATCGCCCTGTTCGACGTCTGGTGGCACACCGTTCTCGCAGAGCACATCCCACCCGACGCCCTCTCCCGCGTCAGTGCCTTCGACTGGATGGGATCACTCGCACTGCTCCCACTCGGCTACGCAATCGCCGGCCCACTCGCCGACGCCATCGGAGCCGACGAAGTCCTCTTCATAGGAAGCAGCCTCACAATCCTCGCCACCGCACTGGCACTCACGCCAAGAGCAACAAGAAACCTCCGCTACAGAGAGCAGTGATTCCGGCAGAGCAAAGCGAGGCGAGGCGACAGTCGAACGGGTGACCGGGGACACGCCGTCGCGGGAGCGACCGCACCCCCGTCGGCGTGTCCCCGGGCAGGACCCGTGAGCACAAGCGCCCCAAAGAACGTCACTTCGCATACTCCACAGCCCGAGACTCACGAATGACCGTCACCTTGATCTGCCCCGGATACTCCAGCTCCTGCTCGATCTCACGGGCGATCTCGCGCGCGAGGATCGTCGTCCCATCGTCGTCCAGTGCCCCCGGAGCGACGATCACGCGGATCTCGCGGCCCGCCTGCATCGCGTAGACCTTGTCGACCGCCGCGTGGCGCCCGGCAAGGTCCTCCAGCTCGCGCAGCCGCTTGACGTAGTGCTCCAGGGACTCGCCGCGAGCGCCCGGGCGAGCGCCCGAGAGCGCATCAGCCGCCTGGACGATCACGGCCTCGACCGTCTGAGGCTCGACCTCGTTGTGATGGGCCTCCATCGCGTGGGCGACGGCCTCCGACTCGCCGTGGCGCCGCGCGATCTCGCGCTCCGACGATCGCGTGCGGACCTTGCACCTCGTGCGTCACGGCCTTGCCGATGTCGTGCAGCAGCGCCGCTCGGCGCGCCGTCTTCGCGCTCGCCCCGAGCTCGTCGGCCATCATCGCTGCGAGCTGTGAGCACTCGATCGAGTGGGCCAGGACGTTCTGCCCGTAGGAGGTCCGGAAGTGCAGGCGGCCGAGCAGCTTGACCAGCTCGGGGTCGAGGCCGTGCACGTCCGCCTCGAGCACCGCCTCCTCCCCCAGCTCGATCACGCGCGCGTCGAGCTCGCTCTTGGCCTGGAAGTACGTCTCCTCGATGCGGGCCGGATGGATCCGTCCGTCCAGCAGGAGCTTCTCCGAGCGTCATCCGCGCGACTTCGCGCCGAACGCCGTCGAACGACGAGAGCACGACGGCGTTCGGTGTGTCGTCGATGATCAGATCGACGCCCGTGATGTTCTCCAGCGCGCGGATGTTACGGCCCTCGCGGCCGATGATCCTGCCCTTCATGTCGTCCGACGGGAGCTGGATGACGGAGACCGTCGTCTCGGCGGCGTGCTTGCCCGCGAGACGCTGCATGGCGACAGAGAGGATCGACCGCACGCGGCGCTCGGCGTCGCGCTTGGTGTCCTCCTCGACGAGCCTCAGGATCCGCGCCTGCTCGTGGCGCGCGTCGTCCTCGACCTCCTTCAGCAGCGCCTTCTTCGCCTCACCGGCGCTGAGGCCCGAGATCGCCTCCAGGGCGCGCACGTGCTCGGCGGTGAGCTCCGCGACGCGGCGCCGGTCCTCCTCCATCTGCACATCGCGGCGATCGATCTCCGCCGCGCGGCGATCGAGGTCCGCCGCGCGCTGGTCGAGTGAGCGCTCGAGGCTGCGGGAGTGCGCCTCGTGGCGCGTGAGGTCCGCCTCGCGGGCCAGGACGGGCGCCGTCGCCGGCGAGCCCGGCCCGAAGCCCGTCGCCTCTCCCCGCCCGCGCCGGACGACGAGCGCCGCCCCCATGAGGCCCACTGCCAGGACCAGCGCCGCGATGACGAGCTCCATGATCTCCCCCTTCTGTCCAACGGACCGGAGACACGCCCAGCCCGAACCGATCGCTGTGTTGTGCGCGAAGTTCCGGGTCGCTCAGGCGGCTCGGGGACGAACAGGGTGCGCGACCGCTGGTCGCGTCTCAGGCTGGTTTCAGGGGCCTTTGAGGGTCGAGGTGACGGTGATCTCGAAGCGGTGGATTTGCAAGTGTTTCAATGCCCTTACGGGCCGGTTCTTCGCGTTCGCCCATGGTAGTACCGCCGTCGATCAACGGCAATTCAAGCCACCGACGGTCAGCCCCGCTCGAATGCCCGGACCGCTGCGTAGGCCACGTCGAGCTCGTACCCGCGACGGACCAGCAGGCCCAGAGCCTTCTCGCGCTCGCGTTCGTCCGACGGCGGGATCGGCAGGCGCCGGGACAGCACGGCGACCGCCGCCGCGAGCTCCTTCTCGGAGGACTGCGCGCCGAGCGTCGCCTCGATGACGTCCGCGGGCACGCCGACGGCCACGAGCTTGCGCTCGATGCGCTCGCTTCCCCATCCGTCGAGGTTGCGACGGTCCTCGGCGAAGAGCCGGGCATAGCGCGCGTCGTCGAGGTATCCCTGCGACGTGAGCTCGGTGAGCGCCTGATCGATGGTGGCGGGCTCCACGCGCTTGCTCTCGAGCTGGCGCCGGACCTCGAGCACCGTGCGATCACGGCGCCCGAGGTAGCGGAACGCAAGGTCGAGCGCGTGCTGCAGCCGCGCCCCCGGATCCTGGACCTGATCCGTGGTGGTCATCGAGGAGCTACGCGGCGGCCTGCTCCACCGGTTCGTCGAGATCCGGCGAGGGCGCTGTCGTCGTCGCGCTCGATCGGGACGACGAGGTCACGATCGATCTCCAGCGCCGCGTAGATCTTGGCCTCGATCTCCCGCGCGACCTCCTGGTGCTCATCGAGGAACGCCTTCGCGTTGTTGCGTCCCTGCCCCAGCCGGTCCTCACCGTAGGAGAAGAACGAGCCGGACTTCGTGACGATGTTGTGCTCGATCCCCAGGTCGAGGATGCAGCCAGAGGTCGAGATGCCCCTGCCGAACTCGATGTCGAACTCGGCCTGGCGGAACGGCGCGGCCACCTTGTTCTTGACGACCTTCACGCGGACGCGGTTGCCGACCGCCTCGGTGCCCTCCTTCAGCGTCTCGATGCGCCTGATGTCGAGTCGCTGAGAGGCGTAGAACTTCAGTGCGCGCCCACCCGGCTGCGTCTCGGGCGAGCCGAACATGACGCCGATCTTCTCGCGGATCTGGTTCGTGAAGAGGCAGAGCGTCTGCGTGCGGTTGAGGTTGCCGGCCAGCTTGCGCATCGCCTGGCTCATCATCCGCGCCTGAAGGCCGACCGTCTGGTCGCCCATCTGCCCCTCGAGCTCGGCGCGCGGCGTCAGCGCCGCCACGGAGTCGACCGCGACGAGATCGACCGCGCCGGAGCGCACGAGCATGTCGCAGATCTCCAGGGCCTGCTCACCGTGATCGGGCTGCGAGACGAGCAGCTCGTCGATGTCGACGCCGATCTGCTGGGCGTAGAGCGGGTCCATCGCATGCTCGGCGTCGATGAACGCGCAGACGCCGCCGAGGCGCTGAGCCTCGGCGAGCACGTGGTAGACGAGCGTCGTCTTGCCCGAGGACTCAGGGCCGAAGACCTCGACGATCCGCCCGCGCGGCATGCCGCCGATGCCCAGCGCGAGATCCAGCGAGAGCGCGCCCGTCGGGATGGCGTTGACCTTCACCTGAGCGCCGGGATCACCCATGCGCATCACGCTGCCCTTGCCGAACTGGCGCTCGATCTGCGACAGCGCGCCCTGCAGTGCGACGTCGCGGGCCTTTGCGGCCTTTTCCTCGGTGCTGACAGCCATGACGCTCTACGACCTTTCTACGTACGAGAAGCCCGGATACTGCGCTCCGGACCGGACGGAACGCGAGCGTACGTTCGATCCCAGCAACGGGGCGACCCCCGGATCGCGACGCAAGTGCGCCGCGGGTGCGCGGCTCAGAGGCCGGTCAGGTCGCCCAGGCCGAGCAGGACGCGCCGCAGGAGGTGCATGGCGACGGTCGTCGAGCGGTCGCGGACGTCCCCGCGCGAGCCCGGGAGATGGGCACGGCGGTCGATGCGCCGGCCGCCGCGCTCGGCCACCGAGAAGCACACGGTGCCGACCGGCTTCTCCTCCGACCCGCCGTCGGGCCCGGCGATCCCGGTGATCCCGACGCCCACGTCGGCGCCGAGTCGCTCGATCGCGCCGTCGGCCAGCGCGCGCGCGACCTCGACCGAGACGGCGCCGTGGGCGCTCGATCAGCGCGGGGTCCACCCCGGCGAGCTCCGCCTTCGCCTCGTTGGAGTAGACGACGAGGGCGCCGCGAACGTACGCCGAGGAGCCCGGCAAGATCGGTCAGCCGGGCGGCGAGCAGCCCGCCGGTGCAGGACTCGGCGACTGCGACGCTGCGCGCAGGATCGCGCAGCGAGGAGATCCGCGACCTGGCGGTCGACGGAGCTGCCGTCGGAGGAGAACAGCGTGTCGGCATGGCGCTCGGCCACGACGCCGCGAATGCGTCGTAGACCGCCTGCTGGGCGGGCTCGAAGCGTGTGACGACCTCGACCTCGCCGCGGCGCAGGCAGGTCGTGATCTCGAGCGCGTCGAGCTCGACGCCGGCTGCGTGCGCCTGGCGCAGCGTCTCCGCGATCTCCGACTCGGGGATCCCGAACATCCGCAGCATCTCCTGGCGGTATTCGGTGTGGCCGCGGATGCGCCTGCGCGCAGCGCATCGGTCTCCACCGCCGCCGGCCACATGCTCTGCAGCTCGCGCGGCGGACCGGGCAGCACGACGACGGCGGGCGTCGGCGCCGCCGCCGGCCGGCGTCACGACGAGCCCGGTGCGCGTGCCGACCGGCTCGAGGATCGTCGCCCCGAGCGGGATCGTCGCCTGCTTGCGATTGCCCTCCTCGAGCGCGGCGAGGTCGATGTTCGGCCAGCGCTTCGCGATTCCCTCGAGGATCTTCGCGATCCGCCCGCGCAGCGGCTCGTCCATCACCATCTCGCGGCCCTGGAACCCGCCGACGACCTCGGCGGTGAGGTCGTCCGCGGTCGGTCCGAGGCCGCCGCTGGTGATCAGCAGCGCGCAGCCCTCGGCGGCCAGGAAGCGCAGCGCCGCGAGCATGTCCGCCGGACGGTCCCCGACGATCACGGTCGTCTCGAGGTCGACCCCGAGCTCGCGCAGACGATCGGACAGCCAGGGCCGTTGCGATCGACGACGCGCCCGGTCAGCACCTCGGTGCCGGTGACGACGATGCCCGCGCGGACCGCCATCAGCAGGACGGGCCCTGGGCGACCGGGATGCGCGTGACGGACGTCGGCGTCAGCACGTAGGCGATGCCGTTCGCGGACGCCGGCACGTCGCGCGAGCGCCCGTTGACGACGATCCGCGCGTCGCCGTTGCCGAGCGTCAGCCGCATGCGGCGCGCCGTGTAGGTCTTGGTCGGGTTCCCGCCGGTGAGCGTCGTGCCGTTGAGCAGCGTCTGCTTGCCGGCACGCAGGCAGGCGTACACGTCGCCGCTCGGGACGATCCTCAGCCGCACCGCGGTCGGCGTGCTCTTCGGCGTCGTCTTGGAGGTCGTCGTCGTCGTGGCGGGACGTCCGCGTCGAGGTCGGCGTCGTCGCCTGCGTGCTTGCGGTGTCCCCGCCCCCTCCGCCGCCGCCGCGACCCGAGCAGGAACAGCCCGACGAGCAGGGCGACGACGAGCGTCGCGATCAGGATCAGGCGTCCGCGGCCGGGCTCGCGGTCGGGTCCGCCGGAGCGCCCGCGGACCGTCGCCCGCCGGTCGCGCCGATCGGCGGCACGTCCGCGTGGCGGTGCGATCGGCTGCAGCTCCGGGCGCTCGTAGCGCAGCTTGAACTCCTCGACGAGCAGGCGCCCGTCGAGGCCGAGGTAGTCGCCGTAGGTGCGCAGGAAGCTCTTGACGAACGTCGGACCCGGAAGCAGGTCCCACTCCTCGTTCTCGAGCGCGCGCAGGTACTTGCCGCGGATCTTCGTATCGGCCTCTGCCTCCGTGATGTCGACGTGATCGCGCATGCGCGCGTCACGGAGACTGGCGCCGATCTCGGGCATCAGGGCGACAGGCTACCTGCGGGCGATCAGGCCAGGTCGTCCTGCACGACACGCCGCCCGCGCGGCGCCCCGGGCAGCGTGACGTCGACCGGCTCCTCGGCCGGCCGCTGCCGTCGAGCGCCGCGAGCACGCGCGCGAGATCGCCCTCGGCGACGAGCACCTGGCGCGGCTTGGAGCCCTCGTAGCCGGAGATGATCCCGCGGCGCTCGAGCATGTCGATCAGCCGGCCGGCGCGGGTGTAGCCGAGGCGCAGGCGCCGCTGCAGCATCGAGGTCGAGGCGGTGTTCATCTCGACCACCAGGCGGATCGCGTCGCCGAGCAGCGGATCCTCGTCCGGGTCGAACTCGTTGTCGGCTCCCGCGCCGTCGGCGCCCGACTCGGGCACGACCTCGACCAGCAGGTCCTCACGCAGCTCCGGCTCGCCCTGCGCGGCCCAGAACTCGGTCAGCTGGGCGATCTGCGGCTCGTCGATGTAGGCGCCCTGGATGCGCTGCAGGCGCGACGAGCCGACCGGCGCGAACAGCATGTCGCCCTGTCCGAGCAGGCTCTCGGCGCCGTTCTGGTCGAGGATCACGCGCGAGTCGGTCTGGCTGGAGACCGCGAAGGCGATCCGCGACGGGACGTTCGCCTTGATCATCCCGGTGATCACGTCGACGCGCGGGCTCTGCGTGGCGAGCACGAGGTGGATTCCCGACGGCACGCGCCTTCTGGGCCAGCCGGATGATCGAGTCCTCGACGTCGGCCGGCGCGACCATCATCAGGTCGGCGAGCTCGTCGATCACGCAGAGGATGTACGGCAGCGGCTCGTCGCCCTCGCCGACGCGGTACTTGTTCAGCTCGATCAGCGAGCGGGTCCTGGCCATCGCCATCGTCCCGTAGCGCCATTCCATCTCGCGCACCAGGTTCTGCAGTGCGTTTGCGGCCATCCGCGGGCTGGTGATCACCGGCGTGAGCAGATGCGGGATCGCCTCGTAGTGGTTCAGCTCGACCTGCTTGGGGTCGACGAGCACGAGCCGGACCTGGTCCGGCGTCGCGCGCAGCAGGATCGACGAGAGCATCGCGTTGACGCAGCCCGACTTGCCGGCGCCGGTGGTGCCCGCGACGAGCATGTGCGGCATCTTGGCCAGGTCCGCGCAGACCGGCTTGCCGCTGACGTCCTTGCCCAGGAAGACCGTGAGCGGCGTCGCGTCCTTGGGCACCTCGCCGAAGACGTCACCCAGGGTGACGATGCGGCGCCGGCGGTTGGGCACCTCGACGCCGACCGCCTGCTTGCCGGGGATCGGGGCGAGGATGCGGATGTCGGTCGCGGCGAGCGCGTAGGCGAGGTCGTCCTTGAGGTTGCCGACCTTGTTCATCTTGATCCCGGGCGCGAGGCGCAGCTCGTAGCGGGTGATGTGCGGGCCGGCGACGGTCCCGACGACCTTCGCCTCGACGCCGTGGTGGCCGAGCGCCTCGACGAGCGCGGTCGTGACGCGCGCCTGGTCGGCGGTGTCCGGCTTGTCGTCGGCGGCGGGCGAGCGGCGCAGCAGGCCCGGGTCCGGCAGGTGGAAGTCGCCCGTGTTCTCGGGGACCGTCGAGACGCGCGGCGTACGCTTGCGGGCCGGCTTGGCTGCGGCGTCGGGATCGTCCGCCTCGCTCGGGCGCATCGGCGGGCGTGCTCGTCCTGCGCGAGCGGGTGTCGGTGACGACCGGCTCGGTCGTCCTGGCTCGGCGTCGCCGGCGCCGAACAGGTCGGGGTAGCGCAGCGCGCCGTCGAGCGACGGCGGGCGATCGCCGGGCGCACCACGAAGTCCTCGTCGTCGTGCTCCGGCGGCAGGACGCCGGCCGGGCGCTCGGGCTCCGGCCGGCGCGCGAGGCGGCCGCGAGGCGACAGGACCGGCGCGGCGGTCCGGCGCAGCACGCGCGTCGTGTCGGCGACGCCGGACCCGGTCGCGCGCAGGATGCCGGCGATCGACGCGCCCGTGAGCAGCAGCACGCCGGCGACGAACAGGAAGATGGCGAGGATGTGGCTTCCGACGCTGCCGATCAGCTGCGAGGAACCGGCGTACAGCGCGTCGCCGACCGCGCCGCCGCGCGCCTCGAACCGGGCCGGCTCCCACGATGCGGCGCGCGAGAGGCTGTCCCCCAGGCCGAGCGTTCCGGCGGCGTAGGCGAGCGTCGTCGCCGCCAGCAGGCAGAACGCAGCGGTGCGCAGCGGGCGCACCGCGGGCAGCACCGGCCGCATCACGAGCACGAGGCCGGCGCACGACGAGTGCGACCGGAGCGGCGTAGGCGATCTGCCCGAGCAGCCAGCGCAGTCCGTCGACGAGCCACGAGCCGCCGGCACCCGCGTCCCAGCCGGAGTACAGCGCGACGCCGACGAACACGCCGGCGGCGAACAGGCGCAGGCCGATCAGGTCGAGGTGATGCTGCTCGAGCACCGGCAGGCCTCCAGCTCCAGCGGGCGCTGCGACGGGCACGCGGCGCGGGCGCCCGCCGGCGCGGAGCCGGCTTCTTCTTGGAGGCGGCCGCGGGGCGGCGCTTGACGGGTGTTCGAGGCGCAGGCATGCGAAGTGGGCCTTCGACGCCGCGGGCCCGTCCCCTGCCTTCATCTGGCGTTCACCGCGATCCGTAGGATTGCGCCGCGTATGAACTCACGTGAACCGAGGGTCCTCGTCGTCGAGGATGACGCCGACATCGCACAGGTCCTGCAGCGCTCGCTGCGCATGGAGGGCTATGAGGTCCGCGTCGCCGCCGACGGCGAGGCGGCGCTCGAGGAGGCGTCGCGGTTTCACCCCGATCTCGTGGTCCTCGACCTCGGCCTTCCGAAGCTCGACGGCATCGAGGTCGCCCGGCGCCTGCGCGCCGGCGACGACGTGCCGATCCTGATGCTGACGGCCCGCGACGCGCTCGACGCGCGCGTCGAGGGTCTGGACTCCGGCGCCGACGACTACCTCGTCAAGCCGTTCGAGCGCCAGGAGCTGCTCGCGCGCCTGCGGGCGCTGCTGCGCCGCCGTCCGCCGCGCGGTGCGGCCTCGATCGTCGTCGGCGACCTGCAGCTCAACCCCGACACCCACGAGGTCTCGCGCGGCGAGCGCGCCGTCGAGCTGACCCAGCGCGAGTTCGAGCTGCTCGAGTACCTGATGCGCAACGAGCGGATCGTCGTCCCCCGCCAGCGGCTGCTGGAAGAGGTCTGGGGCTACGACCCGTTCGCCACGACGAACACGATCGAGGTGTTCGTCTCGAACCTGCGCCGCAAGCTGGAGGCCGGTGGCGAGCCGCGCCTGCTGCACACGATCCGCGGGGCCGGGTACGTGCTTCGTGCTTGAGCGGTTCTCCATCCGCTGGCGGCTGGCGCTGATCTCAGCGGCCCTGACCTTCGTGATCCTCTGCGGCTTCGCCGTCGTCGTCGGGACAGCTGACCGCCGGCAGGATCCGCTCGGACTTTCGCAACGAGGCCGAGAACGCGGCGACCGAGCTGCGCGACCGGCTGTCCGTCACGATCGGCGCCGGCGGGCGCATCGAGATCAACCCCGACCTCGACCTCTACGCCGCCCCGAACAACGCGGTGATCCGCATCTTCGACGGGCGGCGCATCCCGTTCCCTCAGGCCTCCACACCGAAGGCGCCGGACCTCGGGCCGCCCGTGCAGCCCGGCTCCGGCGAGCGCGGCGGCTACCTCGTCGAGACGCGCTACCGCGTCCTGGAGTCCTCATCGGGGCTCTCCGCGCCGGTCTGGATCGAGTACGCCAGGCCGCTGCGCGACGTCCAGAACGCGATCGCCGGCCTGCGCATCTTCCTCGCCTTCGGCGTCGGCATCGGCACGCTGCTCGCGCTGCTCGGCGGCTTGGCGCTCGCCAAGCGCTCGCTGCGGCCGATCACGGCCCTGACCGCCACCGCGCGCGACATCGCGCGCACGCGCGACCCGCGAGGCGCGTTCCCGAGCCGACGTCCGACGACGAGGTCGCCGAGCTGGCGCGCACGTTCGACGAGATGCTCGAAGGGCCTCGAGGCCTCGCGCAACGAGACCGAGGGCGCGCTCGACCGCCAGCGCCAGTTCGTCGCCGACGCCTCGCACGAGCTGCGCACGCCGCTGACGAGCGTGCTCGCGAACCTCGAGCTGCTCACCGAGGAGCTCGAGGGCGATCCGCGCGAGACGGCCGAGGCCGCGCTGCGCAGCTCGCGGCGGATGCGCCGCCTGGTCGCCGACCTGCTGCTGCTCGCGCGCTCCGACGGCGCCGCCGAGCAGCGCCGCCGCCCGCTGGACCTGAGCGCCGTGGCACTCGACGCGATCAGCGAGGCGGGCGCGATCGCGGACGGGCACGAGCTCGAGCTGGAGACCTCGCCCGGCGTCGTCGTCGAAGGAGCGCGCGACGAGCTGCACCGCCTCGCGCTCAACCTGATCGAGAACGCGCTGAGCCACACCCCGCCGGGCACCGACGTCCGGGTGCGCACGAGCACCGCCGCCGCCGAAGCCGTCCTGGTCGTCGAGGACGACGGCCCCGGCGTCCCCGCCGAGCTGCGCCCGAAGATCTTCGACCGGTTCGTGCGCGCCGGCGGCGACACGAGCCGCTCCACCGGGCTCGGGCTCGCGATCGTCGCAGGCCGTCGCCACCGGCCACGGCGGCACCGTCACGCTCGAGGACGCGGCGCCTGGCGCGCGCTTCGTGGTGCGCCTGCCGCGCGTCGACGCCGCACCGGAGCCCCCCACCGACGAGCTCGGCGAGCCGCCGTCCGCCGCGCCTCCCGCGCCCGCCTCCGCGGAGGCCGCGACGGCGGCCGCGCAGCCGCGCTCGCCCGCGGGATCCGCCGGCTGCCCGCCCGGCGCTCCTAGCGGCGGCCTAGACCTCGACGACGACCGGCAGGACCATCGGCCGGCGGCGCAGGCGCTCGTAGACGAGCTTGGCGAGGTCGTCGTGCAGCATCCCCTGGATGATGTCGATCTCGTGGACGCCCTCCTTCGCGGCGCGCTCGAGCGACGTGTCGACGGTGCTGCGGATGTCGTCCAGCAGGTTCTCGGCCTCGTCCGGGAACGGCACGCCGCGGAAGATGACCTCGGGATCGGCGACCGACGAGCCGTCCTGCTCGGAGATCGTCGCCACGACGACGAAGATGCCGTCGGCGCTGAGCATGCGCCGGTCGCGCAGCGCCACGTCGGCCACGTCGCCGATCTCGACGCCGTCGACGAAGACCATGCCCGGCGCGCTCGGGCTTGCCGAAGCGCGCGCCCTTGGCGTCGAGCTCGAGCGGCAGCCCGTTCTCGCCCTTGAAGATGTTCGCGGCCGGAACGCCGACCGCCTCGGCCAGCTTGCCGTGCAGCTCCAGGCGCTTGTAGTCGCCGTGGAACGGCATCACGTACTTGGGCTTCGTCAGGTTGAGCATCAGCTTCAGCTCTTCGGCGTACCCGTGGCCCGAGGCGTGGATCGGCGCGTCGCGCGCGGTGATGACGGTCGTCCCGATGTGGAACAGGCGGTCGATCGTCTCGTTGACGGCGCGCTCGTTGCCGGGGATCGGCGTCGCGGCGAAGCAGACGGTGTCGCCGCGGCGCAGCTCGACCTGCGGGTGGTCGGAGAACGCCATCCGGCGCAGCGCGCTGAGCGGCTCGCCCTGTGACCCGGTCGAGACGATGACGAGCTTCTCGTCGGGGAAGCTGTCGATCTCGCGCGGCTGGACGAGCATCCCCTCGGGGACGTCGATGTGCCCGAGCGACCGCCCGATGTTCACGTTCTTGCGCATCGAGCGCCCGAGCAGCGCGACCTTGCGGCCCGAGCGTCTCGGCCGCGTCGACGACCTGCTGGACGCGGTGGATGTTCGACGCGAAGCACGTGACGACGATCCGGCCCTCGCAGCGCGCGAAGACCTGCTCCAGGTGCGGGCCGACGCCGGCCTCGCTCGGGCTGAAGCCCGGCCGGTCGGCGTTCGTCGAGTCGCCGCACAGCAGCAGCAACCCGTCGGCGCCCAGCTGGGCCAGGCGCGCGACGTCGGCGGGCTTGCCGTCGACGGGCGTCTGGTCGAACTTGTAGTCCCCGGTGATCAGGACGGTGCCGACGTCGGTCGTCACGGCCACCGCCATGGCGTCCGGGATCGAGTGCGTCATGTGGATCAGCTCGACGTCGAACGGGCCGAGCTCGAGGCGCTCGCCGGCCTTGACGTCCTCGACGTCGAGGTCCTTCAGGCGGTGCTCGTCGAGCTTGGAGCGCGCCATCGCCATCGTCAGCGGGGCGCCGAAGATCGGCGGCAGCTCGCCGGCGCCCTCGGCCTTCAGCTCGCGCAGGATCCACGGGAGCGCGCCGAGGTGATCCTCGTGGCCGTGGGTGATGATGATGCCCTCGATGTCGTCGACCCTGCCGCGCAGGTAGGTGAAGTCCGGCAGGACCAGGTCGATGCCGACCATCTCGGCGGTCGGGAAGCGCAGTCCGACGTCGACGATCAGGAGCCGGTCGTCGATCTCGACGACCGTCATGTTCTTGCCGATCTCACCGATCCCGCCGAGCGGGAGAACGCGCAGGGTGCCGCTTTGGGACATCAGGCCTCAGTCGTCTCGAGCAGTCCGTGGCGCGTCAGCGCCTCGCGGACCACTGTGGTCTCGTGCTCGTCTGCCTCGACGAGCGGCAGGCGCGGTGCGCCCACGTGGTGGCCGAGCATGTTCAGCGCGGCCTTCGTGGTCATCACCAGCGGCCCGACGCCGAGCGCGGCGTAGAGGTCCTGCAGGCCGGCGTCGATCTCGCCGCGGTGTCTCGGGCTCGTCGACCATCCGCCGCATCTCGGGGCCGGCGATGTGGCTGGCGACGAGGATGCCGCCGGCGCCGCCCATGTCGAGCACGCGGCCGAGGACGTCGTCGTTGCCGGCGTACAGCTCCAGGCCGTCGACGAGTGCCAGGTTGTCGTCGTTGGCCTGCTTGACGCCCTCGATGTGGTCGAGCTGGGCGAGCTCGGCGAGCAGGTCGTTCGGCATGTCCGATCCGGTGCGCTGCGGGATGTTGTAGAGCACGATCGGCCGGTCGGCCGCGCGCGTCGACCTCGCGGTAGTGCGCGACGATCCCGCGGCGGTTGGGACGGTTGTAGTACGGGTTCACCGACAGCAGCGCGTCGACGCCGAGCTCGCACGCGCGCTCGGTGAGCGTCACGGCGTGGCGGGTGTCGTTGGACCCCACGCCGGCGATGATCGTCATGCCGGCCGGGCGCTCGCGCACGGCCAGGTCGATCAGGCCCAGATGCTCCTCGTCGGACAGCGTCGCCGCCTCGCCGGTGGTGCCGCAGACGACGAAGCCGTCCGAGCCGTTCTCGGAGAGGTGCTGCATGAGCGCCACGAATGCGCCCTCGTCGACCTGCAGGTCGTCATCGAACGGTGTGACGATCGCGGTGATGATGCTGCCGAGTGGAGCCACTGGCGTGAGCGTAGCTGAATGGGCTGTTTGGGCGAGTGTCCGCCGCGGGTTGCAGACTGCCTGACATGCCAGTGCCCCGGCTCGACGCGAGCGTGCGCGAAGCGGCCGGGGCCCCGGCCGACCCGTCGGCGCGCTCGCTGCGCGCCGAGGTGATGGCGGTGCGCTGGCGCGCTCCCGAGGGCGGCTTCGCCGTCGTCGCGGCGCTGACCGACGAGGGCGACGAGGTCACGCTGACCGGCACGCTCGACCACCTCCACGAGGGCGAGACGCTCGAAGCGTCACGGCGCGTGGCGACGCCACGCCAAGCACGGCTGGCGGTTCGAGGTGCAGCAGGCCCGCGGCCTCGGCCCGGCGAGCGACGCGGCGCTGCTGAACGTGCTCGCCGGCGTCAAGCACGTCGGGCCCAGCGGTGCGCAGTGGCTGCTCGATCGTCACGGGCCCGGACGTGCTCGAGCTGCGTCGACCGCGAGCCGCGCGCCTGCCTGCGCGAGGTGCCCGGCATCGGCCCGGCGCGGATCGGCGCGGCGGTGCGCTCGTGGGAGAAGGTGCGCGGGCGCCGCGCGCTGCGGCTGTTCCTGGCCGAGCACGGCGTGCCGGGCTCCGCGGCCTCGCGCATCGAGCGCGCGTTCGGCCCGGAGGCGATCGACATGCTGCGCGAGGATCCGTACGCCGCCTCGCAGGTCGAGGGCGTCGGGTTCGCGACCGCGGACGCGCTCGCGCGCGCGCTGGGCACCGACCCGCAGGCGCCCGGAACGCGCTCGACGCGGGCGTGCTGCACGCGCTGCGAGGAGGCCGGCCAGGACGGCAACTGCCTGCTCCCCCGCGAGGAGCTGTCGCGGCGCGCGAGCGCCCTGCTCGGTGCGGACGTCTCGGATCGCCTCGACGAGCTCGTCGCGCGCGGGCTGCTCGTCGCCGACGGCGACCTGCTCGCCGATCCGTCGATGGACCGCGATCGAGCGCCGTCTGGCGCGCCGCGTGCGCGAGCTGGTCGACGGCGGCCCGGCGTTGAAGCTCGCCCGCGTCGAGCGACCCGCCGACGGGCGCCTTCATGCCGTCCGACGACCAGTGGGCCGTCGTCGACGCGGTGCTCGCGAGCACGGCTCTCGATCCTCACCGGCGGGCCCGGCACCGGCAAGACCGCGACGATGCGGGCGCTCGTCGACCTGGTGAAGGCGAACAGCCGGACGCGTGCGGCTCTGCGCGCCGACCGGCAAGGCCGCCCGTCGCCTGGCGGAGTCGACGGGCGCTCAGGCGACGACGATCCACCGGCTGCTCGGCTGGGTCCCCGGCGAGGGCTTCGAGCGCGGCGCCGACGACCCGATCCCCGGCACCGACGTGCTCGTCGTCGACGAGGCGAGCATGCTGTCGACTGCAGCTCGCCGACGCGCTGATCGGCGCCGTCGGGCCGCGCACGCACGTGCTGCTGGTCGGCGACGTCGACCAGCTCGCGCCGGTCGGCCCCGGGCGCGTGCTCGACGACCTGATCGCGTCGGGCGCGGTCCCGACCGTGCGCCTGACCGAGGTGTTCCGCCAGGCGGCCCGCTCGCTGATCGTGCGCGCCGCGCACGCGATCAACGCGCGGCGTCACGCCGCCGGTCGACGCCGGACCCGACGACGTCCGCGACTTCTTCGTGATCGCGCACGACGACCCCGAGCAGATGTTCGACGAGATCGTCACGCTGGCGGCCGAGCGCCTGCCCGCCCACTACGACCTCGATCCGGTCGCCGACGTCCTCGTGCTCTCCCCGATGCACAAGGGCCCGGTCGGCGTCGATGCGCTCAACACCGCGCTGCGCGCGCGCCTGAACCCAGACGGAGCGGCGATCGCCGGGACACGCCCTGCGGGTCGGCGACCGCGTGATCCAGACCCGCAACGACCACGAGCGCGAGCTCATGAACGGCGAGCTCGGCGTGCTCGTGCACCACGACGCCGAGCGCGACCGGATCACGCTCGCGTGCGACGACGGCCGTCGCCTCGCGCTGCGCACCGAGGAGCTCGGCACGCTGCGGCTGGCCCACGCGATCTCGGTCCACAAGGCCCAGGGCAGCCAGGCGCCGGCGGTCGTCGTGCCCGTCTTCCGCGGGCCACCACGTGATGCTGACGCGCAACCTCATCTACACGGCGGTCACGCGGGCCGAGCGCGTCTGCGTGCTCGTCGTGCAGCCCGCGGCGCCTGCGCACCGCCCTGCGCAGCCTGGACACCAGGCGCCGACACACGCGCCTCGCGCGGCTCGTGCGCGAGGGCTGAACGACCTGCTCAGTCGCGCTTCAGCGCATCCGTGAACCGGCGCGGGACACGCGGGCTCGCCACGCCGTCCTCGCGCTCCCAGAGCGTGACGACGACCAGCTCGCCGTCCGGCCGGTCGCGACGGCAGACGAAGACGAGCGAGCGGTCGACGAGGTCGTGGACGTAGAGCGAGCCGCGCGCCGCGCTCGCGCCCGGCGGCGGGGTCTCGTCGAACGCGCCCGGCGTCCAGCGCGCGGCGAACGCGCGTGACGATCTCCGGCCGCGGGTCGACCTCCCCGCTGCGCCCGCCGACGCGCTGGCGGAAGCGCTCGGCGGCGTGGTCGGTGACGGCGACCAGCATGTCCTCAGCCCACCACGCGGCGGTAGCGCACGCACGGCGCGAGGTACCACTCCTCCGGAGCCGTGCCGGCGCCCGGCAGGTCCAGCGTCCATCCGCGCGCCTCGTAGAACGCGCGGGCCAGCCCGTTCTCCTCGAAGACCCAGAGCATCGCGGCCGTGAACCCGAGCGCGCCCAGCCTCACGCACGCGTGCGCGTGCAGGGCCGAGCCGAGGCCCGCGCCCTGCGCGCCCGGCTCGACCGCGATCGACCACAGCTCGCCGAGCCCCGTGGCGGCACCCTCCTCCCGCGAAGGGCCGACCGTCGTCGTGCCGGTGATCCGTCCTTCGTGCTCGGTCGACCCAGGTCTCGGCCCGCGGGTCGCCGAGCGTCCGCGTCCAGTGCGCCTCGTGGCCGTCCTCCTCGTCGAGCTGCGCGAGGCGGGCGGCGCCGAGGATGCCCTCGTACGCATGCCACCACACCCGCTGCTGCAATCCGGCGATCGCAGTCACGTCCGCCGGGCGTCGCGCGTCGCGGCTCTCCGGGCGCCGACGCCATCTAAAGCAGGTGCTCGAGGCCGACGACCGGCGACTCGGTCAGCGACCCGACGCGGCGCACGGCCAGCAGCACGCCGGGCATGAACGACTCGCGACCGAGCGAGTCGTGGCGGATCGTCAGCGTCTCCTCCAGGCCGCCGAAGATGACCTCCTGATGGGCGACGAGGCCCGGCAGCCGGACGGAGTGGATCGGCACCTCGTACCCGATCGCCGGCGCCATCAGCTCGGCGGTGCGCGCCGCGGTCCCGCTGGGGGCGTCGAGCTTGCGGTCGTGGTGGAGCTCGATGATCTCGGCCTTGGCGAAGTGCTCGGCGGCCTGCGCGGCGAAGCGCATCATCAGCACCGCGCCGATCGCGAAGTTCGGGGCGATGAAGACGTTCGCTGCCGCCCTCGGCGTCGCAGCGGTTCGACATCGAAGCCGGTGGTGCCGATCACGACGTGGACGCCGGCCCGGACGCACTCGAGCGCGTTCGCCAGCGCGGTTCCCGGCGTCGTGAAGTCGACGACGACGTCCGGCTCGTCCTGGGCGAGGACCGTCGCCAGCGCGACGTCGAGCGACGGGTCGGCGCGCCCGCAGAGCACCATGTCCGGCGCGCTCTCGACCGCGCGGCACACCGACTGGCCCATGCGGCCCGCCGCGCCCGGCGACGGCGACGCGGATGACGCCGGACATCAGGCGGCCTCGGCGAGCTGCGGCGCGATCGGCTCCAGCGCCGAGCGGAACAGCGCCTCGTCCGGGCCGACGCCGGCGGCGCTCAGGCGCTCGCCCGCGAAGAGCTCGCGCACCAGCTCGAGGACGTCGTCGGCGGTGACGGCGTCGACGTGCTCGATCAGCTCGTCGACGCTGAGCAGCGGCAGCCCGGCGAGGATCGAGCCGCCGAGCCGGCTCATCCGCGCCGACGTCGACTCCAGGGCCAGCACGAGGCGGCCCTGGGCGTTCTCCTTGGCGCGCACCAGCTCGTCGGCGGTGACGCCGTCCTGGCGCAGCCGCTCGAGCTCGTCGGCGATCACCTGCAGCCCCACGGCGACGTTCTCCGGCCGCGTGCCGAGGTAGATGCCGACCTGGCCGGTGCCGGCGTAGGACTGGTGGAACGAGAACACGCTGTAGGCGAGCCCGCGCCGCTCACGGACCTCCTGGAAGAGCCGCGAGGAGGACGTCCCGCCGAGGATCGTGTCGAGGACCCGCAGCGCGTAGCGCCGCTCGTCGTCGCGCGCGATGCCGTGCGCGCCGAGCGCGACGTGGTACTGCTCGGTCTCCTTGACGATGAAGCGCCGGCCGACGGGCCCGCCGGGCTGCGGCGCCGGCGGCGGTGCCGGCGCCCGGCGGTGCGCCTCGGTCCGGCCCTCGGCCGCCTCGACCAGGCGCACGAGGCGACGGTGGTCGACGGAGCCCGCCGCGGCGACGACGAGGTCGCCGGGCGCGTAGCGCTCGCCGTGAAAGGCGCGCAGCGCGTCGGCACCGGCCGCGGCGACCGAGTCGCGGCTTCCGATCACGGGCTGCCCGAGCGGATGCCCGGCGAAGACGGCCTCGCCGAGGATGTCGAACACGCGGTCCTGCGGGTCGTCCTCGTACATCGCGATCTCCTCGATCACGATCTGGCGCTCGGCGTGCAGGTCGTCCTCGGCGATCTGCGGGCGCCAGACCATGTCGGCCATCACGTCGAAGGCGCGGTCGAGATGCACGTCGAGCACGCGCGAGTAGACCGAGGTCGACTCCTTGCCCGTGCCGGCGTTCAGCTCGGCGCCCATCCCGTCGAAGATCTGGTCGATCTCGACCGAGGCGTAGCTCGCGGTCCCGCGGAACAGCATGTGCTCCAGCAGGTGCGACCAGCCGGCGACGCGCTCGTCCTCCATGGACGAGCCGGTGCCGACGAAGAACCCCAGGGCGGCGGACCGCACGGAGGGCATGGCCTCCGTGACGATCCGCACCCCGGAATCCAGGGTGGTGAGGCGATGGCCGGAGGCCATGACCTCGGGGCGCCTAGCCGCGGTCGGGGTCGCTGTCGCCGCGGCGGTGCCGCGGACGGCCGGAGCCGCGCTCGCCGCCGCGTCGCCGCCGCGTCCGCCGCCGCCGCCGCCGTTGCGGTCACGGCGCGGGGCGCCGCGATCGCCGCCGGAGGCGACGACCGGCGCGAGCTCCTCGGTCGACTTGCCGGCGATCGACGGATCGTCCGAGAGGCGCAGGCCGATGCGGCCGCGCTCGCGGTCCACCTCGACGACCTTGACCTGGATCTCGTCGCCGCGCTTGAGCACGTCCTCGACGTTCTCGACGCGCTGGCCCGGCGAGACGTTCGAGATGTGCAGCAGGCCGTCGGTGCCCTTGGCGAGCTCGACGAAGGCGCCGAACGTCGTCGTCTTGACGACCTTGCCGGTGAACTCGTCGCCGACCTCGACCTCCTTCATCATCGAGCGGATCCGCTCGGCGAGCGCCTCGCCCAGCTCGCCGTTCGACGAGTAGACGAGGACCTGGCCCTCGTCGTTGACGTCGATCTGCGACTCGAACTCGTCGGAGAGGCCGCGGATGGTCTCGCCGCCCTTGCCGATCAGCAGGCCGATCTGCGACGGGTCGATCTGCAGCTGGATGATGCGCGGAGCGTACGGTGAGAGCTCCGTGCTCGGCGCGGGGATCACGTCGTTCATCTGCCCGAGGATGTTCAGGCGCGCCTCGCGGGCCTGGGACAGCGCGTCGCGCAGGATGTCGAACGTCACGCCCGAGATCTTGATGTCCATCTGGATCGCGGTGATGCCCGCCTCGGTGCCGGCGACCTTGAAGTCCATGTCGCCGAGGTGATCCTCGACGCCGGCGATGTCGGTGAGGACGATGTAGTCGTCGCCCTCCTTGATCAGGCCCATGGCGATTCCGGCGACCGGCGCCTTGATCGGCACGCCCGCCTGCATCAGCGACAGCGACGAGCCGCAGACCGAGGCCATCGACGACGAGCCGTTGGACTCGAGGATGTCGGAGACCACGCGGATCGTGTACGGGAACTCCTCGGTGCTCGGGACGACCGGCACGAGCGCGCGCTCGGCGAGCGCACCGTGGCCGATGTCACGGCGCTTGGGGCCGCGCATGAAGCCGGCCTCGCCCACCGAGAACGGCGGGAAGTTGTAGTGGTGCCAGTAGAAGCGGTTCTTCTCCAGGCCGAGCGTGTCGAGCCGCATCTCCTCCTTCAGCGTGCCGAGCGAGGCGACCGAGATCGCCTGCGTCTGGCCGCGCGTGAAGAGCGCCGAGCCGTGCGTGCGCGGGGCGACGCCGACCTCGATCGAGATGTCGCGGATCTGCTTGGCCGAACGGCCGTCCGGGCGCTTCTTGTCGACCGCGATGCGCTGGCGGATCGTGCGCCTTCTCGAGCTTGTCGAACGCGGCCAGCGCGTCGGCGCGCTTGGTCGCGTAGTCCGCCGCCTCGGGATCGCCGGCGTACTGCTCGACGATCGCCGTCTCGACGGCCTTCGAGGCGTCCTGGCGGGCGAGCTTGTCCTCGACCTGCGTGGCGGCGTCGAGGTCCGCGCCGTGCGAGCCCTTGATCGCGTCGAGCAGCGCCGGGTCGATGACCGGCGCCTCGACGACGATCTTCTCCTTGCCGACCTTCGCGGCCAGCTCGCGCTGCAGGGCGCAGAGCTTCTTGATCTCGCCGTGGGCGATGTCGAGCGCGTCGAGGATCTCGGCCTCGGAGATCTCCGTGGCGCCGGCCTCGACCATCAGGATGGCCTCGTCCGTGCCGGCGACGACCAGGTCGAGCTCGCTGTCGGCGAGCAGGCTGTCCTCGGGCGGGTTGACGACGAAGTTGCCGTCGATCTTGCCGATGCGCACCGCGCCGACGGGCGTCGGCAGCGGGACCTCGGAGATCATCAGCGCGGCGGAGGCGCCGTTCATCGCGAGGATGTCGTAGGGGTGGACGTGATCGACGCTCAGCGGCATCGCCACGAGCTGCGTCTCGAAGTGCCAGCCCTTGGGGAACAGCGGGCGGATCGGCCGGTCGATCATGCGCGCGGTCAGCGTGCCCTTCTCGCCTGAACGACCCTCGCGCTTGAAGAACGAGCCGGGGATCTTGCCCGCGGCGTACATGCGCTCCTCGACGTCCACCGTCAGCGGGAGGAAGTCGACGTCGCGCAGATTGCCGACGGTCGCGGTGCACAGCACCATCGTGTCGCCCTGGCGGACGACGACGGCGCCGCCGGCCTGCTTGGCCATCTTGCCGGTCTCGAACGAGACCTCGGAACCTGCGATCTCGACGGAGACCGTGGTCACGGCTTCAGTACTCATGAGGTGAAAACCCTCTCTTCGCGAGCCGCCTTCGGATCCTGCGGCCCGTATCTCATTGAATCTCTCTGTATCCGAACGGGTCCATCTTAGTAGCCACGCGCCAGATCGGCCAGAAACGCCGCGATCCGGCGCGCCCTGATGGATGACGTCGCCGATCACGAGCGCCGGCGTCGTCGCCGCGCCCGCGCGCAGCGCCTCGTCCGACGTCGCGCTCGACTCGCGCGAGCACGTCGGGGATCGCGGCGATCGGCCTCGAAGCGCTCGAGGTCGAGCCCGAGGCGCTCGCAAAGCGCCCACAGGTGCGGGTCGTCGAGCCGGCCCTGGTCGGCGTACAGCGCATCGTGGAACGCCCAGAACGCCCCCTGGCGCGCGGCGGCCTCGGCGGCGACCGCCGCCGGGACCGCCCGTCGGTGGCGCGCCTTCAGCGCGAAGTGGCGAAAGCACGTGCGCACGTCCGCGCCGTGCAGGCGCTGCGCCGCGACCGCGCAGCGCGGGCAGGTGAAGTCGGCGTACGACGATCACCGTCGGCGCGCCGGCGCGGCCCGCGGACGTGGTCGTCCTCGCCGACCGCCGGGACCGGCGCACTTCGCAGGTCGCGCATGGCGCAAGCCTACGATCCAGGCGCGGAGCCGGCGCCCGTAGAGCCGGCAGCATGCGACGTCCACACGCTCCGTCGCGAGCAGACCCTCGCACGGCACGCCGGAGCGAGGTGTTCCCGTTCTTCGCCGACGCCCACAACCTCGAGGCGATCACGCCGCCGCTGCTGCGCTTCCAGGTGATCACTCCGCGCCCGATCGCGATGCAGGTCGGGACGCTGATCGAGTACCGGCTGCGCGTCCACGGGCTGCCGGTGCGCTGGCAGACGCTGATCCAGGACTGGACGCCGGGCGAGCGCTTCGTCGACGCGCAGCTGCGCGGCCCCTACGCGCTGTGGCATCACACCCACACTTCGAGGCGCTCCCCGGCGGGCGCACGCTGATGACGGACACGCGTGCGCTACGCGGTCGGCTTCGGGCCACGCCGGCGAGCTGGCGCACCGGCTGTTCGTGGAGCGCGACGTGCGCCGCGATCTTCGAGTACCGTGCGGCGGTCATCGAGCCGCTGCTCGCGAGCGACATCGCCCGCCGCTCCGGCGCCGCGGCCTGAGCCTTCAGGCGGCGGCTGCGAGGCCGTCGAAGACGAGATTCACGCCGGGCAGGACGCCCGGGTTCTCGCCGAGCCAGCTCCACGCGACGACGCCGTCCGCGAGGACGACCAGCGCGCGGTTCGTCATGCCGCCGGGCTCGAAGTACGCGCCGAAGGCCCGCGACGCCGCGCCCTTGGGCTCGAAGTCGCTGAGCTGCGGGATCGTCACGCCGAGCTTCTCGCGAAACGCGGTCTGCGAGTACGACGCGTCGGTCGAGACGCCGTAGATCTCGGCGCCCTGCGCGGTGATCTCGGCGCAGCGCCTCCTCGTAGATCTGCAGCTGGTCGGTGCAGACCGGGCTGAACGCGAACGGGTAGAAGACCAGGACGACCGTGCGGCCCGCGAGGTCGAGGTTCGTGAACGGCACGCCGTCCTCGGTCTGGAGCGCGAACTGCGGCGCCGGCGTGCCCGGAGCGATGATGCTCACGGGCTACTTGCGCAGGCCGAGCTCGCGCACGAGGCCACGGTAGGCCTCGAGGTCGCTCTTCTGCAGGTAGTTCAGCAGGCGGCGGCGCTGGCCGACGAGCATCAGCAGGCCGCGACGCGACGCGTGGTCCTTCTTGTGCGTGCGCAGATGCTCTGTCAGATCGGTGATGCGCTGGCTGAGCAGCGCGACCTGGACGCGGGTGTTGCCGGTGTCCTGGTCGTTGGCGCCGAACTGGGCGACGATCTCGCGGGTCTTCTCAGGTGAAAGCGTGGTCATGATGCGGCGCTGAACGGTAGCAGCACGCGTCATGCGCGCTCAGGCTGCGGCGGCCGCCACGGCGCGCGCCTCGTCGACGTCGCGACCGATCTGGTCGATCAACGAGTCGACGCCGTCGAAGCGCCGCTCGCCGCGCAGGCGCTTGAGGAACTGGACGCGCAGCGGCTGGTCGTACAGGTCGCCGGAGAAGTCCAGGAGGTGGGCCTCGACGAGCTCCCCGAGGCCGCTCTCGAACATCGGCCGCACGCCGACGTTGACGGCGGCGGCATGCCAGGCCGCCGTCGGCGGTCCGCGCCCGGCAGGCGTAGACGCCGTGCCCGGGAGTGCAGAGCCCGTCCACGGGAGCGAGGTTCGCGGTCGGATAGCCGAGCGTGCGGCCTCGCTCATCGCCGTGCGAGACGATCGCCGTCGACGACGAACGGCTCGCCGAGCAGCCGGCCGGCGTATTCGAGCGCGCCCGCCGAGCACGAGCCCGCGAATGTGGCTCGAGCTGACGATCTCACCGTCGATCTCCAGCAGCGGGACGACGCGCGTCTGGAAGCGCGGCTCCTCGCGCAGCATCGCCGCGTCGCCCGCGCACGATTGCCGAAGTGGAAGTTCTCGCCGACGCTCACGTGCGTCGCGCCGAGGCGGCCGACGAGCACGTCGTCGATGAACTCCTGCGCGGTCCGCTGCGCGAACTCGCGGTCGAACGGGATCACCACGAGCTCCTGCGCCCCGGCGGCTCCGGCCAGCTCGGCCTTGCGCGCCAGCGTCGTCAGCAGCTGCGGCTCCTTCCCCGGAGCGACGACCGCGGTGGGATGCGGATCGAACGTCAACACCGTGTCGGCGCCGGAGATGACCTCGCGGTGGCCCAGGTGGACGCCGTCGAACGTGCCGACGGCGACGCGCCGCGCGCGAGGCTCGGCGTCGGGGAGCAGCGTGATCCTCACGCCCGGAAGCCTACGACGGGCTTGAGCAGACCGTCCTCGCGGTGCTCGGCCAGCGCGATCGGGCCGGCCGCGTCGCTCAGCAGCACCTCGCTCGGCGGCTCGGGCAGCACCCACTCCCCCGCCGGTGCCCGGGGCGCCCGCGGAGGCTCGATCGCGACGCCGTGCGCCGCGCTGCGCGCGAGCTCGCCGTCCACCTCGAGGTGCGCGAAGAAGCCCAGTGCACCCTGCAGCGGCCGCACGCGTCCTTGCGTTCGCGTCATCGACGTGGAACGGCCCGATGCTCGTGCGACGCAGCTCCTCGGTGTACGCGTCGCCGAGGTCGGCGACGAGGCTGCGCACGTAGGTCCCCGACGAGCAGACGATGCGCAGGCCGGCGCGATCCTCCTCGCGCCAGAGCTGCTCGAACTCGTAGATCGTCACCTCGCGCTCCGGGACCTCGACCGTCTCTCCGCGCCGAGCGCGTTCGTAGGCGCGCGTCCCGTCGATGCGGATCGCGCTGTAGGCCGGCGGGCGCTGCGTGATCCGCCCGGTCGGCAGCACGAGATCGCCGGCGGGCAGCACACCCGTCTGCGTGATCTGGCCGTCCGGGTCGCCGGTCGTGGACACCGCACCGAAGCGCGCGACCGCGAAGTACTCCTTGGGGAGCGCCGTGAAGAACCGCTGGACGCGGCGCGCGCGGCCCACCAGGACCACGAGCAGCCCGGTCGCGAACGGGTCGAGCGTTCCGGCGTGGCCGGCCTTGCGAACGCCGAGGCCGCGCCGCACGACGGTCGTGATGTCGTGCGAGGTCTTGCCCGCCGGCTTGTCGGCCAGGACGATCCCGTCCGGGTCCGTACCACTCATCTAGAGCTGCGCGATGACCTGCTCGCGCAGGAATGCGACGAGCTCTGCGGGTGTGAGCTCGGTCGAGAAGCCCGCTGCGGCCTTGTGACCGCCGCCGCCGCCCGCGCGAGCGATCACCGACACGTCGACCTCCCCGTCACCGGAGCGCAGCGAGACCTTCCAGCGCGAGCCCTCGCCCGGCTCCTGCGCGACGAGCTCGCGTGCGAGCGCGGCGACCTTCGTGCCCTCGACGGCCCGCAGGCTGTCGATGATGCCCTCCGTGTAGCTCTCCTCGGCGCCGGTCTGACGGAAGTCCTCGACGCCCAGCTGGGTCATCGTGAGCGCGCCGCCGGCGTGGCGCTCGGTGCGCATCAGCGCGCGGGCGAAGAGCCGCAGCTTGGGCTCGGGCCAGCCTTCGTAGATCCGGCGGTAGACGGCGGGCACGTCGACGCCCGCGGCGATGAGGTCCGCGGCCATCAGGTGCGCCGCGGGCCCGGTGTTCTCGTACATGAACCGGCCGGTGTCGGTGATCAGCCCGACGTACAGCGCCTCGGCGATCTCGCGCGACGGGCGCACGCCGAGGCTGCCCATCAGGTCCCAGACGATCTCCGCCGTGCACGATGCCTGCTGGACGACGTGGTTCACCGTGCCGAAGCGGGTGTTGTCGTGGTGATGGTCGATGTTGAGGATCAGCGCGTCCTCGCGGCGGAACTCCTCGACCGGATTGCGGTCGATGTTGCCGCAGTCGAGGAAGACGATCGTGCGCTCGCGCACGTCGTCCGGGACCGTCGAGATCGCCTCGCTGAGCTCCATCCAGCGGTACTCGTGGGGCAGCGGGAACTCCTCCGCGCAGATGAACATGACGGCGTCCTTGCCGAGTGCGCGCAGGACCGCGTGCATGCCGCTGAGCGACCCCAGCGCGTCACCGTCCGGATGCTCGTGGGTCAGCAGGACGAAGCGCTCGGACGATCGCAGGGCGTCGAGGATCTCCTGACGCGAATCGACGTTGGCGGGATGGTGGACCGTGTTCACTTGCGGGGCTCCGTCTGCGGAGGATCGTCGCCGGGTGCGACCTCCTGGATCAATGCTTCGAGCCGGACGGCGCGCAGCGCGGTCTCGTCAAGGCTGAAGTTCAGCGTCGGCGTGCGCTTCATGCGCAGCTGGCTTCCGACGACGCGCTGCAGGACCCCATGGGCCGACGTGAGGCCGTCGAGGCAGGCCGTGCGCTCCTCCTCGGTCGCCGAGGACGCTCACGAAAACGTGCGCGTGGCGCAGGTCGGGACTGGTGTCGACGTCGGTGACGGTCACGAACCCGACCCTGGGGTCCTTCACGTGCTTGGGAATCGCGTCGGCCAGCACTTCCCTGATCGCCTCGTCGACGCGTCGCATCCGTGCGGTCGTCATGTTAGCTCCCGGGCAGGGACGTACGGGCGCGAGCACCGCCGGCGCGGCTCATCACGCCAGCTCGCGCTCGACCTTGCGCGTCTCGAAGGCCTCCAGGACGTCGCCTTCCTTGATGTCCTGGAAGTTGGCGAGCACGATGCCGCACTCGAAGCCCGACGCGACCTCGCGGACGTCCTCGTTGAAGCGCTTGAGGCTCGCCAGGGTCGTCTCGTAGATGACGGTCCCGTCGCGCACCACGCGGATCTTCGCGTTGCGGGTGATCTTCCCGTCTGTGACGTAGCAGCCGGCGATCGTGCCGATCTTCGACGCGCGGAACGTCTGGCGGACCTCGACCTGGCCGAGCGTGTCCTCGACCTCCTCGGGGGCGAGCATGCCCGACATAGCGTCGCGCAGCTCGTCGAGTGCCTTGTAGATGACGGCGTAGGAGCGGATCTGCACGCCTTCGCGCTCGGCGGCGGCGCGCGCGTCGCCGACCGGGCGCACGTTGAAGCCGATGATGATGGCGTCGGAGGCCGCGGCGAGCATGACGTCGGACTCGTTGATGCCGCCGACGCCGCTGTGGATGATGTTGACGACGATCTCGTCCTGCGGGAGCTTGGCGATCTCGTCCTCGAACGCCTCCAGCGAACCGGACACGTCGGCCTTGAGCACGAGGTTGAGGTCCTGCAGCACACCCTGCTGGATGCCGTGGAAGAGATCCTCGAAGGACACCTTGCGACCGGCGCGGCGGGCCTGGGCCTCGTTCTTGAGCCGGATCGAGCGCTCGTTGGCCTGCTGGCGCGCGGTCTTGTCGTTCTCGACGACGCGCACGTACTCTCCGGCGTCGGCGACGCCGTCGAACCCGAGCACCTCGACGGGATCGCCGGGGCCGGCCTCCTCGATGCGCTTGCCGGTGTAGTCGTGCATGGCACGGACCTTGCCCCAGTGCGGGCCGGCGACGAGCGCGTCGCCGATGCGCATCGTCCCGCGCTGGATCAGCACGGTGACGACCGGGCCGCGCCCCGGATCGAGCTTGGACTCGATGACGACCCCGCTCGCCTCGGCGTCGGGATTGGCCTTGAGCTCCTCGAGCTCGGTGACGACGAGGATCGTGTCGAGCAGGTCCTCGAGGCCGACGCGCGTCTTCGCCGAGACGTCGACGTACTCGGTCTCTCCGCCCCAGTCCGAGGGCTGGAGGTCGCGCGTCGTCATCTCGGTGCGCACGCGCGTGGGATCCGCACCCTCCTTGTCGATCTTGTTGACCGCGACGATGATCGGCACGTCGGCCGCCTTCGCGTGGTCGATCGCCTCGTCGGTCTGCGGCTTGGGCCCGTCGTCCGCGGCGACGACGACGACCGCGACGTCGGTGACCTTGGCGCCGCGGGCGCGCATGGCGGTGAACGCCTCGTGGCCCGGCGTGTCGAGGAAGGTGATGCGCTGGCCGTTGTGACGCACCTGGTAGGCGCCGATGTGCTGCGTGATGCCGCCCGCCTCGCCGGCGACGACGTCGGCCTCCCGGATCGCGTCGAGCAGCGAGGTCTTGCCGTGGTCGACGTGGCCCATGATGGTCACGACCGGCGGGCGCGTGACGAGGTCCGCGTCGGCGTCGTCGTAGGCCGGGGCCAGCTCGTCCTCCTCGGAGGCGCCGACGACTTCGACGTCCTTGCCGAGCGCCTCGGCGAGGATCAGGATCGCCTCGTCGGAGAGCGTCTGCGTGAGCGTCGCCATCTCGCCCATCGTCATCAGCTGCTTGATGATCTCCGGCACGCCGACGCCGAGGTACTCGGCGACGTCCTTGACGGTCGATCCCGACGCGATCTTGACCTGATCGGTCGCGCTCTGGGCGGAGGTGTCCAGCGCCTGCAGCGGCGTGTCGTCGAAGCGCCTGCGGCCGCGCCGGCGCGGACGGCGCTGCGGGAAGCCACCGACGGCGGGGCCGCCGCCCGGGCCACCGGGCCCACCGGGGCGCCGTGAGGCCTGCGAATCGATGACGACGCGGCGCTTGCCGCCGGCGCCGGCCGCGCCGGTTCCGGGGCGCACGCCGCCGGGACGCGTCTCGTCGCGCTTGGGCTTGGTCGGCGGCTCGGGGACCGAGATGATCTTCGGTCCGGCGCCCGGCGGGGGCGGCTCCACCGACGGGACGATCTTGACCGGCGCGGTCGGCGCCGTCGACGTCGCCTCCGCGGTGGGGGCGGCGGCGGCCGGTGCCTCGGCTGCGGGGACCTGTGTGGTCGGCGCCTCGGCGGCCACGGGCTCAGGCGCCGGCTCGGCCTTGACGCGAGGCTTGGGACGCGGCGGCTCGGGGAACGGCGTGCCGGCCGACGAAGGACGCAGCGGCCGTGGAGCGGCCGGCGCTTCGGCGGCCGTCCTGGCGGGTGCCGGAGCGGCCTTGGGCTGCGCCGCGGGCTTGGGCGCCGCGGCAGGAGCGGCCGCCGGCTCGGCGATGATCTTCGGTCCGGCGGGCGCCGCCGGGGCAGCTGCGGGAGCGGCAGCGGTCACGGCGCTGCGCGGGTCGCCCGCGCCCTGTGCGGGCTGGGCGCGCGGGCGCGGCGGGGGCGGCGGGGCGAGGTCGGAACCTGGCGTGCGCGGTGTCGGGCGCGGCGGCGGCGGGGCGTCGGGCTCGAACACGCGCCGGCCTGCCGGGACCGGCGGCGGGGCGTCGGGCTCGAACACGCGCCGGGCGGCGGCCGGCGCGGCGGCGACCGGGGCCGCGGCGGCGGGCTTCGCGGGCGCCGGGCTCCGTCGCAGCGCAGCGGGAGTCTTGGGCACGGCGGCGGTCTTGGGGCCCTTCGCTGCCGGAACGGGCTTCACGGGCGCGGCGGCGGCGGCCGGGACGGCGGCGGGAGCCTTGGGGGCGGCCTTGGCCGCAGGCTTCGCCGGAGCGGCCAGGACGCGCAGCGCGTCGGCCTCCTCGACCGTGGAGGCAGCCGCCTTCACCTCGAGGCCGCCGGCCTGAAGGCGTTCGAGAACCTCCTTGCTGGAAAGGTTCTGCTCCTTGGCAATCTCATGTACGCGCTTCTTAGCCACGAAGCCTCAATTCTACGAAGTCCTGAGAAATCTCAACCGGGCGCCGGAAGGCACGCGGGAGAGCGCGGCGCTGCTGCGCCTGACGGGCGCATGCGGCGTCGCAGATGTATGCGCCCCGCCCCGGCAGCGTGGCGCCGGGGTCGGTGACCACGTGCCCGGCGACGAGCGCCAGGCGAACGAGGTCGCGCTTCGGTGCCACTCGGCCACAGCCGATGCAGCGCCGCTGCGGGACGTGGCGAACGCCCCCTATGCCGTCGGCTCCCCGGCTTCGTCGACCGTGGCGTCGGTCGCCTGGGCGCCGGCGGCGTCCTCCGTGATGGCCTCGGCCTCGTCCAGGACCTCGCCCTCCTCGGCGAACTCCTCCTCGGCCTCGAGGATCGTCTCCTCGGCGGCGAGCGCCTCGGCCGTCGCCACTGCGGCCGCCTCGGCCTGGTTGACCGCGAACTGCTCCTCGGCCGCCGCGACGATGTCGGCGACGTCCTCCTGGCTGAGGTCCGGGTCGGCAAGCTTGGCGATGTCCGCGTCGCTCGTGCCCGACGAGCAGGCCCATCGCGCTTCCGGAGAAGCGCGAGAGGGCCTGGTGCACCGGCAGGCCGCAGTAGGCCGATCCGGGCAGCGCGGCGTTCGGACAGCGGCGGCCGGTGGTGAGGATCGCGGCGCAACGGCCACCGGCCTCGACCTCGTCGTACGAGGTGTCGCCGGCGTCGGCCGCGAACTCGGTCTCCGAGCGGATGTCGATGCGCCAGCCGGTCAGGCGGGCGGCGAGCCGCGCGTTCTGGCCTTCGCGGCCGATCGCCAGCGACAGCTGGTCGTCGGGCACGATGACCGTGGCCTGGCGGGCGTCGTCGTCCACGAGCACCTCGCGCACACGTGCCGGCGACAGCGCCTTGGCGACGAAGCGGGCGGGCTCGTCGTTGTAGGGGATGATGTCGATCTTCTCGCCACGCAACTCGGAGACGACCATGCGCACCCGCGATCCGCGCGGGCCGACGCAGGCACCGACCGGGTCGACGCCGTCGGCGTAGGAGACGACGGCGATCTTCGAGCGGTAGCCCGGCTCGCGGGCGACGTTCGCGATCTCCACGAGGCCGTCGGCGATCTCGGGGACCTCGAGCTCGAACAGGCTCTTGATGAGCTCGGGATCGCGCCGGCTGAGGATGATCGACGGGCCCTTCGTGGAGGGCGACACCTCCTTGATCACGGCCTTCACGCGCTGGCCGTGGTCGTAGCGCTCGCCGTCGACCTGCTCAGAGCGCGGGAGCAGCGCCTCGACGCGCTCACGCAGCTGCACGAGCGTGTAGCGCGAGTCGGACTGCTGGACGATGCCCGTGACGAGCTCGCCGACGCGGTCGCGGTACTCCTCGAACATCATGTCCCGCTCGGCCTCGCGGATGCGCTGCAGGATCACCTGCTTGGCGGTCTGCGCGGCGATGCGGCCGAAGTCGTCGGGCGTGACGTCCTGCTCGGTGATCTGGTCGCGGTACAGCGCGAACTTCTCCGGGTCGATCTCCGGCTCCTGGGGCTCGACGTACTCGCCGGTCTCCGGATCCAGGTACGTGCCCTCGTCGATCGTCTCGACGATCAGCTGCGCCTCGAGGCGCTCGGGGACCGTCAGCTCGATGACGCGGTACTCGCCGGTCTCGGGGTCCAGCTCCACGCGGGCGTACTTCGCCGCATCGGGCTGCTTCTTGTAGGCCGACAGGAGGGCATCCTCGAGCGCGGCGATCAGCCTGTCCGGGCTGATCCCCTTCTCGGTGGCGAGTGCCCTCATGGCCTCCACGATTTCGCGCGACATGCGTGCTACTCCTCGACCAGGTTCGAACGATGGATGTCGTCGTACGGGATCGCGACGACGCCCGAATCGGCGGCGATCGTCACGTCGTGCTCGGTGGCTCCGACGAGCTCCCCGGTGAAGCTGCGACGGCCGTCCAGCGGCTCACGCGTGCGAACGCGGGCGCGACGGCCGAGAAAACGAGAGAAATGCTCCGGCTTGGCCAGTGGCCGTTCGCGACCGGGCGAGGACACCTCGAGCGCGTAGCGCTCGCGGACATCGGCCAGCGCGTGCGTCGCGCGGGCGCACAGGTCGAGCGTCACCCCGTCGGGATGATCGATCGTCACGCGTGCCGTGCGGCCACCGTCGACGACCTCGACCAGCAGCACCTCGACGCCCGGCTCCGCCTCGGCGAGCCGCGCTTCGATCTCGTGCTGCAGGGGGATCATCTGAATCATGAAAAGTGGCAATAAAAAAAGCGGGCGAGCGCCCACTTTCGGAACCGCACCGGCCGGAACACCCGGCCTACGAAAGCTGTGCCGAGAAGATAGCACCGTGCCGGAGCCCGGTGCGAACCGCTTCGTGCAGGCGAACCGCCCAGGTCATGGCCCACCGGCGCGACTCAGCCGGCGCGTTCGCGCGCCCGATCGCGGTACACGCGGTAGTCGTCGCGCTCGGGCCGCAGGCAGGCGGCCAGGGCGAGCGGATGGCGTGCCTCGGCGTGGCGCCCGAGCAGCTGCAGGGAGCGCCCGAGGCAGAACAGCGCGTAGTCGTTCGTGGGCTCGCGCTCGACGACGGCGCGGAACTCGTCGGCGGCCTCGCCATAGCGCTGTGCGCCGAACAACGCCCGCCCCAGCGCCTCGCGGACGGATGCCTTGTCGGGCTCGAGGTCGCGCGCGCGGGTGAGCGGCACGGCCGCGGCGTGGAAGTCACGGTCACCCAGCAGGCGGGTACCGTTCGTGAACAGGTCGTAGGCCGACTCCATGGCCACGCTCAAGGGTACTCGTGGCGCGGACGGGCCCCGCCCCCGCCTCGCCACTGCGCGGCGCGGGCCCGCAGGGCGGCCGGGATGGCGGTGATGACCGCGGGCGGGAGGGCCCAATACCCACGGATCCGCCAGAGCGGGCCGAGGCCGGCGGACAGCTCCGTGCGCAGCGCGCGCCGCTGCGCCGCGGTCGGCGGCGGCCCTCCGGGGCCGAAGCGCCGGGCGGTCACGGCACGCAGGTACGCACTCGAGCCGGGGGTGCCGCCCAGCGCTGACTCGAGCGCCTGCAGCGTCGCCGCGGGCGCCGGCGCGCGGCCGCTGCGCTGCAGCGCGCGCTCGAGTGCCGCCACGTCGGGGTCCGCCGAGCGCGCGGCGGCCGCCAGGGCGCGCCGGCGGCGCGTCAGCGCCCACGCCCCGCCGGCCACGATGAGCAGGACCGCGGCGGTGATGCCGGCGATCGTGCCCCATGGCGACGCGGACCCGCCGCTGGCGCCGGCACCGCTCGACGGGAAGCTGCCGCCCTCCGGCGCCGCCAGTGAACTGCGCCTGTGGCTGAGCGCCGCCGCGCTGTCGGCGACCTGCTCGCGCGGGGGTGCGGCGGCGGGCGTCGGGTCGAACGTGATCCACCCCAGCCCCGGGAAGTACGCCTCGACCCAGGAATGTGCGTCGTAGTCGCGCACGACGTAAGTCCCGCGCTTGCGGTCGGTCAGCCCGGGGCTGAAGCCCGTGGCGATCCGGGCCGGGACGCCGCCCATCCGCAGCAGCAGCGCCATCGCGCCCGAGAAGTGCTGGCAGTAGCCGCGCCGATCGTCGAACAGGAACGCGTCCAGCTCGTTCGGGTGGAGCACCGGGCGCTCGGTGTACGTGGCACCGCTCTGGACGCGGTTCTGCACCGCGCGAACGAAGTCGTACGGCGTCGCGGACCGTGCCCGCAGCCGGCGCGCGAGCCGGTAGATCCTGCCGAGCCCGGAGCTGCGCACGACCGCCGCCCCGTCCGTGTGGGTCATCGGCGTCCCCGGGACGGTCACGAGCGCCGCCTGATCCATGCTCCACAGCGGGAAGCTGACCTCCGCGCTGGCCTGCGGCGACGCGGGGCGGTACCCGGCGACGTCCGGCAGCCGCACGCGCAGCCACTCGCGGGCGAAGCTCGGGTAGTTCGTGCCGGCACGCGCGAGCTGGCTGGGGCTGGGCCGCGGCGTGTAGACCTTCGCCCGGTAGGTCGACCCGGGGCGCAGCCCGCCACTGGCCAGGCCGAAGGTCCCGCCGCCGGTGCCCACGGCACGCGACGGCCCGCGCGTGACCTGCAGCGCGTCGCCCGCGGTGACGAACGCCGAGCTGCGCAGGCCGGTGACCTTGACCGAGATGTCCTGCACCCACTGCGGGTTGCTCGCATCGCGCTCGGTGTCCGGCTCGAACGGAGCGACCGAGTTCGCCCGCCGCCAGACGTGCCCGTCGAACGTGTCGAGGACCTCGGTCTTCCAGTAAGACGAGGTCTGCGCCTTGATCCGCAGCAGCTCGCGTCCGGTGCGCGGCCAGTTCAGCGGGCGATAGTCGTGGTTCCAGCGATAGCCGACGGTCCCGCGGGTCGAGATGCCGTCCGCCAGCTGCTGGTAGTCCAGCCACGGGCGCTCTCGATCGAATGCCGGGGCGCTCGCGGCGGCGATCCCGGTGGCGAGCATCACGAGCACGACCGCCGGGACCAGCTGCGCCGGGCGGACGCGGTCGGCGAACAGGAACGCGGCGAGCAGGAGCGAGAAGATGCCGCCCGAGAGGAACGGGTGCTGCGGGGCCCGCTCGATCACCGGGACGGCGTACAGGACTCCGAGGCTGAAGGCCCCGAGCAGCGGCGAACCGGGCAGTCCGCCGCCCGGGCGCGGCCAGAACGACTGCAGCGCTCCCAGGACGGCGAGCAGCATCGCGCCCAGGAGCAGCGTGATCCGCACCCACTCGTCCTCCCCGCTGTAGGGCACGACGATGCCCGGCATCGCGCGGATGCCGTCCGCGATGCCCGCGGCGAGCTCGTCCCAGCGGTCCGGCACCAGCAACCGCACCGGGACTCCGGCGGCGATCAGTGCCCCGATGACGAGCACGGCGCAGGTCGCGCCGAGGGCCTGGTTGCGCCGGCGATCGCCCTCGAGCCGCGCCGCACCGATCAGCGCCGCGCCGCCGGCGACCGCGAGGGCCGTGCCGGCCCAGGCGCGCAGGCCCGCGGCCGGCGCGACGAGGTCCGCCCAGGCGAGCGCGCCGACCAGGCAGAGCGGCGCGAATGCCAACAGACGCACGAGCGCGGCGCGGCGCGCGTCCTGCTCACGCACGGCGACGCGACGGCTCGTGAGAGTCGCGGTCGCCACTAGCTCGCCTCCGCTGCTGCGACCGCCCTGCGCGCTGCGCGCGTGCCGCCGAGCTCGTACCCGGTGCAGCCGGCCACCGTGAAGACGCCCCGGCGCCCGGGGAGCACACCGGGGATGACGAGGATCCGGGCCGTTCCCGGGCGCGCGCCGCAAGGCACTCGGCACGTCGCTGAGTGGCCGCGCGGCCACCCAGAGGATCGCGCCGCGCCGTCCGCTGAGCCCTGTCAACGCCGGCCCATCCCCAGCCTCGACCACCGCCAGACGCGCGTGCGCCTGGGGCCAGCCGCGCAACCCGGGCTCGAGCCTCAGCGGGCGGCGCTCACCGGGCAGCAGCAGCGCCACCCCGCCGCGATCGGCCAGGTGCACGCACAGCGACCCGGCCGCCCGGACCGCGGCATCGACGTCGGCCTCGACGCGCGTGCCGCGCAGGTCGAGGACCACGAGCGGCCGCGTGTCGGCATCGGCGCGCATCACGCGCTCGTGCAGATCGCCGGTGCGGGCGAACGCCGGCCAGGAGATCCGCGAGGCCGGCGTGCCGGGGCGGTGGGGTCGCAGCGCGTCGAGATCGACCTCGGCGGCGGCCACGGGGCGCCCGCGCCCGCCGGTCGGCGCCCTCGCCGCCGCTGTGCGGCGCGAGCACCGGCTCGATGCGCGGCAGCACGAGCACCTCGTCGCCGTCGTCGCCGGCGATCGTGCGCGCCGCCAGCCCGAGCGGATCGCGGACGGTGACCTGCGGCGCGGCCAGGCGGCGGCGTCCGCGGCGGCTGAAGCGCGCCTTGATCCGCACGCGCGTGTGCCGCCGACCCGCGGACAATGGGCTCGGCCGCAGCAGCAGCGGGTCGTCGACCTCGCCCGCGGGCGGGGCGATCCGGCCCGCCCGGACGTCGACCTCCACGAGCAGATCGTCGCCCTCGATGACGTGCGCCGCGCTGATCGTGCGCTCGACGTGCAACCCCCGAGAGGCACCGCGCACCCACGCCGCGCTGCCCACGCCGAGCAGCACCAGAGCGATGCCGGGGACGTAGAGCGGGGCGGCGTCGAACATCCCCGCGACGACGACCAGGCCGAGACCCAGGAGCGTCGTTCCGCGGGCGCCGCGCATCCCGGTCGCTCCCTACCTCGCGGGGGTCGCGGCGAGCGCGTCGGCCACGACGGTCTCGGGAAGCGCGTCGAGCGCCTCGGGCGCCATCACGATCCGGTGTGCGAGCACCGCCGGCGCGAGGGCCTGGACGTCGTCGGGCAGGGCATGGTCGCGGCCGCGCAGCAGCGCGCGGGCCTTCGCGGCGCGCAGCAGCATCAGCCCGGCGCGCGGGCTGGCGCCCGAGCTCGACGCGCGGGTCGAGCCGCGTGCGGCCGAGCAGCGCGACGATGTACGCGCGCAGGGCGTCGGAGGTGTGCACGCGGCGCGCGGCGTCCTGGGCCTGAGCACGTCGGCGGGTCCCGGCGACCGCGGTGATGCCCGCGACGCGATCGCCGCCCTCGTGGGAGCGCAGCATGCCCGCCTCGGCGGCGGCGTCGGGGTAGCCCATCGAGAGGCGGACCATGAAGCGGTCGACCTGCGCCTCCGGCAGCGGGTAGGTGCCCTCGAACTCGACCGGGTTCTGGGTGGCCAGAACGATGAACGGCCGGGCGAGCTCATGGGAGTGCACGTCCACGGTCACGCGCTGCTCCTGCATGCATTCCAGCAGACCCCGACTGCGTCTTGGGAGACGCGCGGTTGATCTCGTCGACGAGCACGACGTTCGCGAAGATCGGGCCGGGGCGGAACTCGAACACCTCGTCGCGGCGGTTGTAGATCTGCGTGCCGACGACGTCGGCCGGAAGCAGGTCGGCCGTGCACTGCACGCGCGCGAAGCCGAGATCCAGCGACTGGGCGACGGCGCGTGCGAGCGTCGTCTTGCCGACGCCCGGAAGATCCTCGATCAGGACGTGCCCCTCGGCGAGCAGCGCGACGATGACGTCCGAGACCACCTCCGATCGCACCTCTACCGCCCCGTGGACGGCCGCGCCGATCCGAGCGCCGAGCGCGCAGGCTGCGGCGACCTCGTCGTCGGCGACCGGCCCCGCATCGCCGGGGCCCCGTCGGTCATGGCGCCGGCGTCCGGCTCGGCGGCCCGAAGCTCGCTGACGGTGTCGAGAATCGCCGCGGCGACCTGCGCCTTGGTGGCCCGCGGCACGTGCTGCTCGCCGGACGCGGTGATGATCGTGACCTCGTTCTGGAGCGCGTCGAACCCGATGCCCTCACGGAGACGTCGTTGACGACGATCGCGTCGAGACCCTTCTGCGCGAGCTTGTCGCGGCCGTACTCCAGCGCGCCATCACCGTGCTCGGCGGCGAACCCGACCAGCGTCTGGCCCGGGCGGCGTGCGGCGGACAGGCCCTGAGGACGTCGGGCGTCGCCTCGAGCTCGATCGTCAGCCCCTCCAGACCGCCTTCTTGCGCTTGCCCGGATCGGGCGCGGCCGGGCGGAAGTCGGCGACCGCCGCCGTCATCACAAGCACGTCGCAGCCGGCGAACGCGGCGCTGCGGCGGCGTCGCAGCTCGGCGGCGGTGCCCACGTCCACGTAGCGACGGCGGGGCTGCGCGCGAGCGCGACGTTGGCGGCGATCACGGTCACCTGGGCGCCGCGCGCGGCCGCCTCCTCGGCGACGGCGAAGCCCATGCGCCCGGAGGACCGGTTGCCGACGTAGCGCACCGCGTCGATCGGCTCGCGGGTCCCGCCCGCCGAGACGAGCACGCGCAGGCCGTCCCACGGCCGCGTTCCGGCGGGAACCAGCGCCTCGACGGCGGCAAGCAGCTCGGGCGGCTCGGCGAGGCGGCCGGCACCCCACTCATGCCTGCTCCCGAGAGCGCCGACGCCCGGATCGATCACCGTCACGCCGCGCGCGCGCAGTGTCTCGGTGTTGGCCCGCGTCGCCGCGTGCTCCCACATGTGGTGGTTCATCGCCGGCGCGACGATCAGCGGGCAGGTCGCCGCCAGCGCGGCGCTCGTCAGCAGGTTGTCGGCCAGCCCGTGGGCGAGCTTGGCGATCGTGTTGGCGGTCGCCGGGGCGATCAGGAACACGTCGGCGTTGCGGACCAGCTCCAGGTGGCTGAGCGGATCGTGGTCGGGCGGCGCCTGGTCGGGGAACGCCCCGCGCGCGGGGTCGCGCTCGAACTCGTCGGTCAGGACCGGCGATCCCGTCAGCCCCGCGAACGAGGCCGGACCGACGAATCGCTGCGCCTCCGGCGGTCTGCACCACGCGGACGGCGTGGCCGGCCTTCGTCGCCAGGCGCACGAACTCGAGCGCCTTGTAGCCGGCGATACCGCCGCTGACTCCGAGAAGGATCCGGGCCATGCGCGCGTCCTGCGCCGCTCGGCGGTCCGCTCGTCCCTACCGGTAGTGGTAGGAGATCTTCCCGCCCGCGACCTCTTCGAGGGCGATCGTGAGGTAGTTCTTCGAGCCCGTGTCCACCATCGGCGGCGGGAACTCGTCGAACGTCCCCTCTCCGAGGTTGTGGTAGTAGCTGTTGATCTGGCGGGCGCGCTTGGCGGCCACGAGGACAGCGGCGTAGTTCGAGTCGACCTGCTCGAGCAACGTATCGATGCGGGGCTGAATCATGCCCCTGATCCTACCGGTCCGGCGATCGCGCCTCGCACGATCGCCTCCAGCTCCTGCGCCGCCTCGTGCAGCCGGTCGTTCACGACGACGTGCGGGAACTCGCTCTGGGCGCCGAGCTCCTCCTGCGCGACGACCAGCCGGCGCTCGACCACGTCGGCCGCATCCGTCCCGCGGCCGACGAGCCGCTCGCGCAGCGCCTCGGCCGACGGCGGCGCGATGAACACCTGCACGGCGTCCGGCATCGAGCTGCGGATCTGACGCGCTCCCTGGACCTCGATCTCGAGGACGACGGGCTCGCCGGCGGCGGCGCGTCGCTCCAGCTCGGAGCGCATCGTCCCGTAGCGGCGGCCGGCGTACTCGGCGTACTCGAGGAACGCTCCCTCCGCGACCAGCCGATCGAAGTCCGCGTCACTGAGAAAGTGGTAGTCGAGCCGCGTCCTCCTCCCCGGGGCGCGGCGCGCGCGTCGTCGCCGAGACGCTCAGCCCGAGTTCCGGGATCGCGCTCACGGAGCAGGCGTATCAGCGTGCCCTTGCCGACCCCCGATGGCCCTGTGATGACGATGACGCGCGACACGCGCCCATCATGCCCGAAGGCCAGGCGGACCAGCGCGCGTACTAGCGGCGCGGGCGCTGCAGCAGATCGACGAGCTCGGTGCGCTGGCGCTCGGAGAGGCCGCCGACCGTCTTGCTCGGCGAGATCCGGCACTGCTGCAGGACCTTGTTGGCCTTGACGCGGCCGTACTTCGGCACCGCGAGCAGCATGTCGAAGACCTTTGCGGTCTCGAGGAACTCCGGCGGATCGGACAGAAGCTGGTAGATCGTGGTCTTCCCGGCCCGCAGGTCGCGCTTGAGCTGCGCACGCTGGGTGCGGATGTCGTTCGCGCGCTGCAGCGCCTCCATGCGCTGCACATGTGAGCGCTCGGGTGCCGTCGTCGACTTGGCGTCGTTCATGTCAGTGGCGGGCGGCACGTGGCCGAGACCATACACATTCGTTGAGGCCGGACAAGGGAAACACCCCGAATTCACCTTCACCTCAACCTCAGGTGTACTGTTCTTCAGCGTGGTTGACGGTTTCCTGCCGATTTCCAGCGGTTTTGGCGGGGTCTACGGTCGCTTTCGGACGATCAGCGTGTGAGAACGCCGCTGTTTGCGGGAATTTCGTCGAGTTCCGCGCGGATGCGCAAGCGGCGGCCGGGTCGCGGAAGCTCTCCGTCCCGACCGCGACGAGCGTCGCGCCCGCATCGACGAACTGGCGGGCGTGAGAACCGCTCGAGACGCCCCCCATCCCCACGATCGGGATGTCGACGCGCCGCGCGACGGCTCCGACCTGTGCCAGCGCGACCGCACGGACGGCCGCGCCCGACAGGCCCGCCGGTGCCGCCGCCGAGCCACGGTGCGCCCGAGCCGTCCGGGTGTGGGGCGAAGGCCCGCAGCGTGTTGATCAGCGAGACCGCGTCGGCACCCGCCGCCTCAGCCGACTGGGCGACGAGCGCGACGTCCGCGGTGTTCGGCGTGAGCTTCACCATCAGCGGCTTGGACGTCAGCGGGCGCACCTCGCCCACCAGTGCGCCGAGCTCGTGCGGATCGGCGCCGAGATCCAGCCCGGTCTTCACGTTCGGGCACGAGACGTTCAGCTCGATCGCGGCCACCTCCGGCGCGCGCATCGATCGCCTCGACCAGCGCCGCAGACCTCCGCCAGCCGTCGACCCCATCACGTTCGTGATCAGCGGCACCGGCAGCGCCGCCAGCTGCGGCAGGTCGTGCTCGAGGTACCCCTGCAGGCCCTTGTTCGGCAGCCCGATCGAGTTGATCAGCCCGCGGGGCACCTCGTACAGGCGGGGCGGCGGGTTCCCGCCGCGCGGCTGCAGCGTGATCGTCTTGGACACGAATGCCGCGAACGGGAAGTCCGCGAGCAGCGCGTCGCCGAACGCCCGGCGCGCGGCGATCGCGTCGAACGTGCCCGACCCGTTGACGATCCGGTGCTCGAGCTCCAGGCCGCAGAAGCCGATCAATGTCCCGCTCCGGCCACGAGGCACGTGTCGAGCCGCTCGCCATCGACGACCGGGCCGTCGACGCAGACGCGCAGGTACCCGCCGCCCCTCACCGGGCACCACGCAGCCGAAGCACGCGCCGAAGCCGCACGCCATCCCGGCCTCCAGCGCCAGCTGCACCGGGATGCCGCGCTGCGCGCAGAGTGCGCGGACGGCTTCGAGCATCGGCGGCGGGCCGCACGCGAAGACCGTCGCTGTGCGGGTCCTCGTCGAGCTCCGCGACGAGCAGGTCGGTGACGAGCCCGTGGTGCCCGACCGAGCCGTCGTCGGTCGCCACCTGGGCGCCGCGCAGCAGTTCCGCCCCGCGGGCGTGGGCGCCGTCGCGAAAGCCCAGCAGGACCGGCGCCGGGCGCCCGGCGGCGCGCAGCGCATCCTGGAGGATCGCCAGCGGCGCGGTGCCGACTCCGCCGCCGCACAGGACGGCGCGCCGATCGTCGGCGGCTTCGAGGCTCGAAACCGTGCCCCAGCGGCCCGGTCACCCAGAGTCCGTCGCCGGCCTGGAGCTCGCACAGACGGCGCGTCCCGGGCCCCACGTCCTCGAGCATGAACTCGAGCCCGTCCGACCCGGTGCGCAGCACCGAGAGCGCGCGCGGCAGGAAGGGCCGCTCGTCCTCCCCACCTCCCCACCGCTCCGCCGCGGCGAGCATGTAGAACTGGCCGGGGAGCGGCGGCGGCGCGCCGCGGATCGGGTGCGACGAGGACGACGTACGCGCCGTGCTCGTGTCGGGCGCCGACCGTCAGCCGGCGGCGGCCGAACGGTGCGCTCACGCGGGCGCCTCGATCGTCCTGCTGCGATGGATCTCCTGCAGCGACAACACCTCGGCGACGCCCTGGCGGCCCGAGGCGATGGCGCGTGCGGCCGCGAATCCGCCCGACAGCGTGGTCAGGCACGGGACGCCGCGCGCGATCGCCGCGCGCCGGATCTGCCAGCCGTCCGTGCGGGCACCCGAGCCGGTCGGCGTGTTGACGACGAGGTCCACCTCCCCGCTCTCGATCATCTCGACCACGTTCGGGGAGCCCTCGCCGACCTTCATCAGCTCTGTGGCGGGGATCCCCATCCGCTCGAGCGCCTCCTTCGTCCCCCGCGTGGCGACGATCCGGAACCCGACGTCGTGCAGGGTCTGGCCGATGCCCACCGCGCCCGGCTTGTCCGCGTCGGTGACGGTGATGAACGCCGTGCCGCTCTGCGGCAGCGCGGCCCCCGCCGCCGCCTGCGCCTTGGCGAACGCCGTCGGGAAGTCGCGGGCGATCCCCATGACCTCGCCGGTCGAGCGCATCTCCGGCCCCAGCAGCCCGTCGGAGCCCTCGAAGCGGTCGAACGGCATGACCGCCTCCTTGACGGAGACGTGGTCGGCGCGCATCGGCTCGTCGGGCAGCTCGAGCGCCGCGAGCTTCTCGCCGAGCATCACGCGGCAGGCCATCTTGGCCAGCGGGACGCCGATCGCCTTCGAGACGAACGGGACGGTGCGCGAGGCACGCGGGTTGGCCTCGATCACGTAGAGCCCCCCGTCGACGACCGCGTACTGGACGTTCATCAGGCCGACGACCCCGAGCCCGAGCGCGATCCCCTCGGTGTGCGTGCGGATCTGCTCGAGCATCTCGTGTCCGAGCGAGTGCGGCGGCAGCACGCAGGCGCTGTCGCCCGAGTGGATGCCGGCCTCCTCGACGTGCTGCATGATCCCGCCGATCCAGACGTCCTCGCCGTCGCAGAGCGCGTCGACGTCGACCTCGATGGCGTTCTCCAGGAAGCGGTCCAGGAAGATCGCGCGGCCGTCGTCGCGCACGTTGCGGTCCAGGTAGTCCTGCAGATCCTCGCGCGAGTAGACGATCTCCATCGCGCGTCCGCCGAGCACGTAGCTGGGGCGCACCAGCAGCGGGAACCCGACGTCCTGCGGAGACCTCCAGCGCCTGCTCGACCGAGTGTGCCTCGGCGTACGGCGGGGCCTTGAAGCCGAGCTCGGCCAGCAGCCGCCCGAACCGACCGCGGTCCTCGGCGAGGTCGATCGCGTCGACGCTCGTGCCCAGCAGCGGCACGCCCGCCGCGACGAGGCCCTCGGCGAGCTTCAGCGGCGTCTGCCCGCCGAACTGGACGATCACGCCCTCGGGTTGCTCGACCGCGCAGACGGCAAGCGTGTCCTCCAGCGTCAGCGGCTCGAAGTAGAGGCGGTCGGACGTGTCGTAGTCGGTCGAGCACCGTCTCCGGGTTGCAGTTGATCATCACCGCGTCGCGCCCGGACTCGCGCACCGTCATGGCAGCGTGGACGCAGCAGTAGTCGAACTCGATGCCCTGGCCGATCCGGTTCGGGCCGGCGCCCAGGATCACGACCGACGGACGGTCGCCGCGCACGACCTCGTCGTCCGCGCGCCGCTCCCAGCCGGAGTAGTAGTACGGCGTGCGCGCCTCGAACTCGGCGGCGCATGTGTCGACCGACTTGTACGAGCGCTCGCCGGCGAACGGCGCCTGCGGGTCGAGCGCGAGCGCCTGCAGCTCGCGCAGGAACCACTGGTCGACGAGGCAGCGCGCATGGACCTCCTCGATGCTCGCGCCGCGGCGCAGGCACTCCAGCAGCACGTCGTAGCGCTCGGCTCCGGGCCGCTCGAGCGACTCCAGCAGGCCGTCCAGCTCGCCGTCGAGCCGCGGCTGGGAGTCGAGCTCGCGACTGCGCATCGCCTTGGCGAACGCCTGCTGGAAGGTCCGGCCGATCGCCATGGCCTCGCCGACGCTCTTCATGTGGGTGGAGAGGATCGGGTTCGCGCCACGGAACTTCTCGAAGGCGAAGCGCGGCCACTTCACGACGACGTAGTCGATCGTCGGCTCGAAGCTCGCCGGCGTGCTCATCGTGATGTCGTTGGGAATCTCGTCGAGCGTGTAGCCCACGGCCAGGCGCGCGGCGATCTTGGCGATCGGGAAGCCCGTCGCCTTCGACGCCAGCGCCGAGGAGCGCGAGACGCGCGGGTTCATCTCGATGACGAGGATCTCCTCGGTCACCGGGTTGACGGCGAACTGGACGTTCGAGCCGCCGGTCTCGACCCCGACCGCGCGGATGACGATCATCGCCTGGTCGCGCAGCTGCTGGTAGAGGTCGTCGGTCAGGGTCTGCTGCGGGGCGACCGTGACGCTGTCGCCGGTGTGCACCCCCATCGGGTCGATGTTCTCGATCGAGCACACGATCACGACGTTGTCGTTGCGGTCGCGCATCACCTCGAGCTCGAACTCGCCCCAGCCGATCACCGACTGGTCCAGCAGGACCTGACCGATCGGCGAGGCCTCCAGGCCGCCGCGGCGATCTCGCGGAACTCCGCCTCGTCGCGGGCGATGCCGCCGCCGCGCCCGCCGAGCGTGAACGCCGGCCTGACGATCGCGGGCAGCCCGATGTCCGCGAGCTGCGCGAGGGCCTCGTCGACGGTCGTGGCGATCCCGCTGCGCGGCATGCGCAGCCCGGCCGCGTCCATCGTCTCGCGGAACCGCTCGCGGTCCTCCGCGCGGTCGATCGCCTCGTAGTCGGCGCCGATCAGCTCGACCCCGAAGCGCTCGAGCGTGCCGTCCTCGGCCAGCGCCTTGGCGAGGTTCAGCGCGGTCTGCCCGCCGAGCGTCGGCAGCAGCGCGTCCGGGCGCTCCTTCTCGATCACCTGCGCGACGGGACCCGGCAGCAGCGGCTCGACGTACGTCGCGTCGGCGAACTCCGGGTCGGTCATGATCGTCGCCGGGTTGGAGTTGACGAGGACGACCTCGTAGCCCTCCTCGCGCAGGACCTTGCAGGCCTGCACGCCGGAGTAGTCGAACTCGGCGGCCTGGCCGATCACGATCGGGCCGGAGCCGACGATCAGGATCTTCTTGATGTCGTCGCGCCTAGGCATGGGCGATCTGCTCCAGGAAGCGGTCGAAGAGGTAGAGCGAATCGTGCGGCCCCGGCCCCGCCTCCGGGTGGTATTGGACGGTGCCGCCCGGCACGTCGAGCAGCGTGAGCCCCTCGACCGTGCGGTCGTAGAGGTTCACGTGGCACAGCTCGGCGGCGCCGAAGTCCGTCTCCCAGCGCACCGGGTCGTCGTCTCGACGTGCAGCCCGCCGTCCGGGCCGCGACCGCGAAGCCATGGTTCTGCGAGGTGATCTCGATCCGCCCCGTGCGCAGGTCCTTGACCGGGTGGTTTGCCCCGCGATGCCCGAAGGGCAGCTTGAAGGTCTCCAGGCCGATCGCCCGGCAGAGCAGCTGATGCCCGAGGCAGATGCCGAACACCGGCTTCTCCCCCACGAGCTCGCGCACGGTGTCGACGACGTACCCCAGCGCCGCGGGGTCGCCCGGGCCGTTGGCCAGGAAGATCGCGTCGGGATCGGCGGCGATCAGCTCCTGCGCGCTGACGGTGCAGGGGTGCAGGTCCAGGCGGGCGCCGCGCGCAGTCATCTCGCGGACGATCGAGAGCTTGATTCCCGTGTCGATCGCGGCGATCCGCGGGCCGCTGCTTCCTCGCCGTGATGCGAGACCGCGTGCGGCGTGACGAGGCGGGCGAGGTCGACCCGGCCATCGCCGGCTCGGCTGCGACCTGCTCGCGCGCCGCGACTCCGGCGTCGAGTCGCCGAAGAGGCCGCCGCGCATCGCGCCGGCGCTGCGGATGTGGCGGACCAGCGCGCGCGTGTCGACGCCCGTGATCGCCGGGACGCCGCAGTCGATCAGCCAGTCGAGCCACGCGCGCTCGGCCGTCGGAGCGTCCTCGCGGTTGACGGCCTCGCGCATCACGACGGCGCGCGCAGGACGCGGTCGCTCTCCATCGCGGCGGTGCTGACACCGTAGTTCCCGATGTGCGGGTAGGTGAAGGCGATGATCTGACCGGCGAACGACGGGTCGGTGACCGACTCCTGGTAGCCGCTCATGCCCGTCGTGAAGACGACCTCGCCGGTGGCGGTGGCTCTCGGCGCCGCACAGCTCGCCGTCGAATCGCACGCCATCCTCGAGCAGCAGGTATCCGGGTCGAGCGGTCACTTCACCAGTCCTTGAACGGTCTTGAACTCGGGCGTGCCCGCCGTGCCGACGAGCTCGAACAGGGCCATCTCGACGCTCGAGAGCGTGGCGCCCGCCGCCTCCATGCGATGCAGGCCGGTGGCGCGGTTCTCGCGGTCCGCGAAGCCGACGGCGTCGGCCGCGACGTGGACGTCGACCCCCGCGCCGCAGGAGGTCCAGCACGGTCTGGCTGACGCAGACGTGGGCCTCGATCCCGCAGACGAGCGCCTGGCCGCGGCCGTGCAGGTCGAAGCCCTCCGCCCGGGCGGCCGAGAAGACGCTCTTGGGCAGCCGCTCGACGCCTCGAGGTGCTCCAGGACCTCGGGTACCGTGTGGCCCAGGCCGCGCGGGTACTGCTCGGTGACGACGACGGGAATCCCGAGCGCGCGCGCCCCCTGGATCAGCATCGGCGCTCTGACGGGCCACCTCGTCGAAGTCGCCGACCGCCTTGCGGAACGCCTCCTGGACGTCGATCACGACCAGCGTGGTGCGCTCGCGTTGCAGCGGTCCCGGTGCTCACCGTCGACGGCCCTCCCCCGGCTCGGGGGCGCCGCGCTACGGCGAAGCCGCGCTCGCGGTAGGCGACGGCCCCGGCGGCGATCGTCAGCAGCACGCGCCCGCGCAGCGTCCGTCCGGCGAAGCTGCAGTTCTCCGAGCGGCTCTCATAGCCGTCCTCGCCGACGAGCCACTCGGCGTCAAGGTCGACAGGCAGAGGTTCGCCCGCTCGCCGCCAGGATCCTCGGCGTCGGCAGGTCCAGCAGCGCCGCTCCGGCCGTCATCCGCTCCACGAGCGTCTCGAGGCTCAGGACGCCGGGAAGCACCAGCCCCGTGTAGATCGCCGCGAAGGCGGTCTCCAAGCCCGTCGTGCCCATCGGGGCCTGCTCGAAGGGGACCTCCTTCCGTCCCGCGCATGCGGCGCGTGATCGGTCGCGACGCAGTCGATGATCCCGCTGCGCAACCCCTCGATCAGCGACTGGCGGTCGGACTCGCGTGCGCAGCGGCGGGTGCATCTTCATCCGTGTGTCGATCGCCCGGACCTCCTCCTCGGTCAACAGGAGGTGGTGCGGACAGACCTCACCGCTGACCTGCCAGCCGTGTGCCTTGCCGGTGGCGACCGCCTCGACCGAGGCGATGCAGCTGAGGTGCTGGAAGTGGACGCGCCCGGCCTCGTAGCCGGCGATCGCGACGTCGCGGGCGACCATCGTCGACTCGCCGATCGTCGGGATGCCGCCGACCCCGAGCAGCGCGCTGACGCGACCCTCGTGCATCGCGCCGCCGCTGGACAGCGCCGGATCCTCCTCGTGCAGGGCAAGGACGCCGCCGCACAGCCGCTGGTATTGCAGCGCCCTGCGCAGCATCGCCGCGCTGGCGACCGGGCGCCCGTCGTCGGTGAACCCCAGCGCGCCCACGGCGCGCAGCTCGGCCATCTCGGTCAGCTCCTTGCCCGCCATACCCTTGGTGATCGTGGGCATGAAGCCGACCGGCACGCGGGCGTCGCGGGCGGCGGCGTCGCGCAGCGAGCGCAGCACCGAGGCCGAGTCGACCACCGGATCGGTGTTGGGCATCGCGACGACCATGCAGAACCCGCCGGCGGCGGCGGCGCGCGTCCCGGTCTCCAGGTCCTCCTTGTGCTCCTGCCCGGGCGTGCGCAGGTGCACATGCGGATCGACGAACGCCGGGAACAGGTGGCGGCCCTGCGCCGTTCGACGATCTCGGTGCCCGGCGGAGCGGGAGATCGCCCCCGG
>CAWFOF010000014.1:0-31058 GCA_963817295.1 uncultured Solirubrobacteraceae bacterium | reverse complement strand
GCGTGATCGTCTTGGACACGAACGCCGCGAACGGGAACGCGGCCAGCAGCGCGTCGCCGAAGGCCTGGCGCGCCGCGATCGCGTCGAACGTGCCCGAGCCGTTGACGACCCGGTGCTCAAGCTCCAGGCCGCAGAAGGTGATCAATGGCCCGCTCCGGCCACGAGGCAGGTGTCGAGCCGCTCGCCATCGACCACCGGGCCGTCGACGCAGACGCGCAGGTAGCCGCCGCCCCTCACGGGCACCACGCAGCCGAAGCACGCGCCGAAGCCGCAGGCCATGCCGGCCTCCAGCGCGAGCTGCACCGGGATGCCGCGCTCTGCGCAGAGTGCGCGGACGGCTTCGAGCATCGGCGGCGGGCCGCACGCGAAGACCGTCGTGTGCGGGTCCTCGTCGAGCTCCGCGACGAGCAGGTCGGTGACCAGGCCGTGGTGCCCGGCCGAGCCGTCGTCGGTCGCCACCTGGGCGCCTCGCAGCAGTTCCGCCCCGCGGGCGTGGGCGCCGTCGCGAAAGCCCAGCAGGACGGGCGCCGGCCGCCCGGCGGCGCGCAGCGCATCCTGGAGGATCGCCAGCGGCGCCGTACCGACTCCGCCGCCGCACAGGACGGCGCGCCGCTCGTCGGGGCTCTCGAGCACGAAACCGTGCCCCAGCGGCCCCGTCACCCACAGTCCGTCCCCGGCCTGGAGCTCGCACAGGCGGCGCGTCCCGGGCCCCACGTCCTCGAGCATGAACTCGAGCCCGTCCGAACCGGTGCGCAGCACCGACAGCGCCCGCGGCAGGAAGGGCCGCTCATCCTCCCCGCCACCCCAGCGCTCCGCCGCGGCGAGCATGTAGAACTGGCCGGGGAGCGGCGCCGGCGCGCCGGGGTCGGGGGCCACGAGGACGACGTACGCACCGTGCTCGCGTCGGGCGCCGACCGTCAGCCGGCGCCGGCCGAACGGTGCGCTCACGCGGGCGCCTCGATCGTCCGGCTGCGGTGGATCTCCTGCAGTGAGAGGACCTCGGCGACGCCCTGACGGCCCGAGGCGATGGCACGTGCGGCCGCGAGCCCGCCCGACAACGTGGTCAGGCACGGGACGCCGCGGGCGATCGCCGCGCGCCGGATCTGCCAGCCGTCCGTGCGCGCTCCCGAGCCGGTCGGCGTGTTGACGACGAGGTCCACCTCCCCGCTCTCGATCATCTCGACGACGTTCGGGGAGCCCTCGCCGACCTTCATCAGCTCTGTGGCGGGGATTCCCATGCGCTCGAGCGCCTCCTTGGTCCCCCGCGTGGCGACGATCCGGAACCCGAGGTCGTGCAGGGTCTGGCCGATGCCCACGGCGCCCGGCTTGTCGGCGTCGGTGACGGTGATGAACGCCGTGCCGCTCAGCGGCAGCGCGGCGCCCGCCGCCGCCTGCGCCTTGGCGAAGGCCGTCGGGAAGTCGCGGGCGATCCCCATCACCTCGCCCGTCGAGCGCATCTCCGGGCCCAGCAGGCCGTCCGAGCCCTCGAAGCGGTCGAACGGCATGACCGCCTCCTTGACCGAGACGTGGTCGGCGCGCATCGGCTCGTCGGGGAGGTCGAGCGCCGCGAGCTTCTCGCCCAGCATCACGCGACAGGCCATCTTCGCCAGCGGGATGCCGATCGCCTTCGAGACGAAGGGCACCGTCCGCGAGGCGCGCGGGTTGGCCTCGATGACGTAGAGACCTCCGTCGTAGACCGCGTACTGGACGTTCATCAGGCCGACGACCCCGAGCCCGAGCGCGATCCCCGCCGTGTGCGTGCGGATCTGCTCCAGCATCTCGTGGCCGAGCGAGTGCGGCGGAAGCACGCAGGCACTGTCGCCCGAGTGGATCCCGGCCTCCTCGACGTGCTGCATGATCCCGCCGATCCAGACGTCCTCGCCGTCGCACAGAGCGTCGACGTCGACCTCGATGGCGTTCTCCAGGAAGCGGTCCAGGAAGATCGCGCGGCCGTCGTCGCGCACGTTGCGGTCCAGGTAGTCCTGCAGGTCCTCGCGCGAATAGACGATCTCCATCGCGCGGCCGCCGAGCACGTAGCTCGGGCGCACCAGCAGCGGGAATCCGACGTCCACGGAGACCTCGAGCGCCTGCTCCACCGAGTGCGCCTCGGCGTAGGGCGGGGCGTGGAAGCCCAGCTCGGCGAGCAGGCGCCCGAAACGCCCGCGATCCTCGGCCAGATCGATCGCGTCGACGCTCGTTCCCAGCAGCGGCACGCCCGCCGCCACGAGGCCCTCGGCGAGCTTCAGAGGGGTCTGGCCGCCGAACTGGACGATGACGCCCTCGGGCTGCTCGACCGCGCAGACGGCGAGCGTGTCCTCGAGCGTCAACGGCTCGAAGTAGAGGCGGTCGGAGGTGTCGTAGTCGGTCGAGACGGTCTCGGGGTTGCAGTTGATCATCACCGCGTCGCGCCCGGACTCGCGCACCGTCATCGCGGCGTGCACACAGCAGTAGTCGAACTCGATGCCCTGGCCGATGCGGTTCGGGCCCGCGCCGAGGATCACGACCGACGCCCGGTCGCCCCGCACGACCTCGTCGTCGGCGCGGCGCTCCCAGCCGGAGTAGTAGTACGGCGTGCGCGCCTCGAACTCTGCGGCGCAGGTGTCGACGGACTTGTACGAGCGCTCGCCCGCGAACGGGGCCTGCGGATCCAGCGCCAGCGCCTGCATCTCCCGCAGGAACCACTGGTCGACGAGACAGCGCGCGTGGACCTCCGCGACGCTCGCACCGCGGCGCAGGCATTCCAGCAGCACGTCGTAGCGCTCCGCGCCGGGCCGCTCGAGCGACTCGAGCAGGTCGGCCAGCTCGCCGTCGAGCCGCGGCTGGGAGTCGAGCTCGCGGCTGCGCATCGCCTTGGCGAAGGCCTGCTGGAAGGTGCGGCCGATGGCCATCGCCTCGCCGACGCTCTTCATGTGCGTCGAGAGGATCGGGTTCGCCCCGCGGAACTTCTCGAACGCGAAACGCGGCCACTTGACCACGACGTAGTCGATCGTCGGCTCGAAGCTCGCCGGCGTGCTCATCGTGATGTCGTTGGGGATCTCGTCAAGCGTGTACCCGACCGCCAGGCGCGCGGCGATCTTGGCGATCGGGAAGCCCGTCGCCTTCGAGGCGAGCGCCGAGGACCGCGAGACCCGTGGGTTCATCTCGATGACGAGGATCTCCTCGGTCACCGGGTTGACGGCGAACTGCACGTTCGAGCCGCCCGTCTCCACGCCGACGGCGCGGATCACCGTCATCGCCTGGTCGCGCAGCTGCTGGTAGAGGTCGTCCGTCAGCGTCTGCTGGGGGGCGACGGTCACGCTGTCGCCGGTGTGCACGCCCATCGGGTCGATGTTCTCGATCGAGCACACGATCACGCAGTTGTCGTTGCGGTCGCGCATGACCTCGAGCTCGAACTCGCCCCAGCCGATCACCGACTGATCCAGCAGCACCTGACCGATCGGCGATGCCTCGAGCCCGCCGCGGACGATCTCGCGGAACTCCGCCTCGTCGCGGGCGATGCCGCCGCCGCGGCCGCCGAGAGTGAACGCCGGCCTGACGATGGCGGGCAGCCCGATGTCGGCGAGATGCGAGAGGGCCTCGTCGACCGTGGTGGCGATGCCGCTGCGCGGCATCCGCAGGCCGGCCGCGTCCATCGTCTCGCGGAAGCGCTCGCGGTCCTCGGCGCGGTCGATCGCGTCGTAGTCGGCGCCGATCAGCTCGACGCCGAAGCGCTCCAGGGTGCCGTCCTCGGCCAGCGCCTTGGCCAGGTTCAGCGCGGTCTGCCCGCCGAGCGTCGGCAGCAGCGCGTCGGGGCGCTCCTTCTCGATCACCTGCGCGACGGGACCCGGGAGCAGCGGCTCGACGTACGTGGCGTCGGCGAACTCCGGGTCGGTCATGATCGTCGCCGGGTTTGAGTTCACCAGGACGACCTCGTAGCCCTCCTCGCGCAGGACCTTGCACGCCTGCACGCCGGAGTAGTCGAACTCCGCGGCCTGGCCGATCACGATCGGCCCCGAGCCGACGATCAGGATCTTCTTGATGTCGTCGCGCCTAGGCATGGGCGATCTGCTCCAGGAAGCGGTCGAAGAGGTAGAGCGAATCGTGTGGCCCCGGCCCTGCTTCCGGGTGGTACTGCACGGTCCCGCCCGGGACGTCGAGCAGCGTGAGCCCTTCGACCGTGCGGTCGTAGAGATTGACGTGGCTCAGCTCGGCGGCGCCGAAGTCGGTCTCCCAGCGCACGGGATCGTCGGTCTCGACGCGCAGCCCGCCGTCCGGAGCGGCGACCGCGAAGCCATGGTTCTGCGAGGTGATCTCGATCCGCCCGGTGCGCAGGTCCTTGACCGGGTGGTTGGCCCCGCGATGGCCGAAGGGCAGCTTGAACGTCTCCAGGCCGATCGCCCGGCAGAGCAGCTGATGGCCGAGGCAGATGCCGAACACCGGCTTCTCCCCCACGAGCTCGCGCACGGTGTCGACGACGTACCCCAGGGCAGCGGGGTCGCCGGGGCCGTTGGCCAGGAAGATCGCGTCGGGATCGGAGTCGATCAGCTCCTGCGCGCTGACGGTGCACGGATGCAGGTCCAGGCGGGCGCCGCGCGCAGTCATCTCGCGAACGATCGAGAGCTTGATCCCCGTGTCGATCGCGGCGATCCGCGGGCCGTGGTTCTGCTCACCGTGGTGGGAGACCGCGCGGGGCGTCACGACGCGCGCGAGGTCCATCCCGGCCATCGCAGGCTCGGCCGCAACCCGCTCGCGCGCCGCGGACTCGGGCGTGGACGTCGCGAACAGGCCTCCGCGCATCGCGCCGGCGCTGCGGATGTGGCGGACGAGCGCGCGCGTGTCGACGCCCGTGATCGCCGGGACGCCGCAGTCGATCAGCCAGTCGAGCCACGCGCGCTCGGCCGTCGGCGCGTCCTCGCGGTTGACGGCCTCGCGCATCACGACGGCGCGCGCATGGACGCGGTCGCTCTCCATCGCCGCGGTGCTGACGCCGTAGTTCCCGATGTGCGGGTAGGTGAAGGTGATGATCTGACCGGCGAACGACGGGTCGGTGACCGACTCCTGGTAGCCGCTCATGCCCGTCGTGAAGACGACCTCGCCGGTGGCATCGCTCTCGGCGCCGCACAGGTCGCCGTCGAATCGCACTCCATCCTCGAGCAGCAGGTATCCAGGTCGAGCGGTCACTTCACCAGTCCTTGAACGGTCTTGAACTCCGGTGTGCCCGCCGTGCCGACGAGCTCGAACAGGGCCATCTCGACGCTGGAGAGCGTCGCGCCCGCCGCCTCCATGCGGTGCAGGCCGGTCGCGCGGTTCTCCGGGGTCCGCGAGGCGACGGCGTCGGTCGCCACGTGGACGTCGACGCCGCTCCCCAGGAGATCCAGCACGGTCTGGCTGACGCAGACGTGCGCCTCGATCCCGCAGACGAGCGCCTGGCCGCGGCCGTTCAGGTCGAAGCCATCCGCCCGTGCGGCCGAGAAGTCGCTCTTGGGAAGGCGCTCGACGCCATCGAGGTGCTCCAGGACCTCGGGCACCGTGTCGCCGAGGCCGCGCGGGTACTGCTCGGTGACGACGACGGGAATGCCCAGCGCGCGCGCCCCCTGGATCAGGATCGCGCTCTTGCGGGCCACCTCGTCGAAGTCGCCGACGGCCTTGCGGAACGCCTCCTGGACGTCGATCACGACCAGGGTGGTGCGCTCGCGCTGCAGCGTTCCCGGTGCTCACCGGACGGCCTCCCCCGGCTCGGGCGCCGCGCTGACGGCGAAGCCGCGCTCGCGGTAGGCGACAGCCCCGGCCGCGATCGTCAGCAGCACGCGCCCGCGCAGCGTGCGACCGGCGAAGCTGCAGTTCTCCGAGCGGCTCTCGTAGCCGTCCTCGCCGACCAGCCACGTCGGCGTCGAGGTCGACGAGGCAGAGGTTCGCCGCGCTCGCCCGCGAGGATCCGAGGCGTCGGCAGGTCCAGCAGCGCAGCACCCGCGGTCATCCGCTCCACGAGCGTCTCGAGGCTCAGGACGCCGGGGAGCACGAGCTCCGTGTACAGCGCCGCGAACGAGGTCTCCAGGCCGGTCGTGCCCATCGGGGCCTGCTCGAAGGGCACCTCCTTCTCGTCCCGCGCGTGCGGCGCGTGATCGGTCGCGACGCAGTCGATGACCCCGGAGCGCAGCCCCTCGATCAGCGCCTGGCGGTCGGCCTCGGTGCGCAGCGGCGGGTTCATCTTCATGCGCGTGTCGAGCGTGCGGCACCGCCTCCTCGGTCAGGCAGAGGTGGTGCGGGCTGGCCTCCGCGGTCACCTTCCAGCCGTGCGACTTCGCGGCGGCGACGGCCTCGACCGATGCGATGCAGCTGAGGTGCTGCATGTGGACGCGCCCGTCCTCGTACCCGGCGATCTCGGCGTCGCGGGCGACCATCGTCGACTCGCTGATGCTGGGGATGCCCGGCGACGCCGAGCAGCGCGCTGACGCGACCCTCGTGCATCGCGCCGTCCGCGGACAGCGCCGGATCCTCCTCGTGCAGCGCGAGGACGCCGCCGCACAGCCGCTGGTACTGCAGCGCACGGCGCAGCATCGCGGCGCTGACGACGGGGCGCCCGTCGTCGGTGAAGCCGAGCGCGCCGACGGCGCGCAGCTCGGCCATCTCGGTCAGCTCCTTGCCCGCCATGCCCTTCGGTGATCGTGGGCATGAAGCCGACCGGCACGCGGGCGTCGCGGGCGGCGGCGTCGCGCAGCGAGCGCAGCACCGACGCCGAGTCGACCACCGGATCGGTGTTGGGCATCGCGACGACCATGCAGAACCCGCCGGCGGCGGCGGCGCGCGTCCCGGTCTCGAGGTCCTCCTTGTGCTCCTGCCCGGGCGTGCGCAGGTGCACGTGCGGGTCGACGAACGCCGGGAACAGGTGGCGGCCCTGCGCCTCGACGATCTCGGTGCCCGCCGGGCGGCGAGATCGCCCCCGGCGCGGCGAGCTCGGCGATCTCGCCGTCGCGCACGAGCACGTCGTGGACCGCGTCGTGGCCGGCGCGCGGATCGAGCACGCGCGCCTCGCGGATCAGCAGGTCGGCGGCAGCGAGCGGCATCCGGACCAGCGGGTCGACTCCCGGCGAGCTCACGCGGGCTGCGGCTCGGTCGCGGGCTCGCCGACGCGCGCTGAGGCGAGCACCTCGTAGAGGACGGCCATCCGGACGACGACGCCGGCGGCGACCTGCTCGAGGATCAGCGACTGCGGCGAGTCGACGACGTCCCCGCTCAGCTCGACGCCGCGGTTGACCGGGCCGGGATGCATCAGCAGCTGGCGCGGGCCGAGCCGGCGCCCGTCGATCTGGTAGACGGAGGCGTATTCGCGCAGCGTCGGGACGTAGCGCGTCGGTCATCCGCTCGTGCTGCATGCGCAGCGCGTAGAGCACGTCGGCCTCGCGCGCGTCGTCGAGCGTCGTGCGGACCTCGACGCCGAGCGCCTCGACGTCGCGCGGCATCAGCGTCGGCGGGCCCGGCGAGCGTCACCTTCGCGCCCATCTTCGTGAACGCGAGGATGTTCGAGCGCGCGACGCGCGAGTGCAGGACGTCGCCGACGATCCAGATGTTCGCGCCGTCCAGCGAGCCGAGCCGGCGCCGCAGCGTGTAGACGTCGAGCAGCGCCTGCGTCGGGTGCTCGTGCTTGCCGTCGCCGGCGTTGACGATCGCCGCGTCCGTCCAGCCCGGGAGCAGCGCGGCGCCGCCCGCCCAGGGGCAGCGGATCACGATCGCGTCGGGCCGGTGGGCGCTGAGCGTCAGGACGGTGTCCTTCAGCGACTCGCCCTTCTCGACCGACGAGCCCGAGGCGACGAAGTTGACGACGTCGGCGCTGAGGCGCTTGGCGGCCAGCTCGAACGAGCTGCGCGTGCGCGTGCTGGCCTCGTAGAAGAGGTTCAGGACCGTGCGGCCGCGCAGCGCGGGCACCTTCTTGATGTCGCGCTCCTGCGCGTCGGAGAACGACGCGGCGCGGTCGCAGATCCGCTCGATCGTCGCGCGGTCGATGTCGGCGATGGAGAGCAGGTGGTTCATGAGCGTCGCCACCGCGCGGCTGGAGATGCTGACCTCGTCGATCCCGTCGATGTCGCTCACGCGCACGTTGACGCGCTCGCTCTTGGCCGTCGGGAGGTTCTTGCCGACGTAGTCGGGGCGGATCGGCAGCTCACGATGGCCGCGGTCGGCGAGCACGGCGAGCTGCACCTTCCCGGGCCGCCCGTAGGCGAAGAGGACCTCGATCGCCGCCCGGACGGTGCGGCCGGTGTAGAGGACGTCGTCGACGATCACCACGGTCGCACCGTCGATCGGGAAGTCGATCGTCGTCGCATGGACCTGCGGGGCGTCCGAGCGCTGCCCGAGGTCGTCGCGGTAGAAGCTGATGTCGACCAGGCCGAGCGGCACGTCCGCGTCGAGCAGGTCGGCGAGCAGGGCGCGCAGCCGCGCGGCGAGCACGGCGCCGCGACGGTGGATGCCGATGACGACAAGCGCCTCGAGCCCGTCCTGGCGCTCGACGATCTCGTGCGCAATCCGCACGAGCGTCCGTCGCATGTCGTCGCCGTCGAGGACGACCTTGGTGTCTGGCATCTGCCCTTCCTGGCCTCTCGGGACCGGGTTAAAGGGGTGATTGAGCGCTGGCGCTCTGTGTCGGGTCGACGTTAGCACGGCGATCCCACGGCACGTGGACGGGCCCGCCCTTCTCGGGGAGCGGGACCTCGATCGCATCGAAGTCGCGCGGGACGATCGCGTGCTCGAAGACGCGCTGCGCCTCCTCGCGGATCTCGCGCGCATGGTGGCGCGCCGAGACGTGCGTCAGCGCCAGCAGCTTCACCCCGGCGTCGGCCGCGATCTCGGCGGCCTGCTCGGCGGTGCTGTGGCCGGTCTGTGCCGCGCGCGCCGCCTCCTCCTGGGTGAACGTCGCCTCGTGCACGAGCACGTCGGCGCCATCGGCCGCCGCGCGCACCATGTCGCAGGGCGCCGTGTCTCCTGAGAAGACGATCCGGCGGCCGGGACGGGCGGGGCCGACCACCTGCTCCGGTGCGACGTCCCCGACCGTCTCGCCGGCCTGCAGGCGCCCGAAATCCGGGCCGAACTGCACGCCGAGCCGCTTGGCGAGCTCCGCGTCGAGCTTTCCCGGGCGCTCCGACTCGACCACGGCGTAACCCAGCGCCGTGCCGCGGTGGCGCACGTTGAACGCCTGGATCTCGTACCCGTCGAACTCGATCGCATCGCCGGCCTCCAGCTCGCCGATCCCCAGCGGGTAGCGCAACCGCCCGTACACCGCACCGCGCAGGGTCTCCAGCAGGCGTTCGGTCCCCGGCGGCCCGAAGACGTCCAGCGGCGTCTCGCGGTCACGCAGATCGAAGCTCTTGAGCATCCCGGGCAGGCCGAGCCAGTGGTCGGCGTGCAGGTGCGTCAGGAAGACGGCGTCGATGTCGGGCAGGCCCGCGCTGCGGATCAGCTGGCGCTGCGTGCCCTCCCCGCAGTCGATCAGCAGGCGGTCCGAACCGCGGCGCACGAGCACCGCGGGCAGGCCGCGGCGGGCCGAGGGGACCGAGCCACCGGTGCCCGCGAAGAAGACGTCGAGATCCATCACGGGCGAGCGTACCGGCGCCCGCCACGCGGTACCCTCATGCGGCCGGGCGTGGCTCCGCTGCCGTCCGCGCACGCGCCCGTAGCTCAGTGGATAGAGCGCTCGCCTCCGGAGCGAGAGGTCGCAGGTTCAAATCCTGCCGGGCGCGTGAGGGTTCCGAGTGACGCCTTGAGGAACTGGCTGCGGTGGCCCGTTGCCCTTCAATCCCAGCGGATGTCGGTGCGGGCTCGGAGATCATGGCGCGGGTTCAGGCCCGCGCGGGCTGTGGCTCGATGCTCGTTCGCCGGGTGATGACGATGGCGAGCAGCACGATGTCGGCCAGGAGTCGGGGTCGTCAGTAGATCTGGGGGACGAACGTCTGGTCCGCCACCGGCGGACGCACATAGCCCTGGTCGGACTGGCGCGGAGGGAGATCGACCGCCGGGGGCGTCAGATCCTCGTAGGGCATCAGCGAGAGCAGATGCGCCATGCAGTTCAGGCGGGCGCTGCGCTTGTCGTCTGACGGGACGACGTACCACGGGGCCTGCTTGATGTCGGTGTGACGGAACATCTCGTCCTTCGCCCGTGAGTAGTCCACCCACTTCGTGCGCGCCTCGAGGTCCATGTCGCTGAGCTTCCACCGCCGTAGCGGATCGCCGGCACGCGTCCGGAAGCGGCGCTCCTGCTCCTCGTCGCTGACCGAGAACCAGTACTTGATGAGCGTGATCCCGGAGCGCACGAGCATCCGCTCGAACTCGGGGCACGACCGCATGAACTCCTCGTGGTCCTCGTCGGTGCAGAAGCCCATGACCCGCTCGACACCGGCGCGGTTGTACCAGCTGCGGTCGAACAGCACCATCTCTCCGGCGGCGGGGAGGTGGGGGACGTAGCGTTGGAAGTACCACTGCGTCTTCTCGCGCTCGGTCGGCGTTCCGAGAGCGACGACACGGCAGAAACGCGGGTTCAGGGCGCTCGGTGATGCGCTTGATCGTCCCGCCCTTGCCCGCGGCGTCGCGGCCCTCGAACAGGACGACGACGCGCAGGCCGTGTTCCCGGCGGTAGCGCTGCTGGATCGCCAGTTCCGTCTGCAGCCGCTTGAGCTCCTTCTCGAATGCCGTGCGTTCCATGTCCCGATCAGTCGTGCTCGGGGGCGTGGGTCAGGGGGTTGGTGCGCCGGACCCAGCCGCGGGTGTCGCGGCGAGGGATGTCGCGCTCGGGGACGTAGACGATGGGCAGGCCTGCCCACTCGTCAGGGCGGTGCTCGCCCCGGTCCCCGCCCACGCGCCAGCAGGGGCGGTCAGGGTCGGTGGCTCCAGCGCGACGTAGGTCGGCGCGGTGTTCGACGTCCTTCAAAGTGGGCTCCGGTTTGGTGGTCGTCTCTGAGGCCTACTTGAGGTCGCCGCGGGTGAACCGCAGCCAGCCCGGGACCATGACGATCGCGACCCAGACGACGGTCCCGAGGAGCGCCGCGCCCAGGCCGTTCGCCGTGTCGCCCTGGCCGGACAGACCGCTCGTCAGGTCGTGGGTCAGCCGGCCGAAGCCGATGTTCTCGAACCCGGGGATGAAGCCGATGATGCCGTCCGCGATGAAGGCGAGCGCAAGCGCGAGCGTGATCCCGCCGCCCATCGAGCGCGTGAGCAGCCCGAACCCGAACCCGACGCCGGCGATAGGCGAGCCCGCTCGGCACCTGGCTGAACACCTGCTTGGCGAGGTCGCCGTTGTCGAGGCTGAGCCCGGCATTGGAGGCTGCGATCTCACTCAGGCCGGCGCTCGCCGCGGCTGCGGCCGAGACCGACGATCGCGGTGCCGACGAGAACGCAGATCAGCTTCGAGCCCAGGACCCGGCTGCGGATCGGCTCGGCCGTCAGCGTCCGCTGGAGCGTCCCGGAGCTGAACTCGACGGACGCCGACCAGACGGCGAAGACGATCGCGGCGATGCCGAACGCCGTCCCCAGCGCGAACGCGGGGATCGCGGCGTACTTCTCGACCTTGCTCGGCGGGAAGACGAGCAGCGCGGCCCCGACGATCAGCGAGATCGCGAACACGCTGCCGGCGGTCCAGCGCGGAAGCGCCAGGTACCTGAGCTTTGCGATCTCGCCGCTCATACGCCTCCCCGGCCTCCTCCACGATCTTGAGAAACGCCTGCTCGAGCGTCGCCCGCTCGGTGTGCAGTTCCCGGACGAAGATGCTCTCGGCCGCGAGCGCGCGCGAGATCTCCGCGGGATTCTCGATGTGCTCGGTCGTCGTCACGACGCCGCCCTCCACCGCAAGCTCGCCGAGCCCCATCGCGCCCAGGATGCGCAGCGCGTTCGAGACCTCCGACGGGCTCGACCTCGATGCGGTAGCCCGGACGACGTCGCACTGGCGATCACCTCGTCGATCGGCCCCTGCGCGAGCAGCTCTCCGAGTCGCAGGACGACCACGTAGTCGCACGTGGCCTCGACCTCGGCGAGCCGGTGCGTGCACAGCAGCGTCGTGGCGCCGCGCTGCGGGCAGCGAGCGCACGAGGTCGCGGATCTCGACGGTGCCCTGCGGGTCCAGGCCGTTGGTCGGCTCGTCGAGGACGACGATGCTCGGATCGCCGACGAGCGCGAGTGCGATGCCCATGCGCTGACGCATCCCGAGCGAGAAGTTGCCGACCTTGTCGTCGACGCGCTCGGCCAGGCCGACCTGGTTGAGGATCCCGCGAACGTCGGCGTCGCGGCGTGGACATGCCGTAGGCACCGACGCGGATCTCGAGGTTCTGCAGCGCCGTCGCGCCCTTGTAGAGCGGCGGCGACTCGATGATCGAGCCGACCTTGCGAACCGCGTCCCGGAAGCCGGACCTGCCGGCCTCGCTGCCCGAGGATCCGGGCGTGACCGGCGCGTCGGCTTCTGCAGGCCGAGCAGGACGCGCATCGCCGTCGACTTGCCGGCGCCGTTCGGGCCGAGCAGGCCGACGACCGACCCCTCGGGGACGGTGAACGACAGCTCGTTGATGACGGTCCGCTCGCCGTACTTCTTGACGAGTCCCTCGAATTCGATGGGGTGGTTCACGGCACCTCCTGGAGCTTGGACTAGTCCTATGTGGCGGGCATGCGGGAGAAGTACGGAATTGACCCCGCGGCGGATCACCAGGCGTCGCGGGCTAGGTGTAGTTCCTGAGCACGTTGTTCATCCGGGCCTCCTTGGAGGCTGAGGCTGTCGAAGGCACTCAGTCCCAAGGAGATCCGGATGAAGTTGCACGCTAACGCCAGGCTCAGTCTGAAGGGCCGCGAGCTGCTGGTCGACAGGGTTGAGGGTGCGGGGTGGTCGCTGATGGAGGCCGCCGAGGCGGCCGGAATCAGCGAGCGCACCGCACGCAAGTGGCTTGCCCGCTACCGAGCCGAGGGCGCGGCCGGCCTGGTGGATCGCTCCTCAGCGCCGAGCGTCGTGGCGAACCGCACCGACGAGCACACCGTCGCGGTGATCGCCGCGCTGCGCAGGTTGCGATTGACCGGTCCGGAGATCGCTGAGGTGCTGAGCCGGCCGTTGTCGACGATCTCGGGGATCCTGACGCGGATCGGGATGGGCCGGTTGGGTCGCCTGGGTCTGGAACCCGCCTGCCGTTACGAGCGTGAGCGTCCCGGCGAGCTGATCCACATCGACGTCAAGAAGCTCGGACGGATCGCCAGGCCGGGGCATCGCGTCCTGGGCCAGCAGGCACGCGCGAAAACGGGCTACCACCGCAAGGCCGACAGCCAAGGCTGGGAGTTCGTGCACGTCGCCATCGACGACTGCACCCGCCTTGCCTACGTCGAAGTCTTGGACGACGAGAAGGCCACAACCGCGATCGGATTCCTACGCCGCGCGATCGCGCACTACAACGCCTACGGCGTCACCGTGCAGCAACTCATGACCGATAACGGCAGCGCCTACCGCTCGACCGTCCACGCGATCGCCTGCCGTGCCCTCGGGATCCGCCACCTGCGCACCCGGCCCTACCGGCCCCAGACCAACGGCAAAGCCGAACGCTTCATCCGCACGATGCTCGGCGGCTGGGCCTACGGAGCGATCTACCGCAACAGCACCGAACGCACCGCAGCCCTTGACGGCTGGCTCGACTACTACAACCATCACCGACGACACTCGGCCATCGGCCGCCAACCGCCACTCGCCCGCCTCAACCAGCGGAACAACCTCCTCAGGACTTACAGCTAGGCTGCGCCGATGCCCACGACGGATGTCGGCCCGCGAGCGGTCCCGCCTCTGGCGCGTCCGGTCCCGTCTCGCCGAGTGGCTCTCGCGCAGTCTCGTCGTCGTCCCGAGCCTCTGCGTCGTCTTCGCGCTGGCGCTCGCGGAGCTCGTGCGCAGTCGTCGTGGTCCAGTTCGGGGCGAGCCAGTACACGCCGCGACTCGCTCGCGCTTCCGCAGAGACCCGGTGGTCAAGCACTCGCTGGGCACTTCAACGCCCCCGCGATCTACGCGCTCGTGTCGCTGCGGCTGATCGCCCAGAACGGCTCCACGGTCGTCCCGAGCGTCAGGGTGACGGCGACGATGGCGCCGCTGATCGGGGCGGTCCTGGTGTTCTTCCTGCTCGTCAGCCGCCTGCTCGATCTTCTGCGACCGCGGCGCGTGATCGGGCAGACCGTCGACCAGGGCATGCGCGCGATCGACCGTGCGACGCCGGCGTCGCACGGTCGATCAACCCGCGGAGGGCTTCGGGACGATCGCGCGCTTCGCGATCCCCAGGATCGATGCCTGCCCCGGCCCGTTCCGCGCGTAGAACTGCCCTAGGCTCCGCCTGTGCCGACGATCCTGATGTACGGCGCGACGACGCGCTATCCCGCGCTGCGCCACGAGGTCCCGCTGGAGATCGTGGATCCGCTGCTGCTCGCCGAGCGCGACGGGTGCGCGCTGGTGCTGACGAGCACACTGGAGCGGGCACGGATCCTCGAGGCGCTGCCCGGCGCCCAGGTGCTCGTCGCCGAGGAGCTCGGCTTCTTCGAGCTGCTCGAGGAGGGCATGTCGATCGACGACGCGGACCTGGAGGTGGTCACGCGCGCGCTCCGGCTCTGGGAAGTCCGGGACGCGCTCGTCCCTCCTGACTTCCCGGTGGCGCTCGCCGATCGGCTGCGCGGCGATGGCGTGGCGCTCGAGGTCGACGCGCCTGCGATCGACGCACGCCGGCGCGTCAAGAGTCCGGCGGAGCTCGACGGGATCCGGCGCGCCTCACGCGCGGCGCAGCTGGGCATGGCCGAGGCGGAGCAGCTCATCCGTGGCGCCGAGCCGCGCGGCGGGCGGCTGCACCATGACGGCCGGGAGCTGACCGCCGAGACGGTCCGCGACGCGATCCGGGCCCGATGCGCCACCGCGGGCGCGCCCGCGCCTGCGGACATCATGGTCGTTTCGGCGCTCTCCGGCGGGGGGCACGACCCCGGCCACGGGCCGCTGCCGGCCGACCTGCCGATCACCGTCGACCTGTGGCCGCGCGACGAGCGCAGCGGCTGCTGGGCGGACATGACGCGAACCTTCGTCGCCGGCGAGGTCACCGCGCAGGTCGCCGGCCTCGGCGAGCTCGTCAGGGAGATGCTCGAGTCCGCGCGCGCGGCGGCGCGCCCGGGCATCAGCGCCCGAGCGCTGTTTGACATCGCCGCCGAGATCGCCGAGCGCGCCGGCTACCCGACGCAGCGCACGCGCCGCCCCGGGGAGGTGCTCACGCACGGCTTCTCCTTCTCGCTCGGGCACGGCGTCGGCCTCGAGGTGCACGAGCCGCCGATCCTCGGTCTCGCGGGCGCCGAGACGCTCGTGGCGGGGGACGTCATCGCGATCGAGCCTGGGATCGAGGACCTCGAAGGCATCGGCGGTGTGCGATTCGAGGACCTGCTGCTGATCACCGACGAGGGCTCCGAAACGCTGACGCCGTTTCCGTACGACCTCTGAGCCGCCCGCCGCCCCCGTGCCCGGTAGCGTTGCGCTTCGGTCCGCCCCACGAGTCCCGGAGAGCACGATGCTGAAGGAGTTCCGGCAGTTCCTCATGCGCGGCAACATCGTCGAGCTGGCGGTCGCCGTCGTGATCGGCGCGGCATTCGGCGCGCTCGTCACCTCGTTCGTCGCGAACCTGATCACCCCGATCATCGCCGCCGTCATCGGAAAGCCGGACTTCTCGAACCTCGCGTTCACGATCAACGGGTCGCGCTTCGCCTACGGGTCGTTCCTCAACGCCCTGATCTCGTTCATCTCGATCGCGGCCGCCGTCTTCTTCTTCGTCGTCAAGCCGATCGACGCCTTCGAGCGCGCCCGCGGCATCGCGCGGCCCGAGGCCGCCCCCTCGGACGAGGTCGTGCTGCTCGGGGAGATCCGGGACATCCTCAAGGGACGCGAAGGAGCCCCGCAATCATGACGCAGGTCGAGACCACCGCGGGGCCGATCGACGCGCAGTCGATGGGCCGCACCCTCTGCCACGAGCACCTGCTCTCGGCGTCGGAGTCGATCCGCTTCCAGTACCCGCACCTCTACGACCGCGAGCGCGAGTTCGACCGCGCGGTGGCCGAGGTGACGGCAGCGATGGGGCACGGCGTGAGGACGATCGTCGATCCGGCCTGCATGGACCTCGCCCGCGACGCCGCCTTCGCGGTGCGCGTCGAGCAGGCGACCGGGATCCAGCTCGTCATGTGCACCGGCGTCTACGGCCAGCACTACACGTTCCTCCCCCAGCACTTCCAGACACGCGACGAGGACTACCTCGCCGACGCCTTCGTCCATGACATCGAGGTCGGCATCCAGGGCACCTCCGTGAAGGCGGCGTTCGTGAAGACCGCCGCCGACGAGCCGGGCATCACGCCGGACATCGAGAAGGTCCACCGCGCCGCGGCGCGCGCGGCGTTGCGCACCGGCGTCCCGATCATGGCCCACTCGCGGCCGGCGAGCCGCACGGGCCTCGAGCAGATCCGGATCCTCCTCGAGGAGGGCGTCGCGCCCGATCGGATCATGATCGCCCACACGGGAGACACGGACGACCTCGACCACATCGAGGAGCTGCTCGCGCTCGGCGTGTACATCGGGATGGACCGCTACGGCACGGCGATCTTCCTGCCCGACGAGGTCCGCAACACCGTCGTGGCCGAGCTCTGCGCACGCGGGCACGCGGGCCGGATGGTGCTCTCGCAGGACTGCTGCGCGACCATCGACTGGTTCCCCGAGGAGCTGCGCGAGCAGCTCGCGCCGACGTGGACGTTCACCCTGATCTTCGAGGAGATCCTGCCGCAGCTGCGCACGCTGGGGGTCAGCGACGCCGACATCGACACGATGCTCGACGTCGTCCCGCGCCGCTGGCTCGCGGGCGCCTGATCAGCGCGCTGGAACCTGCTCGTTCTCGCTGAGCAGCCGCCACGACGAGGACACCGGGTCCAGGAAGTGCGGCGGCGAGCGGTAGGCGAGCCGGTCGTCGTAGTTGTAGTCCTTGATGTAGCCGTTGGTGATCGTCGTGCCGCCCTGGCCGACCGGACCGCGGTACTTCTGCGCGATGACGCCGGCGACGGTCAGGGTGCCGAGCGCGCCGCCGCAGAAGTAGTTGTCGACGGTGAACGAGTGGGCGAGCGTCAGGATCGCCGCCTCGATGTTGACGTTGAACTGCGTGCCCGTGTTGTTCGTGCACGAGCTCGAGCTCGTGTAGGTGACGGGGTGGTAGACGCGGACGAAGTCATTGGCGATCAGGCCGAGGACCGCGTCGTTCGTGCGCGTCAGGTCATCGTCGATGATGATGTCCTTGGCGCTGGCGATCGTCAGCGACGTGCCGTACGTCCCGTGGACGCGGACGTTCGCGCAGCCGGACGGCTGGTTGTACGGGTCGTAGGACTTGTACCCCTGCCCGCAGGTGCCGTTCTGGACGTAGATCAGGCCGTTCGAGGGGTAGGCCATCGTGGTGCCGTCGACGGTCAGCGTCGACGTGCCCAGCACGATGTTGTGGGCGCCCGTGAAGATGTAGGCGGGCAGCGTGTCGGCGAGCAGCGCGTTGTTCGTCGGCGGCATCGTCAGCTTCGGGCTGTTCGTCGTGTACGTGCCGGTGAACGTCGGGCTCGCGCCGCTGCAGCTCGTGCGCCAGCCCGGCGAGGGCGCCGTGACCTCGACGGAGTCGTTGGCCGTGCGGCCGAACTGCGGGTGGCCGCAGACGAGGATCTCGTCGTTCGTGTGGAACGGTCCGCGGATGCGGTCGCCCGGCGCGAAGTTGATCTCCGTGCAGTCCGTGCTGAAGGCGTGCGGGTTGTTGGAGGTGTCGTACCAGTTGCCGTTGTAGGTCTGGTTCCCGCGGTTGTCCGGCGCGCGCCAGTATCCGCACTTGTTCTGTGCCCAGGCGGTCACGTCGGCGACCGTCGGGGCGCCGCTGACGATCCGCGAGTACCAGGCGGGATCGAGCGTCTCGTAGTCCGTGAAGTAGAGGAAGTCCAGGAAGGTGCGCCTGCGGAACTTCGCGATGATGCTGCGCTTCACACCGCGCATCTGCCCGGTCGCGCGAATGCGCAGGACGCCCTGCTCGAGCATCGTGCCGGTGGCGTCGCTCGTGCTGCAGGCGGTGCTGGCGCTGTTCGGGATCAGCTCGACCGTGTAGCGCGCCTGCGATCCACCGGGGAGGTTGCGCCAGGCGCGGGGGTCGACACCGGTCCCGTTCCACTGCTGGTTGACGAACGCGGGGCCGCCGATCGCCGTGCAGTTCGCCCACACGTCGGGGTCCTTGGCGAGGCGGAACAGGTAGGCGTTGATGCCGGCCTCCGCGGCGGCGTACGCCGCCTTGCGGTCCTGCCCCTCGCGTGCGAGCGGCGTGTCGGCCTGGACGGTCGCGATGATCCCGGCGGTCAGGCCGGTCAGCAGCAGCATGATGCCGAGCACCGCCGGAAGGGCGATCCCGGACTCCCCGGCGAGAAGACGACGAAGCGAGAGGCGGTGGATCAGTTGCATCGGGGACCTCGGGTCGGCTCGGTCGGATCCGCCGAACGCACGTAGATGGCGTCGTCGAGGGCCACCGAGCCCTTGGCGGTGGTGCGGAAGTCACGGGCGGGAAGCGCGGTGAAGGAGATCGCGATGCGGACCGGCCTGTTCAGGTCGGTCGCGGCCAGCGGCGTCACCAGCTGCGCGTCGGGCAGCGTCGGCGTGCCGGTGCCCCAGGCGTAGTAGCGGAAGATCGGCGTGCCGCCGGTCTGCACCACGTTCTCCAGCAGCGTGCGGGTGCTCGTCGGGGTGCCGGGCCACGTCAGCGCCGGCGGCGTGCCCGTGCCCACGTACCGCTGCAGGACGAGGTCCCCACCGGTCAGCGAGAGGACGTGCTTCTCGGCGATCGCGTTCGCATCGCCGGTGTTCGCGTAGTACGTCAGCGAGGTGTCGCCGGCCGCGAGGATCGGCGGGTCGATCGCGCTCAGGCAGACTTGGGAGCGAAGGTCGCGCGTGATGAAGTCCATCGCCGAGCGCCCGCGCTGCGACGCGTCGACGCGCTGGCGCGTCGTCCCGGCGAGGATCGTCGAGCGGTCGAGGAGCTGGATCGCCGCGAACAGCACGATCAGGCCGACGATCATGCCCATCAGCAGCTCGGGAAGGGTGAACCCGTCCTCGGCGGCGATCGTCCGCGCAGGCGCGCTCATGGGCATGCTCCGGTCGTGACGCCGGTGGTCGGCAGCGTGATCGTCAGCAGCGACGTCCCGGCCGGCGCGCGATCCTGGATCACGGCGCTCGTGACGCGGCGGCTGCTCGCGCCCTGCTTGTCGTCGGCGCAGACCTGGTAGTCGCCGTAGGGCATGCCGGGGTTCTGCAGCTGACCGGTCGCGGTGTTCACGGGAGCCGTGAACGTGCTCCCGCAGCCGGCGGTCTTCGGCGTGATCCGCACGTTGTAGTTGCCGGCCGACGGCGGGTTGCCGCCCTGGACCTTGACGTTCAGTGCGGGCAGGCGGACGGTGATCGCCTGGGTGCCGCCCGGGGCGATCGTCGCCGTCGGCGCGGACTGCGAGAAGGTCCGCGGATCGGCGCCGGCGCATGCCCCGCCCCACACGACGTACCCGTTGGTGAACGGGAACAGCGTGTAGTTCGAGGAGATCATCGTGGCGGGCGTCGCGCTGTTGAAGACGCGGTAGTTCGGGAGCGGGAGCGCGGTGTTGGCGACCGTGACGTCGGTCGCCTTGGCGACGAACGTGGTCCCGCTGACCGACGTGTCGAAGTTCACGTCGAGATCGGCCGCGCGGTCGTAGTCGAAGATCAGGCTCGAGGTGTTGCCGCCCGTGACGCTCGTCGACTGGCTGACGGCCTGCTGGCCGGCCGGGTTGACGTACCCGGGCGTGTTCAGCGCGACCGCGTAGTTCCCGGTCGGCAGGTAGCCCCAGAAGACGCACCCGTCCGCGTCGCTCGTCGCGTTGCTCGCGGTCGGGCCGGTGAGGTCGGCGTAGATGCCGGGGATGCCGGCGGCGTTGCGGTCCTGGATCTTCGCCTGGATGCTTCCCTGGCCGGGCCCGAACGACCCGTTGGGGACGGCGACGATGCTCTCGGACTTGATCGGCTTCGTGGCTCCCATCGTGGGCCATGTGACCGTCGAGGTGACCTTCAGGTAGTCGGCCTTGGTGGCGCCGCCCGAGCAGGTCGCGTTGCCGGTCGAGTCGTCGACCCAGACCGCCTTGGAGGTGATCGTGTAGGTGATCGGCGGTGTCCCGGACACCTGCGTGCGGGTCTGGCTCAGCCCGGTGACCTCCTGGACGTTGAGCGCGCGCATGCGCTCCATGTCCTGCTGGGCCAGCGAGGCGGCGACGCTGCGGAACTTCTGGTCGGCGCTCTCCTGGGCGGTCGCGTCGAGCGCGGCGAGGAAGCCGAGTGAGAGCACGACGAGAAGGACGGCGGCGACCAGCGCCTCCATCAGGAACGATCCACGCTCCTCACGAAGGAGGCGCGTGCCCACCCCCGGACGAGGCAGGGTGTCGCGGCGACTGCGAGAAGTTCGCACGCTCGCGCTATCGGTGTCCTGGCGCGCGGCTTGACCGCTGCCCGCCGCTGTACGACAACAGTCCGCCGCCCGGCGATGGGCGCGTCGTACATCCGTCCGGCGATTCGGTGATCAGACGGCCGGAAGCTGCTGCACGAGCGTGTCGACCGGCGCGAACAGGTCCCCGTCCGAGGTGACCCGCTCGAGCACCTGAGGGGCGGTGAACACGAGCGCCTGCGGGTTCGCGGACGCCGCACACTCCTCGACCTCGTCCCAGTCGACAGGGGTCGAGACGGTCGGCTGGGGGCGGGCGCGCAGCGAATAGACGCCGATCGTCGTCTTCGAGGGCTCGTTCTGGTACCAGTCGATCAGGACCCGCCCCTCGCGGCGGGCCTTGGCCTGCGTGGCGACCACGAGCGCGGGCTCCTCACGCGCCAGCAGCTCGGCGAGCGCGCGCGCGAACGCGCGCGACTGCTCGAACGACGCGTCGGGCCGGTTCAGGGGCAGATAGAGCTGAAGCCCCTTCGAGCCCGACGTCTTCGCGAAGCACTGCAGGCCGACGCCGGCGAGCGTCGCGCGCAGCAGCAGCGCCACGCGGCAGCATTCGACGATCCCGGCCGGAGCCCCCGGATCAAGGTCGAACACGACGGCGGTCGGCACGCCCGGATGCTCCGCACGCGCGAGCGGGACGTGCAGTTCGAGCGAGGCGAGCTGTGCGAGCCAGGCGAGCGTGGCCGCGCCGTCCGCGCTGACGGCCTCGATGGTCTGGCTTCCGACCTCGATCCGGGCCGTCCGCGCCCAGGAGGGCGCGTGCGTTGGGGCCCGCTTCTCGAAGAACGCCTCGCCGTCGACCCCGTCCGGGTAGCGCTTCAGGGTCAGGCCCCGGCCGGCCAGGTGCCTGAGCATCACCGGCGCGATCGCCGCGTAGTACTCGATCACCTCGCGCTTGGTGAATCCCGTCTGCGGATAGAGGACCTTGTCGAGGTTCGTGACGGGGATCTCGCGTCCGTCGACCCGCGCGAGGGCGGCGACCCCTCCCCCGCGTGCGCGCCGCTCGTCGGCGAACACCAGCGGCCCGGCGACGTCGTCGCGCAGCCCGAGCCAGACCGGGTGGCGCAGCAGGCCGTCACGAGAGCGCTCCGTGAACGCGACCTCGGCGAGCAGCTCCGGAGCCACCCAGTGGGCGCCCGGCGGCGCGGCGGCGGCGCCCTCGGGGTCCGCGAACGGCGAGCTCGTCGCGGCCGCCGCCTTCAGGCGCGATGCGAGATCCTCGAGCGCGGCATCGCCGAGGCCCGAGCCGACACGGCCGGCGTAGCGCAGGCGCCCCTCCTCGTCGGGCTCACCGAGCAGCAGCGCCCCGATGCGATTTGCGCGTGCCCCCTCGCCGGCGAGCCAGCCGACGATCAGGAACTCCGCGCTCTGGCGGCGCTTGACCTTGACCCACGCGGGGCTGCGGCGGCCAGGCTGGTAGGGCGCGTCGAGCCGTTTGGCGACGACGCCCTCGAGCCCGAGGTCCGCGGCGGCCTTCATCAGCTCCCTGCCGCTGCCCTCCACGCCCTCGGGCACCTGCCAGTGGGGGTCGTGGAGCTCGAGCTCGGCGAGGCGCGCGCGGCGCTCGGAGTAGGGAAGCTCGATCAGCGAACGGCCGTCGAGCCACAGCAGGTCGAAGATGACGTAGGTGACGGGGAGCTCGCGGGCCAGCCGTCGCACACGCCGCTCCTCGCGAACGTGCATGCGCTGCTGCAGCGCCTGGAAGCTGGGGCGTCCGGCGGAGAACGCGACGATCTCGCCGTCGAGGATCGCGCGGTGCTCGTGCAGCGCCCGGTTCAGCCGCGCGAGCTCCGGATATCCGGCGGTGATGTCGTTCGCGTTGCGCGACGACAGCGAGAGCCGGCCCGGCTCGCTGCGGCAGATTGCGCGCACGCCGTCCCATTTGACCTCGAACGCCCAGCCGCGCCCCGAAGGAAGCGTGCCCGTCCGCGCGAGCATCGGGGCGATCTGGTCGGGCATCGGCTTCGCGTCGGGATCCAGCGGCGGGCCCATGCGGTGGATCATCCATTCATCGCTCTTCTCGCCTCGTGCGGCCAGGGGAAAGAGCGCCCAGCATCCGGTCAGGTGCTCACCGTGAAGCTCCACCTCCACCTTGCGCGGCTCCCAGACGAGGATGTCGGCGGTCCCGTGGTCGTAGATGCGCATGGTCCCCGCGCCGTAGCTGCCGGCAGGGATCTCGCCCTCGAACGTCAGGTAGTCCAGTGGGTGATCCTCCGTGCGGATCGCGATCAGGTTCTCCCCCGCGGTGCCCGGGACGAATCGCGGCAGCGCCCACGAGGCCAGCACGCCGTCGTGCTCAATGCGCAGATCCCAGTGCAGGCGCGTCGCGTCGTGCTCCTGCACGACGAAGCGCACGCGCCCGCCGGCCGGATCCCCAGGCTCCCCGCGAGGCTCCGGCGACCGGCCGAAGTCGCGTTTGGAGCGGTAGCGGTCGAGCCGGCCCGGCACCGAACCCCGCCTCAGCCGGCGAGGGTCTGCGCGACGAGCAGCGCCGGCCTGTAGAGCGGATCGCGCAGCAGCGCCTGCCGGATCCCCTCGCCCAGGATCCCGCCCTCGCCCCGCGAGGCACCCATGATGGTCCAGGGATGCTCGGTGCCGTCGGGGTCGCGGCGCACGGCGTGCAGCCCCCCTGGGCCGCGGTCGAGCTCGATCACGATCCCGCCGGTCGTCTCGATCGTCAGGCCCACGAGGCCGCGCACGTCGAGTGTCGACCCCTCGAGCGTGAGCCGCACATCGTGCTCGGGCGCCCGCGCGAGCGACGACAGCGCGCCACCCGGCGACTCCTGAAGCGCTGCGGGCGTCCATCCGAGCCGGTCGGACAGCCAGCCGAGCAACAGCAGCCCGGCGGCCGCGGAGGCCGGCTCGTGGCGGACGGTCACGGCGTTGATGTGCTCGAGCTCGCGGCGCAGATCCTCGGGCGGGTCGAAGAGCGCGGCGATGCGCTCGCGCCACGGTGCAGAGCGCAGCCAGGCGAGATCGACCACGCGCGCGCGGTCGGCGAGCTCCGCCGCGGCGGCCAGGCCCTCCGCGGGCACCGGCTCGTCGACGGAATCGATCAGCACCACCTGCGCCACGCGCAGCAGCGCGTCGGAGGCCTCCTCGTGACCGTGCGGCGACCATGCGACCGTGAGAAGGTCCGTGACGACGAGCGGATCGAGGATCGTCTCGAGGTGCGGGAGGTGCCGCGGCCCGACGTCGAGCACCACGAGCTCCACGGCCTGCGGCGGGCGCTGGCCATTGCCATCATCGCTCGCGATGCTGACCGTGGCGTCGAGCGATCGGCGGCCCGGGTCCACCTGGCAGACGATCGTGCGCGAGGCCCGGTACTGGCCGACACGAGCGAGCCGGTTGGCGATCTCGCCGCTCCACGCGCGATCGACGAGGACGACCATGTTCAGGACCCGTGCCGGCGCCGCCTCCGGGTTCGATGCGTGCCGCTCGACGAGCAGCCTGCGCAGCGCGTTCTCGATCGCCTCGGGGCTCGTGTCGGCGGCGGCCCAGACGCTCTCGGTGGTCACTAGATCGTCCGCCAGCGGTGATCGCCGAGCAGGATCGCGTCGGCCTCCGCCGGGCCCTGTGAGCCCGCCTCGTACTGCGCCAGCGGACCCACGGCCTGCTCCCAGGCCGAGACGACCGGGTCGCAGATGCGCCACTGCTCCTCGACCTCGTCGTTGCGGGTGAACAGCATCGCCTCGCCGCGCATCGCGTCGAGGATCAGGCGCTCATAGGCCTCGGGCGACTGGGACATGAACGAGGTGCCGTAGAGGAACTCCATCTGCACGGGGCGGATCCGCATGCGGGTGCCCGGGATCTTCGCCCCGAGCGAGAGCGAGACGCCCTCGTTGGGCTGCAGTGTCAGGACCAGGACGTTGGGCTGCACGCCGGGTGCCCCGTCGTCCTGGGCGAAGGCGATGTGCGGCGCCTGCTTGAACGTGATCGTGATTTCGGTGACCTTGCGTGCGAGGCGCTTCCCCGTGCGCAGGTAGAGCGGGACGCCGCTCCAGCGCCAGTTGGCGACCTGCAGGCGCAGGGCCGCGTACGTCTCCGTCGTCGAGCCCGGGGAACGTCGGCCTCGTCGAGATACCGCGGAACCTCCTCGCCGGAGACCGTCCCGCCCGCATACTGGGCACGCGCCGCCATCAGCGGTATCTCATCGGCCGCCGGGGTGTGTATCGCGTGCAGGACCTTGACCTTCTCGTTGCGCACATGGTCCGCGGTGAAGGCGATCGGCGGCTCCATGCACAGCAGGCACAGCAGCTGGAGCATGTGGTTCTGCACCAGGTCGCGCAGCGCGCCGGCGCCGTCGTAGTAGCCGGCACGCGTCCCGATCCCGAGATCCTCGGAGGCGGTGATCTGCACGTTGTCGACGTAGTTGCGGTTCCACAGCGGCTCGAACATCCCGTTCGCGAAGCGAAATGCCAGCAGGTTCTGGACCGTCTCCTTCCCGAGGTAGTGATCGATCCGGTAGATCTGATCCTCCTCGAACACCGACAGCACGTGCGCGTTCAGGTCGAGCGCCTCCTGGAGCGAGGTGCCGAACGGCTTCTCGATCACGCAGCGCACCTCGCACCCCTCGTGGCCGGAGAGGCCCGCCTCCCCCAGAGCGCCGACGATCACCGGGAAGAACGCGGGCGCGGTGGACAGGTAGAAGACCCGGTTGAGCGGCTCGGGCGTCACGGCGTCGTAGCCGTCCAGGACGCCGCGCAGCTCCGCATAGGCATCCGGGTCGTCGAACATGCCGGTGACGTAGCGGGCACCGGAGAGCAGCGCCTCGAGCACCGCGTCGTCGACGACGCGCCGGCTGAACCGGTGAATCGCGGTCTTCGCCTCGGCGCGGAACTCCTCGTCCGTCATCTCCGCGCGCGAGATCCCGACGATGTTGAAGCGCACCGGCAGCGCGCCCTCGTGGGCGAGGTTGTAGAGCGCCGGGAGCAGCTTGCGATTGGCCAGGTCGCCCGACGAGCCGAAGATCACGAGCGTCGTCGGATGCACAGGTACGTGCTCCAGCGCCGTGTCAAGGGGGTTGGCGCCGGCCCATACGCTGCTCACGCCGTGATCCTATCCCGGCGCACAAGCGGCGCCGGGGCCACCTCAGCCGCCTGCGACAGCCGGGAGGATCTGCACCTCGCCGCCGTCGGCGACCGCCGTCTCGAGCGCGTCGCCGTAGCGGATGTCCTCGCCGTCGACGTACACGTTGACGAACCGGCGCAGCCCCCCGCTCTCGTCGGTGAGGCTCTCGCGCAGCTCGCCGTGCTGGGCGAACAGGGCCTCGAGAACGGCGCCCACGGTCGCGCCTTCGCACTGGATCTGCCCGGCGCCGCCGGCCGCGGCGCGGAGCTGTGTGGGGAGCTTGACGGTGACGGCCATCAGACTGCCACCGCCCGCTGCTCGACGTCTTCGACGAACTGGTCGTACGACGCATCGATCTCGAACGTCTCGAACGTGTCGCGCACGGCATCGAGCGTCTTCAGGCCCTCGCCGGTGATGACGAGCACGACGCTCTCGTCCGAGCGGATCTCGCCGCGCTCGGCGAGCTTGGCGAGCGTCGCCGTCGTCACGCCGCCCGCGGTCTCGGTGAAGATCCCGGTCGTCTCGGCGAGCAGGCGGATGCCCGCCCTGATCTCGTCGTCGTTGACGGACTCGATCGAGCCGCCGCTCTTCTTCGCGAGCTCGAGCGCGTACGGGCCGTCGGCCGGGTTGCCGATGGCCAGCGACTTGGCGATGGTGTCGGGCTTCACGGGACGGCAGACGTCGTGGCCTGCCTCCCATGCGGTGGCGACCGGCGAGCAGCCGGTGGCCTGGGCGCCGTGCATGACCGGGCGGTCACCGGTGATCAGGCCGAGCTCGAGCCACTCGTCGAAGCCCTTGCCGATCTTCGTGTACAGCGACCCGGATGCCACCGGCGCCACGATGCGGTCCGGCGTCTGCCAGCCGAGCTGCTCGGCGACCTCGTAGGCGATCGTCTTGGAGCCCTCGGCGTAGTACGGGCGCAGGTTCACGTTGACGAACGCCCAGTCGCGCTCGCCGGAGAGCTCGGTGCACAGGCGGTTGACGTCGTCGTAGTTCCCGCGGACCTTCACGAGGTTCGTGCCGTACACGCCCGTCGCGAGGACCTTCTGCTCCTCCAGGTCCGACGGGATGAAGACGTACGTGGTCATCCCGAGCGCCGCGCCGTGGGCGGCCACGGAGTTCGCGAGATTGCCGGTGGAGGCGCAGGCGAGCACGTCGAAGCCCAGCTCGCGGGCACGGGCGGCGGCCACGTTGACGACGCGGTCCTTGAACGAGTGCGTCGGGTTGGCGGCGTCGTTCTTGACCCAGACCTCGCCGAGCCCGAGGCGCTCGGCGAGGCGGTCGGCGCGGATCAGCGGGGTGCAGCCGGCCGGCAGGCCGAACCGCGAGGACGCACGGCCGGAGGGGCCGGGCTGGCCCTCGACCGGCAGGAAGTCCGCGTAGCGCCAGATGTTCTGCGGGCCGCCCTGGATACGGCGCCGCAGGCCGGGCACGTCGTCCGCCAGCCCCCCGTGGTCGTAGCCGACCTCGACGGGGCCGAAGCACTTCGTGCAGACGTAGCGCGCGTCGAGCGGGTACTCAGCGCCGCATTCGCGGCAGTTCAGGTGGATCGCTGTCATGAAGAAAGACCTCCGCTGGTGTGTGGCGAAGGTCCTCAGAGCGAATCCCAAGCCACATCTCCCAGGCATAAATGGGTTGCCTGATGGAATTGGCACCTACTCCCACGTTCACGTCGAACGCGAGAGGGTTGCCGGGGTTTCGTCGGGCCATTCCCTCCACCCCTCTTGATGTGTCCAGCTATGTGCCGTGAAACCTAGCATGCCCGGCGACGGACCGAAAGCGCATGCACGCGCCCGCATCTTCCGCGGCCGCCTGACCGCCGGTACACTGGCCGCCGAGGAACCTGCGATGACCGACGAGCCGCGAAGTCCCGATGCCGAGCCTCCCCAAGCCCCGCCTTCGCAGGGTGGCGCGCTCGCGCGGCCCCGCCGTCGACATCACGCCTGAGTCCGAGACCGCACAGGTCGAGACCATCGAGGCCGGCACCGCGGAGCGTCCGCTGCGCTGGATCAACGTCGAGCGCTGGCGCCATCCCGAGCATTCGTGGGTCGACGACCAGTTCCACTTCCACGCCCTGGACTACGAGGACGTCGGGTCGCGCAATCAGCGCCCGAAGGTCGACGAGTACGAGGAGTACCTGTTCATCGTGCTCCAGTTCCCGCGCTACGACAAGGCGGTCGGCCGGCTCAACGCCGCCGAGATCGACGTCTTCCTCGGCCCGGACTACGTCATCACGATCCCCAACCAGCCGCTGCCGTCGCTGGACTACCTGTTCGAGCGCTGCCGTTCGAACGCCGACCTGCGCGACCAGCTGTTCGCGAAGGGTCCCGGCTACCTGCTCTACCGGATCGTCGACGACTCGGTCGACGCCTCCTTCCCGATGCTGCGCAAGATCGGGAACAAGCTCGAGCGGCTCGAGGACGACGTGTTCGAGGGACGCTCGAGCGAGGTCGTGCGCGACATCTCGAACGTCAAGCAGGAGATCATCAACTTCCGCAAGATCGTGCGGCCGATGCGCACCGCCCTCTCGGATCTCGAGCGCACGACCCGGCGCTACATCCCCGAGCAGCTCGACATGTACTTCGACGACATCAACGATGCGTCCGAGCGCGTCTGGGACATGCTGGAGAACTTCAAGGAGGTCGTCGAGGCGCTGGAGGACACGAACGAATCCGTGCTCTCCCACCAGCTCAACGACATCCTGCGGATCCTGACGGCGTTCAGCGTCATGCTGCTCCCGCTGACGCTGATCGCGAGCATCTTCGGCATGAACGTCAAGGTCCCCTGGCAGGGCGACATCGGCGGGTTCTGGATCATCATCGCCGTCATGGTCGTGATCCTCGGGGCCATGCTCGCCCTGTTCCGCAGACGTGGCTTCCTCTAGCTTGGCCCTCGCCGACGCTGCGGCACTCGAGGCGCCAGTGCTGCGCCGCCGGATGCTCGTCGTCGTCAACCCGTACGCGACCTCGGTCGACGCGCGGCTGCGACGACTCGTGCTCGCCGCGCTGCAGAGCCGCTACGACGTGACGGCCATGGACACCGCCGCCCGCGGGCATGCGACGGACCTCGCGCGCGAGGCCGCCGCGAACGGCTTCGACGTCGTGGTGGTGCTGGCCGGCGACGGCACGCTGAACGAGGTCGCGAACGGCCTCGCCGGCTCGGATGTGCCGCTCTGCCCGCTCCCCGGCGGCTCCCAGAACGTGTTCGCGAAGATGATCGGGATCCCCCCGGAGATCATCGACGCGACCGAGCACGTGCTGCGGCTGGCCGACGACTGGCGCCCACGCCAGGTCGACCTGGGGCGGGTGAACGGCCGCGTCTTCACGTTCTCCGCCGGGGCCGGGCTCGACGCGAGCGTCGTGGAGCACGTCGACGCGCACCCGGGCCGCAAGGCGCGCTGGCGGCAGTGGTATTACATGCAGAGCACGGCCCAGGTGTTCGTCCGCCGCTACGCCATCCGCCCGCCGCGGCTGATCGTCGAGGGCCCCGAGGGTCCGGTCGAGGGCGTCACCGTGCTCGTGCAGAACGGCGACCCGTACACCTACGCCGGCACCCGGCCGATCCCGATCTGCCGCGACGTCGCGCTCGACTCCGGGACCCTGTCGGCCGCGGTCCTGGCGCGCACCTCGCCGCTGGACCTGACGATCGCGCCGCGTCTGCTCCTGGAGCGCTACGAGGTCACCGATCACCGCAACGTCGAGTCGCTGACGGGCCTGCGCGAGCTCGACATCCGCGCCGACGGAGATCAGGCCATCGGCGTCCAGGTCGACGGCGACTTCATCGGCGCCTTCGAGGCGATCCACTTCGAGGTGCTGCCCGGGGCGCTGACGGTCGTGTCGTGAGGACGCTCAGGCGCTCGGGGTGACGCGGTAGGCGTCGAACACGCCCTCGATCCCGCGCAGCCGCGTGACGGTCGCCTTCAGCGCCTGCGTGTCGACGACCTCGACGACGAATCGGTTGGAGACCATCGGACGGTTCACGAGGCAACGTGCCTCGATGATGTTGATCCCCTGCTCGGAGAGCGCCCGCGAGAGATCCTCGAGCAGGCGGTGGCGGTCCCACGCGTCGATCTGGATCTCCACCTTGAACGCCGACTCGTGATCGCCCTCCCAGTGGACCGGCACGAAACGCTCGGGATCCTTGCGCAGCGCCGCCACGTTGGGGCAGTCGTCGCGATGGATCGTGATCCCGCGGCCCAGCGAGACGTATCCGACGATCGGATCGCCCGGAACCGGGTGGCAGCACTTGGCCAATCGCAGCATGACGTCGTCGACGCCCTCGACGCGGATGCCGTAGGAGCCCGATGAGCCCGTCGGCTGGCGACGGCGGCTGCGGTCCGAGACGAGCGTGTCGGCGACGCCGCTCTCCTCCTCCGCGGCCTCCCCCTGCTTGAGGCGCTGGAGGACCTTGTTGACCACGACCTTCGGGGAGATCTTCGCGCCGCCGAGCGCGATGTAGAAGTCGTCGGCCTTGCGAAAGCCCATCTCGCGGATGACGTCCGCGAGCAGCGGCGAACCGGTGATCTTCTGGGCCGGGAGCCCCGCCTTGCGCAGGTGCTCCTGCAGCAGCTCGCGACCCGCGTGCTCGGCGTCCTCGCGACCCTCGGCCTTGAAGAACTGCTTGATCTTGTTGCGCGCACGGGTCGTCTTGACGACCGCCAGCCAGTCGCGTGAGGGGCCCCGCTCGCGCTTGCTCGTCAGCACCTCGATCCGGTCGCCCGAGCGCAGCTGGTAGTTCAGCGGGACGATCTTGCCGTTGACCTTCGCGCCCACGCAGCGGTGCCCGAGCTCGGTGTGGATCTCGTAGGCGAAGTCGAGCGGCGTCGCGCCGGCGGCGAGCGACTTGACCTCGCCCTTGGGCGTGAAGACGAAGACCTCCTCGTCGAACAGGTCGACCTTCAGGTTCTCGACGAACTCCTTGGGGTCGGAGAGCTCCTGCTGCCAGTCGAGCATCGAGCGCAGCCACTTGAGCTTGGCCTCGCCGTCCTGCTCCTTGGTGCGCTTGCCGCCGGGCGTCGTCTTGTACATCCAGTGCGCGGCCACGCCGAACTCGGCCATGTCGTGCATCTCACGCGTGCGGATCTGGATCTCGAGGGGCAGTCCCTCGGGCCCGATCACCGTCGTGTGCAGCGACTGGTACATGTTGAACTTCGGCATCGCGATGAAGTCCTTGAAACGCCCGGGCAGCGGCTTCCACAGCGAGTGGATGACGCCGACCGCGCCGTAGCAGTCCTTCACCGACTCGACGATCACGCGCATCGCGGTGAGGTCGTAGATCTCGTTGAACTCTCGGCCCTTGCGGGTCATCTTCGAGTAGATCGAGTAGAAGTGCTTCGCGCGGCCGGAGATCTCCGCGGTGATGCCGAGCGCGTCGAGCTCACCGTTGAGCGTCGCCCCGGCGTGCGTGACGTAGTCCTCGCGCTCCTCGCGCTGCTGGTTGACGAGGCTCTTGATCTCCAGCAATACCAACCGAACCAGTAGGGCA
>CAWFOF010000013.1:0-27635 GCA_963817295.1 uncultured Solirubrobacteraceae bacterium | reverse complement strand
ACGCGCGTCCCTCCGGTTCGCGAGAAGAGAGACCGGTCTATCTCCCTCCGTGCGGACTTGCAAGCGAACGCGGTGGAGTGGTCTACTGATATGTGACATGCCTGTGCCAGAAGCCCGTCAGGCGGTCCGGCGAGAACTCCTTCGCGACAGCGCCTACGCGACGCTGCGCGACGCGATCGTCGTCGGAACGCTCGCCCCCGGTGAGCATCTGCACGACGACGAGCTCTGTCGCTGGCTGGGGCTCAGCCGTACCCCGGTCCGCGAGGCCCTGACCCGTCTGGCGGACGACGGACTCGTCGAGTCGCTGCCCCAGCGCTACACCCGCGTCACGGCGCTGGCCGCGAGCGACGCGCACGACGTGTTCCCGCTGCTCGCAACGCTGCACAGCCTCGCCACCGAGCTCGCCGTCCCCGCCTTGCAGCCCGGCGATGTGGACGCGCTGAACGCGGCCCAGGCTGCGTATGCGCGGGCGTTGCAGGCCCGCGACGCGGCCCGGGCATTCGACGCGGACGACCGCTTCCACCAGATCTTCGTCAGCCGCGCCCGGAACGCACAGCTCGAGCACATGATCGAGCGCCTGCTGCCGTCGCTGCACCGCATGGAGCGCCTCGCGATCCGCCGGCTCCCGGGACGAACCGCGGTCGCCCAGCACCACGCCATCATCGAGCGCGCAGCCGCCGGGAACGCCGCCAGCGCGGCGACCGCGGCGCGCGCGAACTGGATGACGCTCGGGCAGCTCGTCGAGCACGAGCTGGCCTCCGCGGCGAGCTGAACGCCGTCGCGATGCACGATTTGTAATTCCTCGCAGGTGAGGTATACGGTGGCGCTGGAGCAGCTCCCGCTCGGTGTTGGGAGCGTGGCGACAGGAGGCGCGAGATGGAGGCGGCCACCGCAGGAATGCGACGAGCCACGCGCTGGGAACGGGTGCGGGGTGGCCTGACGCGCTCGGAGTGGCTGACCGTGGCGGGCATGGCCGCGGTCGTGGCCGGGCTCACATTCCTGGGGTTCTTCCTGCTGCTGGCCGTCGTCGCCCCGCATCGGTTCGACCTCGGCGGGTCGGGCGTGTTCGGCGTGGGGCTGGGAATCACCGCCTACACGCTCGGCATGCGGCACGCGTTCGACGCCGACCACATCGCCGCCATCGACAACACGACGCGCAAGCTCATGAGCGACGGGCAGCGCCCGCTCAGCGTCGGCTTCTACTTCTCGCTCGGCCACTCGACGATCGTGTTCCTCCTGGCCCTCGCGTTCACCGCCGGCATCCGCGGGCTGAGCGGAGCCGTGTCGAACGACGGCTCGTGGCTGCACTCCGCGACGGGACTGGTGGGCCCGACCGTGTCGGGCACGTTCCTCTGGATCATCGGCATCCTCAACCTGCTCGTGCTGATCAGCATCGTCAAGGTGTTCCGGCGGATGCGCGCCGGCCACTACGACGAGGCCGAGCTGGAGGAGCAGCTCAACAACCGCGGCTTCATGAACCGCTTCTACAAGCGGGCGACGAGCGCGGTCGACAGTCCATGGAAGATGTATCCCGTCGGCCTGCTCTTCGGCCTGGGCTTCGACACGGCGACCGAGATCGCGCTGCTGGCCACCGCCGGCGCGGCGGCGGCGGGCGGGCTGCCGATCTACGCGATCCTCTGCCTCCCGATCCTGTTCGCCGCCGGGATGTCGCTGCTGGACACGATCGACGGGGCGTTCATGAACTTCGCCTACGGCTGGGCGTTCGCCAAGCCGGTGCGCAAGATCTTCTACAACATCACGATCACGTGGCTGTCGGTGTTCGTCGCGCTCGTGATCGGCACGATCGAGCTGATGTCCGTGCTCGCCGTGAAGTTCCGCCTCACCGGCCAGCCCTGGGACTTCGTGTCCGGCCTCGACCTGAACGACGTTGGCTACGTGATCGTCGCGATGTTCGTGCTGACGTGGGTGATCGCGCTGACGATCTGGCACGTCGGGCGGATCGAGGAGAAGTGGTCCTCCGCGATCGCGCCGTCGGACCCGGCGCCGTGAGCGGCCGGATCAGGTGCCGAACCAGCGAGCCCGGCGGGTGGAGCCGAACTGCTCCTTCTCGGCGACCAGGGCCGCGGACGGGGGATTGAAGATCCCGGTCCGCGACGGACCGGACAGGAAGTCGATGTCGACGCGCCCGACGCGTCCGTGGCCGAACTCGATGTAGCAGGATCCGCGTCCGTCGTACGGCGCCGGCTGCTCGTCGCCCCGAAGGTCGGCGAGCAGCGATCGGGCGACGACGCGCGCCGCGCCCTCGGCGAACACGCCCGCCTTCGGCACGCCCGCCGTCGCGACGTCCCCGATCGCATAGACGCCCGGGAAGCGCGTGCGCAGCGTCGCCGACTCCACCGGCACGTAGCCGTCCTCGGTCATGCCGCTCTCGATCACCACGTCCGGGGCACGGTGCTTCGGCACGCCGAGGAACAGGTCGAATGCCAGCTCGCTGTCGTCGTCGAGGACCGCGACGCTGCGGGACGGATCCAGCGAGGTGACGCGCCGGCCGGCGATCAGCGTGATGTCACGCTCCTCGAACTCGGCGATCAGCGCGGCGGACGTCTCGGGTGAGGGCGGCACCGGCGTCGGCAGCGGGATGACGAACGAGATCCGGCAGGCGTCGCGCACCCCGCGCTCGACGAGCGCGTCGTGCAGCAGCAGCGCGCATTCGCTGGGTGCCGGCGGGCACTTGAACGGGGCGCCGCACACGCCGATGACGGCGTGCCCTTCGGAAAAGGCCGGGATGAGCCCGGCGAGCCGGGTCGCTCCGGCGACCGAGTAGAACTCGTTCCCACCCTCGGCCAGCCCGGGCGTGGCGTCCATGTCGTAGTCGGCGCCGAGCGCGACGACCAGCACGTCCGCCTCGTGGACACCCGCATCGGTGGTCACGCGCCGCGCCTGCGGGTCGATCGCCGTGACCGTCTCGCGCAGCACGCGCACGCCCGGCTTGGCGATGTCGCGGTACGCCAGGCGGACCGCGTCAGGCGTCGTGCGACCGAACATCACGTCGAGCTTGGAGTAGCCGAAGACGAACGCGTCGCCGCTGTCGATCAATGTCACGCCGGCGTCGTCGCCGAGCTCCTCCGACAGCATCGTGCTCAGCTCCAGGCCGCCGAAACCGGCCCCGAGAATGACGATCCGCGTGCTCATCGGCCGACCATAACCCACCGACTACTGTGTCGGTCATGAACGATTTCAACCGGCAGGTCATCGAGGAGTTCCGCAGCAACGACGGGAAGGTCGGGGGACCCTTCGAGGGGGCACCGATGATCCTCCTGACGACCACCGGCGCCAGGTCGGGAGAGCAGCGGACGACGCCGCTGGTCTGCCGCGAGGACGGCGACGGGACGATCTTCGTCTTCGCCTCCAAGGCCGGAGCGCCGGAGAATCCCGCGTGGTACCACAACCTCGTCGCGCATCCCGAGGTGACCGTCGAGAAGGGCACCGAGCGCTACACGGCGACCGCGACGCAGCTCGACGGCGCCGAGCGCGACGAGGTCTGGGCGGCACACGTCGCCGCCATGCCGAACTTCGGCGAGTACGAGCAGAAGACCAGCCGGACGATCCCGGTGATCGCGCTGCGCCGCACGTAGCGCGCCGCTCAGAGCACGCCCGACGTGGCGAGGGCCAGCGCCGCGGCTTCGATCTCATCGAGCGTCGACGCCTCGCTGACGGTCTGCAGGTCGATGATCCGCCGGCCGAACAGGTCGAGTGCATCAGAGCCGACGATCGCGTGACAGGGGACGCCCGCCTGTCGCGCGTTCGTCGCGAGCTCGCCGGCGATCTTCCCCTCCAGCGTCGTCGCGTCGAGCCGGCCCTCGCCGACGATCAGCGCCCGCGCGGCGCGCATCCGAAGGCCGGCGCCGAGCGCGTCGAGGACGAACGCGGCGCCGGGCTCCAGCACCGCGCCGCACTGCGACCAGAGCCCGCCCGCGAGCCCGCCGGCCGCACCCGTCATGGGGACGCCGCGCGGGTCGCGCTGCCAGCCGGCGGCGAGCGCGTCCAGCCGCGCGCCGAGACGCCGCACCGCTGCTCCGTCGGCGCCCTTCTGCGGGGCGAAGCGCTCGGCCGCGCGCTCGAACGGCGTCTTCACGTCGCACAGCACGACGAGCCGCGCCCCGCGCAGCCCGCCACGCTCCTCGATCGCCTCGATCGCGCCGGCCCCGCCGTCCGTCGTCGCGCTGCCGCCGACCGCGACGAACACGACCTCGGCCCCCGCGTCGATCGCCGCGGCGATCAGGTCGCCGGCGCCCGATGACGTCGCACCCTCGGCGTCGCGCTCGCTCTCGGCGACGCGTCCGAGGCCGATCGCCGCGGCCGTCTCGACGAGCGCCCCGCCGCCGCCCTCGATCAACGCGAAACCCGCGCTGACCTCGCGGCCCAGCGGGTCGCGCACCTGCGCTCCGGCGGTCTCCCCGCCGAGCACCGGCAGGAGCACCTCGAGTGTTCCCTCGCCGCCGTCGGCGACCGGCATCAGGTCCGGCGCGACCAGGCCAGCGCGTTCCAGGCCGCGCCCGATCGCGGCCGCGACCTGCGGTGCGCGCAGCGTGCCCTTGAACGCGTCGGGCGCGACGAGCACCGGGCGCGCGTCCGTGATCGCCGTTGCGGGGGTTTCGGTGGACGCCACGTTGCGGCATGCTGGCAGGCGAATGGCCAAGAGCGACGCGACGATGATCGAGGTGGCCGGGCGCGAGGTGCGTGTCAGCAGCCCCGAAAAGGTTCTGTTCCCGCAGGGCGGGTGGACGAAGCTCGACCTCGTCGAGTACTACGTCACCTGCGCGGACGCGGTGCTGCTCGGCGTGCGCGAGCGGCCGACGGTGCTCAAGCGCTGGAACCACGGGGTGGACGGCGAGTTCTTCTTCCAGAAGCGCGTCCAGTCGCCGCCGGAGTGGCTGCAGACCGCGACCGTCACGTTCCCGTCGGGCCGCAGTGCCACGGAGCTCGTGCCGGTCGACGCCGCGCACCTCGTCTGGGCGACGAACCTCAACAACATCGACTGGAACCCGTGGCCGGTGCGGCGCGCCGACCTCGACAGTCCCGACGAGCTGCGCGTCGACCTGGACCCGTCGGACGGCGTGGGCTTCGAAACCGTGCGCGAGGTCGCGATGACGGTCAAGGACGTCCTGGAGGAGCACGGCATGTGCGGCTTCCCCAAGACCTCGGGCTCGCGCGGGATCCACATCTACGTGCGCCTCGAGCCGCGCTGGGACTTCACGCAGGTGCGCCGCGCCGCGCTGGCGCTGGCGCGCGAGGTCGAGCGCCGGATGCCCGGCAGGGCGACGTCGAAGTGGTGGAAGGAGGAGCGCGTCGGCGTGTTCCTCGACTACAACCAGAACGCGCGCGACCGGACCGTGGCCAGCGCGTACAGCGTGCGCCCGGTCGCGGATGCGCGCGTCTCGTGCGGTCTGCGCTGGGACGAGGTCCCGGACTGCGAGCTCGCGGACTTCCGGATCGACACGGTGCCGGCGCGGCTCGCCGAGATCGGCGATCCGCTGGCCGAGATCGACGACGTCGCGCATGACCTCACCCCGCTGCTGGATCTCGCACAGCGAGACGAGGAGCAGGGCCTCGGCGACGCCCCGTGGCCGCCGAACTTCGCCAAGCAGAAGGGCGAGCCCAAGCGCGTCCAGCCCAGCCGCGCGAAGAAGGAGGAGTAGTGCCCCGGACCCGAGCGGTCTCAGCCTGAGCGCATCAGCCAGCGGCTCGGGTCAGCGCACGGCGATCTCGCCGGCGAGAGCGAACGGGGGCTCCATCTCGACCCGGTCGCCGCTCCAGAAGCGGCCGGGGTCATACCAGCTGGCCGGACGCCGGCGAGGAAGCAGACCCATCGCCTGGTAGGTGACCGCGACGAGCTCGGCGCAGTAGATGGTCTCCAGCGACGAGTCCCGGCGCCGGTAGCGGCCGGTCAGCCACTGCCGTGCGAGGCCGGCGGTCTTCGGGAACGGCCGGCCGTTGAACCGTTCGATGGTCTGGATCAGGCGATCCTCGTGATGACGCTGGATCGTGCCTTCCAGCCGGCGGGTCCAGGCGCGCTGCCCGTAGCGCTCGTCCCACGTGTGCACCGCGTCGCGAAGGCGGTGCAGCTGTACGCCACGCTGGTGCTCGCCGGTCCAGACGTCCGGCAGCGACCGGCCCATCTCGGCGTGCCAGAGCAGCGGCGGCAGGTCGTCGAGCGCGACGACCATCCCGACGTGGTTCACCGGTGCGTTCGTCACCGTGCGTATCGCGACGTCGGCGATCGAGCGGCCCCGGAACAGCCACAGGTCGCCCGTCGCCGCCGTTGCGAAGGCCTCCTCGAAGTCCAGCGCGGAGTCGAGCACGGCCGTAACCTACCCAGGCGATGACGCGGACCTGGAAGCTGCTGGGCCTCGCCGGACTGGCCGGCGTCGCCGCGACGGGTGTGATCGTGGCGCGCAATCGCCGCGAGCACGAGGAGTACGACCCGGACGAGCTGCGGGCGAAGCTCCATCGCCGTCTCGCCGACGTTCCGCAGGCGCCGGAGCCGCCGCCGGGCCGCTAGCTCAGCTCAGCCGAGCACGAGCTCCGCGACGCCACGAACCGTCGCCGCGTCGCCGCCGATCAGCAGCGTCGTAACCACGGAGTCGCGCCAGGCCTCGAGGTCGTGGCGGATCTTGTCGGCGGGGCCGATCAGCGCGAGCTGTTCCACGAGCGACGTGGGGACCGCCGCCGCGGCCGCGGCCTTCTTCCCGTCGAGGTAGAGGTCCTGCACCCGCTTCATCTCGGCCTCGTAGCCCATCCGCACGGGCACGTCGTGGTGGAAGTTCGTGCCCTTCGCGCCCATGCCGCCGAAGTACAGGGCGTACATCGGGCGAACCATGTCGGCGGCCGCCTCGATGTCGTCGTGGACGATGACCGGCACGGTGGCGGTGATCTCGAAATCCTCCCAGGTGCGCCGGGCGCCGGGCCTCGCGAAGCCCTCCTCCAGCTGCGGGCGGTAGAGCTCCTCGTGGTGCGGTGAGTAGAAGAGCGCCATCCAGCCGTCGGCGATCTCGGCGCTCAGCGCCACGTTCTTCGGGCCCTCGGCGGCGAGCATGATCGGCAGGTCCTCGCGCAGCGGGTGCAGCATCGGCTTCAGCGCCTTGCCGAGCCCGACGACGCCGTCCCCCTCGGTCAGCGGGAGGGGGTAGTACGGCCCGTCGCTGGTGACCGGACCCTTGCGCGCGAACACGTCGCGGCAGATCTGCACGTACTCGCGGGTGCGCGCCAGGGGCTTTGCGAACGGCTCGCCGTACCAGCCCTCGACGACCTGCGGGCCCGACACGCCGAGCCCGAGGATGAAGCGCCCGCCGCTGAGCAGGTCCATGGTCACGGCGGCCATCGCCGTCGCCGTGGGGCGGCGCGCCGACATCTGCACGATCGCGGTGCCGAGCCGCACGTTCGAGGTCGCGGCGCCCCACCACGCGAGCGGCGTGAGTGCGTCGGACCCGTAGGCCTCGGCCGTCCAGATCGAGTCGAAGCCGAGCTCGTCGGCGGCGGCGATCGCCTCGGCGGCGCCGTGCGGCGGGCCGCCCGCCCAGTACCCGGTGTTGAGTCCCAGCTTCAGGTCCTTGGCCATCGGCGGACCCTATACCGGGGTCCGCCCGGCCGGCGGGGCGCTATCGCGTGCGGTTCAGCAGCGCGTTGAACGCCGGCAGGGGGCCGCCCGTGACCGAGAAGATCCCGGTGTCGAACGACGTGCCCGGACGCGTGTAGAGCCCGTACTGCATGAGCTCCTTCACGCGCGGCTGCTTGCGGGCGAGCTCCCATGCCTGCGTCGTGTACGCCGCCTGCTGCGCCAGGCTGATGCCGCGCCTGCCACTCGTCGCGTAGCCCCACTCGGTCAGGTACACCGGCAGCTTCGCGCTGAACACGCCGCTCTTGTCGATCGCCCTGAACAGGCGCGGCAGCGTCCCGAGCGTGACCTGCGCCTTCAGCGCGGGCGACGCGCCGGGCGGGTGCGTCAGGTCGTAGGGGTGGTAGGCGAACCCGTCGGCGGGGAGCTTCGCGCAGCCGGCGCAGCGCATCTGCTTCAGGAAGTCGAGCGGCGCGATCGAGTGCTTGCGGTTGGAGAACGACGCCAGCTCGGCGACGAGGATCTGCGCGTTCGGGTCCGCCTGCTTGGCTGCCTTGTACCCGGCGGTGACGAGCCCGCGATAGAGCTGCGGTGCCTGCTTGAGCGGCTGCAGCCAGCCGAGGTAGTTCGGCTCGTTCCAGAGGCTGTAGCGGTATCCCCGGCCCTTGTAGCGCGAGACCACGGCCTTCACCCACGCCGCATACAGATTCGGATCCGGCTTGAGATTCCCGACCTTCCTGTTGGCGGTCGCGTACGCGGGACTCTTGCCGGTCAGCACCATCTGGAGCTTGATGCCGCGTGCATCGGCTGCCGAGGCGAGGCTGTCGAGCTGGCGGAAGTCGTACGTGACGCCGGACGGGGTGCCGCCGTTCTTGGGCTTCTTCTTCCTCTTGCTGGCGCTGGCGCTGGCGATGCGGTTCCAGAAGACGATCGTGCGGATGTGGCTGGCCCCGAGCTGCGAGGCGAGGTTCAGGGCCTGCGTGCGCTGCCCGATCTGCTGGTAGAGGAACGACCCGTCATCCTGGATGCCGAGGTCCAGGGCGTGCGCCGGCGTTGCCGGTGCGGCGGTCACCGCAAGGGCCGCGACGGCGGCGGCGAGGACGCTCTTACGCGCACGGCGGGAGAAATTCATCGGTACAAGGTACCTAGTCGCTCAGCTGGTCCGTGCCGCATGCACGAGGATCCTTGTCCTCGCGCCAACGCACCACTTTCGCGCCGTGGCGGATCCTGCCGTTCGAGACGTGGTCGAACGTCACCTCGACCACGAGCTCGGGTCGCAGCGCCACCCATTCCAGGTCACGGCCGGCGGTCCAGCGGCTCGGCGCGGCGCTCCCGCGCTCTCCGGTCTCGTACGGGGCGAGCCGCTCGGGCAGCTCACGCTTCTCCGCCGCGCGGAAGCCGGAGGAATGGCCCACCTCGCGGAGGCTCCCGCCGGGTTCGTAGAGCCCGAGGATCAGGGCGCCGAGCGTCCCGGGCTCCTTGCCCGGCCGCCACCCCATCACGACGGCGTCGATCGTCCGCACGCGCTTGATCTTCGCCATCCCGACGCGCTCCCCGGGGCGATAGGGGGCATCGAGCTCCTTGGCCATCACGCCCTCGGCGCTGTGCAGCCACGGCTGCGCCTCCGCGGCGCTCAGGACCATCGGGGTCAGCTCGATCGGTGCCGTGACGAACGCCTCCAGCGCGGCGCGCCGCTGCGCGTACGGCAGCTCCAGCAGGACGTCGTCCTCGCGCGCGAGCAGGTCGAACGCGACGTAGACGGCGGGCGTCTCCTCGCTCAGCCGCGCAACGCGTGAGGCGGCCGGATGCACGCGCTGGCCGATCAGGTCGAAGTCCTCGCGGCCGTTCGCGCCGCGCACGATCAGCTCGCCGTCCAGCACGTAGCGGCCTTCGGGGAGCCGCACCTCAGGGAAATACCGAGAGAGCGGCCGCCCGTTGCGTGACAGGAGCTCGGTCGTCGAGCCGTCCACGAACGCCAGTGCCCGGAAGCCGTCCCATTTCGGCTCGAAGCCCCAGCCGGGCTCCGTCGGGAGGGATGATCGCGAGCGCGCCAGCTGCGGCGAGAGTGGTGGGGACAGGGGGAGCGTCATCGACGGTGACCCTACCCCGCAGCTGGAGCAGAATCACGGCACCGAGGACGAGCGCCGCGCCGAGCAGCTGCAGCACGCCGAGCCCGTCGTGCAGCACGAGGGCGGCCAGCCCCACGGCGACCACGGTCTCCATGGTCGAGAGGATGCTCGCCGTCCCGGGGCCGACGCGCGGCAGCGCGAGGATGAAGGCGGTGATCGGGACGACCGTGCAGACCACGGCGAGCGTCGCGCCGGTGATCAGCGCCGTCGGCGTGAGCGCGAGGCTCGCCCCGCCGGCGAGGGCGGTGATCGAGGTCGCGATGGCCGCGCCGGTGATCACCAGCGTCGCCAGCAGCAGGCCGTCCATCTGCCGAGTGAAGCCGTCCGCGAGGATCACGTAGCTCGCGTAGGCGACGATCGCGCCGGCCACGAGCAGCAAGCCCGCGCCGTCGAGCGCCGCCACGCCGGCGCCGCCGAGGACGAGCACCGTCCCGCCGACCGCGATCGTCAGCGCGACGATGCGCCCGCGGTCGGGGCGCTCACGCCCGAGGGCGATGGCGGCGGTGACGACGACGGCCGGGAAGGTGGCCATCAGCAGGGCGACCAGCGAGGCGTCGAGTCGCTCGAGCGCGGAGAAGTAGAGCAGCGCCTCGCCGGCGTAGCCGACACCACCGAGGGTCAGGGCGGCGAGGATCGTGCGCAGCGGCGGGAACTGCGGGCGCCGCCAGGCGACGAGCGTCCACAGGAGCGCGGCGGCGAGGGTGAAGCGCGTGCCGAGCAGCGCGGGAACGCTCGCCCCGGCGCTGTAGGCGACCTTGGCGAGAACGCCCGTCGCCGCGAACGCGACGGCGGAGCCGAGCGCCAGCGCGACCCCCGCGCTGTGATCGCGCTGGGCCTGGACCGGGCCGGGCAACTGCGTCGGCTACCAGTTCGGGCGGCCGTCGTAACGGCGCGAGTCCGTGCCGTAGCGAGGGGCTGCGATGAGCGCGGCGAGCGCGGCGATGATGAGAATGATCGTAAGCATGTCCACCATGATGCTCTCTCGAAGCCCCTCGCGGTAGGCTTTGTTTCCTCTAGAAACCATAGGCAACGCCTTCAGATGAATCTGCAGCAGCTCGACTACTTCCTGGCCTCCGTCGAACACGGGTCGTTCAGCGCCGCAGCCGACGCGCTGCACCTCTCCCAGCCGTCGGTCAGCGAGCAGGTGCGCAGGCTGGAGGACGAGCTCGGGGTGCGCCTGTTCCAGCGGGTCGGGCGCGGCCTCGTCCTGACCGACGCCGGCCGCGCGCTGCGCCCGCGCGCCGAGGCGGTGCGCGAGAGCGTCCAGGAGGCGCGCGAGTCGGTCGCCGCGGTCCGCGAGCTGCGCGGGGGGACGTCGAGCTTCGGCACCTTCGCGGCGGCCGGCGACTATCTCGGCTCGGACCTGATCGGGGAGTTCCGCCGCCGGCACCCGAACGTCCGCGTGCGGATCCTGGGGCTGAACTCGGTCGACGCGGCCGAGGCCGTGCGCGCCGGCCGCCTGGAGGCGGCGATCGTCGCGCTGCCCATCGACGACGACGGGCTCGACGTGCGTCCCGTCGTCGAGGACGAGCTCGTGTTCGTGAGCGCGGACCCGGAGAAGCTGCGCCACGCGATGACGATCGAGCGGCTCGCCGCGATGCCGCTCGTGATGCCCGACGCGAGCTTCGGGATCGAGGATCCGACGCGCCGGCGCCTGGCGGAGCTCGCCCAGCGCGCAGGCGTCACGATCCGCCCCGTCGTCGACGTCGACTCCGACGCGACCGTCATGGACCTCGTCGCCTCGGGCGTGGGCGACACCGTCAACTGGCGTGGCCTGCTCGTCGCCCGCAGGCGCAGGCTGCCCAAGCGGCTCGGCTGGGTCCCGTTCGCCGACCCGATCCACGTCTCGCTGGCGTTCGTCTTCCGGCACGGCGCCCCGCTGTCGCCCGCCGCGCGGGAGATGTCGTCGATCGTGGAGCGCCGTCTGGAAGTCATGACCGCCGAGTTGCAGCGCGCTCCGCGCGCGCAGCTGCCGCGCTGATCAGTCGCGCCGCGGCGCCGCGGTCCCGCCGCGCAGCCGTCGCAGCAGCGCGTCGGAGGCCTTCGGGCTGACGTTGTGCAGGACCTGCAGCAGGTGCACGAGCGGCGGGTGGTAGACCGCGCGGGCGTCGCTCTCGACGCCCGCGATGATCTTCGCCGCCAGCTCGGCGGGCGACGCGGCGTCCGGGCCGCCCCGGTACCAGTCGGGCATCCGGTCCTTCTCGTGCTCGTGCAGGGAGGTCGCGATCTCCCCGGGGTAGATCGTGGTCAGCGACACGCCTGTGCCGCTGAGCTCGTGACGCAGCGCCTCCGCGAACATCCGCTGGGCGGCCTTCGTCCCGCCGTAGACCGCCGCCCAGGGGAAGGAGCGCAGCGCGGCACCGGAGGAGACGACCACGACGTGCCCGTGTGCGCGGTCGAGGAGATGGGGGAGGCCGTGGTGGACCGTGCGCAGCGTGCCGTGCCAGTTGACCTCGCTCATCTGGAGCTGCTGCTCGAGCGTCTGGTCGCGGTAGGGGCCGTAGTGGGTGATGCCCGCGTTGGCGACGAGCAGATCGAGGCCGCCCGCCTGCTCCACGAACGCGGCGAGGGCGTCGCGCACTGAGTCCGAGTCGGTGACGTCGCAGGCCAGGACGTGGTGGCTCCCCGGCAGTCGCTGCGAGAGCTCCTCGAGCTCGGCCGTGGTGCGGGCGGCGAGCCCGACGGTCGCGCCGCGCTCGGCGAGCGACTGCGCCAGCGCGGCGCCGATGCCGCGCGAGGCACCGGTGATGAACGCGCGCGTGCCTGCCGTGATCTGCACCGGCGCCACCCTACCGGCGATGCCCCGCGGCCCGATACTCTCGGGCCATGTCCGAGACCGCCACCGTCGCCGAACGCGAGTACCTCGAGAGCCTGTTCTGGCTCTACGAGGCGGGGCTGCCGATGACCGGCGCGAACCTCGCCCGCGCGATGCAGCTCTCGCCGCCGACCGTGCACGAGATGATCGGCCGGCTCGAGCGCGACGGCTACATCACGCGCGCCGCCGACAAGTCGATCCGTTTCACCGACTCCGGCCGCGAGGACGCCGAGGACATCGTGCGCCGCCACCGGCTCGTCGAGCGGTTCCTCACCGACGTCCTGGGCATTCCGTGGGACGAGGTTCACGAGGAGGCCGAGCGTCTCGAGCACGCGATGAGCCCGGTGCTGGAGCAGCGGATGCTCGCCGCGATCGGCGACGCGACGACCTGTCCGCACGGGCACCCGATCAACGTCGGCGAGCGGCTCGCCGGCGTGCCGCTGGCGGACGTCGAGATCGGCGCGAGCGTCACCGTCCTGCGCTTCGAGAACGAGGCCGAGGACCTGCTCCACTACCTGATGGCCTCCGGGATCGAGCCGGGGATGCAGGGCACGCTCGCGGAGCGCAGCGACGACGAGGTCGTGATCGACGCGGATGGGCGGCAGGTCGCGCTGACGGCGAGCGTGGCCGAGACCGTGTCGGTCAGCGCGGACCCCTCGCCGCCCGAGCGCGTCGCGCTGCCCGAGTCGCTCGTGCTGGCGACCGAGCGCTACGGCCGCTGAGCACGGTTCGATGAGCCGCCGCCTGCCGGTTCTCGCCACCGCTCTGGCCTGCGCGGCATGTCTCGCGCCGACCGGCGCCCGAGCGGCGAGCGCGCCCGTCCTCAGCCCGCCGGCGGCGCTGGTCAACCCGCAGAGCTTCGTCATCGACCTCTCGGCTCAATGGACGGCGAGCCCGGCCGGCAGCTTTGTCGTCAGCTGGTACGGGCAGGGCGGCGCGAACGCCGACGGCTATCTGTTCGGCGCTCGCGGACCGTTCGCGGCGGGTGCGGCGCCGGCGACCCTGATCGGCCCTGCGCCGCAGAAGACCGCGTTCGGCGGCGCTCCGTTCCCCGCCGTCGGGTTCCGCTCGACGGGCTCCATCGTCGCCGCCGGGCCGATCGGCGACCAGGCCGGGGCGCGGCTGGGCACGACCGCCGGCGCGATCACCCAGCGGCTCCCGGCCGCGCGCGCTCTCGCCCCCTCGGGCACGGCGACCGGGGCGGTGCTGGGCGTGCGCTCCGATGGCGGCGCCGTGATCGCGGCATCCAGCTGCTCCACGCCGAGCTGCGGCCGGCGGACGATCTCCCTGATCACGCGTTCGAACACCGGGCAGACCGGCGCGCCGGTGGCCATCACCGGCGGCGGCGTCGCGCGGCCCGTCGCCATCGCGGTCAACGCGCGCGGCGATGCGTTCGTGGCCTGGGTGCGCGACAACCGTGTCGAAGGGCGGCTGCGGACCGCGGGCGGCTCGGTCGGCCCGGTCGCGAATCTCGGCGCGGCGCAGAACAGCTTCGCCCCGCTCGCCGTCACGATCACGAGCCAGCGCCGGGTCGTGGTGGCATGGGAGAACCAGACGGTCCACGAGGGGAGCGTCGTCTCGTCCGACGGCGTCTTCTGGGCCACGGTGTCGACCGACGGGCGCAGCTTCTCGTCCGCGCACAAGCTCGAGACGCAGACGGACCGCGTCCGGACCCCGGGAGCGGCGATCGTCGCGACGCTCGCCAGCGACAACACGACCTGGGTCGGATGGACGGGCAGGGCCTCAGGGAGGTTCGTCGTGCGCGCGGCGCGCGTCATCTCGATCGGCCCGCAGAACGCCGCGACGCTCTCGGCCACAACCACCGCCGACTCGGCGATCAGCGACATCGCCGGCGGCGAGCGTCACAGCGTGGCCGCGGTCTGGGTGCAGACGGCTCCGGGGAACACCGTTCAGGACTCGGACGTGCTCGCGTCCATCGTCCCATCGGAGTACGCGCCGTGGGGTGCGCCCGAGGCGATCGCCGCGACGACGAACGTCTTCTCCGACGAGCAGGAGCCGGTCGTCTCGATCCAGCCCGGAACGCGCACGGCGCTGTTCGCGTGGACCCAGCGGGCAGCTTCCGCCGTCAGCGGCGACGAGCAGGTCGCCGTCCGCACGCGGACGATCCCGTAGGAGGCATCAGCCGCCAGGTACATGGTCCTGCGGCGCGGGCCGCAGGACCATGGCGTTGAGCTCAAGCCCCCTGTTCCTCCTGAACCGCCTGCTGCTGGGCCTGCGCGGCCTCGTCCTCGTCGATCGTGTGCGCCTCGGTCTCCCCGCCGAGCTCGGCGAGCTTGGCCTCGACCGCCTGCGACTCGTCGACGCGAGTCAGGACGCCGACCGCGGCCTTGCCGTCTGTCAGCGCCGCGCTGATCCGATCGCGATCGGCCTCGTGCAGGCCGAGCCCCTTGTGATGCAGCAGGCCGAGCACGGCACCGGTCGCGGCGCCCATGCCGATCCCGAGACCCAGGCCCCACCCAACCGGACCGAGCAGACCGAGCACGAACCCGATGCCGGCTCCCTTGCCGGCGCTGTGCGAACCGACCTTGTCCGTCTTGACCTTCCCGTTCGCGTCGAGCACGAGCACGCCGATCGCGTCGTTGTCGGCAATCCCGTCCAGTTTCAGCGCCTCGACAGCCGCGTCGGCCGCAGCCTCGTTCTCGAAGATCGACAGAACGACTTTCTTCTCCGCCATGATGGTGTTCCTTTCCCGGCGCATCGACGTGCGCGCGAATCACTGCTTCAACCAGGTTCGCTCCCATCATCCGTGCGGCGCCCGGCGACGACCTCACCCAGGTCGGGTGACGGGTCGGATCTATTCAGGCTCCGGGAGCCCGACCTCCTTCGCGATGGCCCAGTCCTCCATCTGATCCGTCCCCGCCCGCGCGAGCGCAGCCGCTGCCTTCGCACCCTTGCCCGCGAGATACCGCGCGTGGGGCTTGTCCGACATGAGCGCTTCCGCAATGGTCTCAGCCAGCACGAGCGCGGGATCCGTGTCCGCCGCGGTCGTCTCGACAAGCCTCCTGATCGCGGCGATCTGCTCGGCGTAGAGGCGGTAGCCATCCTCGCCCAGCGTCGTCTCGAGGTCGTCGATCTCCGCGAGCGTCTTTCCGAAGATCGCGGTGTCGGTGGCTCCGGGATCGACGAGGGACACGGGGATCCGCCACTGCCGCAGCTCGAGGCGAAGAGCATCGCTCAGCGCCTCCATCCCGAACTTCGACGCGCTGTAGGCGCCGTGAATCGGCAGGACGACGCGTCCTCCGATCGACCCGACGTTGACGATTCGCCCGCTCCCGAGACGGATCAACGGGAGGAACGCCTGCGTGACGGCGACGTGCGCGACGAGGTTGACCTCGAGCTGCTCGCGGAAGTCCGCGATCGGCTGGAACTCGATCGGCCCCGGTTTGACGATCCCGGCGTTGTTGACGAGGCCTGCAAGACCGCGCTCACCGACCGTGGCGGCGACGACGTCGACCGCCTCCGAGATCGTCGCCTCGTCTGTGATGTCGATGATCACCGGCGTCAGCTCGTCCGGGGCCCGGGCCTTGAGCGCATCGCCGTCGACGCCGCGCCGCACGCCGGCGAAGACCTGGAAGCCCTTCCCTGCGAGCAGGATCGCGGTGGCGGCGCCGATGCCGGTCGAGGTGCCGGTGACGACGACGGCGCCGCGGGGTCCGGACTCGGGTGACGTGCCGCTCGTCACGCAGCCACTCCGGCGGGCTTGTGCAAGGCGCGAGCAGCCACGCCGCCGATGAAGCTCCTCGCCTGCTCCTCATAATCGGGCTTCAGATTTGGCGGCGGCATCCTCAGCCCGAAGACGCGTTCCTGAGGCTCACCGTGCTTCATGAACCCCAGCCAGGAGAGCATCGACTTCACCTGGCCGCCGGCCACGACGAAGTGCGTCTGGCCGATCCACGCCCCGCCGTTCCCCTCACCCAGCCGCTTGATGTCCTTGAGGTTGCCGCGGTAGTAGCGCCTCGAGACCGATGCCGCTGCGAAGGGCTTGCCGGCGAGGATCGCCCTGGCGGCGGACGACTTGAGATACGAGCGGATCGGAATGTTGGTCGTGAGCCACCAGGTCGGAGAGCCGACGACGACGAGGTCGTAGTCGCCCTCCCGGGCTTCTGGAGGGATGCGGATCTCGCCCGTGGTCCGGCGCAGCTGTGCGGGCAACATGCCGACGAGCGTCGGCGTCGGATGCCGCATCGGAATCCTCGAGAACCGGTCCGCATAGCGGGGGTCGGTGAACTCGATCTCGGCCTGTGTCACGTCCCAGCCCCGTCGTGTCAGCGTATCCGCCATCGCCACGACGACCTTCCGCGTCTGCCTGCTGAACGAGTAGTAGACGAACAAGGCCGTTGGCCTCTTCTCAGCACTCATGGTCTCCTCCTCGCTCACCGAGCCATCGCCTCCGCCGTGAGAGACTCCAGTGCGTACCGGTACGGAGGACGGCCCGGGCCCGGGGCGCCGCTCGCGTCGTGTTGATGTCGAAGCCGATCCGCGAGGTCCGAACGCTTGACGGTTCGCGCCAGAGCGCCCGATCGTCCCGGCGCCTCGGCAATGCTCCGGATGTGCTCGGCGTACCCCACTTCGTCGCGCGTGTCCCTCGTCAGGAGTCTCACCGCCGCGACCTCGTCCTCGCTTGCGCCGGCGCGGCGCAGTTCGCCGACGGACGCGTGCGAGCACTCAAGGACCTCATGCAGCCATGCGACAGCCTTCGCATGCGCCGGCACGTCGGCGACGACCCGGCGCACGTGGTTCATCAGCGGAACCCCATAGCGATCCAGGGTCCGGCCGTGGACGCGTTCGGCAAAGGCGCGTGCGGCCCGCGGCGTCATGGTTCCGCGAGCATCTCTTCAGCCGCCTTCGGTGGCCATCTTCTGCTGGGCGTCCGCGATCGCGCCCTTCAGGGCCTTGACGTGGCTGCCCTCGGCCTCGCCGACGGCCTTCTGGATGGCGCGGGTGACGGCTGACTCAACGGCGTCAGCGTGCTGGTGGTCGTAGGCCACGATCAGGCCGGCTCCGCCGATCGGGATCGTCTCGCCGGCCTGCTCTGCGAGCTTCTCGGCGGTCTTGTGGTGCAGGAGCTTGCCGGCACCGGCGCCCATCGCGGCGCCGATGGCGGTCGCGGCGAGCAGCGGCGGCGCGAACAGCCCGACGGCGAACCCGACCGCGCCCAGGCCCTCGGCGCCCTTGCGGACCAGGTGGTCGGTCTGCTCGACCGACAGGTTGCCTTCGAGGTCCTTGCTGACGACCACGGCCCCGTCCAGGTGCGCGCCGCTGTCGAGGACCGCGTTGTAGTCCTCCTCGGCGGCATCCTTGGACAGGTAGCCGCCGATCAGGACGTCTGTCGTCTCGTCATCAAGCGTCATTGGTGGATCTCCGATTTCGGCTGTCCGGCATCAGGCGCTCAGCGCGTGTGCGGTGTGTCCATGGTGTTCGGCCGCGTGGAGCTCGTGAGCCTCCTCGGCCGATGCGTGCGGGTTGACGTCGAACACGACCTTCTTGATCGTTCCGGTGAACGCGAACGGCTTGCGGTCCTCGTAGGAGCGGTCGACCACGCCGCCGTTGTCGCGGCCGATGTCCATGCCCGCATAGCCGGAGAAGCGGACCGGAACGGTGTGCTCCATCCGACCCTTGCCGACGAGGCGGTCGTCGATGAACAGCGTCACCTCACCGCCGGTGGCCGGCTTCGCGGCATCCGCGGCGAACTCCATGCGCACGGTCACCTCTCCCTCGGGCAGCGACTCCTCGGCCTGCTGGCGGAAGACGAAGACGCCCATCATCGAGTAGGTGTGCGTCAGCTTGCCCTTGTCGACGAACAGCGAGAAACCGCCCAGGTGATCGGCTTCGGCGACGATCACTCCTTCGGCGCCGCCCGGCGGGATCACGAGGTCTGCGCTGATCGTGTAGGAGTGGTTGTAGATCCGCGGGATCATTCCCGACAGGACGTTCTGCACGTCGCCGCGGAACTCGTGTTTGGCCGCGGCCGGCAGCGGCGGCAGCATGCCGAAGAAGCCGGCGAGCGTCGCCAACAGCGGCGTCACCTTGTACTTCTCGGCCTCCTCCCAGAACAGGTCCTTCAGCTCCTGCACCTTTTCGGGATGCTCAGCGGCCAGGTCGTGCGCCTGCGAGAAGTCATCCGGCAGGTAGTACAGCTCGACGGGATCGTCGTCCGGGTTCCAGACGCCGGGCGCGTAGGGCTTCAGAGCATCCGGCGTGATGACCCACGGGATGCGCGCGGTCTTCATCGCAAGCCACCAGCCGTCCTTGTACATCGCCCGGTTGCCGATCGTCTCGAAGTACTGCTGGGTGTGGCGCTCCGGAGCCGCCGGGTCGGTCAGCGAGTCGGCGAACGTCACGCCATGCAGCGGCTCCTGCGCGACCCCGTCGACGTGCGTCGGCGCCGGAATGCCGGCGATGTCCAGGATCGTCGGGCCGATGTCCGTGACGTGCGTGAAATGCGACCGTAGCGCGCCGGGCTCCGTGATCCGCTCGGGCCAGTGGATGACCATCGGGTTGCGGGTGCCGCCCAGGTGCGATCCCACCTGCTTGCCCCACTGGAACGGCGTATTGCCCGCCCATGCCCAGGCTGCCGAGTAGTGGGGGTCCATCATCTGGCCGCCCCACGCCTCGACCCCGCCATAGCGCTCGGCGAGCTGCAGCTGCATCTCATCCGTCAGCGGGATGCCGTTCTGCATCGTCAGCTCGTTGAAGGAGCCGGTGATCGTGCCCTCCATGCTCGCGCCGTTGTCGCCCCAGATCCAGATCACCAGCGTGTTGTCCAGCTCGCCGAGCTCGTCGATCGCGTCGATCACCCGGCCGACGTTGTGGTCGGCGTTCTCCGAGAACCCCGCGTAGACCTCCATCTGCCGCGCGTAATAGGCCTTCAGCTTGTCCGGAACGTCGTCCCACGCCGGGAATGCGTCGTCGCGCTCGGTGAGCTCGGCGTCGGCCGGGATCACGCCCAGCGCCTTCTGCCGTGCGAACGTCTCCTCGCGCAGCGCGTCCCAGCCCTGGTCGAACTTGCCCTTGTACTTCTGCGCCCACGCCTCGGAGACGTGGTGCGGGGCGTGGCTGCAGCCCGTCGAGAAGTAGGCGAAGAACGGCTTCTCGGCGTCCTGCCCGCGGATCGCGTGCAGCCACTCGATCGTCTTGTCCGCCATCGCATCCGGCAGGTAGTACGGGTTCTCCTCGTCATAGAACTCGGCCGGCGTCCCGATGATCTTCTGATTCTCGGCCAGGCACGGGTCCCACTGACTCGCGCCCCCTCCGAGGAAGCCGTAGAAGTACTCGAAGCCCCAGCCCGTCGGGCCAGCGGTTGAACGGGCCCGAGGGACCCTGCTGGCCGTCAGGTGTCAGGTGCCATTTGCCGAACGCCGCGGTGCTGTACCCGTTGTCCCGGAGAATCCGCGGCAACGGGACGCACTCGTCCGGCACGAACGCCGTGTAGCCGGGGAATCCCGTGGAGAACTCGCCGACCGACCCGAAGCCGACGCTGTGGCTGTTGCGCCCGGTCAGCAGCGCCGCTCGCGTCGGCGAGCACAATGCCGTCACGTGGAAGCGGTTGTACCGCAGGCCCTGCTCCGCGATCCGCGTGTAGTTCGGCGTGTCGATCGGCCCGCCGAACGTCCCTGGATTGCCGAACCCGGCATCGTCGATCAGCACGACCAGAACGTTCGGCGCCCCGTCGGGGGCCTCGACATGCCCGATCGTCTCCCAGTCAGGCTTCGACCCGCCGAGCGTCCGGTTGGCCACGCCAGCGAACGCCTCCCCGCGGATTGGGAGTTTGCTGCGATCGGGCTGACTCATCGGGTGACCTCCAGGTGGTTCGACAACGGCGTCAACGTCCGCTCACGCTAAGAGATGCCGCAGCGGTGCGAATCGCCTCGATGGGGTGAGATTGCGACGGATTGCGGGAGCTGCTCAGTGTTCGCGGGGACACTCGGGATCCAGCTCGATCGCACCGATCGCGGCCTCGTACTGCTCGTCGGTGATCGTCTCCTCGTCACGCGCACGGCGCAGGACGTGCAGCAGGCGCAGGAGCTGTGCAGCGCGACGTGCCATCCGCGTCACGCGGTGAGCGTCGGCGACTGGGAGGCGGGCTGAGGCGACGGGGCGGACGGGCATGGGATTCGGGCCTGTTCAGCGCTCCCATGTCACCGCACCGCGCGAGGTCGCGCATCGACCAGTTGGGGTGACGCGCGCGCCACGTAGACTCGCGGTGTGTCCGACCAGCTCGTCGTTGCACCGGTCCTCGCCCCGCCGCTCGCGGGCCGGCTGGCGCCGCCTCTGATGCGCTCGGCGCCGGTGCCCCGAGAACGGTTGCTGCAGCGCCTCGTCGCGGCGGCGGAAGCGCCGATATTCGTCATTCACGCGCCCGCCGGCTACGGCAAGTCCACCCTCGTCTCGCAGTTCGCCGCTGCCGAGACACGGCCGCGTCGCCTGGCTGACGCTCGACGAGCGGGACGACGACCCGATCGTCCTGCTCCACGACCTCGCGCACGCAGTCGGCCGGGTCGGGTCGGTCGACGAGGATCTCCTCGGGCGCCTGAGGGCTGGGGTCGCGAACGTCGTCCCGCTGGCGCTTCCGCGACTCATCGCCATGCTCGGCGAGCGCACCGAGCCGCTGGTGATCGTGCTCGACGATGTCCACGTTCTGAAGAGCGCAGAGGCGCTGGACGTCGTGTTCGCGCTCTGCGACGGCGCCCCGCCCGGCTGCACGATCGTGCTCAGCCGGCCGTCACCGCCCGCTCGTCCCACTCGCGCGACTCCGCGTCTCCGGCCGGCTCTGGGAGCTCAACTCCACGGACCTGCGGATGACGTCTGCGGAGGGTGCCGCGATGCTCCGTGCGGCGGGGGTCGATGTGGACGAGCGCGAGGCGGCCATGGTCGTGCGGCGCGCCGAGGGCTGGCCCGCGGCGATCTATCTGGCAGGGCTGATCCTGCGCGGGGATGACCAGGACTCGCCGAGAGATCGGGCTCGGCCCCGCGGAGGACGATCTCGCCGAGTACTTCCGCGAGGAGGTGTTGGCGGGCGCGGCCCCCGAGGACACCGACTTCCTGGTCCGCTCGTCGATTCTCGACGAGCTGCGCCCGGAGATCTGCGACATCGTGCTGGAGCGGGAGGATTCGGACGAGCGACTGCGCGCGCTCGCCGACATGGATCTCTTCGTGACGCCGTCCGATGCACAGGGCACGACCTACCGTGTCCACAGCCTCTTCCGCGAGCATGCTCCAGGCGGAGCTGCGAGCCGGGTACGCGCGGCTGCATCTGCGGGCGTCCGCCGCCTACCGGGACCGGCAGGACGGCGATCGCGCGGTGCACCATGCGGTGGCGGCCGGCGATCTCGAGGCGGCCGCGGACCTGATCTGGCTGTTCACGCCCGAGTACGTCACCCACGGGCGCAGCGGCACAGTCGCGCGCTGGTGCTCCCTGCTGAGCGACGAGGAGCTGGCCGCGTACCCGCAGGCTGCGCTGGGCCGTGGTTGGGCCGCGTTCGAAGCCGGCGACGCCGACGGATGCCGCGCACTGCGCCACCCTCGCGATCGGCGGCGATCCCGGCCGTCTCCTGCCCGACGGCTCGACGCTCGAGACGATGGGGCTGCTCCTGCGCGGGGCGACTGGGCTTCGGGGCCAGGCCCAGTCCGCCGAGGACATGTCACGCGCCGACGCCGGTCTGCCGCTCGACAGTCCGCTCCGCGCGGTCTCGCTGTTCCTGCTCGGTTCCGTCGCGATGCTCGACGACGACCACGAACGGGCACGCGAGCTGCTCGAGACCGCCGAGCAGCGCGCCGCGGGCCTCCTGCCGACCGTGTACGGGATGGTGCTCGCCCAGCAGGCGCTGCTGGCGATCGAGGCGGCTCGCTGGGATGAGGCCGAAGCGCTCATGAATCGGGCCGCCGCGCAGCAGCGCGCCGCAGGCATCCGAGGCGTACGCGTCCCAGGGCATCGTCCCCGCCGTGCGGGCGCTCGTGCTTGCACGGCGAGGGGCAGCTCGAGCAGGCGCGCGAGGAGGCCGATCATGCGGTCCGCAACCTGGTGCTGCTGCGGGTCATGCTTCCATGGTTGGCGCTCGAGACGCGCCTCGTCCTCGCGTGCGCGTACGCGAGCTCGGCGACGGGAGCCGGGCACGAACGCTCGTCCGCGAGTGCCAGGAGCTCGAAGGCGCCGAACCAGGGCCGCTGCTCGTGCGCTGGCAGGCGCGGGTCGCGGCCGAGATCGAGCGAGCCGGCGAGAGCGCCCATCGATGCGACCGGACCTCACGACCGCCGAGCTGCGCACGCTCCAGTACCTGCCGACCCACCTCTCGCCAGCGAGAGATCGGCGAGCGCCTCTACATCACTCGCAACACCGTCAAGACGCACACGGTCGCGATCTACCGCAAGCTCGACGTCACGTCGCGCTCAGGGGCAGTCGTCCGCGGCCGCGAGCTGGGGCTGATCGAGTGACGTGCCCGGCTCAGAGCGTCTTGCGATACCAGCGCGTGGCGCTGCCCGGCGGACACCCCTCGAGCACGGCGATCGTCTCGTAGCCCAAGTGCTCGTAGAGCCCTCGGGTGGTGAGGTCATAGGCGTGGAAGGTCACAAGCGTGCAGCCTCGCCGCTCGGCCTCGCGTTCTGCGGCTTCCATCAGGGCGCGCGCCAGGCCGCGGCCGCGGAGGGATTCGTCGACCCACATCGCCTGGAGCGCGCAGTTCCCGCCCCAGACGAGCCCCGAGATGCCTGCGAGCGGGCGGCCCTCGTCATCACGGGCGAAGATCGCGAACTCGCGCTCGTCCCCGATGCCGCGCCTGGGCGATGACCGCGGCTGCGACACGCTCCTCGAGCAGCGCCAGGTCGGCCGGGGCCGGCGCGTCCTCGACGATCAGCTGTGGTGGGTCGGGCACCGGCGATCGGCTCAGAGCGCTAGGCGAGGAGCATCTGCTCCATGAGCGTGGTGTCGTCGAAATAGTTCCGGAAGGCCGAGATCCGGTTCCCGGTGAACTCCGCGACGAGAGCGGCTCCCAGCAGCAGGTCGCGCCCGTTGGGCTCGATCACGACGTCGTCGGTGATCACGAACGGCCCCGAGAACACGGCGCTGACGCGGTACTCGACGAAGCCCTTGTTGGCGAGCACGTCGAGCGCGTCGATCTGGATGTCGACGGCCGACAGGGCGTCCTCCCGGTCGGAGACCGCTTCGGCCAGCTCGCCCAGCGAGGTCACCAGCATGTTCGGTGACCAGCCGCTCACGTCCTCCGTGAAGAGCTCGGGCAGGACGCTGGCGTCACCTCGGACGCACGCCTCCAGGGCGCGCTGCAGTACGGCTGCACGGTCGTTGTCGGCCATGTCCACTCCTCACTCGCTCGCGGTTGCCGGGTCGTCCATGCCGAGCACGCGGGCCTTCGCGGCGGCGAACTCCTCATCGGTCAGTGCACCGGAGGAGTGCAGGTCGGCCAGGCGCTGGAGCTCGTCGGCCGGCGGGCTCGGGCCTGCTGCGGCGGCGGTCGGCGCCGGCGGGGGCGGGGCCGCCGGCACTTCCGGCTCAGGCGCGACCTCGGGCTCGCTCTCATCGGGGGCTCGGTTCTTCCCCGCCTCGTATGCGAGCCCACCGGCCACCAGCATCGTCCGGCGGCGGGCTCGTCGACGTATGAATCCCATGGCGGTCTCCTCTGTGGTGGCGCTGCGTCGGATAATGTGCCCCGGCGCCTTCCGCCGGAGCACGAACTGACCGTAGTCGCGGATGGGCTCGCCCCGCCTCACCCAGATCGTCCGATCTCGCGCGCCGTCAGCCGGCTCCGGCGTCGACGACCTCGCAGGTGAGTCCGTCCGAGACCCCGGCGACGCGCCGCCGGTAGCGGACTCCGAGCGCCGCTCCGCTGCTGACGGGTAGCGGGTCGGGCAGGACCCAGACCGACGTGGCCCAGCTCGACGCGGGCCAGCGCCACGGGTCGAGCGTGTGAGTGACGTCGCCATGGAGGTCGGCGCGGAACGTGACGGCCACCGCATTGACCTTGTCGGTGCCCTCGACGGCGAGATCGGCGGTCGCGTCGACGGAGGCGCTCTCGAAGGCGCCGAGGTCCACGGTCGTCAGCACCGCCGCCGGGCCCGCCGGAGCCCAGGCCGCAGCGGTCTCCCCTTCGGTGGGGTAATGGGAGGCCGCGGGGATCGCCGCCTCCAGCAGCGGCCGGAAGTCGATCCCGTAGAGCTCGCGCCAGCGATCGACGGCTGCGCGGCCGATCGACCGCTGCCGGGCGTCGACGTCCGGGATCGCGAGTGCTCGCGCCAGGAGCGTGAGCCTGCTTGGGATCAGCCGCGCCTCGGGGGCGAGCAGCCGCCTGCGCGCGTCGAGCGTCGTCTCGAGGATCTCCTCCTCGAGCGGTTCGCTCCCGATGATCTCGGAGATGAGCAGGTCGGCGGGCTCGGGAAGCTCGATCTGGCGCGACCAGCCGGGGATCAGCACCACGCGGTCCTGCACGCCGTTGATGGCGAACACGCGCTCGGCGACCTCGGCTATGTCGCTGGCCTCGACCGCGTAGACACGGCGAGCGCCCGCCCGCGCCGCGGCGACGGCGAGCACTCCGCTGCCGGTCCCGATCTCGAGCACGACGTCACCTGGGCGGACCGCCTGTGCGATCGCCCGCAGGTAGTCGCCCGTTCGGCGGTCGTCGTGCAGCATCCGCGCGTGCTCGACCGGGTCGGCCCACCCATTCGTGGGGCCACGGACGGCATCCGGGCGCACCAGCGCGCCCGCCTGGAGCAGCATCGTGATCACACCCATCGTCGGCGCAAAGCCGGTCGGCGGATGCTCCTCGCCCTCGAGCAGGTCGATCGCCTCGCCGAGAGCCACGGGCCGGCGGAACAGCTCGAGGGCGGCGAAGCCGCGCGGGCCGGTGTCGATCACGGTTCCGGTCGGCGAGTCGACGAGCACGTGTCCGCCCGCGCCGAGCCGCATCCGCAGGTCGGGCGAGAGTTGGAGCAGGGTGCTCGGCGAGAGGCCGGCGGCCAGGTCGGTCATCGATCGAGCGCGGTGGGTGCCGACGTTATCCGCCGCGCGACCACCGGCCTTCACCCGATATGGGCGAGGCGATGATCGTGCATCGCGAGATACCGTTCTGACATGGCGAAGGCGAAGGCGAAGGCCAAGAAGAAGGCCGCGAAGCGCGCCCGCGGAGTTCTCGATCTGCCGAAGGCGGTCGAGGTGCGGATGGAGGAGGGGCGTGCCGAGCGTGAGGCGGTGCCGCTGGAGGCCCACGGCGAGTGGGTGGCGCCTGCTGATCGCCCGGATCCGGTCGGGGTTCTGGAGGAGCAGAACGTCGCGCGTGTGCCGGAGCTGGTGCCGATCCGGCACGGGCGGATGATCGTCTCGCCGTTCACGTTCTATCGCGGCGGGGCGGCGATCATGGCGTGGGATCTGTCGCGCACGGCGACGACCGGCTTGCGGGTGCAGTGTTGCGGGGATGCGCACCTGTCGAACTTCGGGGTGTTCGCCGCACCGGACCGGCGGGTGGTGTTCGACCTCAACGACTTCGATGAGACGCTTCCGGCGCCGTTTGAGTGGGACGTCAAACGGCTGGTCGCGAGCTTCGTCGTCGCGGCCCGCGACAACCGGCACACGCCCAAGGAGCAGCGCGCGGCCGCGCGCGCGATGGCGGCGAGCTATCGCACGACGATGGCGGCTGCATCGACGATGCGCTTCATGGACGTCTGGTACGCGCGCGTCGACGCCGAGGAGCTGCTCGCCGAGCTCGCAGCCACGACCGACAAGGCGACGGTCAAGGCCGCGCAGAAGGGCCTCGCGAAGGCGCGCAGGAAGACGAGCCTCGGTTCGCTGGACAAGTTCGCCGTGGAGGTCGACGGCGCCTACCGGATCAGGCAACAGCCGCCGGTCATCGTGCGCCCGCCGGAGTTCATGCACGCCGAGTCCGAGCAGGTCGTTCGCGACGGGCTCATCGACTACGCCGAGACGCTGACGCCCGATCGGCGCCTTGTGCTGAATCACTACCACTACGAGGACTTTGCGCGGAAGGTCGTCGGGGTCGGCTCGGTCGGGACCGAGGCGTTCATGGTGCTGTTGATGGGCGATCGAGACGATGATCCGCTGTTCCTGCAGGTCAAGGAGGCGACCACGTCGGTGCTGGCGCCGTACGCCGGCGCCAGCGAGTACGCGCATTCCGGCGAGCGCGTCGTGCAGGGGCAGCGCGTGACGCAGTCGGCGAGCGATGCGTTCCTCGGATGGGTCACCGGCCGAGGTGACCTGCATCGCGAGTTCTACGTGCGCCAGCTGCGCGACATGAAGGGCTCGGCCGCCATCGAGCTCATGCCGCCCGAGCGCCTGGCCCGCTACGGCGAGCTCTGCGGCGGCGTGCTTGCGCGCGCGCACGCCCGGACCGGTGACGCGGCGAAGATCACCGGGTACCTCGGTGACGACGACACCTTCGACCGGGCGCTGGCGAAGTTCGCGGTCGCGTATGCCGACCAGAACGATGCGGACTATGCGGCGTTCAGCAAGGCGGCCGACGAGCAGCGCATCGCCGTCCAGCGCGGGGTGTAGCGCTAGGCCGCGGCGTGCTCCTTCGCCCAGCGGGCGATCGGTCCCCGACCCGCTGATGACCTCGCCATCATCGAGCACGAGCACCGGCACGTTCTTCTGGCCTGAGATCCGCTCGATCTCGGCCCGCGTGTCGCCGCCGCGTGTCCACGGCATCAGGCGATAGCCGCCGACCTTGATCATCTCGGGCTCGTAGCCCGCATCGCTGAGCGCCTTCGCCGCCCGCCCGCACGGGTGCCCGAGGTTCGCGGCGTGATCGCCCTGTCCGCACGTGTAGAGCTTCATGCCCGCGATCCTCTCAGATCGCGCGATAGGCCTCGGCCAGCCGCCGGATCCCCTCGCCGATCTGCTCCGGCGTGACGCCCGAGTACGCCAGGCGCAGCGTGTTCTCCCCGCCCTCCAGCAGGAAGTCCGTGCCCTTGACGAAGGTGACGCCGCGCTCGGCCGCCTCGTCGAACAGCACGTGCACGTCCGTGCCCTCGGGCAGCTCGACCCACATGAAGTACCCGCCCTCGGGCGCCTGAAAGGTCGCCTCCGGAAGATGCTCGGAGAGCGCGCCGGTCAGCGCGGCCACGCGATCGGCGA
>CAWFOF010000012.1:0-93222 GCA_963817295.1 uncultured Solirubrobacteraceae bacterium | reverse complement strand
ACGGGGAAATTAAAACCCCTTATAAATACGGCATTGTTCTAAAGCATCCCGACTCCACAAAGATGGTCGACAGCCCGACGATCTTCCGGCAGGACAGCATCTGGTATATGACTTACATTGTTTATGCTTGACGTTCGCCGAGCCCGCCTGGCAGTGGGCGAAGAACATGTCGCGCCCGTCGTCGGCGTGGAGGACGATGTAGCGGCCGGCGGCGGAGCGCTGGTAGTCGTTGAACAGCACCTCGCCGGCGACCGGAGCGACGACGGGCGTGCCCTCGGCCGCGAGGATGTCCTGCCCCTCGTGCTTGTGGCCGGTGCGCCCGGCGCCGAAGCGGGCGTCCGCGCCGCCGAAGTCGAATGGGCCCTGGACGGGGAAGACGCCGGGTGTGGTCTTCCCTCCGAAGATCGGCGGCACCGGCGTGGGGGAGGTTGGCCCCTGTTGCTCGGGGGCGACGTGTGGAACAGGCTTCGGCTTCGCGCGCACGGTCAGCCGGACCGGCGGACTGCTCGCCGCCCGCTCACCGGCGGAGCCCAGCGCGATCAGGCGCAGCGTGTAGACGCCGCGGTACAGATGGAGCTTCGCGGGCAGAGCGAGCGAGACGCTGCGGCTGGTCGGCACACGGCCGAGGTCGAAGGTCTTCGACGCGCCGTTGCGATGCGCGACGGCGAGATGCACGCGCACGCCGGCCGCGCGCGGGCGCGTGATGCGCACGACGATCCGCGGGCGCGGTCCCGAGGTGATGCTCGGGCGCGTCAGGCGCAGGGCGCGCACCACGGGCCGGCCGGGGAGCGCACGCAGCGACGAGCCGTATTCGGCGCCGCCTGCGGAAGGGGACACCGCCTCGGCCGGCGGAGAATCTCCCGAAACGCCGCCCGCCCCCGACGCGAGGGCGACGGGGGCGGTTGCGCTGAGGAGGAGGAGCCCAACGAGTGAGGCGATGATGCCTTGTCTCACCGGCTTCATCCCTCACACGATCGGGCCGTCCACCCCTTCTCTGGACGCTCGCTGTTCGCTTGCATCACCTTGGCGCCCGAAACCTCCACGAAGGGGCCAATGCACCCCAATGCGGCTGGTGGCGCGGGTGCGTTGTTGCGTCGTATACCGTCTGCGGATCGGCGGCGGCCGCCGCCGGTTGAGGAGGAGATCCACTCGTGTCCCGTCTGTCGTTCGCTGCGCTCGCCGCGGCCGTTTCCATCATGGTGCTTCCGTCCGCCGCGCTCGCGCGCGAGGACTTCGCCGGCCAGGCGCGCTACGTGCTCGCTCCCGGCGCCGCGGGCGGCCTGCCCGCGATCGTCAACTCGACCGATCAGGCGAAGCTCTACGACACGCTGACCCCGCTCGGCTCGAACGTCTCGCCGACGGATCTCAGCGCGAACTACCTCTCGGAGAAGTTCGGTGACTTCGGCGCGGTCGTCACGACGGAGAACACGGGGCGTGCCGGCCTGAGCATCGTGCGCGGCGCCGACGGCGTGCCGCACATCACCGGCGCCACGCGCGCCGACACCACCTTCGGGATGGGCTACGTCGCTGCGAAGGACCGCTTCCTCCTGCTGAAGCTCGGGCTCGGCCCGGCCTACGCGGCGACGCTCGACATCCCCGGCGTCAACGCCTTCGGACTCGTCGTCGGCGGCCGCGCGTTCACGCCGAGCAAGCAGGCCAAGAAGTTCGTCGCCAAGCAGGCGGACCTGCTGAAGCGCACCGCCGAGGGCCGCCAGATCCTCGAGGACTTCACGAATTGGGCCGCGGGCGTCAACGCCTACAACCAGCGTGAGCAGCCGGCGTCGAACCGCATGCCGACCGTCGGGCTGACCGACGCGATCGCCGCGTACGCGTTCATCGGCTCGATCTTCGGCAACGGCGGCGGCGGCGCGACGCAGGCGTCGATCTATCTCGCGCGCCTGCAGAAGAAGTTCGGCACGAAGGTCGGCCTGCGGATCTTCCGCGAGCTGCGCCAGGTCAACGAGCCCGAGGCGACGACCTCGATCCCCAAGGCGTTCCCGTACAACCTCGTGCCCGAAGGGCAAGACGCCCGGCTCGCCGCAGGTCGACCCGGGGTCGCTGACGGCGAGCAGCCGCACGCGCCGTGCGGGCGACCGTCGCCGGGCATCGCCGCGCCTCGAACGCGCTGCTCGTCGGGCCCTCGAAGTCGGTCACCGCCCAGGGCCTGGCCGTGATGGGCCCGCAGCTCGGCTACTTCTACCCCGAGATCGTCATGCAGGTCGAGGTCCACGGCGGCGGGATGGACGCCATGGGTGCGATGCCGCCGACGATGCCCTACGTGCTGCTCGGGCGCGGCAAGGACTACGCCTGGTCGCTGACCAGCGCCGGCAACGACAACACCGACGAGTTCCTCGAGGAGCTGTGCAACCCCGGCGGCGGCACCGTCCGGCGCTCGTCGACGTACTACGTGCACAACGGCGAAGTGCATCGCGATGAAGCGCTTCGACGCCGGCAAGCTCGGCGCCGGCGGCGGCGCCAAGGCCAAGGAGCTCGTCTTCAACGAGACCGTTCACGGCCCGGTCGGCGGCACGGTCACCGTCGGCGGCAAGCCGTACGCGATCGCCACGGAGCGCGCGACGCGCGGGCGCGAGCCGATGTCGGCGTTCTTCTTCAAGCACATGACGGAGAACAAGCCGACCGATCCGGCCTCGTTCTTCAAGGTGGCCGAACGAGCTGGAGACGACGTTCAACATCCACTACGTCGACCAGAAGCACATCGCGTACTTCTCGTCGGGCCTGCTGCCGGTCCGCGCGAAGGGGACCGACCCGAGCCTGCCGACGCTCGGCACCGGCGCGTACGACTGGAAGGGCTGGCTGCCGCGCGACAAGCACCCCCACCAGGCGGACCCGCCCTCGGGCCGGATCGTCAACTGGAACAACAAGCCCGCGCCGCAGTGGGGCGCCGCCGACGGTGAGTGGGGCGAGGGCTCGGTGCAGCGCGTCGAGCTGTTCACCGGGTTCCCGGAGGCGGCGCGACTGGAGAACGTCGTCGGCGTCATGAACGGCGCGGCGACGCGCGACCTGCGCGCCGTCATCAACTGGCCCGTGATCGCGCGCGTGCTCGCCAAGGGCAGCGCTCCGAGCGCGCTGGCCAGGAAGGCGGCCGACGCGGTCAGCGCGTGGTCGGCCGCCGGCTCGAGCCGGCTGGACCGCGACCTGGACGGGAAGATCGACGATCCGGGCGCCGCCGTGCTCGACGCCGCGTACCCCGGTCTGGCCCGCGCTGTCATGTCGGGGCGCCTGGGCTCGGGGCTGACCAAGGGGCTCGAGGGCGTCACGGGCATCTCGAACGACGCGAACAAGGGCGGGTCCTCGTACGGTGGCGGCTGGTACTCGTACGTCGACAAGGATCTGCGCACGCTGCTCGGCGACAAGGTGACCGCGCCGTGGAAGGACCACTTCTGCGGGAACGGCAAGGTCTCCGCCTGCGCCGCCGCCCTGTGGAAGGCGATCGACTCCGCGTCCTCGAAGCTGGCGGCCGCTCAGGGCCAGGAGCCGGCGTCGTGGCATGCCGATGCCACGAAGGAGCGGATCGCGTTCGCACCGGGCCTGATCCCCGACACGATGCGCTGGACCAACCGCCCGACGTTCCAGCAGGCGATCGAGTTCGACGGGCACCGCTGAGCGGCGTGGCCGGCTCCCATGACGGTTCGCGGTCCTCAACCGGTCGGTCAACCCGGTCGTTCGCCGGCTGCTGCGCTCACCCGCGCACGGCCTCGTCAGCGGCCGGCTCGCGCTGATCACCGTGACCGGGCGGCGCAGCGGAGCCGTGTACACGTTCCCGGTCGCGTACGTCCGCGACGGCGATCAGGTCACGATCACCGTGGGGTGGCCGGAACGCAAGCGCTGGTGGCGCAACCTGCTCGACGGCGCGCCGGTGACGCTCGTGCTCAGCGGGGTCGAGCGCACCGGCACGGCGCGGGCGATCGGCGACGAGCAGGCGGGCGTCACCGTCGAGGTGCAGCTCGACGCCGGTGACGGGTCGAGCGACGTCAGCCGGCTCGCAACGAGAGACGGCGACCGGTCTTGGCGAGCAGTGCGCTGTTCCCGGAGAAGCTGACGCTCGCGGAATACGTGCCCTTCGCCGCCTTGCGCGGCAGCGTGACCGTCGCCGCGTAGCGGCATGAGCCGTCGGTGCGGTTGAGCTTCAGCTGCGCGGTCTTCGTCACGACCGTCTTCGCTCCTCGCTTCACAGCGATCCGGACCTGGCCCTTGCAGGCGTCGCGCAGCGTGCTGCTGAGTGCGACGAGCCGGCCGGAGAGCGCGAAGCGATACGGCGCCGATCGGTCGCGGGACGCCTTGGAGCCGAGCGTCAGGCCGTCGACGGCGTGCTTGGCCGCGGGCCCTACCGGCGTGATCGGCGCGGGCGCCACCGCAGAAGCGCTGAGCGCGACGCTCGCGCGGTCGTCCTCGGCGGCGACCCCGTTCGCCGGCGTGCTGTCGTCGTCCAGTGCATCGGCGGCGAGGATCTCTCCGCCGGGCGCAAGCGCACCGGCCGTGGTGACCACGGCGCTGATCGCCAGCGTCGCGCTCGCACCACGCGCCATCGACCCGGCGCTCCAGCTCTGCGAGGCGGCGTCGAAGCTGCCCTGCGAGGGCGTCGCGGAGACGACGCTGAGTCCTGGCAGGCCCAGGCCGACGACGATGCCGGCAGTGGTGTCCGGCCCGGCGCCCGAGAGGGTGTAGGTCAACGTCAGCGCGTCCCCGACGTGAACGGAGGAGGCGCTCGCGGCGACGGCGAGCGACAGGTCGCCGGCTCGGCGAACGCGGCCGCCGAGCGGGACGGCTGCGGTCGGGATCTCGCCGGGGCCGTCGCCGCGGTTGGCGACATCGCCCAGCCCGAGCCGTCCGAGAGCATTGATTCCCCAGCAACGGACCGTTCCGTCGCGCAGCGAGGCGCAGGTCCACCCGTTGGGTGCCGCGAACACCGCGTCGACCGGCTGGCCGAGCGGCACTGCGGGCGTCGGCAGCTCGCCGGGGGCGTCGCCGCGGGCGGCGACGTCGCCGAGCCCGAGCTGCCCGGAGCCGTTGTCCCCCCAGCAGCGGATGGACTCGTCGTCGAGCAGCGCGCAGTTCTCGTTGGTGAACTGGTCCGAGCCGCTCACCGCGATCGCCGGACGGCCGAGCGGCACTGCCGGCGTCGGCAGCTCGCCGGGGGCGTCGCCGCGGCTCGCGATGTCACCCAGGCCGAGTTGACCTGAGCCGTTACCGCCCCAGCAGTGCACGGTGCGGTCCTGCAGGAGCGCACAGAATCCGCGTCCATGGCTGCTGATCGCGATCGCCGGTCCTGCGAGTGGCACTGCCGCAGTCGGCAGCTCACCCGGGTCGTCGCCGCGGGCGGCGAGGTCGCCAAGGCCGAGGTTCCCGTCATTGTTGTTTCCCCAGCAGTGGACCGTGGCGTCGTCCAGGAGTGCACACGCGCTGAAGTCGGCGACGCTGATCGCCGTCGCCGGGCGCCCGAGCGGGACAGCCGGCGTCGGCAGCTCGCCCGGGCCATCGCCGCGGGCCGCGAGATCGCCGAGTCCGAGCTGGCCGAAGGAGTTGGCGCCCCAGCAGTGCACGGTGGAGTCCTCCAGCAGCGCGCAGCTGAACCCGTTGCCGGACGACACCGCCTTCGCCGGGCCGCTGAGCGGAACGGCGGCGGTGGGAAGCTCGCCGATCGCATCACCGCGTGCGGCCACGTCGCCGAGCCCGAGTGCGCCTGAGCCGTTGTCGCCCCAGCAGTGCACGGTGCGATCCTCGAGCAGTGCGCAGAAGTTGGGAGTGAATGCCCCGCCGGCGGAGAGGGAGCGCGCCGGCCCGCCGAGCGGCACCGCCGGCGCCGGCAGCTCGCCGGGGTTGTCGCCGCGCGTCACGACGTCGCCGAGTCCGAGCTGGCCGGAGCTGTTCGCGCCCCAGCAGTGCACCGCGCCGTCGTCGGTGATCGCACATCCACCGAAGCCGCTGACCGCGACGAAGCCGTGCGACAGGCTGCGCTCCACCGAACTCGACGTTCCGGCACTCGCGGGCGCGGCGCATGCGAGCAGCGCGGCGATCAGCGCGGCCAGGAGAACAAGACGAGGCGACGATGCACGAAAGCTGAGCGCGGGCATCGCGCGAGGCTACGCGCTGGCGAGCATCCGGTCCAGCAGCTCGAGCGCGCCCGCCTTGTGCAGCGGCTCGTTGAGGTTGCCGCACTTGGGCGACTGCACGCACGACGGGCAGCCGCTCTCGCACGGGCACTCGGCGATCAGGCGCTGCGCGTCGCGGACGAGCTCCTCGAAGCGCAGGAACCCCTGGCGGGTGATCCCGACGCCGCCGGGGTGGCCGTCGTAGATGAAGATCGTCGGGCCGCCGGTCTGCGCGTGTGCGTTCGTCGACAGGCCGCCGATGTCCCAGCGGTCGCACATCGCGAGCAGCGGCAGCACGGCGATCTGCGTGTGCTCGGCGGCGTGCAGCGCGCCGAGCAGCGCGTCGAGCGGGAAGTCGCCGAGCAGGTCGGAGCCCAGCTCGTACCACAGCGCCTGCGTGCTGAACTCGGTCCGCGGCAGGTCGAGCGCGTTGAGGTCGAGCACCTCGCGCTCGGGCAGCTTCGTGCGCTGGTAGGCGAGCACCTGCTCGCTGACGACGACGGTGCCGAAGCTCAAGGTGACGCCGCACGTCTCGCGGCGGTCGAGCAGCCGCTCGATGTCGGTGTCGGTCTCGCGTTTGGGCTGGGTGTACCAGTTGCCGCTGAACGGCTCGACGAGCGCGCGGCGCAGCTCGAGGTCGAGCTCGCGCACCTCGTAGGAGCGGCCCATGTGGAGGTAGATCGCGCCGTCGTGCACGGTCGAGCACGCACGCGCCATCTCGACCGTTCCCAGCACCTCGCCCTGCGAGGTGTCGACGACCTGGATCGCCTCGGGGGAGGCCGACCGCAGCGAGACCCGCGCCGCCGGGAAGTCGTCGGGCGTGCGCAGCGAGAACGCTCCGCGGCGCTCCACCAGCAGGCCCTGGGCGACGAGCGCCTCGCAGTGCGCGCGCACGCGCGGGCCGAGGAAGGCGTCGTCCTCGCTGCGGGTCGATCGGCCCCTCGTGCGCGGCGCAGAGCAGATGCGCGAGGTGGATCTGCTCGTTCTCGAACTCGAGGATCGCCGACTCGACGGGGCGCTCGAGGAACTCGTCGGGATGGCGGCAGAAGAACTGGTCGAGCGCGTCCTCGCCGGCGACGTACACGGCGAGGCCGCGGCCGCGGCGGCCCGGCGCGTCCCCACATCTGGCGCAGCGACGCGACGGTCCCCGGGAACGTGATGCAGACCGCCGCGTCGAGCGCGCCGATGTCGATTCCCAGCTCGAGCGCGTCGGTCGTGACGACGGCGAGCAGATCGCCGGCGACGAGCTTGGCCTCCAGCTCGCGGCGCTGCTGCGGCGTGTAGCCGGCGCGGTAGGCGGCGACGCGGTCGCCCAGCAACGGGTCGTCGCCGCTCTGCGAGTTGCTCGGCGGCGAGCTTCGCCACCAGCTCGACCCCCTTGCGCGACTTCATGAAGCAGATCGTCCGCGCGCCGCCGCGGACGAGTTCGGCGACGATGTCCGCCGCCTCACCGATCACGCTGCGGCGCGTCTGCAGCGCCTCGTCCTCGATCGGCGGGTTCCACATCGCGATCTGGCGCCGAGCGCCGGGCGATCCGTCTTCGTCGATCAGCTGCAGCTCCTCGAGCCCGGTCAGCCGCTCGGCCAGCTCGACGGGGTTGGCGATCGTCGCGCTGGCCAGCAGGAATCGCGGCGTGGTGCCGTAGGCGGCCGCGATGCGCCGCAGCCGGCGCAGGACGTTCGCGACGTGGCTGCCGAAGACGCCGCGGTAGACGTGCGCCTCGTCGACGACGACGACGGCGAGGTTGGCGAACAGGTCACCCCACGCCTGGTGGTTGGGCAGGATCCCGACATGCAGCATGTCGGGATTCGTGAGGATCAGGTTCGAGCGCTTGCGGATCGCCGAGCGCTCCTCACGGCGCGTGTCGCCGTCGTAGATCGCGGGGCGGATCTGCTGGTGCAGGCCGAAGCGATGCAGCGACCGCGCCTGATCCTGCGCCAGCGCCTTGGTCGGGTACAGGTACAGCGCGCGGGCGTGCGCGTCGCTCAGCAGGACCTCCAGCGTCGGCAGCTGAAAGCACAGCGACTTGCCCGACGCGGTGCCTGTCGTGACGATCGCCGGGCCGGTCCATGCGGCTTCGAGCGCGGCGGCCTGATGCGCGTAGAGACGCTCGATGCCGGCGCCGGCGAGCGCTTCGTGGAGCCGCGGATGGAGCTCGGCGGGGATGTCGGCGAAGGTCGGCTCGCGCGCTCCCTCGAAGGCCTCGCGCACGAGCCGTCCGTCGCTGCGGCCCGCGTCGAGCAGGGCATTCCAGGACTGCGTCTCGCGGATGACGGCCACGCCTCCATCGTAGGGGGTGCGGCGCGTGGCTACAGTCGTGAGGGTGCGTTGCATCTACGTCGACATGGACGGCACCCTGCTCGGCCCGGGTGGGGGACTGTTCGCAGGGCCCGACGGTGAGGTATCGCTGCTCGGCGCGCGCGCGATCGAGACGTGCCTGCGCGCCGACGTCGAGGTCGTCGTGATGTCCGGCCGGCGTCGCAGCATCGCCGTCGAGGACGCGCGGCTGTTCGGCCAGGGATGCTGCATCTTCGAGATCGGCGCCGGCGTCGTGCTGGAGGGCGAGACGCACTGGCTGACCGGCGGATGGGTTCCGGGTGAGCGCTCGATCCACCAGCAGATCGCCGACTCCGGGGCGCCGACGCTGCTGCTCGAGGAGTACAGCGGCTGCCTGGAGGAGCACGTCCCGTGGCACACGAACCGCGAGGTCTCCCACCTGCTGCGCGGGCTGGTCGACACGAACGAGGCGAATGGGTTCCTCGCCGCGCACGGCCACGACGGGCTGGAGTTGACGAACAACGGCGCCGTGCGCCGGCGCTCGCCCGGCGCTCGCCGCGCTGCCCGAGGTCCACGCCTACCACCTGCGCCCGCGCGGCGTGTCGAAGGCGAACGCCGTCGCCGCACACCAGCGCATGCGCGGATACCGCCCGGAGGAGTGCGTCGCCGTCGGCGACTCACGCGAGGATCTCGGCGTCGCCTCGACGGTCGGGACCTTCTGGCTCGTGGCGAACGCCATCGAGCGCGAGCCCGCGCTGCTCGACCTCGTCAACGGCGCCGGGGGGCGCAACGTCCGGATCGCCGAAGGTGCCCACGGCGCCGGCGTCTACGAGGCCGTGATGTCCACCCTGGCGCTGCGCCGGGCGTGAAGCACCGCGTCGCCGTCCTCGCGGCGCTCGCGCTCGCGGTGTCAGCCGCGTCGTCCGCCGCGCAGGCGCCCCCGCCAGTCTCCGCGCCGTCCAGCGAGCGGATCGGCAGGTCCGTCGAGGGCCGCCCGATCGGTCTGCTGCGCGTCGGCGACCCGGCGGCGAAGCGCAAGGTGCTCGTCGTCGGATGCATCCACGGCGACGAATGCGCCGGCCGCGCGATCGTCGAGCGGCTCGCCACGACCGACCCCGCGACGCTTGCCGGCGTGCAGCTGCTGCTCGTCCGCAACCTGAACCCGGACGGCTTTGCCCACGGGACGCGTCAGAACGCGCGCGGCGTCGACCTGAACCGCAACGGCGCGGTCGGCCGGCGCGACCTCGGCCCGCGCGGATCGCGCTACTACGCCGGCTCGCGGGCGTTCAGCGAACCCGAATCGCAGGCGATCAGGGCCCTGATCCTGCGCGAGCGCCCCGGCGTGATCATCTGGTACCACCAGCCGCTCGCCGGCGTCGACGTCCCGGAGAGCGGCTGGGACGGCCGCGCGCGGCGCTACGCAGAGCTCGTCGGCCTGCGGTCGCGCCCGCTGCCGGCCTACCCGGGCTCGCTGTCGCGATGGGCCAACGCGCGCGTCACGCCGGGGTCCTCGTTCGTCGTCGAGCTTCAGGCCGGGCCGCTGCGCGTGGGGCTGCAGCGCCGCCACGCCGCCGCCGTGCTCGCACTCGCCGGTTCCACCAGCGCTCCCGCGGCCTGATCAGGCGCGCGCGAAGAAGCGGCGCCAGCGCGCGCGGACCCGCGCCCAGAACCCGCGCTTGACGAGCGCGCGCCGCGGCGCCGCCGGCACCGTCGTGCGGACGAGGCCGACCCAGTCGTCGAGCGGCAGCTCGCCGGAGATCAGCCGCGCCAGACCGCTCGTGACCGGCGCGTCGACACCGGCACCCTCGAGCGCGCTGGCCAGCAGCGGGACGACGTCGAGCGACTCGACGGCCTGTCCGATCCGGTCGGGGATCTCGGCACTCGGCACGCCGGCTGCGAGCAGTTCGCCCGCGCGGCGGTTGCGCGAGCCGGGTGCCAGCGCCGTCGCGACGAGGTCGCCCGTGCCGGCCAGCCCGATCATCGACTCCGGCCGCGCGCCGTGGGCCTCGGCGTAGCGCCAGACCTCGGCGAAGATGTGGCCGGCGGCCGCACCCGCGGCATTCAGGCCCTGGCCCTGTGTCGCGCCGCTCGCCAGCGCGGCCGCGTTCTTGGCGGCGCCGGCCAGTTCGACGCCGACCGGATCGGCTCGACTCCTCGCAGACGACGCCGGCGCGGATGAAGGTCCGCGCGATCGTCTGCGCGAGCTCCGCGTTCTCCGAGGCCGCCACGAGGCCGGCTCCCTCGTTGACCATCTCGAGCGCGTGTGCCGGGCCGCCGACCACCGCGACGCGCTGTGCGCCGAACAGCTCGCGCAGCAGCGACGACGGCGCGCGCCCGTCAGGCGGGACGAGGCCCTTGGCGAGCGAGATCACGGCGGCGCGCTCGCCGAGGCCATGGCCGGCGAGCGCCGCGATCACCTCGTCCAGGCCGCTGGAGGGAACACCCAGGAAGACGAGGTCGGCGCGCGCCAGGCCCGCGTCGACCGATTCGATGCGCAGCTCCGGCGGCAGCTCGATCCCGGGGAGGTAGAGGCTGTTCTGGCGGGTCGCGCGGAGCCCCTCGGCCTGCTCGGGTGTGCGCGTCTGCAGCGTCGTCCGCAGCCCTCCGCGTGCGAGCAGCACCGCGACCGCCGTCCCGAACGAGCCGGCGCCGACGACGATGGCACGCCGCGGCGCGGCGCGCGAGAACGTCGGACGGGAACGCTCGGGCATCAGAGGAACGTACCCGTGCGTCCCCGTGTGGTTTCCTCACGCCGGGTGATCCTGCCCGATCAGCCGCCGAGCGCGTCCTGCAGCACCAGGCGGCCGATCTCCTGCGCTCGCCGTGCCGCGTCCGCGTCGCCTTCGCCCGCGGAGACGATCGAGCCCTTCATGAGGATGTGCCACTTGCGCGCGAAGCCGTCCGCATCGGCGATCCCCGCGGCGCGGGCCAGCTCCTGGAGAAAGCCGCGGATGCCCGCGAGGTACTGGGTGCTGGCGCGGTGGATCGGCCCGCTCTCATCGGCCGTCTCGAGCATGATGTTGATGAACGCGCAGCCCTCGAAGTCCGGGCGCCGGAACCACTCGTCGAAGACGTCGAACACCGCGAGCAGCCGCTCGGCCGGGTCGGTCGCGCGGCGCTCGACCTCGGTCCGCAGCCACTCCCGCGTCCAGCGATCCTGGCGGCGCGCGAGGTACGCCAGGACGAGGTCGTCCTTCGATTCAAAATGTCGGTAGAGCGTCATGCGCGCCACGCCCGAGCGGGCGATGATCGCGTCGATGCCGACCGCGCGGATGCCGCGCGAGGAGAACAGCTCGTATGCGGCCTCCATGATCCGCTCGCGGGCAGTCGCCCCGGGTGGCGATGAGGTGACGGCCATGCGCCTACGAGCTCCGGCCGCCGCCCGCGGCGGCGATCGCGGCCTGCCCGAAGCTGATCGCGCCGTCGTTGGCCGGCAGGCGCTGGGGGATCAGCACGCGCAGGCCGGCGTTCCCGAGAGCCGCGACCGTCTCCTCGAGCAGCCGGCGGTTCTGGAAGACGCCGCCGCTGAGGACGACGGTCTGCGTGGCGTGGACTCCGGCGATCTGCGCGCACGCCTTCGCCGTCGCCAGGGCGATGGAGCGGTGCACGCGCGCGGAGATCAGCGCAGGGTCGCCGAACTCCTCGATGTCGCCCGCCACTGCGCGGATCAGCGGGCGCGCGTCGATCACGCTCCCCGTGGTGACGGGCAGCTCGTAGGCGCCCCTGGCTCGCGGATCGGCGATCGCCTCGAGCTCGATCGCCGCCTGGCCCTCGTAGCGGGACACGGCGCGCACGCCGCAGAGCGCCGCGACGGCATCGAACAGCCGGCCCATGCTGGTCGTCACCGGCGCGGCGAAGCCACGGCGCGCCATCTCGCAGACGATCTCCCACTCCTGCCGGCCGACCGCGCTGCGCAGCACTCGCGGGCGCTCGGGAACGCGATCGCTCGCTGCGACCAGCCAGGCGGCCGCCATCCGCCAGGGCTGGCGCGCGGCGCGGTCACCGCCCGGCAGGGCGACGGGGTACAGGTGGCCGGCGCGCTCGAATCCGCGCAGGTCACCGACGAGCAGCTCGCCGCCCCAGACGGTGCCGTCGGGCCCCAGGCCGGAGCCGTCGTAGATGGCTCCCACGGCCGGCCCGCACTCACCGTGCTCGGCGAGCACGGCGGCGAGATGCGCGTGGTGATGCTGGACGGCGACGTGGCCGACCCCTTCGCGCTCGAGCGCATACGTGGTGGAGGCGTAGTCCGGGTGGGCGTCGTGGACGACGATCCGCGGGGTGACGGCGAACAGCGCCTCGAAGTGGGTGACGCCCTCGGCGAAGGACCGGCGCGTCGCCGGGTCGTCGAGATCGCCGATGTGGTGGGAGACCCAGGCGCTGTCGCCCTTGGCGACGCAGAACGTGCTCTTCAGGTGTGCCCCGCAGGCGAGCAGCGGCGTGGGGGCGGGAAGCGGCAGCCCGAGGCGCTCCGGGACGAGGCCCCGGGCCCGGCGCAGCACCGTGCGCCGTCCGGCGGCGATGCGCGTCACCGAGTCGTCGGTCCGCATGTGGATCGGGCGGTCGTGCACGAGCATCGCATCGGCCACCGCCGACAGCCGCGTGCGCGCGTCCGGGTCGCGGAAGGCGATCGGCTCGTCGGAGAGGTTGCCGCTCGTCATGACGAGTGCCCCGCCCGCGCCGGCGAGCAGCAGGTGGTGCAGCGGGGTGTAGGGGAGCATCACGCCGAGCTCGCGGCTCAGCGGCGCGACCGCGGGGGCGACGATCGCGTCCTCGCCGGCGGCGGGCCAGCACGATCGGCCGCGCGACGCCGGCGAGCAGGGCCTCCTCGTCGCCGTCCAGGTGCACGAGCTCCCGAGCCGCGGTCACGTCCGCGACCATCAGCGCGAACGGCTTGTCCTCGCGGTGCTTGCGCGCACGCAGCCGCGCAACCGCGTCGTGGTCGTCCGCACGGCAGGCGAGGTGGTAGCCGCCGAGCCCCTTGACGGCGATGATCGCCCCCGCGCGCAGCAGCTCGCCGGCCTCGCGGATGGGGTCGGCCGCGGGCTCGGCGGGCGGACCCGGGCGCTCCAGCCACAGCCGCGGACCGCATGCCGGGCAGGCGTTGGGCTGGGCATGGAAGCGGCGATCCGCCGGGTCGTCGTATTCGGCCTGGCACTGCGCGCACATCGTGAAGCCCGCCATCGTGGTCAGCGGTCGGTCGTACGGGACGCCGCGGACGATCGTGAAGCGCGGGCCGCAGTTCGTGCAGTTGATGAAGGGGTAGCGGTGACGGCGATCGGCGGGGTCGCGCAGCTCGGAGAGGCAGTCCTCACAGGTCGCGCCGTCGGCACAGATGAGCGCGAGCGGCTCACCGGCGGTGTCGGAATCGACGATCGCGAAGCCACCGCCCGGCTGGAGATCGAGCTCGCGGACGTCGACCGAATCGACGTGCGCGAGTGGCGGCGCGAGCGCGGGCAGATCGGCGATCAGCTGATCGACGGCGACGCTCGCGCCCTGCGCCTCGACGAGGACGCCGCGCGTGTCGTTGCGCACGAAGCCGTCGAGGGCGAGCTCGCGCGCACGGCGCAGCACGAATGGCCGGAAGCCGACACCCTGCACGACGCCGGTCACGCGAATCGCCGCGCGCCGGTCCGTGTCCGTCCCGCCGCTCAGGCGCACCGCGCTCACGCGCCCACCATCCCCACCAGCGCGTGGAGCACCGTGGCCTGCGCCTCCTGGATGCGCGGGATGTGCTCGCTGCGCGTGACGATCACGTGATCGGCCAGCGACTCCGCGAGGATGCGGCCGCCGTCGTAGCCCACGAGAGCCACCGTCAGCACATCGCGGCGCCGGCACTCCTGGAGGGCGGCCAGGACGTTGGCCGACCCGCCGCTCGTGGAGATCGCCAGCACCGCGTCGCCCGGGCCGGCGTGGGCGATGATCTGGCGGACGAAGACGGCGTCGTGGCCGACGTCGTTGGCGATCGCCGTGAGGATCGCCGGGTCCTCGGTGAGGTCGAGCGCGCGTCGCGGCGCCAGGCCCATGCCCGCCGGCGGGTGGCGCAGGTCGGCGACGATGTCCATCGCGTCGGTCGACGAGCCGCCGTTGCCCAGGGCGAACAGCGTTCCGCCGCGATCGAGCAGCCTGGCGATCGAGGTGCCGGCCGCGGTGATCTGCTCGGCGTTGGCGGTCAGCGTCTGCTCACGCAGCGCGGTGACGTCTGCGGCCTTCGCCCGCGCCGAGGCGCCCACGTCGGCCAGCACCCCGGCAAGATCGGACTCCTGCTCGGCGAGGAACGGGTACAGGAAGCTCGATGCCCCGCCGTCGTGGCGTGTTCCGCCCGTACGGCCCTCGAGCAGGCCACGGTGCTCGAAGAACACGTGCACGAGCTCCCACAGCACGTGGTAGGTGGTCTCGACGACCTCCTGCACGACGAAGGCATCCTTGGCCGGAACGATCAGCTCGTGCTCCGCGCCGACGGGCGCGAAGGCGAGCGTCATGGCCCCCGCGGCGCGCGCGGCGGCGACGGCGGCGCGGACGTCGGGCCCCCCGCCGAACGCGATCGCGATGTCGTCGGGGCGGGCGTGGAGCGACACGGCCGCCGGCTCGATCCCGATCGCCGGCAGCGCGCGCTTGCCGACGATCACCGGATGCACGAATTCGACGGCGACGTGTCGCACGTCGGAGCGGTCGGCTGCGCCACCGCCGAACGCCAGGAGCCGCCCACCGCGCGAGAATCGCTCGGCCATCCGGTGGCACAGCTCTGCGATCCGCGCGGACTCGGCGGCGAAGAACGCCGTGTTGGCCTCGGCGCGGGCCAGAAGCAACGCATCCAGGCGATCGACCCCGGGATGCGTCGGGGCCCTCATACGGCGGCCGCTCCCACCCGCCCGGGCAGCGCGGCGAGCCATGAGCGCAGCTCGTCCGTTCCCTCTCCGGTGCGTGCGCTGCAGGCCAGGGACGCGACCCCGGGGTGCACCGCGTCGAGGTGGTAAAGGAACGTGTCCAGCTCGAAGTCGACGTACGGGAGCAGGTCGATCTTGTTGATGACGACCAGCTCGCAGGCACGGAACATCAGCGGGTACTTCAGCGGCTTGTCCGCGCCCTCGGCGACCGACGCGACCATGATCCGCGCGTCCTCCCCGATCCGGAACTCCGCCGGGCAGACGAGGTTGCCGACGTTCTCGACGATCAGCACGTCGATGTCCTCGAGTGGCAGGGCGTCGATCGCCGAGCGCACCATGTTGGCGTCGAGGTGGCATTCGCCGCCGAAGCCGTTGCCGGTGTTGAGCTGGACGACGGGGATGTGGTGGCCGGCGAGCCGATCGGCGTCGAGGCTCCCCGCGACGTCGCCCTCGAGGACGCCGACCCGCGGGCCGTCGTCCCAGTGCGAGAGCACGCGCTCCAGCAGCGTCGTCTTGCCCGAGCCCGGTGCGCTCATCAGGTTGACGACCGTCACCCCGTGGCGGTCGAAGTCCGCGCGGTTGGCCCGCGCGATCGTGTTGTTGGCGTCGAGCGCGTCCTCGACGACACGGACCTTCACGCGGTGCATGCGGCGTCCTCCTCCACCTCGATCGACTCGACCTCGAGCTCGTCGCCGCTGAGCACGGCGACCTCGCCGCCCCGGCAGGCGGGGCATCGGAATGCGGCGCTCATCACGGCCCATTCGTGCTCGCATTGCGCGCAGCGCAGCCTCGCGGGCACGATCTCCAGGTCGAGCCGCGCGCCCTCCACGGGGGTGTCGCGGGCGACGATCTCGAAGTAGAACCGCAGCGACTCGGGGACGACCTGCCGCAGGTGCCCCGTGCGCACGCTGACGACCGAGACGCGGCGCCCGCCGCAGTGCGCGATCGCGGTCTGGACCACGGCGCTGGAGATCGCCAGCTCGTGCATCACGCCTCCAGGTAGGCCGCGTCGGTCTGCAGGGTCGCGACCGACTCGAGCACCAGCCCGACCGCGGTCTCGACGGCGACCTCGACGCGCGGCGTCAGGCCCAGACCGGGCGCATCGGTCTCGCCGGGCTCACAGGCGATCACGAGGACCTTGCCGGGCCACCCGCCGATCGCGTTCACGAAGCGCAGGACGGTGTGCGGGTTCATGTCGTGCGGATCGATGTTCTCGCCGTCCTGCAGCGCTCCGGCGAAGTCCGATCGCTCCGGCTCCATCACGTAGAGCGTCCCCGGCTCGTCGCCCTGGCGGCTGGCGTCGAGCAGCACGAGTGCGTCGTAGCCGCGGATCAGCTCATAGGCGAGGTCGAGCCCGTTCGTGCCGAAGTCCATCACCGTCACGCCGTCGGGCACGCCCCGTGCCTCCAGGCGCCGCGCACACTCGCCGCCGAACGCGTCGTCCTGAAGCCAGGCGTTGCCGACCCCGGCGACGAGGATCTGTTTGACGGGAGTCCCCTGCGGGCTCTGCGCGCTCATCCGATCGCCTCCACCTCGCCGGCCTTGAAGTACAGGTAGCGGCCGATGTCGCGCATCAGCTGCTGTCCGGGGTCGTCGTCGACGGTCACGCAGATGTGGACGCGGTCGTCGTAGTCGACGTAGATCCGCTCGACCGTGGCCGTGCGCCCGGCCAGCAGATGATCCTGTGCGTGCCGGCCCACCTCCGGGCGCAGCCGCACGTGATCTCCTCGCCGCACGATCGCGTCGCCGATCCGCGCCTGCTCCTCACCGCGAACGTCGTCGCCGGCGTCCGCCGGCGTGAGCGTCCCCGGGTCGGTGACCGTGACGCGGCCGTGCAGTGACGTGAGGTCCTGCGGCGCGGCGGCGATCGCGCGTTCGAGCATCTCGCGCAGCGCGGGATCGTGCTCGCGAAGCTCCTCGCGCTCGCCGTCGGAGAGCGCGAGCAGGTGCAGGCGCAGCGCCTCCTCGATCTCCGTCGAATCGAACAGGGACCCCTTGGACTCGGGCGCGATCTGCGGGTGATCGGGCAGCGCGATCGCGGCGCCGAGCATCACCGTGTCGTCGTCGGCGGCGAGGACCGGGAAGGTGTTCACCGCGACGCAGGTCATCACCGCGCCGGCGACGTGTGCGGGCGGCGCGCTGGGGGAGGCGAAACGCCCGCGCCGCACCGTGGCGACGAGGTGCGTCGACAGCAGCGACGCCTTCAGCGCCTGGCTGCGCGTGAGGCCCGGCTCGACCGGCGTCGTGTTGGAAACGCGCAGGCTCACGCGCGCGAGGCCGCCGGGCAGCAGCTCGGCGCCCACCTCCACGCTGCCCTGCAGGCCGTCCGCATCGAAGTCGCACCCGGCCGGTTCCTCGGCAAGCTCGGTGAGCGCCGTGGCGGGCAGGTCGACCCGGCGCGCGAGCGCCTCGTGACGCACGCCTGCGGCCTGCAGGAAGCGCACGCTGACCGCGAGCGTCGCCCCCGCTCCGGCCTCGGCGATGCACGGCATCCGGATCTCGTCGAACGTCGTCGGCGTTCCGGTCGCGTACTGCGGCGGGTAGACGATCCCGAACGGCGTCGGCGTCGCGTTCTTCGTCGCGCCCGGCGTGTAGGGGTACAGCGCGTAGCCCTCGTAGAGCAGTGTCTCGACGAGCTCCTCGACGCCGGTCATGACGGCCCCTCCGCCGCGAGCAGCGCGGAGACGGTGGCGTCGAAGTCATGGTCCCCGCGCGCTGCCCGGCGGTCCATCAGCGCGTCGAGCGTCGGCGTGGTCAGCCGCACCCATCCGCCCTCGGGATAGAAGGCGCGCACCACGCGCCGCCAGTCTTCGACGGGCATCCGCCAGGAGGCGCTGCAGCTCCACGGGACCTGGGCGATCTGCAGGCGGTCCTCCTCGCCGGCGTACAGGACCATCCCGGTGAAGTGGAATGACAGCGGGACGTCGCCGTCCGGCAGCGAGTAGAAGTACTTCACGGCGGCGAGCTCGAGGTCGTAGCTGCACGGCAGCTGCAGCCGGAACGAGGTTGCGCCGGTGAAGCCCGGCACGAGCACGTCGACCTGCGCCCATTGGAAGCTGTGGGTGGTCGCGCCCCAGCGCTCGGGCGCGCCGAACAGGTCGACGAGGCGCCGGCGGGTCTCCGCGTCGTAGGTGCGCTTGGCGGGGTCGATCTGGACCTGTGCCGACAGCGCCATCGTGTGCACGCGACGGCCGACCGGATCGGACACGTGCAGCGCGAACTCGAGCGCCGGAACCGCGGCGTGCGCGACCGGCTCGACGGCGAGCACGGAGAAGACGGGGTCCGCCGACGTGGTCGGCGCGGGAGCGGTCGCGTCCAACATCACGCGACCAGTGCCCGGGCCCGCAGGCTCGCGAAGAACTCGTCGACGGTGGCCGTCAGCTCGGGCCCGCCGTTGATCCCCGACCAGCGGGACTTGATCATCCCGACGAGCCGGTAGCACTCGTCGAGCGGGGCGATGACGTGCTGGGGCGGATCGGCGAGGCGGTTGATGATCAGCGCCTCGGCGTCCGGCTCGAGGCGGTCGATCACGGGGTTGTCCGAGCACATGCGCGCCCACGCGAACGTGTCGAGCTCGGACTCCGTGACCCCGGCGGGTGAGGGATAGAGCGTCACGACGGCGTCGTTGAGGCCGCTGCGCAGCATGAACGCCAGCCCGATCGGGATCTGGAACGCCGCCCACGCCTCGTCGTCGAGCTGGAAGTCGTCGAGCCACAGCGTCCGCCCGCCGGTCGGCCGGTAGTCGGCGTCGCCGGAGTGCAGCGACCAGCAGGTCTCGCAGACGCAGACGATCCGTCGCTCGGAGAGGTGCAGCAGGTGCCGGTGATCGTCGGCCAGCCCGACCGGGCACAGCTCGCAGTGCCCGTCCTCTCCGTGCTCGGTGTCGATCCCGCCGCCGGCGGGACTGCCCGCCGGCACGGCGACCTTCACCTCGCCGCCGCCGCGCAGCAGCGGCACCGGCTCGAGCTGCAGATCGCCGTCCTTCTGGCGGCCGGCGCGCGGCAGGTCGTACGAGCGCCCGCAGCTCGTGCACGTCAGCACGCCGCCGAGCAGCATGCCGCCGGAGAGCGGCGCCGGGCAGCCCGCACACCGGTCGCGATAGGCGAGCAGCGTTCCCGCGACGTTGGCGACGAGAAGGTTCGGGGCCATCGCCACGTGCGCCCCGCGAGCGAGTCTGCGCCACGCCGTCGAGCACGAGCCATCGCATCTCCTCGACGCCCTCCGAGCGTGCCGTCAGGTGCACCGGCTCGGCGACGCCCTCGACGTCGAGCCCGAGCAGGTCGGGCGCCGCCTCCAGCAGGGCCTCCTCGATCGCCAGCTCGAGCGTCGCCGCCGAGGCCCCGCAGCCGTGGCAGCTCCCGGTCAGCCGCAGCAGCGCAACGCCGTCCTGCAACGCCACGAGCTCCACGTCGCCGTCGTGCGAGTGCAGGTATGGGCGAACGCCGTCGAGCGCCTCCAGCACGCGCTGCTCCAGCGGGACGGGGTAGAGGTCGTGCATCAGCAGGAGGCTCGCGACCACCGGGTCCTGCGCGAGCCTCGCGCGCTGATCGTCGTCGAGCACCGCGTGGATCCGCGTGAGCCCGTCGTCGTACATCGCCAGCAGCTCGTCGAGGCGCTCGGACAGCTCCTCGACGCTCTGCTCGGCGTGCGCCTGCTCGGCCATCAGCACATCCCGGTGGGCGTGTGGACGACCTTGCGGACCGTCCCGCGCCCGTACATATGCACGCCGCACGGCAGGCACGGGTCGAACGAGTGGACGGCCCGCATGATGTCGATCCCCTTGAACTTCTCGGGCCCGTTCTCCTCGAAGATCGGCGTGTTCTCGACCGCGTCCTCGTAGGGCCCGGGCGTGCCGTAGGTGTCACGCGGGTTGGCGTTCCACGGCGTCGGTGGATAGGGCTGGTAGTTGGCGATCTTCCCGTCCCGGATCACCATGTGATGGGAGAGGACGCCGCGCGCGGCCTCGTGGAAGCCGACGCTGATCGCCTCCTGCGGGACCTTGAAGTCGTTCCAGGACTTCGTGCGCCCGGCCCGCACCTCGACCTGCGCCTTCTCCAGGTTGTGCAGGCCGACGAGCGCCGAGTACGCCTGGTGATATGTGCGCGCCCGCTGGCGCTCGATCGCGTTGCTCCAGGGCGGGATCTTCCACTCGAGCTCCATCTCGGGCATGAACCCCGTCTTGGGCAGCACCATCTTCAGCGACTCGCCCGTCGCCTTGAGGTAGCCGAGGTCGAGCAGGCCGGCCTTCGCCGTGACCCACTGGCGTGCGAACGGGCCGCCGCCGGTGTCGCTGGCGACGTAGGTGTCGTTGCGCGCGTCGTACATCCGCGGCGAGGCGACCCACGAGTACTTGTCGGCGAAGTCCCGCGCCTGCGGCTTGGGCAGCGTCACCTTGTTCCACGGGTGGCGCGTGTCGACCGGGTTGCCGAGCGGGTCGTGGGTGACGAACGGCGTCTCCTTCCCCGCCCAGTCGTCGAAGTACGACGAGCCCAGCAGGATCCGCATCGCGAGGTTGATCTCGACAAGGTCTGTGGTGATCAGCTCACCGTCGAAGACCAGCCCGGGAGTGACGAACCGCCGCCGGCCCCACTCGGTCATCGTCCGGTAGTTGTAGTCGACGTAGTCGGGGTCGTCGAACGCGCCCCAGCAGACGAGGTCCGTCCGGCGCAGGCCCACCTGCTCGTAGCCCGGCAGCGCCTCGTAGAAGAAGTCATAGAGGTCGTCGTGCATGGGCACCGTGCGCTTGCAGTAGTCGACGTAGCGCATCAGGCGCACGTAGTACTCCGTGCAGCGTCTGCTGGGTGATGTCCGCGCTGCAGCCGCCCGGCAGGATCGTCGACGGATGGGTGTGCCGTCCGCCGAAGAGGCAGTACATCTCGCGCGTGTAGCGCGCCACCTGCAGGGTCTCCAGGTAGAAGTCGCCCGGTGAACGCGTTGAGGGCGCGCATGATGTCGGCGATCGTCTTGTAGCCGTGGATGTCCGCGTGCGGCGCCGACGTCTGCTCGGCCTTCGCGAGCACCGCCGGGTTGGTCTCCTTGACCATCTGCTCGGAGTAGTCGACGTTCGCCATGCAGTCGTTGTAGATCGCGTGGTCGAACATGAAGTCGGCCGACTCGGCCAGGTTGAACGCGTAGTCGCCGAGCTTGGGCGGCTTGACGCCGTAGGCCATGTTCTGGTTCAGGCACGAGCACGTGCAGTGGTTGTCACCGCAGATGCCGCAGATGCGGCTCGTGATGAAGTGCGCGTCGCGCGGGTCGATCCCCTTCATGAAGATGTCGAAGCCGCGGAAGATCATCGAGGTCGAGTAGCACTTCAGAACCTGCTGGTTGGTGAAGTCGATCTCGGTGTGGATCCCCAGCGACCCGACGATGCGGGTGATCGGGATCCCACGACATCTCCTTGACGACGACCTTCTGCGTCGGACGGGGTGTCTGCGATGGTGGCCATGGTCTTCCCCCTACCAGCGCTTCTGGTAGCCGGTCGTGAGCTCGGCGCGGTTGTGGCGCCACTCGGGTTCGATGTCGTACTTCCTTCGATGGACCGCTTGCGCCCGCAGCGCAGGAGCGGCCCGTAGGTGAACCGCGCGATGTCGGACGAGATCGCGTCCCGTTGGGTCCTCGTCCATGAACGGCATGTACTTGTCGGGGAAGCCCGGCATCGTGCACGCCATGCAGATGCCGCCGACGTTCGGGCATCCGCCGACGCCGTTCTGCCAGCCGCGCAGCGGGACGTTGCACTTGACCACCGGGCCCGTGGCAGCCGAGCTTCACCATGCAGCGGTGATCGGACCCGTACTCGGTGGCGAAGTTGCCCATCTCGTAGAACGCGGCGCGGTTGCAGCTCTCGTGCGCGGTGCGGCCGAACAGGCTGACGGGACGGCCCGGCCTCGTCGAGCTCGGGCACCGGCGCCATCCCCGCGAGCGCGAAGACGAGGTGCATCAGCATCTCGGTCATGTTGTCCGGCTGGGCCGGGCAGCCGGGGATGTTGACGATCGGGATGCCGGCCTTCGACTTCCAGCTTCCAGCCGAGGTAGTCGCGCACGCCCATCGCGCCGGTCGGGTTGTTCTTCATCGCCGGGATGCCGCCGTAGGTGGCGCACGTCCCGATCGCCACGACGGCGGCGGCCTTCGGCGAGAGACGGTCGACCCACTCGTTGGTCGTGATCGGCTGGCCGGTCGTGCGGTTGACGCCGAAGCCCGTCCAGTAGCCGTCGCCGTTGATCTTCTCGTTGCCGAGCGAGCCCTCGACGATCAGCACGAACGGGTCGAGCTTGCCCTCCTCGGCGTCGTACCACGCCTGCATGTAGTCCTCGCCGTACTCGTAGGCGAGGACCTGGTTGTGGACGACGACCTTCGGCATCCCGGGGATCGCCCCCGTGATGATGTCCTCGAGGCTCGGGTTGGTGGCGGAGGTCATCGCCACCGAGTCGCCCTCGCACGAGAGGCCGACGGTCATCCACAGCACATGTGCCGTGATCGCCTCCGTCTTCGCCTGGTTGGGTGAGAACTCGACCGACGCCATCACGTCTCCTTCGTCAACAGATGCGCGGCAGGGGATCGCCGACCAGCTGGTCCATGACCCTTCTGCCACCGAACGCCGTCTCCACCAGGACCATCCCCGGCGGCTCCGTCCTGCACGTCCCCGATCACCGCGGCCTGCTCGCCGCCCGGTGCGCCGTCGCAGCGCCTGCGAGCGCGCGCGTCCGCGCCCTGCGGGCGCGACGGCCGCCACGAACACGCCCTCGTTGGCGACGTGCATCGGGTCGATCCCGAGGATCTCCGCCGCGCCCGCGACGGCGGGCGCCACCGGCACCGCCGCCTCGCGGATCAGCATCGCCACGCCCGAGGCGCGCGCGAGCTCGTTGAGCACCGAGGCGACGCCGCCGCGCGTCGCGTCGCGCAGGCAGCGCAGCTGCGGTCCCGCGTCGCCGAGCAGCGCGTCGACGGCCGGCCACAGACAGCGCGTGTCCGAGCTGATGTCGGCGTCGAGGTCGAACTCGCCGCGGGCGAGCATGATCGCCGTGCCGTGCGCGCCGATCGGCCCGGACACGAGCAGCACGTCGCCCGGGCCGCAGCGCGTCCGGCGACAGCGTCGCGCGCGGGTCGCGCTCGCCGATGCCCGGTCGTGCAGATGTACATCTGGTCGCACGTGCCGCGCTCGACGACCTTCGTGTCGCCGGAGATGATCGCGCACGCCGGCCGCGCGCGGCGGCCGGCGGCGATCGCCTCGACCTCCGCCCGCAGCACCTCGCGCGTCGAGCCCCTCCTCGAGGATCAGCGAGAGCGTCAGCGCCACCGGCCGGGCGCCGGCCATCGCGAGGTCGTTGACCGTGCCGTTGACCGCGAGCTCGCCGATCGAGCCGCCGGGGAAGCGCAGCGGCTTGACGACGAAGCTGTCGGTGGTCATCGCCAGTCCGCGCGCCGGCGACGTCGACGTCGCCGGCGTCGGCGAGGCGGTCGAGCTCCGGCGAGGCGAACGCCGGGACGAGCAGGCCCTCGATCAGCGCGCGCGGTCGCCTTGCCGCCGGCGCCGTGGGCCATGGTGATGCGCGTCGTCGCGGAACTTCGGCCGCTTGGCGCGCGCCGTCTCGATGATGCCGAGGATCCGCTCCTCGCGGTCGACGCGGCCGCTGTCCGACGTCCGTCATACGACCGCGCGCTCCCGGGCGAAGCGCCCGTAGTTGTAGTACGCGGCGCAGGCGCCCTCGCTGGAGACCATGCACGTCCCGATCGGCCGCTCCGGCGTGCACGCCGTGCCGAACACCTTGCACTCCCACGGCTTGATGACGCCCTTGAGCACCTCGCCGCACTGGCAGGCCTTCGGGTCGGCGATCCGCACGCCGGGCACGCGCGAAGCGCCGCTCGGCGTCGAAGTCGGCGTAGTCGTCCGACAGCTTCAGGCCGCTGTGCGAGATGAAGCCCAGGCCGCGCCACTCGAAGTGCGGGCGCAGCGCGAAGACCTCGCCGATGACCTCCAGCGCGCGCAGGTTGCCCTCGTAGGGCACGACGCGCTTGTACTGGTTCTCGACCTCGCAGCGCCCGTCGGCGAGCTGCGTCAGGAGCATCAGGACCGACTGCAGGATGTCGACGGGCTCGAAGCCGGAGACCACGACGGGCTTGCCGTAGTCGGCCGCGATGAACTCCAGCGGCCGCGCGCCGACGACGGTCGAGACGTGGCCCGGGCCGATGAAGCCGTCCAGGCGCAGGTCCGGCGAGTCGAGCAGCGCGCGCAGCGGCGGCACGATCGTCACGTGGTTGCAGAAGCAGCTGAAGTTCGCGACGCCCTCGGCCTTGGCCCGCTTCAGCGTCAGCGCCGTCGACGGCGCCGTCGTCTCGAAGCCGATCGCGAAGAAGACGACCTCGCGGTCCGGGCTCGGACTTCGCGATCCGCAGCGCGTCCAGCGGCGAGTAGACCATCCGGATGTCGGCGCCCTGCGGCCTTGGCGTCCAGCAGCGTGCCGGCGGAGCCGGGGACGCGCATCATGTCGCCGAAGCACGTGAAGATCACGCCGGGCTCGTGGGCCATCGCGATCGCGTCGTCGACGCGGCCCATCGGGATCACGCAGACCGGGCAGCCGGGGCCGTGCACGAGCTCGACGTTCGCGGGCAGCAGGTCGTCGACGCCGTACTTGTAGATCGAGTGCGTGTGGCCGCCGCAGACCTCCATCAGCTTGACGTGGCGGCCGGGCGGCGCGGCGGCTGCGGATCTCGAGCGCGAGCCTGCGGCCGAGCTCGGCGTCGCGGAACTCGTCGACGAACCTCATGCGACCCGTCCCTCGACGCGTCGTCAGCGCGGTGCCGGCGTGCACGAGCAGCGTGTCGCCGACCGCGACCGGCTCGACGAGCGCCATCTCGACGCTCTGGCGGTCGCCGTCCGTCGCCCGCGCACAGCGCGAGCCCGCGCCGCTCGTCGACGGCGACGACGCGCATCGGCACGCCGTCGTCGCCGCACGTGATGCAGTGGCGCTCGTCGCAGCTCATTCGATCACGCTCGCCCGCAGCTCCTCGAGCTCCTGCTCGAAGTCCTTGCCCATCCCGCGCAGCAGGCTCAACGTGGCCTCCGCCTCGGCCTCGTCGACCTGCGAGAGCGCGAAGCCGACGTGGATCAGGACCCAGTCGCCGGGCGCCGACGCTACGCCGTCGGCGTCGAGCAACGCCACGTTGACGGTGCGCTGTACCCCTGCGACGTCGACACGCGCGAGCCGGTTGGCCTCATCGACATACTCGATGACCTTCCCCGGGATCGCCAGGCACATTCGCGTGTCCTCCAGTTGCACGCCGGGGAGGCTGACCGGTCTATCTCCGGCGGCGTCGGACTTGCAACGCGCAAGGGAGTGGAGTGGTCTACTGATATGTGACATGCCTGTACCAGAAGTCCGTCACGCGGTCCGGCGTGAGCTGCTTCGCGACAGCGCCTACGCGACGCTCCGCGACGCGATCGTCGACGGGACGCTGGCTCCCGGTGAGCAGCTGCACGACGACGAGCTGTGCCGCTGGCTCGGGCTCAGCCGCACCCCGGTCCGCGAGGCGCTCATCCGCCTGGCGGACGACGGCCTCGTCGAGTCGCTCCCTCAGCGCTACACGCGTGTCACGAGCCTCGTCGCCGGCGACGCGCACGACGCGTTCCCGCTGCTCGCGATGCTGCACAGCCTCGCCACCGAGCTGGCGGTTCCCGTGCTGGCGGATGACGACATCGCGGCGCTCAATGCGGCGCAGACAGCCTATATCCGGGCGCTGCGGGCGCGTGACGGAGCCCGGGCGTTCGACGCTGACGACCGCTTCCACCAGATCTTCGTGACACGGGCGGAGAACCATCAGCTCGAGCAGATGATCGAACGCCTGCGGCCGGCCCTGCACCGCATGGAGCGGCTCGCGATCCACCGGATCCCGGGGCGCACCGCGGTGGCCCAGCACAACGCGATCATAGAGCGCGCGGCGGCCGGCAACGCCGCCAGTGCGGCGACCGCTGCACGGGTCAACTGGACGACTCTGGGCGAGCTCGTCGAGGCCGAGCTGACCGCGGCGGGCGCCTGAGCGGACGCCGCGCGGCGGTCCGACGCATTGTTGTAATTTCGCGCGGACGCGGTATACGGTGACGCCATGGAGGCGGCTACCGCAGAAATGCGAGGAGCCACGCGCTGGGAGCGCCTGCGCGGAGGCCTGACGCGTAGTGAGTGGATGACGGTCGCCGGCATGGCCGCCGTCGTGGCCGGCCTGACGTTCCTGGGCTTCTTCCTGCTGCTCGCCGTCGTGGCCCCGCACCGCTACGACCTCGGCGGCTCCGGCGTCTTCGGCGTCGGCCTCGGCATCACGGCGTACACGCTCGGGATGCGCCACGCCTTCGACGCCGACCACATCGCCGCCATCGACAACACCACCCGCAAGCTGATGTCCGACGGCCAGCGCCCGCTCAGCGTCGGCTTCTTCTTCTCGCTCGGGCATTCGACGATCGTCTTCGCGCTCGCGCTCGCGTTCACGGCCGGGATCCGGGGACTGGGCGGGGCGGTGTCGAGCGACGGATCGTGGCTGCATTCGGCGACGGGCCTGATCGGTCCGACCGTGTCGGGGACGTTCCTGTGGATCATCGGGATTCTGAACCTGCTCGTCCTGATCAGCATCGTCAAGGTCTTCCGGCGGATGCGCGCCGGCTGCTACGACGAAGCCCAGCTCGAGGAGCAGCTCAACAACCGCGGGTTCATGAGCCGCTTCTACAGGCGGGCCACGAGCGCGGTCGACAAGCCCTGGAAGATGTACCCCGTCGGCCTGCTCTTCGGCCTGGGGTTCGACACGGCGACGGAGATCGCACTGCTCGCGACCGCCGGCGCCGCGGCGGCCGGAGGACTGCCGATCTACGCGATCCTGTGCCTGCCGATCCTGTTCGCCGCCGGCATGTCGCTGCTCGACACGATCGATGGTGCGTTCATGAACTTCGCCTACGGCTGGGCGTTCTCGAAGCCTGTGCGCAAGATCTTCTACAACATCACGATCACATGGCTCTCGGTGTTCGTGGCGCTGGTGATCGGCACGATCGAGCTGATGTCCGTCCTCGCGCTGAAGTTCGGTCTCAGCGGCCAGCCCTGGGACTCTGTCTCCGGTCTCGACCTGAACTACGTCGGCTACGCGATCGTCGCGATGTTCGTCCTGACATGGGTCATCGCGCTGACGATCTGGCACGTAGGTCGCATCGAGGAGAAGTGGACCGCCGGGATCGCGGGTTCCGAACGCACGTCGTGAACGGCCGGGTCAGGCGCCGAACCAGCGCGCCCGGCGGCTGGAGCCGAAGTGCTCCTTCTCGGCGACCAGCGCCTCGGACGGCGGGTTGAAGACTCCGGTCTTCGACGGGCCCGAGAGGAAGTCGATGTCGACGCGGCCGACGCGACCGTGGCCGAACTCGATGTAGCAGGAGCCGCGGCCGTCGAAGGGCCCCGGCCGCTCGCCGCGCTGGAGGTCGGCGATCAGGCTGCGTGCGACGACGCGCGCCGCGCCCTCGGCGAACACGCCCGCCTTCGGCACGCCGATGGTGGCGACGTCGCCGATCGCGTAGACGCCCGGGAAGCGCGTCCGGAGCGTGGCCGAGTCGACCGGCACGTAGCCGTCCTGCGTCATGCCGCTCGCGATGACGACGTCGGGCGCACGGTGCTTGGGGACGCCGAGGAACAGGTCGAACGCCAGCTCGCTGCCGTCGTCGAGCACCGCGACGCTGCGGGCGGGATCGAGCGACGCGACGCGCCGGCCGGGGATCAGCGCGATGTCGCGCTCGGCGAACTCCGCCATCAGCGCGGCGGACGTCTCGGGTGAGGGCGGCACCGGCGTCGGGAGCGGGATGACGAAGGAGATGCTGCAGGCGTCGCGCACTCCGCGGGCGACGAGCGCGTCATGCAGCAGCAGCGCACATTCGCTCGGTGCCGGCGGGCACTTGAAGGGGGCGCCGCAGACGCCGATCAGCGCGTGCCCCTCGGAGAAGCCCGGGATGATCTCGGCCAGCCGCGTGGCGCCCTCCACGGAGTAGAACTCGTTGCCGCCCTCGGCAAGGCCGGGCGTCGCGTCCATGTCGTAGTCGGCGCCGAGTGCGATGACGAGCACGTCGGCCTCGTGGACGCCCGCGTCGGTGGTGACGCGCCGCGCCTGCGGGTCGATCGCGGTGACCGTCTCCCGCAGGACGCGAACCCCCGGCTTGGCGATGGCGCTGTACGGGATGCGGACGGCCTCGGGCGTCGTGCGACCGAACATCACGTCGAGCTTCGAGTAGCCGAAGACGAACGCGTCGCTGCTGTCGATGAGCGTCACGTCGGCGTCGTCGCCGAGCTCCTGGGACAGCATCGTGCTCAGTTCCAGGCCGCCGAATCCGGCCCCGAGAATGACGATCCGGGAGCTCATCGAGCGACCATAACCGACCGACTACCGTGTCGGCCATGAACGACTTCAACCGGCAGGTCATCGACGAGTTCCGCAGCAACGACGGGAAGGTCGGGGGACCGTTCGAGGGGGCGCCGATGATCCTCCTGACGACCACGGGCGCCAAGTCGGGAGCGCAGCGAACGACCCCGCTGGTCTGCCGCGAAGGCGACGACGGGACGATCTTCATCTTCGCCTCCAAGGCCGGCGCGCCGGAGAATCCCGCCTGGTACCACAACGTGCTGGCGCACCCCCAGGTGACTGTCGAGAAGGGCACCGAGCGCTACGAGGCCACCGCGAAGCCGCTCGAAGGCGCCGAGCGTGACGAGGTCTGGGCGGCTCACGTCGAAGCCATGCCGAACTTCGGCGAGTACGAGCAGAAGACCAGCCGCACCATCCCCGTGATCGAGCTGCGCCGCAGCTAGCAGCTCACAGCACGCCGGACGTGGCGAGGACGAACGCCGCGGCTTCGATCTCGTCGAGCGTCGAGGCCTCGCTGACCGTCTGCAGGTCGATGATCCGCCGGCCGAACAGATCGAGCGCGTCGGCGCCGACGATCGCGTGACAGGGCACCCCCGCCTGCCGTGCGTTCGTCGCCAGCTCGCCGGCGATCTTGCCCTCCAGCGTCGTCGCGTCGAGCCGGCCCTCGCCGACGATCAGCGCCCGCGCGGCGCGCATCCGCGCGTTGGCGCCGAGCGCGTCGAGGACGAACGCGGCACCCGGCTCGAGCACGGCGCCGTACTGCGACCACAGCCCGCCTGAGAGCCCGCCGGCGGCGCCCGTCATCGGCACCCCGCGCGGATCGCGATCCCAGCCGCCGGCGAGCGCGTCGAGCCGCGCACTCAGCCGTCCGACCGCGGCGCCGTCCGCGCCCTTCTGCGGTCCGAAGCGCTCGGCGGCGCGCTCGAATGGGGTCTTCACGTCGCAGAGCACCACGAGCCGCGCGCCGCGCAGCCCGCCGGACTCCTCGATCGCCTCGATCGCCCCCGCGCCGCCGTCGGTGCTCGCGCTTCCGCCGACCGCGACGAACACGACCTCGGCGCCTGCGTCGATCGCCGCCGCGATCAGGTCACCCGCGCCGTGGGAGGTCGCCGCCTCCGCGTCGCGGTCGCCCGCGGCGACGAGCCCGAGCCCGATCGCCGCAGCCGTCTCGACGAGCGCTCCGCCGCCGCCCTCGATCAGTGCGAACCCCGCACGCACCTCACGTCCGAGCGGGTCGCGGACCTGCGCGCCCGCGGTCTCCCCGCCGAGCACCGGCAGCAGCACCTCGAGCGTCCCTTCGCCCCCGTCGGCCACAGGCATCAGGTCCGGCGTCACGAGTCCGGCACGCTCCAGCCCGCGCCCGATCGCGGCGGCGACCTGCGGTGCGCGCAGCGTTCCCTTGAAGGCGTCGGGCGCCACGAGCACCGGGCGCGCATCCGTGATCGTCGTTGCGGGGGTTTCGGTGGACGCCACGTTGCGGCATGCTGGCAGCCGATGGCGAAGAGCGACGCGACGACGATCGAGGTGGCCGGGCGCGAGGTGCGCGTCAGCAGCCCGGCGAAGGTCCTGTTCCCGCAGGGCGGGTGGACGAAGCTCGACCTCGTCGAGTACTACCTGACGTGCTCGGAGGCGGTGCTGCTGGGCGTGCGCGAGCGACCGACGGTGCTCAAGCGCTGGAACCACGGGGTCGAGGGCGAGTTCTTCTTCCAGAAGCGCGTGCAGGCGCCGCCGGAGTGGCTGCAGACGGCGACGGTCACGTTCCCCTCGGGCCGCAGCGCGACGGAGCTCGTGCCCGTCGATGCAGCGCACCTCGTGTGGGCGACGAACCTCAACAACATCGACTGGAACCCGTGGCCGGTGCGCCGCGCGGACCTCGACCGTCCCGACGAGCTACGCGTCGACCTCGACCCGTCCGACGGGGTCGGCTTCGAGACCGTACGCGAGGTCGCGATGACCGTCAGGGACGTGCTGGACGAGCACGGGATGCGCGGGTTCCCGAAGACGTCCGGGTCGCGCGGCATCCACATCTACGTGCGGCTCGAGCCGCGCTGGGACTTCACGCAGGTGCGGCGCGCGGCGCTCGCGCTGGCGCGCGAGGTCGAGCGCCGGATGCCCGGCAAGGCGACCTCGAAATGGTGGAAGGAGGAACGCGTCGGGGTGTTCCTCGACTACAACCAGAACGCGCGCGACCGGACCGTGGCGAGCGCGTACAGCGTGCGTCCGGTGGCCGACGCGCGCGTCTCGTGCGGGCTGCGCTGGGAGGAGGTCCCGGACTGCGAGCTCGCGGACTTCCGGATCGACACGGTCCCTGCGCGTCTGGCCGAGATCGGCGATCCGCTGGCCGAGATCGACGACGTCGCCCACGACCTCACGCCGCTGCTCGACCTCGCACAGCGCGACGAGGAGCAGGGCCTCGGCGACGCCCCGTGGCCGCCGAACTTCGCCAAGCAGAAGGGCGAGCCCAAGCGCGTGCAGCCCAGCCGCGCCAGAAAGGACGACTGATGCACCCGGACGCGCTCGTCGACGAGTTCCTGCCCACCTACGACGTGTCGGACGCAGTGGCCGTGGTCGTTGACGCCGGCCTCGAGCACACATGGCAGGCATTGCTGAGCGCGGACCTGATCGAGGTGGGCCGGCGCAAGCCGCTGGTCGGCGTGCTCGGCGCGCTGCGCATGCTTCCGGATCTGGCCGCGCAGACGCTGCATGGAGAGCGCCCGGCCTCGCCGCCCGGGCGGATGACGCTGCACGACATCGCGAACACCCCACTCGGCGACGGAGGCTGGGCGCTGCTCGGGGAACGCGCCAACGACGAGCTCGCGCTCGGCCTCGTCGGAAAGTTCTGGCGACCGGTCATCGAGTTCGCCGCCGTAGACGCAGCCGCCTTCGCGGATTTCGATGAGCCGGGCTTCGCAAAGACGATCTACTCGCTGTCCGTGCGCGCGCTCGATGACGGGCGGCGAACGCTGCTCTCGGGACTGATGCGAACCGCGACGACCGATGAGCACGCACGTCGCTGGTTCCGGCGGTACTGGACGTTCGGAGTCGGATCGGGCGCGCACGTGCTCGTCGACGGCCTGCTCGACGTCGTGCGTGAGGATGCCGAGGCCCGCGCGGCGTCAGCCTGAGCGCATCAGCCAGCAGTGGGCGCGCGTCACCCCGCCACTCGTGACGTTCAGGCAGCGGACGTTCGCGGCGAAGGCTGGGTCGGTCGACGACGTCACGACGCTGAAGTCGACGAACAGGCCGCCCGTGGAGAAGGGCGTCGGCGTCGTCTGCCCGGGGATGAGCCCGAACGGGAACGCGGAGATCGTGTTCGTGGGCGAGCCGTTGTGGACCATCGCCTCGCCGTTGATGTTCTGCGTGCCGATGTTCTTCACGTTGAGCGCGATGTTCCCGACGCTCGTGGGCCCTGCCGTCACGATCTCGAAGCCGAGCTGCGGCCAGGCGACGACGACCTGGCCGTCGAGCGCGTTGTTGGCACTGCCGTAGGTGATCAGGCCCGCGTGCTGGAAGCGCGAGTCCGAGTCGGTCTTGGAGTAGTACTGCGAGGCGTCGACGACGCCCGGCTGGCCCTGGGCGCCCTGCTGCCCTTGCAGGCCGCGCGCACCCTGCTGGTTCCATGCGATCGCGAACTCGCCCCGGTCGGTGACACGGCCGTGGCTGCGCTTGAGACGGTGGCAGGACGTGCTGCTCTTCACCACGCGCAGCGCACCCGTCCGCTTGCTGACGCAGCCGTGGAGCACGCCGCTCGCGTCGGGGATCGACAGTGCGTACGCGCCGCCCGCCATCGCGAACACGAGCGCCGTCAGCGCTGTCACGTTCGCGAACGTCAGCGACCCGCGCAGCCTCTTCCGCATGGTCAACCTCCAGTCTCGCCAGGCGCCCGATGCGGCCCGGCGGGGCGCAGTATCACGCGCAGGGCGGTCGGGTCAGCGCACCGCGATCTCGCCGGCCAGCGCGAACGGCGGCTGCATGTCGACGCGGTCGCCGCTCCAGAAGCGCCCGGGGTCGTACCAGCCGGCGGGTCGCCTGCGTGGCAGGAGGCCCATCGCCTGGTAGGTGACTGCGACCAGCTCGGCGCAGTAGATCGTCTCCAGCGACGACTCGCGGCGCCGGTAGCGGCCGGTCATCCACTGCCGTGCGAGGCCGGCGGTCTTCGGGAACGGCCGGCCGTCGAAGCGCTCGATCGTCTCGATCAGGCGATCCTCGTGATGGCGCCCCAGCGTGCCCTCCAGATGGCGGGTCCAGGCACGCTGCCCGTAGCGCTCGTCCCAGGTGCGAACCGCGTCGGGCAGCCGGTGGAGCTGCACGCCGCGGTGGTGGGCGCCTGTCCAGACGTCCGGCAGCGACTGCCCCATCTCGGCGTGCCAGAGCAGCGGCGGCAGGTCGTCGAGCGCGACGACCATGCCGACGTGGTTCACCGGCGCGTTCGTGACGGTGCGGATCGCGACGTCCGCGATCGAGCGCCCGCGGAACAACCACAGATCGCCGGTCGCTGCGGTTGCGATCGCCTCGTCGAAGTCCAGCGCGGCGTCGAGCACCGCCGTAACCTACCCAGGCGATGACCAGAGCCTGGAAGCTGCTGGGCCTCGCGGGCCTGGCCGGCGTGGCCGCGACCGGTGTTGTCGTGGCGCGCAACCGCCGCGACCATGAGCAGTACGACCCCGAGGAGCTGCGCGCAAAGCTCCATAGCCGGCTCGCCGGCGTCGACGATGCGCGCGCGTCGCCCGCGGGCGAGGACTGACTCAGAACCTCAGCCCAGCACGAGCTCGGCGACGCTGCGAACCGTCGCGGCGTCGCCGCCGATCAGCAGCGTGGTCACGACGGAGTCGCGCCACGCCTCGAGGTCGTGGCGGATCTTGTCGGCGGGACCGATCAGCGCGAGCTGCTCGACGAGCGACGTCGGCACGGCCGCGGCGGCCTCGTCCTTCTTCCCGTCGAGGTACAGCTCCTGGACGCGCTTCATCTGCGCCTCGTAGCCCATCCGCACGGGCACGTCGTGATGGAAGTTCGCGCCCTTGGCGCCCATCCCGCCGAAGTACAGGGCGTACATCGGGCGGATCATGTCGGCCGCGGCCTCGACGTCGTCGTGGACGATCACCGGGACGGTCGCGGTGATCTCGAAGTCCTCCCAGGTGCGCCGTGCGCCCGGGCGCGCGAAGCCCTCCTCCAGCTGCGGTCGGTAGAGCTCCTCGTGGTGGGGCGAGTAGAAGAGCGCCATCCAGCCGTCGGCGATCTCGGCGCTCAGCGCGACGTTCTTCGGGCCCTCTGCGGCGAGCATGATCGGAAGGTCCGCGCGCACGGGATGCAGCATCGGCTTCAGCGCCTTGCCCAGCCCGACGACGCCGTCGCCTTCGGTCAGCGGGAGCGGGTAGAAGGGCCCGTCGCTCGTGATCGGGCCCTTGCGGGCGAACACGTCGCGGCAGATCTGAACGTACTCGCGCGTCCGTGCGAGCGGCTTTGCGAACGGCTCGCCGTACCAGCCCTCGACGACCTGCGGGCCGGAGACGCCGAGCCCGAGGATGAACCGCCCGCCGCTGAGCAGGTCCATCGTCACCGCGGCCATCGCCGTCGCCGTCGGGCGGCGCGCCGACATCTGCACGATCGCTGTTCCGAGTCGCACGTTCGAGGTCGCGGCTCCCCACCACGCGAGCGGCGTCAGCGCGTCGGAGCCGTAGGCCTCTGCGGTCCAGATCGAGTCGAAGCCCAGCTCGTCGGCGGCGGCGATCGCCTCGGCGGCGCCGTGTGGCGGGCCCGCCGTCCAGTACCCGGTGTTCAGTCCCAGCTTCAGGTCCTTGGCCATCGGCGGACCCTATAGCGGGGTCCGCCCGGCCGGTCCGGCGCTATCGCGTGCGGTTCAGCAGCGCACTGAAGGCCGGCAGCGGGCCGAGCGTGCTCGAGAAGATCCCCGTGTCGAACGACGTGCCGGGACGCGTGTACAGCCCGTACTGCATGAGCTCCTTCACACGCGGCTGCTTGCGGGCGAGCTGCCAGGCCTGCGTCGTGTACGCCGCCTGCTGCTCCAGGCTGATGCCGCGCGTGCCGCTCGTCGCGTACCCCCACTCGGTCAGGTAGACCGGCAGCTTGGCGCGGAACACGCCGCCCTTGTCGATCGCCTTGAACAGGCGCGGCAGCGTTCCGAGTGTGACCTGCGTCTTCAGCGCGGGCGACGCGCCGGGCGGGTGCGTCAGGTCGTACGGGTGGTAGGCGAACCCGTCGGCAGGCAGCTTGGCGCAGCCGGCGCAGCGCATCTGGTCGAGGAAGTCGAGCGGTGCGATCGAGCGCTTCCTGTTGGAGAACGACGCCAGCTCGGCGACCAGGATCTGCGCGTTCGGGTCCGCCTGCTTGGCTGCCGCGTATCCGGCGCTGACGAGCTCGCGGTACAGCTGGGGGGCCTGCTTGAGCGGTTGCAGCCAGCCGAGGTAGTTCGGCTCGTTCCACAGGCTGTAGCGATACCCGCGGCCCTTGTAGCGCGAGACCACGGCCTTCACCCATGCGGCGTACAGCACCGGGTCGGGCTTGAAGTTCCCGACCTTGCGGTTCGCCGTCGCGTAGGCAGGGCTCTTCCCGGTCAGCACCATCTGCAGCTTGATGCCGCGCGCGTCGGCGGCGTTGGCGAGGCTGTCGAGCTGGCGGAAGTCGTATGCGACGCCGGCCGGGGCGGTCCTGCCCTTCTTGGGCTTCTTCGTCTTGTTCGGGTCGTTCTTCTTCTTGCTCGCCTTGGCACTGACGCGTGCGACGCGGTTCCAGAACACGATCGTGCGGATGTGGCCCGCGCCGAGCTGCTGGGCGAGGTCCAGGGCCTGGGTGCGCTGACCGATCTGCTGGTAGAGGAACGACCCGTCGTCCTGGATGCCGAGTTCCAGCGCGTGCGCCGGGGTCGCCGGTGCGGCGGTCACCGCGAGGGCGGCCGCGGCTGCTGCGAGGGCGCCCGTGCGGGCTCGGCGGGAAAATTTCATCGGTACAAGGTACCTAGTCGTCAAGCTGGCCCGCCCCGCATTCGCGAGCAGGCTTGTCCTCGCGCCAGCGGACCACCTTTGCGCCGTGGCGGATCCTGCCGTTGGAGACGTGGTCGAATGTCACCTCGACGACCAGCTCCGGTCGCAGCGCCACCCATTCCAGGTCACGCCCCGCGGTCCATCGGCTGGGCGCGCCGCTCCCGCGCTCGCCGGTCTCGTACGGCGCGAGCCGCGCAGGCAGCTCGCGCTTCTCCGCCGCGCGGAAGCCGGACGAATGGCCCACCTCACGCAGGGTCCCGTCCGGCTCGTACAGCCCGAGGATCAGTGCGCCGAGCGTGCCGGGCTCCTTGCCGGGCCGCCAGCCCATCACGACGGCGTCGATCGTCCGCACGCGCTTGATCTTCGCCATGCCGACGCGTTCGCCGGGGCGGTAGGGAGCATCGAGCTCCTTGGCCATCACGCCCTCGGCGCTCTGCAGCCACGGCTGCGCCTCGCCGGCGCTCAGGACCATCGGCGTCAGCTCGATCGGCGCGCTGACGAACGCCTCGAGCGCGGCGCGTCGCTCGGCGTAGGGCAGCTCGAGCAGGACGTCGTCATCGCGGGCGAGCAGGTCGAACGCGACGTACACGGCCGGCGTCTCCTCGCTCAGGCGGGCGACCCGCGAGGCGGCCGGGTGCACGCGCTGACCGATCAGGTCGAAGTCCTCGCGGCCGTCGGCACCGCGCACGATCAGCTCACCATCCAGGACGTAGCGTCCTTCGGGGAGGCGCACCTCAGGGAAATACCGAGACAGCGGCCGCCCGTTGCGTGACAGGAGCTCGGTCGTCGAGCCGTCCACGAACGCCAGTGCCCGGAAGCCGTCCCATTTCGGCTCGAAGCCCCATCCGGGCTCCGTCGGCAGGGATGATCGCGAGCGCGCCAGCTGCGGCGAGAGTGGTGGGGAGAGGGGCAGCGTCATCGATCGTGACCCTACCCCGCATCTGCAACAGGATCACGGCGCCGAGGACGAGCGCGGCACCGAGCAGCTGCAGGCCGCCGAGCCCGTCGTGGAGCACGAGCGCGGCCAGCCCGACGGCGACGACCGTCTCCAGGGTCGACAGGATGCTCGCCGTCCCGGGACCGACTCGCGGCAGGGCGAGGATGAAGGCGGTGATCGGGACGACGGTGCAGACCACGGCGAGCGCGGCGACCGAGGTCCATGCCGTCGGCGTCAGGGAGAGGGTTGCTCCGCCGGCGACGCCGGCGACCAGCGTGGCGACCGCCGCGCCGGTGATCACCAGCGTGGCGAGCAGCAGGCCGTCCATCTGCCTGGTGAAGCCGTCCGCAAGGATCACGTAGCTCGCGTAGGCGACGATCGCGCCGGCCACGAGCAGCAGCCCGGCGCCGTCGAGTGCCGCGACGCTCGCGCCGCCGAGGACGAGCACCGTGCCCCCGAGGGCGACGGTCAGCGCCACGGTGCGTCCGCGGTCGGGGCGCTCACGACCCAGCGCGATGGCGGCGGTGACGACGACGGCGGGGAAGGTCGCCATCAGCAGGGCGACGAGCGAGGCGTCGAGCCGCTCGAGCGCGGAGAAGTACAGCAGTGCCTCACCGGCGTAGCCGACGCCGCCCAGGGTCAGCGCGGCGAGGACCGTGCGCAGCGGCGGGAACTGCGGGCGCCGCCAGGCCACGATGCACCAGAGGAGCACCGCGGCGAGTGCGAAGCGCGTGCCGAGCAGCGCCGGGACGCTGGCCCCGGCGCCGTAGGCGGTCTTCGCGAGGACGCCGGTGGCGCCGAACGCAATCGCCGAGCCGAGCGTCAGCGCGACGCCGGCGCTGTGATCGCGCTGGGTCTGGACCGGGGCGGGCAATTGCGGCTACCAGTTCGGGCGGCCGTCGTGGCGGCGTGAATCGGTGCCGTAACGCGGGGCTGCGATGAGTGCGGCAAGTGCGGCGATGACAAGAATGATCGTAAGCATGAACATCATGATGCTCCCTCCAAGCCCCTCGCGGTAGGCTTTGTTTCCTCTACAAGCCATAGGCAGCGCCTTGAGATGAATCTCCAGCAGCTCGACTACTTCCTGGCCTCGATCGAACACGGGTCGTTCAGCGCGGCGGCCGACGCGCTGCACCTCTCGCAGCCGTCCGTCAGCGAGCAGGTGCGCAGGCTGGAGGACGAGCTCGGCGTGCGCCTGTTCCAGCGCGTCGGCCGCGGGCTGGTGCTGACGGACGCCGGGCGGGCGCTGCGCCCGCGCGCGGAGGCGGTCCGCGAGAGCGTCCAGGAGGCACGCGAGTCGGTCGCCGCGGTGCGCGAGCTGCGCGGCGGAACCGCGAGCTTCGGGACGTTCGCGGCTGCCGGCGACTACCTCGGCTCGGACCTGATCGGGGAGTTCCGCCGCAAGCACCCGAACGTCCGCGTGCGGATCCTGGGCCTGAACTCCGCGGACGCGGCCGAGGCGGTGCGCGCCGGCCGCCTCGAGGCCGCGATCGTCGCGCTGCCGATCGACGACGACGGGCTCGACGTGCGGCCGGTCGTCGAGGACGAGCTCGTGTTCGTCAGCGCGGACCCGGCGAAGCTGCGCCACGCGATGACGATCGAACGGCTTGCGGCGATGCCGCTCGTCATGCCCGACGCGAGCTTCGGGATCGACGACCCGACGCGCCGGCGCCTGGCCGAGCTGGCACAGCGTGCCGGAGTGACGATCCGGCCGGTCGTCGACGTCGAGTCGGATGCGACCGTGATGGACCTCGTCGCCTCCGGGGTCGGCGACACGGTCAACTGGCGCGGCCTGCTCGTCGCGCGCCGGCGCAGGCTCTCCAAGCGGCTCGGCTGGGTGCCGTTCGCCGACCCGATCCACGTCTCGCTGGCGTTCGTGTTCCGCCAGGGCGCCCCGCTGTCGCCGGCGGCGCGCGAGATGTCGGCGATCGTCGAGCGCCGCCTGGAGTCGGCGGTCGCGCAGACGCAGCGCAGCCCGCGCGCGCAGCTGCCGGGCTGATCAGTCGCGCCGCGGTGCGGCGGTCCCGCCGCGCAGCCGGCGCAGCAACGCGTCGGAGGCCTTCGGGCTGACGTTGTGGAGCACCTGCAGCAGGTGCACCAGCGGCGGGTGATAGACGGCGCGGGCGTCGTTCTCGACGCCCGCGACGATTTTCGCCGCCAGCTCGGCGGGCGCCGCGGCGTCGGGGCCACCGCGATACCAGTCGGGCATCCGGTCCTTCTCGTGCTCGTGCAGCGACGTCGCGATCTCACCGGGGTAGACCGTCGTCAGCGACACGCCCGTGCCGCTGAGCTCGTGGCGCAGGGCCTCGGCGAACATGCGCTGGGCGGCCTTCGTGCCGCCGTACACCGCGGCCCACGGAAACGACCGCAGGGCGGCGCCGGACGAGACGACGACGACGTGGCCGTGGGCACGGTCGAGCAGGTAGGGGAGGCCGTGATGCACCGTGCGCAGCGTCCCGTGCCAGTTGACCTCGCTCATCTGGAGCTGCTGCTCGAGCGTCTGATCGCGGTAGGGGCCGTAATGCGTGATCCCGGCGTTCGCCACCAGCAGATCCAGTCCGCCCGCGCGCTCGGCGAAGGCGGCGAGCGCGTCGCGCACCGAGCCGGAGTCCGTGACGTCGCAGGCCAGGACGTGGTGGCTCCCCGGCAGGCTCTCGGCGAGCTGCTCGAGCTCGTCGGTGCTGCGCGCCGCAAGGCCGACCGTCGCGCCGCGCTGGGCGAGCGACTGCGCCAGAGCGGCGCCGATGCCGCGTGAGGCGCCCGTGATGAACGCGCGCGTGCCGGGGGTGATCTGCACGGGCGCCACCCTACCGGCGCGGGCTCGAGGCTCGATAGTCTCGGGCCATGTCCGAGACCGCCACCGTCGCCGAACGCGAGTACCTCGAAAGCCTGTTCTGGCTCTTCGAGGCGAGCGGCTTCCGATGACGGGCGCCAACCTCGCCCGTGCGATGCAGCTCTCCCCCCCGACCGTCCACGAGATGATCGGCCGGCTCGAGCGTGACGGCTACATCACGCGAGCGGCCGACAAGTCGATCCGCTTCACGGAGTCCGGGCGCGAGCACGCGGAGGACATCGTGCGCCGTCATCGCCTGGTCGAGCGGTTCCTCACCGACGTTCTGGGGATTCCCTGGGATGAGGTCCACGAGGAGGCCGAGCGCCTTGAGCACGCAATGAGCCCGGTGCTCGAGCAGCGGATGCTCGCCGCCATCGGCGACGCCACGACCTGCCCGCACGGCCACCCGATCAACGTCGGCGAGCGAATGGCGGGAGTGCCGCTCGCCGACGTCGAGGTCGGAGCGAGCGTCACGGTGCTGCGCTTCGAGAACGAGGCCGAGGACCTGCTGCACTACCTGATGGCGTCCGGCATCGAGCCGGGAATGCAGGGGACGCTCGCCGAGCACAGCGACGACGAGGTCGTCATCGACGCCGGCGGACGCCAGGTCGTCCTGACGGCCAGCGTCGCCGAGACGGTGTCGGTCAGCGCCGACCCATCGCCCCCCGAGCGCGTCGCCCTCCCCGAGTCGCTCGTGCTCGCGACCGAGCGATACGGGCGCTGAAGGGCCCTTCGGTGGGTCGCCGTCCCCGCGCGGGCGATCCCGTAGCTGTCCTCAGCCGGCCGGGTGCGCCTTGGCCCAGCGGGCGATCGTCCCCGACCCGCTGATGACCTCGCCGTCATCGAGCACGAGCACCGGCACGTTCTTCTGGCCTGAGATCCGCTCGATCTCGGCCCGCGTGTCGCCGCCGCGTGTCCACGGCATCAGGCGATAGCCGCCGACCTTGATCATCTCGGGCTCGTAGCCCGCATCGCTCAGCGCCTTCGCCGCCCGCCCGCACGGGTGCCCGAGGTTCGCGGCGTGATCGCCCTGTCCGCACGTGTAGAGCTTCATGCCCGCGATCCTCTCAGATCGCGCGATAGGCCTCGGCCAGCCGCCGGATCCCCTCGCCGATCTGCTCCGGCGTGACGCCCGAGTACGCCAGGCGCAGCGTGTTCTCCCCGCCCTCCAGCAGGAAGTCCGTGCCCTTGACGAAGGTGACGCCGCGCTCGGCCGCCTCGTCGAACAGCACGTGCACGTCCGTGCCCTCGGGCAGCTCGACCCACATGAAGTAGCCGCCCTCGGGCGCCTGGAAGGTCGCCTCCGGAAGATGCTCGGAGAGCGCGCCGGTCAGCGCCGCCACGCGATCGGCGAGCGCCGCGCTGACGGTCTTGACCGCGTCGTTGATCGCGCCCGGAGGAGCAGAACCGGTACACGATCGACTGGGCGACCATGTTCGGCGAGATGTACGTGTTGGTCGCCGCCTGGGCGATGCGCGCGATCAGGTCCTGGGGGCCGATCAGGTAGCCGACGCGGATCCCGGGGCAGACCGTCTTGGAGAACGACGAGGCGTAGACGACGTTCGCGTCCTCCGGGCCGTCGAGCGACAGCATCGTCGGCAGCGGATGGCCCGTGAACCGGATCTCGATGTACGGGTCGTCCTCGAAGATCGTGAAGCCGTACTCGCGGGCCAGCTCGAGCAGCGCGACGCGCTTCTCGCGGCTGAGCGTGTAGCCGGCCGGGTTCTGGAAGTTGGGGATGATGTGGGCGAGCGTCGGGCGCACGCCCGCTGCGCAGCAGGTCGCGCAGCTCGTCCACGGAGATCCCGTCGTGCTCGAGCGAGACCATGCGGATGTCCGCTCCGCGGTGCTTGAGGCCGAGCAGCGTGCGGTCGTACGTCGGCTTCTCGACGATCACGGCGTCGCCCTTGCTGACGAGCGCGTCGAACAGGAACGCGTCCGCCTGCATCGACCCGTTGGTCACCAGCACGCGCGCCTCGTCGACGCCGTGCTGCTCGGCGATCCAGCGGCGCAGCGGGACGTAGCCGATCGACGTGCCGTAGGCCGTCGTCCCGGCGGGATCCTCGGTCAGCGCCGCTGCGGCCGCGTCCTTGAGCCCTTCGACGTCGACGATGTCGAGCGACGGGGCTCCGCGGGCGAAGGAGATCATGTCGGCCATGGCTCCAATCTAGAACAACGCTCCGCGCGGGGTCAGCGCAGCACGGTGACGCGCAGCGGCACGGCGCCGGACAGCGCTTCGCGCAGCGCGGACTGCAGCCTGACCGTGGACGCCCTGCCGGCTGCCTCGTCGGAGGCGACGAGGGTGATGCGGCGTGCCAGCGGGTAGCCGACGTCGCCGGGCTGCAGGCAGGCGACGCCCGCGCGCGGGGCGACGCCGAGCAGGCGCAGGTTGCGCGCCTCGTCGAACGCGCTGCCCGCATCGGCCTCGGCGGTCCGTGCGGCGCGGATCAGCGACGCGGGCGGCAGGCCGTCGAGCCGGGCGGCCGTGCGCGCGGCGTCGGCCGCCGACGCAGTGCGCGTGAGCCGCGTGCGCGTGGCGGAGACGTCCGCTCGCCGGCGCACGAGCGGGCCGGCCGCGCCGGCGGAGACGCAGCGCCGCCCGCCGCCGCCGGCGCGCACGCGGATCGCCAGCGCGTCGGCGCTCAGCGTGTCGTCGCTCAGGATCCGGGCGCCGTCGCAGACGGGCGCGGGCCGCTCGCCCGTCGGCCGGACGATGACGGCGACCGCCGCGCGGCCCGCGCAGACGGCGGCGAGCGCCGCGGACGGTTGGGTGAGCCGTGCGCCGGCGAACCCGACGTCCGGGGTTCCGGGGGTTGTGAGGACCGTCGCTGGACGTGCGGCGGCCGTCGACGTCGCAGCGGGCTCGGCGCGGTGGTTGCTGCGGCCGAGCAGCGTGCCCACGAGCAGGCCGGCGAGCAGCAGGATTGCGAGACCCGCGGCGATCCAGGCCGCGCGGCGGTCGCGGCCGGTGCCCGGCGGTGGCTCGCGCGGCGTGAGCGGCGCCGGCGGTTGCACGGGCTCGGCAGGTGGTGCCGTGGGGGCGGGCTCGGGCGGGGGCGCCGGCGGGGCGGCCGCGCCCGCCCGGTCGAGCCGCACCAGCGCGCGGCCGTGGTCCTCGACGACGGTCTGGGCGGTCTCGCGCAGGCGATCGCTCGCGCCCTCGAGCCCCTCGAGCGACGCGCGCAGGGCGGCGAGCCGCTGCCGGGCATCCGCCGCGAGCTCCTCGACCGCGGGGTCGGCCGGGCCCGGCGCGGGCGGCGGGGGAGCTGGAGACGCGCGGGACGCCTGCCGGCACCGCAAGCCCGCCGGGCGGGCTCCCGGCGCCCGCGGCCGCGTCGTCCGCGGCGCTGGAGCGCAGCTCGCGTTCGAGCTCGAGCAGGCGCCGCTCGAGCTCGGTCAGCGTGTCGCGGACGTCCCGCGGTTCATCGGCGTCACCCATCTGGCGGGCGACGGTACTCACCCCCATCCCGCCGAGGATCTCGACGGCGATCTCGGCGACCTGCGTCGGCGTCCGGCCGACCCGCACGCCCTGCGCCTCGAGCGCCTCGGCCTTGGCGATGGCGGTGCCCTTCGAGCCGGAGACGATCGCGCCGGCGTGGCCCATCGTCTTGCCGGGGGGAGCGGTGAAGCCCGCGATGTAGCCGACGACCGGCTTCGTCACGTGCTCGCCGATGTAGGCGGCCGCCGCCTCCTCGGCGTCGCCGCCGATCTCGCCGGACATGACGATCAGCTCGGTCTCCGGGTCGGCCTCGAACTGCGCGATCACGTCGATGAAGCTCGACCCCGGGACGGGGTCGCCGCCGATGCCGACGATCGACGAGTTGCCGAAGCCGCGCTGGGCCAGCTCGTTGCCGATCTGGTAGGTCAGCGTGCCGGAGCGCGAGACGACGCCGACGTTGCCCTCCTTGAAGAACGACGCCGGGATGATGCCGACGTTCGCCTTGCCGGGCGACAGGACGCCGGGGCAGTTGGGGCCGACGAGCGTCACGCCGTCCAGGCGCTTCAGCTGCGTGAAGACGCGCAGCTCGTCGTGTGCCGGGATGCCTTCGGTGATGCAGACGATCGTCGCGATGCCGGCGTCGGCGGCCTCGAGGATCGAGTCGGCCGCGAACGGCGGCGGCACGAAGATCATCGCCGTGTTCGCGCCGGACTCCTGCACGGCCGCATGGAAGGTGTTGAAGACCGGGATGCCCTCGACGTCCTGCCCGCCCTTGCCCGGCGTCACGCCGCTGACGACGTTCGTGCCGTAGCGGCGGTTGTTGAGCGTGTGGAACGTGCCCTCGGACCCGGTGATGCCGGACACGCAGAGGCGCGTGTCGTTGCCGACGATGATGCTCATGCGGAGGCCTCCTTGGCCAGGGCGACGACCTTCTCGGCGGCCTCGTTCATGGTCGCGACGGCGTGCACCCCGGGAAGGTTCGCCTCGGCGAGGATCCGCCGGCCCTCGACGTCGTTCGTCCCGTCGAGGCGCACGACGAACGGGATCTCGGTCCCGGCCTGCGGGATCTGCTTGAACGCCTCGATCAGGCCGTTGGCGACCTCGTCGCAGCGCGTGATCCCGCCGAAGATGTTGAACAGCACGGCCTTGACCTTCTCGTTGGAGAGGATCACCTCGACGGCGCTCGTGATCGCCTCGGCCTTCGAGCCGCCGCCGGCGTCCAGGAAGTTCGCCGGCTCGCCGCCGTACTGGGCGACGACGTCGAGCGTGCTCATCACGAGGCCGGCGCCGTTGCCGAGGATCCCGATGTCGCCGTCGAGCTTGACGTAGATCAGGCCGCGCTCGTGCGCCATCTGCTCCTCGGCGTCCTCGGCGCTCGGATCGCGCAGCTCGGCGTTCTCCTTGTGGCGGAACAGCGCGTTGTCGTCGAGCGTGACCTTGGCGTCCAGTGCGGCGACGCCGCGCTCGGGCGTGACGATCAGCGGGTTGACCTCGACGAGCATCGCCTCCTCGGCGACGAACGTCGCGTAGAGCTTGGCGAGGAACGCGCCGATCGGGCGCACGAGGTCGGCGTCGACGCCGCCCTCGAAGGCCAGGCGGCGGCCCTCGTAGGCCTGGAAGCCCAGCAGCGGGTCGACGTGCAGCGTCGCGAGCGCCTCGGGCGTCTCCTCGGCGACGGCCTCGATGTCCATGCCGCCCTTCGTCGAGAACATGACGAGCGGCTTCTTCGCCGAGCGGTCGAAGACGATCGAGGCGTAGTACTCGGCCTCGATCTGCGACGCGCCCTCGATCCAGACCTCGTGGACCGTGAAGCCCTTGATGTCCATGCCGATGATCGCGGCGGCGTGCTCGCGTGCCTCGTCGGCGTTGCTGCGCGAGCTTGATGCCGCCGGCCTTGCCGCGGCCGCCGATCTTGACCTGCGCCTTGACGACGCAGGGGTAGCCGATCTCGTCCGCGGCGGCGACGGCTTCGTCGACGGTGCGCGCGGGGATGCCGGTGGGGACGGGGATTCCGTGACGGGCGAAGAGCTGCTTGCCCTGATATTCGAGCAGGTCCATGGGGCGGGGACGGTAGCGCAGGGCGGTCGCGCGGCGCCCCTTGGCCGTCCCTTCCTAGAATGAATCCTCTATGGCGCTTCCCACAAAGGTCACCTGGGTCACTTTCGATGTGTATGGCACGCTGATCGACTGGGAAACCGCGATCGTCGACGCGTTCCAGCGCGAGGCGACCCACGAGGGCTTCACGATCGCCGACCCCGACGCGATCTTCCCCCGATTCCTCGAACTCCAGCACGAGGTCGAGGGCGGCTCCTACGAGCTGTACGCCGAGGTGCTGCGGCGCTGCGCCGTGCAGATCGCCAAGGAGATCGACTGGCCGCTCGAGCCCTCGCGCTCGGGCTTCCTGCCCGCGTCGCTGCCGCGCTGGCGCCCTTTCAAGGAGACGAACATCCAGCTCCAGCGGTTCGGCAAGAAGTTCCAGACCGGGCTGATCTCGAACATCGACGACAAGCTGCTCGGCGAGACGCGGCGCCACATCCCGCACGTGTTCGACCTCGTCGTCACCGCGCAGCAGGTGCGCTCGTACAAGCCCGACGCCGCGCACTTCACCGAGTTCGCCCGCCGCGTCGGCGGCAAGAAGAACTGGGTCCACATCGCCAGCGGAACCCACGCCGATGTCGAGCCCTGCCTGAAGGCGAAGATCCCCGTGATCTGGGTCAACCGCAAGAAGGAGATCCTCGACCCCGGCGCCAAGAAGCCGACGGCCGAGGTCAAGACGCTGCTCGAAGCGGCGAAGCTGCTCGGCGCCGCGTAGGCGGGCCGGGTCGTGCGGGTCGTCGCACTGCACGAGGACGTCCTGGTCTGCACCTCCGCCGTCTGGCAGACGACCTGCACGATCGTCCACAACGGCGCGGAGACCTTCGTCGTCGACTCGCCGGTCCTGCCGGAGGAGCTCGAGGCGCTGCCCGGCCTGCTCGAACACGTCGCAGTGGACCTGCAGCGGCCTGCTCGCCACCCACGCCGACTGGGACCACCTGCTCGGGCGCCTCGCGTTCGGGCAGGCGGCGCTCGGCGTCGCCGAGACCACGGCGGCACGGCTGACCGGCGAGGGCGGCGCCGCGGCGCGGGAGCTGCGTGCCTTCGACGACGAGCACTACATCCAGCGGGGCCGCCCGCTGTCGCTCGGCCAGGTTCAGGCGCTGCCCGTCCCGGGGAAGCTCGAGGTCGGGGACGCGGAGCACGAGCTGGAGCTGCACCCCGCCGACGGTCACGTCGCCGACGGCGCCGCGATCGTCGTCCCGTGGGCGCGTGTCCTGATCTGCGGCGACTACCTCTCCCCGGTCGAGATTCCGATGATCTCGGCCGGCGGGTCGCGCAGCGCGTACCTGGCGACGCTGAAGCGCCTGGAGGCGCTGATGGAGCACGTCGATCACGTCGTTCCGGGGCACGGCGAGCCGCTCGACGTCCCGCGCGCCGAGGCGATCCTGCGCGAGGACGTGCGCTATCTCGAGAGCGGCGAGCTCCCGCTCGCGCGCCGCACGGCGACGCAGAAGACGATCGACGCCGAGAACCGGGAGCGCTGGTGATCCACCACGTCGCGCTGGAGGTTCGCGCCGGCGACGCCGACGCCGAGGTCGCGTTCTGGGGGCTGCTGGGGTTCATCGAGGTCACGGCCCCGAAGCCACTGGCGGCGCGGGCCCGCTGGGTCGAGCACGGCGGCCAGCAGGTGCACGTGCTGTATGCGGACGATCCGGTGATCGCACCGGACGGCCATGTGGCGGTGGTCGCCGAGCACTACGGGGAGACGATCGAGCGGCTGCGCGCCGCGGGCCACGAGGCTGCGCCGCGCGCCGAGCACTGGGGCGCGCCGCGCACGCAGGTCCGTACCCCGGCGGGGCATCGCGTCGAGGTCGTCGCGGCCGCGCCGCGTCTCTGAGCGCTCACTCGTCCTGGGTCGAGCGGGCCAGCCCGATCAGCCGCTGGTCGGCCGTGAAGAGCCTGCGCGTGCCGATCAGCGCGGTGACGGCGGTCGTCACCACGACGGCGCCGAGGATGATGTACATCAGCGCGAGCTGCACGAACACCGCGTCGAGCGGCTTCACGCCGGCGAGGATCAGGCCCGTCATCGCGCCGGGCAGGAACACGATGCCCAGCGCCTTCGTGTTCTCGATCTGCGGGTTGATCGCGACGCGCAGCGCCTGGCGCACGATCGGGCGCGCCGCGTCGCTGCCGGTCAGGCCCAGCGCGAGCCGTGCCTCGATGTCCGCACGGCGGTCGGCGATCAGCGAGGCGAGCATCTGCACGACGACGACGCACGACTTCATCGAGTTGCCGACGACCATGCCGGCGACCGGCACCACGGTTCGCCCCTCGACCGGGAAGATGCCCAGGCCGAACGTCAGACCCAGCCCGACGATCGCCGTCGCGGCGTTCGCGGTCAGCGCGATCCCGAACACGCCGGGCAGCTGCGGGGCGCGGCGCTTGACCGTCACTGCGGCGAACAGGACGATTCCGGCGACCCACAGCCACGACCAGAACAGCGGGGTGCTCGGCCTGACGATGATTCCCAGGCCGAGAGCGACGATCAGCAGCTGCACGAGCGACCGCGCGACCGCGACGATCATGTCGCGCTCGAGGCGCAGCTTCTCGCGCATCGAGATGAAGATCGCGATCAGGACGAGCGACAGCGACAGCACGAGGCCGACGGCGGTGACGTCGCCCTCACCCATGACGGTGCTCCACCTCCCCGCGCAGCCGGCCGCCGTCGAGGCGCACGACGTGGTCGGCGAGCCGGTCGAGCTGCAGCTCGTCGTGCGTGACCAGCAGGACCGGGACGCCGTCGTCGGCCAGCGCCCGCATCAGCTGCTCCAGCTCGGCCGTCGAGGCCTCGTCGAGCGACGAGGTCGGCTCATCGGCCAGCAGCACCGTGGGGTCCGTCGCGAGCGAGCGGGCCAGGCAGGCGCGCTGCGCCTCGCCGCCGGACAGCGTCGAGGCATCCCGGTCGAGGTACTCCGAAGGGGCGAGCGCGGCGCGGCGCAGCAGCTCCTCCATGCGCTCGCGGCTCGCGCCGGGGTCGGCGACGAGCAGGTTGTCCGCGACCGTCCCCGGGAACACGACCGGCTGCTGGAAGACCATGCCGACCTCGCGCCTGTGGCGCAGCGGGTCGCGCACCGCGACGTCCTCGCCGCGGTAGCGGACCACGCCGCCCGACGGGGCCTCGAGCCGGTTGCAGCAGCGCAGCAGCGTCGACTTCCCGGCTCCTGACGGCCCGGCGATCGCGGTGATCCCGCGCGCGGGCAGCGTCAGGTTCACGTCGTCCAGGCGCGGGCGGTCCGCGCCGTCGACGCTGACATGTTCGAACGAGAAGAGCGCGGCCTCGGACACGTGATGCCTGCCGCGGCGTCCGCGCTACTCGCCGCCGGGCTCGACCAGCGGCACCTTCAGGAAGAGGTCGCGCCCGTCGTACGCGGGCCGGCCGGCGGTGAAGCCGAGCGACTCGTAGAGGGCGAGCGCGGGCGCGTTGGATTCGTTGACGTCCAGCTCGGCGCGCCGGCAGCCGCGCTCGACGCGCGCGTAGTCCATCGCGTACTGCACCATCACGCGGCCCAGCCCGCTGCGCCGCGCCTGGGGCTCCACGTAGACGTCCTCGATCAGCGCGTCGCCTCCGGCTCGCCAGATGCTGTGGCGGAAGCGGAGCTGCAGGATCCCGGCCGGCGGGCTGTCGGGCCCCGGGGCGCCGAGGACGAACTCGGCACTGCGGTCGTCCATCAGGCGCTCGACGCCCGCCAGGAACGCGTTCTCACTCGGCCATTCGACGCCGAGGCTGTCGCGGAAGGCGATCAGCAGGCGCGCGACCGTCTCGGACTCGTCGCCCTCCGCGATCCAGGCCTGTGGCTCGTCGGGCGTCATGTCTTCGCGCGGGCGTGCCGGTCGACGGTCATCTCGCCAGAGCCGGCGGCGAGCGCGGCGTAGTCCATCGGCTACTCCGCCGCGGGCGCTGGAGAGACGATCGTCGCGATCGGGTCCCCGGCGGCGATCGCGGCGCCCTCCTTGATCGGAAGGTCCTTGATCACGCCGGCCTTGTGGGCGGTGATCTCGTTCTCCATCTTCATCGCCTCGATGATGCAGATCAGCTGCCCCTCCTCGACGCTCTGCCCCGCCTCGACGACGACCTTCCACATGTTCCCCTGGAGCGGCGCCTCGAGCAGGTCGGGCCCGCTGCCGGCGGCCTTCTTGCGCTTGCTGCGCTCCTGCTTCTTGGCGCCGGCGGCGGGCGCACCGTTGGCGGCGACCGCGCCGGCGAACGCCGGGCCGATCACGTTGACGTCGAAGCGCCGGCCGGAGACCTCGACGGTGTAGCTCTGCTCGACCGTCTCGAGCGGCTCGCCGTCATCGCCGGTGGGGGGTTTGGGCGCGGCCTCGGGCGCCGTGCTCTTCAGCCAGGCCCGGTCCTCGACCAGGTCGCGGCAGGTCTCGCCGCGGGCCCACTGCTCGGTGGCCAGGAGCGCCTTGTGGAACGGGATCAGCGTCGTCAGGCCCTCGATCTCGTACTCGTCGAGCGCGCGCAGCATTCGCTGCGTCGCCTGCTCGCGGTCGACGTCCCAGACGATCAGCTTCGCGACCATCGGGTCGTAGGTGGGGCTGACCTCGCCGCCCGGGCCGACCCCGGAGTCGACGCGCACGCCCGGGCCCGACGGCTCCTTGTAGGCACCGATCTTCCCGGGTGCGGGGGCGAAGTTCTTGGCGGCGTTCTCGGCGTTGATGCGGCACTCGATGGCGTGCCCGCGCATGACGACGTCCTCCTGGCGCACCGACAGCTCCTCGCCGGCGGCGGCGCGGATGCCCTCCTTGACGATGTCGATGCCCGTCGACATCTCGGTGACGCAGTGCTCCACCTGGACGCGCGTGTTCATCTCGAGGAAGTAGTACTCGCCGTCGTTCAGCATGCCCTCGACCGTGCCGGCGCCGACATAGCCGACGGCCTTCGCGGCGTTGACGCCGATCGCGCCGATGCGCTCGCGCAGCGCGGGGTCGACGACCCACTCGGGCGCCGGCGCCTCCTCGATGAGCTTCTGGTGACGGCGCTGGATCGAGCAGTCGCGCTCGCCGAGGTGGATCGTGTTGCCGTGGCGATCGGCGAGCACCTGAACCTCGACGTGGCGCGGGTCGGCGAGGTAGCGCTCCAGGTAGACGCGCGGGTCGCTGAAGAACTTCTCGCCCTCACGCGAGGCGCCCTCGAACGCGGCTTCGAGCTCGTCGTCGCTGAGCGCGACGCGGAAGCCCTTGCCGCCACCGGCGCCGGAGGCCTTGATCGCGACCGGATAGCCGATGCCGTCGGCGATGATCCGGCGGGCGTCCTCGACGCTCTCGACCGTCTCGGTGGTGCCCGGGACGATCGGCACGCCCGCCTCGTCCATGAGCTTGCGCGCCATCGTCTTGCTGCCCATCGCGTCGATCGCGCTCGCGGGCGGGCCGATGAACACGATCCCGGCCTCCTCGCACGCGCGGGCGAACGGGGCGTTCTCGGCGAGGAAGCCGTAGCCGGGGTGCACCGCCTCGGCGCCGGATTCGCGCACCACCTCGAGGATCTTCTCGACCTTCAGGTAGCTCTCGGCCGCGGGGCCGGGCCCGATCAGGTAGGCCTCGTCGGCCGCCTTGGCGTGGAGGGCGTCGCGGTCGATCTCCGAGTAGACCGCCACAGAGGCGATGCCCAGCTCCTTGCAGGCGCGGATGACACGGATGGCGATTTCGCCGCGGTTGGCGACCAGGATCTTCGTGAACATGGGCGCGGGAGGTTACCCACGCCGCAGGGGTGTTCGTCGCCATCCTGATCACCGACCCGCCACACTGTCCGCTCAGATGGGGCGGACCGGCGAACAGGACGAGCGCAGATGCGTCGGCTGAGTGCGATCGATCGTGAGCGCGTCCTGCGCACACTCACGTTCTGGCTGCGCCCGGACTTCATCCTGCGCGTGGTCAACCGCTTCCAGAAGGTCGCGGGCTTCGACCGGTCGATCGCACTCGCCTCCAGCGCGCTGACCGCCCTGATCCCGCTGACGATCCTGATCAGCTCAGTGCTCCCGCAGATCGGTGGGAAGGACACCGCAACCCGGATCATCGACCGCTACGACCTGACCGGGAAGGGCGCCCAGGCGGTGAAGGACATCTTCTCCCCGGAGTCCGGGGTCAGCCCCAGCATCGGGATCTTCGGTGCGCTCTTCACGATGATCGCGGTCCTGAGCTTCACGCGGGGGCTCCAGCGGCTCTTCGAACAGTCCTGGGAGCTCCCGCCGCTGAGCGTCCGCAACACGGTCAACGGCCTGCGGTGGATCCTCGGCCTCGCCGTGTACCTGCTCGTGACGGGCTTCGTGCGCCGGGTGATCGACACCGGGAAGCTCGAGGTGATCGCGACCATTGTGCTGGCCCCCTTCGTGGTCTCCTTCCTCGTCTGGAGCGGCTACGTGCTGAGCGCCAGGCGCATCGCGTGGCGCGACCTCATGCCGTTCGGCGTCGTCGGGGCGGCCGGGCTGAGCCTCTATTCGGTCGGCGCGTCGATCTACGTGCCGCACCTGTTCACCGCATACGCCGACCGCTACGGGGTGGTCGGCGCGATCTTCGCGATGATCTCGGCGCTGTTCGCGCTGATGGTCGTGATCGTCGCGTCGGCCTCCACCGGTCGCGAGGTCCACGACGAGCTGAACCGCATCCGCCAGGGCATCAAGCCCAGCGACGACGAGGTGCGCCGCCAGTGGGACAACGTGATCCGCGAGGCGCGCACCCGCTACGCCGTCGCGCGCGAGCGCCTCGACGAGTACCGCGCCGCCCGTCGCAAGAAGGACGATCCCGGCGCCGACGGTCCCCCCGGGGCATAGCGCTCACCAGGGGATGGGGTCGCCCCAGGGCGACGGCGCGTCCGGCTCGCGGCCGGTTCCCTCGAGCAGCGCCGCGCGCTGCCACGGGTTGACGGGCGCGGGGCCCGCGGCGATCACCGGCGTCGTCTCGCGCAGGAAGCGGCCGAGTGCGGCGACGACCGCCGCGGCCTCCTCGGGCGAGGCGGCCGGGGCGACGATCCTCAGGTGCGGGCGACGCTCGGGCACGGACCGGGAAGCGTACCGGCGGCGCGCGCTCTATCGTCGCGCGCCATGCCCGATGTGCCGGTCATCAGCCACGAGGCGGTGCTCACCGCGGTCTCGCCCGCACAGGCGATCGAGCGGACCCGCGAGGCCTTCGTGCATCACCGCCGCGGCGACTGGGTGATGCCGCCGAAGGTCTACCTGCAGTCGCCGCCGCATGGCGACTTCAGGGCGATGCCGGCGCGCGGGGGCGGGCTCGCGATGCTCAAGTGGATCAGCTCGTTCCCACAGAATCCCGCGCGCGGCCTGGCGACGGTGATGGGCGTGATCGTGCTCTCGGACGCCGAGACGTCCGAGCCGCTGGCGCTGATCGACGCACGATCGGTCACCGCGCTGCGCACCGGCGCGGTCGCCGCAGTCGCCGCGGGCGCAGTCGCGCGGCCGGGCGCCGTGAGCGCCGGAGTGGTCGGCTGCGGCCTGCACGGCGCATGGGCGGCGCGATGCCTCTCCGCCGCCGGATACGGCGCGGGCGTCTGCTTCGACCCCCGCGCCGAGACGGCACAGTCGCTCGCCGCCGAGCTCGGCTCCGGCTGGCGGGCGGGGACGCGGGAGGAGGCCGTGGCCTGCGACGTCGTCACCTGCGTGACGCCAGGGCTCGAGCCCGTCGTCGGCGCCCCGGATCTGCGACCCGGGGCGCACCTCAACATGCTGGGCGCCGACGGGCCGGGCAAGGCCGAGGCGACCATCGATGCCGTCGCCGCCTGCCGGCTGTTCTGCGACGAATGGGCACAGGCCTCGCACGGCGGAGAGCTGACCGGAGCGGTCGAGGCGGGGCGCATCACACGCGAGCAGGTGACCGACCTCGGAGCGGTGCTCGCCGGCGAGGAGGCCGGGCGAGCCGATGACGACGAGACGACGCTGTTCGACTCGACCGGGCTGGCGATCCAGGATCTCGCGATCGCGGCGGCGGTGCTCGCGGCACTGCGCGACGGGCGCATCAGCGCACCCGTCGCCAGCTTCTGAACGTCAGACCGCGTGGCCGCGCGTGCCGGCCGCGCCGCGCGGGATCTTCCAGCGCCAGCCCTTCGGGTTCTCGGTCTTCTTCGTCTTCTGCTTGATCGTGCTCATGCGCACGAGCGTGCAGTCGAAGCCGTTCTTGTCGGCCTTCACGAGCCCGTAGCCGTGCTTGTCGAAGTCGGCCGTCTCGACCCAGGGGTTGATGCCGCGCAGCGTGTCGATGATCGCCGCCGGCGTCGCAGGATTCTTGTCGTTGCCCTTCAGCGTCACACCGCCGCCGGCGTCGAGGTCGGTCTCGCCAAGGCCCTGCGAGGTGGTCGACCCGCCGACGAACTCGGTCGCGACGACCTTGCCCTTGCCGTCGAAGCCGCGCTCCACGTCACCGGCGATGAACGTGTGGATGTCGCCCGTGACGAACACGACGTCCTTGATCCCCTTCGTGTCGATGTGGTTCAGCAGGTCCTCACGCTCACGCGGGTAGCCCTGCCAGCCGTCGAAGGTGTAGAAGGCGTCGCCGAGGACCTTCGTCGGCATCACGGTCAGCTCGTTGGCCATGACCTTCCACGCGGCCTTCGACTTGCTGAGCTCGTCCTTGACCCACTTCATCTGGGTCGCGCCGAGGAAGTTGCGCGGCTGGTCCCAGTCCGCGCAGGCCGGTGCGATCTTGTCGTCGCAGGGCTGGTTGTCGCGGTACTGGCGCTGATCCATGATGATCAGGTCGACGGTCGCGCCGAACTGCAGTCGCCGGTAGATCTTCGTGCCCTTGCCCTTCCCGGCTCCGAACGTCGGCATGCTCTCGGCCCACGCCTTGTAGCCCGCGTTGCGGCGCGCCCTGGAGTACTTCTGCACCGCCGGAAGACCGCCGTCCGCCGGGACCCCGGCGTAGTTGTCCTGCACCTCGTGGTCGTCCCACAGCGAGACGAACGCGAACTGCTGGTGCATGCGCCGCAGGTTCTCGTCCTTGCGGTAGAGCGAGTACTTCCTGCGGTAGTCGTCGAGCGTCAGCGCGACGGGGCGACCCTCGTTGTAGCCCGGGAGGACCGACCCGATCTTGTCGTCGCGGACGGCCGTGCCGTCCTTGACCGTGTGGTAGTCCTCGGCGTAGATGTAGTCGCCCAGGCAGACGACGAAGTCGAGGTCCTGGTCGTTGAGGTGCGCGAGCGCGTTGTACCAGCCGTGCGTGTAGTCCTGGCAGGACCAGAACGCGAACGACACCGGCTGCTTGGAGCCGGCGGGGAGGGCGGTGCGGAAGCGGCCGACCGGCGAGTCCTTCTTGCTCGTGCTGAAGCGGTAGAAGTACTCCTCGTACGGCTTGAGCTTGGAGACCTGCGCCTTGATCGCGCCGTTGATCTGCGGCCCCGTGAGGACCTTCGCACGCGAGACGACCTTCTTGAAGGCCTTGTCAGTGGCGACCTCGAGCTCGACGGCGCCCTTGGCCTTCACGTCGTCCAGGCGCGACCACAGCACGATCGAGCCCGGCGTGGGGTCACCCGAGGCGACGCCGTCGGAGAACGCGCCTGCGGAGCCCAGGAGCTTGGACGACGAGCCCTTGGCCCACGCGAGCTGCGTGAGAAGCTCCGGCGCGACCATCGTCGCGGCGCCCGCAACGGCGGCCGTCCTCACAAAATGGCGTCGGGTGTGCACGGCTTGCTCCTCCTGGATCCTCTGGACTGGAAGGAGCGAGTATCACCGATTTCAGGCGGGTCGCGCGCAGATTCACGCGCTGGTGACACTCAGCCGACCGGGACGAGCAGCGAGATGCGCAGCGGGCCGGACGGGAAGGCACGTCCTGTGAACGAGAATGCGTCGTAGCGCCGGCCGCGGTACGTGATGGTCCCGCGGCGCGGGATGTGCGCCGGCGCGGGAGACAGCGTGCTGCCGGGCACTGGCACGCCGCGCTCGCGCAGCACGACCTCGCCGCCCGTGAACCGGTGCAGCAGCTTGATGTAGCCCGTGTCGTCCTGGATCGAGAGCGTGACGCGGCCATCGACGCGCCCGCCGGGCCCACGCAGCGTCGTCGAGGCGGGGGCGAGCACGAACGGCCCGCCGACGTCGACCACGAAATGCTGCCCGCGCTGCACCCGCACGCGCACGATGTGGTAGCGGCGGGCGTGGAAGAACCCCTGGCGCACCGCAGCGTCGATCCCGGCGCGGTCTCCGGCCGCGACGGCGCGACGGTAGCGCTGGTCGTGAGTGACGTAGGCCAGCGCCTGTGCTGCGCGCGTGCCGTGAGCCTCGGCGTAGAAGAGGCGCTCCGCCACCGCGCCCAGCACGTCCGCGGCGTTCGCGCGGCCGGCGCTGCAGCCTTTCAGGGCCGCGCGCGGGATCAGCAGCGAGATCCGCAGCGGGCCCGAGGGAAAGGCCTGCCCGGCGAACGACGTCGTCCGGTACGTCGTGGCGGAGGCGCCGCGAGCTCCGCCCGGCCGCTGCGCGGGCGGGCGCACGAGCACCTGCGCCCCGGTGACCCCCTGCGTGATCCCGGCATACGACGCGGGGTTCATCACGGAGAGGACGTATGTCCCGACGGGCCGGCCATGGGCGTCGAGCACGCGTCCGCGCACCGGGGCGATGACCCGGACGTGGCCGATGTCGGCGAGCACGTGCGACCCGCGCCGGACCGTGATGTGGAGGATCTGGCTCTTGAGCAGCGGGGTGAGCGCGGCCCGCGTCGCGGCGGCGTCGCCGCGCGTGACCGCATCCGACAGCGCCGCGGAGCGCGCCAGGCGGGCCACGGCGCTCGCCCCGTTGCGCCCGTGGGCGCCCTGAAGGTAGATCCGGCGCGCGACCTGGCCGAGCGTCGCGACGGTCGCCGCCCGGCAGCCGGTGACGCTCGCGAACGCATCCGGCGCCGCGGGGATCGACACGCTGCCGCAGCCCGTGGCGCAGGCCGCGAGCGCGGTCGCGGCACCGGCGGCGAGGAGCGTTGTGGTGGCCGGGAGGGCGATCCTCGCGATGCTGCGCGTGGTCGCGAAACGACCGCTAAAGGACCCGTTACAGCGGGATGTTGCCGTGCTTGCGCTTGGGCTGCGCGACCCGCTTGGTCAGCAGCGTCTCCAGCGCGTTGATGATCTTCGGACGTGTCTCGTGAGGGACGATGACGTCGTCGATATAGCCGCGCTCGGCCGCCGCATAGGGGTTGGCGAAGCGCGCCTTGTAGTCGGCCATGAGCTTCTCGCGGCGCTCGTTCGGGGTGGGGGAGCTCGCCAGGTCACGCCGGTAGATGATGTTGACGGCGCCCTCCGGACCCATCACCGCGACCTCGGCCTGGGGCCAGGCGAAGTTGAAGTCGGCGAGCAGATGCTTGGACGACATGACGTCGTAGGCGCCGCCGTAGGCCTTGCGGGTGACGACGGTGATCTTCGGGACGGTCGCCTCGGTGAACGCGTACAGGAGCTTCGCGCCGTGGCGGATGATGCCGCCCCACTCCTGGCTCGTCCCCGGCAGGAAGCCCGGGACGTCGCAGAAGGTGAGGATCGGGATGTTGTATGCGTCGCACGTGCGCACGAAGCGAGCGGCCTTGGCGCTCGCGTCGATGTCCAGGACGCCGGCGAGCTGTGCGGGCTGGTTCCCGACGACGCCGACCGCGTAGCCGTTCAGGCGTGAGAAGCCGCAGATGATGTTCTTGGCCCAGTGCTCGTGGATCTCGAAGAACTCGCCGTCGTCGACGATCCCGCGCACGACGTTGCGCATGTCGTAGGGCTTGTTCGGATTCTCGGGGACCATCGAATCGAGCTCGGGGTCCATCCGGTCCGGGTCGTCGGTGGGCGCGACGCGCGGCGGCATCTCGAGGTTGTTCTGCGGCAGGAACCCGAGCACGTAGCGGGTGTCCTCGAGCAGCTGGTCCTCGTCCTCGGCGGCGAGGTGGGCGACGCCGGACTTCGAGTTGTGCGTCATCGCGCCGCCCAGCTCCTCGAAGCCGACCTCCTCGCCGGTGACCGTCTTGATCACGTCGGGGCCCGTGATGAACATGTGCGAGGTCTCCTTCACCATGAAGATGAAGTCGGTGATCGCCGGCGAGTAGACCGCGCCACCGGCGCACGGGCCCATGATCAGGCTGATCTGCGGGATCACCCCGGAGCACATGACGTTGCGCACGAAGACGTCGCCGTAGGCGCCGAGCGAGACGACGCCCTCCTGGATCCGCGCGCCGCCGGAATCGTTGATCCCGATGACCGGGCAGCCGATCTTGGCGGCCAGGTCCATGATCTTGCACATCTTCTCGGCCATGACCTCGCCCAGCGAGCCGCCGAAGACGGTGAAGTCCTGGCTGAAGACGCAGACCTTGCGGCCGTCGATGGTGCCGTGGCCGGTGACCACCGCGTCCCCCCACGGACGGTTCTTCTGCATGTCGAAGTCGTAGGTGCGGTGGCGCACGAACGTGTCCAGCTCCTGGAACGAGCCCTCGTCGAGGAGCTTCTCGATCCGCTCGCGGGCCGTGTACTTCCCCTTGGCATGCTGCTTGGCCTCCGCCTCCGGCGAAGAATGCGCCGCCTGCTCGCGCAGGTCCTCGAGGTGCGCGAGCCGGTGCTCGAACGTTTCCGGATGCTGAAGGCGTGCCATGAGGCACGGCAGTCTAGATCCTGCCCAGCTCAGGCCGCTGCGCGCTGCACCCGCAACACGGCCCGCCGGGGCTCGTCCAGGACGAGCTGTTCAGGCGGCACCGCGACGCTGAACCGGTAGCCCTGCAGGACGTCGCAGTCGAGGCGCGCGAGCGCGGCGTGCGCGCTCGCCGTCTCGACGCCCTCGGCGACGACGCGCATCCCCAGGCTGTGGCCCAGCTCGATCGCGAACCGGACGATCGCGGCGTCCTCGCCGTCGTCACTCATCCGGGACACGAAGCTGCGGTCGATCTTCAGCTCGCCGACGGGGAGGCGCTTCAGCGAGTCGAGCGAGGAGAAGCCGGTGCCGAAGTCGTCGACCGAGATCGTCGCGCCGAGTGCGGCGAGTCGCTCGACGACGGGGATCGTCACGTGCGGATCGGCGGCGGCCATGCTCTCCGTGATCTCCAGGACGAGCCTCGAGGGCGGAACGCCGTGCTTCTCGCAGAGCGCGGCGACCTGTTCCGGGAGATCCGCCTGGGCGAGTGAGCGCGGCGAGAGGTTGACCGACACCGTCAGGTCGTGACCCTCGAAGCGCCAGTGCGCGAGCGCGTGCAGCGCGCACTCCAGGACGCGCAGCGTCAGCGGGACGATCAGCCCGGTGTGCTCGGCGACCGGGATGAACTCGTCCGGCGGGATCCAGTGCCCCTCGTCGGACCGCCAGCGCGCCAGCGCCTCGACGCCCACGGTCGCTCCGGTGCGGGTGTCGATCTGGGGCTGGAAGTGCGCCTCGAGCAGATCGTCGTCGAGCGCCCGGCTCAGGGCCCCGGCCATCGTGAGGCGCCGGACGCTGTTGTCGTCGCGCTCCTCGACGTAGCCCTCGACGCCGGTCTTGTTCGTCTTGGCGTGGTACATCGCGACGTCGGCACGGCGCATCAGCACGTCGACGTCCTCGCCGTGCTCCGGGAACCAGGCGAGCCCGATGCTGGCACTCATCGGAAAGCGGATCCCGGCGATGTCGATCGGCAGCGACGCGGCGTCGCGGAGCTTGGCGGCGACGTCGGCGGCGGCCTGCGGGGAGGCGACGGGATCGAGCAGGATCGCGAACTCGTCGCCGCCGAGGCGGGCGACGGTGTCGGCCGCGCGCAGCGTCTCGCGCAGGCGCGCGCTGACCTGGCGCAGCACCTCGTCGCCGACGTGGTGGCCGAGCGTGTCGTTGACCTCCTTGAAGCGGTCGACGTCGATCAGCATCACCGCGACCGTGTCACCGTTGCGCCTGCCCGCCTCGATCGCGTGTGCGGTTCGCTCCCGGAACAGGATGCGATTCGGCAGCCCGGTCAGCGAGTCATGCAGCGCGAGGCGCTCGCTGAGGATCGCGTGCCGCCCGGCGCGGTGGGCGGCGAGCAGCGGGAGGGCGACCAGCGGCAGCAGGATCGGTGCGTAGTCCATGGCCAGCACGGCGAGCGGGGCCATCCCGAGCAGGATGCCCTCCGTCCCCGAGTGGAACATCAGGTCCGAGCGCAGCTGGCGGCGCAGCGGGACGCCGCTGTGCAGTGCGATCGCGGTCGCCACGAGGCACGAGTTCAGCGCGAAGAACACGCCCGCGGCCAGGACGAACGCGGGAACGTCGCTGAACGTGAACTCGACGGGGTTGCCGAGCGAGGTCAGGCTGTCCAGCACGAAGCTGCTGGCGGCCAGCGCGAGCGTGTACTGGGCGATGTTGAAGGCGATCCGCTGCGCCGGCTTGCGGTTGCGCAGGTCGGCGATCAGGCTGCCGAGCGAGTGGGCGAGGACGGCCGCCGTGAGCCCGGTGGAGATCAGCAGGGCGAACGTGAAGCTCGTGGACGGGGTGACCTCGCCCTCGTCGGGACCGAGCTTGATCGGCACGAGCTCGCCGATGACCACGCCGAGGACGAGCACGGCCTGCGGCCACGTCATCGCCGCGGTGACGCCGGCGCCGTAGCGCACGGCGAGAACGGCGAGCACCCCCAGCCCCGCCGCGGTGACGGCGGAGACGTAGAGGGCGGCTGCCTTCTCGCGCGTGAGCTGTCTCATAGAGCGAAGTTCGGAGGTGGGTGCCCCGCCTGCACGGGACACCCACCGGTACTGCGGCGCGTCAGCGCCACTTACGTCCTGCGCGAGAGGCGCCCGGCTTGGACATGCCGAGGCGTCGCTGGTTCTGGGCCGTCATGGGAGTGCCTCCCGGCTAACGCCACTTGGCGCCGGCGCCGAGGGACTCGGCGAAAGCGGCGAGGGCGGCCACCGTGAGGGCGAGCCGGATAGCACGTGCCTTCATCATCCGAGGGACTCCTTGGTTCCATGGGCACGCCTCATGCGAGCCCGCAGCCCTCTTCGGCGGGCTCCGTGCCCCGCTGAAGGCCGCGTGACCTACCGTCGATCGTCCGTCCATGACCGTTCGTCGCAGCCTGATCCCTCAAGAGCGGTCCTCGGCGTGCCGATGAGACCAGGGTGCTGATCGGGCTCGGTCTCCTCGCGTGCCTCCTGAGCGTGCCGCTGGCCGGCGGACGGCTGGGCGCGCTCGGCGAACTGCGGCTCAAGGCACTGTGGCTCGTGTTCCTGGGCCTCGGGGTGCAGATCGTGATCGTCTCGCTGCTCCCGGGCGGCTCCGCCGGGCTGCACCGCGGCGCGCACCTCGCGAGCTACGCGCTGCTCGCGGCGTTCCTCGTCGTCAATCGCAAGGTCCCCTACCTGTGGCTGATCGGCGTGGGCGGAGTGCTGAACCTGATCGCGATCGCCGCAAATCGCGGCGTGATGCCGGCCGACCGCGGGGCGCTGGAGGCGGCGGGTGTCCACCAGGCCCCCGGCGAGTTCCTGAACTCGACCGCCGTCAGCGGCGCCCATCTGCAGTTCCTGGGGGACGTCTTCGCCGTCCCCGCCTGGTTCCCGGTGGCGAACGTCTTCTCCGTCGGCGACGTCCTGATCGTCGCCGGCGCGTTCCTGGCGCTGCACCGCATCTGCGGCTCACGGCTGCCCCGCGGTCGCGCGCCGCGCAGTCCTGAGCCCGCCGCCTGAGCCGCGTCGCGCGCCTAGGAGCGCGAGAACGGGCGGTGCCGCGCGGAGCCGAGATCGTCGAGCACGGTGGTGAGGATGCCGACGATGTGATCGGCGTCCAGCGGGACGTCGGTCGTGACCGACGGCTCGACCTCCGGCGGGGTGACGGGCTCCGGGAGCGCCGCGACGATCGGGTCGGGCTCCGGGGTGGGCTCCGGCAGCGGCGCCGGGGCCGGGGCCGGGGGCGGCGCTGGAACGGGTTCGGGCGCGGGCGTCTCGCTCGTCTGCTCGACGGCCGGGCGGCGGCCGAACAGTCGAGCGAAGAAGCCGCGTCGCTGCTCCGGCTCTGGCGGGGTGTCGGTCCCGGTCGCCGCCGGCTGCGGGTCAGGAGGGTCGGACGGCTCGTGCTCGAGCTCGAGGGCGGGCTCGGGCTCGGGGGCCGGTTCAGGTCGTCGGGTTCGGGCTCGACGACGGGTTCGGCGGCCTCCGTGGCGCTCGCCAGCGGCGCAGCCGTCAGCGTGACCTTCGTTCCCCACCCGGAGGGCTCGAGCGCAACCGTGCCCCGCGCGATGTCGCCCTCCCAGGCGACGGCGGTCTCGGGCTCCAGCCGGGTGATGCGGATCTCGCCGAATTCGCCGAGGTGGCGGGCGAGGGCCTGGGGGTCACTGATCTCCGCCCACAACTCGGGCGGGGACTTCACGAGGGTGCGCTGCGCGCGTGACTCGACCATGACGGCTCTGGTTTCGCCGCCGGGGGGCAGGCCTCCTGCCCAGCGGTTCGGTGTTACAGAGACTGCAACACCGCGCCCGTTTCGCCGCACGCCGACGCACACACGGCACACCAGCTTCCCGAAGATCGCCCCATGAGCGTTCCGGATGCAGAAACATCGCCTGAGGCGACGGAAGTGCATCCGGAACGCGACCGGGCCCTGGCGGACCTGGCCGGCCGGCAGTGGGGCGTCGTATCGCGCACCCAGATCCTCGGGTTGGGCTTCGGCGACACCGCGATCGCGGTCCGGCTGCGGCGTGGGCGCCTGCATCGCGTGCATCCCGGCGTCTATACGGTGGGCCACAGGGTGCTTGGTCGTGAGGGGCGCTGGCTCGCCGCGGTGCTCGCCACCGGCGACGGCGCACTGCTCAGCCACCGCTCGGCGGCGGATCTCTGGGAGCTCCTGCCGGCTGCCGGCGGCCTGATCGATGTCACGACGCCGATGCGCGGGCGGCGCTCGACCGGCACGATCGTCGTGCACCAGACGAGGCGGCTTCTCGAGGACTCCGACCGGGCGCGCCGGCGCGGCATCCCCGTGACGACGGTCGAGCGCACCATCGCCGACATCGCCGCCGTCCTCCCTGCGGGGCGTGTCGAGCGCGCGCTTGCGCGGGCCGAGGCACTCGGGATCGTGGACGTGCCCACGCTCCTGCGATGCGCCCGGCGCCGCCCGGGCGCGACGGTCCTGCGGGCGCTGCTCGCCGATTGGAAACCGCCGAACACGCGCAGTGAGCTCGAGCACCGCCTCGTCGAGCTGATCCGCACGGCGGGGCTCCAAGCGCCCGAGGTGAACGCGCGACTGCTCGGCTTCGAGGTCGATCTGCTGTGGCGCTCGGCGCTCGTGGTCGCCGAAGGAGACGGGCACGGCTTTCACGGATCGCGCGCCCAGGTGGAGCGCGACCGCCGGCGCGACGCCGTCCTCGCCGCCCACGGCTACCGCGTGCTGCGGTTCACGTGGCGTCAGGCGACGCGCAGGCCGGACGAGGTGATCAGCGCGCTGAAGGGCGCACTCGGCACCTGAGGCCGCTACCCCGCGAACGGCTTGGCGACCATGAAGAAGATCGCGATCAGGACGAGCAGCGGGTAGAGGAGCCCGACGATGGCGGTCTGCCGCAGCAGTGCGTCGTACTCACCGCCGAGCGTTCCGCCGCGGTCGGCGCCCAGGTCGCGCTCCGCGAGCTCGGCGAGGCGCCGGTCGCGCGGTGTAAAGAACGCGCCGGCCAGGCCGAACAGGATGATGATGATCACGAAGGGCACGGTCACCCACGCCTGGTCCCACAGGTTGCGGTCCGTGGCCAGGTAGATCCCGGTGAGCAGCACGAGCGTCGAGACCGGCCCGATCAGGCGCCGGCCGATCCGCGCCTGCGTCGCGTGGACGGTCGGCATCGCGGACGGGTGCGTCGCGCGCAGCCACGGGATCACGACCGGATAGGCGAAGGTCACGCCGAAGGCCGCGACCACGCACATGACGTGGACGGCGACGATGACGTCGAAGAACTGGATCGCGAGCGGCATCGGGCCACCCTAGATGTGTTCAGAACGTCGGTGCGTACTTCCCGAAGACATCGCGCATCGCACCGCACACCTCGCCCATCGAGCAGCTGTCCTTCAGCGCGCGGCGGATCACCGGAACGAGGTTCTTGGTGCCGCGTGCGGCCTCGCGCAGCTCCTCGAGCCGCTCGGCGACGAGCGCCTGGTCGCGATCGGCCTTGAACGCCTTCAGGCGATCGAGCTGCTCGCGCTCGGACTCCGGGTCGACGCGCATCAGGTCGGGGACCTCCAGCTCGTCCTCGACGTACTCGTTGACGCCGACGACCACGTCCTGGCGGATCCGGTAGCGCTCCTGGTAGCCCCAGGCGCTCTCATCGATCTCGTTGGTGATGAACTGGATCGCGTTGACCGAGCCGCCGAGCTCGTCGACCTTCCCGATCAGCTCCAGCGCGCGCGACTCGAGTTCGTCGGTGAGCGCCTCGACGTAGTAGGAGCCCGCGAACGGGTCGACGGTCTCCGTCGCCCCGGACTCCGCGGCGATGATCTGCTGCGTGCGCAGCGCGATCTTCGCCGCTCGCTCGCTCGGCAGAGCGAGCGCCTCGTCGAAGCCGTTCGTGTGCAGCGACTGCGTTCCGCCGCAGACCGCCGCGAAGCCCTGAAGCGCGACGCGCGCGATGTTGTTCTCCGGCTGCTGGGCGGTCAACGTGACGCCGCCCGTCTGCGTGTGGAAGCGCAGCATCAGCGCCTTGGGGTTGGTGGCCCCGAAGCGCTCACTCATGATCGTCGCCCACATCCGCCGCGCGGCGCGGAACTTCGCGACCTCCTGGAAGACGTTGTTGTGGCCGTTGAAGAAGAAGGCCAGGCGCGGGGCGAACTCGTTCACGTCGAGGCCCCGGTCGACCGCTCCCTGCACGTACGCGATGCCGCTGCAGAGGGTGAAGGCGACCTCCTGCACGGCCGAGCAGCCCTTCTCGCGGAAGTGGTAGCCGGAGATCGAGATGGTGTTCCAGCGCGGGATGTGCTCGTGGCAGTACTCGAAGATGTCGGTCGTCAGCCGCATCGTCGGCTCGGGCGGGTAGATGTAGTTGCCGCGGGCGATGTACTCCTTCAGCACGTCGTTCTGCGTCGTGCCGCGCAGCTTGTCGCTCGGGACGCCCTGCTCCTCGGCCACGAGGTCGTAGAGCATCAGCAGCACCGCGGCGGGGGCGTTGATGGTCATCGAGGTCGAGACCTGGTCGAGCGGGATGCCGTCGAAGGCGGTGCGCATGTCGTCGAGCGTGTCGATCGCGACGCCGGTGCGCCCGACCTCCCCGTTGCAGAGCGGGTCGTCGGAGTCCAGGCCGAGCTGCGTCGGCAGGTCGAACGCCATCGACAGGCCGGTCCCCCCGCGTGAGAGCAGGTAGCGGTAGCGCTCGTTGGACTCCTTGGCGCTTGCGTAGCCCGCGTACTGGCGCATCGTCCACTGCTGCTTGCGGTACATCTCGCGGTGCACGCCGCGCGTGAACGGGAAGTCACCGGGCTCGCCCAGGCGCAGATCGTCCGCGAGATCCTCCTCGGTGTAGAGCTCCTGGATCTCGATGCCCGAGTCCGTGAACTTCCGGGGGTCGTCCGGTCCGACGATCGGTGCGATCGTCAGGCGCTCGTCCTGTCCTTGCGTGGCCATGGACGGAACGGTACGCCTTCGGCGGCGCGCGGGTACCGTTCGCGCGATGACCGTCCGCGTGCGCCTGTTCGCCATGCTCCGTGAGCGCGCGGGGCGAGGCACGCTGGAACTCGAGCTCCCCGACGGGGCGAGCGTCGCCGACGCCCTGGCCGATCCCGCGGTCGCACGGGTCGCCGCCGGGCTGCACTGCGTGCTCGCCGTGAACCGCGAGTACGCACCACCGGAGCAGGTGCTGCTGGCGGGGGACGAGCTGGCGCTGATCCCGCCGGTCTCCGGTGGCGCCGGCCCGCACGTCGCGATCCGTGAGGAGGCGCTGTCGCTCGCGACGCTCGCCGAGCGCGTGCGCGACCCGCGCGCCGGGGCCGTCGTCACCTTCGAGGGCGTCACCCGCACCGTCGAGCAGCTCGAGTACGAGGCCTACACCGAGATGGCGCTCGAGGCGATGCGCGAGATCGTCGAGGCCGCGATCGAGCGCCACGGCCTCTGTGCGGCCGCGGCCGAGCACCGCGTCGGCGTCGTCCCTCTGAGCGAGCCGAGCGTGATCGTCGCCGTCAGCGCGGCGCACCGCGGCGAGGCGTTCGCCGGGGCGCGCGAGATCATCGACGCGATCAAGGCCGCCGCGCCGATCTGGAAGGTCGAGGTGGAGGGCGGCGAGCGGCGCTGGGTGCCGGGCACCGTTCCGCACCCGCCGACTCAGGAGTAGCGCGCCAGACGGGCCCGCAGCCCGGCCTTGACCGCGGGCCAGTCGTCGTCGATGACGCTGTAGAACGCGCTGTTGCGCCACCCCGGGCCGATGCCCGGCGTCACCTGGTACTTGCGCAGGATCCCTTCGAAGCTCGCGCCCATCCGCTCCATCGCCGCGCGCGAGCGGGCGTTCAGCTCATGGGTCTTCAGCTCGACGCGCTGGCAGCCGAGCGTCTCGAAGGCGTAGGTCAGCTGCAACAGCTTGGCCTCGGCGTTCGCGCCCGAGTGCCAGGCGGACGGCGTCAGCCAGGTCCAGCCGATCTCCAGGCCAAGCTGATCCGGCCGCAGCGTCATGAAGCGCGTCGAGCCGATCGCGACCCCGGTGCGCGCGTCGATCGTGGCCAGCGGCGCCTGCATGCCCGCGGCGGCCTGCGCCAGCGCGTCGGCGAACCACGCGCTCCAGGACTCGCGGCCGGCGGACGGCGGCGGCGCCTGGAGCCACGTCCAGATCTCCGATGGGCCGGCGGCGGCGAGCAGGGGCTCCTCGTGCTCGGGGGCGAGCGGCTCGAGCCGTACGACGCGGCCCTCGAGCGTCACCGCAAGCGGCGTCGGCCAGGTGCTCAGACCGCGCCGCCGGCAGGTGTGGGCGCCGTCGGGTCGGCGGTCTCGGCCGCGGCGTTCTCGCGTGCCAGCCAGTCCTCGGCGCGCAGCGGTTCGTCGCGGCAGCGCTCGACGATGCTCAGCAGGTCCGACATCGAGGAGACCTCCTCGACCTGCTCCTTGATGAACCACTGCATGAACTGCTCGCTCGCGTAGTCGCCCTCCTGGCGTGCGATCGCGGCCAGCGCGTTGATCTGGTCGGTCACGCGCTTCTCCTGCTCCAGGGCGATCTGGACCGGCTCGACGATGTCGGCGAACCCGTTCTTCGGCGCGTCGATCCCGGGGATGATCGGATCGACGTCCTGGTCGAGCAGGTACTCGACCATCATCATCGCGTGGTTGCGCTCCTCGAGCGCCTGCGCATAGAAGAACTCGGCCAGGCGGGGCAGGGTCTGCGCGTCGTAGTAGACCGCCAGCGCGACGTACTGCTGGTGGGCGGCGTACTCGTGCGCGATCTGGTCGTTGAGCTTGTCGACGAAGGGCTTTGCGGGCATGCCGCCATCCTAGAGGGGTCGATCATCCAGTCAGGAGTCGTCCTGACTCTGCAGCAGGTCGATGCCGTCGACCGGCGCCGCGTCGCCGTGCTGACGCCAGATCAGGTCGACCCGTGTGCCGGGGCCGGCGAGCGCCGCGCCCGGCCCGAGCGGAACATCGCCCGCCTTCAGTGGCGCCGAGACGGTCGCGGCCGCCCCGAAGACGCCGTCCTTCGCGGCCTTGGCGGCCGCCAGCCCTTGGGCGCCGCCCACGCGATCGCGGCGCCGCCGTCCGGTCGCTCCGTGATCACCGGGGCGCCGAGCCCGGCGCCTTCGGCCAGCGTCGTGAGCCCGAAGGTCAAGCGGCCGGTGCCCTGCGCGGCCGCGATGCGGATGCCTGCGCCGGTGCCCGTGCGCCATACCGCGAACGCGCGGCCGAAGCCGTCGATCGCGGCCGCGATGTCCCGCGTGCGATCCGCGGAGGCCGTGCCGATCCCGACCGACGGCGACAGCCGGCCGCGCCCTGACCGACGCGCGACGCGGATGCGCCCGTCGGCGCCTTCCCAGACGACGACGCCGCGGCCGGCCCGGCCCGACGCGGCGGCGATCGGCGCCCCGCGCCGTGCGGCGCCGAGGAACTGCGGGCGCCCGACGTTCCCGTCCTCGTCGATGCGTGAGGCGAGTGCCCGGTGCCGCTGACCCAGGCCACCAGCGGCGCGCCGGCCCGGCCGCGGCACCGAGGCTTCCCAGCTCGGAAGAGCCGCCTTCGGAGTCCCGCCCGGCATCCGCGTGACGGCCAGCGCGCGCGGGCCGTGGTGCCGACGGCGACCACGGCGAGCCCGCCGTCCGCGACGTCGAGCGCCGGGCGGGTCATCGGGCTGTACGGAGCGCCGAGGATGGTGACCGGATCCGTGAACGAACCGCCGGGGTCGCGCGCCAGGGCACGGGTGAGCGAGCCACCCTTCCTGTCCTCGCGGACCGCGATCACGCCCGCCCCGATGCCCGCCGCGGCCGCGCCGGCGGCGCCCACCTGCGCGCCGGGGACCGTCCACTTCGGCGCGCCTCCGGGGAACGGCTGCGGTGCCCCCCAGGTGAAGATCGACTTCGGCGTGAACTGCGTCACGGCGGTGCGCTCCACCAGGAGCAGCGGTTCGTCGAGCGTGCCGCCGGCGACGACGGCGAACGCGTTGCCGGCCGGGTCGCCGGCGACCGCGAACGCCTTCGCGTCGGCGTTCACCGAGATCGCCTCCGGGCTCGTCCAGCCGTGCGCGGCCGGGACGCCGGCGGCCAGCGCGCCCGCGATGCATGCGCCGCAGACCGCGCCGCGGGCGAGCGCCAGGGTGGTCATCGGGCCTGCCATGCCGCCCCCATCGGCAGCGCCGCGCGGCGGCCCTGCACCGATCCGGCCGCCATCCGGCGCCCCGAAGTCCTAGGCTTGAGGGTCATGGCCACCTGTCTTGTCACCGGTGGCGCGGGTTTCCTCGGCTCGCATCTGTGCGACGAGCTCCTGCGCCGCGGAAACCGCGTCCTCTGCGTCGACAACCTCGAGACCGGCTCACTCAGCAACATCGAGCACATCCGCGTTCCCGAATTCACCTTCCTCCAGGTGGACATCACCGAACCGTACTTCCTCGACGAGCAGATCGACTCGATCTTTCATCTCGCGTCTCCGGCGTCGCCGATCGACTACCTGCGGCTTCCCGCTGAAGACGATGAAGACCGGGTCCTACGGGACCCACCACACGCTCGGTCTCGCGAAGGAGCACCGCGCGCGGTTCCTGATCGCCTCGACCAGCGAGGTCTACGGCGACCCCAAGGTCCACCCGCAGACCGAGGACTACTGGGGGCACGTCAATCCGATCGGCCCGCGCGGCGTCTACGACGAGGCCAAGCGCTACGCCGAGGCGCTGACGATGGCCTACCACCGCCAGCAGGGCGTCGACACGGCGATCGTCCGGATCTTCAACACCTACGGCGCGCGGATGCGCGCGCACGACGGGCGCGCGATCCCGACGTTCCTGCGCCAGGCGCTCGCCGACCGGCCGATCACCGTATTCGGGGACGGGAGCCAGACGCGCTCCTTCTGTTACGTCGACGATCTGATCCGCGGGCTGATCGCGCTGTCGGAGTCCGGCGAGCACATGCCGGTCAACATCGGCAACCCGGACGAGTTCACGCTGCTCGAGCTCGCCGAGATGGTGATCGAGGTGACGGGCTCGAGCTCGGAGCTCGTCCACGAGGCGCTCCCGACGGACGATCCCCAGCAGCGCAAGCCCGACATCACGCGCGCTCGCGAGCTGCTCGGATGGCAGCCCGAGATGTCGCTGCGCGAAGGACTGCAGCGCACGATCGAGCAGTCCGGCGCCGCGGCCCTGCTCGGGGCGGGGAGCTGATCCGCACCTTTCGGGGTGCGCACGCGTTAGAGGATTCATGGCGAGCGCGCGCGAGCTGAGCGATCCGCCCCGGCCCGAGACCACCTCGGGCGAGCAGCAGGGTGCGCTGCTGGAGCCGCTCCCCGGCCTGGAGCTCAGCGAGCTGGACCACGACGTCCGGCGCAAGCGGCCCCCGGCGCTGTCGTTCCTGCTGCGGATGGAGACGCTGCGCAAGTTCGCGCGGGTCGTGTCGCTCGTCGCGATCGACGCCGCTGGGCATCTACCTCGCGATCTTCGGGGCGCTCGAGCTGAAGGCGCAGGTCCGCGGCCGTCCGGGGCTGTCGGAGACGGCCTCCCAGGCGTGGCACTTCGCGACCTTCGCGTTCCTCATCACGGCGCTGCTCTTCGCGCGCGCCGGGCTGTATGCGGATCGCTCATCGCGGCCGGGCCTGCGCGCGATCGTCTCCTCCCTGTTCCAGGTCGCCGTCGTCGCGCTGGTGTACGCCGTGATCAGCGGGAACGACTTCCAGAGCTACTACATCTTCTGGGGGTCGCTGATCTTCGCGGTCGTGATCGTCAGCGCGCTGCGCTGGGGCTACGACAGGATCAGCGGCGCGATCCTGCGCGCCGCCGGCTACCACCGCCGCGCCGTGCTCGTCGGCAGCGGGCAGCACATCGAGGCGGTCGCGCACGCGCTCGCGGCGGGCGGCTCCTCGCCGATCGCGGTCGTCGGGTTCATCTCGCTCACGCCGCGCCCGGACAACGGGCTGCGCTCGCTCGGCTCGCTCGAGGACCTGCCCGAGGTCATCGAGCGCGAGGGCATCGACGAGGTCATCATCGCCGACCCCGCCTTCCCGCAGCGCCAGGCGGTCGATCTCGTCGACACCTGTCATCAGCGGGGCGTGCGCGTGCGGGTCGCTCCGTCGACGATGGAGGTCCTGATCCATCGCGCCGACTTCGTGCCCGGCGAGGCCGTGCCGCTGTTCGAGCTCCGCTCCCCGCAGTTCGAGGGCCTGGACTTCGCCGTCAAGCGGACGTTCGACGTGCTGGGCTCCGGGCTGCTCCTGCTGCTCCTGAGTCCGCTGCTGGCGGCCTGCGCGATCGCCGTGGCGAGCACCTCGCGCGGACCGCTGATCTATCGCTCGTGGCGGCCCGGGATCGGCGGGGAGCCGTTCCCGTGCATGAAGTTCCGCACGATGTTCACGGACGCGGACGAGCGCCAGGACGAGCTCGAGGTCCTGAACGAGGCCGACGGCGCGCTGTTCAAGATCCGCGACGACCCGCGCGTGACGGCGGTGGGCCGCCTGCTGCGCCGGTTCTCGCTCGACGAGCTGCCGCAGCTGTGGAACGTCCTGCGCGGCGACATGTCGCTCGTCGGCCCGCGGCCGCTGCCCCAGCGCGACTACGAGCAGCTCGAGGACTGGCACCGCAAGCGCTATCTCGTCCTGCCGGGGATCACGGGCCTGTGGCAGGTCTCCGGCCGCTCGGAGCTCGACTTCGACGACCTGGTGCGCCTGGACTTCCTGTACCTCGAGCACTGGTCGGTCTCGCTCGACCTCTCGATCCTCGTGAAGACGATCCCTGCGGTCCTGCGAGGCCGCGGCGCCTTCTAGCCGCGCGCCGGTGGACGACTGGCGCGAGGCGGTCTGGGCCGGCGTCCCGGACGACGCCCGGCCCGAGCGCTTCGCCGAGCGCCGGGACTTCCTGCTCGGCCATGTCTCGGCCGGTGACCGCGTCCTGGACCTGGGTTGCGGTGACGGAGCGTTCGCCGCCGCCTTGACCGCCGCGGGCGCAGAAGTCGTTGCGGCGGACGTCGCCGCCGAGGCGTGTCGCCGGGCGGCCGCGCGCGCTCCGGACGCGCGCATTCAGAAGATCGCCGAAGGTGCACCCCTGCCGTTCGAGGAGGATGCCTTCGACGTCGTCTGGGCAGGCGAGACGCTCGAGCACGTCGCCGACGTGGTCGGCCTGCTGGCGGAGGTCCGGCGCGTCCTGCGGTGGGGCGGCACCGTGCTCGTCACGACGCCCAACCAGGCACGCCTGACGCTCGCCGCCGCGGCGCTCCGGGGCGCGCCGCTGGAGGATCGGCTCGACCCGCGCGCCGACCACCTGCGCTTCTTCACCGCGCGCACCCTGCGCGGCGTCCTGACGGACGCCGGGTTCGCGGACGTCGTCGTGCGCGCGGTCGGGGGCCTGCCTCTGGCTCGTCCCGCGCTGCAGGCCGTCGCGCGCTGAGGTGGCCCGCTACTTCGAGCTCTTGGTCTTCGCCTTGGTCTTCGCCTTCTTGGCCTGCACCGCGGCCTGCTGGCGGTAGGCGGCGAGGAAGGTCGCCTGAGCCGTCACCGAGCGCGGGTCGAGGAACAGCGCCGGGCCGATGTCGCGCAGCGCGGCCTGCGGGTCGTTCTCCGGGCCGAGCTCCAGCTGTGCGAGCCGCACCCACGTGTCCGCGTTCGCCGGCTGCAGCTTGACGGCGCTCTCGATCGCCGTGAGCGCCGCGGGGTTGCGGCCGGCGGCGTTCTCGATCGTCGCGAGCGTGAAGAGCGGATCGATGGAGAGCGGGTTCGTGTCGTGCGCCTCCTGGGCGAGTGTGCGCGCCTTGGCCGTGTTGCCGTCCGCCAGCGCGACGAGCGCCTCGTCGATCTGGTCGACCGCCCGCTGCGGCCCCATCGCCGAGTACGCCGCGGTGAGCGCGACGGCGAGCACCAGGATGCAGGTGATGACGCGGGCAGGCGACCGCACGCGCTCGTGCAGCCGCGCGCGTGCTCCGCCATCCGGCGCGGGCAGCTCGAGCGACGGTCCACGCCCGGCGAGCCAGCCGGCGCACAGCAGGGCCAGCGTCAACGTGCCGGGCACGAACCACGTCCAGTCGACGAGCGAGTGGATGCCGAAGACGACGACCACGCACAGGAGCGTCAGCAGCCCGGCTCGCTCCGCCGTCGGTGGCCGCGCCTGCGGCCCTCGCCACGGCCCGGTGGTGCGGATGGCGGCGGTGAGGAACGCGGCGAGCAGGGCGAGCGTCAGCGCGAGCCCGGCGATGCCGAGGTCGGCCGCGGTCTGCACGAGGTACCCGTGCGCATGCAGGACGTCGAGGTCGTCCTTGCGAAAGCGCAGGCGCGCGGTCGCGTAGCCGCCCGCGCCGACACCGACCACGGGACGCGCCTTGAACACCGCGATCGCGTCCCGCCAGTAGCGCGAGCGCACGCTGCCGATCGCCGTGAGCCTGCTCGGGTCGTTGGCCGGGGTGTTGGCATTCGGGTCCGTCAGCGACGTCCAGGCGTGCGAGACGCTCCCGCTCAGGCCACGGTCGGTGGTGGCGAGCGCGCCGGCGAGGATGACGGGGCACAGCGCGAGTGCGACGATCAACGCGATGCCCCATGCGCGGCGCGTGCGCTCGGGCCAGACGCGCCGGTCGCGCAGAAAGCTCGCGAGCAGGCCGACGATCGCCAGCACGACGATCAGGACGACGAGCAGGACGCCGAGCTCCTGCCCGGCGTTCACGCGCAGCGCGATGGCGGCCTGATCCTTGCTGAGCCCGTTCTGGTGGAACGCCCAGTACCCGGCGATCAGCGACAGCACGAGGCTCGGGATCAGGACGGTCGCGCCGCGCAGGCGCAACGGCACGAGGGCGAACCAGACGGCCATCCCGAGGCCGGCGGCGAGCAGCGAGCCGCGCGAGTACGCGAGCAGGATGGCGGTGATGAGCACGCCGAGCGCGGGGTAGGCGAGCGCGGCAAGGCCGGCATGGCCGTCGCGCCGTGCGCCGAGCCAGATGGCTGGAGGAACGCCGAGCGCGGCGATCAGGCCGACCGTGTTCCAGTATCCGAACGGCTCGCGCAGGCGGGCGTACGTCTCGTCCGGAGCGAGCTCCTTGGGGAAGACCTTGGTCAGCAGCGCGTAGGCGCTGATCACGACGGTGGCGATCAGGACGCCGCCGATCAGCGATCGCCAGCGACCCGGCGCGAGGCGCACGAGCGCGACGCCGCCGGCCATCGCGGCGAACGCCGAGAGCGTGCGGTTGGCCTCCACCCAGGCTCCCGAGGGCTGGATCGCCCAGGTGATCGACAGGCCGGTCAGCACCGCGAACGCCGCGAACAGCGTCAGCGTCCCGGAGCCCCACGCCTTGCGCCCCGGCCGTCCCACCAGGATCGCGGCCACGCACAGCAGGCCGGACGCGAGGTCGATCGCGATCATGGTCCGCGTCAGTGGCTGCAGCTGCAGGCCGCCGCCGGCGCTGAGCGCGACGGCGATGAGTGCGCCGGCGAAGGCGAGCGTCAGCAGCGGGCCGGTGACCAGCGCCAGCGCGAGCCGCGGGGCGCGGGCCCCGCGACATCGCCGCTCGTGGAAGGCGCCGACCGGCGCCAGATCAGGTATCGCGACGGGCGCGGACACGCGGGATCACGACGAGGGCGACGGCGGCGAGCACGGCGAGCGCGAGCAGACCGAGCGCGACGAGCAGCGGGGCGGGCAGATCGGAGATCGATGCCGCCACGGGCCGCCCGGCTCCGAGCGCGCTCGGCTCGATCCGCACGCCGCCGACGTCGACGGGGCCGTGCGCTGGTCTGCGCGGCCTGCTTGGTGGCCGTCGCGACGGCGGTCTTCTCGGCCGGCGTCGCGGTCGCGAGCGGATCGCCCCGCCCGCGGCGGGCACGGAGTTCGGCTGGCTGGACCCGCCGCCGCCACCACCGCCGCCACCGGAGGATCCCTGCGCGCCGGCGGCCGCCAGCTGCGCGGCAGTCAGGACCGCCCGGCAGTCCGTGTACTGGTCCGCGTCCGCCGGCAGATTGTCCAGCGCGTCGCGGTAGTCCTTCTGGCTGTACGTGCCGTTGACCTTCTGGTCGCGGCAGGCGTCCTTGAGGAGATCTTTGTAGTTCGCGTGCGCAGCGGCGGGGACGAGCAGGAACAGCAGCATCGCCGTGGCCACGAGTGCGCGGCGCAGCAGGGCTGTCGGCACTCGCGGCACGCTAGCAGGAGCCCCGGCTCGCCGAGACGGTTGCCAGCGCTCGCGAAAAGCCCTGCGCCCAGGCCGCATAGGTCCGCCGGCGGACCGCGTGAGCACCGGCATCGCCCAGGCGCGAGGCCAGCGCCGAGTCCGCGTGCAGTTCGCGCAAGGCCCCGACAGCGCCGCGACGTCCCCGGCGGGAACGACCAATCCGGTCACGCCGTCGCGCACCAGGCCGCCGGCTGCGGCGCCGACGGCGTCGGTGGCGATGATCGATGTGCGCTGGTTCATGGCCTCGTTCACGACGAGCCCCCACGGCTCGCGGAAGTCGGCCGTCGGAATCGACGGCACCACGAGAACGTCGGCGGCGGCGTACAAGTTGCGCAGTTGTGGGGGGTCCAGGCTTCCGAGGGCGATGACGCCCGGCTGCGCGGCCCACGCACCGGGCGGCACGCCCGCCAGGGCGAGACGGCCCCCGCTCGCGGCGAGGTCGCTCGCGCGCCAGGCCTCGAGCAGCACCGCGAGCCCCTTGCCGGCAGGCTCCGGGCGCCCCGCGTAGAGCGCCAGGAAGCCGTCGGCACGGCACGCCTCGCGTGCGGAGAGCGCGTCGGCCGGCGCGCTCCAGAAGTCGTTGTCGACCGCCTGCGGCGCGATGTGCACGTTGTGGGCGCCATGGCTCGTCACGTAGGCGCTGACGTGCGTGCCGTAGGTGACGACGGCGTCGGCGCCACGCTCGATGGCGCGCACCATCGGGATCGCGGCGAGGTGGGCGGGTGTGCGGATCTGCGCCCAGATGCCGGTCCAGTACAGGAACGGGACGTGTGCGCGCCGTGCCCCCGCGTACGTCGCAGGCAGCGCGACGCGACCGGCGCTTGAGGCGATCACCGCCGCGGTGACGGCCGCTCGCCGCCAGCGAATGGGCTTCGCGCTGGGTGATGTGGCGGTGGGGCACGCCGGGGTCCCGCACACCCGCGGTCGCGTGATGCAGGCGTCCGCCGAACAGCGCGAGCTCGATGCCCTCGGCCTCGTGCAGCGCCTGGAATGCGCCGACGCGGTCTGGCGGGACGTGGTTCGTGACGAACAGGAGCGGGCCGATCGCTCACTGCCGCAGCGCCTCCTCGTAGGCGGCGACCGTCGCCCGGCCGCACGCCTCCCAGGTGAACGAGCGCTCGACGGTCGCCCGTGCGCGCCGTCCGAGTTCGTCGAGGAAGCGCGGGTCGGCCGTCAGAACGTCGATCGCCTCGGCGAGCATGCCGACGTCGCCCGGCGGCACCAGACGCAGCCCGTCCCCGAGTCGCGTGATCTCGGCCGGCCCGGGTTCACCGAGAGCGCCGATCGCCGGCAGGCTTCCGGCCATCGCCTCGACGTACGCGACGCCGAACGCCTCGTCCACGCTCGGCATCACGAACAGCGAGCACGCGCGGGCCTGCTCCAGCGCCTCGGCGTGCGGCAGCTGTCCGGTGAAGGTCACGCGGTCCTGAAGGCCGAGCGTGACGGCGAGACGCTCGAGCGGCTCGCGCTGCGGACCGTCGCCGATCACGACGTAGCGCAGATCCGGGTGACGCTCGCGCAGCACCCAGAGCGCGCGGATGACGTCGGCATGACGTTTGCGCGGGACGAGGTGGGCGACGGTGACGAGCGTCGTGGGTGCAGCGGATGGTGCTGCGGCGCCGCCGGCAGGTCGGTGCCGAGATGCACGATGCGCGTGTCGCGGGCGCCCAGCTCCCGCGCGGCGCGCTCGATCCCGCCGCTGTTGGCCAGCACGAGTCGCGCCTCGCCGAATGCCCGCTCGATCGCTCGCCGGCCCGTGGGGTGGCGAATCGCGGTGTGGAAGACGTCGGCACCGTGCTCGGAGATCACCAGCGGTGCGCCGCCGCGTGCGCGCGCAACACGGCGTCGGCGGCGGGCACCGCGTTGTGCGCATGGACGACCTCGAACGCGAAGTGCCGCCGCAGACGGCGCAGGGCGAGCGTGAGCGCCGGCGCGGCCCAAGAGCCCCAGGAGGCGTACGAGCGCCCCTTCGGCGGGGAGACGTAGCGGACGTACTCGACGGGCACGCCGTCCAGGACGGCGTGGCGCGGCTGGCGCGCGAGGCGCACGGTGGCGCCCGCCAGGTCGCGCCGCGGAGTCGCGGCCGGCGGGACGATGCGATGCAGGACGACGACCCGTACGTCCGCGCCGGCCGCTCGCGCCGCCCGCGCCTGCTCGTGCGCCCAGACGCCGAGGACGGGGTCGCCGGCACGCGGGTAGAACTCGGCGACGACTGCGACCTTCACCGATGCACCGCCAGCGTGCGGACCTCGTCGCGCCGCACGAAGGGGCGGTCCTGCAGGAACGCACGTGCCTCGGCCAGCGCCGCCTCGCGCGGATAGGTCGCGGCCGGCGGACGCAGCGTATGGCCGACGGGCGTCGCGTCGACGACGCCGACCGCCAGTCGCGCTCGCGCGCCAGCGCGGCCCAGTGGGCTGTCCAGCCCCCAGCCCATGCGCAGGTCCGGGAACGGCAGCAGGGCCGCGAACGTGTCGTGCCGGAAGGCGGTGACCGGGCCGATCTCCACGAACGTCGTCTCATGCCAGATCGCACCGGGCACGCGGTAGGTGACATCCCAGGCGGCGTGTGAGTGCAGGCGGTGGGCGGGCTGCGCCAGCGCGAGGTCCGCGTGCTCGGCGACGTGCAGGAAGCGATCGAGGAAGCCGCGCGGGAGCGTCACGTCGTCGTCCAGCACGAGGACCCAGTCCTCGTCGGCCAGGTCCTCGCCCGCGAGCAGCGCGTTGAGGTTCTCGAACTTGCCGCAGCTCACCCGGCTCCCGCGTCAGGACTCGCACGTCGTGGCGTGAACGGGCCAGTTCGGCGCGCGCGCCGGCGAGCAGCGAGGGGACGTCGCGACGCTCGACGGCGAGCACGAGGACACGGCGCCGCGGCGGCGTGTCGCGCGCCGCGCGGTCGAGCCGGCGCCGGCGCCCCGACAGCGTCTCGCGCAGGTCGAGCGCCCCATCACGACCTCGCAGCACCGGCCGCGAACCCCCGCGACGGTGCCGCCTGCGCCCGAGGTGAACGCGTCGTCGCCGTCGCGCAGCGCCGGGCTCACGGGCGGCGCGAACAGCGCTTCGAGGCGCCCGAGGCTGTGCCACGTCATCACGGGACCCATCGCGCAGCGGTGCCGCGGCCCATGCAGCGCGCAGCCCGCGAGCGTGCGCAGCTCGGCGCGCAGGCTCGGAGCCGTCCCCTTGAACTCGTCGAAGCGCCGGCTCGCCCGGCCTCGCATGCGGGCGGCACGGCAGAGCGAGCGCAGTCGTGCGTCGTCGCCGGCCCGGCGATGGTCCACCGCGGCGGCGGGGATGAATCGGATGCGGCCGCCCACCGCCTTCCAGCGCGCCTGCCACTCCTGCTCGTCGCCATACAGCTCGCGCGCGGCATCGAACATCCCGGCCGCGCTGGATCGCGGACCGGCGGATCGTCATGTTCGCGCCCCAGGCGTGCGGGCAATCGGTCTCGGCGGGCCCGAAGTCCTGCCCGGTCACCGGACCGCCCTCCCGCCCGCAGGCGCGGAACCGATGGTCCTCGATGCGCGGCACGATCGGGCCCGTCAGGACGCCGGCCTCCTCGGGCAGGCGCCCGGCGCCATCCACGAGCGCCGCCAGCCAGCCCGGCGCCGCGGCGACGTCGTCGTCGACGAACACGAGCAGGTCGGCGGTGGTCTGCGCGATCGCGGTGTTGCGCGCCGCGTTGAGTCCCCGCGGGGCCTCGTGCGCGACGTAGCGGGCGCCGTGGCGCTCGGCCGTCTCGCGCGTCGGCGCCGACGGGCCGTCGTCGATGACGAGCACCTCGGCGCCCAGCTCCGCTGCCTGCGGCATGATCGACGCGAGCGCGACATCGAGGTACTGCGGACGGTCCCGCGTCGGGACGATGACGGCGGTGGCCAGCGGCATCGGCGGTTCACGGTACCTTGGCCGGGCCCCGTGATCCTGCTCCTGCACAACCGCTACCGCACGCTCGGGGGCGAGGAACGCGTCGTCGACGAGCTGCTCAAGCTGCTCCCGGACGAGCTCGGGGAGGACGTCGAGCTGCTGCAGCGCGACAGCGCGGCACTGTCGCGCGGGAGTGCCGCGGCCGGTCTGCTGCGCGGCGGCCTGGACCCCGGCGAGATCACCGCGGCGGTGCGGCGGACCGGCGCGCGCGTCGTCCACGCACACAACGTGAACCCGACGCTCGGGTGGCGCTCGCTCGCCGCCGCGCGCGCCGCCGGGGCGCGGACGGTCCTGCACCTCCATCAGTACCGCCTCGTCTGCGCAGTCGGCACCTGCCTGGATCCCGCCGGGCAGGACTGCACGCGCTGCCACGGGCGCGACACGCGACCGGGTGTGCGGCTGCGCTGCCGCGGGTCACTCGCGGAGGGGGCCGTCTACGGCGCCGCGCTGCCGCTGTGGTCGCGCCGGCTGGTCGAGCAGGCGGACGCGCTGGTGACGCCGAGCTCGTTCACCGTCGACCGGCTGCGGGCGATGGGGGCGCCGCTCGACGGGCGTGAGGTCACGGTCATCGCCAACCCCGTGCCCGCGGCCACCGTGCGCGCCCAGCCCGCGGCCGGCGCATACGCCATCGTCTCCGCGCGCCTGGCGCCCGACAAGGGCGTCGACCTCGCCATCGAGGCCTGCGCGCTCGCGGGACTGCCGCTCGTGGTCACCGGGCCACGGCCCAGACGAGCACGCGCTGCGGGCGCTCGCGACCCGTCTGGGCGCCGACGTGCGGTTCGCCGGTCGCGTTCCGGAGGCCGAGCTGGCCGCGCTGCGCGGCGGGGCCGCGCTGGCGATCGTGCCGTCGCGGTTCGCGGAGACCTTCGGGCTCTCGGCAGCCGAGGCGATGGCGGCAGGCCTGCCGGTCGTCGGGCATGCGCGTCGGAGCGCTGACCGACCTGCTGGGCGACGAGGACCTCGCCGCGCCCGGCGACGTCCAGGGCCTGGCGGAGCTCGCGTCGCGCCGATACGGCGACTCGGCCGCCGGTGCGGCCAACGCCGCCCGGATCGAGGGCGCTGGCCTCGCCGCCGGTCGTGGCCCGGGCGCTGCGGGCCGTCTACGACGGCTGACCCTTAGCATCACGACCCTATGCGCGCTCTCGTCACCGGCGGTGCCGGCTTCATCGGCTCGAACCTCGTGGATGCCCTCCTCGACCGCGGGGACGAGGTCGCGGTCATCGACGACCTGTCGAGCGGCCGGCGCGAGAACCTCTCCCAGGCACTGACGCGCGGGGCCTCACTGCACGAGGTCGACATCCGCGACGCGCAGACGGTCGGCGAGGTGTTCGCCGCACAGCGCCCCGACGCCGTCTTTCACATGGCCGCCCAGATCGACGTGCGCAAGTCGATCGAGGATCCCGCCTGGGATGCCGGGATCAACGTCGTCGGAACGATCAACGTGCTCGAGGCCGCGCGCGTGCACGACGTGCGCCGGCTCGTGAACACGTCGACCGGCGGCGCGATCTACGGCGAGACCGACGTGATGCCGACCCCGGAGAGCGAGACGCCGTTCCCGATGGCGGCCTACGGCCAGAGCAAGCAGTGCGCCGAGCTCTACTGCGCCTGGTACTCGCGCCTCTACGGCCTCTCGACCGTCACGCTGCGCTACGGGAACGTGTACGGACCGCGGCAGGACCCGGCGGGCGAGGCGGGCGTGATCGCGATCTTCGCCGGCCGCCTGCTGAAGTCGGAGCGCCCGATCGTCTACGGGGACGGTCGCGCGCTGCGCGACTACACGCTACGTCGGCGACGTCGTGCAGGCGAACCTCGCCGCCGCCGCCCACCCTCAGGCGCACGGTGCCTACAACATCGGCACCGGGGTCGAGTCCTCCGTGCTCGACGTCATCGACGCCCTGCGCGAGGCGGCCGGCGTCGACGAAGCGACCTTCTCCGCAGACTTCGAGCCCGAGCGCCTCGGCGAGCTCCGGCGCAGCTCACTCGACGTCTCGCGCGCCAGGGCCGAGCTCGCGTTCACGGCAGACACGCGGCTGGAGGATGGGATGCGCGCGGTGCTGGAGCACCTGAAGGCTGCCGCCGGCTCCTGAGAGGTGGCGGGACGCTCGGAGAGTGATCAGGAATGCCCTGCGGGCATTCCTGTCCTGCCGGGGGGCGTTACCACGGACTGAATAGGACTGCCCTGCGGGCAGTCCTCTCGAGCCGCCGGGTGCTGCGGGCCGTGGCTGGTGACGTCGGGACGCGCCCTTGAGGGACGCCTCGAGGACGATCCCTGGCCGGCCCGGGTCGTCGGCGCTCCAGCGGCACGGCCCTGCAGCGACCCGGCGGCTGACAGGACTGCGCCGCAGGGCAGTCCTGTCAGCCGGGCTACCACAGGACGTCCTGGCAGCAGGGCGCCCGCAGGGCGTGCCTGACCGAGTCACTCTGTAACGCCCCCTGGCAGGACAGAACGCGCCGCAGGCGCGTCCTGCAGCGACGTCCTCCAGGGACGCCTCCACAGGCCGTCCCGCCGCGCGTCCCTCCACCAGCCTGGCACGCCCCCCGGCAGGACAGAACGCGCCCAGGCGCGTTCTGATCAGTCTCAGCGCCCTCTACAGGACGTCCCTCCAAACCCGCCCTCAGCCCGCCCCGCCAACCCCGCGCAACCACTCCACCGTCGCCGCCACCCCATCCCGCACATCGATCTGCGCCTCCCACCCGAGCACCTCTCGGGCCTTTGACACGTCCGGCCAGCGCCGCACGACGTCGACCTCGAAGCTCGGGAGGTGCTCGAGCGCGAATGCCTGGGGGTCGCGGCCGCAGGCTTCCCAGATGACGCGGGCGATCTCTGCGACGGTCAGCTCGTCGGAGGCGGAGACGTTGAAGTCCTCGTTCAGTGCCGCCTGCGCGCCGGTCGCGGTGACGATGCCGTCGGCGATGTCGTCGACGTGGGTCAGCGTGCGGGTGTGGGTCCCGTCACCGAAGATCGGCAGCGGCGCGCCCTCGGGCAGCGCGAGGCACTTCTTGATCAGGTCGGGGACGGCGTGCGCGATGCCGGGCTCGTCCTCGGGCATCTCGCCCGGGCCGTACGCGTTGAACGGGCGGCAGATCGTGTACGGCAGGCCGTGCTCGTCGTGCGCGGCGCGCACCCAGAACTCGCCGGCGAGCTTGCTGAAGCCGTAGGCCGATCGGGGCACCGGGCATTCCCGCACGTGGCTCTCCGGCGTCGGGAACTGCGTGGCGTTCTCGAACACCATCGAGGACGACACGTAGACGAAGCGCTCGACGTGGTGCTCGATCGCGGCACCGACCACCCCGTTGTAGAGCGACGAGTTCACGTCCGTCAGCGTGTAGGGAAGCTTGTGGAAGTTCGCGATCCCACCGACGATCGCCGCCAGGTGGATCACGTGGGAGCAGCCCGCCGTGGCCTTCCCGGCCTCGGCGCGGTCGCGCAGGTCGCCGGTGTGGACCTCGCAGCCCTCGCGCATCCATCCTGGTGCCTCGCGCTGATCGGAGACGCGGACCTCGAAGTCCGGATCGCGAAGAAGACGGCGCACCACGGCCTGACCGATGGTGCCGGCACCGCCGGTGACGAGGACGCGTGACATGGCGCTGCGGAGGGTAGCGCCGGGCAAGACCTGCTAGGCCGGGCGGCCCGTGGCCGACGATGCGACCAGGGCGCCGGCCTCGCCGAAGATCTCACCCTGGTCGAACGTGTTCCACGGGTCGGCGATGACGGCGCCGGCGTGCGCGCTGTCGGCGATCGCTCGCAGGGTGCCGGGGCCGCGGAAGCATGAGTGGTTCGTTGCGACGACGACTGCATCCGCGTCGAGGATCGCCTCCTCGAACGACTGTGTCGGCGTCGCGACGAGCGGGTCGTGGACGGCGACGTCGGCCAGCTCACGCTCGAGCAGCCGGATCAGCTTGTGCGACAGCGAGTCGCGCTCGTCGTCGGTGTCCGCCTTGAAGGCGAGGCCCAGCACGGCGACCTTGCGGCCGTTCAGCGACCCGAGTCGGCGCTTGAGGCCGTCGACGAGGAACAGCGGGACCGACTCGTTGACGCGCGAGACCGCGAGCAGCATGCCGGGGGCGTTCGAGCGCTCCTCGCTGAAGGCGAAGTCCTTGCGCAGGCAGGTTCCCGCGGTCATGCCGGGCAGTGCGATCCCGCCGCGCGGGTAGTCGCGGTTGATCAGGTCGATCACGTCGTAGACGTTCGCGCCGTACTGCTCGCACTCGACCATCAGGCGATTCGGGAGCGCGAAGGTCGCGTAGCGCAGGATGTTCGTCCAGATCTTCGCGAGCTCTGCGTCGATCGGCGTCGTCTGCACGATCGGCGCGCCGAGTGTCTCGAACAGCGCCGCCGCGGCCTCACCGGAACGCTCCCCGATGCCGCCGACGATGCACGGCAGCGTGTCGATCTCGGCGAAGAACTTTCCGGCGGCGATCCGCTCGGGGACGTGGGCGACGCTGATGTCGCGCCCGGCGACCAGGCCGCGGTGCTTCTCGATGTACCCGGCGACGAATGCGGTCGTCCCGGGCGCGATGGTGGACCGCAGCACCAGCAGTTGACCCTCCCGCAGCACCCCCATCAGGTCGTCGAGCACCGAGCGGATGTGGCTCAGGTCGATCTCGATGTGCGAGTGCGACGGGGTGCCGAGCGTGATCACGATGCTGCGCGCACGGCGCGGCGTCGGCCACGCGGTCCGACCAGGCGATCGTCCCGGCCTGCCCGACACGCGCCAGCACCTCGGGTGCGCCGGGCTCGTCGAACGGCATCCGGCCCTCACGGACGGCGTCGAGGCGGGCGGCGTCGTTGTCGATGCCGAGCGTGCGCAGGCCGTGGTCGGCGAACGAGAGCGCGAGCGGCAGCCCGACCCGCCCGCAGCCGATGATCGCTACGTCGTAGTCCATACGGGTCTCAGGCTCGCCAGTGCGTGCCCCGCCGGTAGCGCACGTATTCACGCATGAAACCGATGACGAACCGCGGGTTGTAGCGCAGGTAGCGCCGCCAGAGCCGGCGCGGCTCACGGGCCAGCCGGTAGGCCCATTCCAGGCCGGCGGACTGGATCCACCTGCGGTGCCTGGGGCACCAGGCCGGCGTGGAAGTCGAACGCGGCGCCCACGCCCACGAGCACCGGCGCCTGCAGGCGCGGTCGCATCCGCGCCATCCACTTCTCCTGCTTGGGAACGCCGATCCCGACCCAGACGATGTCGGCGCCGGAGCGGTCGATCTCACGGATGACCGCGACCTCCTCGTCATCGGTCAGCGGCCGGAACGGCGGAACGTGGCCGCCGACGATCTGGAGGCCCGGATAGCGGCGGCGCAGGTTCAGCGTGAGCTGCACGAGCGTCCCCTCGTTGCGCCCGCCGTAGAGGAACATCTTCGTTCCCGTCCGGGCGGCGCGCTCACACGCTCGCGCCATCAGCTCGGGCCCGTACACCCGGCCGTCGAGCCCGTCGCCGCGTCCCAGGGCCCGGCAGCGCCCACACGAGCGGCTGCCCGTCGGGGACCGTCATGCTCGCCCCGCGCACGGCTTCCCGCAGCTGCGGGTCCTCGTCGCACGCCATGACGGTGTGCGTGGCCGCGACGCACACGTACTCGCGGGCGCCGGCGTCGATCGAGGCGTCCATCCAGTCGAGCACGCCGTTGTAATCGATCAGCGCCAGCGGCACGCCCAGCAGCTCGACGCTGGCGGGGAGCGTCGGCTTGGCGCGATCGGCGCGCGGGGCGGGGCCCGGAGTCTGAGGGTGGGCGGTCACGGGGAGGTCCTACGAACTATGGCAGCAGAAACGCAGGAGAACCGAAGAAGTCGCGGTCGTGAGGGTGGGCCCGGGTAGGCTCCGGCGCCGATGCCACGACGCGCGCTCATCACCGGAATCGCGGGGCAGGACGGGTCATATCTCGCGGAGCGCCTGCTTGCCGCGGGCTATGAGGTGACGGGGCTCGACCGTGCCGGGACCGATCAGGCGCCGAACATCGCGGCGATCCGGGACCAGGTGGCGTTCGTCGCCGTGGATCTGCGCGAGCCCGACTCGCTGCGCGGCAGCATCGCCGACGCCCGCCCGGACGAGCTCTATCACCTGGCCGCGCCGACGTTCGTGCCGGACTCATGGGATGACCCGACCGAGACGGTCGCCGCGATCGCGGGCGGCACAGCGACCGTGCTCGCCGCCGCGCTGGCGCTGGACGCGCGTCCGCGCGTCTGGGTGTCGACGTCGAGCGAGCTGTTCGGGGACGCCGTCACGAGTCCGCAGAACGAGGGGTCACCGATGCGCCCGCGCACGCCGTACGGCGTCGCGAAGCTCGCCGCCCACGGCCTCGTGCGGACGCTGCGCGAGCGCCACGGCCTGTTCGCCTGCTCGGGTATCACGTTCAACCACGAGTCGCCTCGCCGTCCGCCGCACTTCCTGCCCCGCAAGGTCACGCGCGGCGCGGCCGCGATCGCCCTCGGGCTCCAGGATGAGCTCGTCCTCGGCGATCTCGACGCGGTGCGCGACTGGTCCGACGCGCGCGACATCGTCGCCGGCGCGCATCTCGCACTGCAGGCGGATGCGCCCGGCGACTACGTGCTGGCCAGCGGGATCGGCCACACGGTCCGCGACCTCGTCGAGACGGCCTTCGCCGCCGCCGGCGTGCAGGGCGGCGTCGAGCGGCATGTGCGCGTCGACCCGGCGTTCGTTCGCCCGCGCGAGCCGGTGCCGCTCGTCGGCGACCCGGCGCTGGCGCGCCGCGTGCTCGGATGGGAGGCCGCGATCTCGTTCGAGGCGATGATCGGCGAGATGGTGCAGCTCGACCTGGCGGAGCTGGCCGCGACAGAGGGGACCTGAATCATGCTGCTCGGCGTCGGCGACGCGGTGAACCTGACGCTCGGCGTGGGCGTCACGATCGGCGAGGGGACGCTGTTCGGGCCGAACGTCGTGGTCTTCGACGGCACCGTGATCGGCGAGGGCTGCGTGATCGAGCCGGGCGCGGTGCTCGGGAAGACGCCGCGGCTGGCGCGCTCGTCGACGGCGTCCCGCGACGCGCTGGAGCCGCTGCGGATCGGCGCGCGCGTGACGGTGTGCACCGGCGCCGTGATCTATGCGGGCAGCACGATCGCGGATGAGGCGATCATCGGCGACCAGTCGACCGTGCGCGAGCGCAGCAGCGTCGGGGCGGGCTCGGTGGTCGGCCGCGGCACGATGGTGGACAACGAGGTCGTCATCGGTGCGCGCGTCAAGTTGCAGACGAACGTCTACGTGACCGGCCACTCGGTCGTCGAGGACGACGTCTTCGTCGGGCCCGGAGCGATGACCACGAACGACGACACGATGGCGCGCTGCGGGCCGGACTACGAGATGCGCGGTGCGACGCTGCGGCGCGCGTGCAGGGTCGGCGGCGGCGCGGTGCTCACGCCGGGCGTCGAGATCGGCGAGGAGGCGTTCATCGCCGCCGGCGCGATCGTGACGAAGGACGTCCAGCCGCGCGCCTTCATGGTCGGCACGCCGGCGCGCAAGGTCCGCGACGTCCGCGACGACGAGCTGCTCGAGCGCTGGCGCTAGGCGGCGGCTGACGGCCGTCCGCGCGGCCGCGACGATCTCGTCCGGCCATCTGCGCGCTGAGCACCGGGCTCATCGGGATCGCCAGGTGCGTCCGCGCGAGCTCGTCGGTCGCCGGCAGCTGCACCCCGGCGGCGTACTCCAGCATCGCCGGCTGGCGGTGCAGCGGCGTGCGGTAGTAGGCCTTCGCGCCGTGGCCGCCCGCCTCGAGCGCGGTGGCGAGCGCGTCCGGGCGCCGGCTGCGGACGACGTAGAGGTGCCAGGCCGGATGGGAGCCGGGCGTCGGCAGCGGGGAGGTCGACGAGCTCCCCGAGGCCCGCCTGCTCGTAGTGACGGCCGGCGGCACGGCGCCCGTCCGCCCACGCGTCGAGGTGCGGGTAGCTGGACGCGCAGGATCGCCGCCTGCAGCTCGTCCAGGCGCGAGTTGTACCCGACGTGCTCGTACGTGACCTTGTCCCACGAGCCGTGGAAGCGCAGCATCCGCACGCGGTCGGCGAGGTCGTCGTCGCTCGTCGTGATCGCGCCGCCGTCGCCGAACGCGCCCAGGTTCTTCGACGGGAAGAAGCTGAACGTCGCGATCGTGCCGAGCGAGCCCGGCCGTCCGCCGTCGCCGGTGCTGCCGGCGCTCTGCGCCGCGTCCTCGATCACCGGGATGCCGAGCGCGGCGATCTCGGCGATCGGGGCGAGGTTCCCGAACAGGTGGACCGCGACGACCGCCTTCGTGCGCGGCGTCAGCGCCGCGCGCACGGTGTCGGCGGTCACGCACATCGTGTCGGGATCGACATCGCAGAAGACCGGGCGCGCGCCGGTCGGCGGCACCGCCTCGGCGGTCGCGTAGAACGTGAACGACGGGACGATCACCTCGTCGCCGGGGCCGACCCCGAGCGCGCGCAGCGCGATCGTCAGCGCCTCGGTGCCGTTCGCCACGCCGACGGCGTGTGCGGGCGCCGCAGTAGGCGGCGAACTCCTGCTCGAAGGCCGCGACCTCGGGACCGAGGATGAACGCTGCCGGAGTCGATGACGCGGGCGATCGCGGCGTCGAGCTCGGCGCGCAGCGGGAGCAGCGGCGTGCGCGTGTCGAAGAGCGGGACGGGCATGCGCGGCAGAGGCTAGCCATCCCCGCGGCCATGGAAACCCATCTAGAGTGCGGCCGGTGCCCGACGTGCCCGGCGGATGAGACTGCTCTGGCTGACGCCTGAGGCGCCCGATCCGGGCGGGACGGGCGGCGGCATGCGTCTCCATCAGCAGGTGGCGGGTCTGGCCCGGCTGGGGGTCGACCTCACCGTGGTCGCTCCCGCCCACGACGATCAGGCGCAGCGCGCCGCCGGCCTGCTCGCCGACGGCGTCACGCTGCGGCTCGTGCGCCGGCCCGGCGGTCACGTCTCGGAGGCGGCGCGCGCCGTCCTGCGACGCCCCGGGCTGACGCTGGCCGTCGCCCGGCTTCCATGGCTCAGCTGGCAGGCCGAGGTGTTCTGGGGGGAGATCGCCGGGACGGTCACCGACGTGCTCGACCGCGGGGGGCTGGACGGCGTGATCGTCGAGCACGACTTCGCGATGGCCTGGGCCGGGCGGCTCCCGCCCGGGCTTCCGGCCGGGCTCGTGTTCCAGAACACCCAGTGGACGTACTACCGCAACCGCCGGGCCGGGGCGCGCGGGTTGACCGCCGCTCGCCTGGCGGCCGAGGAGCGCCGCTTCCAGCGACTGGTGCAGCGGTACGCGCCGCGGTACTCGCACGGCTGGGCGATGTCCGACCCCGAGCGCGACGAGATCGCCGCGATGCTGCCGGCCCTCCCGGTCGACGTCGTGCCGAACGGTGTGGACGGCGCGCGCTTCGGCGTCCTGCCGATCGCCGGCGGGGAGCCCGGCACCCTGCTGTTCACCGGGACGATGTCCTATCCGCCGAACGCCGAGGCCGTGACCTGGTTCGTGCGCGAGGTGCTGCCGCTGGTGCGCGCTCGCCGCCCGGACGTCCGCCTCTCGGTCGTCGGTCGCGGCGCCCCGCCGGCCGTCGCGCGTCTGGCCGAGGATCCCGCCGTCGAGGTCCTCGGCTGGGTCGACGACCTGCGACCGCGGCTCTCCGGGACGGCCGTGTCGATCGCCCCGATCCGCTCGGGCAGCGGCACGAACCTCAAGGTCGTCGAGGCCCTCGCCGCCGGCCGTCCGCTCGTCGCGACGCCGCTGGCGGCCGCCGGCATCGACGTTCGCCCGGGGACGGACCTGCTCGTCGCCGGCGACCCGGACGAGTTCGCCCGAGCGGTGGTGCGGCTCCTCGAGGATCGCGACCTGGCGGAGCGCCTCGCGGCCAATGGCCGCGAGCGCGTGCTCGCCCGCTACGACTGGTCCGCCATGGCCAGGGTGATGCATGCCAGCCTCGAACGCTGGCTGCGCATCTAGGCTGCGGGGATGCCGTCCACCGCACGCGCGCGCCGCGCCATCATGACCACCGCCGAGCGCCTCGGCGTGGAGGAGCACGTCAAGCGCCTGCACGCGCTCACCGACGCGGGGCTGCGCCGTGACCTGCGCGACCACGCGGCGATGAAGCTGCTCGTGGCCGCGCGGCTGCGTCCCGACTCCCACACCGTGGAGGTCGGTGCGCACACGGGTGAGCTGCTGCGTGAGATCGTGCGTCTCTCGCCCGGTGGTCGCCACCTCGCCTACGAGCCGCTTCCCGACCTGTTCGCCGGACTGGAGCGGGAGTTCGGAGGCGTCGGCGGCGTGGAGCTGCGGTGCGCGGCGCTCGCGAACGAGGCGGGCGAGACGACCTTCCAGCACGTGGTCTCGTCCCCCGGCTACAGCGGCCTGCGCCTGCGTGACCTGCCCGGCGAGGAGGAGGTGCGAGAGATCGGCGTGCGCACCGAGCGCCTTGACGACGCCCTGCCGGCCGGGCTGGCCCCGGCGTTCGTGAAGGTGGACGTCGAGGGCGCCGAGCTCGAGGTCTTTCGCGGCGCCCGCGAGACGCTCGCCCGGCACCGCCCGCTCGTGGTCTTCGAGCATGGGCAGGGTGGCATCGAGCACTACGGGGGCACGCCGGGCGAGCTCCACGACCTGCTCGTGGGCGACTGTGCGCTGCGGATCTTCGACCTCGCGGGTGTCGGTCCATACACGCGCACGCAGTTCGAGGCGGTGTTCAGCGAGCCGATCTGGAACTTCCTCGCCCACTGAGGGCGATGGCCCGGGTCAGCGCGTGCGGGCGACGACCTGCACGTTCGTCGCGACCCCGTTGAGGCCGGGAACGGCGGCGAGCGCGCGGTTCGCGCCCCAGATGAGTGGTGCGGCGGCGGTCGCCGCGCGGCCCGGCAGCGTCAGCGGCAGCATGTTCGCGCGGCGCGCCTCGAGGACCTCGAAGCCGTGGAGCCGGAACAGCTCCCGGGCGCTCGCGACCGTGTACAGCCTGTCGTTCTCGAGCTGCCCGTGGTGGTACATCCCGCTTCGGCGGGCGATCGCCTCGAGGTAGGAGTGCTCGTTCGGCAGCTTGTAGCAGTAGACCGTCCCGCCGGGCACGAGGACGCGCCGCAGCTCGTCGAGGCTCGCGCCCGGGTCGTGCACGTGCTCGAGGACGCCCATCGAGAGCACCGCGTCGAAGCTCGCCTCCTCGAACGGCAGCAGCACCGGGTCGCTCGTGGCCAGGGCCTCGAGCCCCGGGAAGGCGGGCAGCGGCCGCGTGACGACGCCCTCGACCTCGGGGTCCCAGTCGATCGACGTCACGTCCACGCCGCGATCGCGCAGCATCCGCGTCAGCTGCCCGTATCCGCAGCCCCAGTCGAGCACCTTGCGGTGCCCGGCGCGGGCGATCCGGTCGGCGGCCGCCTCGTACTCGGCCATCTGCGGGCGCGACCGCAGGTTGATGTCGCTGCCATGGATGCGGCCCTCATTGCCTCCGCCGACGTCGGCCGCCTCGTTCGTCCACGCGCGCTCGGTCATCGGGAGAGCAGCTCGAGGTCCGCCCGCGTCATGAGGCGGATGAGCTCCTCGAAGGTGGTCTTCGGCTCCCACCCGAGGTCGGTCTTCGCCTTGGAGTAGTCGCCGATCAGCTGGTCGACCTCAGCCGGCCTGACCATGCTCGGGTCGAGGTCCACGTAGGGCTCCCAGCTCCCGAGCCCCGCCTCGTCGAAGGCGATCTCGACGCACTCGCGCACGGAGTTCGTGTTGTTCGTGGCGATCACGTAGTCCTCGGCCGCGTCCTGCTGGAGCATCAGCCACATCGCCTCGACGTAGTCCTTCGCGTAGCCCCAGTCGCGCTCGGCGTCAAGGTTGCCCAGCCCGAGCCGCTCGCGCTTGCCGAGCTTGATCGCCGCGGCGTGCCAGGTGATCTTGCGTGTCACGAATTCCAGTCCACGACGGGGAGATTCGTGGTTGAACAAAATTCCGGATGTCGCATGCAAATTGTATGACTCACGGTAATTCACCGTGATGAAGTGCCCGTAGGCCTTCGCGACGCCGTACGGCGAGCGGGGGTAGAACGGCGTGTTCTCGGTCTGCGGGATCTCGAGCACCTTGCCGAACATCTCGCTCGAGGACGCCTGGTAGAAGCGGGCCTCGGGGCACACCTCGCGCATCGCCTCGAGGATCCGCGTGACCCCCACGCCGGTGAACTCCGCGGTCAGCGTCGGCTGGACCCACGACGCGGCGACGTAGCTCATCGCGGCGAGGTTGTAGATCTCGTCCGGCTTGCTGGCACGCAGTGTGTCGACCAGCGAGCGCTGGTCGAGCAGGTCGCCCTGGTGCAGCGTGATGCGGTCGCGGATGTGCTCGACCCGGTCGAACTTCTCGGTCGACGAGCGGCGGACCATGCCATGGACGTCGTACCCGTGTTCGAGCAGCAGCTCGGCGAGGTACGAGCCGTCCTGGCCGGTGATCCCGGTGATGAGTGCGGTCTTGGGCATCGCGGCGACAGGCTAGCGCCTGCGCTGGGCCCCGAAGCCGGGACGTTAGAGTGCTCCGCCGTGAACTCACCCGCAGAGTCCAGGGGTCATCGCGTACGCCGCGGGCTGCAGTTCGGGGTCGGCTGGGCGCACCTTCACCGGTGGCCCTGGCCGCTCTGGAAGCTCAAGGGCAGCGCCTCGCTGCCGATCGGCCCCGAGACCTTCGTCTTCGCCGAGGCAGATCGGCCCGAGCTCGTCTGGTGGGCGCACGAGGCGCACCGCGGGACGTGGGAGCGGCCGATGGTCGAGGAGCTCACCGGGGCGCTCCGGCCCGGCGACGTGTTCTTCGACGTCGGTGCCTTCGTGGGGCCCTACACGCTCCTCGCCTCTCGCCGGGTCGGGCCGGACGGGCGGGTCGTCGCCTTCGAGCCCGACGCGCGGGCACGGAGCCTGCTGCAGCGCAACATCGAGGCCAACGGGGCCACGAACGTCACCGTGCTGCCCGTCGCGCTGGGCGACCATGAGGGCACCGTGCGCTTCGCCGCCAGCGGCGATTCCGTGGGGCACATCGCGAGCGACGGAGAGGTCGAGGTCGAGATGGCGACGCTCGACGGGATCTGCGCGCGGCTCGGCTTCGAGCCGACCGTCATGAAGGTGGACATCGAGGGTGGCGAGGCCGCGGCGCTGGGCGGCAGCGACGTGGCGCGGCGCGTCCGGACGCTCGTGCTCGAGGTCCATGAGCCCGAGCTGCGTCAGCAGGGCGTCGACCCCGATGCGTTCCTCGGCGGTCTCGGGCCCCAGCGCCTGCTCGAGCCGAAGGGCAGCGGGAACTACGCCGTCACCGTCGGGTCGGGCACGTAGCGCCGGGCGCTTCTCCGTCGGGGTACGCTCAGGTCGTGGCCGACGCAGGAGCTGACGCTGGGCTCCGCCCACCTGATGTCCTCGCCGACGACCAGGTCGGCGGACGCGTGGTCCGCGGCGGCGCGCAGCGCGTCGCCGGCTTCGTCATCGCGAACGTGCTCACCGCGGCCGGCGCGATCATCCTGCTGCGCTACCTCGGGGTCGCGAACTTCGGCCGCTACGGCACCGTTCTCGCGCTGGTCAGCATCGTGTACGGGATCAGCGACGCCGGTCTGAGCCTGACCGGGTCGCGGGAGCTCGCGCTGCTCGACGAGGCCGCGGCGCGGCGCGAGCTGCTCTCGCACATCCTGGGGCTGCGGATCGTGCTCACGGGGATCGGGGTCGTCGTCGCGGTCGTCTTCGCCCTCGTCGCGGGGTACGACCACCAGCTCGTGCTCGGCACGCTGATCGCGGGCATCGGGATCTTCCTCGCCAGCGTCCAGGCGGCCATGCTGCTGCCGCTGAGCGTCGAGCTGCGCAACGGAACGATCGCGGCCAACGAGGTCCTGCGGCAGGCCGTGCTGTTCCTGGCGTTCGTGGTGCTCGCCGTCGCCGGCGCGGGGCTGCTGCCGTTCTTCGGAGCCTCGGTGCTCGTGGGGGTCGTGCTCATCGCGGTGACGCCGCTGCTGCTCGCCCGTCACCACTTCGTGGCGCCCCGCTGGGCGCGAGCGCTGCGTGCCCTCGCAACGGTCGGCTTGCCGGTGGCGCTGGCGAGCGTCCTCGGGATCCTCTACATCCGCCTGCTCGTGATCCTGATGTCCGTCGTCTCCGGGGACGCCGACCAGGTGCGGCTACTTCGTGACGTCGACGCGTGTCGTGGAGATCCTTGCCGGCCTGCCGTTCCTGCTGATCTCCGTCGTCCTCCCGGTGCTCAGCGTCGCTGCCCGCGACGACCTGGAGCGCCTGCGGTACATGACCGGGCGCACGACGGAGGTGATGGCCATCGGTGGTGTGCTGCTCGCGCTCACGCTGGCGATCGCGGCCAAGCCGATCGTGCTCGTGCTCGGTGGCCCGGAGTACGAGCCGGCCGTTCCCGTGCTGCAGATCCAGTGCCTGGCCGCGGTGACGATCTTCCTCGTCGCCGCATGGATCCCGACGCTGATCGGCCTCGGACGCGCGCGGGACCTGGCGATCGCCGTCGGGACCGGGCTCCTGACCCTGCTCGTCGCGGGGCTGATCCTGATCCCGCTGCACCAGGCGAAGGGCGCCGCGTTCGCGGCCGTCGCCGGAGATCTCGCCTACGCGCTCGCCGCGTTCGTCGCCCTGTGGCGCGCCGGCCCCGGGCGCGAGCTGCCGTTCCGCCAACTCGGGCTGACGGCGCTGGCGGCCGTCCCGGCCGCGGCCGTCGCGGCTGTCCCGGGGGTGCCGGACATCGTCCTCGCAGTGCTGGCCGCCGCCGTCTACATCGGCCTCGTGCTCGCCTTGCGGCTCGTGCCGCCGGAGATGACGCACGCCATCCGCAGCCGGCTCGGCGGCGTGCTCGCCCGTCGGCGCGCCTAGACTCCGGCCGGTGTCTGAGACTCCCTCCGAGCCGCGGCGCTCGACGATCTCGGCGGTGCTGGCGGTGCGCGACGAGGCGGCGATGCTCGAAGGCGCACTGCGCCTGCTGGCGTTCTGCGACGAGATCGTCGTCGTGGTCGACGACCGCACCGAGGACGGGACCGCCGAGGTCGCGCGGCGGTACACCGACAAGGTGCTCGTGGTGCCGTTCGAGGACTACGCGCAGCTGAAGAACGCCGGCGTCGATGCCGCGACCGGCGACTGGATCGTCTACTGCGACGGCGACGAGCGCGTGACGCCGGCGCTCGCCGCCGAGTTCCAGCAGGCGCTCGCCCGCGACGAGGGCCGGATCCTCGCGTACCGCTCACCGACCGTGAACTTCTTCTGGGGCGTGCGGATGGAGCACGGCGGGTGGGTCGAGACCCACGTCAAGATCGTCCGCCGCGACCACGCCCGCTACCACGGCAGCGTGCACGAGCAGCTCGACGTTCCGGCGGACCGGATCGCCGAGCTGCGGGCCGAGCGCTGGCACTTCTCGCACCGCTCGATGCAGGAGAACCTCGTCAAGGCGATCCGCTACGGGCAGCTCCAGGCCGCCGCCCTCCATGCCGCCGGGGCGCCGCCGGTGACCGCGTGGACGTTCACCAAGGTCATGGCGCTCGACTTCGGCCGGCGGATGGTGCGGCGCACCGGGTTCCGCGACGGGATGCCCGGGATCATCGAGGCGATCTTCCAGCCCTTCGCGCTGTTCTCCGCGCAGGCGATGCTGTGGGAGCTTCAGCAGGGCGATGCCGTGCGCGAGCGCTACGCGGAGCTCGAGGCCGAGCTTGAGCGACCCGGCAGCGGAGCCGGAAGGTGAAGTGCATCTGCGGGAGCGAGCAGGCCGACGTGCTAGCAATACGACTGTTCGAGCAAGAACGAACAAAAAAAATTGAT
>CAWFOF010000011.1:0-425807 GCA_963817295.1 uncultured Solirubrobacteraceae bacterium | reverse complement strand
AGTTCAGTCTGGACCAGCGCATGAACCACTTCCCCCTTGTGTGCCTCGCGCTCCGGTTGTGCGCTCAACCACCCTCTCCGCAAACCGGTCCGCTGTCAACCCGGCGTCACGGAGCTGACACGTCCACCTGCGTTGAAAGCGACGATCCCGCCGGGGTAGGGTCGCCTCATGGCCACGACCGCCGAAGACACCGTCGCCCGCTCCCCCCTGTTCCAGAGCCTCAGCGGCAGGGAGCGCAAGTCGCTCGCGGAGTCGCTCACGGAACGCCGGTTCGCTGCGGGCCATCAGATCTCCAGCGAGGAGGTCGGGGGCATCGGCTTCTTCCTGATCGCCGAGGGCACCGCGACCGTCTCCGTCGGCGGCGACGTGAAGGGCACGCTCGGCCCGAGCGACCATTTCGGCGAGATGGCGCTCATCACCGGCAAGACGCGCAGCGCCACCATCGTCGCCGACACGGACATGCTCACCTACGTGCTCTCGCGCTGGCACTTCAAGCCGCTCGTGATGGATCACCCCGAGATCGCCTGGGCGCTGCTCGAGCAGCTGGCGAACCGAGTTCGCGAGAACCAGGTCTGAGCCGCTGAGCCGGCGCACAAGGCCGGTGCTCGGTCTTCGTCGTGAAGACCTCCTAACGGGTCAGCGCGGGCGCTTCAGCCGCAGGTGATGGGCCTTCCGCCTGGGTGCTGACGCGCTGCGGCGGGGCGACCGCGCGTGCCAGTGCGCCGCGCAGCGCGTCGCGCATGCTGACTGCTTCCAGCAGCATGCCGACGACCAGCAGGACCGCGACGAGCACCATCAGCGTCGCGACGGGGAAGCGGTCGCCTGCCGCGGCGAGCGCGGTCAGCAGCGCCGCGCATCCCAGGCGCAGCAACCCGATCGCCGCGTGCTCGGGGCGGGCGGACGCGAGATGGAACGCGCCGATGACGATGAGGAAGGCGGTCGCCGAGCCGGCGAGCGCCCACCGCTCCCCCGCCAGGTCGGCCAGCCCGCCGGCATCTTCGATCGCGAGCCGCGTCCCCGCCCCGAAGGCCGCGAGCGCCATCCACAGCGGGACGTGGCCGTAGGAGCTGACGAACGCCCACAGCCCGCGGCGCGGGATCGAGCCGCTCTGGAAGTCGAAGTAGATCCACCACATCGCCACGGCGGCCAGGAAGCCGACCGCGGCGACGCCCACCGCCGGCCCGTCCCAGACCTGCAGCCGCGCGCCGGTCACCACCGCCACCACCGCCTCGCCGAGGACGATGATCGTGAAGAGCCCGAACCGCTCACCCAGATGGTCGCGATCGATCGGCGCGAGCGAGACCACGCGCCAGGCGACCAGCGGCGTCGCGAACTCCACCGCGAGCCCGAGCGCCCAGAGGGCGTAGCGCGCGGGAGGCGGGACCGCGAGCGACGCGAGCCAGAGCAGCGCGCCCGCGCCGAACCCCGCGAGGTAGGCGTCGATCGCGCCGCGCGCGGGCGGAACGTGGCGGCGGGCGCGCGCGTAGAGGAGGAGCAGCAGCAGGCGAACGGCGACGTAGGCGAGGGCGAACCGCGCCGACCACCCGGGCCCCGACTCGCCGATCGCCACGCCCATGGCCGCCACCGCGAGCATCGATGCCGACACCGTGGCGCGGTACGCGACGTCGTCGGTGTCGAAGCGGTTCGCGTAGTACGTGAAGCCCATCCACGCCCAGGCGACCGCGACGAAGAGCGCGGCGAAGCGGATGAAGCCGGCTGTGTTCGGATGCTCGACGAGGCTCTCCCCGAGCCGCGCGACCGCCGCGACGAACACCAGGTCGAAGAACAGCTCCAGCCACGTCGCGTGCCGGTGACCGCCGTCGGCGGCCACGAGGCGCGGCGGGTGGCGGAGCGGAGAAGGCGCCTTCGGCGGCAGGGTTGGGGCGTGCATCGGCGCGCGGAGCGTATCCGGCGTGCGGCGTCCCGTGGCCTTTCCGCCCGGCAGGAGAGGGCTAACCTCCGTCCATGGACGACGACGCGATTCGCATGCTGGTGACGCGGTTGTCGCGACCGCACGCCTCCGGCGGCGACGTGATCGGGCGTGCGACGATCCTCGCCGAGGGTGCCGACTCGGAGGCGATCATCGCGTGGATCACGGCGCACCACGGGCTCCCCGAGGAGCTCGCGCCCGCCGCCGCGGACACAGGCCTGCACAGCGCCCGGCTCAGCGACCGGGCGCGCAGCGACACTGCGGCGCCGCGGCGCTACGTGCTCCCGCCGGGCGCGCTGAACTGAGCCGGCATGCAGCACCGGGATCTGCAGTCGCAGCCCGCTTGAGGGCCTAGGCCGGCGCGTTGATCCGGTCGCGCCAGGCGACGAGCTCGCGCAGCGGCTCGAGGTCGTAGCCGCCGGGGGCACCGCCCACGCCAAGGATGAAGTGGCTGACACCGGCGTCGCGAAGGTCGTCGACGTGGTCCAGCAGGTTGCCAAACACGCCGCGCGCGTGCTCGATCTCGGAGGGATCCCGCCCCATCGCGGCGCAGTGCTCGGCGAGGATCGCCGACTTGGTCCGGTAGTCGTCGACGTCGCCGAACCCGTGCCACATCTGCGCGTGCTGCGCGACGAGCCGCAGCGTCACCTTCGGTCCGCTGCCCCCGATCAGGATCGGCATGGGCCCGACGGGCTGGGGGTTGAGCTGCTGCAGGCGCGCGCGGATGCGCGGCAGGTCACGCGCGAGCGCGCGCAGCCGGTCCGGCGCCGTCCCGAACTCGTAGCCGTACTCGTCGTAGTCGCGCCGGAACCAGCCGGCCCCGATCCCGAGGATCACGCGGCCGCCGGAGGCGTGGTCGATCGTGCAGTGCGCGTGCGTGAGCAGCTCCGGATTGCGGTAGGAGTTGCACGTGACGAGCGCACCGATCTGCGCGCGCGAGGTCACCTCGGCCATCGAGGCGAGCGCGGTCAGGCACTCGAAGTGGGCGCCGTCCGGCGCGCCGTACAGCGGGTAGAAGTGGTCCCAGGTGAAGATCGTGTCGACGCCGAGCTCATCGGCCCCGAGCCATGCCTCGCGCATCTGCTGAAACGAGGCGTGCTGCGGCTGGACCTGAACTCCCACACGGATCGTCATCAGGCTCCCGTCGTCATCGGATTCTCCTGATCCGAGTCTCTCAGAGCGGCCCGCGCGCCCAGGATCAGCCGGGCGCTCACGCCGTCGTCGGCTGCTCCTCGCCGGCGCGGGAGTCCAGCTCGCGCACGATGGCGTGCATGGTGGCGTCGCGCTCCATCCGCGCGTCGCTGAGCGGATTGAGGATGCCGCGCAGCACCGACAGCACCGTCCAGCGGCGCGGGCGGATGATCCGCGGCGCGCGGCTCTCGATGCCCTCGACGATCGCCGCTCCGGCGACGGCCGGGCTCAGACGCTTGCGCAGGACGCGCGGCAGCGCACCCTGCATGGTGTCGGCCATCGGGTCGGTGTCGATCGCCCGATGCACCATCTCGGTGTCGATGAAACCGAAGTACGCGACGCTCGCGCCGGCGCCGTGCGGCGCCAGCTCCACGCGCAGTGCGCGCCCCAACTGCTCGACGCCCGCCTTGCTCATCGCGTACGGGATCGCGCCGACGCCGTTGATGAACGCGTACACGGACGCGATCACGACGACGTGGCCCCTGCGGCGCACGATCTCGGGCAGGGCGGCGTCCACGGTCCGGCAGACGCCCATGAGGTTCACGTCCAGGACGCGGTCGAACGTCTCCGGCGTCATCGACTGGAGGGTCGCACCGCGCGACGCGATCCCGGCGTTCGCCACGACGACGTCGAGCCCTCCGAAGCGCCCGACCGCCGTGGCGACCGCGCGCTGCATCGCCCCGCGATCGGTGACGTCGGCCGCGAGCCCGAGCGCCCGCGTTGCATGCAGGTCGGCGGCGGCGCGCTGCGTGGCCTCCGCATCGAGGTCGACGACGACGACGGACGCCCCCCGTGCGATCAGGCTCTGCGCCGTCGCGAAGCCGATACCGCGCGCGGCGCCGGTGACGAGCGCGACCTTGCCGTTGAGCTCATAGGCGGGCATCCGCGCACTCTGGCAGGGCGAGTGCCTCTGGTGCGGGCCGCTCGGCGGGCGTAGCATCGGCGCATGGAGCCGATCGCGCCGCTCAACGAGGAAGCGATCGAGGCCTGGAACGGGCCGCTGTTCGAGCGGTTCCAGGCGTTCCGCCCCATCGTCACGACGGGCCTCGGCGCCCACGGCGAGGCGGCGCTCGCGTGGCTCCCGCCGCGTGTCGGCGACCGGGTCCTGGACATCGGCTGCGGCTTCGGCGACACGACGACGCGCATCGCCGGGATCGTCGGGCCGACGGGCTCCGCGGTCGGGATCGACGCCGCCGAGCGCTTCATCGAGACGGCGCGCCGGGAGGCACTCGCCGCGGGCGTGACAAACGCCGAATTCGTCGTCGGGGACGTGCAGGCGATGACCCTCGAGCAGCGCTTCGACTACGCGTTCTCGCGCATGGGCACGATGTTCTTCGCGAGCCCCGTCGTCGCATTGCGCAACGTGTGGCGTGCGCTCGACCCCGGCGGACGCCTCTGCATGGTCGTCTGGCGGCGCAAGCTCGACAACGACTGGCTGAATCGCGCCGAGGAGATCGTGACGCGCTTCGTCGAGCGTCCCGAGGAGTACGACGAACCGACATGCGGCCCGGGGCCGTTCTCGATGGCGGACGCGGACACGACGAGCGAGATCGTGACGAGCGCCGGATTCGACGAGGTGACGCTCCGGCGCTGCGACATCGAGATCACGATCGGCACGACGCTCGACGAGGCGGTCGAGCTCGTGACGGCGCTTGGACCTGCGGGCGAGATCCTTCGGCTCTGGGGAGCCCGCGCGGCGCAGCTGCGACCCCAGATCGACGCAGCGCTCCGTGAGGGACTGGCCGAGTTCGTGCGCCCCGACGGCGTGCGGGCGCCGGCTTCGACCTGGATCGTCACCGCGCGAGCGGGCCGCTGACACTCAGCGCGCCGGCGCGAGATCCACGACGCCGAAGCCGTAGGCGCCGTCGCGCCCCGGCGCGCCGAGATCGTCGACCGCCGCGTCCAGTCTCGAGCGGATGGTCGCCGCGCTCGCCGACGGGTCGGCGCCCCACAGCAGCGCGGCCGCTCCTGAGACGTGCGGCGTCGCCATGCTCGTTCCCGACTCGCTGATGTACCCGCCGCCGGCCTTCGCCGAGAGGATGTTCACCCCGGGCGCGGTCAGCTCGACGTCCGCGTTCTCGTTGGAGAACGGCGCGACGGCGTCGCGCTCGTCGATCGCGCCGACCGAGACCACCTGCGGCAGCCCTGCCGGGTACTCCACGGCGCCGGTGCCGTCGTTGCCGGCCGCGGCGACGAGCAGCGAGCCGCTGCGCCCGCCGCGCGCGTAGGCCGTCCGTGCCGCCGCGGCGAGCGTCCGTGACGACGGCCCGCCGAGGCTCATGGAGATCACCTTCGCGCCGCGGTCGTGCACCCAGCGCATGCAGGCCGCGACGTCGGCGACGGTGCCCGAGCCGTCCGCGCCGCCGAGCGCGCGGCAGATGATCAGCGGCGCGTCGAACGCGACCCCGGCGATCCCGACGCCGTTGCCGGCGATCGCGCCGATCGTCCCGGCGACATGCGTTCCGTGACCCTCCGCGTCGGCGCACTCGCCGTCGCTGACCGCGCCATCGCGCGCCGCTCCGCACGCGCGCACCCTGCCGCGCAGGTCCTCGTGCGCGGCGTCGATCCCGGTGTCGACGATCCCCACCGCGACGCCGCCGAAGGCCGGGAAGCCGCCGAGCCCGTGGGCGCCCCAGAACGCCGGCGCGCCGATCCGGCGCACGCCGTAGAGCGCGGGCCAGTGCGCATCATGCGGCACGGCGTCGAGCGCGTGCACGAGAGCATTGGCCTCGGCCCACGCGACGCCGCGCACGCGCGCGAGGCGCTGGGCGACGAGGGCCGGGTCGCCGCTCACGCGGACCAGCCGCGCGCCGGTGCCCGGGACAACGCCGACACTCGACCGGACCCCCGCAGCGGCGAGCCGGGCGCGCGGCACCCGCGGGCCTGCGCGCAGCACCACTGTTCCGTCGGCGCGCGCGGCGGCGGGAGCCGCCAGCAGCAGGATCGCCGCTGCGGCGCACATGCGCCGCAGACCTGGAGGACGTCGCATCGAGCTCATGCGCCCACGATGCACGCCCCCGCCGGGGTGCGGCGCCGCTGCGCGCAAGCCTGCCCGAACCCGGCGCAGAGGCGGCGCAGATCACGGGGTCGCACGACGCGGTGTTCAGGGCCCGGCCGCGAGGTCGGCCAGCGAGCGCATGTCGGGCACGGTCAGGTCCGGCGCCGCGTTCGCGGGCGGCGTCGCACCGGAGCCATCGCGCTCGCCGCGCCGGTCGACCCAGACCGTCGTCATGCCCAGTGCCTTGGCGGTCACGTGGTCGTGGTAGAGGCTCTGCGCCACGTGCAGGATCCGCTCGCGCGGGACGCCGAGGGTCGCGAACGCAAGCTCGAAGTTGCGCGCGCTCGGCTTGTAGCCGCGCGCCTGCTGCGCGGTCACGACCCAGTCGAAGCGCAGACCCAGGCGCCGCTCTGAGAGGGCGAACAGGTCGTCGTCGCAGTTCGTGATGACGGCGAGGCGAAACCGCGTGTGCAGGCGGGCGAGCGCGTCGGCGGAGTCCGCGAACGGCGGCCAGTCGCCGACGGATGCGGCGAACGCGGCGCGCTCCGCGGGCGATGGCTCGAACCCCAGGTCGGCGCCGATCGCGGCGAGCGCGCGCGCGAGGATCTCGCGGTAGGTCAGGTAGGGGCCGGCCTCGAGCTGGGCCTCGTGACGGCCGTAGCGCTCGAGCAGCGCCTCGTCGCCGTCGGTCACGCCGTGGGCGCGCAGCACCGGGCGCAGCGCGGCCAGCAGCCCCGCCTCCCAGTCGATCAGCGTCCCGTACGTGTCGAAGGTCAGGACGTCGAACCCGCTGAAGTCGAGTGCGGTCATGCAATCATCACGCGCTCTAGCTTCGCACAGGGGCGGGGGGCCGGATGGACAGGATGCAGGAAGTCAACGACGCCGGCTGGTCGCGGCCCCGGCTCGTGCGCACGTATGCCAACCGCGAGCTGCGGCCGGCGGAGGTCATGATCCTCGTGCGCCACCGCGATGCGCTCGCGGGCCGCGTGCTGGAGCTCGGCTGCGGCGCCGGGCGGATCACCGGCTACCTGCTCGACATCGCGCAGGGCGTCCACGCGGTCGACATCCTCCCGGCGATGGTCGAGCACTGCCGCAGGACCTACCCCGCGGGAACGTTCGCGCTCGGAGACCTGCGCGACCTGTCCGGGTTCGCCGACGCGAGCTTCGGCGCCGTGGTCGCCGGCTTCAACCTGATCGACGTGCTGAGCGACGAGCAGCGCCGGGGCTTCCTGCGCTCCGTCGCGCGCATTCTCGGCCCACGTGGGCTGCTGGTGTTCTCGTCGCACAACCGCGCCGCCGCGCCCTTGCTCCGCACGCCCGGGCAGGTCGTCGAGCACGACCCCGTCACGTCGGCGATCAACATCGTCCGGCTGCCCAGGCGCATGCGCAACCGCCGCCGGCTGCTCCCTCTCGAGCGCGTCGAGCCGGACCACGCGATCCTCAACGACGTCGCCAACGACTACTCGCTGCTGCACTACTACATCGGGCGCGACGCTCAGGAGACGCAACTCGCGGACGCCGGGTTCGACCTGGTCGAGTGCCTGGATCTCGACGGGCGCGAGGTCCGGCGCGGCCAGACCGCGGCCCAGTGCTCGGAGCTGCACTACGTCGCGCGGTCGATTCCCGTCTAGTGGTCCTTCTCGGAATGTCGGGCCGGAAACGCCGCGGCGGCGGCGCCGTCAGGCAAGGACGCAGGATCGGTGCAATGCCGGTGGCATTGGGTGGGCGGGCCAATATCAGGACGCAGCATGACGGTGATCGCCGTCCGGCGTTACCGGTCAGACGTTTGGAGAAGGGCCACTAGCCCCCCTGCGCGACGATGACGGCGAGTGTCGCCAGGCCGAGCACGACGCCGCAGATCGTGAACGTCCGCAGCGCCGCGGACTCCAGGTGGTCGAAGCTGCCCCTGCGCAGGGCGGCGGCCGTACCGCGCTGGCGCACCTCGGCGAAGATGATCATCGCCACCCCGACCAGCACGTAGCCGGCGCCGACGAGCACGTAGGGCCAGGTCGTCCCCCCGGTGAGCTCCGGCAGCAGCCGGCCGATCCCGACCCCCGCCGCAATCGACGTGAGGCCCGTGCGCCACCACGCGAGCCACGTGCGCTCAGCCGCGAGATGCGTGCGACGGGTCGCGTCCTCGACTCCGGGCTCGCCTGCGTTCGCTGACACGCCCGCGAGCGTACCGGCGTGCTCACACACGCGCGAGGCGGTCCAGCGCGACGCGCCACGCGACCGACCGCGGGTCGACGTGGTCGCGATGCGCGGCGTGCGCCAGCGCAGCGAGCTCGACCGGCGCCCCGGCGCCCAGCGCCGCCTGCACGTACTCGCTGCTCTGGCCCACCGGCACGGTGCGGTCGTCCTCGCCGTGGACCAGGAGCATCGGGGTCGCGGTGCGCCCGGCCCAGCGCTGCGGGTTGGCGAGCGCGTAGCGCTCCGGAAACTGCTGCGGCGTGCCCCCGAGCAGCGCGTTGACGACGCCGCCCGGCGCCGTCAGCGTGCGCCCGCGCTCGAGGTTGGCGACCGGGGCCTGGGCGATCACGAGGGCCGGCTCGAACACGGGTGCCCCGGCGCCCGGCGCGCCGGCGGGGAGCAGCGCGCGGCCCGCGGCCCACAGGGCGAGGTGCCCGCCGGCGCTGTGACCGACCAACGCCACGCGCGTGAGCTGCAGCGGCGCGTCAACGATCGCCAGGTGGTCGACGGCCGCGGCCACGTCCTCGAACGTCGCCGGCCAGCCGCCGCCCTCCGTGCCGCCGACGCGGCGGTAGGCGACGTTCCACGCCGCCCAGCCGTGGCGGACGAGGTCATGGCAGAGGGGGCGCATGACGCGCTTGCCGTACGTCGTGCGCCATGAGCCGCCGTGCAGGACGACGGCCACCGGGTGCGGCCCCGGGCCTGCCGGCAGATGCAGCTCGGCCCGCGCCCAGCGGTGAGCGGCGTAGCAGTGCTCCTCGCCACCCCTCAGGACGTCGACGGCGATCCGGGGCAGGGACGGCGGCATCCGTGCACAGACTATGCGCGGCCGCGCGGCGGCCGCGCGGCGTACGCTTCAGGCGTGGTGCTCGCGCTCTCGACCCCGGATGAGGTCTTCAACCTGATGCTCGGCCTGGCGATGGTGATCGGGTGGGTCGCCGTGATCGCGATCTGGTGGTTCGTCTTTCGCAGGGCCCCCAGGGACGGCAGCGAGACGCCGTACGTGGTGACGACCGAGGACGAAGATCAGCCGCCCACCACCGCCAGCGCCGAGTCGATCGCCTCGAGTCGCGCCTCGATCGCGCCCAGGTCGGCCGACGGCAGGTAGAAGACGGCGCGCTCGACGCCCGCCTCGACCAGGCGGGCGAGGCGCTCGGGCTTTGTGCTGGCGGCGTTGACGGTGACGCCGACGCTGCGACCCGCGTCGGCGGCGCGGCGGCGCAGCTCGGCGATGCGCGCGAGCAGGTCGTCGTAGCTGCGCTCGGGATTGGGCATCCAGTGATCGCCGTACTCGAGCACGCGGTCGAGCACCGTCGCGCCGTTGCCGCCGACCAGCACCGGCGGGTGGGGTCGCTGGACGGGCTTCGGCCAGCTCCAGATCCGCTCGAAGCGCACGTGCGCGCCGGCGAAGCTCGCCTCGTCCTCGGTCCAGATCGCCTGCATCGCCCGCACGCGCTCGGACATGACGTCGAAGCGCTCACGCGGCTCGACGCCGTGGTCGCGCAGCTCCTCGCGGTTCCAGCCGGCCCCGACGCCGAACAGGAATCGGCCACCGCTGATCCGGTCAAGCGTCGCGACCTCCTTCGCGGTGACGATCGGATCGCGCTCGGTGACGAGGCAGATCCCGGTGCCGAGCAGCACGCGATCGGTCACCGCGGCAGCCGCCGTGAGCGCGATGAACGGGTCGAGAAGACGGCTGTACTCGCGCGGCAGGTCGCCGCCGACCGGGTAGGGCGTCGCGCGGCTCGCCGGGATGTGGGTGTGCTCGGGGAAGAAGAGCGATTCGAACCCGCGCTCCTCGGCCAGCCGGGCGAGCTGCGCCGGGCCAGGGGTCTCGTCCGTCGGGAAGATCGCCACTCCGTAGTCCATCCGCGGCATCCTGACGGATACCGAGATTTTGCCCGCGAATCTGTACCATCGCCCATCGCGACCCGGGCTGCCGCCGTGTCCGCGACGCCCCACGTCCACCGCCACCACCACCTTCTCGCATGCCCGACCACGCTCAGTTCGCGATCGGCTTCGATCCGCGCGACCGCGACCGTCTCCACGAGCTGTGGGACGGCATCATCGATGCGAACCGCTGGTCGGAGGGCGATCTCACGCGCGCCTTCGAGCAGGCATGGACCGACTGGAACGGCGCAGGCTCGGTCGCGTTCGGCGGCTGGACCGGCGCTGCGCTCGCCGCGCTGGAGTTCGCGGGCGTGCGCGGCGAGACCGTGCTGTGCCCCTCCAACACGTTCATGGCCACGCCGCTGGCCGCGATCCACGCCGGCGCCTCGGTGCAGTTCGTCGACTGCAACCGCGCGGACCTCTGCATGTCCTTCGAGGACCTCGAGCGCAAGGTCGCCGAGCATCGCCCGAAGGCCGTCATCCTCGTCCACATCGGCGGCCACGTGGCCTTCGACGTCGAGCGCATCGCCGCGCTGTGCCGCGCCGAGGGCATCTTCCTGATCGAGGACTGCGCCCACGCGCACGGCGCCGGCTGGAACGGCCGGCGCCCCGGAACATGGGGCGATGCGGGCGTCTACTCCTTCTATGCGACGAAGACGATCTCAACCGGAGAGGGCGGCATGCTGGTGAGCCGTCATGACGATCTGCTCGACTTCGCACGTGCCTTTCGCAACTACGGCAAGCCGGAGCACACGGTGAGCGGCCTGAACTTCCGCCTCAGCGAGTTCACCGCGGCGATCGGCCTGGTGCAGACCGAGCGCCTCGAGGAGATCGTCGCGTGGAAACAGCGGGTCGCCCGCGAGGAGCTCGATCCGCTGCATCCCAACCGGGTGCTGCTGCCCGGCGGGATGGAATCCGGCTTCTACAAGTACATCGTCTTCGACGAGGTCGAGCGCTCCACCGGCAAGGTCTACGATCAGCCCTGTCACCGGATCATGGGGCATCAGGTCGATCTGCCCAACACGGACTGGGTCGCCGAGAACCATTGGTGCGTGCCCCTCTACTACCGACCGCGACTCGAAGCCGAGACGGTCGCCGAAGCAGGAGTGTCATGAGAGTCCTCGTCACCGGCGGGTCCGGGTTCATCGGATCGCACGTCGTCGACAAGCTGCGCGACGTCGGGCACACGCCGGTCATCTACGACCGCGTCCAATCGCCGTTCCACACGAAGGACGTCGACACGGTGATCGGCGAGCTCGACGACCTCGCGACGCTCGAGCGCGCGATGGACGGCTGTGAGGCCGTGATGCACCTGGCCGCGGCCGCCGACGTGAACATCGTCGCAAAGGAGCCGCTGGACTCCGAGGCCTGCAACGCCCGCGGCACCGTGACCGTGCTCGAGGCGGCGCGCCAGGCCGGCGTCGAGCGCGTCGTCTACGCGAGCACGATCTGGGTGTACACCGGCGAGTCGGGCCAGAAGGTCGACGAGGACTCGCCGCTCGGCATGCCCAACCACCTCTACACCGCCTCGAAGCTCGCCGGCGAGATGTACTGCCGCAGCTACCACGAGCTGTACGACCTCGAGACGACGATCCTGCGCTTCGGCATTCCGTACGGCCCGCGCGCGCGGCCCGCCGCGGTGATCCCAGCGTTCGTCAACAAGGCGCTCGCCGGCGAGCCGCTGACCGTCGCCGGCGGCGGCCTGCAGTCGCGGCGCTTCGTCTACGTCGAGGACCTCGCCGAGGGCTGCGTCCGCGGCCTCGAGCCCGTCGCGGCCAACCGGATCTACAACCTCGTCAGCGACGAGTCGACGACGATCCTGCAGATCGCCGAGCTCGTCCAGGAGCTCGTCGCGCCGGTCGAGATCGAGGACGTCGGCGCACGCACGGCCGACTACGTCGGCGTCGAGGTCAGCGGCGAGCGAGCGCGGCGCGAGCTCGACTGGACCGCCGCGACCCCGTTCCACGAGGGCGTCCGGCGCTACGTCGCATGGCGCCGCGACCAGGACGATCCCGCCAAGGCCGCGGCCTGGGCGCCGGTGGCGCCGCCGAAGCCCGCCCGCCGGGGCTCGCGCTCGCCGGTTCCGCGGATCCAGGTCGGCCTGGCGGTGCTGTTCGGGGTCGCGTCGGCCGCGATGCTCTTCGCCTACCTCGCCGCGGTGCACTCGATCGGCCTCTCCGGCGCCGAGTCGCGCACCGTCGGCGTCGTCACCTTCATGGGCATCGGCCTGTACCTGCTGGTGCGGCTGGAGACGGGACGCCGCGAGAACGGCAGGCTCGCCGTCGCGCTGACGTTCGTGCTCGTCGCGTTCGTGGCCTTCGCCGTGATGTTGCCCTGGAGCCGGGACCTGCTCGACCTCGCCGAGCCGACCGGCGCCGTGATCGCGCTCAGCGTGACCGGCGCGGGCCTCGGGATCGCGCTCGCCGCGATGGGCCTCAGCCTCACGCGCGAGCCCGAAGCGGTCGAGCGGGCGGCGATCGAGACTCGCGCCTAGTACATCCGGCCGTAGGTTCCGGGTGGAGTTCGGCGCGGGTGCGGTCGTGATCTGACGGCTGGCGGTGACCCGGCTGATTCGGACCCACCCGCCCGGCACGGGGCCGGGCGCCGACGGGCGTCAGGCGCGAGCTCACTCCGTCGAAACCCACGGAACTTGCGGATGGGTGTACTAGCGTCGCGGCGCTTCAGCCCGAGATCGTGAGGCCGCGCCGGCGCGCGACCTCCACGATCCGTGGCACCGCGGCGGCCGTGGCCCGCCAGGAGCCGGCCGCGCTGTAGGCGTCGGAGTCGTGCAGCAGCAGCACGTCGCCGGCCTGCAGGTCGCGCGTGACGAGCCAGGTGATCGTCCGCGGCGTCGCCCAGCCGGCCCAGTCGCGGCCCCAGCGCGACCACAGCAGCGGGCGCCAGCCGCGGCGGCGCACCTCGGCCAGCGCCGGGTAGGAGTAGATGCCGAGCGGCGGGCGGTGGAGCGCGGGCGCACGGCCCGTCGCCTCCGCGATCACGCTCGCCGCGCGGTCGAGGTCCTCGGCGAGCGCGCGCGGCGGGACGTGCAGCAGCACGCGGTGGCGATGGCCATGGACCGCGATCCCGTGCCCGGCCGCGGCGATCTCGGCGGCCAGCGCCGGGTGCGCGGCGACCTGCTCACCGACCAGGAAGAAGGTCGCGTGCGCGTCCTCGCGCGCGAGCGCCTCGAGCACCGCCGGCGTGCCCTGCGGGTGCGGGCCGTCATCGAACGTCAGCGCGATCCCGGGCTCGCCCGGGATGTCGCGGGCGACGCGCAGCGCAGCGGCGACGGGCGGGGCGACGGGCGCCAGCGCGGGCAGCGCCCAGGCGGCGCCGGCGCCGAGGACGACCCCGGCGCCGAATGTCGTCGACCTCACGCCGCCACCCCGGCGGCGGGGAGCGGCTGCTCGCCGCCGACGAGGCCCAGCACGACCGACGCGGCGGTCGGGCGCTCGCCGTAGCTCGTGATCGGCCGGCGCGGCTGCGCCAGCGCGCGCTTCAGCGCGGCGGCGAGCTCCTCGCTCGTCGTCGCGACCTGGGCGAGCCCGAACCGGCGGTAGGCGGCGTTGTTCAGGCGGATGTGCGAGACGCCCCAGCCGTAGGAGACGATGCGGCACCCGCGCACGCGCGCCTCGAACATCGTCAGGCCGGCCGTGGAATGCACCAGCACGTCGGCCGCCGCCAGCACGTCGCCCATCCGGTCGGTGAATCCCATGATCCGCAGCCGCGGCTCATTCGGGAAGCGCGCCGCGAGCCCGCGCTGCACGGTCTCGCTGCGCCCGCACAGCGCGAGCACGGTCGCCGCCGGATCGCTCGCCAGCGCCGCCTGCGCCGCGCCGCCCAGATCGCCGACCGCCCAGCCGCCACCGGAGACGACGATCACCGGGCCCTGCGGCGGAAGGCTGAGCGCAGCGCGGGCCTGCGCCGGTTCGACGGGGTGCTCGAACTCCGGTGAGGTCAGCCCGCGGACGCACGCGATCCGCGTGTGCGGCGCGATCGAGCGGACCTCCGGCGCGGACTCCGCTTCGGTGATGAGGTGCACGTCGACATCGGGGTGCGCCCAATAGCGCAGCGCCGCGAGATCGGTGATCGCGGAGACGACGGGCACCGCGATCCGGCCGTGCCCGCGCAGATACCCGAGCGCCTCGGTGACCCCGGGGTAGGTCGAGACGACGACGTCCGGGCGCTCGCGGGCGATCAGCCGCGAGAGGCCGGCTGCGCAGAGGCGGTGCGTCAGCCAGCGGGAGAGCGCGCGCGTGGGAGCGAACCGGGCGATCAGGAAGTAGGAGACGTCGAACAGCCAGTTCATGCGGTCGAACATGAGGTCGGAGCTGTCGCCCGCGAGCATCGTCGCAATCCGTCCCGAGGCCTTCAGGCCGTCGAGCACCGGTGCCTCGACGTCGGGGCGCTCGGCGAGCAGGCCGTCGGCGAGCATGCGCGCCGGCAGGTCGTGGCCCTCGCCGATCGAGGCGCTCAGGATGAGGATGCGCACGGACATCGCGGCGGATCGTAGACTCGCCCGGCCGTGCGCGACTCCCTCATCGGCCTGGTGCTCGCCGCCACGGCCTCCGCCTGCTTCAACCTCGCGATCGTGGTGCAGGCCTCCGAGGCGCGCGCCGTTCCCAAGCGCGAGGGCGGCATGAGCCTGTCGCTGCTCGGCCGGCTCCTGCAGCGCCCGCGGTGGCTCGCGGGCCTCGCGCTCAGCATCCTGGCGGTGCCGCTCCAGACGGTCGCGCTGATGCTCGCCCCGATCACCCTCGTCCAGCCCGCGGACGCGTTCGGCCTCGTCGTGCTGCTGGTGGCGGGCGCGCGGATGCTCCACGAGCCCGTGGGCCGGCGCGAGATCCTCAGCGTCGCCGCGATCTTCGCCGGCGTCCTGGGCGTCGTGCTCGCCGGGGTGGACCACACCGACTCGCACGCGCCCACGCTGACGCTGCTGCTCGTGCTCGTCCCGCTCGCGCTCGTCGCCCTGATCCCGTACATCATGCGCGGGCGCGTGCCGGCGACGGCGATGGTGCTCGGCGCCGGCCTGACGTTCGCGCTCGGGGCGTTCGCGCTGAAGCTGATCGCCGACGCAATCTCCGGCGGCGACTGGCTGCAGGTCCTGGCCTGGGGCGCGGCTGCGGGCATCTTCGCGATCCTCGGCGTGAACAGCGAGATGAGCGCGCTGCAGCTGCTGCCGGTCGCGCGCGTGGCGCCCGTGATCTTCGCCGTCGAACTCGTGGTGCCGGTCGTGCTCGGCCCGCTGATCGGCGGCGAGGTCTGGCCATCGGAGGTGCCGCAGCTCCTGCTGCTGCTCGGCTCGCTCGGCCTCACCGTGGCCGGTGCGGTGGTGCTGATGACCTCAGGCCCGGTCGTCGGCGTGCTCGCCGCCGAACACGCGGGCGACGTCCCCGAGGCGCTCGCGGCGTAGAACCTCCGCCGGCGGGTGCGGCGTGTCGTGGGCGAGGCCGCGGCCATCCGCGCCGGGCCGCCAGCCGGGGCCGGCGAACAGGTACCCGAGGCGCTCGCGCCAGCGCGCGGTCGTGCGCAGGTCGTGCCAGATCGCCGCGTACTCGTGGAAGGCGACACGCACCGGGTTGAACGTGTGGATGTTCGTCGTCAGCCCGTAGACGACGCGCTCGTCCTCGCCGGCGAAGGTCCCGAACAGGCGGTCCCAGATGATCAGGATGCCGCCGTAGTTCCTGTCGAGGTACTGCTCGTTGGCTCCGTGATGGACGCGGTGGTGCGAGGGCGTGTTGAAGACGTACTCGATCGGCCGCGGCAGCCGCCCGATGCGCTCGGTGTGCAGCCCGAACTGGTAGATCAGGCTGATCGACTGCATCGTGAAGATCATCCACGGAGCGAAGCCGAGCAGTGCCAGCGGCGCCCAGAACGGCAGCGTCGTGACGACGACCACCGGCTGGCGCAGCGCAGTCGAGAGGTTGAAGTACTGCGAGGAGTGATGCACCACGTGGCTGGCCCAGAAGACGCGGACCTCGTGGCTGACGCGGTGGTACCAGTAGAAGGCCAGGTCGTCGCAGAGGAACAGCAGCGCGTAGGTCCACCAGCGGTTCGCGGGCATCCGCAGCGGCGAGAGGTGGTAGAGCCCGGCGTAGACCGCGATCACGACGAAGCCCCAGAACGCGGCGATCACGACGTTCGCCAGGCCCATGCTTAGGCTGGTCGCGGTGTCGCGCGTGTCGTAGCCCAAGAGGTCGCGGTCGGGGTCGAGGCGGAAGGAGATCGTCTCCACGACGAGCAGCAGCACGAACGCCGGGATCGCGTAGAGGATCAGGTCATGCATCGCCGGCCGCCAGTGCCGTGATCAGCGAGCGCGAGAGCAGCGCGTCGGCGCGCAGCGCCGCGAGCTCCGGGTCGGCCGCGGCGATCGCGTCGATCAGCTCGGCGTGGGCGTCGAGGGCGCACACCTCGTCGGCGAACACCGCGCGCGAAGCGGGCCGCGCCGCGTCGGTGGCGGCGAGCAGGCTGTTGTAGGCGAGCTCGTAGGCGACGTTGTCGCAGGCGCGCACGAGCACGCGCCACAACTCCTCGTAGCGCACGGCCGCCGCCTCGAGGTCGCCGCCGGCGCCGGCGCGGCTGCGCACGCGCAGCTCGGCGACCGCAGCGGGCGTGGCCCGCTGAGCGGCGAGGCGCGCGATGTCGATGCCGATGCAGCGCCGCGCCTCGACGACCGAGCGCAGCACCGGCCGGCCGCCGCCGTCCTCGCCGACGAGCGGCAGCTGGGCCAGCAGGTCGAGGCCGCCGGACGCGCGCCAGTCGCGCACCCGCGTGGCCCCGCCGTGATGGACCTCGACGAGGCCGGCCTGCTGCAGGCGCTTGAGCGCTTCGCGCACCGCGTGGCGGTTGACCGAGAACGTGTCGCTGAGCGCGCGCTCCGGCGGAAGCGCCGCACCCGCCTCGAGGCGCCCGGAGAGGATGGCGGCGCGCAGATCCTCGAAGACGACCTCGGAGACCGGCCGGCGTGCGACGGGATCGAACGGCATCGCCGGCAGGATAACTGATTGGACCAGTCCCGCGAAGCCCCTGACGGTAAGGTCGCTCGCGATGCCGGCCCGCACCCAGCCCCCGCCCGCCCGCCGCGTGCGCGTGATCGCCGCCGGCGGCACGATCGGGATGCGCGGCACCGGCGGCGCCACGCCCGAGCACGACGCCGAGTCGCTCGTCGCGGCGGTCCCGGGCCTCGCCTCCCACCCCGGGATCACCGCCACGACGGTGGTCAACCTGCCGAGCGCCCATCTGAGCCTCGAGCAGCAGCTCGCGATCTGCCGCGAGGCGCGCGACGCCGCCCGGCGCGGCATCGGCGTCGTGGTCACCCACGGCACCGACACGCTCGAGGAGACGGCGATGCTCTGCGACATCGTCAACGACGCTGAGGCGCCGGTCGTCTTCACCGGCGCGATCCGGCCGGCGAGCGCGCCCGGCGCCGACGGCCCCGCGAACCTCGTCGACGCCGTCAGCGTCGCCGCCAGCGAGGACGCCGCCGGCCTCGGCGTGCTGGTCGTCTTCGGCGGCGAGATCCACCACGCGCGCGTCGTGCGCAAGACCGACACGACGTCGCTGACCGCGTTCTCCTCACCGCAGATGGGCCCGCTCGGCCGTGTCACCGAGGGGCACCCGACGATCTGGTCGCGCATCCCGCGCAACCCGACGCTCGACCCCCCGAGGCTCGACAAGCGCGTCTTCATCATCCCGACCTCCTCGGGCGATGACGGCACGCTCGCGCGCGCCGCGCTGTCGACCGAGCCCGACGGCGTCGTGATCGGCACGCTGGGCGCCGGGCACATGGCGCCCGCGCTGCTCGAGCTGTGGGCCGAGGCCGCCGATCGGATGCCCGTCGTCGTCTACTGCCGCCCCGAGCGCGGCGTGATCCTGAACTCGACCTACGGCTACGCGGGCTCGGAGATGGACCTGCGCCTGACGAACGTCATCCCGGCCGGCTTCCTCTCGCCGCAGGCCGCGCGGATGAAGCTGCTCGCGTGCCTGGCATCGGGGCTGGCGATCGACGAGATCCGCTGGGCCTTCAGCCAGGACGACGGGTAGGCGCCTGGCGGCGCCCGCCGCTGCCTGCGAGTGCTAGCTTGCCGGAACGGATGTACCGCGACAGGGATGTCGCGGGACAGCCGCCCCTGATCATCCTTTTGAGGAGGACCCCCGGTGCTCAAGCGCGCCATCCTCGTCGCGGCACTCGCACTCGCCGCGTTCGCTCCCAACGCGTCGGCCGTCACGACGCTCAACATCGTCCCGCACGGCCAGGTGGCACCCGGCGTGCCGTGGGCCACGACGCCCGGCATCCTGCCCGCCGACACCCAGGCGAAGATGTACGACCGGATCACGCCGCTGTTCCGCAACATCACGGACGCGCAGCTGATCCCCAGCGCCGACGGCTCGGGCTACTACAAGTCGGCCGCGCTGCTTCCCGAGAACGACCCCTCCTTCGTCTTCAGCCAGACGGTGAGCGGCACCTCGCCCTCGGCCGGCGCCGTCAGTGCGACGATCAAGCGCGATCCGTACGGCGTGCCGCACATCTACAGCGCAAGCGACGCCGGCGCGATCTTCGGCGCGGGCTACGTCGTCGCGACCGACCAGTCGCTGCTGCTCAATCAGGCGCGCTACAACGGCGTCGCCGGGCTCATCGACCTTCCCGGCGTCCCGGCGATCAACCTGATCCTCGGCCTCTACGACTACAAGCCGACCAAGCAGGTCGTCGACCAGGCGACCGCGCTGCAGACGAAGAACATCGAGGCGCAGGGCGCTCAGGGCAAGCAGCTCCTGAACGACATAGACACGTACCTCGCCGGCATCAACACGCGCTACGCCGAACAGGACGCGCAGACGGGGTTGAAGACGCCGCCGTTCACGCGCACGGACATCTACGCCCTCAACGCCGTGAAGTCGCAGTTCCTCGGCGAGGGCGGCGGGGCCGAGGTCGGCAACGCCGAGTTCCTCGACGGCCTGCGCGGCAAGCTGGGCGCGAAGGCCGGCGACGGCGTGTTCAAGGACCTCCAGGCCCGCAATGACCCGGAGGCCGCCGTCACGACGGCCGCCAAGAGCTTTGACGCGCAGACGAACGTCAGCGACTCGGGCGCACCCGGCGAGGTGCTGCTGAAGAACAACTCGTTCAAGGACTCGTTCATCAAGCTCCCCGGCGCGAGCGCGGCGAGCGCCAGCGCGGCGCAGGCCGGGGGCTCCGGTGAGCCGCTGCGCCCGGTCTCGGCCGACCATCCGGACGGCCCGCGCCAGCTCGCGAGCAACATCATGATCGTCTCCGGGAAGCGCTCGGCGACCGGCGCGCCGCTGTTCGTCGGCGGACCGCAGATCGGCTACAACTACCCCGGCCTGACGCTCGAGATGCAGATGAAGAGCCCGAGCATCAACGTCGAGGGCGTCTCCTCGGCGCCCTTCCCGGGCTACATGCTGATCGGCCGCGGCGCCGACTACGCGTGGACGCTGACCTCGGCCGGTGCGGACATCATCGACACCTACGCGGAGACGCTCTGCGGCGGCTCGAAGACGAAGTACAGCTACAAGGGCAAGTGCCTGAAGATGACGAAGATCGACGCCGGGACGATCTCCAAGGGCGGCAAGACGGTGAAGGCCGTCTACTACACGACCGGCCACGGCCCGGTCATCGGGTACGCGACGAACCGGGCGAACGGCAAGCTCGTGGCGCTGTCGCAGCGGCGCTCCAGCTACGGCAAGGAGACCGTCGACCAGCTGTTCAACCAGCAGATGACGTTCGGGCGCGTGCACAGCGCCAAGGACTTCATCGCCGCGGCGAAGAAGACCCCGCAGACGTTCAACTCGTTCTACGCGAGCGCGACCGAGTCGGCCTTCTACACCGCCGGCCTGTTCCCGAAGCGGCCCAAGGGCGTCAACCCGACGCTGCCGGTCAGCGGCACCGGGAAGTTCGAGTGGCAGGGCTACCTGCCGACCTCGGACCACCCGCAGGTGGTCAACCCGTCGACGGGCCTCATCGTCAACTGGAACAACAAGCCGGGCAAGGACTTCCCGGCAGGTGACGACCGCTTCGGCAACGAGGGCGGCATCCAGCGCCAGACGCTGCTGACCGGCGAGCTCTCGCGCTACCCGAAGCCGACGCTCGCCAACGTCCTGGCAGCCGCGAACGCGGGGGCCACCGAGGACGTGCGCGTGGCGCGGTTCTGGCCGACGCTGAAGTCGATGCTCGCCAAGGCCACGGCCCCGAACGCGCTCGCGACGGCGATGGCGAACACCCTGAACCAGTGGTACCAGCAGGGCGGCAGCCGCGTCGACGCGAATCTCGACGGCAAGATCGACAGCCCGGGCGCGCCGATCATCGACGCCGCCTGGCCGGGCCTGGCCAATGCGGGGCTGTGCGACCGCCTCGGCAGCTCGCTGTGCAAGCAGCTCACCGGCCTGATCAGCCAGTACGACACGCCGCCCGGCGGGCAGTACAGCGGCTGGCACCAGTACATGTGGAAGGACTTCCGCACGACCCTCGGCCTGAAGGTCAGCGGCAAGTACTCCACGAGCTACTGCGGCAAGGGCAACGCGAAGGCGTGCGCCACGAAGCTGTGGGCCGCGCTCAGCGACGCCGGCAAGAAGATCGCCGCCAAGCAGGGCACGGTCGTGTCCACCTGGAGCGAGCCGACGACCAAGGTCGGCTTCAGCCCGCTCCCGCTCTACACGATGCAGTACACGAACAAGCCCAGCGGCATCCATCAGGTGATGACCTTCGGGCCATAGGTGACGTCGCCAACTCTTCCCCGGCTCCGCCGGGGAAGAGTTGTGCGAAATCCGTTCTGACGCACCCTCGCCAGGCCGGGGAAGAGTCGTGCGAAACCCGTTCTGACGCACCCTCGCCAGGCCGGGGAAGAGTCGTGCGAAACCCGATCTGACGCACCCTCGCCAGGCCGAGGAAGAGTCGTGCGGAAACCCGATCTGACGAGCCCCGGTCAGACACGGGGATGAGTCGTGCGAACGCAGCCCCCCAGCCCGGCGTCTACACCGTCGGGCTCGCCGTGACCGACAGCGCGGGCCAGCAGCAGGTGACGACCCAGAGCGTGGAGATCACCGAGTGATCCGCACCTCGAACGCCCGTTGACCCGCGGAAGATCCGGCCGCAGGCACGCGTAGGCTCCACTGATGGAGGTTTCTGTGCGCACCACGACGCTCCGGGTGGTCGTGGCCATGCTTCTCCTGGCCGTGGCGCTCGCTCTCGCGGTGCCTGCGAACGGCGGGGCGCACGCCCAGCAGCCGGCCGCGGTCGCCAAGGCGAAGGCGTGCAGGAAGGGCTTCGTGCGCAAGCGGGGCCACTGTGTCTGCCCGAAGACCCGCGTGCACAAGGGCAAGCGGTGCGTGGCCCGCAAGCCCGCGGCCGTGAAGCCCGCCCCCACTCCGGTGTCGCCGGCGCCGGGTACGCCGACGACACCCCCCGCAGCCGACGGTCCTCCGTTCTCGCCGCCCGGGCACGATCTCACCGGAGTGGACGCGGCGAACGCGATCCTGCCGTTCCTGGCCAACTCGACGTTCACCGATTGCCCGACCGGCTGGCCGACGTGCTCGGTCGAGAACCGTTACGGGCACTTCGCCGACGGCACGATGTACTACTGCCGCCTGACGCCCACGTCCGGCTCGGACATCATCAACGCCGGGCACCCGTTCCAGATCATCGGGGCCGATCAGAAGGCCGACGGGTCGTGGGGAGTGACGCTGAAGGTCGTGTCGTACGGCGATGCGCTCACGTACTACACGTGGTCGGTGACGGCGGCGGGCGACGCGTCCGGCCTCTACTGGGGACCGGGGCTGAACCCGCAGACCGACGCGCCGTCGGAGCAGATCGGCCCGCTGCGCTGGGTCCGCGGCGCGCGCAACTGCTCTTATTGAAGGTGTTTCAGAATGAGACGGGCGCGCCGGGGTGGTGGTTCCGTGGATGCCGGGCGGGGCGCGGCTTCGCAGGCGATGCCGGTGGCATCGGCAAGAAGCCGCGGGCCGATCCGGCGCCGCGGAAGCGCCACATCCGCGCGCTCGGCTTTCTGAAAGGCCTTCTTAGTCCGAGCCATCAGAGGTCGCGCTCGTACACGTGCATCACGGGCCCGCCCTCGCCGCCTTCGCGGTTGGTGAAGCCCAGACGCTCGTACAGGGCGCGGGCCGCGAGGTCGGCCTCGCTCGTGCCGAGATCCATGCGGTCGGCGCCGCGCTCGCGGGCGAGGTCGATGGCCGCCTCCAGGAGTGCCCGCCCCAGACCGCGCCCTCGCAGCGGCGGGACGACGTAGAGCTCGGCCAGGTGGCACTCGAGCGCTGCGCTCCACAGTGCCGGGCGGAAGCGCAGCACCGCGAGATCATCGGGTCCGGCGCCCGCGACGAGCACCGCCGTGTCCCCGCCCGCGACCAGCTCCCGGACGCGCGCGGCCAGCCGCTCGGGCCCCGGCGTGGGATCGCCGTACTCGCGGTTGAACGCGTCGAGCAGCCGGCCGACGGCCGCGGCGTCGGCCGTGCCCGCGAGCCGCAGGCCGGGTTCAGTCCCCATCACTTCTCGTCCGCTTCGGATGAAGCCGTTCGCCCGCGCCAGAGCGCAGACTCCGCATCCCGGCGATCCGGCCGGACGATGAACGAAGGGACCATGCGAGGGTTGTTCTGCTCGGCGCCTGGCTCTCGAAGAAGATCAACAGCCCCTCGCTCGCCGCGCCGATCGGTCGACTCGTGTCGGCGCCGTCTCACGCCGCCGTCGGCACGAACCGCCGCCGCAGCCGCGAGCCGAGCATGCCCAGCAGCGTCGAGATCAGCGCGATGATCAGGATCAGGCCGCTCGCGGGGTGTGGGAGCGACGCCCTGGCGTCATCGCCGATGAGCTTCCAGACCACGAGGATCGAGCCGGAGAAGAGGATGCCGCCGACCAGACCGCGGAGCGCGCCGCCGCGGAGCGTGTCGTGCTCCATCCCCGCGAGGATCCCGCCCAGGATCATGAGCGTGGTGTAGATCAGGTAGCCGCCCTTCGTCGTGCCGAGCAGCCAGCCTCCGATCGCGCCCGCGAACACCGGACCGATGATCGGGATGAGGATCTGCTGCGCGCGTGGGCGGCTCGCGAGGAGCTGAGGTGGCCACATGCGCCGAGCCTACCCCGCGTGGTAGGCATGTGCTCGTGGAACACGGCGGACTCGAGGAGACGCGGGCGCAGGTGATCGCGCGACGCGCGAAGACCGTGCCGCCGATCCTGCTCGGGCTGCTCGCCGTCACGGCCCTCTTTCCGCTCGCCCTCGTCGCCGCGCTGGCTGTCGACCTGGTCCGCTGGATCGTGTTCCGCCGGCCCTGGATGGCCGTGCGCCTGCTCTGCTTCCTGTGGGCCTACCTGGCGGCGGAGAGCGGCGGGCTGATCGCGCTGCTCGGCATCTGGCTGGCGTCGGGTTGCGGCGCGCGGCGCGCCTGGCTGGCCGAGCGGACCTGGCGCTTCCAGCAGGTCTGGGCCGGCGCGCTGTTCGCCGTCGCGCGCACGCTCTTCGGGCTGCGGGTGGAGGTCAGCGACGACGACGCCGTGCGACCGGGGCCCGTGCTCGTGCTGATCCGCCACGCGAGCATCGTCGACAACCTCCTGCCGTCGGTCTTCGTCGCGCGTGCCCATCGCCTGCACCTGCGCTACGTCCTGAAGCGCGACCTGCTCTCGGACCCGTGCCTGGATGTCGCCGGGCGGCGGCTGCCGAACTACTTCGTCCGGCGCGGCACCGGCGAGGAGGTCGAGCGGCGCAACATCCGCCGGCTCGCCGAGGGCCTCGGACCCCAGGACGGCGTGGTGCTCTATCCGGAGGGCACGCGCTTCACGCCAGAGCGCCGCCGCCTGGCGATCGCGCGCCTCGAGGCGAGCGACCCCGCGCTCGCCGCTCGCGCCGAGCGGATCAGGCACCTGCTCGCGCCGCGTGTCGGCGGGTTTCTCGCCGTGCTCGACGGCGCGCCCGAGGCAGACGTCGTCGTCCTCGCCCACCAGGGCCTCGACGGGCTGCGCCTGATCAGCGACATCTGGGGCGGCGCGATCGTCGGGCGGACGATCCGCGTGCGGTTCACGCGCACGGCGCGCTCGGCGATCCCGGAGGATCGCGCGGATCGGGTCAGGTGGCTGTTCGACGCCTGGGCCGACGCGGATGCCTGGGTCGGTGCGCAGATCGCCGGCGCTTCGGCGCCCGTACCCGTCTCGTCATGAGCAACGTCTCGATCCTGCTGCTGAACCTCGGCGTCGTCTTCGTGCTGACGACGGTGCTCTGGGCCCTCAGCGTCGCGCTGAGAGACACCTCGATCGTCGACATCTTCTGGGGCTCGGGGTTCGTGGTGATCGCCTGGGTCACCTACGCGGTCGCCGACGGGGCGCCGTCGCGCAAGCTGCTGCTCGCCTGCCTGACGACGCTCTGGGGCCTGCGGCTGACGATCCATCTCGCGCGGCGCAACCTCGGCAAGGGCGAGGACTTCCGCTACGCGGCGATGCGCCGGCGCCACGGCGCGCGCTGGCCGCTGCGCAGCCTGTGGGCGGTGTTCTGGGGTCAGGGGATCCTCATGTGGATCGTCTCGCTGCCGGTGCAGGCCGGCCAGTTCGACCCGACGCCCGCCCACCTGACCTGGTTCGACGGCCTCGGCGTCGCGATCTTCGCCGTCGGGTTCTTCTTCGAGACGGTCGGCGACCTCCAGCTGGAGCGCTTCAAGGCCGACCCGGCCAGCAAGGGCCAGGTGATGGACCGGGGGCTGTGGCGCTACACGCGCCATCCGAACTACTTCGGCGACTTTGCGGTCTGGTGGGGTCTCTACGACATCGCGCTCGCCACCGGAAGTGCCTGGTGGACCATCATCGGCCCGATCGTGATGAGCGTGCTGCTGATCCGCGTCAGCGGCGCCGGGCTGCTGGAGAAGTCGATCGGCAGGCGCCGCCCCGGGTACGACGAGTACGTGCGACGAACGAGCGGGTTTCTTCCGCTTCCCCCCAGGGACTGAGCCGCACTAGGCTCCGTCCATGACCAGCTTCGAGACGGTGCGGGTCGCTGCGATCCAGGCTACGCCGGTGGTCCTCGACGCCGAGGCGACCATCGAGAAGGCCGAGCGCCTGCTGCACGGAGCCGCCGATGCCGGCGCACGACTCGCGGTGCTCCCGGAGTGCTTCGTCTCGCTCTACCCCTCGGGCTCGTGGGCCGGCGCGACGAACCCCTGGGCCGACGCACACGACGCGCTGTGGGAGCGGCTGTGGGCGAGCAGCGTCGACGTCCCCGGCCCGATGATCGACCGGCTCGTCGCCGTCTGCCGCGAGCGCGACCTGCACTGCGCGATCGGTGTCAACGAGCGCGAGTCGGCCCGGCCCGGGACGCTCTGGAACACGCTCGTGCATCTCGGGCCGACGGGGCTGCTGGGCAAGCACCGCAAGCTCATGCCGACCGTCCACGAGCGCCTGTTCCACGCGATCGGCGCCGGTGACGACCTCGGCGTGATCGACACGCCGGTGGCGCGCATCGGCGGCCTGATCTGCTGGGAGAACTTCATGCCGCTCGCGCGCTATGCCGTCTACCGCGGCGGGCCGCAGATCTACGTCGCACCGACCGCCGACGACTCCGAGCGCTGGCTGAACTCGATGCGCCACGTCGCCTGCGAGTCCGGCGCCTACGTCGTCTCGGTGCCGCAGTACATCCCTGCCGCGGCCTTCCCCGCCGACTTCCCGCTGCCGCTGCCGGAGGGCAAGGAGGTCTTCGGCGACGGCGGCGCGGCGATCATCGAGCCGGTGGGCGGCGAGGTCGTCGCCGGGCCGCTGTACGGCGAGGAGGGCATGGTCCTGTGGGACTGTGACCTCTCAGCCGCGCTGACGGCCAAGCGCACGTTCGACGTCACCGGCCACTACGGCCGCGAGGACGTGCTGCTCCCGCTGCTCGGCGGGCCTCACTCGTAGAGCGTGAGCGCCGCGAGGATCAGGTAGATCCCCGTCAGCGCCCAGCCCTCGAACGCCGCCGCCTCGCCGTCGCCCGTGATCTGCCAGACCGCCAGCGAGGTGAGCAGCAGCGCGCCGATGTAGACCGGCTGGATCGCGAACGTCAGGTGCGTCGCGAAGAGCAGGGAGATCAGCACGAGCACCGGCCACAGGAACGCCGCGACCTGAGCGACGGAGTTCTTGACCACCGAGATCGCGAGGTCGCTCTTGCCCTTGCGCGCCAGGACGAACGCGGCGACGTTCTCGACTGCGTTGCCGGCGATCGCGACGATCACCAGGCCGGCGAACGCCTGGCTCACGCCGAGCTGGTCGATCGCCGGGCCGAGCGCGTCGATGAACCACTCGGAGACGAGCGCGGCGGCGACGCCGGCGACGGCGAGCAGCCCGAGCGTGAAGCGCAGCGGCGCACCGCTGTGACCGTCGGCCTCGGCGATCGCCGGGGCATCGCTGGAGCGCGCGAACGGGATCACCCACGCGGCGTAGACGAGCAGCAGCACGACGGCCGCGATCACGGAGATCGACTGGATGTGCCTGCTCGCGTGGTCGTCGGAGGCCAGCGAGATGCCGACGATCACGATGATGAAGCTCGTCACGAGCAGCAGCGTCGAGGTGTCCTTCGGCAGCCGCTTGGCGAAGCGCATGCAGCCGTCCTCCTCGCGTCGCGCCCCGAGCACGATCGTCAGCCCGAGCACGAGCAGGGCGTTGGCGAAGATCGAGCCGAGGATCGACGTCTGCGCGACGACGAGCTCGCCCTTCTGGAGTGCGAAGATGACGACGAAGAGCTCCGGCAGGTTGCCGAGCGTCGACTGGAGCAGGCCGGTGACCCCGGGCGACAGGCGCGCGCCGAGCTCCTCCGTGCCGAACGAGACGAGCCAGGCGACGCCCGCGAGCGCCAGCGCTGCGATGCCGAACGCCGCGACGTCGCCGGCGCCGGCGTAGTGGGCGACCCCGGCGGCCACGACGAGCGCGGCGACGACGAGCATCAGCACGCGCTGGCGGCGCGTCAGGACGGACATGCGCGCAGGCTACGCAACGCGTCCAACGACCGTAGATCCCCCCGTGATGCGGAGCTGCGGCGTCGGGTAGCGTGGCGCCGTCATGACCGAACTCCAGGAAGTCGACGTCAACGTGCTGCCGCCCGAGCGCTTCGAGGAGGTGCTCGAGGCACCGCAATGGCAGATGCTCGACGAGGCCAACCGCGCGGCGCGCGACCTGTTCGCCGGGCGCGCGATCTGGAGCGTCAACTCGACCGCCGTCGGCGGCGGCGTCGCCGAGATGCTCCAGTCACTGCTCGCCTACACGCGCGGCGCCGGGGTCGACGCCCGCTGGCTCGTGATCGAAGGAGACCCGGAGTTCTTCACGCTCACGAAGCGCCTGCATCACCACCTGCACGGCAGTGCAGGCGACGGCGGACCGCTCGGCGAGCCCGAGCGGGAGCTGTACGAGCGCGTCAGCGACGCGAACGCCGCGGCAATCCGCGAGCTCGTGCGCCCAGGCGACCTCGTGCTCCTGCACGACCCGCAGACGGCGGGCATCGTGGCGGGGCTGAAGGACACCGGCGCCCATCTGATCTGGCGCTCGCACATCGGCGTCGACACGCCGAACGACGCGGTGCGGGCCGCGTGGGGCTTCCTGCTGCCCTACCTCGCGCACGCGGGCGCCTTCATCTTCACGCGGCGCGCATACGTGCCACCGGAGCTGGCCGAGGCCGACGTGTCGATCATCCCGCCGTCGATCGACGTCTTCTCCCAGAAGAACCAGCCGATGACCGACGAGCAGGTCCTCTCGATCCTGATGACCGCCGGGATCGTCGAGGGCGAGCCGCCCGCCGAACCCATCTACCACCACCACGACGGGAGCGTCGCCCACGTCCGCCGCCAGGCCGTGATGGACGAGGATGCGCGGCTGACGGCAGAGGACCCGCTCGTCATGCAGGTCTCGCGCTGGGATCGGCTGAAGGATCCGGTCGGGGTGATGCTGGGCTTCGCCGAGCATGTCGCTGAGCGCGTTCCCACGGCGCGGCTGCTGCTCGCCGGCCCCTCGCCGGACGGTGTGACCGACGACCCCGAGGGCGTGACCGTCCTCGAGGAGGTACGTGCCGCCCGGCTGGAACTGCCGGCGGGCGTGCGCGAACGCGTCCACCTGGCGAGCCTGCCGATGGCCCAGCGCGGCGAGAACGCGGCGATCGTCAACGCCGTGCAGCGCCACGCCACGATCGTTGTGCAGAAGAGCCTGGCCGAGGGCTTCGGCCTGACGGTCGCCGAAGCCATGTGGAAGCAGCGCGCAGTGGTGGCTCCGCGCGTCGGAGGGATCCAGGACCAGATCCAGAACGGGATTACCGGCATCCTGCTCGACAGCGCCACCGATCTGGCCGCCTTCGGGGCGGCCGTCGCGGACCTGCTCGAGGATCCCGAGCGCGCGGCCTTCATCGGCCTGGCCGCACACGAGCGCGTACGAGCGCAGTTCCTGGGCAGTCGCCACCTGATCCAGTACGTCGCGCTGTTCAGCCGCCTGATGCGCGGCGACGTGCGCCCCGCCACCACCTGACCGGCGCCGGCGGCAGGTGACGCCGCGCCGGCGTCGAAGGCTGGTTGACGGATGACCGGTCTCCCCGTCCAGCCGCCCGCGGGGCCTCCGCCGCGCACGCCGCGCACGGCGTTCGACGACCTGCCCACGACGCGCTCGGTCCTGCGCGTCGTGATCATCGTCCTGGCGGTGATCGCGGTGATCGCCATCGTGCGGCTGCTGTGGCAGCCGCTCAGCTGGATCGTCATCGCCTCCTTCCTGGCGGTCGCGCTCTCGGGGCCGGTGAACCTCCTGCACCGGCGCATGCGCCGCGGCCTGGCGATCGCCGTGGTCTACACATCGCTGCTGCTCATCCCGATCGCCGTGGCCGCCGCGATCCTCCCGCCGCTGGTCACCCAGGGCGTGGACTTCGTCAACAACCTGCCCAAGTACTCGACGGACCTGCACAACCAGGTCGAGCGGAACCCCAAGCTCGCGAAGCTCAACAAGAAGTTCGGGATCACCGACCAGCTCAGCAAGCTGGCCGCCGACGCGCCGAGCAAGATCGGCGAGGCCGCAACCGTCGTGCGCGACTTCGGCGGCGCGATCATCGGCTCGATCTTCGCCGGCTTCACGATCTTCGTCCTGAGCATCTTCATGGTCGCGCGCGGGCGAAACTGGATCGAGGGGCTGCTGCGATTGCGCGGCGGGCGCCAGGCCGACGCCGCCGCCGTCGCGCTGGAGCGCATCGGCAACGCGGTCGGCAACTACATCGCCGGCGCCGTCGTGCAGGCGACCGTCGCCGCCGTCACGGCGTTCGTCGTGCTGACGTTGCTCGGCGTTCCGTTCGCCGGTGCGCTGGCGGTCCTCGTCGGGCTCTTCGACCTGCTGCCGCTCGTCGGCGCGACGATCGCCGCCGTGTTCGTCGGCGTGGTGACGCTGTTCAACGACTTCCCTGCGGACACGATCATCTGGGCGATCTTCGCGATCGCCTACCAGCAGTTCGAGAACTACGTGATCCAGCCCCAGATCCAGAAGCGTGCCGTCGAGCTCGAGCCGTTCGTCGTGCTCGTCTCGGTGCTCTTCGGCGCGGAGCTGTTCGGGGTGATCGGCGCGATCCTCGCGATCCCGTTCGCAGCCTCGGTGCAGATCGCGGTGCAGGAGTGGTGGCGTTTTCGCATGGCGGAGGATCTCGTCGTCGTCCACGAGGAGCGCCACGAGCACCCGCCGGACGCGGAGCCGCCCCCGGGCGACGCGGACCCCGCGCCGGCGTAGGCGAGCGGATCAGGTTCGCGGCAGGACGCGCACCTTCGCCGTCATGCCGGGATGGAGCAGGCATTCGTAGAGGAACGTCCCGGGCTTTGTGAAGCGCACGACCTGGTGGTCGTCGTAGGGCGTCAGCGGGTCGTTGTCGAAGGCACCGGTGTTGAGGAACCCGTTCCCGTGGTTGCGCCCGTCGTAGGCCGGGAAGGGGTTCTCGGGGTCCGAGGGCAGGAACAGCTCGGGGTTCAGGACGAACACCTTCGTGCCGTCCGGATCGTGCCTGCGCTGGATGATCTGGTCGGAGATGCGCCGGCGGTAGGCGGCCGGGCCGAACGCGACATCGTGGCTCTCCTTCACCGCCCTGAGCACGAAGTCGATCGAGCCGCCCTGCCTGACGGTCGCCACCGCCGGGAAGAAGCGCAGCAGCGAGACGTCGCCCTCCTCCCAGCCCGCGTAGACCGTGTTGTTTGGCGGCCTGATCTTCAGGATCCGGTGAACCGTCGCGAACGCCTTCTTCGCGTAGGCCTCCTGGTCGGCCTTCGTGGGCCCGCGCTCGAGCGGCGCCCCCTTGGCGATGACGTTCACCGTCATGTGCATCGTCGGGTGGACGATGCACAGCACGAGGAACGTGCCGGGCTGTACGAACTTCACGGTGTAGGGCTTGGTGTGCCCATCAGCGGCCGGCAGGCCGGAGTTGCGTACGCGCGTGCCGTCGTAGGGCGCGGCGCCGTCGCGCAGGGCGGCGTCGAGCGGGACGTACTGCTCGGGCGTGCCGTTGAATCAGAACGGCCTGCCGGCAGCGTCGCTGAAGCCGGCGAACGGCCTGTCAAAGTTCACCCACCCGAACAGCGGGCGCACGCCGGTCGTCGTGGGGATCGTGACCATGTGGTAGCGGCCGGTGAAGACCCACCTGATCGAGTCGCCCGTGTGGACCTCGATCCGGTTCGGGAAGTAGCCGGTGATCTCGATCGCGCTCTGCGGGCCGAGCTGCCTGGCGAGCGCCGGCGGCGGCCCGGCGTAGACGGTGTGCGTCGCGGCCAGGGCGGGGGCGCTCAGCGCCGCGAGCGCGAGGACCGCGAGAAGCGCCGCGAGGACCGGGATGCGCATGAGGCGCGACGCTACAGCAGCGCGCGGCACCGAGCCCCGCTTGCGCGGCGTGAGAGCATGCCGCTCATGCGCATCGGAATCCTCACCGGGGGCGGCGACTGCCCGGGGCTCAACGCGGTGATCCGGGCCGTCGTCCGCCGGGGCGTGAAGGCCTACGGCCATGAGTTCCTCGGGTTCCGCTACGGCTGGGCCGGCGTCGTCGAAGGGACGACGGTGCCGCTGACGATCGATGCGACCTCCGGGCTGCTGCCCCGTGGCGGGACGATCCTCGGCACCTCGCGGACGAACCCCTACAAGGACGGCGCGGACGGCACCGCGATCGTGCGCGCGTCGATGGAGAAGCTCGGCCTCGACGCGCTGATCCCGATCGGCGGGGAGGACACCCTCGGTGTCGCCGGGCGGCTGGCAGCCGACGGCATGACGGTCGTCGGCGTCCCGAAGACGATCGACAACGACCTCAACGGAACCGACTACACGTTCGGCTTCGACACGGCCGTGCAGGTCGCCACCGACGCGATCGACCGCCTGCACACGACGGCCGAGTCGCACAACCGCGTGCTGGTCGTCGAGGTCATGGGCCGCCACGCCGGCTGGATCGCCTGCCAGTCGGGCATGGCCGGCGGTGCGGATGCGATCCTCGTCCCCGAGCGGCCATTCGAGCTCGACGATGTCTGCGAGCACCTGCGCGCGCGCCATGCGCGCGGGCGCTCGTTCTCGATCGTCGTCGCGAGCGAGGGCGCCGTCCCGAAGGAGGGCTCGATCTCCACCCGCGCCGACGACCTCGACGAGTTCGGGCACCCCCGCCTGGGCGGCATCGCCGCCTGGCTGGAGCAGGAGATCGAGGTGCGGACGGGGTATGAGACACGCATGGTGGTGCTCGGCCACATCCAGCGCGGCGGGACGCCGACGGCCTTCGACCGCGTGCTCGCGACCCGCTACGGCGTCGAGGCCGCCGATGCGATCAGCCGCGGCGAGACCGGGCGCATGGTCTCGCTGCGCGGCACGGAGGTTCTCACCGTGCCGCTCGCCGACGCGCTGGCGGAGCCGAAGCTGCTCGACCCCCAGCTGTACGCGACCGCAGAGGTGTTCTTTGGCTAGATCCCAGCGGCGCGCGGGCCTCGCCGGCGGGCTGGTTCTGCTCCTGCTCGCCGCCGTGCTGCTCGCGGGCTGCGGCGGCGGTGACACGAAGACGAACAACGCCTACGTCGACCAGGTCAACAAGGTCCAGTCCGAGTTCGCCGCGACGTTCGAGCGGCTCTCCGGACAGATCACCGCCACGAGCACCGCGGCGCAGGACCGCGCGACGCTCGAGAGCTTCAAGAAGGCGATCGACGGGACCGTCGCCGACCTGCGAGCGATCGCGCCGCCGGGCAAGGTCAAGGACCTGCACGCCCAGCTCGCCGCGACGATCGCGCGCTACGGCAGCGCGATCGCGGCAGCCGAGAAGGGGCTGACCCACGCAGACGCCGCCACCCGTGCGAAGGCCGCGGCGAGGCTCTCCCAGGAGACCTCGACGACGAGTGCGGATTTCAGCCGCGTGATCGACGAGATCAACCGGAAGCTGCACCAATAGCGGCGAACAGCCGGTCGAGCGCGCGCTCGAGCTCGTCGAGCTGACGCTGCGCCCGGTCCGCGCGCTGGCTGACCTCGGCCGCGGCGTCGAGCAGCCGCGCCGGAGCGGTCGGGTCACGCGGCGGCGGGCCCGGCGGAAGCGGGCTCTCGGAGGCCATCGCCGGGCGATGGTAATCAGAACGCCGGACTACGCTGTGGTGGATGTCCCCCTTCTGGATCTGGACGCAGGCAGCGATCGTCGTGGTCGTGCTGATCGGGATGGTCGTCGCAGTGGTGAAGCTGGCCTAGTAGCCCTGCCCCTCCGCCAGTGCCTCGAAGTTCTCGGCGAATGCGGCAACGCCGGACTTCTCGCGGGCGCGTCTGGCGGCCGGTCCAACCCGTTCCCAGGCGCCCCTCACCCAGAGCCAGTCGTAGACGAGATCGCGATCGAGCAGGTCGTTCTTCACGAGGGTCCCAACGGTCTCGTTGAAGAACAGCGATACCTGGACCGCTTCGTCGAGCGAGTCTGCGCTGTCCGGATCGAAGTCATCCGCGTAGATCGCCCTGGTCGCCTCCGGCAGCCCGATCATCGCGCCCCATTTCGCGAGTTCGACGATGAGCAGGGCGTCTTCGTGTGTCCCAGCCATCACATCTCCTCTTCGTTGCTCCTGTCGGCCAGGCGACCGTCTCACGGCGTCATGGCCGAGGTCAATGCTGCGGCGCCGGGTTGGGCGGGCGCGGGCATGGCGCGGGACCTGCTCACGGTGCCCGTCCGAGAGTCGAGGCGCGCGAACCGTTCTCGACCCGCCGAGCGCCGGATACCATCCCGGCAATGTTCGGTTCGATCGTCGTCGGCACGGATGGCTCTGAGACGGCGGACGAGGCGGTGCGTCAGGCCATCGAGCTCGCGGCGCGCGTCGGCGCCAAGCTCCAGCTCGTCAGCGCCTACGAGCCGGTCCCGCGGACGCGCCTGCGCAATGAGGCCCAGCAGGCGCCCCCGGACGTGCAATGGTCGATCCACCCGCGCGAGGACGTCGAGGCGACCCTCAGCGCCGCGGCCGAGCTGGCCGCCGAGGCCGGCGTCCCCGTCGCCACCCACTATCGCCAGGGCGACCCCGCCGATGCGATCCTCGACGTCGCCGAGGAGACCCACGCGGAGCTGATCATCGTCGGCAACAAGGGGATGACGGGCGCCAAGCGCTTCCTGCTCGGCTCCGTCCCGAACAAGGTCAGCCACCACGCTCCGTGCTCGGTGCTGATCATCCGGACCACGTAGCCCGGCGCCCTGGCGGGACGGGTGAGAACCTGTTTCGCGCGACTCGACCCGGACCGCGTAGCCCGGCGCCCTGGCGGGACGGGTGAGAACCTGTTTCGCGCGACTCGACCCGGACCGCGTAGCCCGGCGCCCTGGCGGGACGGGTGAGAACCTGTTTCGCGCGACTCGACCCGGACCGCGTAGCCCGGCGCCCTGGCGGGACGGGTGAGAACCTGTTTCGCGCGACTCGACCCGGACCGCGTAGCCCGGCGCCCTGGCGGGACGGGTGAGAACCTGTTTCGCGCGACTCGACCCGGACAAGCCGGGATCGAGTCGTCGACGTTACTTGGAGGCAGCCCCACCCGTCGCGCCGCCGGTCGCCGCGAGCGGTGTCGTCGCAGCCGCGGCGTCGACCAGCCCCCAGCCGTAGCTCTGGTCGTAGCCGGGCTTGCCGAGGTCGCGGGCGGTGCTCTCGAGCCGATGCTCGATCGCAGCCGGCGTCGGGTCCGGGCCCGCAGTGCCGGTGGCGATCACGAGCGCCGCGGTCGCCGTGACGTGCGGGACGGCCATCGAGGTGCCCTCATAGCTGCCGGGGATGCCGAAGCGCGTCGGCGCCCTGCCGAGCAGCGTGACCTGGGAGATGTTGCGGCCGGGCTTGCCGTCCGGCTGGCAGTTGGCATCGCCGTCGAGCGGCGCGTCGGCTCCGCCGCCGGGCGCGACCAGGCCCAGGCCGTTGCCGCCGTTGGAGAACTCGGCCAGGCAGCCGTGCTCGGTGGTGGCGCCGACCGACAGCACGGAGCTCGCGCGGGCCGGGTAGGCGACCCGCGCGCGGCCCTCGTTGCCGGAGGCGGCGACGACGAGCACGCCGCGGCTGCGCGCGTAGCGCAGAGCGTCCAGCAGCTGCGGGATGTCCCCGGCGGTGACGTTCTGGTCGAACTCGAGGCTCAGGTTGATGAGCTTCGCCCCGCGGCGCGTGGCGAAGCGCACGCCGGCGGCGATGTCGGTCGCGTTGCCCTCGCCCGCACTGTCGAGCACGCGCACCGGCATGAGCCGCGCGCCGTACGCCAGGCCGGTGAGGCCGACGTGGTTGTTCGTCGCCTCGGCGAGCGTCCCGGCGACGTGCGTGCCGTGGCCGTTGCGGTCGAAGGGGTAGGGATCGCGATCCACGAAGTCCCAGCCGCGCACGAACTGCCCTGACTGGAAGTCCGGCGACATCGCGTAGGGCGGGCGCTTTGCGTAGGCGACGCCCGTGTCCAGGACGGCGATGACGACGCCCTTGCCACCGGGAACCCCCGCGTTGATCGCGTTCTGCCAGGCCTGCGGGGCGCCGACGCCGAACGGCCCGTTGAAGTCCCACTGGACGCTCTGCCAGCCGCCCGCGCCGCCGCGACCCTCGTCGTCGGGGATGAACCCGGGCGTGGTGGGCGTGACGTCGGCGGCGTGCGCCCTGACGTTCGGGACGGCATAGGCGACGTCACTGCGGGAGCGCAGGCCGCGCAGCGCGGACCGCACGTCGCGCACCTTGAGCACCGTGGGACGGCCGTCGGCGACCTGCGCGGTCTGCGCCGTGGAGCCCGGATCGAACTTGACGACGACCTGCCCGGGAACGGTGTCCAGCGCGCTCGCCGCGCCCGGAAGCACCGCCGCGAGCAGAGCAGCGGCCAGGAGCACGGTGAGGAAGTGGCGTGTTCGGTGGGGCATGAAGGGTTTTCATCGGCACGCGCGTGGTGCGACCTGACCAACTCTCAGAACACCGGACGGTCGCGGAAGTTCCGCGTGATCAGCCATGATGGCAGCACCATGGAGCTCGCTACACAGCTCGACGACGAGCGTTGGATGCGCGAGGCCCTGGACGAGGCCCGAGCCGCCGAGGCCCACGGCGACGTCCCGATCGGCGCGGTCGTCGTCCATCGCGGCCGTGTGATCGGCCGCGGGCACAACGAGCGTGAGGAGCGCGCCGACCCCACCGCGCATGCCGAGATCACCGCGCTGCGCGCCGCCGCGGCCGCCCTGGGCTCGTGGCGCGTCCTGGACAGCACGCTGTACGTGACGCTCGAGCCGTGCGCGATGTGCGCCGGGGCGATCGTGCTCTCACGGATCCCGCGCGTGGTCTACGGGACGCCCGACCCCAAGGCGGGCGCCGCCGGCAGCGTCCTCGACGTCCTGGCGGACCCGCGCCTGAACCACCGCCCGCGCGTCGATGCGGGAGTCCTCGCCGACGACTGCAGCGCGATCCTGCGCGAGTTCTTCGCCGCGCGGCGCTGACGCGCAAGATGCCGCCCGCACGGCGATCGGGCTACTACCAGGGCCTGGAGTCGGTCCACCGGATCGGGCTGCTGCCCGAGACCCGGCACTACGTCGCCAACATCGCGGCGCTGCGCAGCCGGTCCGGCGGCTGGGCATCACGGCCGCGGCGGCGCTCGCCGCCGCGGCCCGCGACGATCCGGCTACTGGACCGTGAAGTCCTCGTGCATCCCGGCCTGGTAGTGGCCCGGGAGTGCGCAGACGATCGCGTAGTGGCCCGCCTTCAGGTTCTTGACCACGAGGGTCTTCGTGGCCCCTGGCGCGAGCGAGGCGATCTCGGCGCGGGCGCCGGCGATGTCGTCGTTCGGGTTGTGCGCCGACAGGACGGTCGCCGCCGGCTTGTCGGTGCGGATGATCGTGAACTGATGCTTGACCTTGCCGTCGTTGGAGACCTTGAAGGTCACCCGGCCCGCCGGGATGGACGCCGGCGTGGAGGCGATCTTGAACTCCGTGAGGGACGAGGTGACGGTGGCACCGGAACCTGTGGCGGCCGGCGGCGTCGTGGCAGCGGTGGGGGTGCTCGTCGCGGCGGCGGCCGCGGGCGTTGCCGCTGACGAACTGCCCCCGCATCCGGAGACGGCGAGGGCGCCGATCGACAGGGCGGCTGCCGTGAGCGCGATGGGGCGCCTGGCGACGTGGTGCATGGGCGTGCTCCTTCTCCGGCCCGCAGCGGGCCGGCGTCGTTGATGCCCCGGGCTGCTGTCCCCGGCGGCGCGGCGACGCTATGAGCGGCGGTGCAAAGGTGCAGCAAACGGGCAGCAAAGCCGCGGCGCAGATCAGCGCCGCGCCGCGCCCTCCTGCACCTGGGCCTCCTCGACGAGCGCCGCCTGCTGGGCCATGCGGCGCTTGTCGCTGGCGGTGTAGACCGGCGCGTCGATGACGAGCGTCCGCGCGACCCGGTCCTGGAAGGTGCGCGAGCGGTCGTCGAGCAGCGCGATCCACTCCCCGAGACCGAGTGCCAGCACCCCGGCGAAGAGCGCGAGCAGCCGCACCGCCGAGCGCCGCGGGCCGATCGCCCCGTGGGCCTGGGCGTCGACGACGCGGATCTGGAGCAGCCGGTTGCCGGGCGTCTGCCCGGTCGAGGACCAGAAGACGACGAAGTACGAGAGGATCCAGACGATGTAGAGGAAGCCCATGATCACCGTCACGACGTCCCGCAGTGTCGACGGGAAGTGCAGCGTCGACATCACCAGCGCCACCGCCCCGCCGGCGACGAGGGCGACGACGTTGATGATCGTGATGTCGAGGACGAAGGCGATCGCGCGCGTCGCCATCCCGATGTAGCGCGTCTCGCTGGGCGTGACCGCCTCGGCGCCACGCGCGCGGCGCGCCGCCGCCGCCTGGGCGCGCGCCTCGGCGTGGACGAACGTGCCGAACTCGACCTCGTTCTCCGTCTCCGGCGCCGGCGCGTCGCCGTCGTGCGAGGCCTCGTCGCTCACGACCCGGAATCCCCGGCCGGCTGGACCGGCACGTCGCCGCCGCCCTTGCGCCGGCGCACCAGCCGTCGCGCCGTGCGATCCATCCACGCGTCCGCATTGCGCGTGCGACCGCGCACGCCGTCGCCGACCTGATCGGCGAAGCCGAGGCTCTGCTGCGTGATCGCGTCGCTGACCGCCGGGCTCTGGGCGATCTCCTCCACGAGCAGCCAGAGCTCCTCGCTCTGCAGCAGCCGCGACACCGTCTCGTCGAGGATCCGGCTCTCCATGACGCGCTGGATCAGCCGCTCGACGCCGGGCCCGTCGACCGCCCCGGCGACGAGCCGCTCCATGCCGGGGCTGTCGACGGCGCCGCTGACGATCCGCTCCATCCCCGGGCTGTCGACGGCGCGTGCGACGAGCTGCTCGGTGCCGGGGCTGTCGATCGCGCGTGCGACGGCGCTCTGCACCTGCTCGCTCTCGACGGTGAGATCGACGAGGCGCTCGAGCTCGGGGCCCTCCAGCACGCGCACCGCGATCTGCTCGGCGACCCCGTCGGCCAGCACCCGATCGGTCAGGCGCGCGGGAACGCCCGCCGCCTGGAGGCGGTCGACGACGCGCTCCAGCGTGTCGCCCTCCAGCAGCGGGTCGAGCGCGCCCGCGTCGAGCAGCCCGGTGGCGACGCGATCGACCACGGCGTGACGCGCGACCTCGCGCGCGAGCGTGTCGACGAGCGGCCCGCTGAGCGCGGTGTCGACCGCGCGCTCGAGCAGCGGGCTGGCGAGCACGCGCTGGACCGCCTCGTCGCCGACGCGGGACTCGAGCAGCGCGTCGAGCGCGGCGAGCGTCACCTGCCCGGCGGCGTCGGTGATCGCCGTCCGCGCACGGCGCTCGACGCCGCGACCGATCTCGACCCCGGCCGCAGCGACGCCGGCGACGGGCCTCAGCGTCACCTCGCCCAGCCGCAACCCGATGCCCGCGAGGTCGCCCAGCGCGCTCATGGCGCCGCCGCCGTCATCGGGTCCAGACCCTCGCTCTGCATGCGTTCTCCTCGGATGCTCCGCGACCAAACGTACCGACAAGTCGTGCATCGCGGCTCGCCGTGCAGGCGCCCGTGCACTGTACGCGCGCGGCGGCGTGTGGGACGCTCGGCACCATGGCCGTCACGCGGGATCTTCCTGCGGGAGTCGTGACCTTCCTGTTCACCGACATCGAGGGGTCGACGCGGCTGCTGCGGACCCTCGGCCCCGGCTATCCGGCGGTTCTGGATCTGCACCGCGACGTGCTGGAGGAGGTGTGGGACGCGCACGACGGCCACGTCGTGGGGACGGAGGGCGACTCGTTCCTCGTCGCGTTCTCCGGCGCCGGCGACGCGCTCGCCGCCGCCGTCGAGGCACAGCGCCGGATCGCGGCGGCGCCGTGGCCCGAGCGGCGTCGACCTGCGCGTGCGGATCGGCCTGCACGCGGGCTACGCCCAGCCGCGCCACGGCGACTACGCGGCGCTCGCGGTGCATCAGGCCGCGCGCGTCGTCTCGGCGGCCCACGGCGGGCAGGTGCTGCTGACCGGCGCGGTCGCCGAGCGCCTGGGCGACGCTCCGGCCGCCGTGCACGTCGAGCGCCTCGGGCGCTTTCGCGTGCGCGACTTCGAGGACCCCGCCGAGCTGTACCGCGCGAGCGTGCCGGGGGCCGCCGCCGACCTGCCGCCGCGCGTGCGGCCAGCCGACGGGCACAACCTCGTCCGGCCCTCGACGTCGCTCGTCGGGCGCGACGCGGACCTCACGCGCGTGCTCGAGCTGGCCCGCCCGGGGACCGTGACGACGATCTGCGGGCCCGGCGGCGTCGGCAAGACGCGCCTGGCGATCGAGGCGGCGCTCGCGGCGGCGGGCGACTGGGACGACGGCGTCTGGCTCGTCGACCTCGCGCCCGTGACCGAGCCGGAGGTCGTGCCGGCGACGATCGCCGAGACCGTCGGCGCGGCCGCCGTCGCAGGCGTCGACCCGTGGGCGGAGGTCTGCGCGCACCTCGCCGAGCGCGAGGCGCTGATCGTGCTCGACAACTGCGAGCACCTCGCCGCGGCTGCGGCGGCGCGCGCCGCCGAGCTGCTCGCGGCGTGCCCGCGGACGGGCGTGCTGGCGACCAGCCGCGTCCCGCTCGGGCTGCGCGGTGAGCACGTGCACCGGCTCGCGCCGCTGGCGACCACGGGGCCCGATGCCCCGGCCGCGCGCCTGTTCCGCGAGCGGGCGATGCACGACCCGGATGTCGAGCCCGGCGCCGTCGGCGAGCTGTGCGCCGAGCTCGACGGCCTGCCGCTGGCGATCGAGCTCGCCGCCGCGCGGACGACGGTGCTCGCCCCGGGAGAGATCCTCGAGCGCCTGCGCCGCTCGCCATCGGTCCTGCGCAGCCGCGACCCCGCGCTGCCCGAGCGCCAGCGCACGATCGAGCGCCTGCTCGACTGGAGCTGCGACCTGCTCGGCACGGATGAGCGCACCGCGCTGCGCCGGCTGAGCGTGCTCCCCGACGGCTTCGACCTCGAGCTCGCCGAGGTCGCGTGCGCGGACGACGACATCGCCCCCGACGAGGTCCCGGAGCTCGTCTGGTCGCTCGTCGACGCCTCGCTCGTGACCAGCGACGCCGCCGCGGGCGCGACGCGCTACCGCCTGCTGGCGACCGTCCGCGCGCACGTCGCCCAGGACGCGAGCGGCGCAGAGCGCGCGGCGGCGCTCACCCGCCTCACACGCGCCTACCTCGAGCGCCTGGGCCCCGCGCACGTCAACGACCCGGCCTGGGTGGGCGCCGTCGGCGCGGAGCTGAACAACCTGCGCGAGGCGATCGCCAGCGGCGGCGACGAGGCGTCCGCGCAGGCGCTCGCCTGGTCGATCGCTGCCTACCACGACCTCACCGACGCGTTCCGCACGGGCATCGAGGAGACGACGCGCTGGGCGGCACGCTTCCGCGCCCCCGGGCCGTCCCGCGTCGGCCTGCTGACGCGACTGGCGGACCTCCACCTGTGCGTCGGCGAGCTCGACGCGGCGACCGCGCTCGCCGACGACGCCGCCGCGATGGCCCAGGCGACCGGCGTGCCGGAGTGGGACGACGCGGGGCTCGTGCACACCCGCTGCGAGATCGCCCAGCGCCGCGGCGACCTCGCCGAGGCCGCCTCGCTGGCCGAGCGCGCGCTCGGCGAGCCGCACTCGGGGCGCGGGCAGACGCGCCTGCTGAACGCGCTCGGGATCGCGCTCGGCGCGCAGGGCGACCTCGAGGGCGCCGCCGACGCGTTCGAGCGCGAGCTCGCCGTCGCTCGCGACGCGGGACTGCCGACGTTCCTCGCGACGACGCACGGGAACCTCGCGGAGACCTACCTGCGCCTCGGGGACGAGCCGGCCGCCGCGCGCCACCAGGTCGCGAGCCTCGAGCTCGCCCGTGAGCAGGGCCGGCCGGTCCTGATCGGCTTCTCGATGATGATCGCCGCGCGGCTCGTCGCCGCGCGCGGCGCGCCGGCCGAGGCGGTCGCCCTGCAGGCCGCGGCCGACGACGTGCTCGCGCGCGCCGCGTTCGCGCTCTACGCCGAGGATGCCGAGGTGCGCGACGAGCTGATGGAGGGTGCGCGGCGCGACCTCGGCGACGCCGCCTTCGAGCAGGCGCTCGCCGAGGGCCGCGCCCTGCACCCCGACGCCGCCCGTGACCGCGCCGCCCTCGTGCTGCGCGCGGCCGAAGGGGAGTCCGAGTCCACAGACCAGGAGGCAGTCCGATGACGCCCGACAAACCGCCCGTACGCCCAGCGTGGGCCGACCGCATCGCCATCTCGCGCCAGGGCGGCGGCTTCGCCTATGTTCCCGGCCGCGTGCTCGTGCGCGGGCCCGCACGCCTGCGCGCGCTCGAGGTCCTGCGCCGCTCCGACGGCGACGAGGCCGGGGGCGAGACGCGCTTCAGCGCGATCGACGACGTGGCGGATCCGCTCGGGCTCGTCGAGTTGCTGCGCGCCGAGGGGCTGGAGGCGCAGCCCGAGCACGTCTTCTTCGCCCACCCGTGCGACCCGTGCGCGGGCCTGCCGCACCCGTGGGAGCGCTACGGCCCCGGCGCCGACCCGTGGCGCTCGCACGCCGTCGCCGCCGACCCGTGGCGCTCGCACGCCGTCCAGTCGACCCCGTGGCGCTCGCACCCGTGGCGCAGCCACGACGCTCCGACGAGCTCAGCGGCGCCGATGAGCGCCCGCGCACTGCCGGTGCGCGCGTGCGCCGGCCCCGGCCGCCATCCGCGGATCGTCGTGCTCGACACGGGGCTGGCCGGCGGCGACGAGGCGGGCGGCGTCAACGCCGACGGGCAGCGGCCGGCGCTGTTGCTCGACGCCGCCCACCCCGACCGGATCTCCGGGCCGTCCGACGCGCCCGACGTGGCGATCACCTCGGTGACGGGGCAGGTTTTCGGACCCGACGACTACCTCGATCCGGTGGCGGGTCACGGGACGTTCATCGCGGGCATCATCGAGCAGCTCGCTCCGGGCTGCACGATCCGCGTCGAGCACGTCGTCTCGCCGCTCGGCGACGGGCGCGAGCTGGACATCTGCGACGCGATCGACGCCGCGGTGGGCGACCCCGGAGGGCCGCCGGACATCATCTCGATGTCCTTCGGCGGCCCCGTCTGGGACAACGCACAGGCCCTGCGGACGTCGATCGCGGCGGCCCACCTCGCGGGCGTCGTGCTCGTCGCGTCGGCCGGGAACGACGGCGTCTGCACGCCCCAGTATCCCGGCGCCTACGACAACGTGACCGCGGTCGGCGCGATCGGGCCCGACGGGCCGCCGGAGTGGACGAACTACGGCGACTGGGTCGACGCCTGCGCACCGGGCGTCGACCTCGTCAGCGCGTTCTTCGCGTCCTTCGACGGGGCGTTCCCGCGGATCAACGCCACCGACGTCGACGCCTTCACCGGCTGGGCGCAGTGGAGCGGCACCTCGTTCTCGGCGCCCGTCGTGGTCGCGGCGATCGCGCGCGAGATGGTGACCGGGCCCTGCTCGGCGGCCGACGGTGTCGAGCGCATCATCGGCGCCTCGCACCTGCTGCGGCTGCCGTGCCTGGGGACGGTGGTGAACCTCTGAGCGCGCGTCAGCGGCGCTCGAGGATGACGACGGGGATCTCGCGATCGGTGCGCGTCTGGTACTCGGCGTAGCTCGGCCACTCCTCGTTCATGAGATCCCACAGCCGCGCGCGCTCCTCGCCCCCGGCGACCGACGCGCGCACCGGGATCTCGTCGGCGAGCACCTCGACCGTCGCGTCGGGATTCGCCTCGAGGTTCTTGAACCAGCTCGGGTGATCGGGCGCGCCGCCCCTCGAGGCGACGAGGATCCAGCGACCTGAGTCGACGCGGTGCAGCAGCGCCGAGGTGCGCGGCTCGCCGGAGCTGCGGCCGGTCGTCGTCAGCAGCAGGATCCGGCCGCCGCGCCAGTGGTAGCCGCGGGCGCCGTTCGTCTCGCGATAGACGCGGACGTGTTCGTCGCCGAAGAGCTGGTCGTCTGCCGACTCGCTCATGCCCGCAGGCTACCCATCGGCCTCCAGCGGCTGGATCAGCGTGCCCTGATGGAAGGCGGCGCGCCAGCGCTCGCCGTCGCGGCGCCAGATCGTCGTTCGGCGCGACACGCGCCCGGCCTGGTCGAGGTCGTACGTCAGGAGCATCGTGCCGGGCGCCAGCTCACGGCAGTGGAAGCCGCTCCACGCCCAGTCGGCGGCCGCGGCCTCGACACCGCGCGCGAGCAGCACCCCGAGCACGAACTCGCGGCTCATCCGCCGCCCCGAGGCGCCGACCTCCCAGAAGTCCTCGCTCGTCAGCTGCTCGAGCGCCTCCCGGCCGGCGCCCACCTCGGGGTGGTGGAACAGCGGCTCGAGCGCGGCGAGCTCGGCGCAGATCCGCGTCATCCGCTCGTCCATCGCCAGCTCGGGCTCAGCGGGGTCTGCCATGGCGCGCAGTATCGCGCGGCGGATACGCCCACGCCCATGCGCGCCCGGGGTGGCCCGCCTGAGGACCGCACGCCGCGCCTACGGCGTGAAGTCCCACGTCGTGAACGGCTCCCCATCCCACAGCGCCCGCTCGGCGTCCGCGGGGGCGTCGAGCACCGCCGGGTTCGCGTCCCAGGCCATCGTCGCGCGTGCAGCGGTGGTGTAGGCGGGCCAGGCGGGAACGCCCTGCCCGCGCGCGGTGTTCGGGTCGCCGGTGCGCGCGAACGACAGCCACGCATCCATGATCCGGTCGGACAGCAGACGGCGCTCCGCGAGCTGCGCCGGATCGTGGGTGGCGCTGCGCGGGACGGTGCTCAGGTCGAGGTTGCCGAACACGAACCCAAGCTCGATCCCATGGATCGCGCCGAGGTTCTGTGCCGCGGGCGCGCCGGGCGCGAACGGCACGTGCCAGCGGAACAGGTACATCCAGCTCGGCTGCCAGCGGGCCTGTGTCTCGGCGAGGCGGATCTGCGGCACGCGGAAGAGCTGGTCGGTGAGCATCGCGTGCGTCACCGCGCCGTCCGTCGCGCCGGGGCGGGCGGCGCGGTAGGCGGCGGTCATCGCGTCGCGCTGCGCGCTCAGCGCCGTGGGGAAGAACGGGTTGGCCGCGGGCGCGACCTCGAGCAGCCCGGGGTCGTAGAGCCCCCAGTAGCCCGTCTCGTTCTCGTTGGTGCCCGAGAGCACGCGGACGTGACGCGCACTGCCGGCTGCGATCCGCGGGACGACCGCGCCCGGAAGCAGGCTCCCGTCGACGTAGGGTGCGAAGTACGTGTCGCCGGAGAAGAGCGGCGCGGCGTTCGTCACCTTCGCCTGCAGGTCGAGCAGCCGGCTCGTGCTCAGGGCGCGGAGCTGAGCCACGCTGTGGATCGACCCGGCTGCGAAGTGGCGTTGGGCTACGAGGCGCTGGTAGGCCGCGGTGTGCACGAGGTAGCCGCTGCCGCTCTCGAGGATCGCGCGGCGGAACAGCCGCTCGGGCCGGGTGGTCGCGAGCAGCGCGCTGACGGAGATCGCGCCCGCCGATTCGCCGAAGACCGTGACGTCGCGCGGGTCGCCGCCGAGCGCGCGGATGTTGCGCTGGACCCAGCGCAGCGCAGCGATCTGGTCGCGCAGGCCGTTGTCGCCCGAGCCGCGGTAGGCGGGATCGAGCCCGCCGAGCTCGAGCCAGCCGAGCATCCCCAGCCGGTAGTTCAGGCTCACGACGACGGCGTCGCCGCGGGCGGCCAGGCGCGACCCGTCGTAGATCGGCTCACTGGCCGAGCCGACGATGAACGCGCCGCCGGGGATGAAGACCAGCACCGGCCGGCGCCGCCCGTCGGGGCGCGGCGTCCACACGTTCAGGAACAGGCAGTTCTCGTCGGTGAACCGCCTGGCATGCGTCGGGTACTCCTCGAGCGGGTCGCGGTCCTGCGGGCAGACTGCCCGGGTCTTCGTCGCGTGCAGAACGCCGTGCCAGCGGCGAGCCGGAGCCGGAGGGCGGAACCGCAGCGCGCCGACGGGCGGCGCGGCATAGGGAATCCCGGCGAACGCGCAGACACCTCGCTCGGCGTGGCCGGACACGCGGCCGCCCGCGACAGCCGCCGTGCAGCCGCCGGCGCCCGCCGCTCCGGCGGGCGTCGCGCCGGATCCGATCGCGGCGACGACCGCGACCGCCAGTGCACCGGACCACCGCCACCGCCGCATGCCACGGGCGCCCTTCATCTCCCTCAGTACATCAGGTACCGCCGGGAAAGCGCAGCACGCGCCGCGCGTGGCGTGCACGTGCGTGGTTGAACGGGGCGATCTCGACCGGGACGCCGTACCGGAGCGCGCGCGATCTGGCACGATCGTGTCGCGGCGGCGCGGCCGCCGAGGCATGTCCGAGAGTCATCTCCAGCTGATCCAGCACTGGATCGACGCGTACTACACGCGTCGCGATGCGGAGCTTCGCGCGCTGGCGCATCCGGACATCGAGATCCGGCCGCGCGCGGGGCACGGCGAGCGGCTGTACACCGGCCTCGACGGGGTCGACCGCTGGCTTGCCGACGCCGGGCCGGACCGTTCGCCGATCACCGCGTTCTCCACCGGGATGCTCGGCGATGGGCGCATCCTCGCCGAGGCCACGCTCGACGGGATGCCCGTGGTCGCCCTCTTCGAGGTGCGCGACGAGCGGATCGCGAAGGTCACGATGTACATCTCCGACCGCGAGCTGCTCGAGCACCTCGGCGTCATCGACCGCGCGCCCGGCCAGGTCACGACACGCCGGATCGACGCGCCCGAGGGCGCCGGCGAGCCCTCCTGAGCCTGCACGACAAGCCCGCCTTTCGACCCGCTACCGTTATCGAGCCCTGGAGGGGTGCCGGAGTGGTTGAACGGGGCGGTCTCGAAAACCGTTGTAGGGGTAACCCCTCTACCGAGAGTTCGAATCTCTCCCCCTCCGCTTGGAAGTGCCTGGAACGGAGCGGGTTCTGACCTGACGCGGTCGGAACCCGCTTCGTCAGGGTGCGGCCACGGGTCAGCGTGAAGCCGACGCGCTCGCCAGTTGCAACCGGCCGATTTCCAGGAACTTCGCCCTCGCGTGCGCGCAACGGTCCCCCACACCGTCACGGACGAATCACGGGCGTTGTCGCGCCCCTCGCCCCGACGGTCTGCTGGCCCGCGTTGCTGGACGAGGGCTCGAGCTGACGCTCAGCGACGCCCCAGGTAGGCCTCGACCATCTCGGTGAGAACGTCCACCAGCTGCTCCGGGGTCTGCGAGATCATGGACTCGAAGCCGGGACCGAACACCACGCGCTGGGTCAGGGTCGCCAGCACCACGCGAAAGCATGCGTCCGCGGCTCGCTCGTCGCCCCCGACGGCGGCGCGGAACTGGCGGCCGAGCTCGGTGCTCGACTCCGAACCGCGCATGAAGATCTCGGGCTCGACGGCGGAGCGGTGGATGATGGCCCGCAGGAGCCGCGCGTTGCGGATGAACGTCCCCGCCAAAGCCTCCACCGCCTCGCGCACCCCTGACGCCTCCTCGAGTGTCGAATCGGCCTCGAGTCGCTCGAGCGCGCGTTCGTAGATGGCCATCTCGAGGGTGCGCTTGTCGGGGGCACGCCGGTAGACCGCAGGGGGCGTGACCCCCGCCCGGTCGCACAGCGCAGCGATCGTCAGGCCCTCGTAACCGGATTCCTCGATGATCGCCACCCCGGTATCCACGACTCGGTCCCAGGTGACCCGCGACCGCGCCTGCCTGGGCGGCTGAACGGGCGGGGCGCCCATCAGATGGGTCCGGCGAGCCTGGCCATCGCCTGGCCGATGAGCGCCGGCGCTCCGGGGTTGGGGGGCCCCGGGTCCTGCTCCCAGCGCGAGAGCTGCAGCGAACCCTCGACCACGACCCGGCAGCGCTCGTACCGGCGCGCCGCGAGGTGTCCGCCGATCTCGGCCGGCGCGACGTCCTGCGCGACGAGCTCGCCCAGCACGACGGCGTCCTCGATCGCCAGCCCCGCCCCAAAGGCCATGTGGGGCGTGGTCGTGTGCACCGCGTCGCCGATGAGGATCACGCGGCCGGAGTGCCAGGGGGGCGGGACGAGCAGCCAGTGCAGGGCGCGGTAGTCGAGCTGGCCGGGGTCGGTGGCCTGGGCGGCGACGGCGGGCGCGAACCCGGCGTACGCGCTCATCCGTTCCTGGAAGAGGCCGAGCAGCTCCTCACGCGGCGGCCGCTCGGGTGGGAGGGTGCCGTCGAGCATCCACAGGTAGAGGTCGTCGCCCGGCAGCGGCACCAGGCCGATTCGATGCGGGCCGGCGATCATGATCGTGTACACGTCCAGGCCCTCCGGCGCCTTCGCGGCCATGCGCCAGATGACCTGACCCGCCAGCTCCGGCGTCGGCGCCTCGGGCAAAGTCATCGCGCGGACCTTCGAGTGCAAGCCGTCGGCGCCGATGAGGAGATCGACGTCCTCCACGCTGCCGTCGCTGAGCGTCACATGCACGCCGTGCGCGGTCTGGTCGAGCGCGTCGACGGTGGTGGCGAGCCGCACCTCGATGTCGTGGTCGGCCACCGCACTCGCGAGCAGCTCGTGCAGCGCGATGCGGCTCATGTTGACGAACGGGGGATCGTCGGGGTCGTTGACGTTGATCTGGGGCATCAGGCCGATCGGCTGATCATCGGCCGTCCGGATCGCGATCTCGTGGTGGGGGCGGGCCACGCGGATGATCTCGTCGAACAGCCCGAGCGCCTTGGTGGCCCGCAGCGGCGGGCTCTGCAGCCCGATGCCGACACCCGCCGGGCGCCAGTCGGTCTCGAGTTCAACGATTGAACAGGCGACGCCCGCCCGCGCAAGGGCGATGGCGGCGGTCATTCCCGCGGGGCCGCCGCCGACGATCAGTGCTCGTTCCATGGACTAGAACGATAGTGTCCGCTACCCTCTCTGTCCAGCCCCCGATTCCCGCCGACGGAGAGAGACGATGACCGGGTTCGAAGGCAGCGTCCTGCGACAGGGCGACGCCGAGTACGAGGAGGCGCGACGCGGTGCCGTCTGGAACGGGCGCAAGCCCGACCGCCTGCCTGCGGTGATCGTGGTCGCGTCCACCCAGGACGACGTGGTGAGCGCCGTCCGGCTCGCCCGCGATGAGGGCCTGGCGGTAGGCGTCCGCTCCGGCGGGCACGCCTGGGGCGGCAACGCCGTGCGCGACGGCGGTCTGCTGCTCGATGTGTCCAAGCTCAAGGCGATCGAGGTCGACGCGGCGGCCGGGGTCGCGATCATCGAGCCGGGCGTCCGCGGCAACGAGCTGACGGCCGCCCTGGCCGAGTTCGGACTGTATTTCCCCGGTGGGCACTGCCCGACCGTCGGCGTCGCCGGCTTCACGCTCGGCGGCGGCTTCGGCTTCAACTCCCGTGTGGTCGGCCCGGCGGCGTTCAGCCTGCGCGCCGTCGACGTCGTCACCGCGGATGGGGAGACCCTCCACGCCACCGACGAGGAGCACGCTGAGGTGCTGTGGGCCGCGCGCGGCTCGGGCCCGGGGTTCTTCGCGGTGGTCACGCGCCTGTATCTCGACGTCCGGCCGCTGCCGGGCGTCATCGCCGCGACCGTGCAGATCCACCCGCTGGCCGCCTACGACGAGTTGTTGCCGTGGTACGCCGAGGCCAGCGCGGCCCTGTCGCCGGCGGTCAACCCGGTCCTCGTCGCGGCGCACAGCCCGGTGCCCGGCTCCGACGAGACGATCCTGATGATCACGGCCTACGCGTTCGCGGATGACATGGAGCAGGCCGCGGAGTTCCTCGCGCCGCTGGGGTCGGCGCCCGGCCTGGACCGCGCTCCGATGCACGTGCCGGCGCATCCGTCCTCGATCGAGGAGCAGTACGCGGTGCTCGACCAGCTCTATCCGGCGGACCACCGCTACCTGACCGACAACCTCTGGGTCCGGCCGTCCGAGCCCGGCCTGTGGGAGGACGCCAAGGCCGTCTTCGCGTCGCTGCCCTCCGCCGGGTCGCACATCGTGCTCGCCCCGTGGGTCCCGCAGGCGCACCCGAACGCCGCGTTCGGCCTGCAGTCGGAGATGTCGTTCCACGTCTACGCGGTCTACGACGACGAAGCCGACGACGAGACGATGCTCGCCTGGCACGCCGACGCCCTGGCCCGCGTGGAGCCGCACTCGCTGGGCGGCGGGAAGGTCAACGACTCGAACCTGTTCGTCCGGCCGATGGCGGTCATGACGGCGAAGGCCGCGTCGCGCCTGGAGGAGCTGCGGGGGATCTACGACCCCGACGGCCGCTTCGACGGCTACCCGTGTGCCATGCCGGCGCCCCGGGCGGTCCAGTCCGATGAGTGACGACCTGCTCGAGCTGGAGCGGCGCCGCTGCGCGGCCATCGCCGCCGGTGATGTGGAGACCCTCCGCGAGCTGCTCTCCCCGCGGCTCGTCCACGTCCACACCCGCGGCAACCGCGACTCGCTGGAGAGCTACCTCGACTACGTGACGACCACGATCGAGATCCTCGAGGTCCGCCGGTTCGACCTCGAGGTCGAGCGCTACGGCGACTGCGCCGTCATGACCGGTGGCCAGATCAACGTGGCCCGGCCGCGTGGCTCCGACGCCGACCCGATCGAGGTCGAGTCCCGGGTCATGCAGGCGCCTACCCCCACACCCGGTCGGCCACGCGTCGCACCAGCTCGAGCTTGGCCCATTGCTGATCCTCGGTGAGGTCGTTCCCTCCGGCCTCGGAGGCGAACCCGCACTGTGGGCACAGGGCCAACTGGCCGATGTCGACGTACTGGGCAGCCTCCTCGATGTGGCGGACGAGCTCGTCCTCGTCCTCGAGTTCGGAAGTCTTGGTCGACACGAGCCCCATCGCGACGGTCGGGCCGCCGGCCGGCACGCCCTTGAGCGCGCTGTAGTCGCCCATCCGGCTGGTGTCGTCCCACTCGATCAGGAAGTTGTCGTAGGGCAGCGCGAAGAAGCGCTCGGCGATCGGGTCGAGCTTCGCGTCGGCCATCCACATGCCGCGCAGGTTGCCGCGACAGAGGTGCAGCGACGTGGTGATGTGCTCGGGCAGCCCTTGGACGATCATCGTGTCGGCCATGAGCGCGCCCTCCAGCGCCTGCTGCGATGCATCGGCCCCCATCATCTCCCGGAACTGGGGGTCCAGCAGGAGGGGGTAGACCGGGTAGTCGAGCTGGATCGATGTCGCGCCCGCCTCGATCGCCGCGTCGATCTGCCCCCGCATGAGCTGGCCGAGATGCATCGCCAGCTCCATGAAGTTGTCGTAGTGCTGGTCGGTCACGCCGGGGACGAACATGCTCGGGTTCGCCTGGGAGGAGGCGGCGGGGAAGGTGACCTTCACCGGCTTGTCGGTCAGCGGGGCGACGAAGCGCGCCTCGTCGGCGCCCGGCGTCGCGATCATCTCGAGGCGGTCGATGACGACCGGGCGCCCCTCGACGTCGACCTTCTCGTTCTCGTTGTGGAACTCGATCGTCATCTCGCTCGGGGCGAAGCCCGAGATCGCCTGGTCGAGCGACCCCATGAAGAACACCCGGCGGAACTCGCCGTCCGTGATCGAGTCGATGCCGATCGACTCCTGCTTGGCCACCACCTCGCGGATGCACTCGTCGGTGACCTCGGGATGGCGTCCTGGTCGGCCTTGGCGAACTCGAGGCTCGCGTTGCTCGGGCGCGCCGCGTCGTGCCGGAAGCCCGTCTCGCGTTCGAGGGCCTCGATCAGGCGGGCCGGGCGCAGCAGGCTCCCGACGTGGTCGGCGCGGATGGTCGTCTCACTCATGGATTCTGTCCTCTTGCGTAGGCGCCCGCCTCGGCGGTGACCTGGGGCGCGCGCAGGTGGAACGTGTCGCCGGGGTCGCGCTCGGTCATCGGATCAGCGAGCGGACGGCGGTGTCGGCAAGCATGGCGGTGAAGTCCTCCTCGGGCAGCGGGACGTCGGATTCGAAGCCCTCGCCGTACATCACGCGCTGCGCGAGCGCGGCGTAGACGAGGCGGAAGCACGCGTCGGCGTCCCGTTCCCCGATTCCGGCCCGCGCGAGCACCGCGCGGAAGTCCGCGCCCAACTCCCGGCTGGCCAGCGATCCGCGGCGGAAGATCTCGGGGTCGTGGCCGGCCCGGTGCACGATGGGGCGCAGGAGCGCGGCGTTGCCCAGCCAACCGCGGCAGACGCGCTCGACCGCCAGGCGGACGAGCGTCTCGCCCTGGACGTCGTCCCAGATGGGGTCCTCGGGCTCGACGCCAGAGGCGCCGATGCGCTCCATGGCGTGCTCGTAGATGGCGAGCAGCAACCGCTCCTTGTTGCCCGCGCGCGCGTAGATCGAGGGCGGCGACGTTCCGGCCCGCATGCACAGCGCGTCCACGGTCAACGCGGCGTAGCCGCCCTCCTCGAGGAGTTCGAGGCCGGCGTCCAGCACGCGAGCCCAGGTCGCCCGGGAGCGCGCCTGGCGCGGCTCGCTGATCGCACTGTTCGCGGCGGTCACGAGCCCGACTCAAACAGAAAGCTAACTATAAGACAAGTTATTGACTTGCATGGGACGGCGTGATTGCATTGCGACACCGATCGGGAGAGAGGACGGAGCGGTGAGCAACCCCAGGACGAGCAGAGGTCGAGTGGCGATCGTGGGGGCGGGCCCGGCCGGGATGGCCTGCGCACTGGCGCTCCGTCAGAGCGGTTTCGAGGTGGCGCTGTACGAGCGCTACCCCGAGATCAAGGCCGCCGGCAACATCCTCAACCTGTGGCCACCGCCGCAGAAGATCCTGGAGCTGATCGGCGTCGACACGACGGATCTGGGGGCACCCGCAAACGCCTCGTTCCGCCGCAACGACGGGCGCGTCCGCGCGATCGTCAACCTGCCCGAGGAGGTCAAGCGCGAGTACGGCGGCGGCTTCATCGGGCTGCTGCGCTGGGGCCTGTACAAACGGATGATCGCGGCGATGCCCGAAGGGGTGCTCCACCTCGATCACCACCTGACGTCGTTCGAGGACGAGGGTGATCGGGTCGTCCTGCATTTCGAGGGGCGCCCGAGCGTCGAGGCGGACATCCTCGTCGGCGCTGACGGGCTGAACTCCGAAGTCCGCCGCGAGCTCTGGGGCGAGCAGCCGATCCGCCACCAGCACCTGCACCTCGTGGGCGGCTATCTCTTCCTCGATGGCCCGCCGCCCAACGACACGGTCGTCATGCACGACCGGACGACGCAGGGCAGCTACTCGGCGATCCGTCACGAGGGCCGGCACGGCTATGAGTGGTGGGTCCTCGAGGCCTGCGATCCGGACACGCCGTTCACGGAGAACCTGCATGCGTTCGCGCTGGATCGGGCGCGTCGCTTCGCCGAGCCGCTGCCCGGGCTCGTGGCCGACACGCCGCCCGAGCACCTCCAGCGGTGGGAGATCCGGGACCGCAAGCCGTTGCGGCAGTGGTCGCGGGGCCGGGTCACGATCGTCGGCGACGCCGCGCACGCCACGTCGCCCTACGCGGCGTACGGCGCCGGCATGGGGATCGAGGACGGCTACTTCCTCGCCGCCGACCTCGAGCAGGTCGACGTTCGCGACCTCGCGGCGGTCCGCGGCGCCCTGCAGGCCTTCGAGGATCGGCGCAAGCCGCACACGCGTCGCGTGACCGAGCAGGCCTACATCACCGGGCGCATGTTCCACCGCGCGCCGCGCGTTCTGCGGCCCGTGCGCGACCTGTTGTACGACCACACGCCGCTGCTGCAGAAGGTGATCGGCGACGCGACGCCGGCACACATCCTCGCCCAGCTCGCCGAGATCGACGCGGTGGAAGCACGCCGCCGCGCGTCCACGCCGCAGGCGCAACCGACGCCGCTTGCGCGCTGAGGATCGTCAGCCGGAGGCGGCCCGCGCCATCGACCCTGCGCTCGCCCCGGCATCCTCCATCGCGTCGACGAGCTCCAACCCGCGCTGCGCCCAGGCGATCTCCATCCGCGCGCGCGCGATCATGCCCTCGTAGGCGAAGACCTTCGCGGCGACGATGCGATCGTGTTGGTGCGCCGGCTGGCGGGCGAGACGCTCCGCGAGGATCGGATCCGTGCGCGTGACGAGGCGCTCGCGCATGGCCCGCCACGCTTCGAGCCAGTGCTCGTAATGCGTGATGTGCAGCTCGAACTGGGCGATCGCTCCGGCGGGATCCGAAAACTCGAGGTAGGCCGCCTTGAGGCGATAGGGATCCTTCTCGCGCGCCGGCTCCACCGGCGTGCTGGCCTGGCGGCGCAGCTCGCGCAGTCCGGCCTCCGTGAGCGCGTACTCGCGTTTGGTCGACTTGGGGCCGCGGGGAAGCTCCTGCGCAGCGAGCAGTCCCTCCGCCTCCATCCTGCGCAGCTCTGGATAGATCTGGGTGTGTGGGGCGTGCCAGACGTAGTCGACCGAGCGGTCGAAGATCTGCAGGAGCTCGTACCCGGTCCGCGGGCGCGCGGACAGCGACGCGAGCAATGCGAAGCGGAGCGACATCAGATATGTAAGGGTATACATACACCTCGAGGATCAAGGGAGAGAGCACGTGTCCGCCCGCGCCACACCGCCGTTCCGTGCCGACCACGTCGGAAGTCTTCTTCGTCCCGCGCGACTCACTGCGGCCAGGGCAGAGCACAAGGCCGGTCGGCTGGATGCGGCCGGGCTGCGCGCGGTCGAGGACGACGCGATCAGAGAGGTGATCGCGCTCCAGCACGAGGCCGGCCTGCGCACGGTCACCGACGGTGAGCTGCGCCGGACGTCCTGGCACATGGACTTCATCTACTCCCTCGGCGGTGTGGAGCAGGTCGCCGGCGAGTCCATCCACGTGCAGTTCAAGAGCGAGGAGGGCGAGTACGACTATGCCCCCCCGGCGATGCGCGTGGCCGAGCGGGTCACGCTGCCGGAGACCGTGTTCGCGGACGCGTTCACCTTCCTCCGCGACAACGCCCACGAAGGGCAGACGCCGAAGCTCACGATCCCGTCGCCCAGCATGGTGCACTACCGCGGCGGAAACTCGTCGATCGACTCGACCGTCTACCCGGAGATCGACGCGTTCTGGGAGGACCTGACCGACGTGTACAGCGCGCAGCTGCACGGGGTCTACGACCTGGGCTGCCGTTATCTTCAACTCGACGACACGAGCCTCGCGTATGTGAACGACCCGGCGCAGCGTGAGCACATCGAGGCGATCGGTGGTGACCCCGAACACCTCCATGAGCAGTACATCGCCAACATCAACCGCGTGTTGCGCGGTCGGCCGTCGGATCTGGCCGTCACCACGCACCTGTGCCGTGGCAACAACCAGTCCATGTGGGCCGCCGAGGGCGGCTACGACTTCGTGGCCGAGGCGCTCTTCGGCGATCTGGAGGTCGACGGGTACTTCCTGGAGTTCGACGACGAACGCTCTGGGACGTTCGAACCGCTCCGGCATGTGCCCAAGGGCAAGGCCGTCGTCCTCGGGCTGGTGACGACCAAGCGTGGCGAGCTCGAGGACGCCGACCTGCTGAAGCGCCGCATCGAGGAGGCGTCGCAGTACGTCGACATCGACCAGCTCTGCCTGTCGCCCCAGTGCGGGTTCTCGTCCACCGAGGAGGGCAACCATCTGACGATCGACGAGCAGAAGGCCAAGCTCGAACTGATCGTCGAGGTGGCCGCCGAGGTCTGGGGCGCGTGAGTCGGTCCACCCCGTTCGCGGAGCGCGCATGGTGGTGATCGGCATCCTCGGGATGGGAGAGGCGGGCGGCGAGCTCGCGGCCGGCTTTCGCGCCGCCGGTGCGCAGGTGCGCGGCTACGACGTGAGGCCGCAGCGAAGCGAGGTCGGCGAACCGGGGGCGGTGGTGGCCGGAGCGGATGTGGTGCTGAGCGTCAACAGCCGTGCGGCGGCGGTCGACGTCGCTCGGAGCGTGGTCGCGGCGCTCGGCGACGGCCAGGTCTATGCCGACCTCAACACGGCCGCGCCGGCACTCAAGATCGAGCTCGCGGCCCTGATCGCTCCCACCGGCGCGTCGTTCGCCGACGTCGCGGTGATGGCGCCGGTCCCGGGCCGCGGCACGGATATCCCGGTGCTGGCCGCCGGGCCCGGAGCCGCGCGCCTGGCCGAGCTGCTCGAGCCGCTCGGGATGCCCGTCGAGGTGGTGGGCTCCCAACCCGGCGAGGCGGCTGAACGCAAACTGCTGCGGAGCGTCTTCATGAAGGGCCTGGCCGCGACGGTGATCGAGTCGCTGGCGGCGGCGCGGGCCGCGGGAAGCGAGGAGTGGCTGCGTGCGGAGATGGGAGCCGTGCTCGACGCCCGGCTCATCACGCGCCTGGAGGAGGGAAGTCGCCGCCACGCCGTCCGCCGGGTGGACGAGCTGGAGGATGCGGTCGCCCTGCTGGACGACTTGGGTGTCGACGCGCGGATCGCCCGGGCCGCCAAGGCGTGGTTGGAGGAGCTGGCCGCGGAATGAGCGATCACCCCGTCCCGAGCGAGCATGCGCGCGAGCTGGTGCGCGGCGCCGTCGACTACCACGTGCATGTCGCCCCCGACTTCGCCGAGCGCCGGATCACCGACGTGCAGCTGGCACGCCGCAGCCGCGAGCTCGGATTGGGCGGCTTTGGTCTGAAGTCGCACTACACGGCCACGCACGAGCGGGCGGCGGTCGTGCGCGAAGCGGTTCCGGGCGTCATCGTGCTCGGCACCGTGACGCTGAATCGCGCGATCGGAGGGCTCAACGCGCTCGCCGTCGAGGTGGCCGCCCGCCAGGGCGCGCGGCTCGTGTGGTTCCCCACCGTCAGCTCGGTCAACGAGCAGCACGAGGTGTTGGAGGCCGATCCGAACGGCAAGGTCCCCGTGTGGGTGCGCTTCGAGCTTGCGCTCCGGGACGCCGGGGCGCCGGTCGGGCCGGTGCCGGTCGTCGACGCGGCCGGCGCGTTGCTCCCGGAGGCCGAGCAGGTGCTCGAGGTCATCGCCAACCACCGCCTGGTGCTCAACACCGGTCATCTGTCACGCGACGAGATCTTCACGCTCGTCGCCGGGGCGGTCGAGCATGGCGTGCGCGACATCGTGGTCACGCATCCGGAGTTCCCGTCCCAGCGCATCTCGCCCGAGGACCAGATCGCGCTCGCCGACCAGGGCGCCCTGATGGAGCGCGCATTCACCACGCCCCATACCGGCAAGTGCAGCTGGGAACAGGTCTTCGAGGCCACGCGCGCCGTCGGGGCCGAGCGGACGGTTTGGGCCACGGACCTCGGGCAGGTGTTCAACCCGCCGGTGGAAGACGGCCTGGCCCTCATGGCCGATCGCTTCCTCGAGGCCGGGTTCTCCGAGGCCGAGATCACGAGCATGGCAGTGACCAACACGAGGAGGGTCGCCGGTGTCTAGGCGCCTGCAGGTCATCGGAGCACACAGCGCGGACTTCGTCTGGCGAGCCGGCGGGGCGATCGCCACCTGCACCGAGCAGGGCGGGACGGCGGAGGTTGTCGCACTGTCCTACGGCGAGCGGGGCGAGTCGGGCGAGCTCTGGAAGGCGGAGGGGCAGACGATCGAGCACGTGAAGGAATTGCGCCACGCGGAGGCCGAGGCTGCTGCGGGCCACCTGGGCGCGAGCTTCCGCTGCCTCGACCTGGGCGACTATCCGCTCGAGATCGACAAGGAGGCCCTGCTCGCGATCGCCGACGTGATTCGTGAGTTCGCACCGCACGTGCTCGTCACTCACACCGATACCGATCCGTTCAACCCCGACCACCCGGTCGCCTTCCGGGCGGTCGACCGCGCACGCAGTCTCGCCGCCGGCGCCGGAGTGCCGAGTGCGTTCGACACGGTGAAGCCTCCTGCGTTGCTGCTCTTCGAGCCCCATCAGCCCGAGTTGTGCAACTTCACCCCGCACATCCACGTCGACATCACGGCGGTGTGGGACAAGAAGGTCGCCGCGATGGCCGAGATGCGCGCGCAGGCCTACCTGCAGACCTACTACGCCCAGCGCGGCGAGCAGCGCGGCAATCACGCGCGCCGGGCCTCGGGGCGCCAGGAGGTCCGCTACGGCGAGTCGTTCATGCGGATCACGCCGCAGGTGGTCAACGGACTGTGAGTCGCTACGACGAACTCGCCCGCCTGGGCTCGGCCACGGTCTACGAGGCCGGAGGACGACGAGGGTACGTCGACGCCGATCTGCACCAGATCGTGCCGGGATCGCGGGCGGCGGGACCCGCAAGAACCGTGCGCTGCAGCGGCGGGGACATTCTCACCGCGCACGCCGCCATGGCCCGGCTGCAACCCGGAGAGGTGCTCGTCCTCACCATGCCCGAGCCGGCTCCCGTCGCACTGCTCGGCGACCTGCTGGCCATGCAGGCCAAGGTCGCGGGTGCCGCCGCCGTGCTCGTCGACGCGGCCGTCCGCGACTCCGCGGAACTCGCGGACCTGGGGTTACCCGTGTGGGCGCGATGGATTCGTGTTCGCGGCGCCGCGAAAGAGGTCCTCGGAGAGCTCGACGTGCCGGTGGTCGTCGGCGGCGCCGAGATCCGACCGGGCGATGCGGTCGTGCTGGATGCCGACGGCGTGGCCGTGATCGAGGCCGAGCGGATCGACGAGGTGCTCGACGCTGCTCTCGCCCGGGAGGAGAGGGAGCGCGTCAAGCGGGAGCGGCTCCGAGGCGGAGCGCTGTCGTGGGAGATCGACGGCCTGATGGACCGGTTCCAGCCGTGAGCCCTCCACCCGACCTCGCGCACCTGGGCCCCGTCGAGCTGCTGACGCCCAAGCCCGCCGAAAGCCTCGAGTTCTTCCGCGATGTGCTCGGGATGGAGGTCGAGCACCGGGAGGGCCGGAGCGCGTTCCTGCGCGGCTGGGGTGACTATCAGCGGTGGAGTCTCAAGCTGACCGAGTCCCGGACCAGCGGACTGGCCTGGTGCGGCCTGCGGGCCTGGGACGCCGATGCCCTGCAGCGGCGCGTCACCGCGATCGAAGCCGCGGGCCTCGGCGACGGCTGGACGGACGCACACCACGGACTCGGTCGGTGCTTCGCGTTCCGTGACCCGGACGGCCATCGCTTCCTGCTGTACGCGGACGCCGAGCGCTACGTACCGCCGGAGCACCTGCGCCCGTCGTTGAGGAATCAGCCCCAGCGCTACGTCGGCCGGGGCGCGGCGATCAAGCGCCTGGACCACGTGAACCTCCTCGCCGCCGACGTGCGCGGCTGCCGCGAGTTCGCGACCGACACGCTCACCTACCGCCTCTACGAGCGGATCGAGCTCGACGACGGGACCGAGCCCGGCGCCTGGTTGAGCCTCACGACGGCGGCGCACGAGCTGATCTACACGAGAGACCATCATCGGGCGAACGGGCGCCTGCACCACCTGGCCTTCTGGGTCGACACCCGCGAGGAGTGTCTGCGCGCGGCCGATCTGTTCCTGGAGCACGGCATCGAGATCGAGGCGGCGCCATCCAAGCACGCGATCGCCCAGGGCTTCTTCCTGTACGGCATCGAGCCCGGGGGGAACCGCATCGAGGTGACGACCGGCGGCCGCATGGTCTTCGATCCCGACGAGCCCACGGTCGTGTGGACGGCGGCCGAGCGGGCCAAGGGCCAGGCCTGGGGTGTCCGCACCGTGGAGAGCTTCCACACCTACGGCACGCCGCCGATCGAGTAGGGCCGCAGTCGGCACGTGGTGCCGCGTTACCCGAACACCTCGGGGTTGACCACCGATGCCGGGCGGCCGCCCGCGAGCACCGCGGCGACGTTCTGAGCCGCGAGGCGCGCGAGGTCGGCGATCGACTCCTCGGAGTAGAACGCGGTGTGCGGCGTGGCCACGACGTTGTCGAGTTGCAGGAGCGGATGCCCGGCGGGCAGTTGCTCCGGTGCGAACACGTCGAGCCCGGCCCCCGCGATCCGGCCGTCCCGCAGCGCGGCCGCGAGCGCGTCCTGGTCCACGAGCGCGCCCCGGGCGCAGTTGATCAGGTACGCCGTCGGCTTCATGGCGGCCAGGAACGCGGCGTCCACCAGGTGCTCGGTCTGGTCCGTGGCGGGGGCGTGGAGCGAGACGAAGTCCGCGCGCTCGGCCAGCTCAAGCAGCGGGATGCCGGTGCTGCGGGTATGGACGAGGACGTCCATCCCGAGGCCCCGCGCGCGCTGCTCCAGCGCGCGCCCGATCGCCCCGTGCCCGACGATGCAGAGCGTCGTGCCGGCGATCCGCCGTGTCGGCAGCCCCGTCGCCAGCGTCCAGTCACCGCGGCGCACGGCGCGGTCGTACCGGCCGATGCCGCGGACGAGCGTGAAGATCATCGCCAGCACGTGCTCAGCCACCTCGTCGGAGCAGTACTCGGGCACGTTGGTGACGGGGATGCCCAGCTCGGTGGCGACGTTCACGGCGATGTTGTCGGTGCCGATGCCGTAGCGGCCGATGACCTTGAGGCGGTTGCCGGCCCGGATCACGGCGGGCGTGACCCGCTGGAAGCAGGTGAGGATTCCGTCGCAGCCGGCCACGAGCTCGACCAGCTCGTCTTCCTCGCCGGTCCGTGCGTGGACGAGCACCGCACCCACCTCGGCGAGCACGGCGGCCTCCACGTGGGTGTTCGCCCACGTGTAGTCCGTGACGAGAACGCGGCGCTCAGGCACCGCGGCCCCACGGCGCGAGGACGGCGCTGTCACCCAGCTCCTGCTCGATCCGCAGCAGCTGGTTGTACTTGGCCAGCCGCTCGGACTGTGTGACGGACCCGACCTTGATCTGCCCGCCGTCACACCCCACGGCGAGATCCGCCAGCGCCGGGTCCTCGGTCTCTCCCGAGCGCGCGGAGATGACCGTCCGCAGCCCAGCCTGCTTCGCGCGCGCGACCACGTCGAGCGTCTCGGAGATCGTGCCGATCTGGTTCATCTTCACAAGGACGGCATTGGCGGAGCCCTCCGTGATCCCGCGTTCGACGCGCGCGATGTTCGTCGTGAACAGATCGTCGCCGACCACCTGGAGCCGGCCTCCCATTTCGGCGGTGAACGAGCTCCAGGCCGGCCAGTCGTCCTCGGCGAACGGGTCCTCCACCGACGCGATCGGATGGGCGTCCGCCAGCTCGCGCACGTAGGCACCGAGGTCCGCGGCCGACAACGTCCGTCCCTCCGAGACCAGGCGGTAGCGCGCCGTCGCCGCCAACGAAGTGCGTGGCCGCGACGTCGAGCGCGTACACGATGTCGTCGCCGACCCGCAACCCCGCGCGCTCGACGGCGTCGTCGAGCAGCGCGAGCGCCGCGCGGTGATCCTGGAGCGGCGGGCCGTAGCCGCCCTCGTCCGCCTTCAGCGTCGTCAGGTTGCGCTCGGCCAGCAGCTCGCCGGTGGCCCGGTGGACCGCGCAGACCATCTCCAGTGCCCGGGTGTACGTCTCGGCGCCCGCCGGGATCGCCAGGAAGTCCTGGAAGTCGAGCTGCCGCCCCGCGTGCAGCCCACCGCTCACGATGTTGACCATCGGCATCGGCAGCGAGATCGGGCCGTCGCCGGCAAGGCTGCGCCAGAGCGGAACACCCTCGACGGCCGCGACGGCCCGGGCCGTCGCGAGCGACACGGCGAGCAGTCGCGTTGGCGCCGAGACGCGCCTTGTCGTCGGTGCCGTCGAGCGCGATCAGGGCCTCGTCGACCGAGCGCTGGTCCGGGGCCGTGCCGCGCAGCGCGTCCGCGATCTCGCCGTTGACGGCCGCGACGGCGCCGAGCACGCCGAGTCCGCCGTAGCGGTCGGCGTCACCGTCGCGCCGCTCGACGGCTTCGTGGCGGCCGGTGGAAGCGCCCGACGGCACGCTGGCGCGCGCCACCGTGCCGTCGTCGAGCTCGAGCTCGGCCTCCACGGTGGGTCGGCCCCGCGAGTCGAGGATCTCCCGGGCGGTCAGACGAAGCGGATCACGGGCATGCGGCGAGGGCCTCCTCGACTGCGTCATCGCGCCGGTCGACGAGCAGCGCGCGCGCGTAGGCGCGGCCGCTCGCGGCGACGGCGTCGGTCATCCAGGGCAGGCGGGACATGCCGTCGATGCGCGCGAGCACGATGCAGCCGAGCTCGGCGACCACGGCGGCCTCGTCGGCGGCGGCCGGCGCCGGCGGCGTCACGGTAGACGCGCCAGAAGTGCTGCGCCTCGGTGACGAACGACCGGTCCTGGTGACGCATGGCGTCCAGCACCATCAGCGCCAGGAGGAAGCCGACGTCGAACGCCGGGTCGCCCCAATGCGCCACCTCGAAGTCGAGCATCAGCATCCGGTCGGGATACGCGATCAGGTTCTTCGGCGAGAAGTCACCGTGCACGAGGCAGCGCTGCGTGGCGAGCAGACGCGCGACCTCCTTCTCGATCCGATCGTGGAGGTCGGGATGGGCGGCGGCCGCCGTGCGGTGGTACGGGTCGATGCGGCCCTGCACGAGCGGCCATGGATCACCGAAGCGCTCCGCGAGCCCGGTGTCGCCGGCCGTGGCCGCGTGCAACCCCGCCAGCAGCCGGGCCGCATGCTCGGTGCGCAGCGGGATCGGCGATCCCGGCGTCGTGCTCCTCGCGCCAGACGATCCCACCCTCGGGGGCCACGGTCATGCCCAGGAGATGCAGCCCATCGTCGGAGAACACCACCTCGGGAGCCGAGCCCGGCAGTCGCTCCGCCAGCACCGCCAGGCAATCACGCTCGATGAAGACGCGCGCGATGTCGAACGCCCACCGGTCCTCGACGGCCAGCTCGGCGAGCGGCTGCTTGACGACGACCCCGCCGCCATCCCAGACGGCGAGCAGCACGGTGTTGGAGATGCCGCCGCCGAGTGGGCGCGCGCGTGACCTGCCGCCCCGGCCGGCGTGACGCCGTGGTCGCGGAGATAGGCGGGCAGCTCCGTCTGCCTCGAGGAGGTCGACCTCGCTCATCCGCCGACGTCGAGGTCGCGCTGGATCTGGAGGATGCGAGCGTGCGCCTCACGCGGCTCGTTCTGCATTCCGCACTCGGTGCCGACGCCGAAGCCCGAGACGAACTTCGAGGCGGTCGTGGCGCGGCGCTGCGCTCCCTCCAACCTGTCCTCCTCGTGCACCAGCCCGAGGTACAGCCGCGTCTGCGGCGGCAGCCGCAGCCCGGCCAGCGGCGCGAAGTAGGCCACATCGTCCCGGTTGATGGGCACCGGCTTGTGGATCCAGTCCACCGGCCGGGGCGCGCCGGCCACGATCGCGTTGGCGATCGCGACCAGCCGGCCCGTGTCCGTGGGTTCGACGAAATGCTTGCCCTTGGCTCCCGGCTCGGGCGGGGCGTCGCCGTAGCAGAGGTGGTAGCCGAGCTGGATCGCGTCGGGCACGAGCGCGGCCAGCCGGACGAGGGCCGCGGCGATCTCCTCCTGGGAGAACGTCGTCGCCCCGGCGAGCTCCATGTGCATGAACTCGGCGGCGACGTCCCACTGGATCGCGATGCCGTCGTTCGGGAGCTCGGCGGCGATCCGCCCCACCTGCTCGGCGAGTGCCCGCTCGACGACCGGCAGCATTGCCCGCTGGGCGTCCGGCGCGATCAGCGCCAGGCACGTCGCCATGGCCGTGGGCATGCAGATCTGCATGCGAGGGTCGGGCGGCAGGACGCCATCGGCCTGGAGTGCGCGGAACGTGGCGTGGGACTCGGCCGCGTCCTCGGCGTAGGGGAGGTCGAGCACGATGTCCTCGAGGGCGACGCCGGCGCGAGGCTGAAAGCGCTTGCCGACCTGGCCACGGGAGCCGTAGCGGTTCGGGCCGGTGTCGACCGCCTCGAGTGTCTCGACCGTTGACAGGAACGGGCCCTGCGCGGCGAGCCAGTTGCGACGCCGGCCGCGCTCGCCGTCGGGGACCCGGCGCAGCGTGCCGCCGCTGTTCTCTGCCACCAGGCGGAACAGCTCTTCCGCGTCCTCGACATTGGCACTGCCGACGAGCATCGCGTCAGCCATCGCAGTCCTGCTCCCTCGTAGTGGTCACCATGCCGTCCAGCCCCCGTCGACCCGCAGAATGTGGCCGGTCACGCTCCCCGAGCCGTCACTCGCCAGGTAGCGGACGGCGCCCGCCACCTCCTCGACGGTGGCCAGCCGCCCCGTTGGCAGCCGCCGCTCCAGCACCTCCTCGAGGAAGGCGGGGTCGGCGAGGTACTCCTCGGTCAGCGGCGTGCGCACGAAGGTCGGGGCGACCGCGTTGACGCGGATCCCGTCGCGCGCCCATTCGACGGCGAGCGCTTTCGTCATCCCCTCGACGGCGTGCTTGGTCGCGCAGTAGGCGACACGACCGGGGTAGCCGACGGTGCCCATGGCCGAGGAGAGCGTCACGATGCTCCCGCCGGCGCCGCGGGCCAGCAGCGACGATCCGACGGCGCGACAGGCGAGGAACGTCGCTCGCACGTTGACGTCGAACAGCGCGATCCCAGGCGTCCATCGCGTAGTCGCGGGCCGGGCGGGGCTCATTGGTGCCCGCCGCGGTCACGAGGACGCGCAGATCGCCAAGGCGCTCGGCGTCGGCGACGAGGGCCGTCACCGGCCGCCTCGTCGGTGACGTCGGCCACGCGCGCATGGGCCGTTCCGCCGGCGGCCTCGACCTCGGCTGCGACCGCTTCGACCTCGGCGGCGGTCCGCGCCGCGCACACGACGGTGGCCCCGGCGGCCGCGAGATCCAGTGCGCACCCCCGGCCGAGCCCGCGGCCGGCGCCGGTGATGAGCGCGACCCTGCCGTCCAGCATCCGTCAGGCACTGGATCACGCTGCAGGCGCATCGTCGCCGTCAGACCGTGTCCGGCGAAATGCTCGGCCTCGCAGATCGTCTCGACCGCCGGCGCCACGGCCGCCGTGCCCTCCTCGGTCAGCCGCTGCCACGTGCAGGTCTTGAGGAACTTGCCCGACCCACAGGCCGCCCGTGTAGCGGGCCGCCCGTCCGGTCGGGAGCACATGGTTGGTGCCGACAGCCTTGTCGCCGTAGGCGACCGTGGCCTGGTCACCCAGGAACAGTGAGCCGTAGTTGCGCAGCCGGCCCAGGTACGAATCGAGCTTGTCCTCGGCGACGTGCACCTCGAGGTGCTCGTTGGCGGCGACGTCGGCGAGCGCGATCGCCTCGTCGTCGTCCGCCGCGACGGCGATCCAGCCGTGGCTCGGCCCAGGCCGGGCCGGCGATGTCCGCTGTCGGCCAGGTCTGCAGCAGCGACGCGATCTGCTCGGCGACCCGCTCGCCGACGCTCTCGCCGATCGCGATGACGCCCGCGGCGGACGTCGGGCCGTGCTCGGCCTGGCCCAGCACGTCGGCGGCGACCAGGCGCGGGTCCGCCGTCTCGTCGGCGATCACCAGGACCTCGGTCGGCCCGGCGAGCAGGTCGATCCCGACGCGGCCGAAGAGCTGGCGCTTGGCCTCGGCGACGTAGGCGTTGCCGGCGCCGACGAGCATGTCGACCGCCGGGATGTCCTCGACGAGGCCGAAGGCCATCGCCGCCAGCGCCCTGCACGCCGCCGAGCGAGAGGACCGACGTCCGCGCCCGACGTCCACATCGCGTAGAGCATCGCCGGGTGGACGCCGCCCTCGCGCTGCGGCGGCGCGCACCGACGACGTGCTGCACCCCCGCGGTCTTGGCCACGAGGATCGTCATGAACGACGACGCGAGCATCGGGTACCGGCCGCCCGGGACGTATGCGCCGACCGACCGCCACGGGGATGTGGCGGTGGCCGAGGACGACGCCGGGCAGCGATCTCGACCTCCAGATCCGTCAGCGTCGCGCGCTGGGCGTGCGCGAACGCGCGGATCTGGTCCTGGGCGAAGCCGATGTGAATCCTTGAGCCGGTCGCCCACTGCGGCCGCGGCACGCTCGAAGTCCGCCTCGGTGGCGACGAAGCTCTCCGGATCCCAGCCGTCGAGCTCGCGCGACCAGCGGCGCACGGCGTCGATCCCGCCGCGCTCGATGTCCTTCAGCATCGCCTCGACGCGCCGCCGGATGTCGTCGCTCGCCTCGATCGCCGGCGGGCTCGGCGCCTTGAGGAACCGGGTGCCCGCCGGGAAGCTCACCGGCGCAGCGCCGCAGCACAGTCGCGGTGCACGGCCAGGATGTGCGGCAGCTCGGCGGGGTCGACCCGGCCGTAGCCGCACACCGAGCCGATGCCGAACCTGCTCGCGGTACTGCCGCGCCATATCCATGCGCTCGCGGAAGCCCTCGACCCCGTCGGTGTGGTGGATGATCCCGAGGTAGACATCGACGTCCTCGCCGTCGAGGTCGGCCAGCGGCGCGAAGAACTCCGGCTCGGGGTGCTTGAGCGCGGGCATGTGGACGTAGTCGACGTGCCGGTCGATGCGGGCGATCGCCTCCTGGGTCATGCGAACGCACACGCTGACGTCGTCCATGTCCTTCATCGGCCAGCCGCCCCACGTGCCGTAGCACCAATGGAAGCCGAGTCGCGCGCCGTCCGGGACGTGCCGCGCCAGCTCCGGCAGCGTCGCGGCGTGGCGCTGGATCTTCTCCTCCAGCGTCGCCTCGGGCCAGTCGGCGATCGACCGGCCGTCACCCGAGGCCATGTCGACGAACTCCTGGGCGAGGTCGAACTGGAACTGCAGGTCCTCGACCGGGATGTGCTCGAGGATCAACTCGATGTCGCGGCGGATCGCGTCGTGGTAGGCGGCGTGGGCCGCGGGCCAGTCGGACTCCTGGAAGAAATAGGAGATGGCGCTGCCGGTCCCCGGGAACGTGACCTGGAAGCGAACGCCCTCGGGAATCGACGCCCTCGTCGCGCAGCCGCTTGAACACCTCGTAGGACTCGACGGCGATCGGGCCGTAGTTCGTCGTCTCGAAGCGCAGCTCCTCGCCGGGCTTGATGCCGAACAGGAAGGCCGCCTCGTACACGTCGGGCTTTCCGTCGGTCGGCGGCTTGGGCACGCCGCCCTCCGGAGCCCGGAGCACCTCGAGGGCGGGGTGCTTGGAGTAGATCGTCATCGGGAGGAAGCCGATCCAGAGCTTGCGCAGGCCGACCTCACCGTCGCCGAACGCCGGCAGATGGTCGCCGAGGTGTTCGGCCGCCGCGCGGATGGCCTCCTCGGACGGTCTCGAACGGCAGGCTGCCGACGAGCAGCACGTCGCCGCGGTCGTTCTCGATCACGGTCGTCTCTCCTGGCAGAATCGCGACGACCCGGGCGGGCGCCGCGCTGGCACGTTGGATCTTCAGCGGGAAGCACGCCACCTGAAACCCGGTGGAGGGCAGCGCCGCGAGGTTCGTCAGCCGCTCGATCTGCGAGTAGGGCAGGTCGCACTGGTGTGCCGCCCAGAAGATGCCCTGCTCGTCGCGCTCGATGGCCTCCTTGGCCTGGACGTCGAGCGGGGCGTCCCAGCCCCAGGCGTCGATGCCCATGACGCGCACGCCCTGCTCGAAGAGCCACCGCGTCGCGTCCGCCGTCACGCCGGGGCCGCGGAACATGAAGTCGCGCTCCTTGATGAACGCGTCACGTCCCGTGTGGATCAGCACGATGTCCCCTGGCGCCAGCGCGTGGCCGGCGGCGGCGATGCCCGCCTGCATCTCGGCCGTCGGTCACGGGGTCGCCGTCGGCCTTCTCGCGCACGTCGACGACGACGCCGGGGCCGAAGAACCAGTCGAGCGGCAGCTCGTCGATCGTCTGCGCCGGCTCGCCGCCGATCTCGCTGTTGTAGTGCCACGGAGCATCGACGTGCGTGCGTCGCGTGCGTGCCCGAGCGACAGCCGCTCGCCGGCCGGGCCCTCCTCGTTGCGCAGCAGACGCCGCGGCGCGCCGGTCAGCTGCTCCAGCTCGCCGGCGCCGTGCGCGTGATCGGTGTAGCTGACGTCGATCCGCATGAACTCGGGGAGGTCCTGCGGCGAGGACTCGATGGTGAACGAGAGGTCGACGATGCGGGTCATCGGTCAGCACGGGTGCCGCGCACGAGCGCCATGATCGTCGTTGCGGATGTCGCCGGGGTTGACGTTCGGGATCCGGTGCCTGCTCCCAGGCGCCGATGGCCGCCGAGAGCTCGACGACCTGCTTGCAGCGCTCGTAGCGGCGCTGCCATGAACCGGTCGAGACATCCGTCCGCGTCCGCGCCGGAAGCGATCTCCTCGGCGAGCACGATGCCGTCCTCGATCGCCTGCGCGGCGCCCTGTCCGGCGTGCGGTGAGGTGCCGTGGGCGGCGTCGCCGATCAGCAGCGCGCGGCCGCTGTACCACGGCGCGGGCATGATGATGTTGTCGACCGGGCCGGTAGACGACCTTGCTCGGATCGGTGATCAGCTCGCGCTGCTCGGCGACCTCGCCGCCGAAGGGCACGAGCCGCTCGCGCATGACCGTCGGCCAGCGTCTCCGGGTCCAGGCGCAGCTCGTCGGCGGGCCACTTGACGATGAAGAGCATGTACATCAGCTCGTCGGAGAGCGGGACGAAGCCGGCGGTGCCAGCCTCGCCGCCGATCGTAGACGCTGATGCGGTCGAGCCCCTTGATGCGCGGGAGGTTGTAGCGGAAGCAGACCTGGCCGGTGTACCGCGGCCGGATCGCGTCGCCGAACAGCAGCTCGCGGATCTGCGAGTACAGGCCGTCGGCGCCGACGAGCAGGTCGTAGCGCGCCCGACGTGCCGTCCGAGAAGGTGACGTCGACGCCGTCCTCGCCGTTGGCCAGCTCCGTGACCGTCTGCGCCGATCCGGACGTTCGCGCCCGACGCGAGCGTGGTGGAGGTGAGGATCTCGTGCAGCGCCGGCCGGGTGATGCCGTTCATCGGCGGCGAGCCCGGGCACCACGGCCGGGTAGTCGTCCTCGCCGAGGAGCGTGCCGTCGGCGAGGAAGTTGCGACCGCCCATGATCGCGTGCCCCTCCTGCACGCAGCGCGCGGCGAGGCCGAGCTCGTTGAGCGCGCGCAGCGCGTTGGGCGGCTGGATGATCCCGACGCCGTAGACATCCCACTTGGGGTTCTTCTCCACGACGTCGACCTCGACGCCCGCCTTGCGCAGCGCGATGGTCGTCGACAGCCCGCCGATGCCGCCGCCGACGACCAGCACCTTCCCGATCCCCGCCATCAGGACTTGTTCTCGAACAGCTCGGTGGACTGGAAGCCCTCGGCCGCGTCCTCGGCCTGCTCGGCCGCCGACCGCCGGGAAGCATTCCATCATCGACTCGGGCATCGGAATGTTCTTCCAGATGGTGGTGCCGCCCTGGCTGGGGTTCCAGTCGCGGCACTCCCAGTCGGGCATGTAGTTCTCCCAGCCGCCCGAGTTGATTTCGATGCGGGCGCCGCCCGGCTCGCGGACGTAGAGGTATGTGATCTCGTCGATGCCGTGGATGCCGGGGCCGAACTCGATCGGCGTGTCGTTGGCCATGAACACCTCCGCCGCGCGTTCGACGTCCAGGCGCTGGTCGACGCGGTAGGCGATGTGGTTGAGCCGGCCGCTGGCACCGGAGAAGTCCGGGACGACGGCGAAGTCATGGGACGAGCGGATGGCGTTGCACGTCATCGTCGAGAAGACCTTGAAGCCCGGCTCGGGGCTGATCGTGGCGGTCTGCCGGTGTCCGAGCGTCTTGAGGAAGTCGACGTCGCCCTGGAGGTTCGGCGTCGCGACCGTGACGTGATCGATGTACCGCGCCTGGGCGCCGCGGCCCGGGTACTTCTGCGGGCGGAACTGGAGGTCGGCTTCCGCCTTCTCAGGGGGCGCCTCGTACAGCTCGACCTCCCAGAAGGCCTCGATGCAGGTGTTGACCGAACGGGCTGCGGTATTGGAACGCCGCGCCGCGGCCGGTCCGCTCGGTGGTCCAGCCGACCGCCGTGCCGGCCTCGTCGGTGCGCTTGGCGATGATGTCGGGGTCCCCCGGCCCGTAGGTGCGCCAGCCGATGCGCCCCAGCGCGGACTCAGGGCCCTCGGTGATGATCAGGCTGGAGTGCAGCCACTCCGCCCAGCCGCGCATGTAGACCGACTGGCCTTCGCGTGTGGTCTCCTCGAGGCCCAGGACGTCGTGCATCCACTGAACCGTCTCCTCGGGCTTCGGGCTGATCAGCTCGGCGTAGGCGAGCTGGGACAACAGAACCTCCGACATCGCGACCTCTCTCCTCGTCCTGGAAACCCAACTAGAAACGTCGTTCTAGTTCAGATGCTATCCGCAGCCGTCGCGCTGTCAAGGCGTTCCTTCCTGGCCGCCGACCGGGGCTGCGGCTAGCGCGGCGAGTCGAGCAGGTAGGCCGCGGCGACCTGTCCCACCTGCTCTACGAGCTGGTCGTCGGCCACCTCGCGGTACGCACCGAACTGGGCCCCGAGCGAGATCCGCGTCCGCATCGTCGAGAAGACCATGCGGAACGCCACCTCGATCGCCAGGTCGGGATCGGGATGGGTGAACGCGCTTCGATGGCGCAGCAACAGGTCCTCGAAGCGCTCGGCGAGCGCGCGAACCTGCACGGTTCCGCGCTCCCGGACGATCGGATCCACCGCGGCACGATTCATGAAGACGCTGAGGATCCGCTCGTTGCTGAGCATCTGACCCGCCATCTCCCGTGTCGCACCGACGATGACGGCACGGGCGTCCAGGCCCGTCCACTGCTCATCCGGGGCCAGCGCGGCGGCGTTCTCGGCCGCGATCCGCTCCATGGCACGGTCATAGATGGCGAAGGTCAGCGCCTCCTTGCTCGGGGCGCGGGCGTAGATCGAGCCGATCGACACCTTCGCGCGACGACTGACTTCTTGAACCGTGAAGCCCTCCCAGCCCTCCTCTTCCAGCAGTTCCTGGCCGGCGTCGAGGATGCGTTCCAGCGAGGCGCGGCTCCGGTTCTGAAGCGGCGGGCGCAACGCCTCCGGCTGGGGCGGAGAGTCCGGTTGCGCTCGCGAGGCCACGCGCGAAAGCCTAGCGGAGACGAACGACGATTCCAGTTCTGCCGGCTTCCTTGTCAATCACGAACTTGATTTCCAGTTCTGCTACCGCTAAGGTCGCGGTCCCAACGGAGCGCCGGAGGAGAGTCGATGACACGCGCAGGGTCGACGGAGTCAGAGCGATGAAGATCGCTCGTATCGCCATCAACGGGGAGCCGGTCACGGCGCTCGTCGACGGGGCCGTCGCTCGCACGCTCAAGGCCGGGGTGCTCGAGCTTCTGGCCGCGGCGCCCGACGACCGCGAGCGCCTCGCAGCCGAGGTGACGGGGGAACTGCCGCTCGCCGATGCGAAGCTGCTCGCCCCGGTCCAGCCCGGTGCGATTCGCGACTTCTCGGTCTTCGAGCAGCACGGCGAAGGCGCATCGATGGCCATGGGCGGCCCTGAGGCCAAGGTCCAGCCGGCGTGGTACGAGCGACCGGCGTTCTACTTCTCCAACCCGCACGTCACCAACGGTCCGGGCGAGCCGATCGCGGCTCCGCCGGGCTCCACACTGCTCGACCTCGAGCTGGAGGTCGCGGCGATCGTCTCGCGCCGCGGCACGAACGTCCCCGCCGGGAACGCCGGTGCGTACATCGGCGGCTACACGATCTTCAACGACTGGTCCGCACGCGACATCGGCGCCCTGGAGGCGCGGTTGCCGTTCGGGTTCCACAAGACCAAAGACTTCGCCAACACGCTCGGGCCGTGGATCGTCACGCCGGACGAGCTCGAGCCCTACCGCGACGGCGACCGTCTCGATCTCGACCTCAAGGCGTTCGTCAACGGCGAGGAACTCGGTGGCGACACCCTGGCGAACATGGCCTGGAGCTTCGACGAGCTGATCGAGTTCAGCTCGCGCGATTCGGTCATCGCGCCGGGCGACGTGATCGGCAGCGGCACGTGCGGCGGTGGCTGCCTGTTCGAGTTCTGGGGCCGCAACCAGTCCTTCACCGACCCGCCGTCGCTGCAGCCGGGCGACGAGGTGCGCCTGCAGGTCCAGGGCATCGGCACGCTGGTCAACCCGATCGTGGCCCAGGCCGCCGTCCTTCCGGATCCGCGCCCCGCCAGCCCCGGCCGGCGTCGCCACCGCGCTGGGACCGGAACGTGAGCTTCGGCCTCGGAACGTTCGTCGCAGGCGGCGGGGATCCGTTCCCCGGGCTGGTCGTCGACGACGTCGTGCACGACCTGCGCCCGGAGTTCACCGGGACCCTCGCCATGCTGCGCGACTGGAGCGCGACGCTGCCCCGGCTGCGGGAGCTCGCGGCTGGCCCTCCGGCGAACGGCGTGTCACTGGGCGACGTGCGGGCGCTGCCGCCGATCGATCCCTCCGGCGCCATCCTGTGCGGCGGAGCGAACTACTACAAGCACCTGCACCAGATGGTCGTCGCGCACCTCAAGCGGGAGGGCGACACCCGCCCCGACGACGAGCTGCGCGCCGAGGCCGTCGAGGTCGCGGCACGCCGGGCGACCGTCGAGGCGCCGTTCGCCTTCGCCGGACTGGCGAGCGCGTTGTGCGGCGCCGGCGATGACGTGGTGCTGTGGGGGCCCGGCGTGGAGCACGACTGGGAGCTCGAGCTGGCCGTGGTGATCGGCCGGGACGGCACCGATATCGCCGAGGCGGATGCAATGGCCCACGTGGCCGGCTACACGATCAGCAACGACGTCAGCACCCGCGACGTGATGATGCGGCCCGGCTTCCCCATGACCGACTTTCTCATGTCGAAGAACCGGCCCACGTTCTTCCCCACCGGGCCGTACATCGTCCCGGCCGAGTTCGTCCCCGACTACCGCGCCCTGCACATCACGCTGAAGGTCAACGGGGAGGTGATGCAGGACGAGGGCGTCGACGACATCATCTACGGGGTCGAGCAGCTCGTCGCCTACGCCTCGCGTGTCGTCGGCCTGCACGCGGGTGATCTGCTGCTGACCGGCTCGCCGGCCGGCAACGCCGCCCACCACGGCAACCGGTGGCTCCGGCCGGGCGATGTCATGGAGGGCGAGATCACGGGCCTCGGCGTCCAGCGCAACACGTGTGTGGCTCCCTGATGCGGACCGACGCCCACGTCCACGTCATCCCCGCGGCCTACATCGAGGCTGTCCCGGCCGTGGGCGGCAACCTGGCCAAGCCGCCAGTGGTGACGGCCGACGCGCTCGAAGCGATGATGGTCCGCTACGCGATCGACCGCGCGGTCGTCTGCTGCGGCCCACCCGGCCTGTTCTTCGGCGATCAGAGGCAGGCCAACGAGCTCGGCCGGCTCGTCAACGAGGAGATGGCGGCCGTCGTCGGGCGCGATCCGGCGAAGTTCGCCGCGCTGGGCCAGGTGCCGCTGCCGGACGTCGGCGCCGCCCTCGACGAGCTGGCGCATCTGCTCGACACGCTCGGGCTGGACGGCATCGTCATGACGACGAATGTCGCGGGGACCTACCTCGGCGATCCGGCGTGGGAACTGCTCTACGCGGAACTCGATCGCCGCGGCGCCTACGTCTTCGTCCACCCGACGCTCCCCCCGAACGGCGTGCCGCTCGGCCATCCCGCGTGGCTCTACGAGTTCCCGTTCGAAACCACGCGCGCGGTGGCCAACCTGATCTACAGCGGCACGCTCGAGCGGTACCCGTCCATCCGCTGGCAGCTCGCTCACCTGGGCGGAGCCGCGCCGTTCCTGGCCCACCGGATCGCGTCGCTCGCCGAGCGGGAGCCGCCGATGGCCGAGGCGGCGCCCGCCGGGGCGGTCGAGTACCTGAGGCGGTTCTACTACGACACCGGCCTGGCCAACAACGAGATCGCCCTGAGCACCACGCTGCAGATCGCGGCGCCGCAGCGGGTGGTGTTCGGCACTGACTGGCCCTATCTGGCGCTTCCCGCAGAGCCGGGTGATCCCGCGCCGGGCCTTGCGTACCTGCCCGCCGACGAGCGCGCGGCGATCGACAACACGCACATCGGCGCCCTCGTGACCCGCTGGGCGACGTGAGGCTGCCGTGAGGTCCTTCGTCGTCCTCGGTGCCCGCGAGCACCTCACCCCAGCGGCGTGGGGCGGGTCGACGCGGGGCGGAGACGTCGCCTGATGACCGAGACCTTCGCCCTGCCCGACCTCGTGCGCCACGCGGGAGCGGTGATGACCAGTCGCTCAGGCCGCGAGGTGCCCGCCCACTACGGCTCTGCCGCCGGTGAGCTCGCGGTCCTCGTGCGCGGGGTCGGGCTCGCCGTTCGGCCGGACCTGGTGAACCTGTCGATCGTCGGCGTCCCGCGGGCCTTGGACCAGCTCGTCACCAAGGCTCTGGGGCATGGATTGGCCCCCGGCGGGGCCGTCTTCGAAGGGGGTGCGTGGTGGTGTCGCAACGCGGACGACAGCGAGCTCGTTCTGCTCTGTCACCCCGGCACAGCCGATCGGCTCGTCCGGGCGCTCCGCCACGAGATCACGCTCTTCGCGAATGTGGAGCTGCGCGATCGCTCGGAGATGCGGGTGATCATCAACCTGCTCGGCCCGAGGGCACGGTCGGTGCTGGACGCGCTGGGCGTGTTCGGCGCGGCGGGGGATCCCCGTGGTGCGGCCCCGTTCGCCGTCACGTCCCTGCGCGGGAACCCTGTGCGCTGGCTGCTGCAGGCTGACACGTCGGCGCTCGCCGTCGTGGATCGCAAGCACGCCGCCGCCGCATGGCAGGCACTCGACGACGCAGGGCGTTCGCATGGCATCAGCTGCGTCGGCATCGAATCGATCGATCGCTATCAGCTCGTCGAGCGGACGACGCGCAGCCAGATCAGGTTGCTGTGACGTGAGCCGCGCCGAGATGACCGTCCGCGGTGAAGAGCCACCGCACGACGTCCCGCGCAGGGTGGTCACGGGCCATGCGATGGACGGTCGGTCCGTCTTCGTGTCGGACGCCCCGACGCCGACCAGCCGCGTCGTCGCCGGGGGCGCCGTCTTCCACGAGCTCTGGAACACCGAGGGGACGCCGGCGCCGATCGTGGCGGAAGAGGACGAGCCGACCCGCCGTCACGCGCTCGTCCCGCCGCCGCCGCGCGGATCCATCATCCGGATCGTGGATCTTCCCCCGGGCGGGAGTTCGCCGATGCATCGCACCGAGACGATCGACTACGGGATCGTCCTCTCCGGCGAGGTGCATCTCGTCCTCGATGACGAGGAGACGCTCCTGCGCGCCGGAGACGTCGTCGTCCAGCGCGGCACGGATCACCTGTGGGCCAACCGGGGTGCCGGGCCGGCGAGGATGCTCTTCGTCCTCTTCGAGGGGATGTTCGCCGACGAGCTGCTGGAGATCCTCCCCGACGGAGCGACCGAGCGGTTGATGAGCGACGCGCCTCAGCCCGACTGAGGGGCGCCGGGCAGCACGGACGACCAGCCGCCGTCGACGACCAGGTTGGCACCGGTGATGTAGCCGGCCTCATCGCCGGCCAGGAACACGGCCGCGCCGATGACATCGTCCGGAGTGCCGAGCCGCCCCAGCGGGATCGCGGCCGCCACGGCCCGCATGGGGTGATCGGGGGCGAGCAGGTTCTCGCGGGAGCCCTCGGTGGCGATCATTCCGGGGCTGATGCAGTTGGCGCGGACGCCGTGGGGGGCGCCCTCGGCGGCCAGCTGCCGGGTCAGGGCGATCACGCCGCCCTTCGAAGCGGTGTGGGCCGCGCGGGCGTTGGTCAGTGACCCGCTGAGGCCCGCAGTCGAGCCGATCGTGATGATCGCGCCACGGGCGGCCTTCAGATGCGGCCAGGCCTGCCGCGCAGCGAGGAATACCGAGTCCAGTTCGGCGGCCAGCGTGAAGCGCCAGTCTTCGAACGACTGCTCGTCAATGGGGGAGAAGCGGACCGCGCCCGCGTTGGCGTAGAGCACGTCGACGCGGCCGAAGCGCTCTACGGTCTCTCCCACCCAGCGGCGGACGGCGGTCTCGCTCGTCACGTCGACGGTGTGCGCGCTGCCCCGCCCGCCCGCCTGCTCCAGCGCCTCCAGTGTGGCCACGCTGCCCCCGCCGTCGAGATCGCAGCCGGCGACGATGGCTCCCTCTGAAGCGAACCGCAGCGCGGCGGCGCGGCCCATTCCACGCGCGGTGCCCGAGAGCAGTACGACCTTGTCTTGCAGGCGCTTGCTCATCGCGCGAGAGGGAGGCGCCCGGCGAACCCGGGCGCCTCCGCTCACGGTGTCCTAGAACGACATCGTGCCCTTGTACTTGAACTTGCCGGTCGAGAAGAGGCCCGCGAACGTTCCGCCGCCCTTGATCTTCTTGAACTTACGGGTGCCGCCGGTGATCTTCCAGGTGCCCTTGGCGTTGTTGGCGGCGCCGGTCGTCCCGGTGCCCGTGATCTTGATGGTGCCGCCCTTGCAGGTCCAGATCTGGATGGTCTTGGGGATGACGAGCGTTCCCTTCATAGTGCACGAACCCAGCGGCGCACCCTTGATCGTGGCGTGGAGGGCGGTGCCCACCTGCCCGCCTGCGAACGACAGATTGACCTTGTACGACTTGGCCGATGCCATGCTCGCCATCAACCCGAGTGCCGTCACGGCGACGAGCGCCGTCAGCAGAAACTTCCGTGTGATCGAAATCACGCTTCCTCCTCTTTCTTTGGTGCGGCGGCGCCGCACCATGGTTGTGGTGCTAGACGCGGTCCCGCAGCCTCCTGTCGCGGCCGTAGCCGGCCACGACGATGAGGATGAGAACCCCGAAGATGATCTGCTGGTCCGCGGAGCTGTATCCGTGGCCGACCAGCACGGTGGCGAGCTCGGTCAGGATCAGCGCGCCGAGCACGGTGTGGGTGTAGTCGCCGCGAGCGCCCATGATCGTCGTGCCGCCGACGATGACGGCCGTGAGCCCCTGGAAGAAATACGGGTCGCCGATGGTCTGGTCGGCCCCGGCGAACCCAGCCAGGAGGACGCCGACCAACGCGGCGACGACGGCGCTGGCGGCGAAGACGGCGATCCAGATGCGCCGGGTGGGAATGAGCGCCAGGCCCGCGGCCCGCGGGTTCGCGCCCGTGGCGTAGAGGCGCCGGCCGGCGACCGTACGGTGCAGGAACACGGCGAAGATGACCGCGACGACGGCCCAGATCACGACGACGGGACTGATCGACAGACCGAAGGTGGTTCCGTTGGCGGCCGTCAGGGTCGTCAGTACCTGTGGTGCTGCTCCGGTGATCTTGCCGCTGGTCCACACCACGGCGAGACCGATCACGAATGCGCCCATGCCGAGGGTGACGATCAGCGGCTGGATCGTGTAGCGGTGGCAGATGTAGCCGCTGGACGCGCCCAGGATCGCGGCGAGCAGGATGATCACCACGAGCGCCGGGCCGAGCGACCACCCGTCGGCACCGCACAGCTGGCTGGTGAGGATCGCCCCGCCGACGATGAACCCCGGAATCGACAGGTCCAGGCCGCCGAGGATCATGACCAGCGTCTGCCCGGCCGCGGCGAGGCCCAGGAGCGCGGCGAGGACGAGCATCGAGCGCACGGACTGCTCGGAGGAGAACCCATCGATGGTGGCCGCGCCGTACACGAACAACGCGAACAGCGCGACGAGCTGGAGCATCGGCCAGCGCCGTTGCACCCGTCCGATCACGGTGACCGCCGTGCTCATGCCGTGGCCACCTTCGAGGGCCTGCTGCTGCTGATGCGCGCACCGACGACCACCCCGATGATCAGCAGCCCGCCGTAGACGACCTGCAGCCAGGTCTGCGGCACGTTGAGTGCCGAGAGCAGCGTCTGCATCAGGTAGATGCAGGATGCGCCCAGCGCCGAGCCGAGCAGTCCGCCGCGACCGCCGCCCAGCGGCGTGCCGCCGAGCGCGACCGCAGCCAATGCGATCAGCGTGTACTGCGCGCTCGAACCGGCCTGGCTGGTCTGCACCAGCGCCGTCAGGGCGATCCCGCCGACCGCGGCGAACAGGCCGCCGACCGCGTAGGCCACGATGCGCACGGCGGTCACATTCACGCCAGCGCTGTAGGCGGTGGCGTCGTTGCCCCCGACGGCGTACAGGTTGCGGTGGAACGAGGTGCGGCTGAGCACGAACCAGATCACCACGGGGATCGCCAGCAGCACCAGCGCTCCCGGAAGGAATCCGAAGACCTTGTCGCCGAGGTCGGCCGTCCAGTTCCCGGCGACGGCGGCCTTGGGGGTGGCGCCCACCTTCAGGCTGATGCCGCTGAGAACGAAGAACATGCACAGCGTTGCGATGACGGGCTGGTAGCGGAAGACGGCGACGAGGGTGCCGTTGATCGCGCCGACCGCCGCGCCCAGCGCGAGCAGGATGGGCAAGTCGACCCAGACCGAACCCTGGCCGCCGGCGAGCAACGAAATGGTCAGTACGACGTTGACGAGCACGACGAGAGGACCGACCGAGATGTCCAGCCCGCCGCCACCACTGACGATCGACGGCGTCGAAGCCATCGCGACCAGCGCGAACGGCGCCAGCGCCGCCAGCTCGCTGGGCCAGTTGCTCGGCTTGCCGAAATGCGGCTCCGCGATCACGTTCGCCACCAACAGCAGCACCGCGAGCAGCAGCGCGAACATGAAGTACCGGGTGCGCAGCAGGCGCGTGACGTCAGGCACCAGGCTCACTCCCGAAGAACGCCGATACGAGCGCGCCGCGGCTGAGCTGCTCGCGGGGCAGTTCGACCGACAGTTCCTGCTCGCGGAACACAAGCACCCGGTCCATCAGCTCGATGTGCTCGTCGACCTCGGTCGACAGCATCACGATCGCCACGCCGTCACCCGCCAGCGCCGTCAGCAGGCGGTAGAGGTCGCGCTTGGCTCCGAGATCGACCCCGCGCGTCGGATCGTTCAACAGCAGCAGCCGGGGCTCGGTCGCCAGCCAGCGAGCCATCACGACCTTCTGCTGGTTGCCACCCGACAGCGTGGTGATCAGATCCTCCGGGCGGCCCATCTTGATCCCGAGCCGCTCGACCCACGCCGACAGTCGTCGCCGCGTCGCGGCCGGTGACAGCAGGCCCGCCCTGCTGTCACGGCTGAGCGTGGCGATCCCGAAGTTCTCGCGGATCGACTTGCTCTCGAAGAGCGACTCGGCACGCCGCTCACGCGGCACGTACGCGACGGGCACGCCGTCGCTCAGGCTCGTCTGCCAGAGCGATTGCAGGAACCGATCCTGCCCGTGGCCCTCGAGGCCGGCGAGTCCGATGAGCTCACCGGCATGGATCTCGACGCCCCTAGCCCGTACGACCACGTCGGCTGCGTTACGCGCCGGGGCGCGGTGATCGGCGCGCACGCTGTCCGGTGCCAGATGCTCGGCACCGGTCATGAGACGCACCAGCTCCTGGGTCGATGCCTGACCGCGCTCCAGCGTGGCAACTGTCTCGCCCGAGCGCATCACCGTGCAGCGATCACCGATCTCGCTGATCTCGTCCATCCGATGGGAGATGAACACCACCGACGTGCCGGCGGACGCGCGGCGCTTGAGGACCGCGAACAGGCGATCCCGCGTCTCGACATCCAGCGCGGACGTGGCCTCATCAAGGATGAGAACCGACGGCTCCTGGATCAACGCGCGGGCCAGACAGCACGACTGACGTTCGCTCAGGGACAGGCCTTCCACCGCGCGGTCGAGCGCTGGAGGCGCTTCCATGAGTTCAACGAGAATCCCCTCCGCGCGCGACCGCTTCTCAGCGCTCGGGATCGGAGCACGCACCAGCCCGTCGACGCCCAACCAGATGTTCTCCAGCACCGATCGCGGTTCGACGACCAGCACCTCCTGGAACACCGTGGCGATGCCCGCCCCGATCGCTGCCCTCGGCGAGTCGAAGGCGCCGATCTCGGCGTCACCCAGGCGCAAGCTCCCGGCATCTGGGCGATGGATGCCGGACAGGATCTTCACCAGAGTGCTCTTGCCCGAGCCGTTCTCACCCACGATCGCGTGGATCTCCCCACGGCGCAGCGCGAAGTCGGCGTCGCGAAGCGCCTGCGTCGGCCCGAACGCCTTCATGAGGCCGGACACGCGCAGCGCCGTCAGCGGAGCGGCTGCGCCTTCATTACCGGTCGCAGACGGACTCATGGTCCCCGCGTTCACGAATGCTCTCTCTCCATTGGACTGATCTCCTCCGACCCAGGCACCGCGCCCCGGGTGCGGATACCCTGAATCAGAAGTTATATTCTAGTTTGCGTACGCACGTGTCAAGGTCGTTCCGCAGATGGAACGCCGCAAGCGTACGGACGGCGGTGCGCATGCGCGCCGGTTGCGGAACCCGAGCCCGTGCTGTTCTCGGTGAACCTCCAGCCAGACAAGGCGCGTGTCGAGGACGACGTGGTGACGGCCCCCCTGCCGTACACGATCCTGCAGCCGACGCACTGTTACGCGACGTACGCTCTCTACGGTCCGGATGAGCTCAGCGGCGAGGAGGTCGCGTCGATCATCGCGCGCGCCGCCGGCTCGCCGGTGACGGCGGGGTCGGTGCCGATTCCCGCATTCCTGGACGTGATAGGCGACACCGTATACCAGCCGGACCCGAATTTGACTTCCAATTCGTGACTGCGCTACGGTCGGGCGGGTGGAGAGCAACGGGAGGTCGAAGAGCATGGTCAGGGGAGCGGGATGGGTTGTGACGGCGGGCGTCGTGGGGCTGATCGCCGCGGGATGCGGTGGGGGCAGCAGCTCGAGTGGTGGAACGGGCGGCCCTCAGGCCAAGATCCCGGCATTCGCCGCCGGCTTCACCCCTCCGGCCACTGGCTGCGGAAGCTTTCCGACGCCGACGCCGGCCGATCCTGACGGCGTCATCGCCCAGCTCGACCCGGCGCACCAGAAGGCACTGGGTGGCTATGCCGCATTCCCGGGCTCCACGGTCAAGGTCCTCAAGAGCGCATGGGCGAACTGGAAGCCCACGCACCCTGGCCCGTACACCGTCGGCATCTCGTGGGGTCAGCTCGTCAGCGATTTCCAGGTCCAGGTCGTCAGCAACCTGAAGAAGGACCTGCAGGCCAATGAGGCGATCGGCACTGTGACGCTGAAGACCACGGGCAGCAACCTCGACGTCGGCCAGCAGTTGCAGCAGTACGCGAGCCTTGTGCAATCCAAGCCGGACATCATCATCCTCGAGACGCCGTCGGCTGATTCATTCAATGGCCCGGTCCAGCAAGCCAAGGCAGCGGGGATCCCGACCGTCACGCTGCTCAGCCCCGTCCCCGTGGACGGCGCGGTCAACGTCGACGGCAACAACTACATCGCGGCGGGCACCACCCTCTCCTATGTGACGAAGCTGATCGGCGGCAAGGGGAACGTCGTGAAGGTGCGAGCGCTCGCCCCGACGGCAGTGGACCAGCAGGTCACGGCCGCCTGGAACAACGTGATCAAGAGCTGCCCGCAGATGAAGGATGTCGGCGAGGTCTTCGGAGCGTTCTCTGAGTCCCAGTCGAAGTCCCAGATGCTCCAGTACCTGAGCACGCACCCGCAGCCGATCGCCGCGGCCACCGCCCTGGCTGGTGAGGGCTCAGCGACGATGCAGGCGTTCCAGCAGGTCGGTCGCACGATTCCGCCGCTGGCCGAGGTCGGCATGGACAAGGGCGTCCTCGGGTACTGGAATCACAACCAGGCCAAGGGTTATCACGCGTCCTCAACGAGCCTTCCACCGGTGCCCGGGGCGCGTGCCTTGGCGGAGGTGACGTCTCGCATGCTCGCGGGCCAGGGCGTAAAGCTCAACACGATCGTGGCCGAAGGGCCGGTGATCACCGACGCCAATCTGGCGGACTGGGTGCAGCCGAGCTGGACGCTGACCACGCCGGGGACCGTCCCCGGGGCACCGGACAGCTTCATGCCGTCGTCGTTCCTGAATGACGTCTTCAACAACCCGAAGGGCTGAGGCGCCGGGCGGTCGTGGGCGCGATGGAGGCGGTCGAAGCCGATCTCATCCGGGTTCAGCGTTTTTGCCGCCGCGGCGCCCTGAGAGCGGGCTCAGCGCAGGGCGTCTGAAAGCGCCTTGGCTGCCGCGCCACCGGAGAAGCCACCGTCGACCGCGATATCGGCGCCGGTCACATAGCTCGCCGCATCGGAGAGGAGGAACACGACCACGGCTGCGACTTCGTCCGGCTCGCCTCCTCGGCCGAGGGGCGTCAGCGATTCGTTGGCGGACAGGAAGGCGGGCGGCGCGGCGGCGACCATGGGGGTGCTGATGTAGCCGGGATGCACGGCGTTGACGCGGATGCCGAGCGCGCCGAGCTCCATCGCAGCGGATTGTGTGAACCCGCGCAGGGCCCACTTACTGGTGGTGTACGCGGTGGTGTAGTGGCCGATCAGCCCGGCGACGGACCCGATGTTGACGATCGACGCTCCGTTGCCCATCAGGGGCAGCAGGGCCTGCGTGCCGAGCATAGGCCCGGTCACGTTGACGGCGAGAATCCGGTCCCAGTCCGTGCGTTCGATGGCTCCGAGGCGCACGCGGCTGGTGATGCCGGCGTTGTTGACCAGCCCGTCGACGTGGCCGAATCGCTCGCCCGCCCACGCGGCGAGTTCGTCCCACTGCTCGGCGCTGGTGACGTCGAGCTCGCGGCGGTGCAGCGCCGGGTGGGCCGTTTTGTCCTCGTGCGCGACGTCGGCGGCGATCACCGTGGCGCCTGCGGCCACACAGGCAGCCGCCTCGGCCGCACCCTGGCCACGACCGCCGCCGGTGATCACGATGACGCGGTCTTGCAGGCCCTCGTCCGCGCCGCTCATGGCAGTGGCTGGTAATGCTGGACTACCGGTGCCTCAGCGAAGTGGCTGCCGATGTGGCCCCGCCACTCGAGGAACAGCGGGGACTCGCGGAAGCCGTCCATGTGCGCCTCGAGCGTGTCCCACGTGACGAGCAGCAGGTAGGTCGAGGGGTGCTCGATGCCGCGGGAGAGGCGGACCGACTGGAAGCCCGGGGCGCGCGCGATCACCTGCCGCGCCTTCTCGTAGGCCTCCTCGAAGGCCTCCTCGCGGCCCGGTGTGATGGTGAAGATGCCCTGCTCGATGATCATGGGTGTGGTCCTCAGGTGGTCTCGACCCACAGGGCCTGCGGCCCGCGGAACGAGATGTTGCGGTGGAGCGGATGTCCTGATCGGGTACGAGGCGCAGCGTCGGAAACCGCCGGACCAGGCCGGCGAGCGCCAGATCGGCCTCCAGCTTGCCGAGCGCCGGCCGATGCAGAAGCGGATGCTCTTCCCGAAGGCACAGGACCTCCTCGGATCGAGGCGAGCACGGCGAGGGGATCCTGCAGATACTCCGCGGCGAGCGGATCGAAGCCTTCGTGAACCGGGCAGCCGGCCTGTGCGCTGCTCATCGGTGTGCCTCGGCGGAGTGTTCCGCGGCGCGCTCGGCGCCAACGTGCGAATAGCCGCGCACGTTGTAGTCGAAGCCGTCGAGCTCGCTGGTGCCATCGTGCAGCTGGTAGTAGGAGCGGATCTCCGCGATCGCGCCGTCGCGGATCACGAACCATTCCGAACCGCGGGTGGCCACACGCTCGGACGTCTTTGGACGAGTCCAGAACATCGTCCACTCGATCACGGCCTCGTTCCCGTCGATCAGCAGGTGATCCACGATCCAGCGCGCGTCGATCCTCCGCTGGACCTTGCGCCAGTAGCGGCCCAGGTGCTCCCCGCCGCGAACGGCCTGCGAACCTGTGTTGGGGGCCAGGAAGTAATGGACGACATCCTCGCTCGTCGTGGCTGCGATGCCGGCCGCATCGCCCGCGCTGCACGCGTCGTAGTAGCGGCAGATGAGGCGGCGCCAGTCGTTACGCGATGGGTTTCCTGGGTCGCTCTGATTCATGGCAGCAAACAGAATGCGTATTCGGGTTCACGCTACCGCATCTGAGGGGTCCGGGGCAGCCGGACCGCGGGCTGGCGGCGCGGATGCGCGCGAATAGCTCGTGCTCATCAACGCAGTATCCGTCGCGCACTTCGATCCGCAAGTCCCTCGCTCAGGCTGCGCGGGTACTCGAGGCTCCGGCCGCGGTGATCCAGGTCGCGAACAGCTCCACACACAACGCGCCTGCGGGGATGGGACTGTGGGCCGCCGGCTGGCACGGCGTGCGGGCGCTGACACTGTCTGCCGCTGCTGAGCTCGCTGAGCGCGGTGTCGACGTCACCCTGGTTCGTGGTCGACGGCCCGATCGCGTCGCCCAAGACGCAGGCGATGGTCGCGAACCTGCCGCCCGAACGCGTCCACCAGCAGCGCGACGTCGCCGCCGCGATCGCATCGATCGCGGCCGCCGAAGATCGGCCGCGCGAGGTCAGGCTCACGCCCGGCGGCGCGCCGCTTCCGGCGGTCTGATCACCCGTACACCTCCCGATCGACGACGCTGGCGGGCCGCCGGCCAGCGAGGACCGCCGCGACGTTCTCGGCGGCGAGGCGCGCCAGCTCGGCGATCGACTGCTCGGAGTAGAAGGCGGTATGAGGCGTGGCGACGCACGGCTCGATGACCAACCAGCGCGCCGCCCACACCGCCGCGAAGGGCGGCGTCATCGCGTTGACGCGACAGCTCGCCGCCGAGGGTGCACCGCACGGCATCCGCGTCAACTGCGTGAGCCCGGGGATGATCGCAACCCCCGGCGCGGGCGAAACCCTGCTCGCCGACGACCACCCGATGCGCGCCATCGCGCAGGCGATCCCACTGGGGCGCCTCGGCGCCCCGCACGAGATCGCCGCGGCTGCGGTCTTCCTCGCCTCAGACGAGGCCGGGTATGTCACCGGCGCGAACCTCGTCGTCGACGGCGGGTGGTCAGCCGTGCTGCCCGGGTACGTTCGCGCCGCCCGACGCGCCCGCCGTGCCGCGCGCAGCGGGCTCTTCGATATCGGCGAGCTGGGCGAGGATGTCGCCCGGCATCTTCTCGCCGATGACCTTCTGCAGGAATGGCGTGTGGTCGAACACCAGATCGCGAAGGGGCCGCAGCGGCGCCGGCAGGCGGTGGAACATCCTGCCGTTCATGTACGCGAGCTCGGTCACGCCCTTGGTGTGCGGCTTGCGGCGATCTTCGTAGGCCTGCAGAGCCGCCCGCGTGGCGGCGGTGTCGGCGATGTCGACGGCGTCGAGCTCGCGGGCCAGGAAGTAGCCGTCCTCGATCGACATTCCGGCGCCGTACGCCGCGTAGGGCGAGGTCGGGTGGGCGGCGTCGCCGAGCAGCGTGATGCGTCCCTTGCCCCACTGCTTGCGCGGCTTGCGGTCGCGGATCTCCCAGCGCTGCATGTTCTCGCGCGGTGACGCCTTGATCAGCGACGGAAGCGGCTCGGCGAACCGCTTCGCGCGCTCATACGCGAACTCCCAGAGGTCGGGCGGATCCGGCGCCGCCGGGCTCACAGGCCTCGAGCACCCACCACTCGTAGCCACCGCGACCTTCGTGGAGGATCGGCGTGTAGCTCGCCTGCGTCGTGCGGTCGTGCGCGATCACGCCCTCGGCGGGGATCTCGCCGTCGACGTAGAGCCAGCCGCCGACCAGGTGCAGGCCCTGCTCGCGGATCGGCTCGTCGCCCCACAGGATCTGCCGGACGGTCGATCGCAGGCCATCGGCACCGATCACGACGTCCGCCTCGACGCTGTCGAGGCCGGCGAACGCGACCTCGACGCGGTCGCCGCGGTCGCGGAGATCCGTCACCTGGTGTCCGAGGCGCAGCACGCCGTCGGGCAGCGCGTCGATCATCCGCTTGTAGAGGCCCCAGCGCAACAGCCCGATGAATCCACCGCCGTAGCGCTCCTCGACCTCGGGCGTCAGCCGTACGTCCGCTCGCAGGTGCCCGTCCCATCGGCGGAACGTGGAGTGACAGGGCGCCCCGAGGTTCGTCGTGTCGACGCCGAGCACCTCGAGCACCTTCTGGGGCGGCGGCCAGAGGTTGAGGATGTTGCCCGCGGCCTTGATCTCGCCGTAGCGCTCATAGAGCGCCACGTCGTAGCCCAGCCGGTGATGGGCCAGCGCGGCGGCCATGCCGCCCGGCCCGGCCCCGACGATGGCGATGCGTCCTTTGCTCATGCTCGCTCCAGGTAGCGCTCGGCGACGTCGCCGAGCATCTCGATCAGCGCCTCGTCGTCCACGGCGAGATCCGACTCGAACTGCGGCCCATACATGACGTGCTGGACCAGGGTGGCGTAGACGATCCGGAAGACGCTGTCGGCCATGTGCTCGTCGCCACCGATCGCGGCGCGGAACCGGCGCGCGAGATCCTGGCTGTTCTCACGGCCGCGGCGGAAGACCTCAGGGTCGGTCGCCGCTCGGTGCACGATCCCGCGCAGCAGCGCCGCGTTTTCGAACCAGACCGCGGCCACGGCGGCTACCGCCTCGCGGACGGTCGCCCGCTCGGGCAACTGGTCGGACGCCCGGATGCGCTCCATCGCCCGCTCATAGATCGCGAGCAGCAACGTCTCCTTGTCCCCCGCGCGCGCGTAGATAGTGGGTGGCGTCACGGAGGCCCGCTCGCACAACGCCGCGATCGTCAGACCGTCGTAGCCGACGTCCTCGATCAGGGCGACGCCGGAATCGAGGACCCGCTCCCATGCGGCGCGCGTGCGGGCCTGGCGAGGCGGGCGGACGGACAGCGCGGTCATGCGCCGCTAATCGTAATGGACGCTACGGTTACGTCCACTCGCCCCGACCGCCGTTAGCGCCGGCGCCCGAGTGGGGCTGGACGCCTCGCGGAATGCGAACGGCTCGACGGAGACGCGGGATCCGCTGCGCTCACCGACGAGCTGGAAGCCCGGGCCGTTGGGCCGGCCGCCCGACGCTGCTCTAGTTGCCTTCGCCCAGGATCTCCCCCGCGATCTCGAACGCGCGATTGGCCGCGGGGACGCCGGCGTAGACGGCAGTGTGCAGTAGGACCTCGGAGATCTCATCCTCGGTAAGGCCGTTTCGTAGGGCCGCGCGGACGTGCATCGCGATCTCGTTCTCGCGCCCCAACGCGGTGAGCACGGCGAGCGTGACGGCGCTGCGGGTCCGCCGGTCGAGGCCGTCGCGGCTCCACACGTCGCCCCACGCGTAGCGCGTGATGAAGTCCTGGAAGGGCGCCGTGAAGTCCGTCGTGCGCTCCACGGCGCGGTCGACGTGCGCGTCGCCGAGCACCTCGCGGCGCACGCGCATGCCGGTCTCGCGGGTCTCGTCGTCGCTCATCGTGTCTCCAGGTGCTCGAGGATCAGGTCGTTGACGCTCGCCGCCTGCTCGACGGCGGCAACGTGGGCGGCGGGAGAGAGGATCTCGTGTCGCGCCCCGGGAATGGCCTCGGCGATCAGCCGCTGGTGCTCAGGCGGGGTCGCCTCGTCCTCAGCGCCTGAGATCACGAGCGTGGGCGCGACGATGCGCTCGAGGTCCGCGCGCAGGTCCATCCGTTCGATCGCCCCGCAGCACGCGGCGTAGCCCTCGGCGTCGGTGGCGCACAGCATCGCGCGCAGCCGCTCGCGCACCTCGGGGTGCGCCGCGGCGTAGCCCGCGGTGAGCCAGCGCCCGACGACGGTGTCGGCCACCACCTGGGGCGAGCCGGCGGCGCGGACCGCAGCGGCGCGCTCGGCCCACGCCGAGGCTGGCGGCATGTGTGCCGAGGTGCAGATCAGGACGAGGCGGTCGACCCGCTCCGGCGCATGGATGCCCAGCCACATGCCGACCATCCCGCCGATCGACAGGCCGCAGTACGAGGCACGCCCGATGCCGAGATCATCGAGCAGCGCGAGCACGTCGGCGCCGAGATCGGCGATCTCGTACGGACCCGGGGGGACCGGCGAGCGGCCATGCCCGCGGTGGTCGTGGCGGACGAGGCGCAGATCGCGTGCGAGCGGGACCTGGCCGTCCCACATGTGCAGGTCGGTCCCCAGCGAGCCCCCCATGACGAGCACCTGCCCGTCCGGGGGCCCTGAAAGCTCGTGGTACAGCGCAACGCTCATGCGCGGTGCGCCGCGAGCGCCCGGTCGACGAGGACGCCGGCGGCGCCGAGGTCGGGCTCTGCGCCGGCGCGCTCGCGCATCGCCGCCTCGTCCACCTCGAGATGCACGAGGAGATCGTGCGCCCAGGCCGTAGCCGAGCCGGTCAGCCGCAGCAGGTCGGTCATCGTGCCCCACTCCGCCTGCCACCCGCCGGCGGCGCGCTCGTGTTCCTGCTCCATCGCGGCAAGCTGCGTCGCGACCAGACCGGGCACCCGACGCGCGCAGGCGAGGACCGAGACGGCGGCGACGGGGTTGCGCTTGTGTGCCATCGCCGACGACCCTCCGCGATTCTCGCCCCCCTCGCGGACCTCCGCGACTTCGTCCTGGGCGAGCAGCGTGACGTCACGTGCGACCTTGCCGAGCACGCCGGCGAGCGCGCCCAGCGCGCTCGCGAGCGCCACCGGCCGCAGCCGCAAGGTGTGCCACGGCAGAACGGGGTCCGCCAGCCCGAGCTCGGCGGCGACGGCCGCCGCGACAGCGGGGTCGCGCTGTCCGACCGGACCGCCCATCTGCACCGCCAAGGTGTGTTCGCGGACGGCCCTCAGACCCAGCGATGGCCTCGTCGATGCCGGTCATCCAGCCGGCCGCCTTCAGCCCGAACGACGTCGGCAGCGCCTGCTGGAGGAGCGTTCGCCCGATGATCGGGAGGTCGCGGTGGCGCGCGGCAAGCGTCCGCGGCCCCGTCCGCCGCCGCCGCCGCGTCGTCGAGCAGCGGCGCGAGTGCTCGGCGGGCGACGAGCATCAGCGCGGTGTCGAGCACGTCCTGGCTCGTCGCGCCGTCATGCGCCGCGGCGCCCGCCCGCTCGCGCAGGATGCCCGCCAGGGGCACGACCGGCGAGGCATGCTCGGCCCCCAGGCGACCGATCTCGGCGACGTCGAGCTCCAGCGCCGCGATCCGCTCGGCCACGTCGGGCGCCCCCGTTGCGCGGGCGAGCGCCGCCTCGACGTCGAGCATCGCGCGGAGCCACGCCGCGTCGCAGACCGCCTCCGTGACCGCCCCGCGGGCGTAGAGGCCGCCGAAGAGCTCAGACGTCGAAGAAGACGGTTTCGTCTGGCCCTTGGATGCGGATGTCGAATCGGTAGCCATCGTCGGTCTGCTGGGCGACCAGCGTTGCACGCCGGGTCGGCGGGGACGAGCGCCAGGACGGGGTCGTCGTGATCGGGATCGAAGTAGATCCGCGTGACGAGACGATGCAGGAGGCCGCGCGCGAAGACGTTGACCGCGAGGTGCGGCGCCGCTGGGGTGACGACGTGCCAGCGCCCCTCGTCGTCGGTCGGGCAGCGGCAGAACGACCGCGAGGCCGGATCCCAGGTCTCGACCAGCGCGTCCTTGATGATCTCGCCCGCGCCGTCGAAGACCCGGCCGCAGATGCGCACGCCGGCCGGATCGGCGACGGGGCCCTCGGGCCACGGCAGCCCGATCGCGAGGTAGGGCCCACGGTCTGCGACGGGGGTCAGCGGTGCGGCGCTCAATGCTCCTCCTCCATCGGCGTCTCGTCGGGCCCGCGCAGCACGATGTCGAACTCGTAGGCGAGCGCCCAGTTGTCCTGGGAGTCGATCGATCGAGAAGCCGGCGATCAGCCGCTCGCGCACCTTCGGGTCGCGCACCGAGTTGAAGATCGGGTCGTACGGGAAGAGCGGGTCGCCCGGGAAGTACATCTGCGTCACCAGCCGCTGCGGAGAACTGCGCGCCGAGCAGCGAGAAGTGGATGTGCGCCGGGCGCCAGGCGTTGTGGTGGTTGCCCCACGGGTAGGCCCCGGCTTGATCGTGACGAACGAGTAGCGCCCGTCGGCATCGGTCACGCAGCGCCCGCCGCCGGAGAAGTTCGGGTCCAGCGGCGCGGGCCAGCGGTCCCAGCGGTGCGCGTAGCGCCCGGCCGCGTTCGCCTGCCAGACCTCGATCAGCGAGTCCCGGATCGGGCGCCCGTCACCGTCGAGCAGGCGCCCGGAGACGATGATCCGCTCGCCGATCGGCTCGCCGTCGTGCTGCGTGGTCAGGTCGTTCTCGATCGCCCCGGCCGCAGGCGGCCCGAGCTGCGGCCCGGTCGACTCGGTGACCGTGTGCGGCAGGTAGATCAGCGGCTCCTGCGGATGGCGCAGCGCCGTGGACTTGTAGTCCGGGAAGTCGAGGGGAGGGTGGACGCCCTCGTCACGCATGGATGACCACCGCCAGTCCCTGTCCGACGCCGATGCAGATCGCGGCCAGGCCGTAGCCGCCGCCGCGCCGGCGCAGCTCGTGGGCGAGCGTGCCGAGGATCCGCACCCCGGACGCGCCGAGCGGATGCCCGATCGCGATCGCGCCGCCGTTGACGTTGACGCGCTCGGGGTCGAGCTCGCGCCACTCGCCCAGACAGGCGAGCGACTGTGCCGCGAACGCCTCGTTGAGCTCGACGACGCTCCAGGTCGTCCCAGCCGATCCCGGCGCGCGCGAGCGCTCGCTCGGCGGCGCCGACCGGGGCGATCCCGAAGACGTCGGGGTCGACGGCGTGCGTGCCGCGGCCGACGATCCGCGCGAGCGGCTCGCGCCCGAGCAGCGCGCCGGCCTCTCGTCCCCGAGCAGCAGCGCCCCGGCGCCGTCGTTGAGCGACGACGCGTTGCCGGCCGTGACCGTGCCGTCCTTCGCGAACGCCGGCTTCAGCGCGGCGAGCTTCTCGATCGACGTGTCGGGCCGCATCGTCTCGTCGCGCTCGAGCTCCGTGCCCGGGCACCGGGACGACCCAGTCGTCGTAGAACCCGGCGTCCCAGGCGGCGGCGGCGCGCTGGTGGCTGCGCACCGCGAACGCGTCCTGCGCCTCGCGGGTGATCCCGTGGATGCCGGCGAGCTTCTCGGTGCTCGCGCCGAGCGAGATCGTCCACTGGTCGGGCATCGCCGGGTTGACCATCCGCCATCCGAGCGTCGTCGAGTGCAGCGTCTGCTCGCCCTGCGCGAAGGCGCTTCTCCGGCTTGAGCAGGACCCACGGCGCGCGGCGCATCGACTCGACTCCGCCGACGAGAACGAGCCCCGCATCGCCGGTCTCGATCGCGCGGCTGCCCTGCATCGCGGCATCGAGCGAGGACCCGCAGAGCCGGTTGATCGTCGGTCCCGGGACGCTCGTCGGCAGCCCCGCGAGCAGCACCGCCATGCGCGCGACGTCGCGGTTGTCCTCGCCGGCCTGGTTGGCGTCGCCGAACAGCACGTCGTCGATCTGCGCGGGGTCCAGGCCGGGGGCGCGCGCGACGAGCTCGCGGACGACGTGCGCGGCGAGGTCGTCGGGGCGCACGGCCGCGAGCGCCCCGCCGTAGCGGCCGAACGGCGTGCGCACCGCGTCGTAGAGGAAGCACTCAGCCACGGGCCACCAGCTCCCGCAGCGCCGCGAGCTCGCCGCTCGTGGGCTCCTCGGTGACGGCGACCGCGTCCGCGACGCGCAGCTCCCAGCCGGTCGCGGCCAGCACGTCGTCCACCGCGACGCCGGGGTGCACCGCGGTCAGCGTGAGCTCGCCCGCGCGCGGCTCGAGCACGCCGAGATCGGTGATGACCGACGTCGTGTGCGCTCCGCTCGTCGTGAGGAAGTCGAGCTCCGCGACGAACGTGCGCGTGGAGTGGGGCGCGATCACCACGACCTCCGGACAGCCGATCGCGATCTCAGGCGCCCCGCCGGCGCCCGGCAGGCGCGTGCGCGGGTGCTCGTAGTCGCCGATCACGGTGCTGTTGAGGTTGGCATGGCGGTCGACCTGCGCGGCACCGAGGAATGCCACCTGGATGCGCCCCGGCTGGATCCAGTAGTTGAACATCTCCGGAACCGAGACGACGGCGTCGGCGGTCTCGGCCAGCTCGCCGTCGCCGATCGACAGCGGGATGTGGTGGGGCTTGGCGCCGATCGTCCCGGACTCGTAGACCAGCACGAGCTCGGGGTTGTGGACCATGCGAGCGAGGATCGCCGCCGTGCTCGGCCGACCGACGCCGATGAAGCACGAGTGCTTGCCGGCCAGCCCGCGCGCGGCGACGACGGTCTGGACCTCGGCGGCCGTGGCGCTCATACCGACGGACCGCCGGCGAGCACGTGCTCGTCCATCCACGAGGTGAACGTCTCGCGATCACGGCTGATCGCGTCCCAGGCCCGGTAGAAGTCGTTGTCGCGCTCGGTGATCCCGTGCGCGTAGGACGGCAGCGACCCGCCGGGCGCCTCGGCGACCGCGTCGATCGCCCAGCCTGGGATGACGACGCCTCCGGCCCGCGGCTCGAGATGCTCGACGATCCGCTCGACAGTGACCAGTGAACGCCGGGCGGCCAGCACGGCCTCCTTCTGGACGCCGGGGATCCCCCACAGCTGGACGTTGCCCTCACGGTCCGCCTCCTGCGCATGCACGATCGCGACGTCGGGCGCCAGCGCGGGTACCGCGACGAGCTGCTCGCCCGTGAACGGGCACGTCACGCGCGCGACGCGCGTGTGCTGCTCGAGGTCGGTGCCGATGTAGCCGCGCATGAGGGCACACGGCATGCCGGCCGCTCCGGCGGCGTAGCGGTTGGCCATCCCCGCGTGGCTGTGCTCCTCGAGCTCGATCGGCCGCGGCCAGTCGTGCTCGACGGCATCGCGCAGGCGGTGCAGCGACCCGACGCCGGGGTTGCCGGCGTAGGAGAAGACCAGCCGGCGGGCGGCTCCCGCGCCGATCATCTGGTCATACAGGACGTCGGGGGTCATGCGGATGAGCTCGAGCTCACGACGGCCCTGGCGCAGCACCTCGTGGCCGGCGGCAAACGGGATCAGATGGGTGAACCCCTCAAGCGCGACCGCGTCGCCGTCGCGCACGAGTTGCGCCACCCCCTCCGTCAGCTCGACGAGCTCAGCCATCTCCGCCCTCCACAACTCGAACACTACCCGAAGCAATGTTCGCGTTTTCGTTTGCGCGGTTCGAGTCCGGGTCACTGTGGGTACCACGGGATGGCAGGTCGTCTCGGTACGACGGCGCGTTAGCGTTTGTCGTTCCGTCTTCACTAGACCATCAGCTCCAGGAAGGAAGTGCCATGCGCAGTCTCCGCCGGTTGCTGGTCCTCTCTGCCGTCTCGATCCTTGCCACCGCGTTCCTCGCGGCGCCCGCGGGAGCAAGCCCCGTGTCGCACGTGTCCGTCTCCGGGACGATCGCGGTCGTCGACAACACGGTCCTGTCATCGCATGACTTCGGCCCGGTGAACCTGACCAGGGCGGTGGCCAACGTCACCTTCGGCGGTGACCTCGTCGGGCCGGCGGTCGAGAACTACTCGGCGCTGACCCTGCCCGGCGGCTCGGTGCTGCAGCACGGCACCGGATCGTTCACCGGCAGCATCGCCGGTCGCAGCGGGTCCATCGCGTACGTCTTCCACGGTGACGCGGCACACGGCGGCGTGATCACGATCACCCGCAGCACCGGCGGGCTGTGCGGCGTCTCGGGCCAGATCCACTACACCAACGGCAGCGCGCCCGGGCTCTTCGACTACACGGGACGGCTGACCCTCCGCTGAGCGCAGGCCGGGCGCCGGCCCTGCGGGGCCGGCGCCCGGCGGCCTCTGTGGCTCCTACAACAGGTCGGGAACGCCGGGCGACGGCGGCGGCGAGCGGCACTAGGGTCCGGCTCTCCGACGGTTCGTTCCTGGGACAACGCCACCGCGCGCCCGATTCCGCCCCTGGCACCGGTGACCGCCACAACCTGATCTTCGAGCGAGCCCATGCGAACCTCTCCAATCACGCTCTGCCAAGTCATTCGATGGAGGGACGACCGATGATCCAGCCCGATCCGCAACGGCGCGACGACGAGCAGCCAGGCTCGATCCTGTGGAGCCCGACTCCCGACGAGCGCGAGAACTCCCCCATCGCCGCCTTCGCCGCGTTCCTGCGCGAGCGCGGCCTGGACTTCCAGGACTACGAGCAGCTTTGGCGGTGGTCGACCGACGAGATCGAGGGGTTCTGGGGTGCGGTGTGGGAGTTCTACGACGTCGGTACGAAGGACGCCGACGTGGTCCTGGCTGAGCGGCGGATGCCCGGTGCGCGCTGGTTTCCCGGAGCGGAGCTCAACTACGCGCAGGAGATGCTGCGCCGGGCGCCGCGCGACCGGCCGGCCGTGGTCTTCGTCGCCGAGGGTGGCGAGCCGCAGACCATCACCGCACAGGAGCTCGAGGGGCAGGTCGGCGCGTTCGCTGCGGCGCTCCGCGACCTCGGGGTCAGCCGCGGCGACCGCGTCGCCGCGTACCTCCCGAATGTCCCCGAGGCCATGGTGGCGCTCCTGGCGACCGCCTCGATCGGCGCGATCTGGACGTCGGTGGCGCCGGACTTCGGCACGCAGACCATCCTGGAGCGCTTCGGCCAGGTGGAGCCGAAGGTCTTGATCGTTGCCAACGGCTACTGCTTCAACGGCAAGCGGTACGACCGGCGCGACCAGGTGGCCATCCTCCGTGGTGCCCTGCCGAGCGTCGAGGCGACGATCCTCGTGCCGGTGCTCGACGACCTCGAGGCGGTGCCGGAGACCATCCCGTGGGCGTCACTGGTGGTCGAGCCGCGCATACCCGAATACGAGCCGCTGCCGTTTGATGCACCGTTGTGGATCCTCTTCTCCTCGGGGACGACCGGCACTCCGAAGGGCATCGTGCAGGGTCACGGTGGCATCGTCGTCGAGCACCTCAAGAGCGTCGCGCTGGGCTCCGGCATCCGCCCCGGCGACCGGGTGTACCTCTATTGCTCGACCAGTTGGATGGTCTGGAACTGGCTCGTCGGCTGCCTGCTCGGCGGCGCGACGCCCGTGCTGTACGACGGCAGCCCCGGGCATCCGGACGTGTGCGGCAACTGGCGCGTGGTCGAGGCCGCGCAGGTGAACGTCTTCGGCACCGGCGCCGCGTACCTGACAGGCTGTGAGAAGGCGGGGGCCGAGCCCGGGCGCGACTTCGACCTCTCCGCACTGCGGGGCGTGATCTCCACCGGCTCGCCGCTTCCGCTCAGCACCTGGTCGTGGGTGTACGACCACGTCAAGAGCGACGTGCGACTGGACTCCAGCTCGGGCGGGACCGACGTCTGCGGCGCGCTCATCTCCGGGTCGCCATGGCTGCCGGTCTACCGCGGGGAGCTGTCGGCGCCCTGCCTGGGCGTCAAGGCGCAGGCCTTTGACGATGACGGTCGTGCGGTCGTGGGCGAGGTCGGCGAGTTGGTGATCCTCGAGCCGATGCCGTCGATGCCGCTCTTCTTCTGGAGCGACGTCGACGACCGGCGCTTTCATGACGCGTACTTCGCGCGCCACGACGGCGTATGGACCCATGGCGACTGGGTGCAGTTCACCGAGCGCGGCAGTGCGATCATCAGCGGCCGCTCTGACGCCACGCTCAACAAGGCGGGTGTCCGCATGGGCTCGGGCGAGGTGTACACGATCGTCGATCCGTTGTCGGGTGTGGCGGACAGCCTGGTCGTCGGCATCGAGTTGGCCGACGGCGGCTACTACATGCCGCTCTTTGTCGTGCCCGAGCCCGGCGCCGACATGGACGAGGTCCGCGAGCGAATCCGGCAGGCGATCCGCAGCGACCTGTCGCCGCGCCATCTGCCCGACGAGATCGTCGAGGCGCCGGCCATCCCGCGGACGCTGACGGGAAAGAAGCTCGAGATCCCGATCAAGCAGCTGTTGCGCGGCGAGGGTGGCCCGATCACCCGTGGCGCCGTGACCGATGCCGACGCGCTGGACTGGTACGCGGAGTTCGGGCGCGAGTTCGTCGTGCCGCGCCTGGCCGGCCGGCCGGGCGGTTGACGCCCTTGCCTATGATCGTGCTCTCCACTGAGCGGGCACCTGGTCGAGCCACACGCGGGCTCACCGTGAAGCCCCCGGGACCTGTCATAACCACGGAGATCCGAAATGGCTGAGAGGAAGCCTCCGAAGACCACCGAAAAGCCGGCCAAGGGATTCTCGGTCGAGGAGCGGGCCGCGATGCGGGAGCGCGCCAAGGAGGTGAAGGCCGCCGGGCGACGCGGCGCGGGCAAGGCGGACGGGGAGAGCGACGTGCTCGCGAAGATCGCCGAGATGGGCGAACCGGATCGCGCGATGGCCGAGCGACTCCACGCCATCATCAAGGCCAGCGCGCCATCCCTCTCGCCGCGTACGTGGTACGGGATGCCCGCCTATGCCAAGGACGGCAAGGTCGTCTGCTTCTTCCAGAGTGCCCAGAAGTTCAAGACGAGGTACGCGACGCTCGGCTTCAGCGACAACGCGAACCTCGACGAGGGGTCCATGTGGCCGACCTCCTTCGCGTTGAAGACGTTGACCGCGGCCGAAGAGGCGAGAATCACCGCGCTCGTGAAGCACGCGGTCAGCTGAGGCCTCCCGGCCACAGCCTCAGGTCCCGAACGTGATGACGGCTCGCCACCCGACCACGTGCTCCACGACGACGGACCTCATCGCTTCAGGACGGCGAGCGGGAGCACCATCCCCGTCGTCTTGGCGCCGAACTGCCCGCCCTCCCGGACGCGAACCAGCACCGCGTGCGCGCCCGGCCGGCGGGCCGCCGCCGTGAGGAGCCGGACGAGGGTGGTTGCCGTCCGGCCGGGCCGGATGGTGTGGTTCGGCGCGCGGCCGAGAAGCCGACCGTGCAGGTCGCGCAGCTCCACGGTGCCGCGGCAGGGCGCCTTCAGCCGGGCCGGGCAGCGTAGACCCACCCGCACGGCAGCGCCGCGGTGCGACACGAGGACGCGCCGGACGACACGCGCGTTGGGCCCCTCGTGGATCGCGCCGACCGTGAACGAGGGGGCGAGCGGCGGCGGCGCCGAGAGCACGTTCGCCGAAAGGGTGCCCGCCGCGATCGCGGCGTTGAGCTTCGCCACCGAGCTGCTGAGGCTGACGGATGAGGCCAGGCAGTCCTCCGCCTTGGCGACGTCGTCCTTGAGGTCGAGGTCGAACGTGTTGGCGCCCGGATCGCAGGGGACGACGTCGCGCACGCCGTCGCGGAGCCGGAAGTCGTCGTCGCCAGGGCCGCCGATGACCGTGTCGGCACCGATGCCCCCGATCAGCACGTCGTTGCCCGGGCCGCCGTCCAGGTGATCGTCGGAGGTCGAGCCGACGATGGCTGATCCGTCGTCGCCCACGAGCCGGTCGTCGCCGTTCCCGCCGTCGATCACATCGTTGCCGCTGTCGCCGTTCAGGACGTCGGCGCCGTCGTTCCCGCTGATCTGGTCGGCCCCCGGCAGGCCTGCGATGTCGTCGGCGGCCGCGCCGCCGGAGAGCACGTCGTCGTTGTTGCCGCCGCGCACCTTCTCGAAGGAGGTCAGGTTGTCCGTGAGGACGTGACCGACGAACCCGTCGTTCGCCCGCCCGTCGTTCGAGTAGCGCTCCGGTGCGTTGAGCAGCCGCCCGGCGACGACCTCGGTGGGGAAGGGGGCGTCGATCTCGTCGACGTCGGCACCGCCGTCGACCGTGTCGACTGCGTCCTGGCGCAACACGAACACGTCCTGGCCCTGGCCCAGCGAAGCCGTGACCGGCAGCGGCGATCCGGTGGCGTCGAGCGTGATGTTCGTCGGGGAGAGCGGGGACGACACGCCGATGCGCCACACGAACGCGTTCACGGCGCCGGCTCCGCAGGAGAACGCCGGCCCGGTCGGGTTCGCGATGCGCGTGCAGCCCGGCCCCGCCGGGAACAGCGCGGACCCGGTGGCCACACCCTGCGTGTTGATGATCACCCGGTCCTCGCCCGTGGCAGCGTCTCGGAGCACCCGGACAGGAAGGAAGGCGCCGCCGGTGACGTTCGGCGTCGTGTCGATGACGGTCATCGCCCCGTTCTCGATCTGCGCCGTCGCCTCGAAGAAGCGGATCTCCGCCGTGGCGGCGGCCGGTGCGGCGAGCGCGACCAGCGCCAGGGCGAGCGCGGCAAGCATCATGATGCGCGCTGGAGTGGCTGAAGCGGTCATGGATTGCGTTCCTCCGGTGTTTCGTCGCAGTCCCGTCGGACGTCAGGGAGGAACGATCCTCTCCGATCCGATGCGCCGGCGCCAGCGGAGGGCCTGCCCGATCAAGCGTGCGCGGTTGTGGTGACTGATCCCGGGACGTTGTGCGGCTGGGCCCCAGGTTCACAGGACCGGCGCGGCGGCGCTCTGGAGCGCGAGTGCTCCGGCGGAGAGCGCGAGCGCGAGGATCGCCGGGCGCGCCTCGCTGATTGGGCGCTTCAGCTTGACCTGCGTGGCGCAGGCGCCGATGGCGACGAGCACGAGGCCGGCGAGCGCCGTGAGCCCAAGCGGGCGGACGGCGAGGCCGATGAGCGCGCCGGCGGCGCCGGCGATCTCGCAGACGCCGATGAGCGTGTAGGGGCCGGCGGCGATCCCGAGTTCGTCGCGCGTCTGCATCGTGTGCGGGTCCTTGCGGAACTTCAGGATGGCGGCCGCGACGAAGATCAGCGCGGTCAGGGCGGTGACGGTGACGGCCAGCGCGGTCATTCGGCGCGCACCGGGTTGGAGACGGCGCCGAGGCCCTCGACCTCGACCTCGACCGTCTGGCCGTCGCGCAGGAAGATGCCCTTGAACCCGCCGACGCCGGCGGGGGTGCCGGTGGCGATGATGTCGCCCGGCACGAGGGTCATCGTGCGCGAGAGCCATGCGACGGTCTCGGCGACGCCGAAGATCATGTTCCTCGTGCTGCCGTCCTGGACGACGTCGCCGTCGATGCGGGTGCGGACCGCGAGATCGTCGAGGTCGCCGGCCTCGTCGAGGGTGACGAGTGCCGGCCCGCACGGAGCGAATGTGTCGATCGCCTTGCCGCTCGTCCACAGGGGGTTCTGAAGCTGGAGGTCGCGGGCGCTGACGTCGTTCAGCGGCATCGCACCCGCAACGTACGCCAGCGCGTCGGCTTCGCTGACGGCATGGCACCGGCGTCCGATGACGACCGCCAGCTCGGCTTCGTAGTCGACGAAGTCCGGGTGTGCGGCGGGCAGCACGATGTCGTCGCCGTCGCCGATGAGCGAGTTGGCGAACTTGGCGAACCAGCGCGGGTGCTCGGGGATCTCCTGGTGGGCCTCCTCCGCGTGGTCGCGGTAGTTCAGGCCCATGCAGATGATCTTCTCGGGGTCGGGGACCGGCGCGAGCAGGCGCACATCTGCGCGGGAGACCCGCTCGCCGGCCTGCGCGGCGCGTTCGCCGAGCGCGGCGAGGCCGGTCGCGTCCAGCGCCGCGAGCAGGCCGCGCACGGTGGTAGCCGGGGCGCCGAGCGCCGCGAGGGGAACGATCTCGTCGCCGGTGAGGACGCCGGCCTGCGCGCCGGCGCCGCCGTCGTAGGTGATCAGCCGCACCGGCTCAGCCCTCGGTCGGGATCTCGACGGGCGGCTGCTCGGGGGCGAACTCGCCGGCCATCGCGCGCCGGTGGATCTCCTCGAACGACGCGCCCTCGGCAGCGGCCTCGGCGATCAGCGCAGGGTCGACGAAGACGCCGATCGGGTTGGCGCGGAACGCCTCGCTGGTGCGCATCCACTCACCGGACTTCGACCAGTCGCCGAAGGCGTCGATCTGCAACTCGACGTGGTTGCCGTCGGGATCCTTGTAGTAGTAGGACAGCGTCATGCCGTGATCCAGGCACAGGTCCGGCTCGATCCCCGCCTCGCGCAGACGCAGGAAGCTCGCGTTCAGATCCTCGAAGCCGTCGTATTCGAACGCGCTGTGGTGCAGCCCGGTGCGCGTGTCCTTCTCCGGGTCGTCGACGAACCCCGGGAACGCGAGCAGCGCGATGCGGTGATTGGCCTCGTCGTTGGAGAGCCACGCGCCGACGTCGTCCTGGAACAGCACCTGCGCGCCGACGAGCGTGCAGTACCAGTCGATCATCTCCTGCAGACGCGTCGTCTTCAGGTTGAAGTGATGGAACTTGGGATGAATCACAGCGGTGTCGGACATCGGGTTCTCCTTCGCTCAGGCGGGGACGGTGGTGGGCAGGGGACGGGCGAGGACCGCGCTCAGGGCTGTGGCCAGTTCGGCCGCCGGGTCGTCGGCGGCGCCGAGGCTGCGCCAGGCGATGAACCGGTCGGGGCGGACGAGGATCGCGCCGTTCGCGTGAATCTCGCGGTGGCGCAGCCACGTGCAGCGCGGGTCGAAGAGGTCGCCGTCGACGTGGCCGATCCGGATGGCGTCGAGCGGCAGCCCGGTGCTCGTGGCGACCTCACGGGCGGCCTGGACCCAGTCCTCCCCCTCCTCGCCCGCGATGAGCAGAAAGCGCCCGGGCGAGACCAGGTCCTTGATCGGCCGCCGGACGCCGTCCTCGTCGTCGATCCAGGCGTGCGGGAGCGGCGCGCCGGGCCTGGTGGACGGCTGGTAGACGCGGATCTCGTCGGGGTTCACGGGCGCCGGGCTGCCGTCTGGAACGATCGCGGCTGACTCGTAGGCGTACCCGTACTCGACGTTGTGCTCGCCGAACTCCATGGACTGTGAGCGGATCGCGCGCAGCACCGCCGAGCGATGCTCGGCGTCCTCGGGCTTGCCGCTCCAGATGCGCCGCAGGCAGGCGAGGTTCTGCTCCTCGGTGTTCTCGTGCGAGACCCCGATGGCCACGTTGATGACAGCGAAGTGGTTGATCGCGTTCTCCAGTGAGCGCTGCGCATTGCGCTCCAGCGAGCTGCGGCGCTCGGGCTCATAGCTGTCCAGGAGCGCTGGGCTCGCGAGGCCGGCCAGGACGGCCGCGAGCTTCCAGGTGAGGTCGTGGACGTCCTGGATGGCGCTGTTCAGGCCCAGGCCACCGGTCGGCGGGTGGCGGTGCGCGGCGTCACCGACGAGAAAGACGCGGCCCTCGGAGTAGCGCTCTGCCATGACGGCGTCGACCGACCAGCGGGTGATCTTGTGGATCTCCATCGCCTGGTCGGGGATGCCGAGCGCGGCGCGCGCGTCGGCCTCGACCTGCGCGTCGGACTGCGCGCGAGGGTCGTCCACGGGGTAGTTGAGGTGAATGACCCACTCCTCGGAATGCCGGCCCCAGCGCTCCGGACCCATCGGGACCATCACCACACCGACGCCCGTCTGCGGTGAGAGCATCCAGCGGATCAGGACGTCGTCATCGCCGGCCAGCTCCGAGAAGTCGGCGGACACGTGCAACGTCGCAGTCTCGGTCACGACGCCCAGGCCGACGTGGGAGATGCCGACCAGCGAGGGGACGGTGCGTCCGCCGTCCGCGCCGATGAGGTAGCGGCAGCGGACCGTGTATTCGGCGTCTGCCTCCCGGTCGCGGATCGTCGCGGTGACGCCGTCGCCGTCCTGCTCCAGAGCGGTGAGCTCGTGGCTGAAGCGGATGCGGCCCGGCGCCAGTGCTTCGGCGTGGCCCCTGAGGATCGGCTCGAGGCGGATCTGCGGCAGGTTCAGCTGGTGCCAGGCGCTGGCGACCCGCCAGTTCTCATCCTCCCCGCCCGCGCCCCAGCATTCGATCTTGGCGATCAACCGGCCGTGGTCCTCGGTCGAGCCGGCCAGGCCGGCGTAGAACGCGCTGGCGGCCATGTTCCGAGCGGGCGTGCTGCGCGCCGCGATGTCGTCGGCGACCCCGGCGTCCTCGAGGATCTCCATCGTCCGCTGGTTGAGCACGTGGGCCTTGGGGAGGATCGACGTCGTCGGCAGGGAGCTGACGAGCAGGTGCTCCACGCCGAGCTTGGAGAGGAGCATCGAGGCCGTCAGGCCCGCGCCGCCACCCCCCACGATGAGGACGTCGACGTCTTCGACGGGTGTCTTGAGGAACTGCGCTGAGCTGGTCATGGCGCGGCACCGTAGCACACGAATGAACAGATGTTCAAGTCTGTCTTAGTGTTCAGTATCATGCGGGGCGTGCATGATGAGCTCATGACCAACCCTCGGCTCCCAGCCGCGAGCAAGCCGGGCCGCAACGAGCGGCGCAAGGCGCTGACGCGTACGAAGCTGCTGGCGGCGGCGCGCCGCCTGTTCGCCTCGCAGGGCTTCGAGCAGACGACGATCCGCGACATCGCCACCGAGGCGGACATCGCACTCGGCGGCTTCTACAACTACTTCCCCACCAAGGAGGACGTTCTCGCCGCCCTTCTCGCAGGGGCCCTCAGCGAGCAACTCGAACTCCTGACGCGGCGCCAGGCGAAGGTCGACGACGTGGCCGAGCGCGTCAGCATCGCCCATCGCCACCTGATTGCGGCGGCCCGCGCAGACCCGGACTGGGGCTGGCTGCTGGTGCGCCTCGATGTGGACCATCACATGATCGACTCGGTCCTGCGCGAGCGCGCCGCCCGCGACCTGCGTCAGGGCGTGAGGAGCGGGCGCTTCAACGTGAGCAACCCGCACATCGCCCTGCGCGCTTCCGGCGGGGCACTGCTCGGCGTCATCCAGGGCGTCCTGCTCGGCGAGTTCTCCCCCGCGGACGACTGCGCACACGCCGAAGGGGTTCTGCGCAGCTTCGGTCTCGCGCCCCCGGACGCCGCGGAGATCGCCCGGCGGCCCCTGCCGCCGCCGGAGGACGTTGCGTAGGAACGTGACCTCGGCGCGCGCCCGTCAGCGCAGGAACCGCTGCACGGCGGCGCCGAACTCTCTCGCGTGCTGGATCAGGAACGCGTGCCCGGCGTCCGCGTAGATCTTGATCTGCGAGCCCTTGATCCGGCGGTGCAGCAGGCGGGCATTGGCGACGGGAACGTCCTGGTCGAGCTCCCCCGCCCCGATCAACGTCGGGGCGCCGATCCGCCCGAGCCGCTGCTCGTCCCCGCCCGCCGCGGCGTACCAGCGGCGCGACGCGGCAACCTGCCGTCTGCCGGCCGCCTGCGTGAAGAGCTCGCAGCAGCCGCCCGGCTGTGCGAGCAGCCGTCCGATCCACGCCCGTCCGGCGTCCTGGGCTGCCGGGGGAAACAGGATCGGCAGGAACTCGTCCGGGGTCGCGAGCCCGATCGTCGTCTTCTCGTCGATCGCCGTGGCCTGCGGGGTCGCCTTGGCCGCACGGCGCCCGCCCGCGCTGCTCGAGGCGAGCACGAGGCGGCGCACGACCTTGGCGTGGCGGATCGCGACCTCCTGCGCGACGAACCCTCCGAGCGACCAGCCGAGCACGTCGGCGCGGCGGATGTGCAGCGCGCCGAGCAGGCCTGCGGCGTCGTCGGCCATCTGCTCAACGGTCAGCCGGTTGTTCGCGACGTCCGTCGATCCAGCGAACCCGCGCGGATCGAACACGATGATCCGATGCCCGGAGCGCAGCGCGCCGAGCAGCGCCGGATCCCATGTGTCCAGCGTGGAGCCAGAGCCGTTGATGAGCAGCAGCGGACGTCCGCTGCCGGTCGCCCGGTAGGCGATCCGGATCTTCCCGGAGGCAACCGTCCGCACACCCGGGGGAAAGGCGGCGAGCGCCGCAGGCGCGGCGGCCAGCACCCCGGAAACGACACTCAACACCACCGCTCGCTCAAGCCAGACGCGCATCGCGCCCTCCTTCAGTGGACCGTGCCGCGACCCTTCCACAGTTCGGACGCGCGGGTCAACCCGTGATGGGTCACGGTTCGGGGGCTGACCATCGCGGGGAGTCGCTGCCAGGTCACGCGCTTGGGCTGAGCGACGCCGACTGGTCACCCTCGATGCCGTCGTGCCTGGTTCTCAGGTCGTAGAGCAGCAGGGCGAGCGCGATGCCGACGTAGGGCATCACGACGACGTACACGAGCGAGCTCGTGACATTGATCAGGAACAGCGAGGACGAGGTGAGGAGCATGACAGCGATTCCGAGCAGTGGCCCGAGCAGCAGAGCCGTCGTGTTGACGAACGCTGCGATCACGAACACGCGCCAGCTCTCGCCGGTGACGAGCCGCGCGCTGCGCTTCAGGGATGCCGTGGCGGACAGTTCTTCGATGACGCACGCTTCGGTGACGACGGAGCGGCGCACGAGGTAGACGATCGCGATGGGGATCCCGATGACCGTGAGGGCCAGCAGGCCGGTGATCACGAGGATCCGCAGCCATGCCCAGCCGAGCGCTGCGACGTGGGTCCGTATGCCTCGGTAGGCGTCGAGCGCGTCGAGGCGTTCGCCCTCGTCGATTCGGTCGACGGCGTCGGCGGTCGCCGCGGTGACGAGCACGGTGGCGACGATCGTCGAGAGCGAGCCGACGGTCAGCGCGATCACCGCCGTGATGAGCGGGTCGCTCTTCGCCACGTCGACGAGAGTCCCGAGGGGCGTGATGCTGAAGAGCGCTCCCTGGAGCAGGGCGGCCAGAACGCTGAGCGGGATGAAGATCAGCCCGATGCCGAGGAACAGCGGCCAGAACACGCGGTAGAGCCGCCAGCCCGCGCGGAGGATCTCGCCCCCGGAGCGCCGCTGGTCGATGGGTCGCGGGTGGGCCGGCGACCAGCGCGTGCGCCGGCTGATCCAGCCCGCGAGCAATGCGAGCAGCGACAGTACCCCGAGGACGAACCATGGGGTGCGCAGGAAGCGCAGGTACACGGCCGAGCCGCCCGCGACCGCCTTGCAGAAGACGCTCGTCGCACTTGTCCCGAGCGACCCACCGGCGGGCACCTGCGTGCTCTCCGCCCGCCAGGAATCCTGCGCCCATCCGACCGGCTCAGTCCACTGGCGCTTGGTGTTGGGGCCGGTCGGTCCGTTGTTCGGGCCGCCGGCCTTCTGCCCCCAGTGGCCGTCGTAGGTCAGCCACGCGAACGGGTCGCCCGGCGACGTCGGTGTCGTGGCGGGCATCAGGACGGCCTGCGTGCGCTCGCGGCGCGACGGGCCGCGGGTGTCGTCACAGCCGAAGCCCTCCTGCGCGCTGTGTCCGAGCCAGAGCGTGCTCGTGAAGTAGTTGGCGTGCGAGCCGGAGCCGGGATAGACGACCGGGTGATCCTCCTCCTTGGAGAGCTTGGTGCTCGTCCATGCTGCACGCTCGCCGCCCTCATGCTGGGAGTACCCGACCTCGGTCGGGTCCGTCATCAGCGCCGCCGACGCCGAGCCCGCATCGAACATCAGCTGGATCATCTCCCAGTCCGATTCGTGCTTGTTGTTCCAATCGTTGAACGGGTAGTAGAGCCAGTACTGCAGTGCCAACCTCGCCGGTGTGCCCGGCTCGGTGAGCACCTTGGCGTAGGCGGTCGTCTGCGCGCCGGCCGCGATCTCGTTGAACCACCGCTCGTAGGAGCAGCCCGCCTTCAGCGGCGTGCCGGGAAAGTCGAGGTACGTCTGCGCATCGCGGCCGAACAGGTCCCGGGCGGTGGGAGCCGTCGAGATCAGCGTGCCATCAGCCCGCTCGAGCCGCACATCCGGGCGGCCGAGCACCGCCTCGACCGGCACCGGTCGGTACGCCTCGCCCTTCGTGTCGCACGCTGCGTCCTGCTGCTTGAGCGCGACGATCGGTGAGTAGCGGTCGGCGAGCTGCTGCTCGGCTGAGGCGGCCTGCGCCACGCCGACGGGTCCGAGGGCGGCCACAGCCAAGAGGATCGCCGCGACCGCGCGGACCACGTGGCCCAGAACCGTTCCCGCCATGCGCGCCCTTCGCCCTACAGACCGTGAGCGGAGCTGGCCGCCCCGTGGGGGCGACCAGCGTGTGTCCACGGCCGGATGCAGCGGTGGCTAGATCCCAAGGATCTGCTTCTTCTTGGCGGCGAACTCCTCCTCGGTGATCAGGCCCTGCCCCTTGAGCGCCGCGTACTTCTGGATCTCCGCGGCGGGGTCGGGCTCGGCCGGCGCCCGCGGGTGCCACCGGCTGGGGCGCGGGTGCTGCCTGCTGGGCCTGCAGGTCCGCGATCTGCGCGTTCTGAGCAGCATCCTGCTGTGCCGCGGCCTGGCTCTTCTGAGCGCTCTTGGCGCCCATGTGGGCCGCCCCACCCGCGATCACCGCTGTTCCGAGCAGCCCGGGTCCTCTACGTCCTCTCGTCTCATGTTCAGCTCTCCTATCTGCGTTAGGCCTTGGCTTCTTGCAGCGCGAACTCGCGCGCCGCCTGGACGACGTCGTGCGGAACACGCTCGAACGCAACCAGCACGCCGCCTGCGTCGCGCATCGTCTGCGCAACCCTGCGCGCCCACACGTTCTCCCATACCAACAGCGCCGCCGAGGAGTTCAGCGCGAGCTCCTCGCCGGCGGCAAGGAGCTCCTCGTCGCTGACGAGCCCCTGCACCTCGATGTTCAGCGCGGTGAGCGCCTCCTGCACGTCCGGGGCGAGCTCCGTGAGCTCGAAAGCGGTCACGCTCCCATTCTCGTCCTTGCTGACGAACGCCGCATCGATCAGGCGAATCGTGCCCGCCTCCACGAGGTCGGCGAGCGCAGGCGCGATCTCGCCTCTGAACTGATTGCCCGGAAACGCGATCACCGCGTAGTCGACGGGTCCGATCTCATCCATCTGATCTCCGTTCCTCTCCTGTCGGGTGTCCTGCCGCCTCAACGGAAGGCAGGCACCATTGTCCACACCGAGATCCTCACGCGCTGTTCGGCCCTGATCATGCGTGCCTGCGCCGGCTGATGCGGGCAAAGATGCCGACGAACGGCAGCAGGATCATCACCCCGATGATCGCGCCGATGATGCCACCGAGGTCGAAGACGGCCGTGTCGCCGATACCCAGCCAGACGGTGAAGATCAGGTAGCCGAGCATCGCCCCGGCAAGCCCCAGCACCAACGAGAAGAGCCACGACTTCGGGCCGCTGAGCCCGCTCCACATGTCGGGCACCAGCAGCCGCCCGACGGTCCCGGCGACGAGGCCGAGCAAGATTGCACCGATCATCTGTGTCTCCTATTTCGTTCTCGAGGATCTTGAAGTTCTCGGGGATGGGCACGCTGTCTCGACCATCACGCGCTCGCCCGCATGAGCCGCCCCGAGAGGGCCCGCGGAAGGCGCGCTGAGATCCCGCTCGGCTCGTCTGCGGTCCGCCTTCGGCACAGCTTCAGGGCGTGCGCGTAGCGCCAGAAGTCGACCTGCATCGTGTGTCGCGCGGAGCGCACGTAGCGCTTGGCCATTGCGGCCTGATCGGCGGCGATCCACTCGTCGATCTCGGTCTCGGGCGGGAGCACGCAGGCGCCCGTGATGAGATCTCCGGCCCACTCGGACTGCATCTCCATGAGCGGGATGTTCGACCCGACCGTCTGAACGAAGCCGATGAAGAACAGGCCCGGAAGCTCAGGCGTGAGCACCCGCTCGTAGAGCGGCATCGCGTTATCGGCCGGATCGTAGAGCTGCTCGTCGAAGAACGGCAGGGCGACCTTGTAGCCGGTTGCGTACACGAGCAGGTCGACATGCTCCGATGTCCCGTCCTCGAAGTACACGGTGTCACCGCCGAGGCGCTCGATGTTCGGCTTCATCGTGATGTCGCCGTGGCCGACGCGGTCGCAGAACTCAGAGGAGACGGTCGGGTGCGCCGAAAGCAGCCGGTGGTCCGGCTTGGGCAGGCCACGATCCTGCGGGCGGCCGGTGCTGAAGCGCTGGATGGCCTCGTAGAGCCTGCGCTCGACCGCGAACGGGAGGTAGGCGTTCAGCGGTGAGCCGAACTGGTCGATCGGCCGCCCGAAGGCGTACTTGGGCAGCACGTGCACGCCGTGGCGCGTGACCACGGACACGTGCTTTGCGAGCTTCGTCGCGTCGCATGCGATGTCCATCCCGGAGTTCCCCACGCCGATGACGAGGACGTCCTTGTCCTCGAAGACCTCGGGCTCGAGGTACTCGTGTGCGTGGAAGGACTCGCACGTGAGGTCGCCCGGGAAGTCGGGGATCTGCGGCTCGCTGTGGTGGCCGTTGGACACGAACACGTACCGGTAGGGCTTCGTGCCCTTCGGTGTCGTGACCGACCAGCCGCTTGCGCCGGGGCGACCGGGGCCGGCCAATGGCTCGACCCGCTCGACGGGTGTGTTGAACGTGATGCGCTCCGTCAGGCCGTGCTGGTCCGCGAAGTCCTGGAAGTACCGCGCGATGAGCCGGTGCGAAGGGTAGTCCGGCCAGTCCGCGGGCATGGGATAGGACGGGTACTGCGTCAAGGGCCGCGAGCTGTTGAGGTGCAGCGTCTCGTACGCCGCGGCTCCGCCGTTGTCGTTGTCGATCCGCCAGAGGCCCCCGACCATCGACCCCTTCTCGAACCAGTCGAAGCTGATCCCGCGGTCGGCGAGCGCCTTCGCCGCTGCCAGGCCGGAGGGGCCGGCACCGATCACGCAGGCCTGGGTATCGAGATCGCCGGTGGTCGTGGTCATGGCATGCACTTCCGGGTCGGGAACCGTCTCATCAGCTCATCCCCTGCTCACGATGCGGTCCATGTTGCGCGCGAGCGGCTGGATCAGGCGCGGCGAGATGCGGTGCAGCAGGTAGGGCACCGTCACCTGGCGGCGCGGCACGGGAACGATCATCGTGTGCTTGTCGATCGCCCGGAGCACCGCCTCCGCGACCTCGTCCGGGGAGGCGCCACGCTTGTCGTAGTAGCTCGTGACCTTCCCCTGCATCGCGGCGACGTCGCCGCGCATGATGCCTGTCGCGACGATCGGCGTGTTGATGATTCCCGGGCAGATCGCACTGAAGTGGATGCCGCGCTTGGACAGCTCGGCGTTCAGCGACTCCGTCAGTCCCACGACGCCGTACTTCGAGGCGCAGTAGGGCGCCATCTTCGCCGCCGGCCACAGGCCCGCCTGTGAGGCGGTGTTCACGACCGACGCTGGCCGCCCCTGCTCGAGCATCCGCGGGACGAACGCCTGGATCCCGAAGGCGACGCCGAGCAGGTTCACGCCGATGACCCGCTGCCAGTCCTCGATCGTCGTTGCTTCAATGTTCCCGCCATGACCGATCCCGGCGTTGTTGTGGAGGATGTCGACGCCCCCCTCAGCCTCGAAGATCGCCGCGGCGAACGCTTCGACGGCGTCGGGATCCGCAACGTCGAGGGCGTGGGCCTCGGCGGTGCCGCCCGCGAGCTCGATCTCCAACTCGGCGTCCTCGGCAGTCTCGAAGCGGACGTCGGCGACGTGGACCTTGGCCCCATGACGGGCGAGCAGCAGGGCTGTCGAGCGGCCGATCCCGGAGCCGGCACCGGTGATGACCGCGATCTTCCCTGTGAGGTTGACGTGGTGAGTCATGGCTTCTCCGTGGTCCGGATCGTGTGACGGGGTCCCGGCCGGCTCATGTGGGCGGGCCGGCCGACACGCTTCCGTCCGCCGGCGCCTCGTGGGGGGGTGTTGGCTCCGGCGCCTCGTCCGTGAGTTCGCGGGTGGTACTTCGTCGCGCATCCTCAGACAGAAGGCGAACGCGACTCGCGTTATAGTTCATCTGTGACCTCCATGTCAAGAGCGCATCCCGCGCCACCCACGCGGGAGCGCCATCAGCCGGTGCACGTGCGATCCTCGTGGCGCCCATGACCGACGCAGTTCGCACGCGGCGCACACCCACCCAGGAACGCAGCCGCCGCACGGTTCAGCGGATCCTCGACGCCGCCGAGGCGATCGTCGGCGAGTCCGGCGCGGATGCCGCGACCACCCGCGCGATCGCCGAGCGTGCCGGCGTGTCCGCCCCGGCGCTCTACCGCTTCTTCGCCGACCGCGACGAGATCCTGGATCGGCTGCTCAGCACCATGCTCGCCGACCTCGACCGGCACACCGAGGAGATGGAGGCCACCTGGGAGGTCACGTCGATCCGAGACTTCGTCAGCCGCGAGCTCGAGTTGCACGTCGCCTACTACGAAGCACACCCGAGCTACGTCAAGCTCTGGTTCGGCGGCCGCATCTCACAGACCGTCGTCGCCGAGGTCCACAACCGCAACCGCACCCTCGCGCATCGCGCGCGCTCGGCGATGCGGGCGGCGGGCCTCGTCGGCCCTGACGCGCCCGAGAGCGCCTTCGTACTGCTCGTCGAGCTGGGCGACCGCGTCCTCGACCTCGCGTTCCGCGACCAGCTCCACGCCGACCGCGCAGTCATCGAGCACGGCCGCGACGCCCTCTGCGCCTATCTCGAGCGCCTGGCGGATCCACCCGACTGACGCAGCACGCGCCGTCCGCCTCGCCTGCAGCACTGTGGGCCTGCGTCGCCGGCGGCGGATGCCACATTGATCCGCTCGTCAGCGAGGCGCCGATGGCCGGTCGGCGCGCGCGGCGTTCACTCCTCGAGGAACTCACCCCGCGCGAGCGCGAGGTGCTCGCGCTCCTCGCGGAGGAGCTTGGCAACCAGGCCATCGCCGACCGCCTGGTCCTGACGCGCCGCGCGGTGGAGAGCTACCGCACCTGCGTCCCCAAGAAACGCCGACCCAGCCCAACCCGGGTCGGGTAGGTGGGCCGGCAGTGTCCGCGCTCGCCCCGATCCACGAGTGGACGTCCGGTTGTGCGGCGATCAGCCGCGCCGCAGGCTCCATCGCCCACCACGGACGGAGGCGGTCTTGCACCCCATGACGAGCGGGATGAGCCGGCGACGCATCGTCGCTCTCACAGCGGCCATCGCGACCGCCGGCTCTGCGCTGGCCCTCTCCGCGTCCAGCGCTCTCGCGTCGAGCGTCGCCTACCTCGAGGCCGGCAACGTCTGGCTCTCGTCTCCCGACGGGACGCAGAAGGTGCAGCTGACGACGACGGGCACGCCCGCCAAGCCGTGGCTCGGCGTCGCACAGGCTCCCGACGGACGCACGGCGGCCGTCTACAACAACGACCCGAGCGGCAACGCGAGCACACGCCTGCAGTGGTTCAAGGTCTGGGATCGCAACGGGAACGAGATCAAGGACCTGCCGCTGCAGTCGAAGAACGTCTCCTTTCCCAACCGCCCGCTGGCGTTCGAGATCAGCGACGACGGTGACTGGACGGCGAACGAGTGGAGCTACTGCGTCGGGGGCCACTCCGGGACCGTGTACTACAACTGCCTCTACCTGCCACACGGCGCGTGGTTCAGCCTCACGACCGTGGCGAACTTCCTCGACCCGCTCGAGTTCGCCGACGCCCGCCAGATGACGTTCTTCGGCAACCGGCTCGTCTACTCGGACGGCAGCGCGATCAGCGTGCAGAAGGCCGCGGGCGCGCCGGGCGGTCAGGACAGCGACCTGTGGACGTCCCCCCCGAGCGGCTACGCCTTCAAGCGCGCGGACGTGCCGCCGACCGGCGGGAAGGTCGCGATCGAGGTCTACCAGAGCGCCGGAACGCCGACGAACATCATCCAGGTCGTCCCGTTCAGCGGCGATCCGGGAACCGGAGTGCTCGACTACGCCAACGGCTGCGACCTGCCCGCGACCGGGAACGCGCACAGCGTCGCCTGGTCGCCTGACGGGTCGCAGATCGCCTGGCGCGACGACCAGGGCCTGAAGGTCGCGGGGACGCCGGTCCTGCCCTGGCCGCAGAACGCGCCGTGCAGCCTCACGTCGCCGCCGGTCCTCATCAGCGCCGTCGCGCCGAAGGACAGCCCGGACCTGAAGACGAGCAGCGTCTACCTGACCACCACCGGGCCGAGCGTCGGCGGGGCGGATGTCGGCGCGATCCTTGCGGCCCGCAAGGCGGCGGCAACCCCGCCCGCCACCCCGCCGGCCACCCCGCCCGCCGGTCCCGCCGCCGGTGGCTCCGGCCTGAAGATCACGCCGCCCACGGTCCAGAAGGCCTCGGCGCTGACCAAGGGCCTGAGTCTCAAGGTCATCGCCGCGGCTGCGGGCCGCATCAACGGCATTGCGACGATCCCCGCGTCGGTCGCCAAGCGGCTGAAGATCCCAGCCACGATCGCGGCCGGGCACTTCACCGCCAAGCGCGCCGGCCAGGCCGTCACGCTGAAGCTCACGCTCACCAAGAAGGCCCGCCGCAAGCTGAAGAAGCTTCGCGGAGTGAAGGTCACCGTGCGCGTCACGCAGGGCACGCGACGGTCGAACACCACGATCATCCTGCGCTGAGCACCACCCGATCCTCGCGGATCAGTTCATCACCTGGCCGCCGTCGACGTTCAGGGTCTGACCGGTGATCCAATCGGCGGCGTCCGACGCGAGGAACACCGCGGCGTCGCCGATGTCCTCCGGCCGTCCCTGCCGCCCGAGCGGCAGCGCGGCGATGCGCTTCGCCTTCGCGGCGCCGGGCGAAGCGCCGGCGAGCGCGTCGCGACGGGCGAATGTCTTGTCCATCTCCTCGGTGTCCACGGTTCCGGGACAGATGCAGTTGACGCGGATGGCCGGGGCGTACTCGAGCGCGAGCTGCTGCGTGAGCCCGATGAGGGCGAACTTCGTGGCGACGTAGGCGCCCATCCTCGGCTGCCCACCGCGCCCGGCGATGGAGGAGATGTTCACGATCGCGCCGCTGCCCCGCGTGACCATGTCGGGCAGGAGCGCCTTCGAGACCAGGTACACCGCGTTCAGGTTGACGTCGACCGTGCGGTACCACTGCTCATCGTCGTAGTCCGCGAGCAGGTCCCGACCGGCGCCCCCGGCGATGCCGGCGTTGTTGACGAGGATGTCCACCGGCCCCAGCTGTGCGCCGACCTCGTCTGCGACCCGGGCCGCGGCCTCGCGCTCAGTCAGGTCCCCCTCGACCGTCAGGACGCGCCGTCCAAGACCGGCGATGTCCTCCAGCGGCCAGGGCTCCTGCTCCCAGGCGCGGGCGTGCACGGCGATGTCAGCGCCGGCACGTGCGAGCTGCATGGCGATCCCCCGGCCGATCCCCCGCCTGCGTCCAGCGCCTGTCACGAGCGCGATCCGGCCATCGAGTGAGCCCATTGCCCGAACGTACCGGCGCGCATCCGACCTTCCGCAATCGCTCCCGCCGGGCCTTCGGAGGCATCTCCAGACGTTCAGATGGCCGCTTCCGTCACCGTGGACCTCTCCGGCCGGCGGACGCGCTGCACCTAGGACGCGGCCGCAGGCGCTCCGAACCAGGTGGTCAGCGCGTCCGCAAGCCCCAGGGGACTGCCGTCCCCCACCCAGGCGACATATCCGTCGGGGCGAATCAACACGGCGGCGGGAGCAGTGACCGCGCCAACGACCGGAAGCTCCCACTGCCCGGCATGTTCAGCGTCGATCAGCTGGACCCGATCGGCCCATGGAGTGATGTCGAGGCCCCCGGGCTCACCGAAGTTGAGGAGCACCGGCCTCGCATCGTGCAGCAGGGTGAACGCCCTCAGCGGGCCGTCCGCGGTGACCAGGTCGAGATCGGGCATGCGGCGCCCGAGCAGCGGGTGTCCCTCGCCGAGGTCGTAGTGGATGTCCAGACCGGAGAACATCCCGGCGAGCCACTTGCGCGGCTCATCCATGCTCACCAGCTCGGCCATGATGTCGCGCAGGGCGTCGGTGCGCGGGTTCGAGCGGGTGAGCGCGGTCTGCGCCATGGTGTTCTGCAGCACGCGGGCTCCGACCGGATGGCGCTCGGCGTGGTAGGTGTCGAGCAGGCTGTCCGGCGACGTCCCCCTCACCACCTGGGCGAGCTTCCATCCCAGGTTCACCGCATCCTGCACACCGGTGTTCAGGCCCTGTCCGCCGATCGGTGAATGCACGTGGGCGGCGTCGCCGGCCAGCAGCACGCGCCGTTCCCGGTAGGACGCCGCCTGGCGGGTCATATCGGTGAATCGGGAGATCCAGGTGGCGCTGTGCAGCCCGTAATCCGTTCCCCGGACGGCGATGAGCGCCTCGCTGAGATCGCGGAGGGTCGGCTCGCCCGTGTGGTCGAGCTCCGCTTCTCGGACCACGACCCGCACCCGCTCCCCGTCGTCGAGCCGGCCGATGGCGTGGATGCCCTTGTCGTCGCGCAGGATGCCCAGCTCCGGCTCCTCGGCCATCTCGGCCTCGGCGACCAGGGAGCTCGTCGTCGGATCCCACCCCGGGAACTCGATGCCGGCGAGCTTCCGGATCAGGCTGCGTCCTCCGTCGCACCCGACGAGGTACTCCGCCCGCAGCGACCGGCCGTCGGACAGCTCGACGTCGACGCCCGCGTCGTCCTGCGCGAAGCCGGTCACGTCGCAGCCACGATGGATCGGCACCTGGAGCTCGCCGGCCCACTCGGCCAGGAGGTGCTCGATTCGGTTCTGCCACAGCCCGAGCCCGTGGTTGTGCCGGGTGGGGAAGTCGCTGATGTCCAGCGGCGTCGCGGCGAAGCTCGCGACCTGCACCGCCTGCCCCTCCGAGAGGAACCGGTCGGCGATCCCCCGCTGGTCGAGAACCTCGATCGTCCGTGCGTGCAGGCCGCCCGCGCGCGAGCCCTCGATGTCCTGGCTCGTGCGCCGCTCCACGATCGCGACATCGACCTTCGCCAGCGCGAGCTCGGCGGCCAGCATCAGTCCCGTCGGACCTCCACCGGCGATCACCACCGCATGCTCGGTCATAGCCACACTCCGACCTCGGTTCCGTACGTTCTGGCCCGCGGCCGGTGATTATGCGGCACACCCCCGGGCTTGCCGCAAGCCCCCCTCTGCCGTAGGACTGGAGGTGGAGGGCGTGGTCACGAGGCTGGAGCAGCCGGCTACGAGGTTTGTACGGATGCACGAGCGTCCTGGGCGGTGAGATGGTGTCGTCCGTTCTTCGTTGGACGCATCGGTCACAAGGAGTTGGACATGTCCAAGGCCGTCCGCAGTCGCGCTGCCCTCCTGCCGCTCGTGGCGACGGCGGCACTCTGCATCCCGGTGATCATGGCCACCTTCACCGCTCCGGCGTTCGGCAAGGCGCGTGTCCTGCTCGTCGGAAGCTGGCACGGCCATCGTGGAGAGTTCACGTCGATCCAGACCGCGGTCGATCACGCCCGCCCGGGCGACTGGGTGCTCGTGGGGCCCGGCGACTACCACGAGCGCGGTGACCGCGAGGCGCGCTACAAGTCGCTCGCTGAGATCGGTGCCGGCGTGATGATCACGACTCCCGGCATCCACCTGCGCGGCATGAACCGCAACCGGGTCATCGTCGACGGCACGAAGCCCGGAGCGCCGACATGCAGTCGACGCCGATCCGATCAGGACTTCGGCCCGCCCACGTCGAGCGGGAAGCCCAACGGCCGCAACGGCGTCGAAAGCTGGAAGGCGGCACGGGTGTCGATCGAGAACCTCACCGCCTGCAACTTCCTCTCTGGGGAGGGCAGCGGCGGCAACGAGATCTGGGTGAACTTCGGCGACGGCAGCGGCAAGTCCACACCCGGCGCGTTTCGCGGAGCGTGGCTGAGCGCCACCTCGACGTTCTACGAGACAGGCGCCCCCGCGGGCAAGTACGGGATCTTCACCAGCAATGCGAGCGGCCCGGGTCAGCTGGCGCACACCTACGCGAGCAACATGAACGACTCGAGCTACTACGTGGGCGCCTGCCGCACGTGCAACACCGTCGTGAGCGATGCCCACGCCCAGTACAGCGCGCTCGGATACTCCGGGACGAACGCCGGCGGCCGTCTCCTCATCCAGGACTCGGAGTGGGACCACAACCAGTCCGGGATCGTCACCAACAGCCAGAACAACGACGACGCACCTTCGCCGCAGCTCGGCCTGTGCCCCGGCAGCCAGAGCCGCTCGTGCACGTACTTCCGGCGCAATTGGGTGCACGACAACAACAACCCCAACGTGCCGTCGGCCGGAAGCGCGGCCCTGGGGCCGGTCGGCACGGGGATCGTCGTGTCCGGCGGACGGTTCGACACGATCTCGAACAACAAGGTCGAGAACAACGGGGCCTGGGGAATCCTGCTGGTGCCGTTCCCCGACAGCGGGACGCCGCCGCCGATCGCCCACTGTGAGGGCGGGGTGACCGACGGGCCGCTTCCCGGCTGCTACTACGACGACTGGGGCAACCGCGTCCTGCGCAACTCGATGAGCCACAACGGCTTCTTCGGCAACCCGACCAACGGCGACTTCGGTGACATCAGCGGTCTGCACACGCCGGGCAACTGCTGGCGCGGCAACACCCACCCGGATGGCACGCCGGTCACCAGCACACCGGCCGACATCCAGACGACGCACGGCGTCTGCGGCGTGGCGAACCAGGGCTCGGCGGCGTTCGACCCGCTCGCCCAGCAGGTCATCTGCGCCAACCAGCTGCTGGGGCCATGTCCATCGCAGCCGGGGCAGAGCTACCCGCGCACGACGCGCGTGGTCATGCCCGCGCTGCCGCGCAACCTGCGCACGATGCCCAACCCGTGTGCCGGCGTGCCGGCCAATGCGTTCTGCCCGTCACGAGTGGTGCGAGCCCGGCCCAGGTTCGTCGGCTGACCGAAACACCGAGTCCAGCCGTCCGACTCAGCGCAGCTTCACGCTCTTCGTGATCGTCCTCCCGCCCTGCGTGATCCGCAGGACGAGCGTCGCGCCCTTCAGGCGCTTGCGGTACCTACGCGCCTTCTTCGTGAGCTTCAGGCGCACGCTGACCGCCCCGGCCTTCTTCGCTCGGGCCGATCCGGTCGCGACGACGATCGCCTTGCCGCCCTTCAGTCCGAGGCGCTTGGCCGCGATGCTGCCTGTCACGGTGACCTTGCCGGCGGCCGGGACGTTGATCTTCAGTGCCAGCCCCGCGAACCCGGCGAGCGCGGCGGCGGCGCCCCGCGCGGGCGTCGTCACGCTGAGCGGCCCGGAGGTGCCGGGACTGGGCACCGGCGGCGAGGGCGACGGCGGAGCGGGTGGGACCGCCGACGGCCGCAGCTGAGCGACATCGGCGCCGCCGATCGACGGCGACCTGCCGGTGGCCGAGATGACGATCGGCGGCGAGGAGAACACGCACGGGTCGTCCGCCGTAGTCGGCACGCCGGCGATCTTCACGCCCTCGTCGTCCGTCCATGCAATCCGGGTGCCGTCCTGGGAGAAGGTCACGTCACGCGCCTTGCCGGCCGCCGGGATGAAGCAGTCCACCGCCGCCGGGAAGGTCGCAGGCGTGTCGATGCCGTTGATCGCGATAACGGCGACCTTCTGCGTCGCGAGGCCGTTGCCGGTCAGCTCGAGACCGATGAGCTTGCCGGTGGCCGCGACGTCGGCCCGGTGCAGCTCGAGGCCCGAGCCCGCCGTGTCCATGATGGTGTTCCAGGTCGTCGAGAACGGGTTGCTCGAATCCGCCGCCTGCACACTCACCAGGCTGCCGTTTGCGGCCACGACGCGACGCCCGACCGTCGTAGGCCACGTGTAGCCGGCCTGGCCGATCGGCTCGAGGTTGGTCTTCGTGTCGCTGAGGATGGCGTAGTGCCCGCGCTCGAAGGTCGCTGTCGGAAAGAGGCCGACCTGGCCCGAATACCCGTACAGCGTGAAGACGCCGTCCGCGGTCAGGTCGAGGCTCAGCGGCGCGACGTACGAGGTCCAGCCGGACTTCGACGGCAGGGGGCCCTGGCTGATGACCTGTCCGTTCGAGTCCCAGAGCTGGATCCGTGAGAGCTGGGAGATCTTCCCCGCCTCAATGCGCTCGCCGATGATCCGGCCGTTGTCGGCGGCGGCGACCGTTCGCCACTCGTTCTCGCCGCTGCTGAGTCGCTCCTTGCGCGACCCGTCGAACGTCGAGACCCAGACCTCGTTGCCGTCGATATAGGCGATCGAGCCGGCGCCGGCGAGCGGCACGCCGCCGACGATCACTCCCAGCACCAGCCCGCCGAGCGCGGCGCCGAGACGCCGGCGAAGGGTCCATCCATGCGCGGACATGACCGGACTCTACTGCCGCACCACGGCGCGATGGACACTCCGCCGAGCTGGAGTCGCGGGCCTGCACGCCCCCAGGGGAATAGTGTCGCTCCATGAAGCGCTTCGGATGCGTGGTCGTCATCGTCGCAGCCCTGGGCGGCACAGCCGCCCCGAGCGCTTCCGCGGCGGCGAGCGCCACGACGTGCGGCATCCCGCACGCACGAGCCGCCGCAGCCCCCCGCGACTGCACGATCCGCGGCACCGTGTCGGGCAGCTGGAGCGGAGGAGGCGACACGGTCGCGTGGGAGGGGACGCTCGTCCTCGCCCAGCAGTTCAAGACGGCCAACATGGACTTCCCGCCCGCGCGGCCGACGTTCCTGCCGGCCGCGGGCAGCACCGTCGACTGGAAACTCACCGGCGGGTCCGGTGACTGCACCGACTCCGGCTCCGGCACCGTGGCCCTCGCGGACCTGACGGGCGCGCTGACGATCGACGACCCCAAGGGCGGGAAGTGGTCCTACTCGCTGACCGTCGGGCCGCGTCAGCCGGGCTCGTCGGGGGGACACGTGATGCCCTACACGGTCGTCTGCCCGAGCGGCGCGGGCACGTCGGACGCGGCCCTCTTCGAAGGCATGGTGTTCGGTTACAACGGGTACGCCATCGGGCAGGCACCCGCGAACCTGATCACCGACGGGACGACGTTCGCCGGCGACATCCACACGCCGCCGGGAAACCAGTCGTGGGCCTGGAAGCTGACCGGCGAGGCGTTCCCCCACAACATCAGCGACAACGGCATCGCGCTGATCAAGCAGGAGGAGGGGCTGAGGCTCGGCGCCTACGAGGATCAGCTTCACCTGTGCACGATCGGGTACGGGCACCTGATCCTCCCTGAAGGGCGCTGCGGCAAGCGCAGTTCGATGCACTGGACGAAGCACCAGGCGGAGGCGGCGCTGCGCCATGACCTCGACAAGCTGATGGAGCCCTACGTCCGCAAGCAGTCGATCAGGCTCGGGATGAACCAGTGCCAGTACGACGCGCTGCTGAGCTTCGCCTACAACGTCGCGCACGGAAAGGGCGGGGAGTCTCCCAGCTGGAAGAGCCTGATGGCCGGGCTCGACCCGTCCACCTGGCAGGGAACGGTCTTCAGCCGCCTGCACGGATACGTGTACGGAAGGGACGGCGCGACCGGGAAGCGCGTGAAGCTGGGCGACCTCGTCACGCGCCGCGAGAAGGAGGCGACGGTCCTCATGGAGCAGAAGTGCACGTGCGACGGAGTGGCCCCGCCGCACGTACGCCACAAGCCCGCCGTGAAGCAGCCCCGGTAGCCGTGCGTCGCGAGGCCGATTCAGAGGTCGAGCGTCACGGCGCCCGCGGGGCACGTGGAGCACAGCAAGACGTTGCCGGGCGCAGGTGCGTCGAGCGGCTCGGCGGTGTAGCGCACGTCGCCGTCGACCAGGGCGCTCTCGCAACGATGGCAGACGCCGGCCCGGCAGGACCAGTCGACGGGGACGTCGCACGCCTCGGCCAGCTCCAGGAGTGAGCCGAAGCGCGCCTCGTCCCAGGGCACGGTCAGGCCGGAGCGGGCGAAGCTGACCTCGGCTCCCGACCCGCGAGATCCCGCGGGGACATGCGGGGCGAGGCCCGACGCCACGCTTGCCGGGCCGAACGCCTCGGAGTGGACGTGCTCCCGGGCCACACCCCACGTCAGCAGCTCCGCGCTCAGCTCGTCCATGAATGACGCGGGCCCGCAGAGGTAGTAGTCGCCGCCGCGCGGGACCTCGAGCTCCAGGAGGGCCTCCAGGTCGACTCGGCCGACCCGGTCGAAGTCGCGCCCGGCCTCATCGCCCTCGACAGGACGGCTGAAGCACAGCCGCGATCGCGCGCGCGGCAGCTCCGCGAGATGCGCGCGGACCTCTGACGCGAACGCCATCTCAGCGCTGTTGCGTGCTCCGTGCACCCACCACACCATCCTGCGGCTGCCGGCGCGAGACAGCTCCGCGAGCATCGCCAGCAGCGGCGTGATGCCGATCCCGGCGCTGACCAGCACGACCGGCGTCGCGTCCTCGACGTCGAGGACGAAGGCGCCGCGCGGCGCCGCGAGCTCGACGACGTCGCCTGCACGGACGTGCTCGTGCAGGTACCCACTGGCGCCGGTCGCACTGATCCGCTTGACGCTGATCCGGTAACAGCGCGGATCGAACGGTGCCGACAGGGAGTACGAGCGCAGCAGCGGCGGTTCAGGCTCCGGCCTGGCGATCCGAACCGACACGGAGACACCGGGCCGGTGCACCGGGAGCGGCATGCCATCGACGGGCTCAAGCCGAAACGAGCGCACGTCCACGCTCTCGGGGCTGACCTCGGCCACGCGGAAGTCTCGGAATCCGCGCCATGCGGGGGGCGGGAACGCGCGCGTCAGACCGTGATTGCCCGCGGCTCCGGCATCGCTCTGATCCAGAAGCGCCCGGAACGAGGTTCGCCACCCCTCCGGCAGCGCCGGAATCTCGAGTGCCTGCCGGACCCGGCCGGGATCGTGGCCGGGCAGGTAGAGGAGAGCGCTGATCTCGCGGACCGTCATGGCTCGGGGCCCGCCCGACAGCTTCTCGATGGCGTCGCCCGCTCCGACCTCGCCCTCCTCGAGCACGCGCATGTAGAAGCCGGGCCGGCCCGCGCGGTAGAGCAACGAGGGCATTCGCGGCTCGTCGAGCCGCAGCCCGATCTTGAAACACGTCACCCGTGGCTGGCTGACCTCGAACACCGCGCCGCCGATGCGGAAGACATCGCCGACACAGACGACGTCGTCGCCCATCCCCTGCACGGTGAAGTTCTCGCCGAAGCACCCGGGCGACAGGTCGCTCCGGGCCAGCGTGGTGGCCCAATGGCCGACCGACCCCTCGTCGTAGACGAAGACGGCGCGATGCTCTCCGCCGTGCGCCTCCAGGTCGGCCTGCCCGTCCCCTTCCACGTTGAGCCGGCGCACCATGCGCCGACCGGCGACCGGCTCCTTGAAGATGGCCGTCCTCACCGTCTGCCCGCGCCACGAGACCTCGCGGGGCGTACCGACGTTCACCGACAGCAACTGCTGGGTCACTCCTGAAGGCACCGCGGACATTGTCGCTCTTCGCCCGCCCTCGGCGACTACGATTGCAGCCATCACCCGGCTCGCCTGCGTGTTCTGCACCGCATGCCTCGCCGCATTCGCGGTGGCCGTCCCGGCGCGCGCCGCGACGGTCCCCGTCTCCGCCGTCAACTGGAACCTCGCGATGAACGACCTCGGGCTCTACGCCCAGCTGTCGAACGACTGCATCGTTCCCAGCGCGGAGGGGCGGGCCTGGATCGAGCACGACGCGAAGCGGCCGTTTCGCTACACGAAGGTCTTCGAAGGAGCCACGGAGGTCAAGGGCTCGTTCGACACGGCGGCGAGCGGCGGCTCGATGGCGGGCGTCGCCGCGTTCGATCTGCGGTTCGACCAGTTCAACCGCGGAGCGGGCGCGTTCAGGGTCTCCGGCCTCGGACTGCGGGCGAGCAAGGGACGGTTCACCGTCACCGGACGTGTCGCGAGGACGCGAACGTTGTTCGCGCGCTTCGGGCCGCTGAAGCCCCTGCTGCAAGTGAAGCGGCCGACGTCCGAGAGCGGCCCGTTCCTGCGCAAGGGAATCCCGGTGCCCGACACGTTCGTCGTCGCGATGGATGGGAACGCGACGGTCCTCCCCGCGCTCGCACGGGAGTTCAACCGGATTCGCTGTCGCGGCCAGCGGTACACGCAGAGTCGTGCGATCCGTCCCGGAGCCAGGTTCGGCGTCGTGCAGGCGCAGCTGCGGCCGGATGCCGCCGCCGGGGTGGGCGGCTACGTCGAGCTGGCCGTCCGCAGGCTCGTCAGCGCCGATGGCTCGATCGCCTTCGCCCCCGCCGGAACCGCGCGAGCGGCCACGAAGGCGCTGCGCTTCGACCTGCCGGCGGGCCAGCGGACGCCGCTCGCATGCACGGCCGGTTACGGCTGCCACCCGGTGGCCGGCACCCAGCTCCCACTCGGGAACGCCGGCTTCACCCTCTCCCAGCACGGTCGCACGGTCACGTTCACCGGCCTCACGGCGATCTGGGCGGATGACCACGCCGGCGGCGTCACTCCCGTCCTGAGCGCCACGCTCGACGGCACGCCGGGCGTGGTGATCGGCGGCCCGGACGACAACTTCGAGGACCGCGTCCAGACGGCGCTCGGGGTCACGGATCTCATCTATGCCCTGGACCTCGGGGCGCACTTCGCGAAGACCGCCGCGCCATAGACGGTTGATGCCATGGCGAGCGGCGGCGCCGGGGCGCCGCCGCTCGAATCCCGGTCTACGGGACCGTCAGCTCAGACGTGATCAGACGCCGTGCGCTGCCTGTCGATGGCCGCCGTCATGACGACGCACCAGCAGTGTCGTGCCGGCGAGCAGCAGGAGGCCTCCGAGCATCCCGAAGCCGATCGCGGCCCAGTTGGTCGAGTCACCCGCCGTCGAGACGGACTGGCCGGTCGTGGCGCTCGCGCTGGTGATTCCCTGAGCCGGGTTCCCGGAGGCGAGCATCGCCGAGTAGACCCGCGGATTGACGGCGGCGTGGGCGTCGGGCGCCTTGAAGGCGGCCGGTGCGACGCGCACGTTGGTCGCGGCGTGGCCGTCCGGTGCGGAGATGACGGCGCGTGTGGAAAAGCGCACGTTGGAGGCAGCGTGGCCGTCCGGTGAGGACACGACGGCGGCCGGCCCGTTGGGCGGCGACACCGAGGGGCCGCCCCCGTTGTCGTAGGGCGCGGCGCCGGCGGGGCCGGGGAACGCAGCGACGACGAGCGCCGCGGCGATGGTCGGTGCTGCAAGGCGTGAGCCGATGTTTCCGATGTACCTCATGATGACCTCCCGATCGATGAACCTGATGTGGTCCACCGTCCCAGCGCAGAGCGTCCGGCTCCACGTGATGCGCACGCTCGGAACGTGCATCCTGCACACAGGACGCGAGGCCGCGGTCCGGAAGCTGCGCGAACCGCCGGACCTGCGCTTGTGCTCTGACGTGATGCGGTGAAGAATCACGCGTCGTGAGGGCGAAGCTGCTGGTCCTGACGGTCACGGTTGCGGCCTCGGCCGCGTTCGCCCCTGCCGCGCACGCGGCCACCCACGTCGTCACGTTCGACGACCAGCCCATCGGCACGACGATCACGAACCAGTACCTGGTCGCCGACGGCGTGGAGTTCACGCAGCCATCCGACCCGGGCGATGCGCCCTTCGTACAGGACGGAGCCGGCCAGGCGCACTCGGGAACCCACGTCGCCAACTTCGACACCGACCCCTGTTGCGGGGAGAACTTCTCGCCGCGCTTCACGCGCGGTGAGCTGAGCACGACGGCGTCGTCGGTCAGCGTCGAGGCGGGCTACATCGGGGCCGCCGGAGCGAACTCGGCGATCCAGCTGATCGGCTACAACGCCGACAACGTCGCCGTCGGCACGAGCGCTCTGGTCACGGTGAACGGTGGCGCTCCCATGACGCACCTCCAGGTCAGCTCCGCGGCGAGCGACATCAAGTACTTCGACGTGAAGCAGGCGTACACCGGCGGCGAGGCGTCGGCCCATGACGTGGCGATCGACGACCTGACGATCGTCACTCCGGACGCGCCCCAGCCGCCGGACTTCACCCTCACGAGCGGCACCGGCGTCCTCGACGTGCTCCAGGGGCAGTCGCTGGCCGACACGATCCGGGTGAACCGGGTGAACGGCTCCAGCGGCGACATCGCGATGAGCGTCAGCGGCCTACCGACCGGCATGACGGGGACGTTCTCGCCGAACCCCGTCCCGGGCGACACCGGCGCCACGACGCTCACGGTCACGGCCGCGGCGCTCGCGGCTCCGACGGTCAACTACAGCAACGTGACGATCACGGGCACGCCGGCGGCGGGCGCCGGCCCGGCGCCCCGCACCATCTCCGCGATCGCGCGCATCTCCGCGAACTGCACCAACACGGTCCGCTTCGACTACGTCGACCTGCGTGATGCCGGCTGCCTGCGGAAGACCGGCGCAAACGCCTACTACGCGCTCAACACCGAGGTTCACATCAACGGGCTGGTGCTCACGCCGCGCGACGGCGACCACGTGCTGACCGTCGACCCCGTCGCCAGGACCATCAAGAGCGACCTCGGCGCCACGTTCTCCGTCACGGTCGCCGGGCACCCCAACGAGCCCTTCTACTTCGGGCCGATCGACTGGTCCTTCACCACCGACACCACGACGCCCGTTCCGCTCGACAAGGACCTGGTCGGCAAGCCCAAGGAGGTCCTGGGCGTCGACATCAGCGGGATCCCCAAGCTCCAGGGGATCCCGCTCACGGGCTTGAAGCTCGTCTTCACCGCATCGGGGAAGGCGGTCCTCACCCCGACGCTGACCCTCGACTTCTTCCCGTTCAACCAGATCGGCGCGGGCGGGCTCTCGGCGAGCGCCTCGTTCACGACGGACAACGATCATGGCGCGGACTTCAGCGGCTTCGAGATCAAGATCCCCGACCTCAACATCGTGGCGCTCGAGCTGAAGGACGTGGACATCAGGTACGTGGACTCCGGCACGTTCGCGGGCAGCGCAAAGGCCGTTCTCGCCTTCGACGACAAGCTCACCGTCGGCGCCGGGTACGGGATCAAGAACGGGACGTTCGACTTCCTGAAGGGCAGCGTCTCGAACATCAACACGCTGATCGGGAGCGGCGTGTACCTCCAGGGCCTGGGGTTCGAGTTCGACACGAATCCCACGACGCTCAAGGGTCAGATCGAGCTCAGCGCGGGCCCGCAGGTCGCGGGGCGCACGGCGCTGTCGTTCGACGGCGGCGTCACGGCGGTGCTCGCCGACCCGTGGGTGCTCGAGGTCGACGGCGACGCCAAGCTCGGCGGCAAGTACGAGCTTGCGAGCGCGTTCCTGCGCTACTCCTCGTTCGGGCTGTTCGAGTTCGGCGGTCAGGTCAACTGGAAGTTCGATCCGCTCTACTTCAACGGCGCGGTCACCGGCTGGGTCGCCGGAGCGCACAACTTCGACGTCGAGGGCTCCGTGCACGGGTGCGTCGACGTCCCGTATCTCCCCGACCCGTGCGCGGGTGCGAAGGCGCTCGTCTCGAACATCGGCCTCGCCGCGTGCGTCGAGGCGCTCGGCTACGGCGTCGGAGCGGGCGCGACATGGGGCGGTGACTTCGACGCGTTCACGGGCTGCGACCTGAGCCGCTGGCGGCCGGTGAGGCCGACCGCGAGCGCCGTCGGGCCCGTACGCAGCTTCGACGTGCCGCGCGGCCTGCCGGCGGTGGCGTGGGAGGTCTCGAGCCTGCGCGGCGTGCCACCCGACGTCACGGTCGCCGGTCCCGGCCACCAGTCCGTCGTGCTGACGCATGAGCGCCCCTACGTCCACAACGCGCGCTTCACCGCGTACGAGACGGGCAACGGCAGGACCTACGTCGTCGTGCGCGGTCCGGCCGCGGGCCGCTGGACGATCACCAGCACCGGGGGCACGCCGATCACGCGCGTGCGCCAGGCGCTCGGCCTGCCCAGGCCGTCGGTGTCCGCGAAGGTGTCGGGCAGCGGCCGCAGGCGTGTTCTGCGCTGGCACCTGAGGCCGATCAGCGGCCAGGTGGTGCGCTTCGCCGAGATCGGCAAGGACTCGCGCCACGTCATCACCGCGACGAGCAGGACGAGCGGCACCGTGCGCTTCGCACCGGCTCCCGGGTCGGCCGGCGTGCGCAGGATCCAGGCGATCGTCGAGCAGGACAGGCGACCGCGGACGACGCTCACCGTCGGGTCCTACCGCGCTCCGGGGGTGGCCAGGCCGGGCCGCGTGAAGGGCGTGAAGCTGACCCGCAGGGGGAGCCGGCTGATCGTCCGCTGGCGCGCGTCGAAGGACGGCCTGCGTCACGCGGTCTACCTGGTGGTGAGCGACAAGCGCCGCCTGATCAGGTACGCCGCGGCGGGCGTGCACTCCGTCTCGTTCGGCGCGATCCCCTCGACGCTCGGCGCGACGGCGACGATCACCGGGCTGACGGCAGGCAACTCGAAGGGCCCGGCCGTCCGCGCGAAGATCAAGGCGGTCAAGCCGAAGGCGAAGGCGAAGCCGAAACCCAAGAAGCCCTGACGGCTTCAGGGCGTCTGCGAACCGGCGGCGACGAACGTCGCGACGTCCCGGATCTGAGCCGCGCTGAGCTGCGATCCATAGGCCGGCATGCCCTTCCCCCCGGAGCGCACCCAGCCCTCGGCCGTCTCCACACTGAAGTCGCGGGCGTCGAGCGTGGGGCCGACGGTCCCACGCGATCCCGCGGCGGCGAAGGTGTGGCAGCTGCCGCAACCCGTGTCGGCGAACACCTGCTTGCCGGGCGGCCCGTTGCCCGCACTGGTCCCGCCACCACGGCCACAGCCGCCCGCCCCCAGCGCGGCGACACCCAGGGAGGCGATGGCGGTGAGGGCCGCGCGGGTCATGCCTCCTCGACGCGCCGCGGCCAGGCCAGCAGCAGGAGCGCAAGGATGCCCGCGAACGCGGTCAACGCGAGCGCCGGGATCGTCATGAACCCGAAGACGTCGATCCACTTCGTCGAGCATGGGGCGCCGATCCGGCAGCCGGCGCTCTCGGCCTCCGGATGGGCCTCGATGTAGAGGTGATAGAGCGACACGCCGGCGCCGAGCACCGGGAAGGCGATCGCGTACCACACGCCCGCGCGCCGGTCGCGCCGGATGGCGGCGACGAACAGGATGATCACCAGCGGATACATCGCGATCCGCTGGAACCAGCACAGCCGGCACGGGATGAACCCGGCGTGCTCGGAGAAGAACAGGCTGCCGGCGAGCGATGTGAGCGCAATCGCGAAGGCGATCCACAGCTCGCTGCCCTGCAGCGTCTCGCGCACCCAGCCGAGCGCCCGGCGGGCCGCGGGAAGAACGAGCGCCGCCGCGGCGAGCACCGCGAGCGACACGACGAGAACCCCGACGACGATCGCGAGCGTCGCCAGGGCCTTGGACACCGCTTCGGTCAGGCTCACGCGAGCAAACGTATCGTCACGCGTGCCACTCCGGTCAGCCCGCTCCAGGCGCCGCGAACAGGACGGCCGGGTCGGGGCGCTCGTGCGCCTGGCGCCCACCGCGCACCCCGAAGAGCCGCTTGGCCCAGACGAGCCAGGCGACGATCGCCACGTTCACGACGAGCCCGGCGATCTTGATCGGCGTGATCCGCACGGTCAGCTCGTAGATCTCCAGCGGGATCAGTGCCGACGTGGCGATCACGGTGAGGTACTCGGCCCACGTGCGCTCGCGCCACAGCCCCCACGCCTCGACGCCCTCGAGCACCGCGTAGGCGATCGCACCGAACAGGAGCGGCTGCAGGTGGGACCGGCGCAGGCCGGCGAGGCGGTGGAGCCAGTGCGTCACGCTGGAGCTCGAGGGTTGGGTCGTCGAGCTGTTGAGGCTGCTCAACAGCCGGTTGGCGAAGTTGTGCAGGCCGCCGAGCTTCAGCTCGATGATTCCCAGGGCGACGGCCGCGAGCGCGAACAGAAGCGAGTGGATCGCCTTGTCGATCGCGATGATCCGCATGACCAGCGCCTCGCGCAGCGCCTCGCCGCGACGCGGCACGTGCACGGCGTGCAGATCGCCGAGGTCGGCAGGGGCCGGGGCCTCAGGCCGCGGCACGTCGTGCCACGCGTCGCAGCGCGTGCAGCGCGCGAGCCGCCGCCCGTCGGGCAGGTCGACTCCCAGGCCGGCGTCCTGCGGACGCAGCCCCACGACCGCGGCCGCGGGAACGCTGTGACCGCGCAACCCGCAGACGAGACCCTCGAGGTGCCACTTGCGGGGGACGAGGTTCATCCAGGGTCATTCAACAGGCTTGCGGGTCGCGGCGGTTGACATCGGCCCGCTCGATGCGAACATACGTTCGTGCGCACCGCGTCGATCCTCCATGCTGACCTGGATGCGTTCTTCGCCTCGGTCGAGCAGCGCGACGACCCTGCGCTGAGGGGGCGACCGGTCATCGTCGGGCCGGGCGTCGTGCTCGCGGCCAGCTACGAGGCGCGCGCGTTCGGGGTGCACTCGGCGATGGGCGCGGCGCGTGCGAGGCGGCTCTGCCCGCAGGCGATCGTCGTGCGTCCGCGGTTCTCGGCCTACGTCGACGCGAGCCGCGCGGTGTTCGCGGTGTTTCGCGACGCGGCGCCGGTGGTCGAGCCGCTGTCGATCGACGAGGCGTTCCTGGACGTGTCCGGACTCGAGCGGATCAGCGGCTCCCCGGCGCTGATCGCCGCGCGGCTGCGCAGTGATGTGCGCGAGCGCGTGGGCCTGCCGCTGAGCGTCGGCGTCGCGACGACGAAGCACCTCGCGAAGGTCGCGAGCAACGAGGCCAAGCCCGACGGCGTGCTCGTCGTCGCCGCCGGCGAGGAGCTGCGGTTCCTGCACCCGCTCCCCGTCGAGCGGCTTTGGGGCGTCGGGCCGGCAACCGCGGCGCGCCTGCACGAGCACCGCATCGCGACCGTCGGCCAGCTCGCCGCGCTCCCGCCCTCGGCGTTGATGGAGATCGCCGGAGTGGCGATCGGGCGGCGGCTGCACGCGCTCGCGCACAACCGCGACGCGCGTCCGGTGCGCGCCGGTCGCGGGCGCGGCTCGTTCGGCGCGCAGAGCGCGCTCGGCCGCGCGCGGCACCTGCCGAGCACGCTCGACCCGATCCTCATCGGACTGGTCGACCGGGTCACGCGCCGCATGCGCACCGCAGGCCGCATCGGCCGGACGGTCGTTCTGCGGATGCGCTTCGGCGACTACTCCCGTGCGACCCGCTCGACGACGCTGCAGCGCCCGACGGCGACGACCGCGGTCGTGCTCGAGGCGCTGCGCTCGCTGCTCGGTGAGCAGCGCGAGACGATCCAGGAACGCGGGCTCACGCTGATCGGCGTCAGCGTCACCAACCTGCGGCCGGCCGTGGGCCGCCAGCTCGAGCTCCCGTTCGACGACCGGGGCCGCGCGGCGCTGCTCGATGCCGTCGTCGACGAGGTCCGCGATCGCTACGGCACGGCGGCGCTGCGCCGAGCGGTGCTGCTGCGCGCACGCGAGCCGTCGGTCTGGCTCTCGCCCGACGACGTGGACGCCCCGATCAACCGAAGTTGACGCCCTGCGCCAGCGGCAGCTCGCTGGAGAAGTTGATGGTGTTGGTGGCCCGCCGCATGTAGGCACGCCAGGCGTCCGAGCCCGACTCGCGGCCGCCGCCGGTGCTCTTCTCGCCGCCGAATGCGCCGCCGATCTCGGCGCCGGACGTCCCGATGTTGACGTTGACGATCCCGCAATCCGAGCCGTCAGCGGCGATGAAGCGCTCGGCCTCCCGCTGGTCGCTCGTGAAGATGCTCGACGACAGGCCCTGCGGCACGGCGTTGTGCATCGCGACCGCGTCCGCGAAGTCCCGGTAGGTCATGACGTAGAGGATCGGGGCGAAGGTCTCGCGGCGAACGACCTCCGTCTGGGCGGGCATGCGGACGAGCGCCGGCTCGACGTAGAACGCGTCCGGCTGCCCGGCCACGTCGCGACGGGCGCCGCCGGCGAGCACCTCGCCGCCGTCGGCCCGCGCCTGCGCCAGCGCCTCGCCCATCGCCCGGAACGCGCCCTCACTGATCAGCGGGCCGACCAGGACCCCCTCCGCCAGCGGATCGCCGACCGGGAGCCGGGCGAACGTCTCGCGCAGGCGCCCGACGAGCGCATCGGCGACGTCCTCGTGGACGATCAGGCGGCGCATCGTCGTGCAGCGCTGGCCGGCCGTCCCGGCGGCGCTGAACACGATCCCGCGCGTCGCGAGCTCGAGGTCCGCCGAAGCCGCCACGACCGCCGCGTTGTTCCCTCCGAGCTCGAGCAGGCAGCGCCCGAACCGGGCCGCCACCCGCGGCGCCACCTGCGCGCCCATGCGCTCCGACCCCGTCGCGCTGAGCAGGGCGACCTCTGGGCTGTCGGCCAGCGCCTCCCCGGCCTCCACCCCGCCGATCACGAGCACGTTCAGGTTCGCCGGCGCGCCGCAGTCGGCGGCGGCGCGGTCCAGCAGGGCGGAGCACGCGGCGGCGGTCAGCGGCGTCATCGGCGACGGCTTCCACACGACCGTGTCGCCGCACACCAGTGCGACGGCCGTGTTCCAGGACCACACGGCGGCCGGGAAGTTGAAGGCCGAGATGACGCCGACGACCCCCAGCGGATGCCAGGTCTCCATCAGCCGGTGCCCGGGCCGCTCCGACGGCATCGTGCGTCCGTCGAGCTGACGCGAGAGCCCGACGGCGAAGTCGCAGATGTCGATCATCTCCTGGACCTCCCCGAGCGCCTCGGACGGGATCTTGCCCGCCTCCACGCTGATCAGGTCGGCGACGTCGCCGATGTGCTCGGTCAGCAGCACGCCGAGCCGCTTGACGACGGCGCCGCGGACGGGCGCCGGCACCGTTCTCCACTGCTCGAAGGCGGCGCGGCGGAGGCGATCGCGTCCTCGACCTCGGCGCGGGATGCGGTCGCGACGTCGAAGAGCGGGTCGCCGGTGATCGGCGACCGCGTCGTGATGCCGGGCCCGGATCCGGCCGGCAGCGTGACGCCGCAGCGCTCGAGGCTGCGCCGGGCGCGCTCGCGCAGGGCTTCGGTGCTGGAGACGGGAGTGACTGCTCGGCGGCCATGAGGCAGACGCTACCGCGCAGGTCTGGAACTCAGCTGTCCAGGTCGGAGATACTCGCCGTCGCACCACAACCGTCAGGAGGCGACATGAAGGAGCTCGCCGAGGTCTTCCAGCGCGCCAAGGGCGGCGCCGCGCCGGGCTGACACGAGCGCTACTCGCGGCGATACCAGCGCGGCGACGTGTTCGGCGGCGGCTTCAGGCGTGCGTTGACCACGATCACGCGCGGCTGCGCGGCGGCGACCGCCTCCACGAGCGCCGCCTCGAACGACTGGCCGAAGCGGTCGACCGTGGCGGCCTCGATGCCGAACGACCTCGTCAGAGCGGCGAAGTCGGGCCGCACGAGATCGACGCCGAAGGGCTCCTCGCCGGCCTGCTCCTGGTCGAAGCGCAGCATCCCGTAGCCGCCGTCGTCGACGATGATCAGCGTGAGCGGCGCGCCGGTCTCGGCCACTGTGGCGAGCTCTCCGCAGGCGAACAGGAACCCGCCGTCCCCGGCGACGCACACGGTCGGGCCGACGCCGGCGAGGCGGCGCCGATCGACGCCGGGAAGCCGAATCCGAGCGTGCCCCATCCCATCGGATAGGCGAGCTTGCGCGGCAGCGGCACGCGGCGGTAGCCGCCGAGCCAGTACCCCGGGATGCACATGTCCGCGACGACGACGCAGTCGGCGGGCAGCACGCGGTCCGTGATCTCCAGGAAGCCGCGCGGCCTGGGGATCGTCGTCCTCGACGACGGCGCCGCACCGCACGCCGACCTCGCTCATGCGCGCGCGCAGGCCGTCGAGTCGTCGCGCGGCGCGACGCGCGAGCGCGAGCTGCTCGGCGACGGCGCGCGCGTCCCCGGTCAGCGTCACGTCCGCCGCGTAGTTCTTGTTCGCGTCGGCCGCGTCGACGTTGACGCTGATCAGCGTCGGCGGCGCCGGCATGCGCCACTGCTGGGTCATCATCGCGTCGAAGTCCTGCCGACGGCCAGCACGACGTCGGCCTCGTCCCAGAGCCCGCCGACCTGGGGCGCGTGGATCGGGCCCGGGACCGTGCACGGATGCTCGGGCGCCAGCAGGCCGCGCGCCCATGTACGTGGTGACCACGGGTGCGGTCAGCGACTGCGCGAGGTCGCCGATCGCCTCGCCCGCGCCGGCACGAAGCGCACCCCCGCCGGCCCAGATCAGCGGCCGCCGCGATGCGTCGAGCAGCCGCACGGCGTGCTCGAGCGCGGCGGCGTCCACGCCGGGGCCGGCCGCCGCCGGCACGCCGGTCGCGGGGAGGGCCGGCGTGGCGGCCGAGAGGAGGTCCGTCGGGACGCCGAGGTAGACCGGCCCGCTGGGCGCGGCCTGCGCCACGGCGGCGCCGTCCAGGACGGCGGGGCCGATCTCACCGGCGCTCTGCACCAGACGCGCGGACTTGGTCACGGGGCCGAACATCGCCGTCTGATCGCGCGTCTCGTGCAACACCCCGCGGTAGACGCCCGGGCGGCGCAGCGTGCTCGGGATGTCGGTGGCGATCACGAGCACCGGGGAGCCCGACGCCATCGCCTCCCCCGTGGCGCCCAGCGTGTTCGCCGCGCCGGGGCCCGTTGTCACGAGCGCCACCCCGAGCCTGCCGCTCGCACGCGCGTAGCCGTCGGCGGCGTAGACCGCCGTCTGCTCGTGGCGGACGCCGACGAGGCGGATCGGCGACCGGGACAAGGCCCTCCAGATGGCGAGGTTGTGCACGCCCGGCAGCCCGAACACGACGCTCACGTCAAGCTGCTCGAGCGCCTCGACGAGGCGCTCGGCGCCTGGAGAGGCGGCCGCTCAGACGACATTGAACTCGGGACGGAACGCCGCGTCGTCGAAGCGCTCGGCGCTCAGCGGAGCGATGTCGACGAACGTGGGACGACCGAGCACGATGTCGCGCAGGATCTCTCCGACGGCCGGGCCCTGCAGGAACCCGTGGCCGGAGAAGCCGGTCGCGTAGATGAAGCGCGACACGGCGCTCTCGCCTCGCCGATGATCGCGTTGTGGTCCGGCGTCATCTCGTAGAGCCCGGCCCAGCCGCCGCGGATGCCCGCGTCCGCGATCCGCGGCGCGCGGCGCGAGCGCAGCGGCGATCAGGCCCGGCACCCAGTCGTCGGTCGTCTGCGAGATCGAACCCGGGCTGCTCATCGGGATCGGACATGCCGAGCAGCAGGCCGGGGCCTTCGCGATGGAAGTAGAAGGTCGATTCGAAGTCGATCGTCATCGGCAGGTCGTCGGGCAGCCCGGCGATCGGCTCCGTGAACAGGATCTGGCGCTTCAGCGGCGTGACCGGCAGGTCCACGCCGACCATCCGGCCACAGCTGCGCGACCACGCGCCCGGCAGCGCAGATCACCGTGTCCGTCCGGATCACGCCCTGGTCGGTGACGACCGTCCGTGACCTCGCCGCCGGCCATCGTGATGTCGAGCACCTCGCAGCCGACGCGGATCTGCGCCCCGTGTGCACGAGCGCCGCTCGCGTAGCCCTGGACCACGGCATCGGGCGTCGCGTGCCCGTCCTGCGGGGAGAACGCCGCGGCGAGGATGTCGTCGCCCTCCAGCAGCGGGCAGAGCTCCCGCGCCTGCGCCGCAGTGATCATCCGGGACGGAACGCCGTACTCGTTCTGAAGCGCGACGTTCTGCTCGAAGACGGCCACGTCGGACTCGCTGGCCAGGACGAACAGGTACCCGACCTGTCTGAGGTCGATCTCCCACCCGGGGCGCCTGGCGAAGTCGCGGAACGCCGCAAGGCTGCGATGCGCGATCTGGATGTTCAGCGCATCCGAGAACTGCGCGCGCACGCCTCCGGCCGCACGGCACGTCGATCCGCTGCCGAGCTCGGCTCGCTCGAGGAGCACGACGTCGACGCCGGCCTCGGCGAGATGGAAGGCGGCGCTCGCTCCGATGACGCCGCCGCCGATGATGACGACTGAGGCGGAGGCCGGCAGCGGTGCGGTGGGGCGCGGCATCGTCACGAAAGGCGCGCCAGAAACGCTTCGAGCTCGGTGGCGAAGACGTCGTTGTCGTCGCCGGCGACCATGTGCCCGGCCGCGGCGACGTCGGCGGCCCGCGCGGTCGGGATGCGCCGCAGCATGTCGGCCATCCCCGCGTCGCTGACAACGTCGGAGTGCGCGCCGCGCACGATCAGCGTCGGGATCGTCACGTGCGAGGCGGCTGCCGCCAGGCGCGCAGGATCGATCTGGCGCTGCGGCTCGTCGCCGATGTGGATGAACGCCGGGTCCCAGTGCCAGCGCCAGCGTCCGTCAGCACCCTGCCGCACGTTCTTGCGCAGACCGTCGAGGCGCTTCGGACGCGGGCGCAACGGGTTGTACTCGGCGATCGCGTCGGCGACCTCGTCGAGCGAGGCGAAGCCGTCCGGGTGGGCGGTCATGAAGTCGCGGATCCGGTCGACCCCGACCCGCTCGACCTGGACGACGACGTCGACGAGGACCAGGCCGCGCGCCAGCCCGGGATGCTCGCCGACCGCGGTCAGCGCCGTGATCCCGCCGAGCGAGGCGCCGACCAGCACCACCGGCTCGCCGAGCGTCCCGACGAACGCGACCAGGTCGTCGACGAACCCGTCGAGCGAGTAGTCCTCGGCGGGATGCCAGTCGCTGTCGCCATGGCCGCGGGCGTCGAGCGCGACCGCCGTCCAGCCCGCGTCGCCGCCAGCCGCTGCGCGGTGCGACCCCACGAGTGGCGCGTCTGGCCGCCACCGTGCAGCAGGACGACCGATCGGACGACCATTCGTCGCCGTCGCCCGCCCAGCGATCCCCCGCCAGGCGCACCGCGCCGGCGTCGAACTCGAAAGCCTGCGGACGCACGGTCATCGTCGTGCGGAACCTAACAACCCCTGCGCCGCGAGCACCCGGGCGCGCGGCATCATGGACGGATGCCACCAGGCCGCGGAGCGACATCGACATGCCGGCGGGCGGCCGCCTGCCTGGTCGCCGCCGCGATCGCGCTGACCGCGACGGCTCCGGTCGCGACGGGCGGCTCGGTCGCCGAGCGCTGCGTGGCCGGCAGCGTTCCCATCGTCGTCGGGAAGCACGCGCTGCTCGTGCGCAGGGCCTCGTCGGGCGACCGGGCGGAGCTGTCCGCCTGCAACCGCGAGTCCCGCGGCGCCGTCCGGCTCGGGGCCACCTACGGGAACGGCCTCAGCCCCAGAGCCCGCGCTCGCTCCACGCTGCTCGCAACCGCGATCGGTGCCGACGTCGTGGCCGCGGGGTTCGAGGTCGTCACGAGCGGCTGCCTGTACGAGCGCGGCTGCGCCGAGGTTCGCAGGCAGGTCCTGCGGATCGCCGACACGCGAGCGAAGACGCTGAGGCGCATCCCGCTCCACGGAACGCTGAGCGCGCTGTCGGTGGGCACCGACGAGCTGACGACGTTCCGCGTGGACGAGTTCACCCGCACGTCCACCTACCGCACGGCGCCGCGCGCGGGCAGCCCGATCGAGCTGCTGCGCCGCGTCGCGACGCGGGTGCCGGGAACCGCAGCACGGATCGGGTGGGTGGGACGCGAGTAGCAGGAGAGCCCGCGTCCCACCCGATCCCAGCAGCGGTCGAGGAGGAGACCATGCCCGCTGCGACGCGCGTCCGGACCCGCGCGTTCCACAACCAGCAGGGGGAGGGTCCAAGCTCCGTGACTGGTCGCAGGCTGAGGCCGGAACACTTGCATACCAGTATGCAGGTATGCAAGCCTGCGGGTATGGACGACCTGAAGCTCAGCGCAATCCGGCGGCGCTCGAGCCAGTCGACACCCGGCCAGGTCTACGCCCAGCTGCGCGATGCGATCGTCCGCACGGAGCTTCAGCCCGGGCGCCGGCTGTCGGAGAACGAGCTCGCCGCGGCGCTCGGGGTGAGCCGCACGCCGGTGCGCGAAGCACTCGCAAAGCTCCGCGATGACCGCCTTGTCGAGGTGGTCCCGCAGCTCGGGACGTTCGTCGCACGGATCGACCCGTCGGCGGTGGCCGACGCCCAGTTCATCCGCGAGGCGCTGGAGTGCGCGGCGGTGCGGCTCACGGCGGAGCTCTGCACCGAGGACGACCTGCGCATGCTCGAGGAGAACCTCAGCTCGCAGCAGCGCGCGCTGGAAGGTGATGAGCACGAGGTGTTCTACGCACTGGACGAGTCCTTCCATCAGACCCTGTGCAACCTCAGCCGTCATCCCTCGGTGTGGCCGATCAGCCAGCGCGTGAAGGGGCACCTGAACCGCGTGCGCCGGCTCAGCCTGCCGATGCCCGACTACCTCGGGGCGATGGTCGACGAGCACCGCGCCATCGTCGAGGCGGTCGGACGCCATGACCCCGATGAGGCGGAGACCGCCCTGCGCTACCACCTGCGCATGGTGCTCCGCGAGGTCCCGGCGATCCGCGCCGCCCACCCCGGCTTCTTCGAGGACGCATGAGGGTCACCCGCTGCTTCGCCTTCCTGGACCTCTGCGGGTTCAGCGCGTACACCGAGGCGCACGGCGACGACCAGGCCGTCGTCGTCCTCGCCCAGCTGCGAACCGTGCTGCGCACCGCGGCCGAGCGGCGCGGGGTGCGCCTGACCAAGTGGCTCGGCGACGGCGCGATGCTCTCCGGCATCGACCCGACGGAGGTCATGGCCTGCAGCCTGGAGACCAGCCAGCGCCTGGCCGGCGACTGCCCGCTCCCGCTGCGCGGCGGGATCTGCGAGGGCAAGGTGATCATGTTCGAAGGTGACGACTACGTCGGCGGGGCGGTCAATGCGGCCGCGCGCCTGTGCGACCTGGCCCAGCCCGGGCAGCTGCTCACCGCCGACCTGGGCGACCGCGTGCCCGCGTGGGCACAGCTGCGCACCATCGACGCCTTCACCATGGACCCGCTCGCCACGCCGCTGACGATCGGGGAGCTGGTGCTGCGGCCCAGCAGCAGCGGCCAGGTCGTCGTCGACCCCGTGTGCGGGCTCGCCCTGGACCCCGAGTCCGCCCTTCTCCTGCACGACCTGCGCTTCTGCTCGACCGGTTGCGCGGCGAGCTGGGAACCCGAGCGCGCGGCCTGACGCTTCACAGCGCGACAACGACACCTCCGCCGATGGGGCCTACGGTCTAAGGATGCTCACTTCTGAACACGACGCCCCACCCGACGGCCTGAGCGCCCTGCAGAACGTGCGCGACGTGGGCGGGCTGCGTGCCGGAGAGCGCGCGCGTGTGCGCCCCGGCGTCCTGTATCGCAGCGACGCTCCGCGCGCCGGCGACGCCGCGCCCCTGCTGAGCCCCTGGCCGCCGCGGCACGTCTTCGACCTGCGCTCGGCACGCGAGGTCAACGGCACGACCCATCCGCTCGCCGGCCCCGGCGTGACCGTGCTCCACCGCCCCGTGTTCGCCGACGCCGATCCGGTGAAGATGACACGGGACGCCGAAACCGAGGTCGTCTCACTGGGCGCCGTCTACCAGGAGATCCTGGAGCGTTCCGGTCCGCTGATCGCCGAGATCGCGTCGCTGCTGGCCGGCGGCGACGGCCCGGTGCTCGTGCACTGCGTCGCGGGGAAGGACCGCACCGGCGTCGCCGTTGGCGTGCTGCTGGCCGCCGCCGGTGTCGACCGCGACGAGATCGTCCGCGACTACGTCCTGACCGAGGAGCACATCGACGCGATCATCGCCCGCATCATCGCCGGCAGGCCCTCAGAGGATCACGACGAGCTGCACGAGCTGATGACCGGGCGGCACGCCGATCTCATGCGATCCCCCGCCGAGGCGATCACGCTCGTGCTCGACGCCCTCGACTCCTGGCCCGGCGGCGCCGCGGGCTGGATGCGCGCGCAGGACGTGCCCGACGCGACGCTCTCGCAGATGCGCCGGCGCCTGATCGACGCCTGAGCTCAGCCGGTGGCCTGACCCACCAGCGCCCCGATCCCGGCCGTCACGGCCATCGCCACCGCGCCCCACACGAGGACGCGCAGCGTGGCCGGCAGGCGCCGCGCGCCGCCGAGGCGGGCCCCGGTGTCGCCCAGCAGGGCGAGCGCGATCAGCGTGACGACGACGCAGGCGGCTTCGCGCGCCGACGCGGGAGCGACGCCGATCGCCACCAGCGGCAGGATCGCCCCGGCCGAGAACGCGAGGGCGGACGTCCAGGCCGCCTGCAGCGGACGCGCGCGCCGCCGCTCCTCGAGCCCGAGCTCGTCACGTGCGTGGGCCGCCAGCGCACCCGCCTTCGTCAGCTCGACCGCGACCTGCTGCGCCAGGTCCGCCGGACAGTCCGCGGCTCTCGTAGATGTCCGGCGAGCTCGCGAAGCTCGCCGCGCGGATCATGGTCCAGCTCGCGCTGCTCGAGCCGGAGGTCCGCGTCCTCGGAGTCGCGCTGGGAGCTGACCGAGACGTACTCGCCCGCGGCCATCGACAACGCACCGGCCGCAAGGCCGGCGATGCCGGCCGTCATGATGGCGCTCCCCGAAGCGCCGGAGGCCGCGACGCCGAGAACGAGGCTGGCGGTGGAGACGATCCCGTCGTTGGCGCCGAGCACGGCGGCCCGCAGCCAGTTCGCGCGGTGGCTGAGGTGCGACTCGGGCGGTGCGATCTTCTGCTGCAGCATCGCGGAGCCTGACGGTACCCCCTAGGGAGGAGCGGCCGCCGCGGGGTCGTCCGCCGCCAGGGCGGCCGCGGCGACGACGTTCCCCTTCTGCTCGTACCAGCGGATCGCCTCGTGGATGGCGGCGACCGACTCGTCCGGCTTGCCCGCGAGGCGCAGGATGTCGCCGAGATCCGCCAGCGTCCTCGCGCGCAGATCGAGGAAGTCGGTGCCCGACCCGATGGCCACCGCCTCGCGGCCGAGCCGCTCGGCTTCGGCGAGGTCGCCCCGGCGCGCCGAGATCATCGCCCGGACTCGCCGCCATTCCGCCTGCGCGTCGGCATCCTCGGGCACCGTGAGCCGCTCCGGGCGCCAGCGTTCCGTCATCCCCAGGGCCTCCTCGTCGCGTCCCTGCGCCAACACCGCGTCGGCGAGCATCGGCGCGACGCTCGAAAGGAAGCTCAACTCCCCGATCCGCTCGAGCCGCTCGCAGGCGGGGCGCAGCACGCGCTCGGCCTCCGCGGCGTCACCGCTCAGGCGTGCCACGTGGGCGGCGGCGGGAGCGACCTCGGCGTCGAGCATGAACTGCCGGCCGAGCCGCTGCGCCAACGCCGTCGCCTCGCGGATGAGCTCGCGAGCAGGCTCGAAGCGCCCGCGCATCGCCTCGAGATGCGCGCGGGTGACCAGCAGGGCCACCTCCAGGCCCCCGTTCGCCGTCGCGCTGCGGCGGATCTCCTCGCATCGCTCGAGCGCCTCGCCGACCGGCATCGGACCGAGGCGCATCGCCACCGCCGTGGAGCGCAGGCACTCCGCCTCCTGACCCCGGTCGCCCGCGTCGCGCGCGAGCAGCGCGGCGCGCTCCAGATCCTCGAGCGCGTCGGCGGACTCCCCCTCCCAGAAGCGCAGCCTCCCCGCGAGGCCCAGCGCGCGGGCCAGCGACGTATGGTCACCGACCTCCTCGAAGATGGGCGTCGCCGCCTCGATCTCGCGCAGAACCTCCGCCTGCCCGACTCCCGTGTCCGCGGGGCGATGGAACCGCAGGTCTGGCGAGCGAGACCGCCGCGTCGGCCGCAACCGCGCGCTCACCGGCGGCCCGCCCCTCCTGCACCGCCTCGGTGAGGACCGCCTCCGCCCGCTCGCGTCGGCCGGCCGCCCGCAGCGCCCGGCCCAGCGGGGGCAGCAGCGCGAGCCGCCGGGGGTCGCCCGCAGGGAGCAGGGCGGCGGCCCGCTCGAGCAGCTTGAGCGCCGCATGCGTGTCGCCGCGCGCGTCGGCGCGCCTGCCCGAGCTCGGCGAGGCACAGCGCGGCTCGCGTCGCCGAGCGCCCGTGCCCGCTCGCCGACCGGGCCGAGCGCCTCGAGCGAGCGGTACGCCTGCTCGAGGTGGTAGCCGACGATCTCCTCGAACTCCTCGCCGCGGCCCTCGAGCCAGTCCGCGAACCGCTCGTGCAGCTCCGCCCGCAGGTCCTTCGGGATGCGCCCATAGGCGGCGTCGCGGATCAGGATGTGCCGGAACCGGAAGACGTCCTCGAGCGTCTCGTGCGGGCCGGATCAGCTCCTTGCGGACGAGCGTCGCCAGGCGAGCTCCCGGAGGTCGCTGCCCGTCGGGAGCGACTGCGGCGAGCGCATCCCACTCGAACTCCAGCCCGACGAGCGACGCGCGCTCGAGCACCTCGCGCTCGTCGTCCGGCAGCTCGTCGAGACGCGCGGCGAGCAGCGCGTGGATCGTCGGCGGCAGCTCCGCGGGCTCACCGCCTTCCGCGAGTGCCGCCAGGAGCTGCTCGACGAACAGCGGATTGCCCTCGGCGGTCCGCCGGACCTGGGCGCGGGTCTCCTGCTGCACCTCCCCGCCGGCGACGAGTCCGCCGATCAGCTCGTCGGACTCGGCGTCGGACAGCGGCTGCAGCGTGATGGTGCCGTCCGGCTCGCGGGCGCCCCAGCCCGGTCGCGCGTCGAGCAGCTCGGGCCGCGCGAGACAGAGGAGCAGGATCGGCGCGTCGCGCGTCCAGTCGACGAGGTGCTCGAGCAGGTCGAGGAACGTCGGCTCCGCCCAGTGGATGTCGTCGACGACAGCGCGAGCGGCCGGTCGCGGGCTCGCTGCTCGAACGCCTTGCGCACCGACCAGAAGATCGTCCTCCGGCGCGGCCGCCGCGAGGGCGGCGCCAAGCTCGACCTCCGCGCCGGCCGCGCGGAAGATCTCGACGAGCGGCCAGTACGTGATGCCCTCGCCGTACGGGAGGCAGCGCCCCGCGAGGACCGTCGCCTCACCCCGCCAGCGCCGCGCGAGCTCGTGGGCGAGCCGTGACTTGCCGATCCCCGGCGGCCCGAGGACGGTGACGAGCCGGCAGCGTCGCTCGGCGACGGCCGCGGTCGAACGCCGGCGCAGTCGCTCGAGCTCGCGGCGGCGGCCGACGAGCGGCGTGTCGAGCCGCCGCTCGATCGCCGGCGCGTCGCCGTGGACCGCCAGCAGCCGGTAGCGCCGGACCGGCTGGGCCTTGCCCTTGAGCGTGAGCGGCGCCACCGGCTCGGCGTCGATCGCGCCGCGGGCGAGCGCATGCGTCTGCTCGCCGATCAGGATCTCACCCGGCTGGGCGGCCTGCTCGAGCCGCGCCGCGACGTTGACTGCGTCGCCGGTCGCGAGGCGCTCCTGGGTACCCGCGACGACCTCGCCGCTGTCGACGCCCGTGCGCACGAGCAGCGAGACGCCGTAGTCGCGCTCGAGCTCGCCGTTGAGGATCGCGAGCGACGTCGCGCAGCTCGGCGGCGGCCCGCAGCGCGCGCAGGGCGTCGTCCTCGTGCATCGTCGGCACGCCGAAGACGGCCATCACCGCATCGCCGATGAACTTCTCCACCGTGCCGCCATGGCGCTCGACACACGCCCGCGCGGTCTCGAAGTAGCGCGCCATCACGCGGCGGAACGACTCGGGATCGAGCTGCTCGCCGAGTGCGGTCGAGCCGGTGACGTCCGCGAAGAGGACGGTGACCGTCTTGCGTACCTCGCGCGCTCGCGCGAGCGAGCCAGGACCGCGCCGCAGCCACCGCAGAAGCGGAGGCGTCCGGGTTCTCCTGTCCGCAGCTCGTGCACGTGAGCATCGGTCGAAGCGTACGCTGGCCGGGGCGATGTCCGAGCGATTCGACTTCCTCAGCGGAGCTGGACGACGACGAGCTCGCCGAGCTGCGCGAAGCCGGGTCGACCCGCCGCCACGTGCGCGGCACGGCGATCTTCCACGAGGGCGACGACGCCGGCGCGGTGCTCGTGATCCTGTCGGGCCGCGTGAAGGCGACGCGCACCAGCCCCGACGGCAAGGAGATCCTGTTCGCCCTGTCCGGGCCGGGCGAGCTCGTGGGCGAGCTCGCGGCCATCGGCGAGGCGCCGCGCGGTGCGACGGTCACCGTCGTCGAGGACCTCGAGGCGCTCGTCGTTCCGGGCTCCGCGTTTCGCGCGTGGCTGGATCGTCACCCGCGGATGGCGATGGTGATGTGGCGGATCGCCGCGGCGCGGCTGCGCAGCGCCGACGGCGACCGCCTCGACTTCGCCGCCCACGACGTGACCGGTCGCGTGGCGCGGCGGCTCGTCGAGCTCGCCGCCGAGCGAGAGCCTTCGGCGAACGGCGAGATCGAGATCGAGATGACGCAGGAGGAGCTTGCGTCCTGGGCGGCCGCCTCACGCGAGGCGGTCAGCCGGGCGCTGCTCACCCTGCGCGAGCTCGGCTGGGTGCAGACCCACCGCGGGCGGATCGTGGTGAGCGACCTCGATGCGCTGCGCCGCTACGCCGCCGGCTCTGTGTGACGGATTCACGCAGCGTCCGTGCGCATGGCGTGGAGGCGCCCAGGGCGCTCCGGCACGGTGGACGGATCGCAGGGTTCATCGAGTTGGAGGTTCGTCATGAGGTCCCGGAGCACGACCGTCTCACGCCTGGCCGCACTGGCCATCGCCACCGCGCTGATCGCCGCCGCGCTCGCCGGCCCGGCCGGCGCGGTGCCCGTCAACAACGTCCGCGGCGGCCCCGCGACGCTGGGCAAGCACCGCATCGTCGCCAACAGCACTTCGACGGCGACGCGTCACGCGCGCGTCCCCAGCGCGACGGGAACCGACACGCCCTGGCTCGCCATCGGCCTCGGAACGCTCGTCGTCGTCGCGATGCTCGCCGGCGTCACGACGTTCGCGCGCCGGCACGACGAGCACCAGGGCGGCGCACGCACCGCCTGACCGCACGGACCGCGACCTGCGGCGCGCTCAGCGCCGCAGGTCGACCGACAGGTCCGGCGTGCTGAGCCGCAGTCGGCGAGCGCCCGGATACTCCATCGCCTGCGTGATCAGGTCCGACAGCGAGTCGCGCAGCACGTAGTCGCGTTTCAGCGGCCCGGCGGCGCGGGTCGCCTCGATGTCCTCGACGGGCGCGAAGTGGCGGCGGAACAGCTCCTCGTCGGAGAGATCGCGGCCGCCGTACTCCTCGCGCACCTCCGCGAGCGTCTTGTCCGGCCGCTCCCATCCGGTCAGCGACCTTCCGCGCGGCGTCGAGAGGATGCGGTCCATGACGTCGGGGTCGATCGGCGCCGGTGGCCGGCCGTAGGCGCCGAGCACGTACAGGGCGACCTCGTCGGTCGTCTGCGCATAGCGCTCGCCGGTGATGATGTTGAGGACGGCCTGCGTGCCGAGCAGTTGCGAGAACGGCGTGGCCGAGATCGGGTAGCCGAGCTCCGCGCGCACCCGCGGGATCTCGTCGAGCACCGCCCGCAGCTTGTCCTCCATCCCGTGCTGCGCGAGCTGCGCCTTGAACGTGCCGGTCATCCCGCCCGGGAAGCTGGTGCTCGTACATCCGCGCGTCGTACTCCTCGCAGACGCCGATCGGATGGCCCTCCTGGCGTGCGACGCGCTCCAGGTGGGTGGCGACCGGCGCGAGCGTGCTCGCGTCGATGTCGTGCGTGTGGCCCGCCGTCTCGAGGTTGACGAGCGTCATCTCCGTCGACGGCAGCGACGGTCCGTTGGCGACGGGCAGGCTGCAGGTGTGCAGGCGCTGCACCCCCGCGTCGACGCCGATCAGGTAGTTGACGGGCGCGAGGCCGGTCGTGTTGTGGCAGTGCAGCTCGACCGGCACGTCCCCGGCCGCCTCGACGATCGCCGGCAGCAGCGTGCGCGCCCGCTCGGGCGTGAGGATCCCCGCGGCATCCTCGACGTAGATGCCCGCGGCGATGCCCCACGACACCATCACGCGCACGCGCTCGGCGAACCACTCGTCGGTGTGCACGGGGCTGATCCCGTACATCACCGCCGGGAAGGGCTTGCCGCCCGCGTCGTGCACGACGCGGGCGCGATGCTCCATCTCGGACATGTTGAACAGGCAGTCGTAGATCCAGTAGCCGTCTATGCCGAGCTTCTCGATCGTGTACCGCGAGATGAAGTCGAGGATCGAGTACGGGGAGATCCCGTAGCGACCGGTCGATGACGGCCGCGTCCCGCCGCGGACGCGCGTGTTCGGCAGACAGCCGCGCATGTGGGCGTAGGCCTCGAGCGGATCCTCGCGCATGTAGCGCAGCAGGACCGAGAAGAACGAGCCGCTCGGGAGCTCGACGTTGTAGTAGCCGGCCCGGTCGATCGGCGGGCCGACCGCGGTCACCATCCCGGCCCGCAGGCGCATGCCCCAGAGACTCTGCACGCCGTCGCGCAGGCTCTGATCGACGATCTCGACGTGCGCCATTGCGGCGATCCTAGACCAGCGATCGATGAGTTCTTCCCACCTCGCCGGTCTCCTCCTGTAGGAACCCAATGACACGAAGGGAGCGATCCGGATGACCACGATCACGCCATGCCTGTGGTTCGACACGGAGGGTGAGGAGGCGGCCGAGTTCTACACGTCGATCTTCAAGAACTCGCGCATCCTGGACGTCTCGCGGTACGGCGAGGCAGGGCGCCGCGAGGCCGGCACCGTCATGACCGTCACGTTCGAGATCGACGGGCAGCGGCTCGTCGCGCTCAACGGCGGCCCGCAGTACACGTTCAGCGAGGCGATCTCGTTCCAGATCCCGTGCGAGTCCCAGGAGGAGATCGACGAGTACTGGGCGCGCCTGGGCGACGGCGGCCAGCCCGGCCCGTGCGGCTGGTTGAAGGACCGCTTCGGCGTCTCGTGGCAGATCTTCCCGACGCGGCTCGAAGAGCTGCTCGGCGATCCCGACGCGGAGACCTCAAGCCGCGTGATGCGGGCGATGCTGGAGATGGGCAAGCTCGACCTCGCGGCGCTGGAGCAGGCCGCGGCCGGGGTGGCCGATCCGACGTAGTTGCTGACGCAACCACTGCTAGGCTCGGTCCGTGCCGTCCGAACGTCGTCCCGTCCACACCGGACTCATCCTGCTGATCGCGTGCGCCGCGCAGTTCATGGTGATCCTCGACGTCTCGATCGTGAACGTCGCGTTGCCGTCGATCCGCACCGCGCTGCACTTCTCGGAGAACAACCTCCAGTGGGTCGTCAGCGCCTACACGATCACGTTCGCCGGGTTCCTGATGCTCGGCGGTCGCGCCGGCGACCTGCTCGGGCGCAAGCGGATGTTCATCGCCGGCGTCGCGCTGTTCTCGCTCGCATCGCTGCTCGGTGCGCTGGCCGCGACGTCGGCGCAGCTCGTCGCGGCGCGCGGGCTGCAGGGGCTCGGGGGTGCGATCGTCGCACCGGCCACGCTGTCGATCATCACGACGACGTTCGCCGAGGGGCCCGCTCGCAACAAGGCGCTCGGCCTGTGGGGCGCCGTCGCCGCGGGCGGCGGCTCGGCCGGCGCGTTCTTCGGGGGCGTCCTCACCGACCTGCTGAGCTGGCGCTGGATCCTGCTCGTGAACGTGCCGATCGGGGCGGTCCTCCTCCCGGTGGCCTGGCGCTACATCGTTGAGAGCAAGGGCTCGCTCGAGCACCGTCACTTCGACGTCGCCGGAGCGGTCTCGCTGACCGCCGGGCTGATCGCCGTGGTCCTGGGCATCGTGAACATCGAGCAGTACGGCTGGGGCTCGACCGAGATGCTCGTCCCCATCGGCGCCGGGATTCTCCTGCTGGGGCTGTTCGTGCTGATCGAACAGCGCTGGGCCAAGGCGCCGCTCGTGCCGCTCTCCATCTTCGCCTCGCGGACGCTCACCGGCGCCAACGTCGTCGTCGGCCTGATGGGCGCCTCGATGTTCGCCCTCTGGTACTTCCTCTCCCTGTACCTGCAGCAGGTCATCGGCCTCACGCCGCTTCAGGCCGGACTGGCGTTCCTCCCGATGACCGGCACGCTGGCCGTGTCCTCGACGCTCGCCCCCCGCCTCGTGGCGCGCCTGGGCGGGCGGACGACCCTCACCGCCGGCATGGGGCTGATCGCGCTCGGCTCCCTGTGGCTGACGCAGATCTCGCCGACCGGCTCGTGGGCGGCGGACGTGCTGGGACCGTCGGTGGTCGTCGCGCTCGGGTTGGGCCTCTCGTTCGTGCCGGTGACGATCGCCGCCGTGGCCGGCGTTCCGGCCCGGCGGGCCGGCCTGGCCTCGGGCCTCGTCAACACCTCGCGGCAGATGGGCGGCGCACTCGGGCTCGCCGTGCTCGCCAGCATCGCGTCCTCGCTGACCAGCAACTACGCGAGCGATCGCGGCGTCGCGGGGCTGGACGGCGCGGCGCTCGTTCACGGCTATCGGGGCGCGTTCGCGATGGCGGCACTGCTCGCGCTGGCCGGCGCCGCCGCGGCGCTCCTCCTGCTGCCACGGCTCCGGGGCGCGCCGGCGCCGGCCCCCGCGCCCGTCGCCGAGGAGCCCTCGGTCGCCGACGCCTCCTGAGCGGCGAGGATCAGCGCGATGCGCAGCGCCCGAGCAGCGGCCGACGTCGGCGCGCCCGCGGCTGAGGTCTACGACTTCCTCTCCGATCTGGGCAACCACTGGCGCCTGGCGTCGCGCTGGATCGAGGTCGTGACGCTGAAGCCCGCGACCGGCCCGGCGGACGGCGCGACGGTGCGCCTCAGCGGTCCGCTCGGACTGAGCCGGACCGTGCACACGCGCGTCGACGCCTCGGTCCGGCCGACCGTGGTTCGTGGCCAGGGCAGCAGCGGCAACACGTCCGCGGACGTCGAGTGGCAGATCGCCGAGCGCGGCGAGGGCAGCCGCGTCAGCGTCGAGGTGCGGATGCGCGAGGCGGAGCTGCGCGACCGCGTGATCTGGAGCATCGGAAGCCGGGCGTGGCTCTCGCGCCGCCTTCAGCAGACGCTGTCGGAGCTCGACGAGACGCTCGACGCGCACCACAGCAGCCGCGAAGCGCAGGCGTCTTCGCCGGCCGGCTGAGCGAGCGAGCAGTGGCGAGGGTGGACCGCTCGGCGTAGGCTGTCCCGAGCCATGCCACCCGATCCTGGATCGGTCCGTCGGTTCGCTCGATTCACGGCTCTCGTCGCCGTCCTGGTGTTCGCGGCGCCGGCGCAGGGGGACCCTGGCTGGACGCCGCCGTTCGCCGTCGGATTCGATGCCACACAGGTGGCTATGTCCCCCGACGGTACGACGGCGTACACCGGTTTGGCGATGGTCGGCGGCTCGCAGCGGGTGGTCGTTCAAGTACGCCCGCCGGGAGGCGTGCTCGGGCCGATCCAGCCGCTCTCAGCGCCGGGCGCGACGAACCTCGCCTACCCGGCGCTCGCCGCCGGGCCTGACGGGCGATTTGCGATGGCGTGGTCGGAGAGCGGGCTGCTCGAGACCGCGGAGATGCTCCCGGGCTCGCAGACGTTCGGCGACATCGTCGCCATGCCCGCCGCCCCCGACCAGACCGACGGGGGGGTCGCCATCGCGGTGACGAAGGCCGGCGAGGCACTCGTGCTGTGGACCTCGGGCCAGGTGTTCGCCACGACACACAACGCGCTGCTGCGCGCGGGCGTGCGCCCGGTCGTGGGAGGGCCGACCGACCAGATCATCGCGCAGGTCGCCGAGACGAATTCGGAAAGCACGTTGTTCACGGAGCTCCGTGTCGCGGCCGCGGATTCGGGCGCGGCCATCGCCGGCTGGCAGCACATCCGGTCGGCCGGCCCGAACACGACAACCGACGCGCAGGTCGCGATGCGTGAGCCGGGACAGCCGTTCGGGGCGGTCGTCACCCTCGATTCGGGGACGCGTAACGGAGGGGACACATCACGCTTCGCCGACCCGCCGAAGGTGGCGATGACGCCATCGGGCGAAGCCGGCGTCGCGTGGGGCTTTCGCGAGTTCACGCCGGCCGGTGACACGTATTCCGTGCGCTTCCGGTCCGGGACCCCCACCGCCGGGCTCGGCGCCGTCCAGCAGCCCAGCGACGCCGGCGGGTTGCACCCTTTCGCGCGGTCCGTCGCCTTCGCCGCCGACGGTCGCGCGCTCGTCGGCTGGACCGCGGACGTCTCCGGCGTCCCGCGGCCGCAGGTGGCCTTCAGGCCCCCTGGCGGCGACGTCTTCACCAAGGTCCAGACCGTCACGATGACCGGCCAGCCGGCGTTCTCGCTCGACCTCTCCGCGTCAGCGTCCGGGGCCACCCTGCTGCTGATGACCACCAACGATGGCGCGGCGGACCGGCTCGAGTCGGCCACGTCGCCTCCGGGTGGACTGTTCGGCGCGCCGGTGCCCGCAGGAACTCCGGCGCCGGGAGGCATCGTGGACCGTGGCATCGCCAACACGCCGATGGGCGACGGCGTCGCGATCTGGCGCTGGTTCGACGGCAACAGCTACGTCACGAACGCCGCCGGCTATGACGTCTCGGGGCCGACGTTCTCCAGCGTGCAGATCCCCGCAGCGGGAGCGACCGGGAGCCCGCTCGCGTTCGCCGCGACCGCGACGGACCTCTGGGGTCCGGTGACGATCGGCTGGAGCTTCGGTGACGGCGGCACGGGAACCGGAACGGCGACGCAGCACACCTATGCCACGCCCGGATCCCGCCCCGTCGTGGTGACGGCGACCGACGCCGTCGGGAACGCGACCAGCACGACGAACGCCGTGGCGATCGCCTCCGGCCCGCCGGGCGGCGGCGGCCGGGATACGCGCCCTCCGGCCATCAGCCGCTTCGCGCTGACCCGGAGCGTCTTCGCGCCCACGAGCAGGCCGGCGCGCGCCGCGCGCAAGGTCCCCCACGGGACGAGCTTCAGGCTGACCCTGTCCGAGGCGGCGACGGTCGTGATCACGATCAGCCGCCAGGCCGCCGGCCTGCGCAGCGCCAAGCGCTGCGTGAGGTCCACAGCAAAGCTGCGGCGAGCCGGACGCAAGCGCTGCGTCCGGCTCCTCGCAGCGGGATCGCTGAAGCGCAGCCTCACCGGCGGGGCGGCCACGGTCCCGTTCGACGGCTGGGTCGGCGGGCACGCCCTGAAGGCGGCGCACTACCGCGCGGGCGTCGTCGCCACCGACGCGGCCGGCAACCACGCCTCCCACGCTCCGCTCACGTTCCGCATCGTCCGCGCCCGCTGACGCCCTCAGCCGTCCGCCCCGGCGCGCAGCACGGTCTCGAGCTCGTAGCGCGTGTCGGCGTCGTCGAGAGCGTCGCCGAAGAGCTCACGCAGACGAGCGACGCGGTAGCGGACGGTCTGCGGATGGACGCGCAGCTCCTCGGCCGCCCTCGTCGTGTTGGCCTGGTGGCGCAGCCACGCCAGCAACGTCGCGCTGAGGCGCTCGCGTGAGGCCGGGGTCTCGTCGGCAAGCGGCGCGAGCGTCGCCGCCGGCGAGCTCGCGGGTGAGCGCCATGTCGCTGCGCAGCAGCAGGGCGAGGCGCTCGTCGTCGGCGGCGACGAGCCGGTCGAGCGAGCGGCCGCGCGCGAGCTCCAGCGCATCGCGGGCACGCTGATGCGACAGGGCGGCGTCGGCGGGCGGCGTCGCGGAGCCGAGCCCGGCTGCGGTGCCGGAGAAGGCGCGCTCCAGCTCGGCGCGCCGCCCCGGGGCGTTCGGGTCGGGAACGACCGCACACCAGTGCTCCTCCAGGCGTGTCGCGATGCATCCGGCCGGCAGACGAGAGCTGATCCGCGAGACGCGGCCGGCGGGCCACACGAGCATCGCCAGTTCGCGCGGGATCGGCCACCCGGCGGCGATCGCGGGCTCCACGAGCGCGTCGCCGCTCACCGCGGGCACGCGCACGAGCAACTCGATCAGCTCTCGCGCGACGCCGGTCGGACTCCCCGGCACGCACGGCCTGCTCGGCGGCGAAGCCCTCCGCCGATTCCGCGGAGAGCTGATCGATGTACGCGAACAGCGACTCCGCGATGCCGACGAGCGCGTCGCCACTGAGCCCCGCGGCGACCGCGGTCTGCCCGAGACGACGCCAGGCGACGAGCACGCCGACGCGGTAGGCGGCGAGCAGCGACTCGAGCGAGCGGCCCTCGCGCGCCTCGCCGCGCCCCAGCGCGACGTAGACGCTGCGGCCCGCCGGTCCGGACGCCGTGGGCTCGTGTTCGCTGAAGCGGCGCAGCGCCTCCTCGACGCCGACGCGCACCGCCCGTCCGAAGTCGCCGTCCAGCGGGCGGGCGTACGGCGGCACCTCGGTGCGGATCGACGCGATGATCTCCTCGGCCAGCACAGGCAGCTGCGGGACCCAGAGCGCGAGCAGCTCCGGCGGTAGGCGCTGCGTCTTCGACTTATCACTCATGCAACAGATCTTAGGGAGAGATCGTGAGTCTGCCGTCAAGAATGACTGGAAGTGCTCGTCTACGTTGAGTTCATGACTCGACTGGAACGCCGCATCACCGTCCTCGCCGTCTTCATCCCCTTCGCCGGCTTCATCGTCGCCATCGCCCTGCTCTGGGGCGGCGCGGTCACCGCCCGCGACCTCGCGATCCTGGCGGTGATGTACGCGGTGACCGGCTTCGGCGTCACGATCGGCTTCCACCGATTGCTGACGCACCGATCGTTCGACGCCCCCGCGCCGGTCCGCGCGGGCCTGGCGATCACCGGCTCGATGTCCGTGCAGGGCGCGGTCACCCACTGGGTCGCCGACCACCGCCGTCATCACGCCTTCACCGACGAGGACGGCGATCCGCACAGTCCGCACACGCACGGCGGCCACGGCTGGCGCGGCGTGCTGAAGGGCATCTGGCACTCGCACACGGGCTGGCTCTTCGACGGCGAGCACACCTCCGTGCGGCGCTACGCGCCCGACCTGCGCGCCGACCCGGTGATCCGCTTCGTCGACCGTCACTTCGTCACCTGGGCGCTGCTCGGGCTCGCCATCCCGTTCGTCGCGGGCTTCGCGCTGTCCGGGTGGAGCCTCGTCGCCGGGCTGACAGCGCTCGTGTGGGGCGGCCTCGTACGGATCTTCGTGCAACATCACGCGACCTGGAGCGTCAACTCGATCTGCCATCTCTACGGCACGCGGCGCTTCGCGACGGGCGACGAGAGTCGCAACAACTGGGCCGTCGCCTGCATCTCGCTCGGCGAGGGCTGGCATCACAACCACCACGCCTTCCCCACGTCGGCGCGCCACGGCCTGCGCCGTCGGGAGATCGATCCCTCCTACGCGGTCATCCGGCTGATGGAGCGTGCCGGGCTCGCGTCGAACGTCCGCACGCCGAAGCCGGCGGAGATCGCCCGCAAGGACCGGTCACGGCCCGAGCTGCGGCCGGTCGAGCAGACCTGACAAGCTCCGCCCGATGCGCTGCGATGTGGTCCTCCGCGGCGCGGCGATCACCGCGGTCGGTGAGGAGGCCGCGCACGCCGAAGCTCTCGGCTTCGACGGCGTCGGCGTGACCGAGACGACGGGCAACCCGTTCCTCGCCGCCGCACAGGCGGCACAGTCCACCTCGCACGTCCGGGTCTCGACGGCGATCGCGCTCGCCTTCCCGAGATCGCCGATGGACGTCGCCTACACCGCGTGGGATCTGCAGGCGCTCGCCGGCGGGCGCTTCGCGCTCGGCCTGGGCACGCAGGTCCGTGCGCACGTCGAGCGCCGCTATGGCGCCGCGTGGTCCCACCCGGCCGCGCGCATGCGCGAATACGTGCTGGCGCTGCACGCGATCTGGGACGCCTGGGAGACCGGCGCCGAGCTGCACTTCGAGGGCGAGTTCCACCGGCACACGCTGATGCCGCCGAACTTCCGCCCGGCGCGCGCGGAGCATGCGCGGCCGCCGGTTCTGCTGGCCGCCGTGCGGGAGCGCATGACCGAGGTGGCCGGCGAGGTCGCCGACGGGCTGCTGGGCCACACGTTCTGCACGGCGGCCGTGCTGCGCGAGGTGACGCTGCCCGCGCTGCAGCGCGGGATCGAGCGCGCCGGCCGTGAGCCCGCCGACGTCGAGCTGACCGCGTCGGTGTTCGTCGCGACCAGCGACGAGGAATGGGAGGCGAACCGCCGGCGCATCGCGTTCTACGGTTCGACGCCCGGATATCGCCACGTGCTGGACCACCACGGTCTCGGCGCGCTGTTCGAGGCGCTGCACGAGCGCTCGCGATCGGGCGGCTGGGCGCAGATGCCCGGACTCGTCGACGATGACGTGCTGGCGCTGTTCGTCGCGCGCGGCGACGGCCCCGCGGCGCTCGCGGCCGACGTGCGCGAGCGTGTCGGCGGCGTCGCCGATCGCGTGTGCCTCGTCGCCGAGGCGGGCGACCCGGCGACGCTGGCCCCCGTGGCGGCGGCGCTGCGCGACTGAGCGCCCGCGGCTCAGGCGGTGGACGCGCCCGCGAGAGCCGCCGCATCCTCCCTGATCAGGTCCGCGGCCTTCTCGGCGATCATGATCGTCGGCGCGTTCGTGTTGCCGCGCACGATCGTCGGCATCACCGACGCGTCGACGACGCGCAGGCCGTCGACGCCCAGGACCCTGAGGCGCGAGTCCACGACGCGGCCGATCGCGCAGCTCGACGTCGGGTGGTAGATCGTCATCGTCTGGTCCTCGATGTAGTCCCACAGCTGATCGTCGCTCGAATCCGGCGTCGGGAGCGGTGAACGGGCCGGTGATGATGTCCTTGAGCGCGTCCTGCTGGGCGATCTCGAGTGCCACGCGCGTTCCCACGAGGATCGTCGCGCGGTCCTCGTCGGTGGTCAGGTAGTTGTGCTGGATCCGCGGCTTGACGTACGGGCTCGCCGTGCGCAGCGTCACGGAGCCGCGGCTCGTCGGCTTGACCACGCCCGGGCCGAACGCGATGCCGTGCTCGACGGCCGCGCCGAGTCCCTCCTCGTGGAACAGGACCGGTGCCAGTGGAACTGGCAGTCGGGTGCCTCGAGGCCCGGGCGGGTGCGGATGAAGCCCCCGGCCTCGGCGATGTTCGAGGACAGCGGACCGCGGCCCTCGGTCTGGAGCAGCTCGACGTTCTCCGGCGTCAGCGCCGTCATCAGCGACTCGCAGTCGGCCTTCCAGTTGATCAGCGTCATGCAGTGGTCCTGAAGCCCGTCGCCCACCGGGAGGTCCTGCCGGACCTCGATCCCGAACGGCGGCAGCGCCTCCGCCGGGCCGATGCCCGAGAGCATCAGCAGCTGGGGCGACTGATACGCGCCGGCCGACAGGATCACCTCGCGGGCGGCGTGGACCTCCTCGATCGTTCCGGCGTGATCGATCTCCACGCCGCAGGCGCGCTCGCCGTCGAACAGGATCCGCAGCGCCAGCGCGTCGGTGATGACGGTCAGGTTCTCGCGGCCCATGTTCGGGTGCAGGTAGCGGACGGACGTGCTCGCCCGCATGCCGTTCTCCTGCGTCGTCTGGTAGCGGCCGAAGCCCTCCTGGCGCGCGCCGTTGAAGTCCGGGTTGCGCTCGTGGCCCGCCTGCGCGGCGGCCTCGATGAAGGCGTCCGCGGCCGGGTTCATCGAGCGGCTCTCGCGCACCGGCAGCGGACCGCCGACCCCGTGGAACTGGTCCTCGCCGCGCTCGTTGTCCTCCGACCTCTTGAAATACGGCAGGACGTCCTCGTAGCCCCAGCCCTGCGCCCCCATCGCCGCCCACTCGTCGTAGTCGGCGCGGTTCCCGCGGATGTAGACCATCGCGTTCATCGAGCTGCAGCCGCCGAGCATCTTCGCCCGCGGCAGGTACGCGCGGCGCCCGCCCAGGGATGGCTCGGGCTCCGTGGAGAAGTCCCAGTCACGACGGCCCTTGAAGAGCGCGCCGAACGCCGCCGGGATGTGGATCTCGTCATCGGTGTCCGCGCCGCCCGCCTCGAGCAGCCCGACCGTCACGCTCGGATCCTCGGACAGTCGCGCGGCGAGCACGGCGCCTGCAGACCCGGCACCGACGATGACGTAGTCGAACATGAGATTCCTCCTCGTGGACCGAACCCGACGCTACAGAACCGGACCGGGCCCGTGCACGATTTCGCGGGCCCGCTGGTAGCGTCGTCGGCCTCGCATGGCGACCGCCGACGTTGCAGCCGGGCAGGAGACGCGGCGCGAGGGCGCGACGCTGTTCGCGGTGATCGGCGGGCTGATGCTCGTCATGCTGATGGCCGCGCTCGACTCGACGATCGTGTCGACGGCGCTGCCGACGATCGTCGGCGATCTCGGCGGGCTCGAGCACATCTCGTGGGTCGTCACCGCCTACCTGCTCGCGCAGACGGTCGTCATGCCGCTCTACGGCAAGCTCGGCGACCTCTACGGCCGCAAGCTCGTCCTGCAGGTCGCGCTCGTCATCTTCGTCTTCGGATCGATCCTCTGCGGGCAGGCGCAGTCGATGACCGAGCTGATCGCGTTCCGCGCGATCCAGGGGCTCGGCGGCGGCGGGCTGATGGTCAGCGCACAGGCGGCGCTCGGCGACGTCGTCTCCCCGCGCGAGCGCGGGAAGTACTCCGGCCTCTTCGGCGGTGTGTTCGGCGTCGCGACCGTGATCGGCCCGCTGCTCGGCGGCTTCCTGACGAGCGAGCTGGACTGGCGCTGGATCTTCTACGTCAACGTGCCGGTCGGCGCCGTCGCGTTCGTCGTCCTGCAGCGCACGCTGCCGGCGCACTCGACGCGGATCAGGCACACCGTCGACTACCTGGGCACCGCGCTGCTGGCGATCGCGCTGACGTCGGTGGTGCTGCTGACCACGCTGGGCGGCAACCAGTACGCGTGGGGCTCGGCGCTGATCGTCGGGCTCGGCGTCCTCGCGGTCCTGTCGGTCGTCGGCTTCGTCTTCGCCGAGCGCCGCGCCGTCGAGCCGGTGCTCCCCAACGTCCTGTGGCGCAACCCCGTCTTCGCCGTCTCGCAGCGCGATGGGCTTCATCGTCGGGTTCGCGCTGTTCGGCGCGATGACCTACCTGCCGCTCTTCCAGCAGGTGGTGCGCGGGCTCGACCCGACGGAGTCGGGGCTCGCGCTGCTGCCGCTGATGGCGGGGCTGCTGATCACGTCGATCGGCTCGGGCCAGCTGATCACGCGGACGGGGCGCTACCGCATCTATCCCGATCCTCGGCAGCGCGCTGCTCGCGATCGGGCTGTTCCTGCTTCTCGTCGCTGGCGCCGTCGACGACGACGCTCGTGCTCTCGCTCGAGATGTTCCTCGTCGGCGCCGGCCTCGGGCTCATCATGCAGGTCCTCGTCCTCGCGGTGCAGAACGCGGTCGACTACGAGCTGCTGGGCGTCGCGACGTCCGGTGCGACGCTGTTCCGCACGATCGGCGGCTCGCTGGGGACCGCGATCCTCGGGGCGGTCTTCACCTCCCGGCTCACCGGCAACCTGGAGTCGGCCTTCCCGTCCGCAGCGCGACGCGGGAAGCTCTCGAGCGGCCAGGTCCAGCCCGCGCAGGTCGCCTCGCTGCCCGCGAACGTCAAGGTGCCCTACCTCCAGGCGTTCACCGATGCGCTCGACACCGTGTTCCTCGCTGCCGCGGGCGTCGCCGTGCTCGCGTTCGCGCTCTCCTGGTTCATCCAGGAGCGCACGCTGCGCGAGACGGTCACGACCGACGGCGTCGGCGAGGCGTTCGCGTCGCCGCGGCCGGCCGGACTCGCTGCGCGAGATCGCGCGGTCGCTGAGCCAGCTGGCCGGCCGCGACCGCACGCGGCGGTTCATCGAGGGGGTCGCGGCGGACGCCGGCGTCGACCTCGACGCCCGCCGCCTGCTGGATGCTCTTCCGCTACCTGGAGGTTTCCGCGCGGCACGTTCGAGGAGCTGCGGGCGATCCACGACGGTCCCGCTCGACGTGCTCGAGGACGGCCGGGCGCAGTTGCTGGAGTGCGGATACGTCGAGGCGCCGGCGCCGACGGCACGATCGTCGTCACGCCCGAAGGCTCGGCCGTCGCCGACCGGCTGCGCGCCGGCGCGCGCGAGCGGCTCGTCGCGTCTCCTCGACGGATGGTCGCCCGAGCAGTACCCCGAACTGCAGAAGCTGCTCACGCGCCTGGCCGACGACATCGCCGAGGCGCCGCCCGAGCGGCTGGCCCTCCCCCGGCCCGTCGAGCCGGTGGCGTAGCCTCCAGCGAGAATGCCGCTGAAGCGTGACGGACAGCTCGTCCACAGCGACGGCACCCGCCTGAACGATCTGCCCGAGGGCATGGTCATCCGTGAGCTCGTCACGCATGTCGATGAGCGCGGCACCGTCTGTGAGCTCTACGACGACCGCTGGGGCGTGCACCCCGAGGCGATCGTCTTCGCGTACACGTTCACGATCAGGCCGGGGATGGCGAAGGGCTGGGGGCTGCACCTCGAGCACGACGACCGTTACGCGTTCCTGTCCGGAGAGCTGGAGCTTGCGTTCTACGATGCCCGTGACGACGTCCGGACCGCCGGCCGCGAGTTCCGGCTCGTGCTGAGCGACTACTCGCGTGCGCTGCTCGTGATCCCGCGCGGGGTCTGGCACGCCGAGCGCAACATCGGCTCGAGCGACGTGGTCGTCGTGAACTTCCCGACGATCCCGTACGAGCACGCGAGTCCCGACAAGTACCGCCTGCCGCTCGACACCGGCGAGCTGCCGGTCGACCTGGGTCCCGCCTGGCGCGGCTGGTAGCCGCGCGGATCACGTCGTCGCGCCGGCGAACTCCCGCACGATCGCCGCGAGGCGTTCGGGCTGCTCCTCCGGAATGAAGGTGCGCGAGTCCTCGATCAGCTCGAAGCGGCCCTGCGGCAGCAGCTCGGCGAGCCGGCGGCCGTGCTCGCGCGGGAAGATCCTGTCGCCGTCCGCCCACAGCACGAGAGCGGGCCGGTCAAAGCCGCGCAGCCGCTCCGCCGCCTCGTAGGTGTAGCGCGTGTCGACCGCGCGAAGGAGTCGTACGAAGTCGCGGCGCACGAGCGGGTTCACGCGGATCGGCTGCGTGTACGACCGCATGATCGCCGGCGGGAGCGGCCGGCTCGTCACCCGGCCGGTGTCTGCGCGGCGTGCTGCTCTCCGAGCTCGAGGCTGATCGACATGGCGACGAGTATCGCTGGAACGCGGGCCGGTTTGGGCGTACTCTCGGCCGGTGCGGTCCGGCAAGGTTGTGCTTGCGGCGGCGATTGCGGTGCTTGCGGGCGCCGGGGTCGCGCAGGCCTCGAGTCCCGCGACCGTCACCGGAACCCTCGGCGGCGCGAAGCTCCCGCGAGCCGCCGACGGCGTTGCGCTCGTCCGTGCGACGAGCCTGATCGACTGGTCGATCGCGGGCACCGCGCGGGTCCCGCGCGGCGGGCGCTACACCCTGAAGCTGCCGAAGGGTGACTACGCGCTCTCGGCGGTCGTAGTCCGCCGCGACGCGGCTCCGCTGCAGAACGCCATGCCGGTGCGGCTGCGCCCCGGCATGCGACTGAAGCAGCCGCTCACGCTGAAGCGCGCGAGGAAGAAGCGCAAGCGGGCGGGCGCGCGGCGCAGCGGGACGAACAGCTTCGGATACGCCTACCCCGGAATCGCCTTCGGCGTCGACGATTTCGACGGCGCGACGGGCGACCTCAAGCTGCTGAACGAGGCCATACCGGATCTCCTCGAGAACGACCTGAACGGCTACACGGTGCGCGGCGACCGCTCGCCGGGCTGCGAGCTCACGCAGGTCGAGATCAGGCGGCGCAAGGAGATCCTCGACGAGATCGCGCTGAGCCAGACCGCGTGGGTCGACCCGGCCACGCGGCTCAACGCGCACAAGCTGATCGACCCCGATCTGATCGTCCGGGGGACGATCACGGTGACCGGGCCGAAGACGAATCAGGCGATCGCCATCACCGCCCGCCTCGTGGACCCGAAGACCGGCGAGATCCGCGGCGCCACGACACTGCGGACGACCGCCGACCACCTGTTCGACGACATCGGGCAGCTCGGCAAGCAGGTCGCGCAGGCACTCTGCCATCCGCCGCACGACGCGTACAAGGTGGACCTCAACATCGCGAGCACCTACAACGACACCACCTTCAGTTCCACGGGCACCATCCAGTCGAGCCTCGTCGCGCGGCTCCAGCCCGCCGGGGCCGACGGGAAGGACACGTGGACCGGAACCGGCCCGGTGGTGTACGCCAATCTCGCGGCCACGACGTTGCAGGGGACCGACTACCTCGACTCCGGAGTCACGGGCGCGCCTGGGCTGGGCCTCCCCGGGCTGCCCGACTGGACGGTCTCGATCGAGGCCGGCGCGCAGGCCGGGATGCTGACCGTCACACGCTGGGCTCCCCCGGCCTTCGCGACGTTCACGCTGCACCGGGACAATGGCGCGGGCGGCTACTTCCCCGGCGAGCCGGGGTTTCCCGGGCCGAGCGCACTGGGCATAGGCCCTGAGCAGTTCACGCTGCCGATCGACGGCGGCACCCAGCAGGTCTCCGGAGCGACGCCGGGCACCCTCGCCTTCAGCAACACCGGGACGCTGACCCTCACCCCACAGGACAGCTGACGCGGGCGCCCGTCAGGTCACGCGATGTACCCGATACTCGACGATGGGCCCGGGATGCAGCCGGCCTTCGCCGACGAACAGCGTCTGGTTGACCCACTCGTAGCGCGGGTCGCCGGTCTCCAGGCGCGGGGCAGTGCGGAAGTAATGGTCGCCGAAGTCGCTCGAGCGCTCGCCGGCGTTGGCCGCGTGTGCGGCCTCGGTGTATTCGATGACGCCGAAGTACTGAACGTAGATGTCGGCGCCGTCGTCGGTGTGGATCTGGAGGCGCACGTCGAGCCGCCCCCACCCGTCGGGGCCGACGAGCACCCAGTCGCCGCCGCCCGTTCCGACACGGCCGTTGATCCGCTCACCCGTCACCTCCCCGCCGAGCACCTCGCGGATGCGGCGGTTTCCGAGCGGCCCGGGCCCGATCGGGACCGATGCGTTGAGGACGGCGGTGAACGTGAACTCGTGGACAAGCTCCACGGGGCCTCCTTTGCTCGGGATCGGTCAAGCCGGCCGCAGGACGCTACCCGGCTGCTCGTATGGCGCGGAGCGCCGCACGGCGGGCGGTTGTGGGAAACCCGGACGAGGCGTACGCTCGGGGCGAACCCAACGAGAGGAGAGGTCTCGTGTACGTACGCGTCGTCAGGTTCACCGATGTGACGGCCGACAGGGTGAGCAGTCTCCTTGCCCGGATCGAGGAGTCGGACGGTCCGCCGCCCGGCGTGCCCGCCACCGGCCTTCAGATGCTGTTCGATCAGGATCATGGGACGGCCGTCGTCCTGCAGATGTTCGACACGGCCGACGACATGCGGGCCGGCGATCAGGCCTTCGGCGCGATGGATCCGGCCGAGACCCCGGGCACGCGCGCGTCCGTGGACATGTGCGAGCTGAAGCTCGAGCGGAAAATGTAGGGATGAGGACGAATCTGCCGCTCGAGGAGCTGGGCAGCTTCCTCGACGAGCCGCTGCTGGCGGTGCTGGCCACGCTGCGAGCCGACGGGACGGTCCTGCTCTCCCCCGTCTGGCACGAATGGCGCGAGGGCGGGTTCAACGTGTGGGTGGAGGAGCAGAACCCGAAGACCCGGCACCTGCGGCGTGATCCCCGGGCGACGATCGTGGTGGCCGAGGCCGGCGCACCGCTGCGCGGGGTCGAGGTTCGGGGCTCCGTGCGATTCGTCGAGGAGGACGTGACCGACACGGCACGCCGGATCGCCACCAGGTACGTCGGCGAGGACGAGGCCGCGTCCTACACGGAATCCCTGCGGGGCACCGACGTCATCATCCGGCTGGAGCCCGGCGACATCAGGATCTGGGACTTCGCCGACGAATTCTGACGCGGGCTGAACGTCGCGCCGTCAGGTGTCCTCGCCGGCCAGCATGCCCACGTAGTTCTCGGCGAGCGTCGTCGCCGCGGCCTGCGAGCTGCAGACGTACGCGAGCTCTGAGCGCTGCAGCATTCCGCCGAACGCGTCGGCGTTCGGATGGACGTGCAGCATCGAGGTCATCCACCACGAGAAGTGCTCCATGCGCCAGACCCGGCGCAGGCAGCGCTCGGAATAGGTCTCCAGTCCGCGGCGATCGCCGCCCCCGAAGAAGCCCGCCAGCGCCTCCGTGAGCACGCGGACGTCCGCCAGCGCGAGGTTCAGTCCCTTCGCCCCGGTCGGCGGGACGACGTGCGCGGCGTCGCCCAGGAGGTACAGACTCCCGTACTGCATCGGACTGGCGACGAAGCAGTGCATCGGGTGGATCGACTTCTCCAGCACCGGGCCTTCGCGCAGCGCGAACCCGTCGTCGGTCGCCAGGCGGATGTGGAGCTCCTCCCAGATCGCCGCGTCCGACCAGTCCTCGATCTGGGCGGCGGGGTCGACCTGCAGGTACAGCCGGCTGAGCTGCGGCGAGCGCAGGCTGTGCAGGGCGAACCCGCGATCGTGCCGCGCGAAGGTCAGCTCGTCGCAGGACGGCGCGGCCCGCGCGAGGATGGCGAGCCACCCGAACGGATAGACCCGCTCGAACGTCCTCAGCGCGCCGTCCGGGATCGACCGGCGGCTGACCCCGTTGTAGCCGTCGCACCCCGCGATGACGTCGCAGGCGAGTTCCTGCGCGACGCCCTTGTGGACGAAATGGATCTTCGGCGCCGCCGTGTCGATGCCCTCCAGCCGCACGTCCGTGGCCTCGAACAGCGGCGGGACGCCGGCGGCGACCTGGGCGCTGATGAGGTCCTTGACGATCTCCGTCTGCCCGTAGACCGTCATGCGGCGTCCGCCGGTCAGGCCCGCCAGGTCGATGCGGTGGCGCCGCCCGTCGAAGCGCAGCTCGATCCCCTCGCGCACGAGGCCCTCGCGCTGCAACCGATCGCCGACCCCCGCCGCGACCAGGAGATCGCTCGATCCCTGCTCGAGCACGCCGGCCCGGACACGCTGCTCGACGTACTCGCGGCTGCCGGACTCGAGCACGACGCACTCGATGCCCTGCCGCCGCAGCAGCTGGGCGAGCAGGAGCCCGGCCGGCCCCGCTCCGACGATGCCGACCTGGGTGCGGCTGCTGCTCACGCTCATCGCTGCATCATCCCGGACCGGCGCGGAAGGCCGCGGCTAGGGTAATCGCGCATGAGCACCACCCCGCGGCATCTGCGCGACGGCATCGGCGGGTTCATCGGCTTTCGCTACGACGCCCCCGGCGTGCTGCGCGTCACTCTGCGCCCGGAGCTGATGAATCTCAACGGGATGCTGTCCGGCGCCGTGACCTACGCGATGGTGGACTACGCGATGGGTTCGGCCCTCTGGGCGCATCGCAACCCGCCCGAGTTGATCGCGACGCTGTCGATCTCGATCAACTACCTCCAGACCGCCCGCGAGGGCGACGTCATCTGCTCGGCGCAGGTCGACCGCCGCAACCGCACCGCGGCGACGCTGCGGGCGACGGTGGACGGCGATGACGGCCGCCTGCTGGCGACCGCCATCGGCTCCTACTCGATCTTTATGCCGAAACCGGATCAGCAGCCGGCTTGACCGGCGCACCGGCCGCGGACTCGCGCCGGCGCAGGTTGACCTGCCAGTTCAGCAGCGGCAGCACGAACAGGAGCAGGCCCAGGACGATGAGCACCCACCCGGCGATCGTCGCGACCGTTGCGACCACGGACCAGCCCCACGCGTTCAGCAGCAGGCCGCGCAGCGTCTCGCCACGGAACAGCGTGTCCGTCTGAGCGATCAGCGCGGCGTTCTTGGGGTCGGCCCGCGACGCGGTGCTGACCTCGGAGTACGTCTTGCCGCCGGCGACCTGCGAGAGGTGCACGTTGATGAACTTGTCGGAGTAGGCCTTGGCCTGCTTTCCGTCAAGGACCTGCTGGCCCGCGTACTGCTTGATCCCGGGCAGAAGCGCCTCGCTGCCCTTCGGCGGGAAGAAGACCTTCTGCGGAGCAAGCTGGTCGTGGACGACCTTCCGGTCGTAGTGTCCTCCGACGAGCGCAAGGACGCCGACGACGATCAGGCCGACGGCGGTGACCGACGCGACTGCGGTCAGGCTCGTGATGTGGGCGAGGAATGGACTGCGAGGCGGACTGTCTGACGGGACTGCGGACATGTGGTGCCTTCGGTCGGTGACGGCGTCCGACGACGATACGTGCGCTCGCGAGCAACCCTGTCAGGACTACGTACTACGGAATTGCGGGTAACTACGGGGCTGCCGCGGAGGCCCAAGGACGCGTAGCCTGCCCCTATGCCTGAACCCGCACGCGTTGCACTGCTCGGCTACGGCCTCGCCGGCGCCGTCTTCCACGGCCCGCTGATCGCCGCTGAGCCGGGCCTCGAACTGGCGGCGGTCGTCACCCGCGACGAGGGCCGCCGGGCTGCGGCGGGCGCCGCCCATCCCGGCGCCCAGCTGCTCGACCACGCCGCCGAGGTGTGGGAGCGAGCGGGCGAGCTCGACCTCGTGGTGATCGCGACGACGAACGAGGTCCACGCGCCGCTCGCGCGCGCCGGAGTCGACTGCGGCCTGGCGGTCGTCGTCGACAAGCCGCTGACGGCGGACGCCGCGAGCGCGCGTGAGCTCGTGACATACGCGGACGACGCCGGCCTGCCGATCACCGTCTTCCAGAATCGCCGGTGGGACGGTGACCTGCTGACGATCCGCAAGCTCATCGACGAAGGGCGCCTCGGGAACGTGAGCCGTTTCGTGAGCCGCTTCGACCGCTGGCGACCCAGCGTCTCGGGCGGCTGGCGCGAGGTCCGGACGCCCGAGCACGGGGGCGGGCTGCTGCTCGACCTCGGCAGCCATCTCGTCGATCAGGCGCTGCTGCTGTTCGGCCCGGCCCGCAGCGTGTTCGCCGAGCTGGACGTCCGGCGCCGGGGCGCCAACGCCGATGACGACGACTTCCTCGCCATCGAGCATGAGAGCGGCGTTCGCTCCCACCTGGGCATGAGCGTGCTGACGGCGCAGCTTCCGCCGCGCGTGCAGGTCTTCGGCGACGTCGCGTCCTACGTGAAGTTCGGGCTCGACGTGCAGGAGGACCAGCTCGCGGCCGGGCAGCGACCAGGGACGCCGGGCTGGGGCGAGGATCAGCCCGAGCGCTGGGGCACGCTCGGAGGCGATGACGCAAGCGAGCGCGTTCCGACGCTGCCCGGCGCGTACGAGAACTTCTACGCCGGCGTCGCCGCCGCGCTCCGCGGCGAGGGGCCGATGCCCGTCGATCCGTGGGACGCGGTGCGCACCCTCGAGGTGCTCGACGCCGCGCGCCGCTCGGCGAGCGAGCACGAGGTCGTCTCGCTGATCTGATCGGCCCTACATCTGGAAGACGATCCGCGCCGCGATGCGCCCGGCCTCCACGTCCGCGATCGCCTCGTTCACGTCGTCGAGCGAGCGCGTCTCGCGGATCACGCGCGTCTTGCCGGCGGCGTGCAGCTCGAAGACCTCGCGCAGATCGCTGCGCGTGCCGACGATCGAGCCGACGATCGTGATCCCGTTGAGGACGGTCTCGAAGATCGGCAGGGTCACCTCGTTGTCGGCCGGCAGGGCGACGAACACCAAGGTGCCGCCGCGGCGCAGCGAGGCGAAGGCCTGCTCGAACGCGTGCGGTGAGACGGCCAGCGCGATCGCCTGGTCGGCGCCGCCGAGCTTCTGGATCGCCTCGACCGGGTCCTCCTTGGCTGCATTGACGGTGAACTCGGCGCCGAGCTCGCGTGCCAGTTCGAGCTTCTCGTCGTGGATGTCCACGGCGACGACACGCCCGCCGGCGATCGCGGCGTACTGGATCGCGAGATGCCCCAGGCCGCCGACGCCGAACACCGCGACGAGATCCGACGAGCGCGTCCCGGAGACCTTGACCGCCTTGTAGGTCGTCACGCCGGCGCAGGTCAGCGGTGCCGCATCGAGCGGGTCCAGCGCGTCAGGCACCTTCACGACGTAGCGCCCGTATGCGACGGCGTAGTCGCCGAAGCCGCCGTCGATCGAGTAGCCCATGTTCTCCTGCTCGAGGCAGAGCGTCTCCCAGCCGGAGACGCAGTGGTCGCAGACGCCGCACGCATACCCGAGCCACGGCATCGCCACGCGGTCGCCCACCGCCACCTCGGACACTCCCGGGCCGAGCTCGGTGACGATTCCGACTCCCTCATGGCCCGGCACGAACGGTGGTGACGGCTTGACCGGCCAATCGCCATGCGCGGCGTGGATGTCCGTATGGCAGAGACCACACGCCTCGAGCTTCACGCGGATCTGACCCTGCGCGAGCTCCGCAGCGGGCACGAGCTCGATGGTCAGCGGCTGTTTGAACTCATGGACGACCGCGGCGCGGTAGGGCTGCATGCTCGGTTCCTTTGGCAGGCGATGATCAGGAGAACGCAGATGAGCAGGGACCGGGCGCCGCGCCATCCGTGCCCGTCACGCACGCGGGAGCGGTGAAGTACTCGCATCCGGTTCCGGGAAGGGGGGAACTACTGCACTTCCTCAAGGTGCATCGGCCCTGCACCGATGGAGTCATAACCAGAGCCTGCCCGCTCGACACATGCACCCTCGCCGCGAGGCGGGTCCGCAATGCCACGGGACTCCACCGGAGTTCGCCGGGCTACCGAAGGAGCGCCACCACGCAGATCGCCCACCCGGCGACCGTGGCGACCAGGACCGTTGCAGGGGCCGCTCGCACAATGAGGATCGAGGGCGCATGTTCGTTCCCACCCATCTGACCCGCGCCGGGGGTGGCGCCGTCGGCCTCGCGGCCGCGTGCCTCGCACTCGCCGCCGTGCCGCTCACCGCCCAGGCATCCCCGGTGCTGCTCGGCACCGCCAAGCCGTTCGTCGTACTCGCCGGCTCGACCGCCACGAACACCGGCCCATCGGTGCTCGACGGCGAGCTCGGCGTCTCCCCCGGAGCCGCCTATGTCGGGTTCGGGCCGCCCGCACTCGTGAACGGCGCCGTTCACGCGGCGGACGCCGTGGCCCTGAAGGCGAAGAACGACCTCACGACGGCCTACAACGTCGCCGCCGGCCAGCCGGTCGCGCCCGACAGGGACCTTTCGGGCACCAACCTCGGCAACAGGACGCTGTACGCCGGTGCCTACCGGTACACCTCGTCCGCCCAGCTCACGGGACCGTTGACGCTCGACGCCCAGGGCGATCCCGACGCGCAGTTCGTCTTCGAGATCGGCTCGGCGCTGACGACGGCCTCCGCCAGCTCCGTCGTGCTCCTCAACGGGGCCGACCCGTGCAAGGTCTTCTGGCAGATCGGCAGCTCGGCGACGATCGGCACCACCACGAAGTTCCAGGGCAACGTGATGGCCGACCAGAGCATCTCCGTGCAGAACGGCGCAACGGTGCAGGGACGGCTGCTCGCGCGGATCGGCGCGGTCACCCTGATCAACGACGTCATCAACGCGTCATCGTGCGGTGCCACCACCGTGACGGTCGTCCCGACGACGCCGGGCAGCCCGGGCACTCCAGGCGGCCCCGGTTCACCGGGCACGCCCGGCAGTCCCGCCACACCCGGTTCACCGGGCGCGACTCAGACACCGCCCGGCAGCCAGTCGACCCTCCCCACTCGGCGAGGAACCTCCACCATGAGGCGCACGGCGCGCGAGGACTGCACCGACGGCTACACCGCCACGGTTCGCGGCCACCTGATCAAGCACGTCCTGTTCCGCCTGGACGGCAAGCGCCTCGCCAGCCAGACCAGCGGACCGTTCCAGGTGTACGTCATCGCACCCTCGCCCGGCATCCACCGGCTGAGCGCCCGCGTCACGTACACGGACCGCACCCGGGCGAAGACGCTCCGATTCCGCTACCGCGCATGTGCCGCAGGTTCACTCCAGCCGCGCCGCGGCCCGGCGAAGTTCACCGGGTGACCGCCATGACCACCGCCCAGCATGCCCCAGCGCACACCGCGCTGGGGCTGACGCTGATCACGGCCGCCCTCGGCTGCGCCCTCGTCGCTCCCCAGCCGGCTGCCGGCGCCACGGTGCCCGCGAGCCAGCCGCTCGTCGTGCTGATGAACAGCCATGTCGCGCGGTCGAAGCCCAGCTCGCACGCGCACCGCATCCAGACGGTCGCCGCACGGCGACCGCTGACGCACGTGCGCACCGTCCTGCCGGTGCTCGACCGCGCGAGCACCGCGGGAATCTCGTGGATGCGCGTCCGCCTCCCCGGGCGGCCGAACGGGCACACGGGGTGGATCACCGCAACCGACACCGTGCCGTCCAGCACCACCTGGCACCTCGCGATCAAGCTGTCCACGCGCCGCGTCACCGTCTACCGCGCCGGACGGCTCCACGCCGGTTCCGGGCCGTGGTCGGCAACCCGTCGACGCCGACGCCCACGGGCGCTTCTTCGTCGAGGAGGTCGTCACGATCTCCTCGAGCGATCCGGGTGGCCGTACGCACTGGCACTCAGCTCGCCGGTCGAACGTCTTTCAGGAGTTCGACGGCGGCCCCGGGCAGGTCGGCATCCACGGGACCCACAACCTGTCGGGCGCGCTCGGCACCGCGGCCTCGCACGGCTGCGTCAGGCTCAGCGCCATCGCCATCACATGGCTGGCGAAGCGCATCAACAGCGGCGCCACGCTGACCATCATGCGGTAGACGGCCTCAGTCGTGCAGCGGACGCCGCGGGAGGAACCACGGCGCCGGCCCCGCCGCACGATGGTGCCCGTGTTCACCGACCTCTCGAGCGAGCCGCACTCTGCCGGTCGGCCCGGTCAGGACGATAGGACGTCGCACCCGGGCACGGCGGCCGCCTGCTGTGCGAGCCTGACCGGATGCCGCCGACACCGCGAGAGCAGGGGCTGCGGATGCCCGCCGAATGGGCGCCGCATGAGTGCTGCATCATGGCCTGGCCCGCGCGGCGCTCGCTGTGGGGCGCGTACTGGGACGAGGCGCGAGCGGACGTCGCCGCCGTCGCGCGCGCGATCGCCGCATTCGAGCCCGTCCTCATGGTCTGCGCCCCGGGTGCGCGCGGCGATGTCGCGGCGCACTGCGGCTCGGCGGTGGACGTCGCCGAGATCCCGATCGACGATTCGTGGACGCGCGACACCGGGCCGATCGTGGTGGCGGACGGCGCCGGGCGGCGTGCGATGGTCGCATTCGGCTTCAACGGCTGGGGCGGGAAGTACGTCCCGCACGACCGCGACGCCGCGCTGCCCGAGGCGCTCGCCGACCTGCTCGGGTTCCCGCTCGTACGGGCGCCGCTGGTCGCCGAGGGCGGGGCGCTGCTGGTCGACGGCGAGGGCACGCTCGTGACGACCGAGGGCTCGGTGCTGAACGCGAACCGCAACCCCGGAGTGAGCGCGCAGGATGCGGAGGTGGTCTTCCGCGACTACCTCGGCGTGGAGCGCACGATCTGGCTCGTCGCCTTCCCCGATCGCGACACCGACGGGCACATCGACGGGATCGCCCAGTACGTCGCCCCGGGCCGGCTTGCGCTGCAGGTTCCCGACGACGCCTCAGGCGACGTCGGCGCCTACGCGCGCGAGAACCTGGAGCGACTCGCCGCGAAGCCCGACGCGGGCGGGCGGGCGATCGAGGTGCTCCCGCTCGAGACCGTCGGCGCGGCGCTCGCTCGACGGCGAGGAGTTCGAGATCCCCTACCTCAACTGCTACCTCGCGAACGGCGCGGTGATCGTGCCGGTCGGCGACCCCGCATCCGACGAGGCGGCGCTGGAACGCATGAGGGCGATCTTCCCGGAGCGGACCGTCGTCGAGGTCCCCGGGACGATCCTGTCGCTCGGCGGCGGCGGCCCGCACTGCATCACCCAGCAGATCCCGAGCGCGACCAGTCGTGAGCGGCCCCCCCCGCAGTACAGTCCGCCACGATCGACGTCGACGAGGAGTCCGGGATGAGGCACCGCCTGCTGGTCATCACGCTGCTGCTCAGTGCCCTGGCGCTCATCGCGCCGATCGCGGGCGCGGCTCCGGCCGGCGGCGGGTCGCCCGCGGCCTCCTCGGCCGCCAAGGCCAAGAAGTGCAAGAAGGGCTTCGTGCGCAAGAAGGGCCGCTGTGTCTGCCCGAAGGGCAAGGTCCGTCACGGCTCGAAGTGCAAGGCGAAGAAGAAGGCGACCGTGACGCCCAAGCCGACGACCCCGGCGCCCACGCCGGGCACGCCGACGCCCGGCACCCCGACGACACCCGGGCCGGTCGACGGGCCTCCGTTCTCCCCTCCGGGCCACGACATCACCGGCACCCAGGCGGCGAACGCGATCCTGCCGTTCCTCGCGAACTCGACGTTCACCGACTGCCCGACCGGCTTCCCGACGTGTCCGTACGAGGAGCGCTATGGGCACTTCGCGAACGCCACGATGTACTACTGCCGCCTCACGCCGACGTCCGGCTCGGACATCATCAACGGAGCGCACGCGTTCCAGATCATCGGCGCCGATCAGAAGGCCGATGGCTCGTGGGCTGCGACGCTGCAGATCGACTCGTACGGACAGACGACGTACTACACGTGGAGCGTGACGACCGCCGGCGTCGCGACCGGCCTCTACTGGGGGCCGGGCTTGAACCCGCAGACCGACGCCCCGAGCCAGCAGATCGGGCCGCTGAAGTGGGTTCGCGGGGCCCGCGACTGCTCGTACTAGACGGTCTTCGACATGCGCCTCAGCCCCTGCGGGTGAAGCTCACCGCGCGCTGCCCCTTCGCGTTGAGGAGCGTCAGCTCGTCGCCGACCTGCTCGATCGTCCTGGCGGACTCGAGCGCCGCGAAGTAGCCCAGTTCCTGCTCGTTCGCACCCTCAGGGCCCGCGCATGCCCGCTGTGTGGCGGCCAGCGGGCCGATCCGCACGTGGTCGCCGTCCGACGTGTACGGGCCCGTGTACGTGTTGCACCCGCCCGAGCCGGACACCGTCCCACCGGCGGCGAAGTCCGCGGTCAGCGTCGTCCCGATGACGATCGAGTGGATCCCGTCGTTGTAGAGCACCGAGGTCGCCTCCCAGCCGCCCTCGACGCTCGCCGCCCGGGCCCGGTAGGTGAGCAGCACATCACCGGACTGCGCAGCGAGGCGCAGCGTGGTGCCCGCGATGGCGTACGTCGCGACGCGCTCGAGCGCCGAGCTCACGCGCGTCGCGAGGTCACCGGCGGCGCCCGGGCACGCCTTGCGCGTTCCCGCGAGCGGACCGAACGACAACGACGACCCCGAGTGCACATAGGCGCCGGTGAACTGGTTGCAGCCGTCGTTCCCCGTGACCTGTGCCGGCGCGAAGCGCAACCACGATGTGACGGCGCTCCCCTCCAGGACCCACTGCGTCCCGACGAGCGCCGAGTCCGGCGCGCCGGAACCGGTGGTGGACCCGGAGCCGTCGCTCCCACAGCCGGCCGCGAAGGCGGCGAGCAGCGTGAATGCGAACAGGCGCGGGAGGGCTCGGCGAACGCTCACGCTAGCGGCGTTTCGTCAACCGGCACGTCTTGTAGCGGCGCACGCCGCTCACCTTACGGCCATCGGCGAACCGCAGCGTGATGGTGAGCCGAACGCTCCCCTTCGGGAGCCCGCGCAGATCGATCGACGACGTCAGGCGCCGCCCCTTGACCACAGCGAACCGCTTGCCGCCCAGCAGCACCGTCGCGTCGATCGGGGTGACGCCCTTGGGGATCCGCAGCCGGATCTTGAAGCTCCGGCGGCTGACGCACGCCTTCGTCGCGGGGAAGGCGATCGTCCCCGTGAGCGACGGCGGCGATGCCTTCGCCGGCGGACCGGGCACCGGCACGGGCGGCGGCGCCGGATTCGCCGGTGCCTGCGGCGGCGCCGGCACCCCGCCGGCGCAGGCGGCGGCGCTCGTGCGGTCGAAGACGCCCAGGCCCCCGACGTTCGACGCGACGTAGAGATTGCAGCCGTCCGGGCTCAGCGCCGACCAGCCGGCGCTGACGAGCGCGCGGCCGTCCGCGCACGCGCCCGCGTTCCCCGTCTCCGTGATGCATCCGGCGGACCCGGGCTTCTGGGTGAGCACGCCGTCGGCGGCGCGGTCCAGGACGACGAGGCCGTTCGCCGCGTTGTTCGTCCCGTGACTCTCGCTGTAGACGCTCCTGCCATCCGGACTCACCACGACGGCGTACGAGCCGTCGAGGCCTGTGCCCGCGGCACAGCCGGGCGCGCCGGTTCCGTCCGTGCCGTCGGCGCTGAGACAGCCCGCGGCGCCCCCCTTCTGGGTGATCGAGCCGTCGGACGCACGATCGAACGACGAGATCACGCCCTTCGCGGTGCTGAACCCGAGGCCGGTGGCATACACGCTCTTGCCATCGGGGCTGACCGAGATCCCCTGGGCGCCGTCGAGGCCGCGGCCGGCCGTTGCACACGACCCGGCGCCGACGCAGTTCAGGGCCGAGAGCGTCCCGTCCGGCGCACGCGCGAGCGCGACCACCGAGTCGGAGCTGTTCGCGGCGACGTAGAGGTTCCTGCCGTCGGGGGCGGCGACGACGCCGTACGCCCCGCCGAGCCCGGCGACGGAGGTGCATGTCCCGCTGCCACCGAGGCTCACGCAGCGGGTCACCCCGGTCTTCTCGGTGATCGAGCCGTCGGCCGCCCGATCGAAGATCGTGACGGAGCTTCGCTGTCCCGAGGTGACGTAGAGGTTCTTGCCGTCGGGGCTGATCGCGAGGTTCAGCGCCTGGTAGAGGGTGACGCCACCGTCCGCACAGCCTCCGGCGCCGGTGTGGTTGACGCAACCCGCGGCGCCCGCCTTCTGCGTCAGCCGCCCGTCGCCGGCGCGATCGAACACGACGACGCCGTTGCTGCCGCCCAGGGCGTTCGAGGCGACGTAGACGCTCGTGCCGTCCGGGCTGACGACGACCGACGACGGCCCGTCGAGCCCGATCGCCGTCGCGCAACCGGCCGTCGCGGCGCCGGTGATGCATCCGCCGACCCCGGCCTTCTGCGTGAGGCCGCCGTCCGTGCCGCGGTCGAAGATCGCCAGCGAGTCGCCGTTGTATCCCGCGACGTAGACGTTGTGCCCGTCCGGGCTCACGTCGGCGGAGAACGGGAGATCAAGCCCGGCGCCGACGGTGCACGTGCCCAGGCCGCTGAAGCTGAAGCAGCCGGCGGTCCCGGCCTTCTGCGTCAGCTCGCCGAGCGCCGAGGCGGATGCGGGAGTCCCCGCCGCGAGTGCGGCGAAGGCCGTGAGCAGGAGCACCGCCGGGCGTGAACGAGATCTCATCCTGCACAGCAACTCCGCCATCGCCGGCGGACTTCCGCGCCTGGACGACCGTCACTCGCCTTCGCGTGCGGCGAGGTCCTCGCGTCGCGGCTCGTGGTGCCACGGGATCGCGAGCCGTTCGCCCAGCCCGACGAGCGCGAACAGCGCGATCCCGATGATCGCGAGAACCACGACGGCGGCGAACATCTCGGTCGTCGCCGTCTGGTTGTTGAAGGTCAGGATCAGGTACCCGAGCCCCTCGGACGAGCCGACCCACTCGGCGAACACCGCGCCGATGACCGCCAGCGCGGCGGCGATCCGCAGGCCGGTGAACAGCGAGGGAAGCGCCGACGGGAACTGCGCGACCCGGAACCGGCGCCAGCGGCGTGCGCCGAGCGTGCGCAGGAGGTTCAGCATGTCCGGGTCCGTCGACTTGAGCCCATCGATCGTGTTGACGGCGATCGGGAAGAAGCTCACGAGCGCGATCACGATGACCTTCGGGCGCATGTCGAACCCGGTCCAGATCACGATGATCGGCGCGATCGCGGGAATCGGCACGAGCTGGGAGGTGACGAGCCACGGGTAGACGGCGCGCTCGACCGTGCGCGACATCACGATCGCGGCGGCAAGGCCCACGCCGAGCAGGATCGCCGCGGCGTAGCCGAGCGCGATCTCCCGGATCGTGACCCACGCGCTGTCCCACAGGAGCGCGCGGTCGTCCCAGAGCGCCTGGGCGACCTGCGTCGGCCTGGGCAGGGAGGACTCCTTGATGCCCGTCAGGCCGACGAGCAGCTGCCAGAGCACCAGCACGAGCAGCGCGAAGATCAGCGGCGGCAGGACGCGGCCGGCGAACTCGCGCATCAGGCGGCCGCTCCCGGCGCATCGAGCTGCAGCGCCGCCGCCGCGTGCAGCGGCGTCAGCAGCCGCGTCTTCAGGGCCAGGAACTGCGGGGACGAGGTCATCTCGAACGTGCGCGGACGTGGCAGCGGCACGTCGACGCTCACCTGCATCCGGCCGGGCCGCCCCGACATCACGTACACGCGATCGGACAGGTACACGGCCTCCTCGACGTCGTGCGTGACGAACAGGATGCTCTTGCGATCCGCCTGCCAGACGTCGAGCAACCACTCGCGCATCGCCTGGCGCGTCAGTGAATCGAGCGCGCCGAGCGGCTCATCGAGCAGCATGACGTCGCGGCCGGCGAGGAACGTGCGCAGCAGCGCCGCGCGCTGGCGCATGCCGCCGGAGAGACTCCCCGGCCAGCGGCGCTCGAAGCCCGTGAGCCCGAAGCGCGGCAGCTCGGCGCGAGCGCGCTCACGCGCCTCCCGCCGCGGGATGCCGTCCATCTCGAGCCCCAGCGCGACGTTGTCGAGCACCGTGCGCCATGGCATGAGCAGGTCCTTCTGCGGCATGTAGGCGATGCTCCCGAGCAGCCCGTCGGGCTCCGCGCCGTCCAGCAGCACCGTGCCGGCCGTCGGCCGGACGAGCCCCGCCAGGACGTCGAGCAGCGTCGACTTGCCGCACCCGCTCGGCCCGACGATCGAGACGAACTCGCCGGCGCCGAGGTGCAGGTCGACGCCCTCGAGCGCGGCGACCTCTGCCCGGCCCGACGACGCAGGGAACAGTTTCGCCAGCCCTCGGGCCTCGAGCTTCGGAGCCGGCCCGGTCACCGCGTCGGGACGAACCGGTTCGTGCCGAACCGCGCCGGCGCGATCGGCTTCGAGATGAGCTTCTGATTCACCAGGAACGCCGAGAGCTTCTGGATCTGGGCGTCGTCGATCCTGCCGTACGCCGGCGCGCCGGCCTGGAAGAGCGGTCCGTAGGCCTTCAGCTGCGCCGCGGTGATCGGCTTCTTGAGCGCGCGGTTCTGCGCCAGGAGCGCCGCGAGCGCGCCGGCCGGGTCGCGGATCGCGTCGCGGTATCCGCGGGTCGTCGCATCGACGAACGCCCTCATCAGCGGGCCGTCCTGCGCGATGTGCTTCTGCGTGGAGAAGGCGACGAGCCCGGGGTAGCGCGGACCACCGTGCTCGTCGAACTTGAACGTGTTCGACCGGGGTGCCGTCGAGCTGCACCTGCACGCCGTCCGCCGGGTAGTACCCGAGGAAGCCCGCGACCTTGCCGTTCTCCAGGGCCTGGACGCCGTTGAACCCGATGGTGACCTTCCTGACCTTCGCCGGCTCGCCCCCCGCGTCGCGAACGACGGTGTCGAGGATCGCCGTGTCCGAGGGGACGCCGGTGACGCCCACCTTGCGGCCCTCGAGCTGCCTGGCGTCGGTGATGGCGTCCCGGCGACGCGTGATGACGCCGCCGAGCGGCCGCTGCACGAGCGCCATGATGGCCTTCGCGTCGCGGCCCTGGTCGATCTGGCCGGCGACGTCGACGCCGTCGGCGATCCCGAAGTCGGCCTTGTTCGCATCGATCAGCTTCAGCGTGTCGGCCGTCGACGTCGGCTGGATGATCTTCAGGTCGATGTTGTCGTCCGCGTAGTAGCCCTGCTGCACGGCGCGATAGATGCCCGCGTGCACGCCGTTGGGGAGGAAGTCGAGGATCAGCGTCGCCTTCGTCCGCTCCGGGAGCCTGGCGCGCCCGGCCGCCGCGGCGCTGTTCGTGATCGTGCTCGTGTCGGAGCTCCCACACGCCGCGAGCAGCGATGCGAGCAGCGCGGCGGCGGCGAGCGCGAGCAGGATCATCCGGGCATGCGTCATCGGCCTCATGATCGCGTGCGCGCCGACAGGACGCGCACGTCGACCGGCCCGCCGCCGGATCGACCCGCTCGACCCATGACGCGCCGAGTGCCGCGGAGCGCCCGGGCATGACCCGCGGCAGACGCTGCTCCCAGAGCCGGCGCCCGTCCTGCTCGAGGCCGACCCGCACGTCGCGCAGCTCAGCGGTGGCGCGCAGCAGGAAGCGTCCGCGCGCCGGCGCGGCGGCCGCTCCGGTCCGGACGCGTCACCGCGTTGGGCACGATCCAGTCGAGCGGGTCCGCGGCCCTGACCGGAACGCGCGGTCGCCGGCCACGGCTCCCTCGCCCAGGTACTCGAGCACGGCGGCGCGCGACATGCCGCCCGCTGAGCGCCGCGACGTCCGCGGTCTCGGCGCCGTGCAGCACGTTGCCCGCGGCGAACAGCCCGCGCCGGGTCGTCCGCAGGGCCGCGTCGACGAGCGGGCCGCGCGTGCGCGGGTCGAGTGCGGCGTCGCCCAGGACCGCCAGCTCGTGGTCGGGGATCCAGTCCGGCCGTGAAGACGACGAGGTCGCACGCGAGCCTCAGGATCGCGCCCGAGTCCAGGCGCGTGATCTCGACCGCCTCGACGCGGCGTCGGCCGCGGATCGCCGTCAGCGCGGTGCGCGTGTGCAGCGGCGTGCGAAAGCGCGCGGCGGCGCCCGCGCGAAACGCCGTCGAATGACTGGTGGCGATCGAGCTCGGTCGTCATCGCGACCGCGCGGGCGCCGCCGTGATGGAGCGTCATCAGCGCCGAGAACGAGACGTGCTCCGCGCCGACGACCACGGCGCGCGAGCCGATCCGCCCGCCTTCGAGGTACACCAGCTGCTGCAGCATCCCGGTCGTCATGACGCCCTGCGGACGCGAGCCGGCGACCAGTCGTGCGCGGAGCGTGGGCGCTCGCGGCAACCCGTCGCCAGGACGACCGCCGTCGCCTGCAGCTCGCCGCGGCCGGCGGGCCGGTGACCTCGAGTGCCCCGTCCGCCGTCCAGCCGGTGACCTGCGTGCGGAGCCGCAGATCGGCGCCCGGCGCCCGCAGCCGTCCGCGCCCAGCGCGCGGCGTACTGCGGACCGGACAGCACGCGCCGCAGGTCGCGAAGGCCGTAGCCCTGGTGGTGGCAGTGACGCGGGACGCCGCCGGGCTGCGCCTCGCGGTCGAGCACGACGACCGTGCCGGCGCCCGCGCGTCGCAGGGCCGTCGCGGCGGCCAGCCCGGCGGGGCCCGCGCCGATCACCGCCACGTCCACCCGGCCCGCGCTCATGTCCGCCGCTCCTGTCGCGCGAGCTCGCCGCGCCACCCGCGCGCCGCAGAAGAAGCCCTGGCAGCGGCCCATCAGCACGCGCGTGCGCCGGCGCAGGCCGTCGAGGTCCGTCGGCGGGATCGGGCTCGCGGCCGCGTCGCGGATCTCGCCGAGCGTGACGCGCTCGCAGAAGCAGACGACCTCGCCGTAGGCCGGGTCGGCGGCGATCCGCTCCGCCTGCGCGAACGGGCGCGGGAACGCCTCGCCGATGTTCGGCATCCGGACCTCCGGGAGGCCGGCCGCCCGCTCCTGCAGCTCGAGCGCCGGCTTCCGCCAGCCCGTCGCGCACCCACTCGGCGATCGCCATCGCGGCGGTCAGGCCGGTCGAGCGGATGCCGCCCGCGCAGACGTACGACAGCTCGTCGCGGACCTCGAGCTGGTAGTCGGCGTGCTCGCTGGCGGCGCGCAGGCCGGCGTAGACGGCGGTCACCTCGTGCTCGAGCAGGTCGGGCATGAGGCGGCGTCCGAGCGCCCGCAGCCGTGCGATCCCGTCGGCGGTCGAGGCGCGATCCTCCTTGTCGTCGACGTCGTCGGCCGTCGGCCCGAGCATCACGTTCCCGAAGACCGTCGGCGCGATCAGCACGCCCTTCGTCGTCGCGGTCGGCACCGGCAGCAGGATGTGCGAGACGAGCGGCCGGCTGAGCTTGTCGAAGACGATCAGCTCACCGCGCCGCGGCGTGATCGTGAATCCGCCGAGCCCCGCCATGCGGTGGACATCGTCGGAGTACAGGCCGGCGGCGTTGACGACCCAGCGGGCGCTGAGCCCGCCTCGCGAGGTCGTGATCCGCCACCCCGCGCCGGCGCGCGCCAGCCCCGTGACCTGTTCACCGCGCCGCAGGGCGACGCCGGCCAGGACCGCCTGCGTCGCCCACGCGAGCGGCGGCGTCCACGGGCACACGATGAACTCGTCGGGCACCTCGAGCGCCCCCAGCGCGCCCGGGCCCAGGTGCGGCTCGCGGCGGTGGAGCTCGTCGGCGGCGACCGTGGCGATCGCGGTCGTAGCCGTTGCGCGCGGCGTTCTCGCGGATCGCGGGGAAGCGCGCGAGCTGCTCGTCGTCCCAGGCGACGAGCAGGGCGCCGGTGCGCTCGACCGGGATGCCCGGCCTGCGGCGCGTAGCCGAGCAGCAGTTCGTGGCCGCGGGCGACGAGGCGCGCCTCGATGGTGCCCGGGCTTGGCGTCGAAGCCGGTGTGCAGGATCGCCGTGTTCGCCTTGCTCGTGCCGGCGCCGACGTCGCCGCGATCGATCAGCGGCGACGCGCAGCTCGAAGCGCGCGAGCTCGCGGGCGATCGCCGCGCCGACGTCGCCGGCGCCGACGATCGCGACGTCGCAGTCGAAGCTCACGCCCCGTCCCCGAAGCCGATCAGCGCCTGAGCCGCCGCTTCGAACCGCGCAAGGTGCCCGGCGGCCTCGTCGGCGCTGATCCGCGGCTCGAAGACCGCCGCCGGCAGCCACTCCCCGACGGCGTCGGCCGGCGTCGGCGCGCCCCCGGCGCCCAGGCGCGCGAGCGCCGCGATGCCCAGCGCCGTCGCGTCCGGTGACGGATAGCGCTCGACGGGGATCTGCAACAGGTCCGCCTGCGCCTGCAACAGCGTGGCCGAGCGCGACAGCCCGCCGTCGACGCGCAGCCGCTCCAGTGGCCTCCCGGCGTCGCTTCCATCGCGGCGGCGAGCATCGCCACCTGCGCCGCGATCCCCCAGACGACGGCGCGCACGAGGTCCTCACGCCGCGAGGAGAGCGACAGGCCGAGCCAACCGCCGCGCGCCCGCGGGCGCCCAGTGCGGAGCGCCGAGGCCGGCGAGCGCCGGCACGAAGATCGGCGCCCCGGCCTGGGGCGGGCCATCGCCGCAGAGCTCGTCGATCTGCGCCGCACCGTCGAGCAGGCCGAGCTGCTGCAGCCATGAGACCGCCGCCGCCGCGGTGTAGATCTGGCCGTCCAGGCAATACGACGTCGTCCCGGCGAGCGTCCACGCGACGCAGGCCGCGAGCCGCGAGGCCGAGCGCGGCACCCGCCAGCCGGCGTTGGCGAGGATGAACGCGCCCGTCCCGTAGGTGCACTTCGCCTCGCCCGGGGCGAAGCACGACTGGGCGAACAGCGCGGCCTGCTGGTCGACGGCGAGCCCGCTGACCGGCAGTCGGCCACCGAAGGCCCCGGTCTCCCCGACCACCGCGTCGCAGCTGACGATCGCGGGCTGCTCGCCGGGGTCGACGCCGAAGATCTCGCACGCACGGTCCGACCAGGCGACCTGCTCGAGATCGAGCAGCATCGTCCGCGAGGCGGTCGCCGCGTCCGTCACGAAGGCGCCGGTGAGCCGGTGGGTCAGCCACGCGTCGATCGTGGTGATGACGCCCGCGTCGGCGTCCCTGCGCCGGAGCCACGCCATCTTCGGCGCCGCGAAGTAGGGGTCGAGCGGAAGGCCGCTGATCTCGACGAGCTCGTCGGCATGGCCCGCGAGCGCGCTCGTGACGCTGACCGCGCGGCGGTCCTGCCAGCTGATCGCCGCGGTGCGCGGCTCGCCGGTCGCGCGGTCCCAGCCGAGCACGGTCTCACCCTGATTGCCCAGGCCGACCGCCTGCACGGCCGCACCGGACGCCGCCAGCGCCGCATGCCCGGCCTCGAGGACCGAGTCGAGCAGCGCGTGGGGATCCTGCTCGACGGCCCCACCGGCCGACGCGACGGGCGCGACGGCTGCCCTGCCCTCGCCGAGCACCACGCCGCCGGGGCCGACGACGAGCGCCGTGGTCGACGACGTGCCCTGATCGATGGCCAGGATGTTCACCCGGAAGAGTCTGCCCTAAGAAGGCCTTTCGAAATGAGCCGCGGGTCGTGGGGTGCGACAGCCGTGGCTGGCGGGTGGTACGCGATTGCACGGCCGATGCTGGTTGCATCGGCAAGCCGTCGCGTGCCACACGACTCCGCGGATGTCGCGCATCCGCGGTCCGCGGCTTTTTGAAAGACCTTCTAAGACCTGTCTCCAACTCTTCTAGCCTGCGGGGCATGAGCACCTCCGCCGCCGCGACCGGCATCGACCAGGACGACCTCGAGCTCTGCCTGCGCGTCCTGGCCCGGGCGCAGACGCTACCGCTCGAGCATCCCGACGCGATTGCCGTCCAGCGCGCCACGGCGGGGCTCTACAAGGTCGTGCGCAAGCGCCGGCGCGTCGAGCGCCGCGAGGCGATCCTCGCGGCCGACGAGGCCGTCACGGCGGCGACGGCGACCGGTGCGCCCGGTCGCATCGACGACGAGACCCAGGGCCTGCCGCTCGCCTCGAGCGCCTCGGGCGCCACCGCCGGGCACGCTCATCCAGGCGCGTGCGTGTTACGTGTGCAAGACGCGCTTCCAGCAGGTCGATGCCTTCTACCACCAGCTCTGCCCGGCCTGCGCACGGCGCAACCACGAGCGCCGCGACGCCCGCACCGACCTGACCGGCCGTCGCGCGCTGCTGACCGGCGGGCGAGCGAAGATCGGCATGTACATCGCGCTGCGCCTGCTGCGCGACGGTGCGCACACGACGATCACGACGCGGTTCCCGCGCGACGCGGTCCGGCGCTTCAGCGCGATGCCGGACAGCGGGCAGTGGCTCGACCGGCTGCGGATCGTCGGGATCGACCTGCGCGATCCAGCCCAGGTCGTCGCGCTCGCGGACTCCGTCGCGGCGCAGGGCCCGCTCGACATCCTGATCAACAACGCCGCGCAGACGGTCCGCCGCAGCGCCCAGGCCTACGCGCTGCTGGCCCAGGCCGAGGAAGGCCCGCTGCCGGCCGGCGAGCTGCCGGAGATGATCACGTTCGGCCGCGCCGGCGACACGCGGGCCGGGATCCTCGGCGAGCACGGCGATGGCACCGGCCACTGGAGCCCGACCCCGGAGGCGCTCACCGCGCTGGCGCTGACGGCCGGGTCGGCCACGCCGGAGCGGATCGCCGACGGCAGCGCGATCGACGCCGGCGGCCTGGTTCCCGACCTGCACCCGTCAACAGCTGGGTCCAGCGCGTCAACGAGGTCGACCCGATGGAGCTGCTCGAGGTGCAGCTCTGCAACACGACCGCCCCGTTCATCCTCGTCAGCCGGCTGCGCCCGGCGCTCGCCGCGTCGCCGGCGCGACGGACGTACATCGTCAACGTGTCAGCGATGGAAGGACAGTTCAGCCGCGGCTACAAGGGCCCGGGGCATCCGCACACGAACATGGCCAAGGCCGCCCTGAACATGCTGACGCGAACGAGTGCGCAGGAGCTGCTGTCCGACGGCATCCTCATGACGAGCGTCGACACCGGGTGGATCACCGACGAGCGTCCGCACCCGACGAAGATGCGCCTCGCGGGCGCCGGCTTCCACGCACCGCTCGACCTCGTCGACGGCGCCGCGCGCGTCTATGACCCGATCGTCCGCGGCGAGGCGGGCGAGGATCGTGCACGGCTGCTTCCTGAAGGACTACGAGCCCTCGGCCTGGTGAGCCGCGCGGCTCACCAGCCGCTCGACAGCACGTGGTCGAGCGTGTCGGCCAGGTAGTCGGCGGAGGCGCGCGTGATGCACAGCGGCGGCTTGATCTTCAGCACGTTGGTGCCGTCGGAGGTCGGCTGCACGATCACGCCGAGCTCGCGCATGCGCTCGCAGATCGCGTAGGCCTCGTCCGCGGCGGGCTCCAGGGTCTGCGGGTCGCGGATCAGCTCGAGCCCGAGGTAGAGGCCCATCCCGTGCACGGTGCCGCAGATCGCGTGGCGCTCGCACAGCTCCTCCAGGCGCGCGCGCAGATGCGCGCCGACGAGCCGCGCGTTCTCCTGCAGGCCCTCGTCCCGGAGCGCGTCGAGGACCGCGAGCCCCGACGCGCAGCTCGCCGGGCTGCCGCCGGTCGATGAGAAGAACGCCCCCTCACGCTCGAACGCCTCGGCGATCGCCCGCGTCGTGATCACAGCACCGACCGGGAAGCCGTTGCCCGTCGCCTTGGCGATCGTGATCACGTCGGGCACCACGCCCTGCTGCTCGAAGCCCCAGAAGAACGACCCCAGCCGCCCGTAGCCGACCTGGACCTCGTCGGCGATGCACAGGCCACCCGCGGCGCGGACAGCGCCGTACACGTGCTCGAGGTACCCGTCGGGGAGCGGAACGCCACCGGCGTTCCCGTAGAGCGTTTCGGCGATGAACCCGGCGACGCCGGCGCCCGAGGCGGCGATCTCGGCCAGCGCACGGTCGGCATCCTGCGCGTACAGCGGGCCCGCGTCGGGCCCTCGATGCCGGCCGCGATAGGTGTTCGGGCTCTCGATCGGGTGGATCCACGGCGGCCGGCGCTCGGCGGCCAGCGGGTTGTCGTAGACCGAGGTCGACACCTCGTCGGTCGCGACCGTCCAGCCGTGGTAGGCGCTCTGGATCGTCAGCATGTCGCGCTGCCCGGTCGCGCAGCGCACGAGCCGCAGGGCCACGTCGTTCGCCTCCGAACCTGAGCCGACGAGCAGCACCGCGTCGAGCCCGTCCGGCGTGAGGTCCGCGAGGCGCTCGCAGAACTCCACCAGCAGCTCGTAGTGGAAGCGCGAGTTCGTGTTCAGCAGCCGCAGCTGACGACCGACGGCGGCTGCGACCCCCGGATGCGAGTGGCCGAGGATCGCGACGTTGTTGACCGCATCCAGGTACACACGACCATCGGTGTCGTACAGATGCTGCCGCCAGCCCCGCTCGATCTGCGGCGCCTCCTCGAAGTAGCGCTCCTGGACCGTCGCGAACACGCGGTCCCGGCGGCGGGCCAGCGTGACCGGGTCGCTGAGCGGCGCCGCGGCGCCGACACCCAGCAGCACGGACGGGTCGGGACACAGCGCACGCCACCCGGCGGCCTCGGCCGGGCGGGCCAGCCCGGGAGCGTCCAGTTGCGGATCGAGCAGCGCCTGCACGTGCACGTGTGCCGGCAGCGGCTCATCCTCGGCGGGGGCGGCGACCGTCCCGATCCGATCGCCGGCCTGCAGCACGTCACCGGTGCGGGTGGCGGGATCGATCGCGGCGATCCGCAGCCCGATGGTGCCGGCATCGATGACGATCTCCCGCGATCCGACGCGCGCGACGGTTCCGCCGACCGGGGCCATCACGGCGTCCCCCGCAGCGGCGAACAGGTCGACGCCCAGGTGCACGGTCGGCGGCGGCTCGCGGGACTCGGGAACCGCATGCACGAGACGCGCCTCGCCCCAGCGCCCGACCGCACCGGGCCCCGCGGCGCTCAGCAGCGCCGCGACCGCGTCCGCGTGCTCCCAGTCGCCGAAGCGCAGCTCGTCGCTGCGCACCGACAGGTCGGCGACCGCGCCGGGCGCCGTGGTCAGCGGCGCGACGGCGCCGGCCGCCAGCTGCGACGAGGCTCGTCGCCACGAGCCAGCGACTCGGGCGAGGGCCCGAAACCGAGTGCGGCGCGGAGCGTCTCGCGCGCGAGCGCGGGCGCGACCGCCTCGAGCCCGTCGGCGACGCGCCAGCCGTCGTCGAGCGCCTCCTGCGCGTAGGCGTTGTCGGGCTCGAGCGCCGCCTGATGCTCCTCGCAGACGGCGATCACCGCCGCGCGCGCCAGGACGAGCGCCCAGACGGCCTCGACCTCGTCCTCGTCGAGGGCGAGCTGCCGCGTGGAACCCGCGCGCGATCTCGACCGTGATCTGCAGCGCGCGCTGCGGGGCGTGCAGCATGAGCGACTGGGCGGCGGCCGCGATGTCGGCGATTCGGTAGGTCGAGACCAGGTCGCCGAAGTCGATCAGCCCGCTCGGCATGATCCGCCCGGCCCGATCGGCCGTGGCCATGACGTTGTAGTCGGTGCAGTCCGCGTGCACGGCCTGCACGCGCAGCGCGTCGCGAACCGGCGCGAGCAGCGCGTCGGAGGTGGCGATCATGCGCTCCGCCTGGGCGCGCCGCGCGCCGGAGCGCACGTGATGGACGAGCGCGTCGACGACGGCGCCCGCGTGCTGCAGGTCCCACTGGATCGTGCGCTCGAGACCCGGATGGGTGAAGTCCGCGAGCGCGCGCGTGGTCTGCGCCGCGAGGCGCCCGTGCGCGCGCAGCGCCGCAGGCGAGTGATACCCCGCGTCCTGGAAGCGCTCGCCCTCGACGTAGCTGACGAGCCGCACGTCGAACCGCTCGCTCTCGCGCGTGATCGCGGTGATCAGCTCGCCGCCGGGCGTCGGCCGCGGGACCGGGACGTCGAATGGGACGCCGCGCTCACCCATATGGATCATGGCCGCGTTCTGGGCTTCCAGGGCCGCACGGTCCCATCCGGGATTGGCGATCTTCAGGACCCAGCGACCGTCGGCGCAGTCGACGCGGTAGTTGCGGTCCTGGTTGGACCCGAGCTCGGTGACGGGCCCCTCCACGCCGAAAAGATCGCGCGCGATGCGCGACGCCTCGTCGGGCGTGAAGGCGGGGCACTGCAGTGCCAGATCCCGGAACGGATTGTGGACGTCCATCCGCCCGTGACCGTACCGTCTGGCGATCGGCGGCGACTGACGCGCGATGAACGGACGTCCCACTCGACGATCCGTCCAGAGGCTCTCGTGCCCGGCGCTGCAGACCCCGAATCTGCGGATCCAGGTACCCGGAGGCGTCGCCATCATCACCCCCCAGCAAGGTCCACCCCCTCGCCATGCCCGTGCAGTCCTCGCGACGCTCGTCGCGGCACTCGCGCTGCTGGCCGCCGCGCCGGCGGCGCACGCGGCCGACCTGCTGCTGCTGGACGGCGAGCAGGCGAGCATCTCGGGCGACGTCAATTACGGCTTCGTCTACGTCGACGGCGAGCTGCGGCTGACTGGCGACACGTCGATCACCGCCGGATCGATCTACTTCGGGCCCAACTCCGGGCTGCGCACGTGCTACGTCGAGGGGACGGGCAACGGCGGCTGCACCGCCGGCCGCTCGCTCACGCTGCGCTCGGCGGGCCAGCTGACCGTCTCCTCGAACATCGACCTCACCGCCGGCACCGGGACCGTGCGCCCCGCCGGCACGCTGGTCGTGCAGGGCGGGCAGGTCGCGATCGGCGGCGACGTCAACACCTCCGGCAGCGGCGGCGGCACGTCCGGCGGCGTCTCGATCACGTCGGCGGGAACGCTCAGCGTCGGCGCCGTGACGGCCTTCGGTGCCCCGGTGAGCCTCGGCGCGGTCGGAGCGATCGACGTCGGCGGCGACATCCAGACGCAGGGCACGGCGAACAACCCCGCCCCCGATCCGGCGCGCATGCAGATCGCCGGCGAGGTCGCGATCAACTCCAGCGCCGGCGACGCGCGCGTCAACGGCAACATCAACGCCTCCGGCCGTGACGCGCCGGCGAACGCCGGTGCCGGGCTGCTCGGAGGCCTGGGCGCCGCCGTCTCGATCAGCGGTTCCGACGTTCGAACGTCGGCGGCATCGACACCACCGGCGGCTCGAGCGTCGATGCCGACGCCGGCCCGTCGAACTCGATCTCACTGGCCGCACGCGGGGCGTTGCACGTCCTCGGACGGCTGGACGCCGGCGGGCAGAACAGCACGAGCGGCGGTGCGACTCCGGCGGCTCCACCATCGGCGCCAGCGCCGGCGGACCGCTCGTCATCGCCGGCGGCGCGTACGCCGGTGGCGCCCAAGGACTGCACGGCGGGTCGGCCGGTGGTCAGATCACGTTCAGGGCCAGAGCGTCGACACCGGATCGCTGTTCGCGGCCGGCGGAAACGCCCCGACCGCACCGGCGCCGGGGAACGGCGGGGCCGGCGGCGGGATCGCGGTCTCCGCCACGGGCAACGCCGCGGTCGGATCCGTCCAGACCTATGGCGGGAACGCGCCGGTGGGCACCTCTCCCGGGGCCGGCGGCCCGATCTCCATCGCCAGCACCGCCGGCTCGATCAGCACCGGCCGGCTGAACTCCCACGGCGGGTACCCCAACGGCGGCCCCGGAGCCCCAGGCGGCGGGATCGCACTTTCCGCACAGAACGACCTCGCCGTCGGCGGCTCGCTCGACTCCAGCGGCTCGAATGCCAACGGTGACGCGGCACCTCCGCGCCCGGGCGGAAGCGCCGGAAGCGTGCTGCTGCGCGCGGCGGGCGGAACGCTCAGCCTCGGCGACAACGTGTACGCCACCGGCGGATCCGGCGCCGCCCATCCGACGGCGGGCAACCCCGGAGGCGCCGGCGGCAACGGCGGGCGCATCGACGTCGTCGCCCAGAAGCTCGGATCGATCGTCGCGATCTCCACGCACGGCGGCTCGGGCGGCGACTACGGCGATGACCAGGGACCCGGGGGTTCCGGCGGCGCCGTGATCGGCTGGACCGACGCGCCGCTGTTCGACGATCAGAAGGTCGTCGACACCGACGGCGGCTCCGGGCATCCGGTCGGGCCGTCGGGGCTGAAGACGCAGGAGAGCTCGCCCTCCGCGCTGGCGATCGACCCGGTCACCGGCCTGCTCAGCTTCACATCGCGCAGCCCGGACGCCCAGAGCTACCGCGTCCTGCGCAGCGTGGGCGGCGCGCCGCCGACGGTCGTCCTCGAGTCCGGCAAGACGTCCGGGCTCGCCGCCCCCGCGGCGGTCTGCGTGCCCGTCACGTTCACCGTCGTCGCGGTCAACAACGCCGTCGGCTGGACGTCCAGCGCACCGGCCGCCATTCCCTACGTCAAGCAGCCGTCGGCCACGCAGCGCTGCGCCGATGCACCGAAGCTCAGCGCCAGGAAGAAGCTGAAGTTCTCGCTGCGCAAGCTGCGCCGCTCGAAGTGGAAGCTCGCGCTCGCGCTGCGCTCGAGCGGGATCGGCAGCGTCCAGGCGAGCCTGGTGCGCCAGCCGCGCAAGGGCACGAAGACGTCGAAGAAGGTCCTCGGCAAGCTCGACGCGAAGCTCTCGCGCGCAGGCAGCCAGACGCTGCGCCTCGCACTGACCAAGGCCGCGCGCCATCAGGGTCGCTACGCGCTGCGCGTCGTCACGATCGCCCCGGACGGCAAGGGACGCGCGAAGCAGACCCTCACCCTGGAGGTCACACGATGAGATCGGTCCGCCCAGCAGCCCTGCTGGCCCTGGTCGCGCTCGGGCTCGTCCCGGCGTCGGCGTCGGCCGCCGGTGCCTGCGTGAAGGTCGGCGTCTACCAGGACAACCCCGCGTCGGGCCTCCCCGCACTGAAGAAGAAGGTCGGCCCGGGCGTCTCGACGATCTCGACGTACCTGACGGCCGGGAGCCCCCTCTCGAGCAGCCTCGTCCGGACCGCGAACCGCAACCGCGCGACCCTGATGGTCACGTGGCTCCCCGACGCCGGGCGCGACGGGTCCGCCCAGCCGCGCTACCGCCTGAAGGCGACCGCCGGCGGCAAGTACGACAAGTCGCTGCGCGCGCTCGTGCGCCAGCTGCGCGGCGTGCGCAAGGGCGCGATCCTGCGCCCGATGCCCGAGATGAACACACCGTGGCATCCGTGGTCGGGCCTGGCCAACAAGAACGTCCCGGCGACCTACGCCAAGGCGTGGAAGCGCGTCCGCAAGGCCGTCCGCTCGGCCCCCGGCGGCAAGAAGGTCAAGCTGCTGTGGTCGCCGTACACGCGCAGCATCCCGGACACCGGGCAGAACGCGATCCGGGCCTACTTCCCGGGCGCCGACCAGGTCGACCTCGTCGGCGCGAGCGGCTACAACTTCGGGGCGCGCCCGCCGCTGCTGTGGAGTGAGCCCGGGGCGCTGTTCGGCTCGGCCTACGCCACGATCCAGGCCCTCGCGCCGAAGCCCTTCTGGCTGGCGGAGACCGGCTCCGGGGCGAACGGCGGCGACAAGGCCGGGTGGATCCGCACCCTCGCGACGCTGCGCGCCACGTCGATGCCCAAGCTCGCGGGCGTCGTCTGGTTCGACATCAACGACCGGTTCGGGGACTTCCGCCTGAAGGGCAGCTCCACGACGTCGGCGTTCCGCACACTGCTGAAGGGAGCATGCAAGTGACCCGGCTCGCGAAGAAGCGCAAGGCCAAGAAGGCCGTCGCCAAGCCGCGCCGCCACCGCCTGACGCTCCCGCCGGCGCCGGTGGTCGACGAGGGCATCGACCTCTCGTCGATGAGCCCCGCGATGGTCGACCGCCTGTTCTGGCGCGCCGGCTTCGGCCCGACGGTCGCGGACCGCGCCGCCTGGACGGGCAAGCCGGTCTCCGACGCCGTCGCCTGGCTGCTCTCGGCGCCCGCGGGCGTCACCGGCTCCCCCGGCACGCGCGACGGCAAGGCGCTGGATCCGACCGGCGACGACACGGACCTCGTGCTCAGCTGGGTCGACCGCATGGTGCGCTCCACCAACCCGTTCACCGAGCGGCTCGGGTTCTTCTGGCACCGCCACTTCTCGAACTCGCGCGACTCCGTCTCACCACCCCAGCTGCTGATGCAGCAGAACGACCTCTTCCGCCGCTACAGCGACCTCGGCGCCAACGCCGGCGCGTCGTTCCACGACCTCGCCTACGAGATCGCGGTCAACCCGTCGATGCTGCGCTACCTCACCGGCGAGTACAACGTGAAGGGCTCGCCGAACGAGAACTACGCACGTGAGCTGATGGAGCTGTTCAGCCTCGGCGTCACCGATCCGAGCGGGAAGGCGAACTACAGCGAGGGCGACGTCAAGCAGCTCGCGAAGGCCTTCTCCGGCTGGCAGATCGACGACACGAACCCCGACGCCGCGAAGAGCTACTTCACGCCGGACCGCTGGTACAACGGCCCGAAGATCGTCTTCGGCAAGTTCGGCAACTACAAGTACACCGACGCGGTCGACCTCGTCCTCGCCCACCCCGCCCACGCGGGATTCCTGGTCACGAAGCTCTGGAACGAGTTCATCGTCCCGCCGCCGGACGCCGCGACGCTGTCGAAGCTCGTCAGCACGTACACGGGCGGCGGGATGAAGATCAAGCCGGTCCTCGAGCTGATCCTGGCCCACCCGTCGCTGTTCGCCTCGCTCAGCGAGCCGGCGATGATCAAGCCGCCGATCGTCTACGTGGTCGGCGCGATGCGCACGCTCGGCGCCGGGATCACCGACTCGAGCCCCTCGGACCACCTCGACGCGATGGGGCAGGTCCCCTACTTCCCGCCGACCGTCGCCGGATGGGAGGGCGGGCTCTCGTGGCTCAACACGAACACGGCCCTCGCCCGCTTCGGCTTCGTCTCGACGCTGATCTCCAAGACGACGATCACCGATGTCGTCGGTGAGACGCCGGCCGCAGCCTACGACCGCGCATACGCGGCGGTCGGGCAGCCGTGGCTGGCGAGCGGTACACAGGCGGCGATCCGCGACTTCGCGACGCGCGCAGGATCAGGCAACGCCAAGCTCCGCAAGGAGCGCCAGCTCATGCTCCGGTCGCTGATGCTGGCCGGCCCCGACGGACAGGTGATGTGATGACGGACCATCCCGTGAACGACGTCCAGGCCCTGCGCTGCGCCGACTGCGCGCGGTCGGACTCCCTGGTCACCGACCTCGCGCCGACCTCGGCCGTGCCGATCCCCGCCGAGGCGATGGCGGGCTTCCCCGACGGCGTCCCGCACAGCACCCGCGGCAGCCGTGGCCTGAACCGCCGCACGTTCCTGCGCAACGGCCTCGTCGGCGTCGCGTCGGTGTACTCGGCCACGCAGCTCGACTGGGGCAACATCTGGGAGGCCGCGCTCGCGGAGGGCGCCGAGCCCGCCCAGAAGAGCCTCGTCTGCATCTTCCTCAACGGCGGCAACGACGGCCTGAACACGATCGTCCCGGTGGAGGCGAGCGAGTACGCCGCCTACCAGGCCGCGCGCACGAACATCGCCCGCGTGATCGGCGCATCGACCGGTACGCAGGTCGGCACGACGCCGATGCCCGGCACCGGCAACACGCTGGCCTTCGGCAACCCCGCCGTGTCCGGGCGTCGGGAACAACGGCGACACGATGGGCTTCGACACGCTCTACGGCGACGGCAGCGGCGGCCCGGGGTCGGATCTCGCGGTCTTCCCCGCCGCCGACTACACGCCCGCGAACCGCTCCCACTTCGACAGCCGCGACTACTGGTTCGCCGGCGCGCTGCAGAAGATGCAGACGGGCTGGCTGGGGCGCTGGCTCGATGCCTACGGTTCGCCGTCGAACCCGCTGCAGGCGGTCTCGCTGGACTCGTCGCTCTCGAAGCAGATCCGTGCCTCGAAGGCTCCGGTGTGCGCGATCGAGAGCCTCTCCGGCGCGCGCTTCGACGTCCCCACGGTGACGACCGCGGACGCCAACGCGGAGGTCGGCCGGCTGGCGGGCGTCGCCGCCGGCGCCGGCAACGAGGCGCTCGCCCGCGCCCGCTCGATCTACGGGCTGACGGTCGACGTCTCCGGCCGCCTGAGCGGCCTGCGCACCGTGACCCCCGGCGCCGGCTACCCGCCCAACACCGACCTCTCACGCAAGCTGCAGCTCGCGGCGACGCTGCTCGGTGCCGGCTTGGGCACCCGGATCATCACGATCGACTGGGGGTCGTTCGACACCCACGGTGGCCAGGTCACCTCCCAGGACCCGCAGCTCTCCGTCCTGTCGCGCGGCCTCGCCGCGTTCAAGGCGGACCTCGCCGCGCGCGGCATGGAGAACAACGTCGTGACGATGGTGTTCTCCGAGTTCGGCCGGCGGATCGCCTCGAACGACTCGCAGGGGACCGACCACGGCGCCGGCGGCATGATGCTGCTGAGCGGCTCGTCGGTGCGCGGCGGCCTCGCCGGCGAGCACCCCGGGGTGAAGGTGTCCGACGACGGCGACCTCGTCGTGAAGACCGACTTCCGCAGCGTCTACCAGCAGCTGATCGGCGAGTGGCTCGGCGGCGACCCGGCGGCGATCCTGCCCGGAGGCCCGTTCCCCTCCATCCACCGCTACGACGGCGGCGCCGCGCTGATGAAGTGATGCGCCGCGCCGTCGCGATCGTGGCACTCGGGCTGCTCGCCGTCACGGCCGCTCGCCCCGCAGGCCGTCGCCGGGCGCCATCACCGTCTGCGGCTCCCCGAGGCCGAACTTCCGCGCAGCCTGACGATCGACGAGGCGGAGTGGTCGCTGCGCGCGTCGAAGACGATCGTCGGCGCCGGCACGTCCGGATCCGCGCCTACAACCGCGGACAGGACGACCACAACCTGCTGCTGATCGCCAAGGACGGGACGCCGAGCGTCGTCGACCTCAAGCCGGGCGAGGCGGGGACGATCACGCCCACCCTGACGCCCGGCAGGTACACGCTGATCTGCTCGCTGTTCGCGGGGACTCCCGAATCACATGAGGCCCGCGGGATGCGCGTCGGGCTGATCGTGCGCTGAACCCCTAGGCTGCGGCGGGTGACCGCGACCGTGCAGCTCCCGCGTGAGTCGCGCTGTGTCGTCATCGGCACCGGGGTGCTCGGCAGCGCCGCGGCGCACTCGCTCTCCCGGCGGCTCGGCGCCGGCGTGCTGGTGCTCGAGCAGTTCGAGCCGGGCCACCGGCGCGGCTCGTCGGAGGATCACTCGCGGATCATCCGCCACAGCTATGACAGCGAGGTCTACACGGCCCTGACACCCGCCATGTTCGCCGCGTGGGCCGCGGTCGAGCGCGAGAGCGGCGAGCGCCTCATCGTGCGCACCGGCGGGCTCGACCTCGGCGACCCTGCCGTGACGGGGTCGACCGACGCGATCGAGGCGAGCGCCGCGGCGATGGCCGCGCACGACATCGAGTTCGAACGCGTCGACGCCGAGGAGATCCGCCGGCGCTGGCCGCAGTGGCACGTGGGCGACGAGGTCGCGGGCCTGTTCCAGGCGGACGCCGGGATCCTCGACATCGGGCGGGCGTGCCGCGCCCAGCTCGCGCTTGCGCTCGAGCAGGGCGCGCAACTTCAGACTGCCGTGCGCGTGCAGCACCTCGAGGAGCGAGGCGAGCGCGTGATCGTCCACACGACCCACGGCCCCGTGGTCGCGGAGCACGTCGTGGCCTGCACGGGAAAGTGGACCGCGCGTCTGCTCGACGGTCTGCACGAGCTGCCGCTGCGCCACACGGCCGAGCAGGTCAGCTACGTCACGCCGCCGGACCCGGCCGCCTTCGCGCCCGAGCGCTTCCCGATCTGGCTCAGGCTCGGCGACCCCTGCTTCTACGGGTTCCCCGTCTACGGGATGGCGGCGGTGAAGGTCGCACAGGACCTCGGCGGGCCGCTGGTCGAGCCCGACGATGACGAGAGCGCGGTCGACCCGGCGCGCGTCGAGGTGGTCATGGCGTTCCTGCGCGAGCACCTCCCCGGCGCGGTCGGGCCCGTCGCGCTGAGCCGCTCCTGCCTCTACGACCTGACGCCCGACCGCGACCTCGTCGTCGGGCCGCTCCCGGGCCACCCCCGGATCCTGGTGACGGTCGGCTGCGGCCACGCGGGGAAGTTCGGCGCCCTGTTCGGCGAGATCCTCTGCGACCTCGTCGTGGACGGCGCCACGGACCATCCGATCGGTCCGCTGAGCGCGGGCCGGCCGGCGCTCAGGAGCGGTTCACTCCCAGCGTGATCGTGGTCGTCGTCGGTGCTCATGATGCGCGCAGTCTCGTGCGTGAACCTGGGAGCCGGCTGAGGATCTACGCAGAGCTCCGCAGGAAGCGCACGACGTCGCGCGCATCGTCGTTGAGGGCGCGCGCCGCCCCGGCGGGAAGGCGCTTCGTGAAGGGTTCGAGCACGACCTCGCCGCCCGGCATCCGCCATGTGGCCACCGCCTTCCCGGCGACCAGCGCGATCGGCTTGAAGATGCCGTTGCTCGTCACGGCAGTCGTGTTCGAGCCGAGCACGAACTCGCGCGAGGCCCAGCCCATCAGCAGCGGATCGAACGGACCCAGCAGACGCGGCGCGGGCAGCGGCGGCGCCGGCGGCGCACCCGCGAGCGAGAGGCTGCCGTCCTCACCGCGTGCCAGCTCGCCGGCGATCGCCTCGAGCCCACGGCGCGCGTCGCGCAGGCCGAGGCCGGCCCAGCGCGCGAGGTCGCGATCGGTCGCCGGGGAGTGGCCCGCGAGATAGCGCCGCGCCAGCTCGGCCAGCGCGCGCTCGCGATCGACAGGTCGCGGCTCGCCCAGCCAGTCGCTGACCAGGACGAACGCCTGGCCGCCGCCGCGAACCGGGCCACGGACGATCAGCCCGCGCAGGCTCGCCAGCATCAGGACGTGGACCAGCGCCTGGCCCGCGGTCGCGACACCGGCCGCGGCGACCTCGTCACGCAGCTGCTCGCGCGTCAGCGGGCCCCGATCGCCGAGGGCGCGCACGATGGCCGCCACGGCCCGCTCGCCGGCGGCCGGCGGGACGCCCTCCTGCTCCAGGCGCCGTGCGTTGGCGCTGACGATCGGCGGCGTCGTCAGCAGCTGCAGCCACGGATAGTCCTCGCGCCGCACGAGGTGCAGCGTCCCGCGATTCAGCCACGTCACGAGCAGCGACCGCTCACCGAGCTCGCGATCGACGTCGGCCACGGTCAGCCCCCGGGTGCGCACCCGGATCGCCAGCCGCGCGCCGCGCGCGTCCTGGGCCTGCACCGCGAGCAGCCGTTCGGTGACGTCCACCGCACTCGCCGCCCCGGGACCGCTCAGCAGCTGCGCGTGAAGGCGCCGCTCGATCATGCGGGCCGGTCGACGTCCGCGAACGCGACCTCCAGGCGCGCGAACGCCGTGTCGACCGTCGCGCGCACCCGGCGCTCGATCGTCCGCGCGCTCGTCCCCGCGAGGATCGACTCGGCCAGCAGGTCCCCGCGCAGCTCCATCGCGGCGAGCACCATGGCCGCATACACGTGAGGCCGCTGATCGTCGCGGGGCAACCCGAACGCATCGGCCACCGCGGGTGCGAGGATCGGGGCCCACGAGTGCGCGACCACGAGGCGCCGGGCACACAGCGCCGGTGACTCGCGCTCGGTCCGCACGAACGCCTGGAAGCGCTCGTAGCCGAGCGGGTCGCGCAGCATCCGCCAGCCGGCACCGGAGAACGGGATGCAGTTGTCAGCCAGCAGCCGGTGCAGTGCCTCCGTGACGGTCGACCCCGCGGGCCGCTCGGCGACCGTCGCCACGAGCCCGTCGATCAGTTCCCCCGCCCGGTCGTAGAACAGGTCCTCCTTCGTCGCGAAGTAGTTGAAGACGGTCTTCACCGAGACGTCGGCGGCCGCGGCGATCTGGGCGACCGTGACCTGCTCGAAGCCGTGCTCGGCGAACATCACGGTCGCGACGTCGGAGATGGCCTGACGCGTACGCGCCTTCTTGGACTCGCGCAGACCGACCAGCACGTGCTCGGCACCGGCAAGGGAATGTGCCATGACACGAACTTTATAGTGATTGAACTTTTCTGGCAAGTCTGCGATCCTGCCGCCGATGACCGATTCGAACGCCATCGAGGCGCACGGCCTCGTCAAGCGCTTCGGCGACAAGACGGCGCTTGCGGGCATCGATCTCGACGTCCCGCGCGGCGCCGTCTGCGCGATGCTCGGCCCCAACGGCGCCGGCAAGACGACCGCGGTGCGCATCCTCACCACCCTCAGCAAGCCGGACGCGGGCACCGCGACCGTGGCCGGCATCGACGTCCTGAAGGATCCCGTCGGCGTGCGGCGCAGCATCGGTCTCGCCGCCCAGGACGCGACCGTCGACGGCCTGCTGACCGGCGCCGAGAACCTCACGATGATCGGCGAGCTGCACCACCTCGGCCGGCGCCGTGCGCGCGCCCGCGCGAGCGAGCTGCTCGAGCAGTTCACGCTCGCCGACACGGGGAGCAAGCTCGCCAAGGACTACTCGGGCGGCATGCGCCGGCGCCTGGACCTCGCGGCGACGCTCGTCGCGGCGCCGGAGATCCTGTTCCTCGACGAGCCGACGACCGGCCTTGACCCGCGCGCCCGCAGCGAGCTGTGGACCGTGCTGGACCGGCTCGTCGCCGGCGGCGTCACCGTGCTGCTGACCACGCAGTACCTCGAGGAGGCCGAGCGCCTCGCCGACGACATCGTCGTGATCGACCACGGCGGGGTGATCGCGCGCGGCGACGCGCGCTCGCTGAAGCGCCAGGTCGGCGGCGACCAGCTGCAGGTCGTGGTCGCCGACATCGCCGATCTCACGGCCGTCGCCGCGATCGTCGAGCGCGTCTCCGCCGGGCGGCCGGTGATGGATCCCCCGTCGCGCAGCGTGACCGCGCCGACCGACGGTGGCGTGGCCGCGATCGGCGCGATCGCCGCGGCGCTCGACGAGCAGTCGATCGCCGTCGAGGACCTCGGCCTGCGCCAGCCGACGCTCGACGACGTCTTCCTCACCCTGACCGGCGCACCGCCCGAGACCGTCGCCGACGACCTGACCCCCCAGACCCTTGCCGAGGACCTCCGATGACCGACGTTGCCCTCCAGAAGCGCGGCAGCTCCGCCGGCGACACCTGGGTGATCGCCAGGCGCGGGCTGCTGCACATGCGCCGCCAGCCCGAGGCGCTGACCGACGCGACCATCCAGCCGATCATGTTCGTGCTGCTCTTCGCGTTCGTGTTCGGCGGTGCGATCGCCGTGCCCGGGGGCGGCCCCTACCGCGAGTTCCTGATGGGCGGCATCTTCGCCCAGACGATCTTCTTCAGCGCGTTCGGCGTCGCGATCGCACTGGCGACAGATCGCACGAGCGGCGCGGTCGACCGCTTCCACTCGCTGCCGATCGCACGCTCGAGCGTGCTCGCCGGCCACGCCGTCGCGAACCTCGTCAAGTCGCTGCTGCCGATCACGCTGATGTCGATCACGGGCTTCCTCGTCGGCTGGCGGATCCACACCGGCCTGCCCGACGTGATCGCGGCGTACGGGCTGATGTTCGCCTTCTCCTTCGCGGTGATCTGGATCGGCGTGCTGCTCGGCAGCATCGTCTCCACACCCGAGGCGGTGCAGGGCGTCGCGTTCGTCGTGATCTTCCCGATCACGTTCGTGGCGAGCACGTTCGTTCCCACGAGCACGCTGCCGCCGGTGCTGCGGACGTTCGCCGAATGGAATCCCGTCACGGCGCTCGCGGGGGCGCTGCGCGAGCTGTTCGGCAACCCGGGCGGGTATCCCGCCGAGCCACCCGTGGCCGCTGGCGCACCCGATCGCGTACAGCTGGATCTGGATCGTCGGGATCGTCGTCGTGTGCGCGCCGCTCGCGGTGCGCCAGTACCAGAAGTCGATCGCGTCGTGAGCGGGACGCTGCTCAGCGTGAACGTCGGCGAGCCGCGCGACGTCCGCGTCGGGCAGCGGGTGATCAGCACGGCGATCTGGAAGGAGCCGGTCGAGGGTCGCGTCGCCGTCCGCGGCGTGAATCTCGCGGGCGACGACCAGGCCGACCGCAGCGTCCACGGCGGCCCCGACAAGGCCGTCTACGTGTACGCCATCGAGGACACAGCGTGGTGGGCGCAGCAGACCGGCAGGGAGCTGGGCCCGGGCGCGTTCGGGGAGAACCTGACGACCGAGGGCGTCGACGTCAGCGGCGCCCGGATCGGCGAGCAGTGGGCGATCGGCAGCGCGCTGTTCGAGGTCCGCCAGTCGCGGATGCCGTGCTTCAAGCTCGCGCTGCGCATGGGCGACCCGCACTTCGTCAGGACGTTCGCGCAGGCGGACCGGCCGGGCGCGTATCTCGCGATCCTGCGCGAGGGTGACGTCGGCGCGGGCGATCGGGTCGAGATCGTCCATCGCCCCGGGCACGACGTCACGATGGCGCTGATGCACCGTGCGCTGCTGCAGGATCACGAGCTGCTCGCCGAGCTGCTGACGGCGCCGGAGCTGATGGCGTCGTGGCGCGAGTTCGCGCTCGAGCGCGTCAGCGCGAGCGACTGAACGCCGGGGAGCTCAGGCGCGCCCCTGCGCCTGAGCCCGCTCGAGCAGGCCCTGGGGCAACGGCACGCCCGGCGGGCGCCCGTCGACGAGCTGGTGGGCGAAGACGTACAGAAGCGGCGCCCAAGGGGTCTCCAGGCGCAGCAGCGGCATCCCCTGGGGCTGGATCGTCACGGCGGGCGTCCCGTTCGGCGCCGGCGCCCACTGCGGGGCGCCGGACTCGGCGTACCAGAAGGACTCGACCTGCCCATTCGTCGTCGCGATCAGCCGCTGGCTCGTGACGATCACGTCCGCCGAGCCGAGTGGATGCCAGCGCGGGATCGCGGCGCGCTGGGACTCGGCCTTCTTCGAGGCGTTGTGGGCGAGGCTCGCGGCGCCGGTGACGGCGAGCCCGACCGGTCCCCCGAGCAGCAGGAAGGACTTGCGGTAGGGCACGTTCTCGCCGTAGTACCCGACGATCGAGACCGGCGCGAAGTGCGCGTGCGCGACCTCCCCGGGACCGAGCTGGACGGTCGGCGCCTCCTGCGGCAGCGGGCTGCCGCCGGCCAATGACGAGGCCCATTGGTAGGCCCGCAGATATCCCTCGTCGTATGCGCTCCATTGCGGCGTGCTCATTGCCGCGCATCGTATGCAACCGTGGCGATAGGTTTGACGGGACGTGAGCACCGACGAGGCGGTCGCCCGCCAGCTCGAGCAGGTCCAGCCCACGCTGCCGCCGGCATCGACGTGGCGGCCGCTCGCGCGCCGCGCCGCCGTCTACGGCCTGCCCGCGGTCTACGTCGTCGCGCTGACCGCGACGACGCTCGCCTACGGGCTCCCGATCGCACGCGACCAGATGTTCTTCTGGCTCGGCCTGGGCCTCGTCGCGTTCAGCGTCGGCTCGTGGCGCAGCTGGCCGACGCTGCTCGTCGACTGGCTGCCGTTCCTCGGCCTGCTCGTCCTCTACGACTTCCTGCGCGGCGCGGTCTCGGTGACCCCGCAACAGGCGTTCGTGATCCCGCAGCTGGACCTCGACCGCTTCCTCGGCGCCGGCACCGTGCCGACGGTCTGGCTCCAGCAGCACCTTTGGGACTCGTGGCATGCGCACTGGTACGACTACGCGGTCTGGGGCGTCTACCTGTCGCACTTCTTCGTGGTCTGGATCGTCGCCGCGGTGCTCTGGCGCGTCGCGCGCCACAGGTTCCGCCGTTATGCCCTGCTCGTGATCCTGCTGACGCTGGCGGCGTTCCTGACCTACTGGCTCTACCCGGCGCAGCCGCCGTGGCTGGCGGGCGACCTGTCGCTGATGCCGCCGGTCGACCGCATCGTCCCGGACATCTGGGGGCGCCTGGGCGTGACGACCGCGGCGTCGGTCTGGGAGAACGGCAGCCTCGTGAACACCGTCGCCGCGATGCCGTCACTGCACGCCTCGTACCCGTTCCTCCTGATGCTGTTCTTCTGGCCCGCGGGCTGGTGGGTGCGGATCGGCCTCGGCCTCTACACGCTTGCGATGGCGTTCGCCCTCGTCTACGGCGGCGAGCACTTCATCACCGACATCCTCGTCGGGTGGGCGATGACGCTCGCGATCTTCCTGTCGGTCACCGCGATCCTCAACCGCCGGGCGAGAGCAGCGCCATCGCCGCCGCCCGCCCCGGGATCCCGCTGACGCCGCCGCCCCGTCGCGCACCCGCCCCGCACAGCAGCACGCGCTCGGACGCGGTCTCCACGCCCCAGCGACCGACGTCCGCCGCGTCCTCCGCAAACGGCCAGCGCAGGTCGTCATGGAAGATGTTCCCCGCCGGGAGTCCCAGCTCCGCCTCGAGGTCCAGCGGCGTCCGGGCCTCGACGCACGGCCCGTCGGGCCCCTCCCACAGGCAGTCCTCGATCGGCTCGTCGAGAACGCTGTTCGAGCGAGCGCAGCGTCGACGCGCAGTGCGCGCTCGCGCATGTCCTCGTTGTCCGCCCGGAACAGGTCCGCCGGCATGTGCAGCCCGAACAGCGTCAGCGTCTGCGCCCCGGCGGCGACCAGCTCCGGCCCGAGGATCGACGAGTCGGTCAGCGAGTGGCAGTAGATCTCGCACGGCGGCAGGTCCGGCATCGCACCGGCCGCGGCCTGGGCGTGCGCGGCTTCGAGCTGCGCGTAGCCCTCGTTGATGTGAAACGTGCCCGCGAACGCCAGCCGCGGATCGACCGAGCTCTCGCGCAGGCGCGGCAGGCGCCGCAGCAGCATGTTGACCTTCAGCTGTGCGCCCTGGGGCGGCGGGTCGCCGCCGGGCTCGATCCAGCAGCCGGGCGAGCGTCGCCGGCGCGACGTTCGCGAGCACGTGCGATGCCCGGACCGCGTACGACGCGCCGTCCTCGGTCGAGCGCACGTCGACGTCGACGCCGCCCGTGCCCACGGTGAGCGCCTCGACGCTCCGCCCCGGCGAACAGCTCCGCGCCGGCCGTGCGCGCTGCGCCCTCGAGCGCCGCCGTGACCGCCCCCATACCGCCGACGGGCACGTCCCAGTCGCCCGTCCCGTTGCCGATCACGTGGTAGAGGAAGCAGCGGTTCTGGCGCAGATCGCCGTCGCTCGCGCGTGAGAACGTCCCGATCAGCGCGTCCGTCAGCACGATCCCGCGCAGCGTGTCGTTCGCGAACGTCGTCTCGATCGCCTCCGAGACCGGCCGCTCGAACAGCATCCGCCAGACCTCGTCGTCAGCGGCGACGCTGCGCATCTCCGCCCGCGAGCGCAGCGGCTCGAGCACCGTCGGGAACAGGCGCGAGGCGACGCCGGCGATCCGCCCGTAGAACGCCGTCCACACGTCGAAGGCCGTCGGGTCGCCGGTCACCGCGGTCATCGCCGCCGCGCGTCGCGCCGCGTCCGCATGGTCGATCAGCAGCCCGCGCTCGGGCCCGTCCGGGACGGGCGTGTACGACGAGATCCGCCGGCGGCGAAGGTCGACGTCCAGGCCGAGCTCGGAGACGATCTGCGCGGGGAGCAGGCTGACGAGGTAGGCGTAGCGCGAGAGCCGCGCGTCGACGCCCGCGAACGCCTGCTCGGAGACCGCCGCGCCGCCCAGGCGCGCGAGGCGCTCGAGCACGAGCACCGAGCGGCCGGCGCGCGCCAGGTAGGCGGCCGCGGTCAGCCCGTTGTGGCCGCCGCCGACGATCACGACGTCGTATGCGCCTTGCTGGGTCGGGCCGGCACTCGCCGCACGATACGGTGAACCCCGATGTTCGAGACCCAACCCCACGTCGAGGAGAACGACGTGCGGACCGGTCAGCCGGCGGCGGGCGCAGAAGACAGCGCGATCGTCGTCGAAGACATGGTGCGCACATATGCCGGCGGCCTGCGCGCCGTCGACGGCGTGAACCTGCGCGTCGCGCCCGGTGAGATCTACGGCTTCCTCGGCCCCAACGGCGCCGGCAAGACGACCATGGTCCGCATCCTCACGACGCTGCTGCGCCCGACGTCGGGGCGCGCCTGGGTCGCCGGCCACGACGTCGTCGCCGACCCCGCCGGTGTGCGCCGCTCGATCGGCGTCGCCCTCCAGGAGGCCGCGCTGGACCCGCTGATGACCGGGCGCGAGCTGCTCGCGCTCCAGGGCGCGCTGCACGGCCTTCGCCGTCCCGCCGCGCGAGTGCGCGCGGTCGACCTGCTGGAGCGCGTCGACCTCGTCGAAGCCGCCGACCGGCGCCTGGGCACCTACTCCGGCGGGATGCGCCGGCGCCTGGACCTGGCGCTCGCGCTCGTGCATCGCCCGCGCGTGCTGTTCCTCGACGAGCCCACGACCGGCCTGGACCCGGTCAGCCGCGCCGCGCTGTGGCGCGAGGTGCGCCTGCTCAACGACGAGGGGACGACCGTCTTCCTCACGACCCAGTACCTCGAAGAGGCCGAGCAGCTCGCCGACCGTGTCGGGATCATCGCGCACGGGAGGATCGTCGCCGAGGGCACTCCCGAGGACCTGAAGGCGAAGGTCGGCGCAGCCGGCGATCCACGTCGACCTCGTCGACTCCAGCCAGCTCGAGCGTGCACGCGCGCTGCTGCGCCGCCTACGGCGGGTGCGGCGACGGACGCAGCGGCGGCCTCGTGCTGCGCACCGCCGGCCGGCGCGCGCGCGATCGCGCCGATCGTCCGCACGCTCGACGAGGCGGGCATCGAGGTGGAGACGGTCGAGGTCGAGGGCCCGACCCTCGACGACGTGTTCCTCGCCGTCACCGGCCATCCCGCCGAGGACGACGCCGCGTGAGCGTCGCCGTCGCCGACCGCGACGCCGCCGTCCAGGCGCGCGTGGTCATCGCGCTCGCGGTGCGTGCCCTGCTGATCCAGACGCGCCGCGCGCAGTTCCTGCTGCCCACGTTCCTGCTGCCGCTGATCCTGCTGGCCGTCGTCGCGAGCGGCACGTCGGCGGCGCGCAACCTCCCCGGCTTCCCGAGCACCGGCTCGTACGTCGGCTTCGTGGTCGCCGGCACGCTCGTCCAGGGCACGCTGCTGCTCGGCCTGACCGCGGGCATCTCGCTGGCCTCCGACATCGAGGGCGGATTCTTCGACCGGCTGCTGACCGCGCCGGTGCAGCGCGCCAGCCTCGTGCTCGGGCCGCGTCACCGGCACGGCCGCGCTCGCGATCCCCCAGGCGGCCTTCTTCCTGACCGTCGCCTTCGTCTTCGGAGCGCGCTACGAGGGCGGCGTCGGCGGCGTGCTGCTGACGATCGCGATCGCGTCGCTGACGGCGGCGGGCCTCGGCGGGTTCGCCGCCGCGATCGCGCTGCGCACCGGTTCGCTGTCGCTGCTGCAGAACCTGTTCCCGCTCGTCTTCATGCTGCTGTTCACGGCACCCGCGTTCTTCCCGCGCGCCCTGCTGGCGCCGGCGATGCACGCGATCGCGCCGTTCAACCCGCTCACGTACGTCGTCGAGGGCATGCGCGCGGCGCTGCACGGGACGTCGGTGCTCGGCGACCCGTGGCTCGGCCTGCTGGTCGCCGCCGGTCTGGCGGTCGTCGACCACGAGTCGCCGTCCTCGCCATGCGATCGAGGCTGCGGTCGCTGTGAGCTCGCTGGTCTACGCCGCCGGCGTCAGCCGGGCGATGTGGCGGCGCGGCCTGATGGAGGTCGTGCGCGTCCGCGGCGCGCTGCTGCCGACGACGATCGCCCCGATCGTCTTCCTGCTCGGGAACGCCGGCCAGTTCGGCCGCCTGACGCATCTCGACGGCTTTCCGACGACGTCGTACCTCTCGTGGATCGTGCCGCTGGCGTGCCTGCAGGGCGCCGGCTTCGCGGGCGGCGCGGCGGGCGCGAACCTCGCCCGCGACATCGAGCAGGGCTGGTTCGACCGCATGCTCACCTCGCCGGCACCGCGTCCGCTGCTGCTGGTCGGGCCGATCGCCGGCGGCGATGACCCGCTCGTTCGTGCCCGCGACGACGATCCTGACGGTCGGCCTGCTGATCGGCGCCGGGATCTCCGGCGGCGTCCTGGGGGTCCTCGCCCTGTACGTGGCCGCGCTGTGGTTCTGTGCGATCGCGGGGCTGTGGGGCACGACGCTGGCGATGCGCGCGCGCAGCCAGCAGGTCGGTCCGCTGATCCAGAACGGCGTCTTCATCGCCGTCTTCCTGTCGACCGCCTATACGCCGCTGGTGCTGCTCAGCGGCTGGCTCGCGACGTTCGCGAAGTACAACCCGGTCACCTACGTGCTCGAGATGGCGCGTCAGGCGACCGTCGCCGGAATCCCGCCGAGCTGGGAGCACACGTGGCCCGGGCTGCTCGCGCTGACCGGCATGACGATCGTCTTCGGCGCGCTCGCGCTGCGCGAACTGCGCCGCTTCGGCAACTGACCGTTTACCCTCGGTCGATGCTCCAGCGCCTGCTCGTCCTTCCGATCCTCGTCGCCGCACTGCTCGCCTTCGCCGCGGCGCCCGCGCTCTCCGCGACCAATCCGTGGCGCCAGTCGCGCCCGTGGAACATCGCCCACCAGGGCGGTGAGGACGAGTTCCCGTCGAACACGATGTACGCGTTCAAGAACGCTCTGAAGGCCGGGGCGAACATGCTCGAGCTCGACGTCGGCGTCACCAAGGACGGCCAGGTCGTCGTCGCGCCACGACACGACGCTCGACAACTCGACCAACGGCACGGGCACGATCGAGTCCCACACGCTGAAGCAGATCAAGAAGCTCGACGCCGCCTACTGGTTCTCCAAGAGCGCGCCGCACTACGCCAAGGACAAGCCCGCGTCCGCGTACGTCTTCCGCGGGATCGCGACCGGGAAGCGCAAGCCTCCGAAGGGCTTCACCGCCGCCGACTTCCGCGTCGCGACGCTGAAGGACGTGCTCGCCGCCGTTCCCGAAGGTGCCGACGAACATCGAGATCAAGGGCCGCACGAAGGCCGAGGACATCTCGGAGTACCTGACGAACGCGCGCGTGCTCGCTCGCCTGCTGAAGAACACGAAGCGGCGCGATCTGATCGTCGTCTCGTTCAAGCAGCAGGCCGTCGACCTGTTCCACTCGCTCGTGCCCAAGCTGCCGGTCGCCCCCGGCGTCGACGGCATCGCGTCGTTCCTGCTCGCCGGCGGCTCGCCCGGACTCGGCGTCGCAGCGTTCCAGGTGCCGATCACCTACGTGTTCGGCGGCAGCCTGCTGACAGTCACGACGACCGGAGTACGTCGCCCGCGCCCACAAGGCCGGCTACGCCTGGCAGAACTGGTTCGGCGACGGCGACCCGGACGCGCCGTCGAGCTGGCGCAACCTCGTCGCCTGGTGCGCGGACGGCGTCATGACGTCACGTCCGGTCGCGTTCGAGAAGTTCCTGCGCAGCACGCCGTCGCCGGCGGCGTGCAGGCAGCGCCCGTAGGGCTCCGCTGTTTCTACGGATGCCGCACGCCGCGCCGCGCGGTGGGATGGTGTCGTCCCTGTTCGTCTGGAAGCGATCCGAGGAGGTCGGCGCGATGCGTCGTGACCGCAGGAGAGTGCGACCGCTCACCCGCCCGCTCGGGCTGAGCCTTCTGGGGGCGGCGGCGCTCACCGCGCTGCTCGCCTCGCTGGCCCTCGGGGCGACCGGCGACGGCCGCCTGATCCGTGCGCCCAAGCAGGTGCAGACCGGCGAGCCGGTGACGATCGTGGCGATATCCCTGAAGCCGAGCAGGTACACGGTCGACCTCGTCCGCGAGATCCCGGCGCGCCATCTGAAGTGCACCGGGCGCGTGGCGCGGGCACGCCGGACGAGCGGAACGACCGTCTTCGAGGGACGGATCCCGACACGGTTCCGCTGCTACTCGTCGGTCAAGAAGGCGTTCGTGTCCCCGATCGCGGTGACTCCCGGCAAGGCGCAGTTCCTCGTCCACGCCGCGCTCATCCGCAACGTGCGCAACTCCATCCGGTTCCAGACGACCACCGTGACCGCGACGCCGCGCTTCACGGGGTGATCGTCGCGGTTCAGCACGGAGGTGATCCGGGGGTGCCGCACGAGCCGTTCGTCCCGGCAGTCGTCCCGTTGACGGTCCGCCACCGGAACGTCAACGGCCGGCCGGCGGGCGGGCCGGCGACGACGACGTCTGCGCCGTTGCCGTAGCTGTTCTCGGACACGGAACGCAGGGCCGTGGTGCCGTCGGGCACCAGGAACCACGCGTGCCGCTCCGGTGTGCGCTGCGGTGGGCGCCGTGATCGTGACGACGACTCCCAGTGACCGTCGTCCGCTCGCGAGCGCGCCGAGCTCGCGTGGCCCCGCGCACGAGGACGAGCTGGAGAAGCCGGTGCGCGCCGGGTCGCGCGAGACGACCGCGACGCAGACGCCGTGCGGTCCCGGAATCGCCCACGCGCCGATCTCCGTCTCGATGCCGCCGATGCTCCGTGCCTGGGCCGGATCGACGACGATGCCCTGCCGGCGACCCGGCAGGGATGCTCCCCGCAGCTCCGCGGGGAGCCGCTCCTGCGCGTGGGCCCGGCGACGGAAGACCTCATACCCGTTGTAGAGCGCCGGTGCGATGCCGGGATTCGGCTGGAAGCCGTTCACCGGGACGCCCAGGGTGCTGCGCAGCAGGCTCGAGATCCATGCGCGCCCGGCGACGATGAGCGTGCGCCCGGCGACGAACCAGTCGCTTCCCGGGAGCGGCGGCCTGCATGCCGTCACGGGCTTCGCGTGCGGCAGCGGCCGTCGAGTAGCCGAACAACGACACGTCGGGGACGGCCGTCGCCTCCTGCGTGAGCTCGGACAGCGCGTATGGCTCTGTCTCGGGATCGTGGCAGCGGCGCACGCCGCGCCGGCGAGTCGAACAGGACCGGAGCGGCCCGATCCCGAAGGACCGCGCCATCCGCCGGACCTGACCGAACGTCGGTGGCTCGACCGGCTCTCGTGCCTCGAGCGCGATCGACCGGCGCACCCGCGCGCGGTCGGCCACCGGCACGCCGGGAATCCGGAGCGCCGCCGGCCCGACGACGAACCAGTCGCCGCCGGACCCCGCGGAGAGTCGCGGGAGCGCCTCGAGGGCGGAGGCAGTGCGACGCGTAGCCGACGAGGATGTGGTGGCGGCGCACGTATTCGACGAGCGCCGGAGGATTGCCCGAGATGGGGGTGTACTTCGGACACACGGCGTACAGCCGGCCGCCGATCGAGCAGGTCACGACCATCCGGGCTCCGCCGAGGCGATGGCGCTCGATGGCCTGGCGCACACCGGCGATCGTCGGCTCCGCAACCCGCCCGGCGGGAATGGCCGAAGCGACAGTCTCGGTCCGCACCGGAGCGCGCGCCGGCGTGTCAGCCGCCAGCGGTGACGTGCCGCGACGACGAGCCACAGCCTCCCAAGACGACGACGGCGGCGATGCCGACGACGATGGCCTGACCCGGTACACAACGAACGCTGCGACGCACCTCGTCCTCCCTCGTGCCAGATGGTCGTTCCACTGATCAGGGGGCTCACGGGCGAAGTTGTGACAACGGTCGCCCGCCGAGATCGCGGCCGGCCCGCCGGCGCCTCGATTGCCGCTGCACGCTCGCTCGCAGCGCTTGGTCCGGACCGCTCCTGGGGCGAGACTGATGAGGATGAAGGCCCGAGCCGCGCTGGGGTGTCTCGTTGCGGGCCTCGCGGCCGTGCAGGTTCTGCCTGTGCAGGCCGCCGCGCCGCTGCCGGCGCGCCTGGCGTCCCACCAGCAGTCCGAGCGGCGGCTGCGCCGCAGCATCGCCGCCGAGAACCGGCGGATCGCGGCCGTGCAGGGCTCGCTCGCACAGGTCGACGCACGGGTGGCCCGGGTCCAGGCGCGGCTCGACGCCGAGCGTGCCCGCCTGGCGTCGCTGCAGGCCCGCCTGCGCGCTGCGCGCGCACATCTCGTGATCCTCGAGCTGCGCATGCGCCGAGCGGACGCCGCGCTGACCGCCAACCTCGTCGCGCAGTACGAGAACAACCCGCCGGACATGATCAGCGTGATCATGAACTCGAACGGCTTCGCCGACCTGCTCGACCGTGCGGCGTTCTTCCGGCGCATCCAGCAGCGCGACGACGAGGTCGTCCGCAACGATCGCCGTGCGCGAATCAGGGTGATCCAGCTGGCGACCACGCTCGGGAGCCTGCAGGTGCGCGCGCAGGCCGGCACGAAGGCGATGCTCGCCGAGCGCAACCAGATCGACACGCTGCGACTCGCGGTCCTGCGCCGCCGCGACCGCCTGGTGACCGCGCGCGACCGCAGATCCGCGCAGCCTGGCGCGCGATCGCGCCGCGGCGATCGCGCTGCAGGCCGACCTCACGAGCGTCCAGGCCCGTCAGCGCTCGCAGGCCGCTCCGGTCGGTCCGGGAGCCGTGCTCCATGGGGGTGGTTTCGCGTTCCCGCTGCCGGCCGGCACAGCGTCACCGCCCGGGACCTGGAGCCTCGACCAGGGCGTCGACATCACCGCTCCCGCGCACACGCCGCTGCTCGCCGTCGGCTCCGGGACGGTGGTCCTGCACGGGATCGGGGGTTTCGGCGCATGGGCACCCGTGCTGCACCTGGACGACGGGCGGTACGTGTACTACGGGCACGCCGGGCCCGGCGGCGCCGTCGCCGTCGGCACGCACGTCGGGGCGGGGCAGGTGATCGGTGAGATCGGCGCCGGCATCGTCGGCATCTCGACGGGGCCGCACCTGGAGATCGGGTTCAGCGACGCCGGCGGCACCCCGAGCGGGGGCGCGGGTGAGATGCTCGCGCTGCTCAGCGGGCGCCTTCGGCGGCTGAGATCCGCCGATTCCGGCTACGCCGGGTTCGTGATCTGGAACACCTTGCGCAGCGTCTCGTGCACGCGCCAGACCGTGCGGTCGCCGGCGCGCAGAAACCGCCGGCGTCGCCCGGGCCGACCTCGAGGGTCGGCCCGTCCTGGACCTCGATCGTCGCCCGGCCCGAGAGCACGACGAACAGCTCGTCGGCCTCCACGTCGGTCACGACGCCGGGCGTGATCTCCCACACCCCGCGCTCGATCCGCCCGTCCGCCGACGCCCACAGGACGCGGGCGGCCGTCGCGGGCGAACCCTCGACGACCTGCCCGGCGTCCAGCGGCTCGGGTTCGAGCTGCACGTCCGCGACGTGCACGGCGAACGACGGATCGTCTCGCGCCTCTACCTGTGGGTCTTGATGCTGATCGTGCTTCCGATGCTCGACACCTGGAAGCCGTCCGCGACGCCCATGAACACGCGGTAGCTGCCGCCGCGGCGGATCTTGACGCGCTTGGAGTAGCGGCTGAACGTCGTGCCGCCGCCCGTCGAGACCCCGCCGGCGACGGTCACCCAGGCGCCCTTGGAGTTCAGCTTCTGGATCGAGAACAGCGCACCGACCTTGGCCGGCCGGACCGTGCCCGAGAACCTGATGTGCCCGCCGCGACGCACGTGGTGCGAGCTGACCTTCGTCGTCACGCGGACGGCGACGCCCAGCGTCACGATCTCGCTCGTCACCGTCTTGCCGCCGGTGCTGATCACCCGGTACTGCGTGTTGGTCGTGACGCCGAGCAGCGGGAACGCGAAGGCGCCGCTGCTGCCCGTCACCTGCGGGTTCCCGACCGTCGCGAACGCCGTGGTGTACGGGAACGGCTTCTGCTGCAGCACGACCTGGCGGCCGGCGTTCCCGGTGCCCGAGAGCACGCCCTGAAGCGCTCACCGGGGAGCCGAACGGCACCGGGTTCGGAGTTCGCCGCCCAGCGAGAACCCGAGCGGCTGGTTGGCGGTCTTGAACGAGCGGTCGCCGCCGGTCGTCGTGCCGTCCGCGTTGCGCGCGATCAGGCGGTAGTGGTAGGTCGTCGCGGCGGTCAGCCCGATCACGTCGGACGCCGCGCCGACGGCGGCGTTGCGCGAGCCGGCGGCGATCTCCGGCGTCTGCAGGCCGTAGGCGGCCGTCGGGCCGTACTGGAAGAAGTAGACGGTGGCCTTCGCCTTGGCGTTGACGCTGCCCGTCAGCGTCGCGGACTGCGGGCTGATCTTGGTGGCACCGCCGGTCGAGACGCCAGGGGCGGCTCGCCTGTGCCGCGGAGACGAACACGACGAAGACGGAGATGGTCAGTGCGAGGAGCGCTACGGAGCGCGAACGAACGTGCATGGTTGAGTTTCCTTCCCAGGGGACGCGAGCTTGAACCCGCGGCGGGCGCGGAGTTGCGCGCCCACTTTGACGGTCCTGCCGCGTTGGATGTGCGTACAGTCGCCCCGTGGCTCCGACGACCGCGCTGCACGCCGCCTACCGCGCCACGGGTGCCGACCTGCCCTTCGGAGATCCACTGCCCTACCACGGCGTCTCGATGGAGGGCTACTTCTGGCGCTTCACCGATCCGGCCCGCGGGCGCGTCGTGATCGCCCTGATCGGCGTCAACCGCGATCGCGACGGCGAGTCCTGGGCGACGCTCGGCCTCGCCGGCCATCCGAACGGATTCCTGCGCACCACCGCCCACCCGCGAGGCGAGCGCCGACCCGGATCGGATGGGCGCCTTCGCCGGCGCGGCGTTCTCGGGGCGTCAGGACCGGATCGCCGTCGACCTGGGTCCCGACGCCCGACTCGACGTGCGCATCCACGATCCGGTCGGCTGGTCGCGCCGCAGCTTCGGCGGGTCGAGCGTCTTCCACGTGATCCCGGCCCTCAATCAGTACTGGCACCCGTGGCTGCTCGGCGGCCGGGCCGAGGGTCGCGCGATCCTCGGCGACGACGTCTGGGATCTCGACGGGGCGACGGTCTACTGCGAGAAGAACTGGGGTCGCGGCGGCTTTCCCGAGGCATGGTGGTGGGGCCAGGCTCAGGGCTTCGACGAGCCCGGGGTCTGCGTCGCGTTCGCCGGTGGCATCGTCCAGGCCGGCCCGCTGCGCCGGGAGATCACCGCGATCGTCGTGCGACTCCCCGACGGCACGCTGATCCGCCTCGGAGATCCCGTCGTCTCACCGGTCAGCGCGCGGGTGACCGACGAGACCTGGTCGATGCGCGGACGCGGGGCGCGCTGGAGCGTCGAGATCGAGGGGTCCGCGCCCTTGGGGAACGCCCACGTCCTGCCCGTGCCGCTTCCCGCCGAGCGCCGCAACGTGCCCGGGGCGCTCGAGCATCTCGGCGGAACGCTGCGCGCCGTCGTCCGCCGCCACGGCCGCATCGTATGGGCCGGCGACTCGCCGCTGGCCGCGCTCGAACACGGTGGCATCGACCGCGCCCGTGCCGAGGCCAGTCCGCCGCGGGGCGCCGGACGACGCCTCGGACGCCGCGCCCGTCGGCGCGCGGCGACCGCTCCTGATCCTGCCGGTCCTCGGGAGCCGTCCCGAACACGTGGTCCCACCACGGGGCGCTGACGCCGTAGCCCCGGTCGTGGTCCTGGAAGTGATGGCGCATGTGCAGTTCGCGCAGCTTGCGGCCCACCGGGCCCTTGGGCCGCCGGTGATGCACGTAGTAGTGGGTCATGTCGTACGCGAGGTACCCGGCGAAGAAGCCGGCCGACAGCGCGCAGGCCTGCGCGAACGGGAGCATCGCCTGGAAGCCGAAGACGAAGACCAGCCCCAGCGGAATCGACGCGGACGGCGGCATGACGAGCCGCAGCGGATCGTTCGGATGGTCGTGGTGGACGCCGTGGATCATCCAGTGGATGCGCCGCCCGACGCCGTGGTCCGGCTCGAAGTGGAACACGACGCGGTGCAGCCAGTACTCGGTCAGCGTCCAGATCACGTACCCCGCGATCGCCCAGACCAGCCCCTCGTACCACGTGATCTCGCGCAGGGCGTACCCCGCGAAGAGCAGGATCACCGGCACGAAGATGAGCGGGACGACCGCGACGTGGACGCGCGTGATCCGGTCCAGCCACGATGCGCGGAACATCGGCGGCGACGCCTTCAGGTACTCGTTTCGCGGCATCGCCGCGGGATCGAGCGGTTCAGGTGCCTCGAGCATGTTCACGACGCTGTATGGAATACCACACTCGCGTGTCGTGGAACATGGCAATTCAGTGCGCCTTTTAGCGGATGATCACCGTCGCGCCGACGGGGACGCGGGGGTACAGGTCCTTGACGTCGGCGACGTGCATGCGGATGCAGCCGTGCGACGCGGCGCTGCCGATCGAGTAGTCCTCGCCCGTGCCGTGGATTCCGACGCCGTCCGTGATGCCCATCCAGCGTGCCTTCAGCGGGTTGGCGGCGCTGCCGCCGGCGACCGTCGACCCGCCGAGCTCGCCGGCCCAGGGGCTGTTCGGCACCGACCAGACCGGGTCGATCTGCTTGTCCTGGATGCTGAAGCGTCCTTCGGGCGTCGGGTAGGCGGGCTGGCCGACGGCCACCTGGTAGCTCTTGCTGAACTTCAGGCGCTTGAAGACGCGCAGCTTGAACTCGGCCTTGCTGACGGTGATCACGGTGCCGTAGCGGACGCGCAGGTCGTTCGCGTTCGTCTGCGGATAGACGGTCGAGACGCGCTGCGTGATCGACCGCGAGGCGGTCGGATCGTCGAGCGCGGCGGCGATCTTCGCGGTCAGGACGGCCTGGTCGACGGCGATGCCGAGCTTGGCGCGGTGCACGCGCTGGCGGCGCAGGCCGAAGGTCACGCTCGCGTCGCGCGGTGCGCGGTAGACGCCGGCGGCGACCTTCGCGACGAACGCCTTCACCGCGAGCTTCGAGTGCCGTGCCGCCACCGGGATCTCCGTCCCGGCCGCGGCCCCTCCGCCCGAGACGTCAGCCGGCGACGCCGTCGCGACGAGTGCGGCATTCGCGGCCGCGCCCAGGCTGAGGGTCACCTTGGCGTCCCCGCCGGGCATCGAGAACCGCCGCCCTGCGGCGAACACGACGACCGGACGGGTCAGGCCCGGCGTCAGTCGTGCCTTGAGCGTCGCGGTGGCCTGGGCGACGGTCAGCCCCGAGACGTCGACGCCCGCGACCGAGACGTTGTCCGGGATGCGCGGCACGTCCTGTGCCGCGGCGGTTGAGGCGGGCAGACAGGCGAGGGCGAGGAGAAGGCCGGCGGCGGCAAGCCGGCGGGCGCGAAGAAGGTCGTTCATCCGGGCATCGAGGGTAGTGGCGGAGCTTCAACGCGAACGCAAGCGAGCGTTCAGCGCAACTGAAGACGCAGAACCATCAGGCCACGACGCGCAGCGCAGGGCGCTGCCGGCGCTTCGCGGTCTCCGCGAAGAACTCGTCGACCCAGGTCCACGTCGTCTTCGCGGCGCTGCGACCCGCCAGCACGCCCAGATGCCCGCCGGGCGCGGTCTCGAGGCGGACCTCAGGCGCGTTCTCGAGCAGCGGGCCGACATGGTGGACGGCGGCCCGCGGAGCGAGCACGTCCGCCGCGCCGGCGATCGCGAGCACGGGCACGCGCACGTCCGCCAGGCGGATCTCGCCGTCGCCCTCGGCCAGCTCGAGCGTTCCGTCGGCCAGGTCGTTCACGCGGAAGAAGCGGTGGTAGAGCTGCCCCATCGTGCGTCCCGGGTAGGCGTGCATGTGGTCCATGAAGTTGTCGACCGCCTCGATCTGCGCGAGGAAGTCGCGGTCGTGCAGATGCGTGGCGATCGCGATCGGCTTGGTGACGTACTTGTCGATCGACGTCAGCTGGAAGGCCCACTTGACCAGCGGGGCGGGGGCGCCGCCCATCGTGCGGTACAGCGCCGTTCCCAGGAAGCCGTTGGTGACGTTGCCCGCAGCGCGGATCGGGGCCGCCATGCGGACGTGCGTGAAGTCGAACGGTGCCGCGACCGTCGCGACCGAGGCGACGGGCAGCGTGGGATCCGCTGCGACGGAGAGCAGCGACATGATGCCGCCCAGGCACCACCCGAGCAGCTGCACGGGACGCCCGCCCGCGTCCTCGCTGACCTTGCGGATCGCGTTCGGGAGCACGTCGCGCACCCAGAACTCGAGGCCCAGGTCACGGTCGGAGAAGGCGATCGAGCCGTACTCGACGAGATACGTGGGATGCCCCATCGCGATCAGGTGCCCGGCCAGCGAGCAGCCACGGCGCAGGTCGAAGCTGATCGTCGGCGCGGCCAGCGGCGGCACGAGCAGCACCGGCAGGTCGTGCTGAGGCTCGTCGTCGCGTGCCAGGTAGCGGTAGACGACGCGCTTGGGCGCCTCGTCGATGATCACCGCGGGCGTGCGGCGCAGGTCCGCGACGCCGCCGCGGAAGACCATGTCGAAGGCGTTGGCGGCGGCGTTTCCGACGCGATCCGGGCTCGGGAGCAACTCCATGGGCACCCTCAGTCTAGGAACGACAGCAGCAGATCGGTGAATGCGTCGGGGCGCTCGAGCTGCGGGACAGTGGCCGCAGCCGGTCAGCTCCTCATAGCGTGCGCTCGGGCAGCGCGGCCAGGACGTGGCGTGCGCCCTGGTGGCTGACCATGCGGTCGCGATCTCCCCAGACGAGCAGCACCGGGACGTCGATGCGCGCGAGCTCGTTCTCGTCCATCGCGAGCTCCGGCAGCATCCGCCTGCCGACGTCCAGGAAGTGCCGCACGCTGCGCGCGTCCGGGTGATGCCGAGTGAACATCCGCACGATGTCGGCGGAGATCGCCCGAGGCTCCGCGAACGCGAGCTGGCGATAGGCCTCGCCGACCGCGGTCCGCACGAACGGCTGCGGGAGCGGCACCGGCGACCCGAGCAGCCCGCGAACGACGAGGTCGCGTTCGATCAGCGAGAACCAGCGCGGCATGTCCAGCCCGGCCGGCGCGACCGGGACGACGCCGCGCACCTGCACGTCGTCGCGCGCGCCCACCCGCAGGGCCATCAGGCCGCCGAGCGAGTTCCCGGCGACGACGACGGCCTCGCCGTCCTCCCCCGCATAGCGACCGCCGCGCCGACGAACGCGTCGTACTGCTCGATGACCGGCCCGGGCTGCAGCCCGTCGGCCTCGCCGAAGCCCGGGCAGATCGATCGCGACCGCCCGCTGGCCCGCGCGCGACAGGCGCTCGAGCGTCAGCCGCCAGGTGTCCGCCGAATCGGCGTAGCCGTGGATCAGCAGCAACGGCGGGCCGCCGCCCTCGAGCTCCAGGACGCGCGTGCCATACCCCGACAGCTCGAGGCGATGCTCGAAGAGCGGCTGGCGGAGCGTCGCCATCAGCCACCCGACCCCGGCGCTCGGGCGCCGACCAGCAGTGATGCACCGATCGCGCCGCCGTCGTCGCCGAGCTTGGTGGCGAGCAGCACCGGTGGGCTCGACGGCCGGAAGAGGTTCTGGTGCATGGCCTGCTCGATCTGCGCACCGTGCGTGGCGAAGAAGCGCTCCCCCATCCCGCCGCCGACCACGACCGCCGGCAGGTCCAGCAGGTTCACCGCGGACGCGATGCCCGCGCCGAGCGCCAGGATCGCGCGCTCCATCGCGCGCAGCGCGAGCGGATCCTCGTCGCGCACCCCGCGCCACCACACGCCGCTCGTCAGCCGGTCGCGCTCGCGCTTGCGCATGATCTTGAAGAGCTCGGTGTCGTAACCCTTGGCCTGCTGGCGGTGGACCCAGCCCTCCATGAACTTGCGCCCCGCGTAGGCCTCGACGCAGCCACGGTTGCCGCAGCCGCAGAGGGCGCCGCCGCGCTGCACGACGATGTGGCCGAACTCGCCCGCGTAGCCGCGTCCGTGGAAGGACTCGCGCCCGATCACGAGGCCGCCGCCGACGCCGGTGCCCCACCACACGCCGAGCAGCGAGTCGTAGGGCTGCCCCGGCGCCGAGCCGGTACTCGGCCTCGACCGCGACGCTCACGTCGTTGCCCAGGTGCACCGGCACGCCGCCGACCCGCTTCGAGAGCTCCGCGGCGAGCGGGTAGGGCTCGACCCAGTCGGGCAGGTTGCCGGCGTCGGCCACGGTGCCGGTCGTGTCGTCGACCGCGCCGGGCGATCCGACGCCGATGCCCTGCAGCTCCGCCGGCTTGCCGCCGGCCGACGCGAGTGCCTCGGTCAGCGCTGCGGCGAGCGCGTCGACGACCGCCTCCGGCCCGCCCTCGTGCGGCGTCTCCGCGCGCGCCCGTCCGAGCACGCTGTGCGCGTCGTCGAGGATCAGCGCTTCGATCTTCGTCCCGCCGAGGTCGATCCCCGCGCGCAGCCGGCGCATGTCGGCCAGCGGCGTCTGGAGGGGCTCCTTGCGACGGGCGAGCGGCATGGTCAGGCCTTTCCGTAGACCGGGATGTGGGCGCCGCTGGTGGCGGCGGACGTCGGGCGAGCAGAGGAACGCGATCGTGGCCGCGAGCTGATCCGCCGTCACCCAGGTCGACGGATCCGCGTCGGGCATCGCCGCGCGGTTGGCGGGAGTGTCGATCACCGACGGGAGGATGGCGTTCGCGCGGATGCCGTCGCCGGCGTACTCGACGTCGAGCGCATCGACGAAGCCGAGCACCGCGCCCTTGGCCATGGAGTAGGCGGCGCCGCCCGAGAACGGCTTCAGCGCGGTGCGCGAGGAGACGCAGACGATCGAGCCCTCGCCGGCGGCGAGCATCGCCGGGAGCGCGGCGGCGGTGACGAGCCAGGCCGGGACGAGGTTCAGGCGCAGCTGGTCCTCCAGGTCGGAGACGGGCGTCTCGTGCACCCGACCTCCGGCCGCGAAGCCCCCGACGAGGTTCACGACGGCGCGCAGGTCGGTGCCCGCCGCGGCGGCGACGGCGGCCACGGCGTCCGCGTCGAGCAGGTCGGCCCGGACGAGCTCGAGCGCATCGTGGCGCTCCACCCGCTCGAGTTCGCGCTCGTGGACCCACGGGACGACGAGCCGCCAGCCGTCGTTCAGGAAGCGCCGCGTGACGGCCGCCCCCAGCCCTCCTGTGCCGCCCGTGATGATCGCCGTGCGCGCCATCTGTCAGATCCTCTCGTCGTCGGTGGACTACAGATCCGTCGCCATGCGCATCGTTACAGAACCGTCCGCCCACGCCCCTACCGTTCGGCCCATGCTCGTGCGGGATCTCACCGATGGCATGGAAGTGGACCAGGTGCTCCTGGTCCGCGCCGCCGAGGTGCGCACGAAGGCCGGCGGCGACCCGTACCTGCGCCTGACGCTCGGCGACCGCACCGGCGCCGCCGTCGCGATGGTCTGGGACGACGTCGCCGAGGCTGCGTGAGACCTGCCGGCAGGGCACGCCGCTGCACGTGCGCGCCGCGGTACGAGGTCCATCCGAAGTTCGGCCCGCAGTTCCGGCTGCGCGGCCTCGGCGCCGGCGCAGCCGGGCAGCTACGACCTGGCGGACCTGCTCGACGGGCCCGCCGCGGCCCGGCCGAGCGCGATGGAGGCCGACCTGCGCCAGCTCGTCGGGACGGTCCAGAACCCGCACCTGCGGATGCTGCTCGACCGCGTGCTCGGCGAGGGCACCGCGACGTGGGAGCTCTACCGGCGCGCGCCCGCGGCCAAGCACTACCACCAGGCCTACGAGCACGGGCTGCTCGAGCACTCGCTGTCCGTCGCGCAGGCCGTCAGCGCGATCAGCGCGACGTTCCCGGGGATCGACCGCGACGTCGCCGTCACCGGCGCGTTGCTGCACGACATCGGCAAGCTCGAGGCGTACACGGCCGATCCGGCCGCGATCGATCTCACCGACGCCGGTCGCCTGCAGGGTGAGATCCCGCTCGGGTACTACCGCATCCGGCGCGAGATCGAGGACATCGCCGGCTTCCCCGCGGACCTCGCCCAGGCCGTCGGCCACATCATCCTCAGCCACCACGGCTCGCTCGAGCACGGCAGCCCCGTCGTCCCCGGCGACGCGCGAGGCGACGCTCGTCCACATGATCGACAACCTCGGCGGTCGGCTGGGCAGCTTCGACCGGCTCGAGAAGGAGCTGGCGCCGGGCGCCGAGTGGTCGCTCGTTCGACCGCGCGATCGGCGGGGGCGCGTACTTCGGGCCGCCGAGCGGCGCCGGCGAGCCGGCCGACGGCTCCCGGCGGCGCAGCAGCAGCGCCCAGCCGCGTAGAACCTGCGCAAAGTCCGGGCGGAAAGCGCGCTCTGGGCGCTTCTCGCGCCGTCTCCCTCTATTGTGAACCGCCGATGGCGAAGGACACAGAGAAGCTCATCCGGCAGCTCTCGCTGATCTCGTACCTGATGGCCGAGCGCCGGCCCGTCACGGCCCTGGAGATCCGCCGCGACGTCGAGGGCTACAGCGGGATGAACGAGGACGCGTTCGCGCGGCGCTTCTACGCGGATCGCGCCGAGCTGGAGTCGCTCGGCATCCAGCTGACCGTCGACCGCCCCGCCGACGGGGCCGCCGAGCAGGAGAACTACTCGCTGCGCCCGGAGAACTTCCACCTCCCGGCGATCGCGTTCACGGACGAGGAGCTCGCCGTCGCTGCAGTTCGCGCTGAACCTGCTCGACGGCGAGTTCGCGTACGCCGAGCCGCTGCGCCTGGCGCTGCAGCAGATCACCTGGGGGCGCCCGAGCCCGCTCGGCGCCCCCGAGCAGCGATCGCTCGCGCTGGGCATCACCGCATCGGCCGGCGGGCACGACCTCTCGCAGCGCCTCGCGAAGGTCGAGACGGCGATCTTCCGCCAGAAGACGATCACCTTCGACTACTACACGATGGAGCGCGACGAGACGTCCTCGCGCAAGGTCGACCCCTACCACCTGCTGTTCCGCAGCGGGCAGTTCTACCTGCTCGGCCACTCGCACGAGCGCAAGGACATCCGCGTGTTCCGCCTCTCGCGGATCCGCGGCAAGGTCGCCTACGCGACGAAGGCCGAGCACGACTTCAAGCGCGACGAGAGCTTCGACCCGCGGTCCTACGCGACCCGCGCCGAATGGCAGTTCGGCGAGCAGGCGGGCGTCGCCGAGGTGCTCGTCTCCGAGCGCCTCGCGTGGCAGGTCGAACGCCACTTCGGCCGTTTCGGCGAGATTCGCCCGGCCGGGACGACGGCGACATCGTGATCGCCGACGCCGCTATGCCTCCGCGCGCCAGCTGATCTCGTGGGTGCTCGGCCTGGGCGACCACGCGCGGATCATCGCGCCGCCCGAGCTCGTCGCCGAGGCGGACTGAGCGGCATCGCGCTGATCGAGCGCCGCCACGACGGCGAGCCGCGACCTGGCGGCGCTCGCACCCGCCGGCGTGCGCTCCAGCGCCTACCAGCCCGAAGAGCCCGAGGGCCGCGTCAAGCGCGAGGCGGCCATCCGCCCGGAGCGCTTCGCGCGCCTCGTGACGCTGGCGTCCGTCCTGATCGCCGCCGGCCGCGCCGGCGAGCGCCTCGGGCCTCGACGACGTCTGCGAGAGCGTGCAGGTGACCGAGGCCGAGCTGCGCGAGGACATCAACGTCCTCAACGTCGTGAACTTCGGCGGCGGCTCGTACGTGCTCTACGCGGAGGTCCACGACGACGGCACGATCGAAGTCGACCCCGAGCCCTACTCGGACAACTTCGACCGCCCCGCGCGGCTGCTGCCCGTCGAGGCCAAGGCGCTGATCGCGGCGATCGACCTGATCGGCGACCACCTGCCGGAGGGCGCGCTGCAGTCCGCGCGCGAGAAGATCGTCAGCGGCGCTCGGCGCCGACCCGCTCGAGCAGGGCCTGCAGGTCGCCGAAGCGGGCGCCGACGACTCGGCGATCGCCCGCGTCGTCTCACGCGCGATCGCCGACCGCAAGCTCGTGAAGCTCGACTACTACAAGGCCAACGAGGACGAGTTCACCGCAGCGTGTCGTCGAGCCGTACGCGCTCGTCAACGGGCGCGAGGGCTGGTACGTCGGCGACCTTCGACCCCGAGAAGGACGACGTGCGCCACTTCCGCCTGGACCGCGTGCGCCACGCGCGAGGTCACCGCGCAAGGGCTTCACGCCGCGGCCCGAGGTCGACCCGGCCGCCGACGTCGAGGGCTGGCCGAAGACCGGCGAGGTCCCGGCCTCGCGCACGCGCGCGCGTCTGGATCTCCCCCGAGCGCGCCCGCTGGGCGCGCGAGGAGCGCACGGTCGCGCAGGAGCTGGCCGACGGCTCGGTGGTCGTCGAGCTGAGCTTCGCGGGCGTCGACTGGCTCGTGCGCGAGATGCTCAAGGAGGCCGGCGACGCCGCCGTCCTCGAGCCCGAGGACGCGCGCGTCGCGGTGCTCGCCGCCGTGCGCCGGCTGCACGCACGTGCGCACGCGCCTGAGCGACCAGGGCTCCAGTGAGCGGCGCGCCGCGAGCAGATCCGGATGACCGCCGACGGAGGTCGTCGCGTTCCTCGACGAGTCGCGGACCGTCACCTGCGCGACGAACGGGACGTCCGGCTGGCCGCACCTGATGCCGCTGTGGTTCGTCGTGCGCGACAGCGGCCCGGCCGGCGCGCGCCGAGATCTGGGCGTGGACGTTCGCCAAGTCGCAGAAGACCCGCAACCTGGAGCGCGACCCGCGCGCGACCCTCCAGGTCGAGGCCGGCGAGGAGTACCACCTGCTGCGCGGCGTGATGCTGGAGACCGACGTGACGATCCACCGCGACCCGGAGGTCGTGCTCGGCGTCGGGCTCGACGTCTTTCGCCGCTACGCCGGGCGGGCGCCGACGGCGAGCTGGCCGACGAGGTCACGCGCGATGGTCGCCAAGCAGGCCGCCAAGCGCGTCGCCTTCCAGTTCGTCGAGCGACGGCGCGTCACCTGGGACCACCGCAAGCTCGGCGGCGTCTATTAGGTTCGTCGCGCTGCTGCGGGCGATCAACGTCGGGGGCAACCGCAAGGTCCCGATGGCCGACCTGCGCGCGCTGGTGGCCGAAGCGGGCGGCACCGACGTCCGGACGTACATCCAGAGCGGCAACGTCGTCTTCGCTCATGCGCAGGTCGAAGGACGACGAGCTGCGCGACGACCTCGAGCGGCGCCTGCAGGCGGCGTTCGGGTTCGAGGTTCCGGTCGTCCTGCGCCGCGCGAGCACCTGGCAGTGCGATCGTCGACGGCAACCCGTTCCCGGGCGCCGAGCCGACGCGGCTGCTCGTCTCCTTCCTGCGCGACGACCCGCCGGCGGGCGTGACCGACGCCGTCGACCCTGCTGCTTTCGCTCCGGAGGAGTTCGTCCTGCGGGGCCGCGAGGTCTACCTCCACCTTCCGGGCGGCTTCGGCCGCGCGCGGCTGCCGCAGGCGCTCTCGCGCGCGATGCCCACCCCCGAAACCGCCCGCAACTGGCGCACCGTGCTGACGCTGGCGCAGATGGCGGGCTAGATTCCCCGCCATGGAGCGCCTCAAGGGCCTGATCCTCTCCGGCGGCAAGGGCACACGCCTGCGGCCGATCACCTTCACGAGCGCGAAGCAGCTCGTGCCGGTCGCCAACCGCCCGGTGCTGTTCTACGGCATCAAGGCGATGGCCGACGCCGGGATCGAGGAGATCGGCATCATCATCGCGCCGGAGACGGGCGACGAGATCCGCGAGTGCGCCGGCGACGGCTCGCAGTTCGGGGTCGCAGATCACCTACATCGTCCAGGACGAGCCCGCGGGCCTCGCCCACGCCGTCCTGACGGCCGAGCCGTTCCTGGGCGAGGACCCGTTCGTCATGTACCTCGGCGACAACCTGCTGCAGGGCGGGATCACCGACCTCGTCGACGCGTTCAAGACGAACCGCCCGGACGCCCTGATCCTGCTGACGCCGGTGCCCGACCCGGAGCACTTCGGCGTCGCCGAGCTGCACGAGGGCCGCGTCGTCAGCCTTCAGGAGAAGCCCGCCGAGCCGAAGACCGACCTCGCGCTGGTCGGCGTCTACATGTTCACCGCCGGCATCCACGACGCCGCCCGTGCGATCGAGCCGTCGCCGCGCGGGGAGCTCGAGATCACCGACGCGATCCAGCACCTCGTCGACGCCGGCAAGCGCGTCGAGCCGCACGTCGTGCAGGGCTGGTGGAAGGACACGGGGCGCCTGGAGGACATGCTCGAGGCCAACCGGCTGGTGCTCGACACGATGCAGCGCCGCATCGACGGCGAGCTGATCGACTCGACGGTCGAGGGCCGCGTCGTCGTCGAGGCGGGCGCCGTGCTCGAGCGCTCGACGGTCCGCGGCCCGGCGATCATCGGTGCCGGCGCACGACTCGTCGACGCCTACGTCGGCCCGTACACCGCGATCGGCGACGGCTGCACGATCACCGACGCGGAGGTCGAGCACTCGATCCTGCTCGAGGGCAGCTCGGTCCGCGACCTCGGTGCGCGGATGGAGTCCTCGCTGCTGGGCAAGAACGTCGCCATCGCCCGCTCGCTCGGTCAGCCGAAGGCCTACCGGTTCCTCGTCGGCGACCAGTCCGAGATCGGGATCGCGTAGTCGATGCTCTGCGGATCCTGGTCATCGGTTCCAACGGCATGCTCGCGCACACCCTCGTCCCGCTCGCGCGAGCGGACGGGCCACGAGGTCATCGGTCGTGACATCGACACGATCGACATCACCGACGCCGATGCGACCCGCCGGATCGTCGCCGCCGACGCACCGCAGGTGGTGATCAACTGCGCGGCCTTCACGAACGTCGACGAGGCCGAGGCGCAGGAGGAGCTCGCCCTGAGCCGTCAACGGGAAGGGCGCCGGGAACGTCGCGCGGCTGCCGCCGCGCCTGCGGCGCGCGCGTCGTCCACGTCTCGACCGACTACGTCTTCCCGGGCGACGCCCACGAGCCGTACGTCGAGTCCGATCCGACCGGGCCGCGGTCGGCCTACGGGCGCACGAAGCTCGCGGGGGAGCTCGCCGTCGCCGACGACAACCCCAACCACGCGATCGTCCGCACCGCCTGGCTGTACGGGGCCGGGCGGCAAGAACTTCGTCGACACGATGCTGGCGCTCGCGGCGGAGCGCGAGGAGGTCCGCGTCGTCGACGACCAGGTCGGCTGCCCGACGTGGACCGGCCACCTGTCCCCCGTGCTGCTGCAGATCGCCGAGGGCACTGCGACCGGCATCTTCCACGCCGCCGGCGGCGGTCGCTGCTCCTGGTTCGACCTGGCCCGCACCGCGCTCGCGGCGACCGGCTCGACCTGCCGTGTGCAGCCGACCACCACCGACGAGTTCCCGCGCCCGGCTCCGCGACCCGCGTTCTCCGTGCTCGCCACGGAGCGCGGAGCCGACGCCGTCCACCTGCCGGACTGGCGCGACGGCCTGGCCGGCTTCCTCGCCACCCGGGCATCATCCGACACCACGACCGCGGGAGGCCCGCGATGAAACTCCTTGTCTGCGGCGGCGCCGGCTTCATCGGCTCGAACTTCGTCCACCAGCGTGTCAAGGAGCACGGCGACGAGGTCGTCGTGCTCGACAAGCTCACGTACGCCGGCCGCCTGGAGAACCTTCAGGACGTCGAGCACACGTTCGTCAAGGGCGGCATCGAGGACGCGGCAGCCGTCGCGCAGGCGATCGACGGCGTCGACGCGGTCGTGAACTTCGCCGCCGAGACCCACGTCGACCGCTCGATCGCCGAGCCCGACGCGTTCGTGAAGACCCACGCGGTGGGAACGTTCGTGTTGCTGGAGGCCGCCCGCGAGCGCGGCCTGCGCTATCTGCAGGTGTCGACCGACGAGGTCTACGGCTCGATCGAGGAGGGCTCGTTCACGGAGGAGAGCCCGCTGGAGCCCTCATCCCCCTACAGCGCGACGAAGACCGGCGCCGACCTGCTCGTCCAGTCCTACGCGCGCACGTTCGGCATGGAGACGGTGATCTGCCGCGGCTCGAACAACTACGGGCCCAACCAGTACCCCGAGAAGCTGATCCCGCTGATGGTGCTGAACGCGATGCACGGCGACCCGCTGCCCGTCTACGGCGACGGGATGCAGGTCCGCAACTGGCTCTACGTCACCGACTTCTGCGCCGGGATCGGCCATGTGCTCGCCCACGGGGCGATCGGCGAGGTCTACAACGTCGGCGGGCCTGACGAGTGCGCGAACATCGACGTCGTCCGGCGGATCATCGAGCTGACCGGAGCCGACGAGTCGCTGCTGACCTACGTCGAGGACCGCCCGGGCCACGACCGGCGCTACTCGCTGGGCTCGGAGAAGGTCCGTGCGCTCGGGTGGGAGGCGAAGATGCGCTTCGCCGAGGGCCTGGACCAGACCGTCGCCTGGTACCGCGACAACCGGTGGTGGTGGGAGCCGATCCGCTCGGGCGCGTACAAGGAGTACTACGCCAGGCAGTACGGCAGCTCGCTCGGCTGAGCGTCTGAAGGGCTTTCAGCCGAGCGCGGAGATGCGCCAGCTCGACCCCTGCTTCTCGAACTGCAGGGTCGTGTCGCGGCTGGCGTTCTTGTTCGTCTTCTGCTTGACGACCGCGGTCGCCTTCGCCGGGTCGCTCGGATCGATCGTCACGGTCCTGACGCTCAGGTCCGACTGATCGCTCTCCTTGATCGCCTGCTTGACGGCGGCACCGCATCCCTTCGCTCCGGCGACCTGCGCGATCTTCTGCTGCAGCTCGGCAGTGATCAGGTTCGCGCAGATCTTCGCGCCGTTCTTGGACTCGGTCTGCTTCTGGAGATCGTCGACGACCTTCGCGATCTGCTTCTGCTGTCCGGAGAACTTGTTCGTCGTGCTGTCGTTCTTGGCGGCCTGCGTGCAGCCGGTCAGCGCGACGGCGATCAGGGCGGCGGGGACGAGGGCGAGGCGCACGGACATGAGTCGCGGAGGGTAGCGACCGGCGTAGCATCGGCGCGTGCCCGACGCCCGCGACCCGCAGGCCGCCCTCGCGGCACTCGAAGCGCGAATCACGGCCTGCCGGCGCTGTCCGCGCCTCGTGGACTGGCGCGAGCAGGTGGCCCGCGAGAAGCGCGCCGCGTTCGCGAACGAGCCCTACTGGGGGCGGCCCGTCGGCGGCTTCGGGGACCCCGCGGCGCGGGTGGTCGTGCTCGGGCTGGCCCCGGCGGCGCACGGCGCGAACCGGACGGGCCGCGTGTTCACCGGCGATCGCTCCGGCGACTTCCTGTTCGCATCGCTGTGGCGCACCGGGTTCGCCAGCCGGCCGCAGTCGACGCGTGCCGGCGACGGGCTGCGGCTCAGCGATCTCTGGGTGACCGCGGCGGTCCGCTGCGCACCACCGGCGAACCGCCCGACCCCGGACGAGCGCGACACGTGCCTGCCGTGGAGCGTCCGGGAGCTCGCGCTGCTGACGGACGCGCGGCTGGTCGTGTGCCTCGGCGCGTTCGCCTGGGACGCGGCGCTGCGCCTGCGCGTCGCTTCGGGCCGGCCCGTCGCGCGGCCAAAGCCGCGCTTCGGCCACGGGGTGCTGTGGGACCCCGGTGACGACCTGCCGCTGCTGGGCAGCTTCCACCCCAGCCAGCAGAACACCTTCACCGGGCGGCTGACCGCGGCGATGCTCGACGACGTGTTCCGGCGGGCGCGAGAGCTGACCGGCCTTCCACCGTGGGGGTAGGCTCGGTGGGCCGCCATGCCGCTGTCGACGTTCACCCCCACCGTCCGTGACTGGTTCGCGCGAGCGTTCGCCGAGCCCACACCGGCGCAGCAGCAGGCGTGGCCGGCGATCGCGGGCGGCGAGCACGTCCTGATCAGCGCGCCGACGGGCTCGGGGAAGACCCTCGCGGCGTTCCTGTGGGGCATCGACCGGCTCGTCGCGGATGCGCCCGACCCCGATCGGCCGCGACGCACCCGGATCGTCTACGTCTCGCCGCTGAAGGCGCTCGCCTACGACGTCGAGCGCAACCTGGTGACGCCGATCCGCGGCGTCGGCGCGGACATCACCGTCGGCGTGCGCACGGGCGACACGCCGCAGCGCGACCGTGCCGCGATGCGCCGCCACCCACCGGACATCCTGATCACGACGCCCGAGTCGCTGTACCTCATGCTGACCAGCGGGGCGCGCGAGATCCTCACCGATGTCGAGGCGGTGATCGTCGACGAGATCCACGCGGTCGCGGCGACGAAGCGCGGCTCGCACCTGGCGCTGACGCTCGAGCGCCTCGCCGCCAACCAGGAGGGCGAGCGCGACCCGCAGCGCATCGGCCTGTCCGCCACGCAGAACCCGCTCGAGGAGATCGGGCGCTTCCTCGTCGGCCCGCGCCGGACGTGCCGCGTCGTCGACACCGGTGTGCGCAAGCCCCTGGACCTGAAGATCCACGTGCCGGTTGAGTCGATGGTCGAGCCCGATCAGGGCACGCTGAACGGGGCTCCCCCGGACCTCGAGAGCCTCGTGGGCGGGGAGGCCACGCGCCGCTCGATCTGGCCCGCGATCTACCCGGAGATCCTGCGGCTGGTCCGCGAGCACACCTCGACGATCGTGTTCGTCAACGCCCGCCGCGGCGCCGAGCGCCTGGCGCTGCGCCTCAACGAGCTGGCGAACGCCGGCCTGCCCGACGACGCGCCCGTCGTCGAGGTCGCGCGCGCCCATCACGGCTCGCTCGCCCGGGAGGAGCGCACGGTGATCGAGGAGCTGCTCAAGCGCGGCGAGCTGCCGTGCCTGGTGGCGACCTCGTCGCTGGAGCTCGGCATCGACATGGGCGCCGTCGACCTCGTGCTCCAGGTCGAGTCGCCGAAGTCCGTCTCCCGCGGGCTGCAGCGCATCGGCCGCGCGGGGCACGGCGTCGGCGAGACGAGCAAGGGCAGGATCTTCCCGAAGTTCCGCGCGGACCTGCTCGAGTGCGCGGTCGTCGCGAAGCTCATGCGCGAAGGACGGATCGAGCCGACCGTCGTGCCGCGCAATGCGCTCGACGTGCTCGCCCAGCAGATCGTCGCGATCGCCGCCTCCGCCGGCGACGACGACCCGGTGAACGTCGACGACCTGTTCGCGCTCGTCACGCGCACACACTCCTACGCGGAGCTCAGCCGCGAACTGCTGGAGAACGTGCTCGACATGCTCGACGGGCGCTACCCCTCGCAGGAGTTCGGCGAGCTGCGCGCCAGGATCGTCTGGGACCGCGTCGCGGGGACGATCCGCGCGCGCAAGGGTGCGGGCCGCCTGGCGATCACGAACGCCGGCACGATCCCGGACCGCGGCCTCTACGCCGTCGTGCTGCCCGACGGGCGCCGTGTGGGCGAGCTCGACGAGGAGATGGTCTACGAGGCGCGGCCGGGCCAGACGTTCCTGCTCGGCGCCTCGTCGTGGCGGATCGAGGAGATCGGCCGCGACCGCGTGATCGTCAGCCCCGCACCCGGCGTGCCGGGCGCCGTCCCGTTCTGGAAGGGGGACGGCGTCGGGCGACCCAAGGAGCTCGGCGAGCGCATCGGCGCGTTCGCGCGCACCGCGCTGGAGATGGCGCCCGGCGAGCTCGAACGCGACTACGACCTCGATCCGCTCGCGGCGCGCAACCTGCTCGACTTCCTGCGCGAGCAGCAGGACGCGACGCGCGTGATCCCGAGCGATCGCACGATCGTCGTGGAGCGCTTCCGCGACGAGATCGGCGACTGGCGGCTGTGCGTGCTCTCGCCCTACGGCGGACGCGTCCACGCCGCGTGGGCGCTCGCGCTGAGCGCGCGCCTGCGTGACGAGCTGGGCCTCGAGTCCGACGCGATCTGGTCGGACGAGGGCATCATCGTCCACCTTCCCGACGCCGACGAGCCTCCGGGCGCCGACCTCGTCCTGCTGGACCCGGACACGATCGAGGATCAGGTCGTCGCCGAGCTCGGCGGGAGCGCGCTCTTCGGCGCGCGCTTCCGCGAGAACGCCGGCCGCGCCCTCCTGATCCCGCGCGCCTACCCGGGGCGGCGCACGCCGCTGTGGCAGCAGCGCCTGAAGGCGCAGTCGCTGCTGGAGGTCGCCAAGCGCTACGCCGACTTCCCCATCATTCTCGAGACCTACCGCGAGTGCCTGCGCGACGTGCTCGACGTCCCTGGCCTGCAGGACCTGCTCACGCAGCTCCACCGGCGCGAGCTGTCGCTCGTCGAGGTGGAGACGCCGACGGCCTCCCCGTTCGCGAACTCGCTCCTGTTCGACTACGTCGCGACGTATATGTACGAAGGCGACACGCCGAACGCGGAGCGGCGCGCGGCCGCTCTGTCGCTGGACCGCGACCTGCTGCGCGAGCTGCTCGGGCAGGACGAGCTGCGCGACCTGATCGACGCGGACGCGCTCGCACGGGTCGAAGCCGACCTCCAGCACCGCTCGGCGCGGACACAGGCCGGATCGAGCGACGCGCTCGGGGACGTGCTGCGTCGTGTCGGGGACCTGACGCTCGACGAGGCGCGTGAGCGGGTGCTGGCCGGCCTGGACGCCGAAGCCTTCCTGTCGGCGCTCAAGCGCGAGCGCCGGGCGATCGTCGTGCGCGTCGCGGGCGAGCAACGGTGGATCGCCGCCGACGATGCCGGGCTCTACCGCGACGCCGTCGGCGCGGTCCCCGCCGGTGGGCTGCCCGAGGCGTTCCTGGCCGACGTCGAACGCCCGCTGGAGGTGCTGCTCGCCCGCTACGCGCGCACGCACGGGCCGTTCACGACCGCCGAGGCGCGCGAGCGCTACGCCGTCGACGTGTCCAGCGCGCTGACCGCACTGGAGAATGCCGGGACGCTGATCCGCGGCGAGCTGCGGCCCGGCGGCAGCGAGCGCGAGTGGTGCGACCCCGACGTGCTGCGCCGGATCAGGCGCGCGTCGCTCGCCGTCCTGCGCCAGGAGATCGAGGCCGTCGACCGCAGCGCGCTCGCGGCGTTCCTGCCGAGCTGGCAGGGCGTCGACCGCCATCCGCCCGCCGGTGCCGGGATCGACCGCCTGCGCGAGGCGCTCGTGCCGCTGCAGGGCCTCGCGCTCCCGGCCGACGTGTGGGAGCGCGACGTGCTCCCGCGGCGCGCCGGCGCATATTCGACGAGCTGGATGGACCAGCTCTGCGCCTCCGGCGAGGTCGTCTGGGTCGGGGCGGGCGCGCTGGGGCGCAACTCGGGCCGCGTCGCGCTGTACTTCCGCGACGACGTGGCGATGATCGGGCGCCCGGCGGTGCGCAATGCCCCCGATCCGCCGGCGGATCCGGTCCATGAGGCGATCCGCGAGCGGCTGACCGCAGCTCCCTGCTTCTTCACCGACCTGCTCGCCGAGCTGGCGATCGCTCCCGCCGAGCTGCAGGAGGGCCTGTGGGATCTCGTCTGGGCGGGCGAGGCGACGAACGACGCGTTCGCGCCGCTGCGGGCGCCGCGCCTGACGCTCGCGCGCGCACAGCGGGCCCACCCGCGCAGCCCGTCGCCGGGGCGGCGCTTCGGCTCGCGCCGGGCCGGCGCCCAGCCGACGCTCCAGGGCCGGTGGTCACTGACGGAGCCGCTGCTGCAGGACGCGCCGGACCCGGCGCCACGGCGGCGCGTGCTCGCCGAGCTGCTGCTGGAGCGCTACGGCATCGTGACGCGCGAGCAGGTCCTGGCGGAGGGGATCGCGGGCGGCTTCTCGGCGCTCTACGGCTCGCTCAGCGACCTGGAGACGCTGGGCGTCTGCCGGCGCGGGTACTTCGTCGAGGGCCTCGGCGGAGCACAGTTCGCCCTCCCGGGCGCCGTCGAGCGCCTGCGGGGACGACGCGACGACGACGACGTCGTGCTCGTCCTCGCCGCGACCGACCCTGCGCAGCCCTACGGGGCGGCGCTGAGGTGGCCCGAGCGACCTGACCCGGCCATGGACGCCGCAGCAGCCGCACGCCGCCCGCAGCGTGTGGCCGGTGCCTACGTCGTGCTGGTCGGAGCCGAGCCCGTCCTCTACGTCGAGCGCGGCGGACGCGGCATCACGACGCTGATCGCCGCGGGTGACGAGCGCGTGGGCGCAGCCCTCGAGGGTCTCGCCACGTTCGTGACCACGGGCCCCGGGAAGCTGAAGCTCGCCCTCGAGCGCGTCGACGGCGCTCCCGTCGTCGGATCCGCGTGGGAGGACGCGCTGATCGAGGTCGGCTTCCGCCAGGGCCCGCGCAAGCTCACGCTCAGCGCCTGAGCCCCGGCCCCGTCGCTTCTGTGGCCGTCAGTCAGGTGGGTTTCTGCGGATGCGCCGCGGAGGTTCCCGGGTCACCATCGGATCATGAGTTCTGACGAGGCGGGCGGGGGGAGCGAGAGACTCCGTCCCTGATGACGCAGATGCCGCCTGATCGTGAAGGCGAGTTCCCGGCCGCTTCGCCGCCGATCGGTGCCATGCGCCAGGCATACCTTGAAGCCATCCTGGCGGGAGACCTGCCCGGAGCCGAGCGGGTCATTCGTGAGGCGATCGAAAGCGGCCTGCTGGAGGGCACGATCGATGGGGAGATCATCGCGCCGGCGATGATCTCCATCGGTGACGCGTGGAAACGTGAGGAGATCGGGATCGCAGATGAACATCTTGCGACCGACATCTCGCTGCGGATGATCGCGCTGCAGCGCGAGTCCTTCCGCGTCGCGCGGAGACGCTCCTCCGCAACCGTGCTGCTGGCCGCCGCCGAAGACGAGCGGCACGTCGTGGGCCTCGAGATGGCGGCAAGCGCACTCCTGCACGCAGGCTTCGACGTGCGGATGCTCGGCGCCGACGTCCCCAGCGAAGCGATCGCCGCGGCGGTCGACAAGACGCGACCTCGAGTCCTCGGTCTCACCGCGACGACCTCCGGACCCGCAACACAGGCGCGCCGGGCCATCGAGCTGGCCCGCCAATGCGATCCATCGCTCGGCATCGTGATCGGAGGCGCCGCAGCCAAAGACACCGCAGTCCCCGGCCGGGGAACCGCCTTCTGCACCAACGTCGGTGACGCCGTCGACATCGTCGACGCGCTCGCGCAGCGCGCTTCGCTGAACTGAGCACACGGCGAGCCTCGGTTGTGTTGACCGGGTCCCCGGACGTAGGCTCGAGCGGCACGTAGGCAGTTCTGGGGGGCGGCGAACCAGGAAAGCTCGGTATCTGCGATGACGATCGAGACGGTTGAGGCCATCGGGGCTGCGGACCGACAGCGCGCGGTCGCGTCGCTGACGCTCGCGTTCGCATCAGACCCGGTGATGCGGTGGGGCTGGTCCGACCAGGAGCGGTACCTGGCGTACTGGCCGCGGGTCACCGACGCATTCGGTGGTGGCGCGTTCGATCACAGCACCGCCTACGGCTTGGAGGACTGTCGTGCCGTCGCGCTGTGGCTTTCTCCGGGCGTCGGGCCTGATGGCGAGACTGCGCTGAGCCTGATGCGCGAGAGCATGGACGGGGCGACGTTCGAGGACTTCAACGGCGTCTTCGAGCAGATGGACGAGTTCCATCCGACCGACGACCACTGGTACCTGCCCTTCACCGGCGTCGACCCGATCGCGCAGGGCCGGGGACTGGGTGCCACGCTCCTGCGCCACGCACTGACACGGTGCGACGCGACGGCCTACCGGCCTACCTCGAGGCGACGTCTCCACGCAATCGCGGTCTCTACGCGCGCCACGGATTCGACGTCCTCGGGGTCATTCAGGCGGGAACCTCACCGCCGCTCTGGCCAATGCTCCGACAGCCGAAGTCCTTGAACTGAGAGGGGCAGGCGTGCCGGCGATCGGGATCCAGCATGTTGACCTGGCGGTGGGTGACGTCGAGCGGTCATTGGCGTTCTATCTGGCGGTGCTCGGGCCGCTCGGTCTGACCGAGCGGCATCGCCTGATGACCTACCGCGGCACCGAGGAGGTCATCTACCTGGAGTTCGGCACCGGTCAGAGCGCGCTCGGTCTCAGGCCGGCGGACGGCGGTGAGTACCGCTACCACGAGGTCGGGATCGAGCACCTGGCTTTCCAGGTCGAGCGCCCAGCCGAGGTCGACGAGGCGTACGAACGCTGCCGCGCGAGCGGAGCGACGATCCAGTCACCGCCAGAGCGGCACTACGTCGACGACGAGGACTACTACGCCTTCTTTGCGTTCGATCCGGACGGCGTCCGCATCGAAGTCTTCAGCTGGCAGCGCAACTGACCGGGCCGCGAGGCCTATCAGCTACGCGAGCTTCTTCCCGGGATTGAGGATCCCGTCGGGATCGAGCGTGTCCTTGATCGCCCGGTGGACGGCGACCGCGGCCGGGGACCACTGATGCTGAAGCCAGCCGTTCTTCAGCATGCCGATCCCGTGCTCCCCGCTGACGGTCCCGCCGAAGCGGATCGCCATCGCCATGAGGTCGGCGGCCGCCGCCTGCGCGCGCCGTACGGCGAGCTGGTCGCCCGGGATCGAGCAGGAACGTCGAATGCAGGTTCCCGTCGCCCGCGTGTCCCCACGAGCACGCCTCGACGCCGTGGCGCTCGCCGATCGCGATCGTCTCCTCGATCGCCTCGGCGAGCCGATCGACGGGAACGGCGATGTCGTCGGACAGCTTGCCGCCGTGCTCGGCGGTCACGCTCAGGCCGACGCCGTCGCGCCAGCGCCACAGGGCGGCGGGATCCTCGGGGACGATCGGACCGCCGAGCGAGCCCTCGGCTCAGCGCCTCCGCCAGCAGCTCGCGATCGGCGACGCTCGTGTCGGCCTCGGTCAGGACGAGGAAGCCGGCGCCGGGAGGCATGCCGCCGGGAAATCCCGCCGCCGCGATCCGCAGGGTCGCGGCGTCGAGGTACTCGATGGCCGCGGGCACCGGCCCGGCGGCCATCAGGCTCGCGACCGCCTCGGCGCCGGCCGAGGCGCTCGCGTAGAACGCGGCGACAGGCAGCGTGACGGCCGGCGGGGGCAGCAGCCGCAGCCAGGCGGCGGTGATGATGCCGAGCGTCCCTTCGGACCCGACCAGCAGTCCGCGCAGGTCATAGCCCGCGACGTCCTTGCGCGTCGCACCTCCCACGCGGATCACCTGGCCGCCGGAGAGCACCGCCTCGATGCCGGTGACCCACGCCCCTGTCACCCCGTACTTGAAGCAGTGCGGCCCGCCGGCATTCGTCGCGATGTTGCCGCCGATCTGCGACTGCTCGGCCGCGCCTGGGTCCGGCGGGAACCAGAGCCCGTTCTCGCGCGCGAGGCGGTGCACGGTCGCGGTGGTGACGCCGGCCTCCACCTCCATGCGCCACTGCAGCGGATCCAGTGAGCGCACGCGGTTCAGGCGCTCGAGCCCGAGCACGATGCCGGACCCGCGCAGGCACGGCGCCTCCCGCCCAGCCGGTCCCGCCTCCGCGCGGGACGATCGCCACGCCGTTCTCCGCGCACCAGGCGACGACGGCGGCGACCTCCTCGACATCACCGGGCAGCACGACGGCCTCGGCGATCCCTCGCACGGCGCTGAACGCCGTCTGATCGGTCGTGTAGACCGGGTCGTCGCCGGGCCGGACGTACTCGTCGCCGACGATCCTCGCGAGGTCATGCTGCACCGCTCCACCGTACCCTGAGGGCAGCCTCGCCACACGGCGACCGGCGACCGGCGAACACACGATGCCAGAGGGCGACACGATCCACTACGCGGCGAACCGCATCAGGCCGGTGCTCGAGGGGCGCGTGCCCGAGACGATCCGCACGCCGCACCCGCGGCTGGGCCCCGCACGCTGGCCCGAGCGCCTGGCGGGCCGCGCAGTCACATCGGTGGACGCCCACGGGAAGCACCTCTTCATCCGCTTCGACGGCGACCTGGCGGTGCACTCCCACCTGCGCATGAGCGGGGCCTGGGCGACCTACCCGAGCGGCCGGCGCTGGCGCCGCTCGCCCCGTCGCGCGTGGTTCGTCCTCTCGGCCGGCGGGCACGACGTCGTCGAGTTCGACGGGCCGGTCCTCGAGCTGCTGACGGAGTCGCGCACCCGCTTCGATCAGCGCCTCGCCGCGCTGGGCCCGGACATCCTCGCGCCGGAGCTCGACGAGGAGCGAATCCTGCGGCGCCTGCGCGAGGACGATCCGACCCGGTCGATCGGCGACGCGCTGCTCGATCAGCGGACGGTCGCCGGGATCGGCAACATCTGGAAGTGCGAGGGCTGCTGGGAGGCGGGCGTCGACCCGTGGCGGGCCGTGGGAGCCGTCGCCGACGACGAGGTGCGCGCGATCCTGCGGGGCGCGCGCCCGCGGATGCAGCAATCCGCGCTGCATGGGATGGCCGCACGCGAGGACCGCGTCCACGGGCGCGCGGGCAGGCCCTGCCCCCGTTGCGGCGAAACCATCCGCGTGCGCGGTCAGGGCGACGACAACCGGCGGACGTCATGGTGTCCCGGATGCCAGCGATGAAGCGCGTCGGGCACAAGGGCGCGGACGGCATTGCGCCCGGGAACACCGTGGCGAGCTTCGAGGCGGCGCTGGCGCTGGGCGTCGACATGATCGAATTCGACGTGCTGCCCGAGCGCCTGGACGGCAGCGGCGCACTGCTGCTCGCCCACGACTACGAGGATGCCAGCGGGCGGGTGCCGTCGACGCTCGACGAGGCCCTCGCATACTTCGCGGGCGCGGCGTTCGACAGCGTCGGGCTCGACGTCGACATGAAGCTTCCCGGCTACGAGCAGCGCGTGGTCGATGCGCTGCGCGCCCACGGCCTGGTCGAGCGCGCACTGATCTCGACGATGGAGCCGGTGAGCTTGAAGCTGCTGCGCGAGATCGCTCCCGAGATCCGCATCGGATGGTCCTTCCCGAGGATCCGGCGCGACTACACGAAGCATCCGGTCTACCGCTACCCCGCCTACGGCGTGATCCTCTACTACCGCCGGCGCCTGCCGGGGATGGCCGCCGAGGCGCTGCGCGAGGGCCGCGTCGACGCGCTGATGTGCCACTGGGCGTTCGTGACCCCGCGCCTCGCCGACGCCGTGCGCGAGGCCGGCGGCGAGCTCTACGTCTGGACGGTCGACGAGGCCGAGCGGATCGCGAAGTTCGAGGCGATGGGCGTGGCGGGCGTGATCACGAACGACCCGCGCCTGTTCGCGGCGCCCGCTGTGGCGTAAGAGCCGGCTACCGCCGGATCACGCACTCGGCGAGCGAGGTGCCGCCCGCCGAGGCGCCATGCCCGGGCATCGTCCGCACAGTGGCCCGGCGCCTGACATGCGTCCCGTGCCGCCATTCCAGGTCGACCGAGCCGCGCAGGATCAACTGGCTCCCGGCGGCGGGCTCGGCGAACCGGAAGGTCGTGCCGCCGCGCACGCCGCGGCGCCCGGAACCGAGGCGGGTCCACCCGCCGTCACCCCCGGCGGCCGCGAAGCGGTAGCGCCCCGCGGCGGCGTCGTAGTACTCGATCCGCACGCGCATCCACTGGGCCCCCGGACCCGACGGCATGGCGACGCGCACGCCCACGGCCCCAGGCCGGTCGGCCGAGTCGCACAGGTTCACGGTCGCCCACGGCTTCGCGGCGCTCGCCGCCGATGCGGGCCCGGACAAGCCGGCGAGGGTGGCGCAGAGGCACACCGGAAGGAGGACGCTGCGCAGCGGAGAGGGCACCAGTCCAGTATCGGCGATCGACAGGAGGTTCAACACCGGTTGCGCCGATCGGTGTGACCCGTCCTCTAGATTGAGGGCGGATGCCCGGCTCAGCGACCCAGGACACGCACGAGCTGCTGACACGCGTCCCGGTGTTCGAGGCGCTCGGGGACGAGGATCTGCGGCAGGTGGCATCGGTGGCCGTCCCGCGGCGGTTCTCGCGCGGCCACGTCATCTTCCGCGAGGGCGACTCCAGCGACACGTGCTACATCCTGAGCTCCGGCCACGCGCGCGCCATCCGCGCCCACCAGGACGGGCGCACGATCACGCTCGCGCATTTCGGCCCGGGCGACATCTTCGGCGAGCTGGCGATGTTCGACGACGAGCGGCGCTCGGCGACCGTCGAGACGCTGGAGGACACGGAGGCGATCGCGATCCTCGGCGGCGACATGCGGCGCATCCTGCGCGAGCATCCCGACATCGCGGCGAAGCTCGTCATCTCACTCGGGCGGCGGTTGCGCGAGGCGAACGAGCGGCTGACGCGCCAGTCCTTCCAGACGGTCCAGAGCCGCGTCGCGATCGTCCTGATCGATCTGATCGCGCAGGCCCGCGCAGAGGGCGCGCCGGACGGCGACGTGCTGCTGCGCATCACGCAGGCGGACATCGCACAGCTCGCCGGGTCCTCGCGCGAGTCCGCGAGCCGCTTCCTGGAGACGCTGCGGCGCGCCGGCGTCATCACTCAGGGCCGCGGACGGATCATCGTGCACGACGACGAAGCGCTGTCAGGGTACGTGTACTAGTGCCGCGTGCGAGGCGTCCGCGGATGCGCACGGAGCGCGAGCACTCGGCGGGCGGCGTCGTGGTTCGTGACGGCGCATGCGTCGTGATCGTCCCGACCCGGCGTTCCGCTGATGGCCATCGCGTGCTTGCCCTGCCAAAGGGTCACCCGGATCCCGGTGAGAGCATCGAGCAGGCGGCGCTGCGCGAGGTGCGCGAGGAGGCGGGCGTCGAGGCGCGCGTCGTCGACCGCCTCGGCGACGTGCGCTACTGGTACCAGCGCGACGGCGTGCGGGTCGCGAAGGTCGTCACGTTCTTCCTGCTCGCCTACCTCGGCGGCGACACGGCGGACCACGACGAAGAGGTCGAGGAGGCCCGCTGGATGCCGCTCGCGGAGGCCTCCACCGCCCTGACGCATCCCGGAGACCGCCAGATGGCCACGCTCGCGCTGTCGCGCGCGGGCGACGTCGGATAGGGTTGCCCGGCGCGATGCAGGTGCTGAACTTCTACTCGACGATCTTCGCCGACCAGCTTCGGCGTGGCCGCAAGACGGCCACGATCCGCGTTGGCGACAAGTCGCACAAGTACCGCAAGAACCAGGCGGTCCTCGTCACGATCGGGTACCAGTACTCGCCGCGCGAGAAGATCTTCGAGGCGGTCATCGACCAGGTCGAGGTCAAGCGCGTCCGCGACCTCTCACCCCGGGACATCGAGCACGACAACCCCGAGTTCCGCCGCCACGACGAGATGATCCATTTCCTCGAGCAGATCTACGGCCGACCCGTGACCATGGACGACATCGTCACGGTGGTGCGGTTCTCGCAGATCGTCGAGAACCCGCAGAGCTACACCGACGCCCGCCTGGGCATCGGTGGCGCCCAGAACTGACGCCGGCCGCGGCTTCTTGCAAGGCCTTCCTAGAGCGCGGGCGGCGGAGCGGAGGCCGCGGTGTCCCACGGCATCGGGCGTTCCGGGGCGGCCGCCGGGGTGATCGGCGGCGCAAAGCCGGCCGGGCCCGCGGAGGCTGCGCTGTGCGCAACGCTGCGCCCGACGGTCAGGCCGCCGGCGACCATCGCGACGCCGCCGGCCACTGCGACCCAGATCCCGTACTTCACGCTGACCATGTTCGTGAACCCGCCCGTTCCGCTGCCGGGCCGCGACACGACGTGGTAGACGGCGATCGCGACCGCGACGGCCCCGAGCGCGGCGACGAAGCGTCCGGCCGCACCGAGCTCGATCTTGACGCCGGTCAGCCCGCCGACGACCGCCATCACGATGAGCAGCGCCGCACCGGCGATGACGGCGAGCGCCACGTCCCCGCCGTGCATGACCTGCCAGCCGGTCCCCGTGATCTCGTTCGGGATCGCGGCCGCCAGACCCTTCATCACGCCGCCGAGCGCCGTCGAGAGGTCGGTCCCCGGTGAGGGCGCCGCACCCGGCTGCGCTGCGCCGCCGCCCAGGTTGCTCAACATGTCGCGGAACGCCTGCGGAATCCTGATCAGGTACCAGGGAAGCCACAGCGAGGCGAGGACGCCGAGCGCGCCGAAGGCCGCGACGATGAGCCCCGTCGGGGCGGAGGAGCGCGTAGACATACCCCCCCATCGGCGGCTGGAGCGGTTGCTGCGAGCGTGCACACGGCGAGTCTGGCCGAATGGCCGAGAACCGGCCCCGCGGTGGCACTCGTGTGAAGAGAGTGCCAACGAACCGCCGCCGAGACCCATCGCTTGCTATCGTCAGACCAACGCATTGGCACTCCACCCCTGCGAGTGCCAAAAGCCGTGAGAAGCACCGGAGTTTCCAATCCACCCCGGCCCTTTCGGAGGTCAACACCAATGAAGCTCAAGCCCCTGGGCGATCGGCTCATCGTTCGGGCGATCGACGAGGAGGAGAAGACCGCCAGCGGTCTCGTCCTCCCGGACACCGCCAAGGAGAAGCCGCAGAAGGGCGAAGTCGTCGCCGCAGGCGACGGTCGCTGGGACGACGACGGCGAGAAGCGCGTTCCGCTCGACGTGAAGAAGGGCGACACCGTCCTCTACAGCAAGTACGGCGGCACCGAGATCAAGGTCGACGGCGAGGACCTGCTGGTCCTGCGCGAGAGCGACGTTCTCGCGATCGTCGAGTCCTAAGGAGAATTTGAATGGCTCACAAGGAATTGAAGTTCGACGCGTCGGCACGCAAGGCCCTCGAGGCCGGCGTCGACGCCGTCGCCAACGCCGTGAAGGTGACGCTCGGCCCGAAGGGTCGCTACGTCGTCATCGACAAGAAGTTCGGCGCCCCGACGATCACCAACGACGGTGTCACCATCGCTCGTGAGATCGAGCTCGAGGATCCGTTCGAGAACCAGGGCGCGCAGCTCGTCAAGGAGGTCGCCACGGCGACCAACGACGTCGCCGGCGACGGCACGACGACCGCCACCGTCCTGGCCCAGGCGATCGTTCGCCAGGGCCTGAAGAACGTCACGGCCGGTGCTCAGCCGCTCGCGCTCAAGCGCGGCATCGAGAAGGCGGTCAACCAGATCGTCGTCGGCATCGAGAAGCAGTCCAAGGAAGTCACCGGCAAGGACCAGATCGCTCGCGTCGCGACGATCTCCGCCGGCGACGAGGAGATCGGCGACGTCATCGCCGACGCCATCGAGAAGGTCGGCAAGGACGGCGTCGTGAACGTCGAGGAGGGCCAGACGTTCGGCATGGACCTCGAGTTCACCGAGGGCATGCAGTTCGACAAGGGCTACATCTCGCCGTACATGGTCACCGACCAGGACCGCATGGAGGCCGTGCTCGAGGATCCCTACGTCCTCATCGCGAACCAGAAGATCGGTTCCGTCCGTGACGTGCTGCCGGTCCTCGAGGCCGTCATCCAGTCCGGCAAGTCGATCCTCATCATCGCCGAGGACGTCGAGGGCGAGAGCCTTGCGACGCTCGTCGTCAACAAGCTCCGCGGCACCTTCACGGGCGTTGCGGTGAAGGCCCCGGGCTTCGGCGATCGCCGCAAGCGCATGCTCGAGGACATCGCGATCCTCACGGGCGGCGAGGTCATCACCGAGGAGATGGGCCTGAAGCTCGAGAACACGCAGATCTCGCAGCTGGGCCGCGCGCGTCGCGTCGTCGTCACGAAGGACACGACGACGATCGTCGACGGTGCCGGTGACACGGATGCCATCAAGGGCCGCGTCAACCAGATCAAGAACGAGGTCGAGAACACCGACTCGGACTTCGATCGCGAGAAGCTCCAGGAGCGCCTCGCCAAGCTCTCCGGCGGCGTTGCCGTCGTGAAGGTCGGCGCGGCCACCGAGACGGAGATGAAGGAGAAGAAGCATCGCGTCGAGGACGCCCTCCAGGCGACCCGCGCAGCCCTCGAAGAGGGCATCGTCCCCGGTGGCGGCGTTGCGCTGCTGCAGGCGTCCAAGGACGTCAAGCTCGACGACATCGAGGACGAGGACGAGAAGACCGGCGCACGCATCGTGCTGCGCGCCGTCGAGGAGCCGCTCCGCCAGATCGCGGAGAACTCCGGCCTGGAGGGATCGGTCGTCGTGGCCGATGTCGCCAAGTCGAAGAAGGGCTGGGGCCTGAACGCCGCGACCAACGAGATCGTCGATCTCGTCGACGCCGGCGTCATCGACCCGGCGATGGTCACGCGCTCGGCGCTGCAGAACGCCGCATCGATCGCGAAGAACATCCTCACGACCGAGGCGATCATCGCCGAGATGCCCGAGCCCGCCGGTGGCGGCGGCGGCATGCCCGACATGGGCGGCATGGGCGGCATGATGTAGGTCACGTCGCCAACTCGATCCCGGCTCCGCCGGGTCGAGTTGTGCGAAACGGGTTCTCAAGGGTCCCGGCAGGACGCCCGAAGACCAGGTCCCGGCACAACGCCCGGCCCAAGAACCCGGCAGGACACGAGAAAGGGCCCGGCACATCGCCGGGCCCTTTCGCGTTCTACGCCTCCACGAGCTGGACCTCCAGGTCCCCGAACGCCTCGGCGATCGTGACGAAGTCCCGGTCCGCGGTGAGCACCGCCACCCCGAACGAGCTCGCCGCTGCCGCGATCTCGATGTCGGACAGGTCCACAGGCGTTCCGCGCCCGCGCAACACGGCGGCGACGTGGCCGACGATGAACCAGTCCCGGTGTCCGAGCGACAGGAACGGCACAGCCCCGAGCCGCCGCTCCAGCTCAACGCGCGCCGGCTCCCGCGCACCCTGCAGCAACTCGGCGATGACCGGCCCCGTCGTCATGACGCGACCGTCCTCGAGGGCGGCGGTCAGCTCGGGTGCCGCACCGGCGCCCTCGCGCAGCAGCGTCACCCACGCCGACGTGTCGACCAGGACCGGGGTCTTCACCTCCAGAGCCTCTGGAACTTCTCCTCGGCCTGTCGCGCATTCTCCTCTCCGACATCAGCGATGTCGGGGAACTGCCCGGCGAGCTCGAGCATCCCGCGGCAGGCCTCCTGAGCGAGATACCCGTCGATGGCGGCTTCGACCGCCTTCGTCTTCGACGTATCCGGGAAGCGCGCCAGGAGCCTGTCCATGAGCTCGTCGCTGAGATCGAGCGTCGTGCGCATACGATGAGTATGGCATACGATTCGGCAGACGTTCGCGCCCGGACGGTGAGAGCCGTTTCGCACAACTCGACCCGGCGGAGCCGGGATCGAGCTGGCGACGTCACTCCCCCCGCTCCGCCCTGCGCAGGCCCGTCACCGCGAACACCGACATCACCGCCAGGAGCACGAGAGCGCAGGCGAAGGCGATCGCCGTGTCCTCCGGCTGGCCGGCGAGGAATCCGCGGCCGGCGTTGAACATCGCGGTGACCGGGTTCCAGCTCGCGACCGCCTTGATCCAGCCCGTCAGCAACGCGAGCGGGACGTAGACCGGCGCGAGGAACAGCAGGATGAAGACCGGCGTCTGCATGAACGAGCCGATCACGACCGACTTGAAGCGGTACGCCAGCCCGGCCGCCCACAGCATGCAGGTGACGTTCACGAGGAGGCCGAGCGCGATCAGCGCACCGAACTGCAGGACGGTGCCCTTCACGTGCATCCCGAAGATCAGTGCGACCACGGTGATGATCGCGCCGGTGATCAGGAACCGGATCACGCCGGCGATGGCGTAGCCGACGATGATGCCGGTGCGCCTGGGCACGGCGAGCATCAGGCGCCGCTGGAAGCCGGACTCGAAGTCCGCGGCGATCGCGTAGCCCGTGAAGAGCCCGGAGAACGCCGCCGTCTGCATGAACACGAACACGAACTGGAAGGCCGTGTACCCGGCCACGTAGTCGAATCCCGGGACGTTCGACACGGTCGAGAGCCCCCCGGCGAACGCGATCAGGAAGATCATCGGGAACGCGAGGGCCGGCAGGATGATCGTCGGGTTCTTGAAGGTGTGGATCAGGCTGCGGCGCAGGATCGCGCCGACCGCCTGGACGTTGCGAGCGCTCATGTCCGCGTCATCCTCCTGGCGAGCATCCGCGCCGCGAACCAGTAGGAGACGACGAGGATCGCGGTGGCCACGCCGATGCATGCGGCCAGCGCCCCCCAGTCCCAGCCCGTGATGATCAGGCTGCGCATCCCCTCGATCAGATAGCTCAGCGGGTTCCACGTCGCGATCGTCCGGAACCAGTCCTGCTCGATGAAGTCCCTCGGCAGATTCATCGTCGACAGGAACAGCAGGACGAAGAGCAGCGGGAACAGGCCCTGCACCGCCTCGGCCGAACCGGTGCCGATCGCCATCACGGCGCCCAGCCCGATGAACGCGATCGCGATGTACACCGCCAACGCGATCAGCACGACTCCGCCGAGGACGCCGCTGTCGAGCGTCACGCCGAAGATCAGCCCGACGACGAGGTAGAGCACCGCGCCGATGACCGCCACCACGATCGCGCCCGCCATCGAGCCGAGCAGCACCGTCACGCGACTCGCCGGCGTCAGCGCGAGCCGTTCGATGAAGCCCTGCTCGAGGTCGCCGGCGAGCGACGTCCCCGCGGTGATCGCGGCGAACAGCGCGCCCTGCATGAAGCAGACGACGACCGCGAAGTTCACGTAGTTGTCGGTCGGGAACCCGGGCAGCTTCGTCGTCGCCGCGAGCCCCGCCGTGTTGACCGCCATCAGGATCAGCGGGAAGGAGACGACCGGGATCCACAGCCCCGGCTGGCGCAGCGTGCGGTTCACCGACCGGCGCGACATCAGGCGCACCTGGTTGATCAGCGGGACGCGGTGGCTGATCGCGGCGCGCGGCGCGACGGCGCCGGCGGTGGTCATCCGCGCAGCGCCTTCCGCGACGAGTTCGACGGGCGTCGTCGTCGCCGTCGGCCGCGCCCTCGAGCGAGTGCCCGGTCTTCTCGAGGAACACGTCGTCGAGCGACGGCTGGTGGAGCATCAGCTCCGCGACGCGCAGGCCCTCGGCGTCGAGCGTGCGGACGACGTCGGCCATCTGCTCGGCGCCCCCCTCGAGGCGCACCGCGACGCCCTTCGGCGAGGCCGCCGCCGGCGCGCCGAAGCGCTCGAGCACCTCGCGCAGGCGCTCACGGTCGTTCGGATTGGCGGGCACGGCCTCGAGCGACACGCGGCCGATCTCGGCCTTCAGCGCGGTCGGCGTGCCCTCGGCGACGATCCTGCCGTCGTCGATGATCCCGACGCGATCCGCGAGCACGTCGGCCTCCTCGAGGTACTGCGTGGTCAGGAAGACGGTCACGCCGTTCTCGCGCGAGAGGCGCTCGACCTCCTCCCACAGCGCGGTGCGGCTCTGCGGATCCAGGCCGGTCGTCGGCTCGTCGAGGAACAGCACCGACGGCTCGTGGATCAGCGCGAGCGCGAGGTCCAGGCGGCGCTTCATGCCGCCGGAGTAGCCGCCGACCTTGCGGCCCGCCGCCTCGGTCAGCCCGACGCGGGCCAGCAGCTCCTCGCCGCGGCGCCGGCGATCCGCGGCCGTCAGCCCGTGGAGACCGCCCTGCAGATCGATGTGCTCCCACCCGGTGAGGAAGTTGTCGAGCGCCGCCTCCTGCAGCGCCGCGCCGATCGCGCGGCGCACGGCGGGGCCCTCCCGCACGATGTCGAGGCCCGCCACCGTCGCGCGCCCGGAGGAGGGCGGCAGCAGCGTCGTGAGCATCAGCACGGTCGTCGACTTGCCCGCGCCGTTGGGCCCGAGGAAGCCGTAGATCTCACCGGGGGCGACTTCGAGGTCGATGCCGTCGACGGCCTTGATGCCGCCCTTGAACTCGCGTGCGAGCTGCTCGACGCGAATGCCGTTGTCCTGAGCCATGGATGCGCAGGCTAGCCCACGATCATTGAGGTTGTCAAAGGTCGCCTCCGTACGACTACAGTGATTCATCCAATGTCCGGCAAGTCGACGGCCAGGATCTCCCCCGCCACCGAGGCATGGGCCCTCATGGGCGAGCTCTGGCAGGGCCAGCGCGGCCTGCTCATGGCGATCGCGCGCGAGTTCGACCTGTCCCCGCCGCAGCTGTTCACGCTCAAGCACCTCGACGTCGAACCGAGCCTGCCGATGGGCGAGCTCGCCCAGCACCTGCACTGCGACAGCTCCAACGTCACCGGCATCGTCGACCGGCTCGAGCAGCGCGGCCTGGTCGAGCGCCGCGCCGGGAGCGCACGACCGCCGGGTGAAGCACCTCGTCCTCACCGGCGAGGGCGCACGCGTCGCCGAGGCGATCCGGCAGCGCATGGCGACGCCGCCGCCCGCGCTGCGCTCGATGTCGGCGGCGGATCAGCGCGCGCTGCGCGACCTGCTGCGCCGCGCGCTGGCCTAGGGCCCTCAGGCCCCCGCGACCTCCGACAGCGGCCGCGGCCCGGGCCGACGTACTTCGCGGTCGGGCGGATCAGCCGCGCCTCGCGCTTCTGCTCGAGGATGTGGGCCGACCAGCCCGCCACGCGCGCACAGGTGAACATGCTCGTGAACAGCTCCGGCGGGATCTCCGCCGTGTCGAGCACGACGGCCGACCAGAACTCGACGTTCGTGGCCAGCACGCGGTCGGGCTTGCGCGCCTGCAGCTCGGCGAGCGCCGCCTTCTCGAGCGCCTCGGCGACCTCGAAGCGCGCCGACCCGAGCTCGCGCGCCGTGCGGCGCAGCACGCGGGCGCGCGGATCCTCGGCGCGGTAGACGCGGTGGCCGAAGCCCATCAGGCGGTCGCCGCGGTCGAGCGCGGTCTTGACCCACGCGCTCGGCGTCGCCCGTCGCGTCGACCTCGTCGAGCATCGTCAGCACGCGCGAGGGCGCGCCGCCGTGCAGCGGGCCGGACAGCGCGCCGACGGCCCCGGACATCGCCGCCGCGACGTCCGCGCCCGTGGAGGCGACGACGCGCGCGGTGAACGTCGAGGCGTTCATGCCGTGCTCGGCGGCGGAGATCCAGTAGGCGTCGATCGCCTTGGCGTGATCCGGGTGCGCCTCGCCGCGCCAGCGCAGCAGGAAGCGCTCGGCGATCGTCGCGCCCTCGTCGATCGTCGCCTGCGGCACCCAGGGCACGCCGATGCCGCGCGCGGACTGCGCGATGAACGACAGCGCCATCACCGAGGCGCGGGCGAGGTCCATGCGCGCCTGCTCGTCGGAGATGTCGATCAGCTGGCCCATGCCCCACTCGGGCGCGAGCATCGCGAGGGCGGCCTGCACGTCGACGCGCGGATCGCCCGAGCGTACGAGCAGCGGATGCGGCTCGGCGGGCGAAAGACCGGGGTCCATCGTCCCGTCGACGAGCAGGCCCCAGACCTTCTCGTAGGGCACGGCGCCGACGAGGTCTTCGATGTCCACGCCGCGATAGCGCAGCGATCCGCCCTCCTTGTCGGGCTCGGCGATCTCGGTGGCGAAGGCGACGACGCCTTCAAGGCCGGACTGCACCTCGGTCGTGGTCACGTGGTCTCCATGGGGTCGGAAAGGGGGCGTACGCGTGCGAACGCCTAAAGCCTACTCACGTGCCCTGTCGATCCCCGGCGCATCCCGGTCCGGGCCCGCCCGGTAGGCTCTCGCCGCCCGGTCCGCGCAGCTCGACACCGTGTCAAGGAGACGTACATGACGGACACCGCCGCCGCCGAACTGATGTTCCGCCCCGCGACCGAGCTCGCCGGCCTGGTGCGCTCGGGCGAGCTCAGCGCGCGCGAGATCGTCGAGACGTCCCTCTCGCGCATCGACGCGCTCGAACCCGACCTACAACGCGTTCATCGACGTCTTCCACGAGGACGCGCTGGCGGAGGCCGACGCGATCGAGCCCGGCGACGACCGCCCGCTCGCCGGGGTGCCGATCGCGATCAAGAACAACCGGCCGGTCGCCGGGAAGCGCTGGACCTTCTCGTCGTCGTTCTTCGGCGACTTCCTCGCGCCGATGGACGCGGTGCTGGTCACGCGCCTGCGCGCTGCCGGCGCGATCATCGTCGGGACGACGAACCTCCCCGAGCTGGGCATCGTCAACACGACGGAGCCGCGGCGCTTCGGCGCGTCGCGCAACCCGTGGGATCCGCAGCGGACGACCGGCGGCTCCTCCGGCGGCTCCGCGGCCGCCGTCGCCGCCGGCATGGTGCCGATCGCCCACGCCAACGACGGCGGCGGCTCGACGCGGATCCCGGCGGCCTGCTGCGGGCTCGTCGGCCTGAAGGCCCAGCGCGGTCGCGTGACGCCCGCGCCGTTCGGCGGCTACTCGTTCCTCGGCATCGACGGCGTGCTGAGCCGGACCGTCCACGACTCCGCCGTCGCCCTCGACGTGCTGGAAGGGCCCGGACGTCGGCGACGTCGCGTGGGCCGCCAGGCCCGCGACGCCGTTCGCGCAGCAGGCGGCCCAGGAGCCGCGCAGCCTGAAGATCGCCCTGACGACGCTCTCGCCTGTCGCCGGCACCGAGCTCGATCCCGGTGTACGCGCAGGCCGTCGCCGACGCCGCCGCGCTGCTGCGCGACCTCGGCCACGAGGTCGTCGAGGCCGACCCGCCGTGGGCGCTGCCGGGCCTGGAGGACATGTTCGGCGCGCTGTGGGCTCCGATGATCTCGCTGCAGACGGCGTTCGCCGCCCAGATCGCCGGGCGCGAGCCGACCGACGACGACATCGAGCCGCTGACGATGGCGCTCTGGAAGGCGGCTCGCGAGGTCGACGCCCTGACCGTACGCCGGCGCGGAGGTCCAGCTGCAGGCCGCGGCCAAGGGCATCGTTCAGTGGACGGCGCAGTACGACGCGATCCTCTGCCCCGTCCTCGCCGAGGCCCAGCTGCCGCTCGGGACGGTCGACACGTGCAGCGACGACCCGATGACGACCGGCTTCCATCGCGCGGCGCTCTTCACGCCCTACACCCCGGTGTCGAACCTGACGGGGTCGCCGGCGATCAGCGTCCCGCTGTACCACCGCGACGACCTCGGCCTCCCCGTGCCGGTCCAGCTGATCGGCCAGCCGGAGGGCGAGGGCGCGCTGCTGGCGCTCGCCGCCCAGCTCGAGGCCGCCGTGCCGTGGGCACAGCGACGCGCCCCGGTCAGCGGCTGAGCGCGGCTCCGGCTCCCAGCACGTCGCCCATCGCGCGCGGCTCGACGCCGAGCCGCTGCGCGTCACGGGTGCCCCGCAGGGTCGTCAGCGACACCTCGAGCAGCTCGGCCTCGTCCCAGGTGACGGGAGCGCTGCCGTCGAGGACCGCTTCACCGAGGCGCAGCGTCTGGCGCACGATCGGCGACGGCACCTTGAGGAGCCGGCGGCGACGCCCGAGCGACGCCGTGACCAGGCGGACGATCGCCTCGTGGCTGAGCGTCTGCGGCCCGGCGAGCTCGTAGCGGACGTGACGCTCGCCCGGCCGGCTCGTCGAGCGCCGCCAGGACGCAGCCTGCGACGTCCTCGGCCCAGATCGGCTGGAACAGCGCCCGGCCCTGCCCGCTGAACGGCATGACCGGCAGCAGCGCGAGGCGCTGGAGCATCGTCAGCCAGGCGTCGCCGGGCGCGTAGACGATCGACGGGGCGAACGATCGTCGTGCGGACCGTCGCGGAGCCGACCGCGTCCTCGGCCAGCGCCTTGGCGCGCAGGAAGCGCGTGCGATCGTGGGCGGTCGCCCCGAGCGCGGAGAAGAACACGAAGTGCTCGACGCCGGCGCGCTCGGCGGCCTCGACCATGCGCCAGGTCGCGATCGCCGTTGAGCTCCTCGATCGAGCCCGCGGGCTGGTCGCGGATCGCCGCGGCGAGGTGCACGCACCGTCGTCACGCCGCGCAGCGCGTTGCGGAACGAGGGCGGGTCGCCGAGGTCGCCGAGCGCGATCTGGACGCGCACGCGCTCGGCGCCCAGGCCGTCGCGGGTCGCGTACCAGGCAGCGAACTGGGCACGCCTGAGGCCGTCAGGCGGGGCAGCAGGGCGGACCCGATCAGCCCGGTGGCACCCGTGAGCAGCAGCATCGGCCGGAGCGTATCGCGGCCCGGCCCGGCGGCTCGGTAGTCTTCCGCCTCGCAAGTGGAACGGCTCGATGGGCGACCACGTCCCGAGCTCCGAGAAACGAAGGACGAACATCCGCACATGGCGTACGTGATCGCAGAGCCCTGCATCGGCACCAAGGACAACTCCTGCGTCGAGGTCTGCCCCGTCGACTGCATCCACCCGACGCCTGACGAGCCGGACTACGACAAGGTCGAGATGCTCTACATCGACCCCGAGGAGTGCATCGACTGCGACGCCTGCGTCGAGGCCTGCCCGGTCGACGCCTGCTTCGCCGAGGACCAGCTGCCCGACGAGTGGCAGAAGTTCTCGGCCATCAACGTGGAGTACTACGCGAACCGGTAGCCGACGCGTGCAGGGCGTGGAACAGGACGTGTGATTCCTGCTACGCATGTCGTATGATGGCGCCATGAGTGTCATCGACGATGTGGTCCGCAGCGCCGAGGACTACGCGCAGGTGTTCGACCGCGGACGCCTCGCGCGGCCACCCGCCCGCCGGCTCGCGGTCGTGACGTGCATGGACGCGCGCATCGACCCGTTCGCCCTGCTGGGCCTGCGCCAGGGCGATGCGCACATCATCCGCAACGCCGGCGGCGTGATCACCGACGACGAGGTACGATCGCTCGCGATCTCCCAGCGGTTGATGCACACGCGCGAGATCATCCTGATCCACCACACCGACTGCGGCATGCAGTCGTTCTCCGATGACGACTTCCGCGCCGAGCTCGAGGCCGAGACCGGCGTACCCGTTCCCGTGGGACACGGAGGCCTTCAGCGACCTGGACCTCGACGTGCGCCACTCGATCGCCCGCATCAAGGCGAGCCCGTTCATCCCGCACCGCGACAACGTGCGCGGGTTCGTCTACGAGGTCGAGACCGGCCGGCTGCGCGAGGTGCAGTCGAGTCCGAGTGCGTAGGCGTCGTGCCGTCAATCGGCCGTCGTCAGTCACTCGCACGGCGCGCAGCGCCTCGGGCGCCAGCACGCGCAGCACCGGCTCGGCGTCGAGCAGCGCGGCGCTGCGATCATCGGCGCCGAGCTCGGCGAGCCAGACGCCGGCCGCCGTGCGGACGGTGATCAGCAGCAGACTGGTCAGCCCCTCCTCGGCGAGCCGCTCGCGCAGCCCTTCGGGAAGCTCCGGGTCCGAGGCCTCGATCAGGACGCCGCCGCCGGAGGGATTGTCGCGGAAGGCCAGGCGCAGGGCGAGCATGTCGCCGCCGTTGAGCCACGTCGCGCGGCGCACCACGCCGGCGAGCGACCCCGGCCGGCCCGCGGCGGCCAGCGCGACGGGGTCGGCCCCGTCGGGGGCGAAGGCGATGGTCCAGCCGGAGGCGTCGAGGACGTCGGCGGTCGCGCCGCAGGACGCCGCCGAGCCGCTCGACGGGCTCGGCTTCGGCGAGCGGTCCGTCGAGCACGCCCAGCGTCTCGACAAGCAGCCGTCCGACGTCGATCTCGGCAGCGGCGCGGAGCGCGCGCCGCTCGCTGTGCGGGACCGATCTCGTCAGGGCAGCGCGAGACCCGGGAATGACGCCCGAAGGGCCGGCGACGAACACGCGTCCGCGGCCGGCGCGCTTGGCCGCGTACTGGGCCGCGTCCGCTGCACGGAGCAGGTCGGCAGGCCGGCCGTGGCCGGCGCGGAGGGCGGCGACGCCGCACGAGACGCCAAGCGAGGGCCGGTTTCCCAGCAGGCGGCGCAGGAGGACGTCCGCGATCTCGCGTGCGCGGCGATCGTCGACGCGGTGCAGCAGGACGCAGAACTCGTCGCCGCCGACGCGGCAGACCATCGCGCCCTCGAGGCCTTCGACGGCCTGCTCGAGCGCGAGCGCGACGGCGCGCAGGGCACGATCGCCCGCCTCGTGGCCGTGGTGGTCGTTGATCTCCTTGAGGTTGTCGACGTCGCACAGCAGAAGTGCGAGATCGGTGCCTTCATTCCGCGCCTCCAGGACGGCGAGCTCGAGCGCCTCGTCGAACGCCCGCCGGTTCGAGAGCCCGGTCAGTCCGTCGTTGTTCGCCAGTTCCGAGACGCGCGAGAAGACCTCGGCTCGTCCGATCGGCCGCACCGATCTGGCCGCTGATCGCGTGCAGGAAGCGTGCATCGCGCTCGGCGAACGGCGACTGCCCGGCGGTGCGCGTGGCCCAGATCTGGCCCCAGGTGCCGCCACCGAACTTGATCGGCACCGCGACCGACGAGTGCTTGCCCAGCGCCAGCAGCAGCTCGCGCTCGAGCAGCGGCGTCGACGGATCGTCGATCGAGACCGAATACGTCCCACCGTCCTCCAGGACCTTGCGCAGCAGGCGATCGCCGTCGACGCGGTAGAACTCGTCGGCCGGATGATGCTCCTCACCCGGGAGCGAGGTCTCCGACGTTGACCAGCGTGCGGAGCATGTCGCGCTCGGGCATCCAGCGCTCGATCGACAGGGACGACGCGCCGATGGCCTGCAGCGCCTCCTCGGCGGCGACGTCGATGACGTCTTCGATCTTGTGTGCCGCCGCGACGGCGGAGGCGACGGAGATCAGCGCGACGAGCTCGCGCTCGAGCGTCGGGTCGCCGCCGGCACCGCCGATCAGCAGGGCGTCGAGGTCAGGCGCCCTGCGGCGTCGCGCCGCCGGGCTGCTCGATGACCTCGAGCAGCGCCGCGACGACGTCCGGGTCGAACTGCGTCCCGGCGCAGCGTCGCAGTTCGGCGATCGCCTCCTCTGCGAGCAGCGCGCGCCGGTAGGGCCGGTCGCTGACCAGCGCGTGCCAGGCGTCGCAGGCGAGCACGATCCGCGAGCTCAGCGGGATCGGACCGCCTGAGAGCCCGTCGGGGTAGCCATCGCCGTCCCAGCGCTCGTGCTCGTGGCGGACCGCTCGCGCGACCGCTTCGAGCCCCGGTACCGACGACAGGATCCGCTCGCCGATGACCGGATGCTCGCGCATCAGGTGCCACTCAGCCTCGTTGAGCGGGCCTTCCTTGTGCAGCACCTCGTCCGGGATGCCGATCTTGCCGACGTCGTGCAGCAGCGCGACGGCGGCCAGCTCGGCCATCGCGCCGCCGTCGAGACCCAGCCGCCGGCCGACCGCCACCGACATGTCGTGAACGGCGTCAGCGTGCTCGCCGGTGTAGCCGTCACGGGCCTGCAGCGTGGCTGCCAGGGCACGGACGACCGCTCGGACCGTCTCCGTCGCGCGGCTGCGTTCCTGTTCGAGCTGCCGCAGGACGGCGACGAGAGCGTCGTCGCCCTCGGTCAGGCCGCGGGCGGCGTTGAGCGCCTCCCGCCGAAGATCGGACCGCGAGTGAGGACCTGCAGACATCACTGTCGGTATCGGCCGCGGGGCGCGCTCCCTGTACCTCCGGGCGCTCGGTACGGTCATTCGTCGTGACACGAGCCGCCGACCTGCCGCGACAGGCAGCACTTCCCGACGATCTCGGCGAAGACTGCGCGTCGACGCGCTGGTTCACGACTCGTCCCTCGACGCGATCCTCCTCTCGGATCTGCAACTCGATGAGCAACGCGCTCGCGGCGTGTCGATCACCGCGAGCCGGCTCGCCGACGTCGCCTCGCCGGCTCGCATCTCGACGCGCTCCACCTGTCGAATGTCGAGATCGCCCGCACCAACCTCGCGAACGTCGAAGCACGCGGCGCACGCGTCACGGGGCGCGCTTCACCGGGTGCCGCATGACCGGCATCCGCCTGAGTGACGCCAGCATCCAGGACGTGGCCTTCCACGGCTGCCGCATCGACCTCGCGTCGTTCGCGTCGACCACGCTGAGGCGCGTGATGTTCGACGAGTGCCTCCTCACGCAGACCGACTTCCTCGACGCGCAGCTCGAATCCGTGCGCTTCGACCACTGCGACATGGGCGAGCTCGACCTGCGCGGCGCGCGGCTGCTCCGCTGCGAGCTGCGCGACTGCAACCTCGACGGACTGCAGGGAGTCGAGAACCTGCGCGGAGCGGCGATGCCCTGGCCGGAGATCGTCGCGATGGCCGGCGTCTGGGCGAGCGCGCTCGGGATCGAGGAGATCGAGGCGGGCGAGCAGGACTGAACCGGGCTCGGTCGCTGCCAGCGGCCACCGAACCCGATCGTGCCCCCTCTGGTGTGGGAAACAGGGTTCGGTGGGCCTGTTCCGGCCACCGAACCCGATCGTGCGCGCCCCTTCCCTAGGCCATCGGGAGGCTCATGCCGACGGGCTTGGGCGCGTCGGCGGGCGCCGTGTCCGCGACCGGCGCGAGCGCCTGGAACACGGGCAGCTCGACGGGGAACATCGCCACCAGGCCGCGGGCCGCCTGACGGATGGCCTGGGAGGCCGGATCGTCGGGATCGGTGGCGACCAGCGGCACGCCGGCGTCGGCCTGCTCGCGCAGCGGCATCGTCAGCGGGACCTTTGCGAGCAGCGGCACGTCGAGCTCGTCGGCGAGCTCCTGACCGCCGCCCTCGCCGAAGATCGGGAAGCGCTCGCCCGACGGCGTGACGAAGGTCGTCATGTTCTCGATCACCGCGCCGACCTCGAGGTTGACCTTCGCCGCCATCTCGGCCGACCGGCGCGCAACCTTCTGCGCCGTGGCCTGCGGCGTCGTCACGATCACGAACTTCGCCTGCGGCAGCAGCTGGGCGAGCGTCATCGAGACATCGCCGGTGCCGGGCGGGAGGTCGACGAGCAGGAAGTCGAGCTCGCCCCAGTCGACGTCCTCGAGGAACTGCGTGAGCGCCTTGTGCAGCATCGGCCCGCGCCAGACGACCGCCGCGTCCTCCTCGACGAAGAACCCGATCGACATGACCTTCACGCCGCCGGACTCGAGCGGCAGGATCTTGCGCTCGGGGGAGACCGGAGGGCGCCCCTGCACGCCGAACATGCGCGGGATCGAGTAGCCCCAGACGTCGGCGTCCAGGACGCCGACCCGCTTGCCCTCGGCGGCGAGCGCGGCCGCGAGGTTGGCCGTGATCGTCGACTTGCCGACGCCGCCCTTGCCGGAGCCGACGCAGACGACGTTCGAGACCTGCGCGAGAGCGCCCTCGGGCAGCGATCCCCGGCCGAGCTTCTTCTGCAGCGCGCCCTTCTCCTGATCGGAGAGCACGTCGAAGGCGACGCCGACCTTCGTGACGCCGCCCAGCCCGGTGACGGCCTTCACGACGGCGTCCTGGAAGTGGCTGCGGATCGGGCAGCCCGGGGTGGTCAGCGACACCGTGACGTTGACGACGCCGTCGCCGGGTTGGTCGATCGAGCGCACCATCCCGAGCTCGACGATCGACTGGCGCAGCTCCGGGTCGATGACCGCTTCGAGGGCCTTCATGATCTCGTCGTGCGTGGGCATGGACCCATTGTCGCAAATCCCGATCGGCGGGCTCGGAATGCGTCAAGGGCCGCCAGCAGTGCTGACGGCCCTTGGACGTGGGAGGAGAGGGTGCTACTTCCAGCGGCGGATATGTGGCCGCGGGAACCTCCGCCGGCCCGGGCCCCTCTCGGGCCCGGCGGCGGTGAAGCCAGTGGCTAGGCCGCGAGGGCCTGGACGCGCTCGATGACCGGCTTGACGGCCTCGCGCACGGGAGTCACGACGTCCGGAACCTGCGGGACCTGGAAGGCCGTGACCTGAGCCTGGACGTCCTTGACCTGCTTGAGGGCGTCCTTGCGGACCTGACGGACCTCGCGCTCGACGCGCGTGCGGTTGCGCTTGACCTCGCGCTCGACGCGGTTGCGACGCTGACGCAGCTCGCGCTCGACGCGCGTGCGGTTCTTGCGGACCTCACGCTGCGCGCGGGTGCGGGCGGTCTCGCCGCGCTTCTCGAGCTTCTTGATCTCCTTCTCCGCGGCGACGCGCGTGCCGTACTTGGTGCGCAGCTCGTCGACGGTCTCGACGACCGTGTCACGGGCGGTCAGGACGGCGCCGACCTGGACGTAGGCGGCGCGCTCGGCGTAGTTGCCGGCGAGCAGTGCGGCGGAGCGGGTGGTCGACGTCGCGGCGTCGACGGTGCGCTCGGCGCTCGTGCGGACGCCCTTGGCCTCGGAGGCCGTGGTCTTCGCGGCGGCCTTGGTCTTGTTGGCGCCGCGCGTCGTCGCACCCTTGCGGGCGGACGTCGAACGAGCAGCCGCGGTCTTGGCGGCGGGGCGCTTGGTCGCCTTGCTGCGCTTGGCGGCCGGCGTGGCCTTCTTGGTGGTGGTGGTGGGGGTGACGGGTGTGTCGGCCATGAGAACCTCTCAAGATCGTTTGCTTAGAACTAAGGAGCTTACGAACAACTGTAGCACAGAATCGAACACTCGTTCGCTCGTACATGTGTTCGTACGCCGGGCGGTGTGCGTGGTTACGCGGCGGTGCGGCGCAGCCAGGCGACCGGATCGGCCAGCTCGGCCACCGACGGGAGCTGCTCGGGGGATTCCCAGGCGCGATTGAGCGTGTCGATCCCCTCGCGGGCGACGACCGCGTCGCAGAAGCGCTTGCCGTCCTGGTACTGGCGCAGCTTCATCTCCAGGCCCAGCAGACGCTCGATCACCGCGGCCACCGGCGGGCGCTCCGAGCGCCGGCGGTCCATCGCGGACCGCAGCCGATCCAGGCTCGGCACGAGCGGCGCGCCCGCGGCGTCCATCACATGCTCGGCATGCCCTTCGACGAGTGCCATCGCCGACTGCACGCGCGCCAGCAGCTCGCGGCGCTCGGGCCCGGCGACCATCGTCATGAGGCCGCCGTCGCGCGCGCTGTCCCAGAGCCCGCGCACCTCCTCCGCGCTGGGGATGCGCGGGGCGCCGAGCTTCAGATCGACATCCGTCGAATCGAGCAGCTCACCGACCAGCCCGCCGAGATACGGACGCAGCCAGGGCACCGACGAGAACTGCACCGCGTGCGTCACCTCGTGGACCATGACCCAGGCGAGGAGATCCTCGAGCGGCGCGCCGAGGACGCCCGCGACGTTGCGCAGGTTCGGGGTCACGAGCAGCAGCCGCGGCGGGGCCTCGACCGCGCGCGGCGTGAGCGACACCTCGTACTGGCCCAGCACGCGCCGGCCCATGTAGCCGAGCAGCCCGCCGATCTCGGCGGCCACGGCGCCGCCGGCGAGTGAGCGCAGCGGCGCGGGCATGCTGCGCTGATCGAGGCGCTCGGTGACGGGAGCGATCGTCTCGCGCAGCAGCGCGACGTTCGCGCGGGCCCACACGTCGCGCCCGACGGCCTCCGCGGGCGGGAGCGGCGCCAGCGGCACGAGCCGCGTGTAGGAGATCACGGCCGCCCCGGCGGCCGCGCCGAGCTCGTGAAGGTCGCCGGGCAGCGGCGGACCGGCGTCGCTCTCGCCTGCGACGAGCCCCGCGACACGGTTCGCCAGGCGCCAGTCGATCATGCCGGCCCCGGGATCGTTGCGGCCAGGCCGAGGCCCGCGCGGGTGCGCGCCGCCACGACCGGATAGCGCGCCGTCAGGTCCTCGAGCTGCGGACCGGCCGGATCGTCGAGCCCGGGGAACGCGACCAGCCCACCGCTCTCGTGGACGATCAGCTGCGCCGCGGCGCAGTCGAACGAGCGGCCCGGACCGAGCGATGCCATCGCGTCGACGCGCCCGCCGGCGACCTGGCAGAGGGAGATGGCGATCGAGCCGATCGCCCGCACACGCCGCGCCGCGACCATCAGCGCCTCGGACGCGGCGGCGATCCGGACGGGCGCCGCCGACTCGATCGCGATGATCTCGAGCCGGCCGTCGGGGGTGCGGCGCTCCGGCGCCACGTCGTCGAGGAGCACGTCGTTCAGCCACGCACCCTCACCGCGAACGGCGCGCCACTCCTCGCGCGGACCGAAGTCGTAGACGAAGCCGAAGACGACGTCGCTCATCGCCGGCCCGTCCGCGACGGCGATCGAGATCGAATGATGGGGCAGGCCGCGCTTGGCGTTCAGCGAGCCGTCGATCGGATCGATCACGACGCGCACACGCGGATCGCCGAAGTCGACGACGCCGCGCTCCTCGCTGACGGCGGTGAAGCGCGCGCCGCCGTCGTGCAGGGCCTGCAGCTCGGCGAAGACGACGTCCTCGGCGGACTGATCGATCACCAGGGTGCGATCCCCGCCCCCGCCGACGGTGCCGGTCTCGATCACGCGCTCACGGCTCGTGGGGCTTGCGGCGAGGATCTGCCGCAGGCCCTCCGCCGACCGCCGGCAGGCCGCCAGCCAGTCGTGCGCGAGTGCGCTGTCGGGCCGATCCATCTTCGCCATATCCTACGAGCGTGCCCGATCCGCTCGAGGACCTCACGCCTCGCCAGCGAGAGGTCGCGACCCATGACCGCGGCCCGCTCGTCGTCCTGGGCGCGGCCGGGACGGGAAAGACGCGCGCGCTGGCGGCACGTCACGCGTGGCTGGCGACGGCCGGCGGGCTCGAGCCCGAGCACGTCCTGGCGATCACGCACGGCTCGGCGGCCGTCGACGCCCTGCGCGCCCGGGTCGAGGAGGGGATCGAGCACGGGTTCGCCGAGCTCCACGTGCACACGGTCCACGGGCTCTGCGCCCGTCTGCTGCGCGACGAGGCACTCGAGGCCGGCCTCGACCCGTTCGTGGTCAGCGTCTCGCCGGCCGACCGCCTCGCGATGCTGCTCGAGCGCGTCGACGACCTGTCGCTGCGGCTGCACGACTTCCGCGGCAATCCTGCCGCGCTCCTGGAGTCGGTCGTCGCGCGGATCGACCGGCTGAAGGACGCGATGATCACGGCGGACGAGGTCGCCGGCTGGGCGGCGACGCTCCCCGGCGGCGACGAGCGCGCGGACCGCGAGCGCGAGTTCGCCGAGGTCTACCGCGCCCACGACCGGATGCTGCGCGAGGACGGCGCACTGGACGCCGGTGACCTCGTGCTGCTGTCGTGCTCGCTGCTCGAGCGCCCGCACGTGCGGGCGCGGGTCGCCGAGCGCTACCGCCACGTGCTCGTCGACGACGCGCAGGACCTCGCCTACGCCCACGTCCGCCTGCTGCTGGCGCTGACCGCGGAGCACCACGGCCTGACCGTGACCGGCGACGGCGACCAGGCGATCCTGCGCGCGCGCGGCGCGGCGGAGAAGAACCTGAGCGACATCGCCGCCGCACTGCCGGGCACGAGCACGATCCGCCTCGAGCGCTCGCTGCGTTCCCCGGCGGCCGTGATCGCGGCCGCGGAGGCGGTCGTCGCCCCCAACCCGGGCCGCGAGCCAGGGGTGACTCAGGCGCCGGCGGGCGGGGAGGTGCGCTTCTGGCGCTGCACGAACGAGCGCGCACAGGCGCAGGCGGCCGCTGCCGACATCGAACGCCTCGTGCGCGCCGGCGTGGAGCCGGGTGACATCGCCGTCCTCGTGCGCTCCGTGCGCCAGGAGGGCCAGGCCGTGACGGCGGCGCTCGACGAGCGCGCGGTGCCCTACCGGCTGACGGGCGCGGCCGCGCTGTTCGACCGCTCCGAGGTCAAGGACGTCCTCGCGTGGCTGCGCCTGCTCGTCGACCCCGGCGACGCCGGCGCGGTGGTGCGGGCGCTGGCCCGGCCCCCGGTCGAGCTGCGGGCGATCGACCTGGCCCGCTGCGTGCAGATCTCGCGCCGGCGCAAGCTCGACATGGTCGCCGCGCTCGGCGCCGCCGTCGAGTCGCCCGCAGATCGACCCGGCCGCCCGCGAGCGGATCCTCGGCTTCCTGAAGCTCCACCGGCAGATCGCGGCACAGCTCGACCAGGCCCGCCCCGACCTGTTCGTCCATCGGCTGATCGACCGGCTGGGGCTGCGCCGCCAGCAACTGTTCGCCGCCCAGGCCGACGTCGTCGAGCGGCTCGTCAGCCTGGCCAAGCTCGGCGACCTCGCCTCGCAGTACGCGCGCCGCGCGCCGCAGGCCACGGGCCGCGAGTTCGCGCGGTACATCGCCGCGGTCGCCGACGCCGGGCTGCGCGAGGACGACGGCGTCGGTGGCCGCAGCGCCGCCGGGGCGGTCCACGTGATGGCGATGCACATGGCCAAGGGCGGTGAGTTCCGGCACGTCCTGGTGCTCGGCCTGCAGTCCTCACGGATGCCGGGGGCGCGCCGCGTCGCCCTCGAGCCGATCCCGGATGCGCTGCTGCACGAGGACCTGCCGGCCGACACCCGCGAGGTCCACATCGCGGAGATGCGGCGCCTGCTGCACCTGGCGATGACGCGCGCCCGCGAGGGCCTCGTGCTGTCCTACTCGGCACGCACCGAGCGCGGCGCCGTCCAGCCCCCGTCGCCGTTCGCCGAGGAGGCGCTGCTCGCCGCCGGCGGCTCGTGGGAGGACCGCGACGAGGAGCTGTTCGGGCCCGAGGAGGCGCTGCACGCAGCGTTCACCGAGCTGCGTCAGGAGCTGCTCTCGGATGTGCCGCGCGTGGCCGGCACGCTGAACGAGCTGCGCCTCGATGCCGACCTCGAGGTCACCCACGGCGTGACGCGCTACCTGGAGCTGCTGAAGCTCTCCGCGGTGATGGAGCGCCCGGAGGGGCAGAGCGTGGCCGAGGCGCTGGCCCAGGTGAACGCGGTGCTGCTGCAGGTCAGCACCTCCCAGCAGCGCGAGGTGCTGGAGTCGAGCCCGCTCGACGAGCTGATCCTCGGCGCCGAGCGCGACGCCCGCGCGCGCAGCGCGGCGATCGCGCGCCGCGGTGAGCCGTCGCTGGAGGCGTTCCTCCCGCGCCGCGGCGAGGGACTCGTGCTGTCGGCGTCCGACATCGAGACCTACCGGACGTGCCCGCTGAAGTACAAGTTCGCGCGGGTGTTCCGGATCCCGTCCGAGGCGACGATGAACCAGCGCTTCGGGATCCTCGTGCACCACGTGCTGGAGCGCTACCACCAGTCCGGCGGGCAGACGCTCGACGAGCTGCTCGGCCTGCTGGACAACGGCTGGCGCCGCGGCGGCTTCGGGACGAGCGAGGAGGAGAAGCAGCTGCGCGTGAAGGCCGATGCCGCGCTGCGCCGCTACCAGGACCGCTTCCAGGCCGAGGACAGCGAGCCGGTCTGGTTCGAGAAGCCGTTCCAGTTCCGCCTCGGCGCGCACACCCTCCGTGGCCGCGTCGACCGCGTCGACCGCCTCCCCGGCGGGGGCTACGAGCTGATCGACTACAAGACCGGGCGCCCGCGGACGGCCGCACAGCTGCGCGAGGACGTGCAGCTGTCCCTGTACGCCGTCGCCGCGCGCGAGGCGTGGGACGTGCAGGCCGACCGCCAGAGCTACCACTACGTCCTCGACGACGAGAAGATCCCGCTGCCGAGCGCCGACATCGACCGCGACTGGATCAGCGACACGGTGTTCGAGGTGGCGGAGGGCATCGAGGGCCAGGGCTTCGAGCCGACGCCGTCGTTCTCGGCCTGCTCGTGGTGTGACTACCGGATCGTCTGCCCGGCGGCCGAGCGCTGAATCGATGGCACGGCGCGACCAGGCACTCGACGGGCTGCGCGCGCTCGCGGCGCTGTCGGTGCTCGCGTTCCACGTCTGGCTCTATCGCGTCGACCGCCCGCAGACGGGCGATGCGCGAGGCCCGCTCGACCACGCGCTGTTCGAGATGAACCTCGGGCTCGTGTGCTTCTTCGTGCTGTCCGGGTTCCTGCTCTACCGCGGGTTCGCGCGCGCCGCACTGGGCGGCGAGCGCCGTGCGGATACGCGCCGCTACGCAGTCCGGCGCATGGCCCGCATCGTCCCGGCGTACTACGTCTGCCTCGCCGGGTGCCTGATCCTGTTCGCGCTCGTCGGCTACGACGCGATCACCCCGCAGGCCGGCGAGCTGCCCGTGTTCCTCGTCTTCGGGCAGAACTTCTCGATGTCAACGATCATGCAGGCCAACCCCGTGACGTGGACGCTCGCCGTCGAAGTCGCGTTCTACATCGTGCTGCCGCTGATCGGCGCGCTCGCCTTCGTGCTCGGGCCGCGGCGCATCGGCCTGCAGGCGGCGATGCTCGTCGGCCTGATCGCCGTCACCGTGCGCTGGAACCACGTCGTCATCGACAACGGCTGGAACGACATCGCGCGCAAGGCGCTCCCGGCCTACATCGGCCACTTCGCGCTGGGGATGCTGGTCGCGCTGTGGATCGAGCACCGGCGCCTGGCCGGGCGTGACGCACTCGGCGCCGGCGCGACGGCCGTGCTCGCGGCGCTCGGCGCCGCGATCGTGATCGGCCTGGCGACCGTCCACGAGACGGCCTTCCAGATGGGCGGGACCCGCCTCGTGCTCGGCAACCTGCCGGCCGCGCTCGGGTTCGCGCTGATCATCGCCGCCGTCACCGCCGGGCGCGGGCGCTCGGTCGGGTGGCTCGCGGCGCCTCCGCTGGCGGCGATCGGCGTCGTCTCCTACGGCATCTACCTGTGGCACCTGCCGCTGCTGCTGGTGATCCGCCAGGCCGGGGCCCTCCCCGAGCCGCTGCTGCCGCGCATGCTCGTCGTCCTGACGGCCTCGATCACCGCGGGATGGCTCTCGTGGCGACTCGTCGAGGCCCCGGCGATCGGCTGGGCCTCGGCGCGGACGCGACGAGGGGTGCGCGGGGCTCCCGCGCAGACCGCCCCCGCGCCGGCGCGGAGCTCCTGAGTCAGAACCTCAGTCGAGCAGCTCGTCCAGGGTGCGGCCGCTGATCACCGACCGCGGGGCCTCGCTGACGACGTCCGACCCGGGACGGGCGCTGTCGTCGCGGCGCTTGATCAGCAGCCACTGCGCCTTGGCGCCGGGACGCGTGCGCTGGAGGGCGAAGCCGCCGCGCAGCTTCTCGCCGTGGAGGACGAAGACGGCGTGGCCGCGGACGAGCGCCTCCGGCCAGGCGACCCGCCCGCCCTGCTCGTAGGTCCCCCGGTCCCAGACGATCACGCGGCTCGCGGCGAGCGCGCCCTCGAAGCCGTTGTGTGCTCTGTCGTGGTCCTCGACCTGGACCGCGAGGCGCTTGACGGCCGGATCGAGCGACGGGCCCTTGGGCACCGCCCAGGAGCGCATGACTCCACCGACCTCCAGCCGCAGGTCGAAGTGGTGCGCGGTCGCCGCGTGCTCCTGCACGACGAAGACCCCGGCGCTGACGCCGCGTGCCGCGAACTGCTCATGCCCCTCCACCGCGACCGGCTCGATCTCGACGGCGGCGACGCGCGCGAGCGGCGGGCCGTCATGCAGGAAGGCCGCGAACTCCGCGAGCGCGGGCCTGCCGCCCTCGGCGTGGACCTGCACGCTGCCGTCGTCGCCGTTGCGCACCCAGCCCATCACCTCGAGCTTGCGCGCGCGCCGGATGGTCGCGTCGCGGAAGCCGACACCCTGCACCTCGCCGCGCACGACGGCGCGCATCGCCTCGTTGGCCATCGACGACAGCCTGACACGACACGCCGGACGAGCGTGTCAGCCCCCCAGGGCCTGCGCCAGGTCGGCGACGAGGTCCGCCGGATCCTCAACCCCGCACGAGAGCCGCACGAGATCCGGCGGGACGGCCGCGTCGGAGCCCTCGACCGAACCGTGAGTCATCGCCTGCGGCACCTCGATCAGCGATTCGACGCCGCCGAGTGACTCCGCGAGCGTGAAGACGCGCGTGCGCGTGCAGATCGCGTGCGCGTCCGGATGGCGGAAGGAGACCATCCCGCTGAAGCCGGGCCACGCGACCTCCGAGACGCCGGCGGCCCCCTGAAGAAAGCCGGCGACGGCGCGGGCGTTCACCGCGTGCGCGGCCATCCGCAGGTGCAGGGTGCGCAGCCCGCGGTGGACGAGGAAGCAGTCCATCGGCCCAGGGATCGCCCCGGCCGCGTTCTGCACGAACCGCACCTGGTCGTGGAGCCGGGGGTCGGAGACGACGACCGCACCGAGCACGCTGTCGGAGTGACCGCCGAGGTACTTCGTCGCCGAGTGGATGACCGCGTCGGCGCCCAGCTCGAGCGGGCGCTGGTTGACGGGCGTCGCGAACGTGTTGTCTACGACGACCCGCGCGCCGCCCCTGCGCTCGATCACGCCGGCGATGTCGATGACGTCGAGCCGCGGGTTCGTCGGCGTCTCGACCCAGATCAGCCGGGTCTGCGGGCGCACCGCCGCGGCGAGCGCCTCGAGGTCGGTCTGATCGACCATCGTGTACTGCAGGCCCCAGCGGGTCAGAACCTTGTCGACGAGGCGGTAGGTGCCGCCGTAGAGATCGGTCGGCAGGACGATGTGATCGCCGCTCTGGCAGGCGGCCGTGATCAGCGCGTGCTCGGCGGCCAGGCCCGAGCCGAACGCGGTCGCCAGGCCCCCCTCGATCTCGCCGAGCGCGTCCTCCAGCGCGCGGCGCGTCGGGTTCGCCGTGCGGGCGTAGTCGTACTCCTCCAGGTACTCCCCGGGGGCCTCCTGCGCGAAGGTCGAGGTCTGGTGGATCGCCGGGATGACCGAGCGGTAGTGCGGGTCGGGCGTCAGCCCCGCGTGGACCGCTCGCGTGGCGAACCGCGCGTCGTCCGGCAGCCGCGACGCGCTCATACGGCCAGCGCTTCGAGCAGGTCGGTGCGCGTGACGAGGCCCACCGGGCGCCCGTCCTGCATCACCAGCAGCGCCTGGCGCTCTCCGCTGAGCAGCTCGACCGCCTCTCGCACCTCGTCGCCGACCGCGACCGCGGGGAACGGCGCCTCCATGACGTCGACGATCTGCGCGTCGAGCAGCGCCGGGTCGTCGACCGCACGGCGCAGCAGGCCGCGCTCGCCGATCGAGCCGACGATCGAGCGCGGGTCGCTGCCGCTGACCACCGGAAGCTGCGAGACACGATGCTCGTGCAGCAGCGCGATCGCGTCCTTGACGCGATCGTGGGTGCGCACGCTGACGAGCGGCGGAACCTCGCCGCCGGCCTGCTTGCGCAGCAGGACCTCGCCGACGGTCGCGGCGCCGCTGCGCTCGAGGAACCCGTGCTGGGTCATCCACGCGTCGTTGTAGACCTTCGAGAGGTAGCTGCGCCCGCCGTCGGGCAGGATCACGCAGACCATCGCCCCGGGATCGTCGATCCCGGCCGCGACCTCGAGCGCGGCGTGAATCGCGGTGCCGCACGAGCCGCCCGCCAGGATGCCCTCGGTCATCGCCAGCCGCCGCGTGGCCAGGAACGAGTCCTTGTCGGAGACCGCGACGTAGCGATCGACGATCGACGGGTCGAAGGTCCCCGGCCAGAAGTCCTCGCCTACGCCTTCGACGAGGTAGGGCTTGACCGCCTCCTCGCCTCCTGAGTAGATCGAGCCGACAGGGTCGGCGCCGATCACCTGGATCTCCGGATTCTGCTCCTTCAGGTAGCGCCCGACCCCGGTGATCGTGCCCCCGGTGCCCACGCCGGCGACGAGGTGGGTGATCGCCCCGCCGCTCTGCTCCCACAGCTCGGGGCCGGTGCTTGCGTAGTGGCTCGCCGGGTTGGCCGGATTGAAGTACTGGTTGGGCTGGAAGGCCCCCGAGATCTCCTCGGTGAGTCGGTCCGCCACGCGGTAGTAGGACTCCGGGGAATCGGGCGGAACGGCCGTCGGGGCGACGACGACCTCCGCGCCGTAGGCGCGCAGCAGGTCGATCTTCTCGCGGCTCATCTTGTCCGGCATCACCGCGATCACGCGGTAGCCCTTCAGGCGCGCGGCGATCGCCAGGCCCGTTCCCGTGTTCCCGGACGTCGGCTCGACGATCGTGCCGCCGGGCCGCAGGAGGCCCTCGGCCTCGGCCGCCTCGATCATCGCGATCGCCGGGCGGTCCTTGATCGACCCGCCGGGATTGAGGTACTCGACCTTCGCGACGAGCTGCGGGGTCAGTCCCGCGCCGAGGCGCGAGAGGCGCACGAGCGGCGTGTTCCCGACGGCGTCGAGGAGCGAGTCCTTGATGTCGACCTGGGTATCGGTGAGGGGGCGCATATCCCCTCAAAGTCAATCAGCATTCGGAGAGAGGGACAACTGCCCGAATGATCTTCGGAGATTCTGTCAATGACTCCTTGATTCTTCGGAATCGGGCGTCAGACTCCAGCGCATGCCGAATTCTGCCCAGCCCCGCCTCGACGCGGTCGACCACGCGATCGTCGAGGCGCTCAGCGCGGACGCCCGGATCGCGAACAACCGGCTGGCCGAGCGCGTCGGCATCGCACCATCGACGTGCCTCGCGCGGGTGCGCTCACTGCGCGAGCGCGGCATCCTGCAGGGCTTCCACGCCGAGGTGAACCTCGCGGCCCTCGGCCGCCCGCTCCAGGCACTCGTCGCGATCCGCCTCGCCGTGCACGACCGCACGCAGATCGAGGACTTCACGGCACACGTGCGCTCGCTGCCCGGTGTCCTGCAGGTGTTCCACCTCGCCGGCCCGACCGACTACCTGGTCTGGATCGCGACGGCGGGAGCGCAGGACCTGCGCGAGTTCGTCGTCGAGCACCTTGCGACGGACCCGGCTGTCGCGCATGCCGAGACGTCGCTGATCTACGAGCACTCGCGCGGCCCGGGCATCTGGGGGGCCGTCGACCCCGGCTCGTGACTCGAGCTCGCTACTCGAGGTCGCCGCGCTGGTTCAGGAAGCGCTGGAACTCGCGCGCGAGGACGTCGCCGGAGGGCACGTCCTGCGAGGACGGCTCGGGCACCTCCGCGTCGGCCGCCTGCTCGAGGCGCTCGACGAACTTCTGGATGTCCTCATCGCCGGCGACGGCGGTCGTGACGCGGCGTTCGTAGTCGCCGGCGGCCTGCTCGAGCTCGGTGGCGTCGACGTTCACGCCGACCAGGCCCTCGAGCTTGCGCACGAGCGCGAGGGACGCCTTGGGGTTGGGCGCGGCGGCGACGTAGTGCGGGACGCTGGCCCACAGGCTCGCGGCGGGCAGGCCGGCGTTCTGGGCCTCGGTGTAGAGGACGCCGGTGATGCCGGTCGGCCCCTCGTAGTTCGTCGGGGTGATCCCGACGCGCTCGGCCAGCGCGTCGTCGCTCGTCAGGCCCACCATCGGCGCGGGACGCGTGTGGGGCACGTCGGCGAGCAGCGCCCCGAGCGTCACGAGCATCTGTACGCCGAGCGCGTCGGCGAGCTCCATGATCGTGCCGCAGAATCCGCGCCAGCGCATCGAGGGCTCAGGGCCCGAGAGCAGGATCAGGTCACGCGGCGCACGCGGCGCACGGGCGGCCCAGATCTCGATCTCCGGCCACAGGACCTCGCGCGTGCGGCCTTCGACGAGGCGCACCCGGGGACGCTCGGCCTGGAAGTCGAAGAACTCCTCGGGGTCGATGCGCGCGAAGCGCGTCGCGCCGAGCGACGTCCCGAGGAAGCGCACGGCGGAGGAGGCCGCTTCGCCGGCGTCGTTCCAACCGGTGAAAGCGCAGATCAGTGCCGGGGCCCGAAGGCCGTCGGGACGGCTCTCCCAGATCAACGGCTGCATCCGAACCACGGTACATGATGGGCGCGTGCCGTCCGCCGAGTCACCCAGCGTCCCGCGGCCCGCCGGGGCCGGCGCGCCGATCGCCACACTGCGCGACGGCGACGCTCTCGAGGGCATCTACGCGTGCACGCGCAAGGACCGGCTCGTCGCCCGGACCGGCAGCCCGTATCTGAGCCTGGAGCTGCGCGATCGCAGCGGCGCGCTCCCCGCGCGCCTGTTCCGCGACGCGGACCTCCACGGCGGGCGCTTCGACCGCGGCGACCTCGTCCGCGCGAGCGGGCGCGTGACGCGCTTTCGCGGCGACCTGCAGGCCGAGCTCACCGCGGTCGGCCGGGTGCCGGACGGCGCGGCCGACCCCGCGTCGTTCCTGCCCGTCGCCTACCGCGACCTGGATGAGCTCGACGGCTTTCTCGAGCACCTGGCCGGCGAGGTGCGCCAGCCCGGCTTCCAGACGCTGCTCGCGGGGGTGCTCGCCGACGGGGCCCTGCGTGCCGCGCTGCGCGGCACGCCGGCGACGAGATCAGGCCATCACGCCTACCTCGGCGGGCTGCTCGAGCACACGGTCGCGGTCGCGACGCTCGCCCTCGAGACGTGCGCGCTGCACCAGCGGCTCGACCAGGATCTCCTGATCACCGCGGCGATCGTCCACGACCTCGGCCGCACGCGGGAGTTCACGCTCGGCGCGGACATCGGCTTCAGCGCGGAAGGCCGGATGCTCGGCCACGTCGAGCTCGGGCTGCGGATGCTCGACGAGCGCGCCCGGGCGACCGGGCTCGATGAGGCGCGAGCGCTCGCGCTGGCCCACTGCGTGCTGACCCATCACGGCGCGCAGGCGGCGCCGCAGGGCCGGTTCGCGTCGGTCGAGGCTCTCACCCTGTACCGGATCAACGCGCTGGACGGCGCCGTGAAGGGCGCGATCGAGCACGGCGTCGGGCTCGAGGGGCCGGGGTCGCCCGGGGCGACCTGAGAAGGTCCGTCTGAGGCGGGAGGTCAGGCCGCCGCGCCGCCGGCGGCCCGGTCGGCGCGGTCGCTGGACGGCAGGACGATCGGTGGATCGGCGGCGAGCGCCTCGGCGACGGTCGACAGCAGCGAGTCGCGCGTGAACGGCTTCTGGATGAAGGCGATCTCGCGGTCGCGGGCCCCCTCCAGGACGAGCACATCCTCGGTGTGGCCGGACATGAAGACGATCCGCAGGCCCGGCGTCCGCGCGGCGGCGTGCTGGGCGAGCTCCTGACCGGACATCCCGGGCATGACGACGTCGGTGACGAGCAGGTCGACAGGCTCCCAGGCCGCCAGCGCCTCATCGGCACCGGAGGCCTCGCGCACGTCGTAGCCCTGCGCGCGCAGGATCCTGACCGCCTGACGGCGCACCGGATCCTGGTCCTCGACGACGAGCACCGTCGCGGTGACCGCCGGAGGCGACTCCTCGGGCGGCTCCTCGACCGGCACCGCGAGCACCTCGCGCGCCGCCGGGAGGGTGAAGCGGACGGTCGTGCCGCGTCCCGGGGTGGAATCGAGCTCGATGCCGCCACCGGAGTCGGTGACGATGCCGTGGACCGTGGCAAGACCGAGCCCCGTGCCCTCGCCCGGGCCCTTGGTGGTGAAGAACGGCTCGAACGCGCGGTCGACGACGTCGGGCTCCATCCCGGTTCCCTCGTCCGAGACGACGACGTGGACCCCGACCTCGTGCGCATGAACTCCGATCGCCAGAGTCCCCCCGTCGGGCATCGCGTCACGCGCGTTGACCGCGAGGTTCACGAGCACCTGCTCGATCCGCGAGCGGTCCGCGAGCACGGGCGGGAGGTTCTCGTCGCAGCGGATCTCGAGCTTCACGCGCTCACTGAGCGTGCGGGCCAGCAGCGACTCGACGTCGCGGACGAGGGCCCCGAGATCCAGGACCTCCGGGGTGACGACCTCGCGGCGGCTGAACATCAGCAGCTGACGGGTCAGTGCCGCGGCGCTCTCGGCCGCGCGGCCGATCTCCTCGACGTCGTCGCGGACCGGCGAGTCCGGCTCGAGCGCCTGCTCGGCGAAGTTCACGCACGACAGGATCACCGTCAACAGGTTGTTGAAGTCGTGGGCGACCCCGCCGGCGAGCTGCCCGACGCTCTCGAGCCGCTGGGCCTGCGCGAGTCGCTGCTCGAGCTCGAGCCGCTCATGCGCGGAGTTCCGGCTGTCGGTCACGTCCGTCGCGATCGAGCAGACGCCGGAGATGCTGCCGTCGACCGAGAGCAACGGGAACTTCACGACCAGGAAGTGGCGATCGTCCTCGCCCGGCGCGCCCGTGACGGACTGCTCCTCCTCGCGCGCCTCCCCGGTCCGGATCACCTCGCGGTCCAGGTCATCGTCGTTCGCGCCGGCCTTCGAGGGCGGGAGGACCTCCGCCGCGGTGCGGCCGACGGCGGCGTCGGCGCTGACGCCGAACAGCTCCTCCCAGCGCCGGTTGACGAGCACATAGCGCTGCTGGACGTCCTTGACGAAGATCAGCGCCGGGGCGTTGTCGATGATCGCCTGCAGGCGCTGCTCGCCGGCCCGGCGCTCGGCCTCCGCGCGCCGACGCTCGCTGAGGTCGACGAGCTGCACCAGGAAGTAGAGCGGGCGCTCGCCATCGCCGTGCATCAGCGAGACGTGCGCCAGCACGTGCAGCACGCGCCCGTCGGCGTGCATGAGACGCTTCTCGATCGCGTAGCTGCGACGCCGCCCGGCCAGCAGCTCGCGAACGAGCGGACCGTCGACGTCGACCTCGTCCTGATGGCTGAACTCACGCAGGGTCTTGGAGCGCAGCTCGGACTCCGTGTGCCCGAGCATCTGCGCGATCGCGCGGTTCAGGCGCAGCCAGCGGCCTTCGAGGTCGATCAGCGCCATGCCGATCGGCGCGTCGTCGAACGCGCGCCGGAAGAGCTGCTCGGCGGCGCGCAGCGCGTCCTCGACGCGGCGCGACTCCGTCACGTCCTGGCAGGTTCCGTGCACGGCGACGGCGACGCCCTCGGCGTCGAGGGCGACCTCGCCGCGCGCATGGATCATCCGGACGTCGCCGTCGGGGCGCACGATGCGGTGATCGATGTTCCACGGGTGGCCCTCGGCGATTCCGGTCTCGATCGCGCGGGCGACGCGGGTGCGATCGTCGGGGTGCAGGCCCTCCAGGTGGTGGGCGTAGCTGTGGAAGGCACCCGGCTCGGGGCGCAGGCCGTAGATCCGGTAGAGCTCATCCGACCACGTCACGCGGTCTTCCTCGATCAGCCACTCCCAGCTCCCCAGGCGCGCGACCTGCTGTGCTTCGGCGAGCTTCGCCTCGTTGGCCGCGAGCGCCGTCTGCGCCTCGATGCGGACCGTGATGTCCTGGAAGAGGCAGAGGTAGTAGAGCGGATCGCCCGCCGGGTCGGTGACGAGCGTGCCGCTGAGCAGCGCGGTCGCGGGCGAGCCGTCCCCGGTGCGCAGGCGCGCTTCGAGCTCGAAGGCACGCGGCGGGCCGCCGCCGAACTCCCTGCGGGCCCACTGCTCGGCGCGGTCTCGATCCTCGGCGATGTCGAGCGCGCTGCGGCCCAGCAGCTCGTCCTCGGTCATGCCGAGCATCCGGCAGAGCGAGCCGTTGACACGCCGGAAGCCGCCGTCGGCGTTCACGAGCGCCATGCCCGTGGGGGCATCGCGGAAGGCCTGGCTGAGCCGCTCGGCGTCGGCCTCGTCTCGCTCAGTGATGTCGCGGGCGACCAGGTGCACGAGGCCGGCGACCGGGTCGACGGCCGCGCGTGCCTGACACCAGCGGATCTGGCCGCCGGGCCGGACGACGCGGCAGCGGAACTCCTCGAGTGCGACGGAGCCGTTGTCCATGCGCGCGACGAACACGTCGCGAACCCGTGCCGCGTCCTCGGCGTGCAGCACGTCCCACAGCGAGCGCCCGATGGCCTCCTCCTCCGGACGGCCGAGCAGCGTGGTGGCGGCGCCGTTCGCACGGCGGATCACGCCGTCCAGCGTGGTGACGACGAGCGCGTCCGAAGCCAGCTCGAACAGGCGTTGTTCGAGCGCGTCATTCGGGATGTCGCCGAGCTTCTGCACCAGATGGGTCTTCTCGGACGGCACGCGTCCGAGGGTACGTATCGGCAGCAATGCCCACAAGACATGAGCGCTCACGCCCGCTCTGTGCGGCGCCGAGCGGCGGGCACCGCGCGCTGAGCGGCGGCCCTGCGACCGGTCGCCGCCGCGGGCGCTAGCGTTCGCGGGCGGGAACACGGTGATGAGCACACACGCACACGCGGAGCCGGACGACGGCGCGCCGTCGATCGGCATCTCCGCCCATTTCGTCAACAACGTCCTCGCTGCGGCCGCGAGCTACATCGACGACGACCCCGAGTACGCCCGCGATGTCCTCGCGGAGCTCGGCCAATTCCTCTCGTATCGCCTGCGTGGCGACATCGGCGCGGTGTCGATCTCGCAGGAGCTGGCCCACACGGCGACCTATCTGCGCCTGCAGCAGGCGCGCTTTCCGGACCGCATCACCTTCCAGCTTCCCGACGCCGAGGCGCTGCCGGCGCTGCGAATCGCCCCGGCCACCATCCAGGGGCCGGTCGCCGACGTGCTCGGGCGGCGGCTTCGTGAGCGCCGCGGCGCGTGCGAGCTGACGCTCAGTCCCACACGGGACGGCATCGCGCTCGAGCTGGACGGCGATGGCGAGGGGACACCCCAGCAGCTTCTGATCCCGTTGACGACACCCGAAGGAGTCACTGCATGAGCGATCTGCGCGTTCTCGCCGTTGATGACGAGCCGCGTGCGCTCGCCGACGTCGAGCGCCTGCTCGACGGGTCGCCGCGCGTGCTGAGCGTCGAAACCGCGGGCGGGGGGCGCGAGGCGCTCGTGAAGCTCGGGGAGGGCTCGTTCGACGCGCTGTTCCTCGACGTCCGGATGCCGGAGATCGAGGGCCTGGAGCTGGCGCGGCTGATGCGCCGCTTCGACGACCCGCCGGAGATCGTGTTCCTGACCGGGCACGCCGATGCCGCGGTGGAGGCATTCGAGGTCCAGGCACTCGACTTCCTCGTCAAGCCGGTGACGCGCGACCGCCTCGACGCGGCGCTCGCGCGGATCGAGGCTGCGCGCGCCCGGCGCACCGACGCCGCCGGCGGCGACCTGATTCCCGCGGGCGCACCGGAGGTCGTCGCACTCGACAACCCCGCCGGCCCCGGCAAGCGGCTCGTGCGGCTCGAGACGATCCACTACATCGACGCCGACGGCGACTACGCGCGAATCCACGCCGAGGACGGCGACTTCGTGCTGCGCGCCCCGCTGGGCCAGCTCGAGGAGGACTGGGGCCCGGCCGGCTTCACGCGGGTCCACCGGGCCCATCTCGTGAACCTCAACCACGCCGTCGAGCTGCGTTCACAGCCGAACGGCACCGCGGTGCTGGCGCTGCGGGACGGGACCGAGCTGCCCGTCGCGCGCCGGACCGTGGCGTCGCTGCGGCGACGGCTGAAGGCGTAGACCCGCGGCCCTCAGAAGTGTCCGCGCACCCCGGCTCCGGTGACGGTGTCCTCATCGCGCGGGTCGGGGCGCAGGATGACGACCTCCGCGGGCGCCTTGGCGAGCAGCCAGGCGACGTCCTCGGGCGAGAAGCCGCCGCGGCCGGCAGTGCTCGCGGGAACGACGACGCGATCGAACTGCTCGCTGGACAGGAGCCGCCCGAGCGCATCGCGCGAGGTGCGTCCGCGACTGATCCGTGAGTCCACGGGCACCCCGCGGCGCTCCGCATACTGCTCGATCGCCTCCATCAGCGGCAGCACGTCCTCGGCCCGCTTGGGCAGCGGCGCGTCGAGCGGCAATGTGAGCGGGACCGCGGCCAGGTAGGCCGGCATCAGCGTGGCGTGCTCTGCGACGGCCAGCCGCAGCGCGGCGTCCAGGCCGCGCCGCGACACCGCCTCGCCGCCGAACGGCATCAGGATCCGCCGGGTGGCGCTGCCGCCCGAGCGCGCGGGACGCCGGCCGTGGGGCGGCAGCCACCAGCCCGCGGCAAGGCCGAGCAGCACACCGGCGGTCACGAGTCCGAGCACGGCGATCATTCCTCTCGCTCCGGCAGGTGCGCGCGATCCGCGACGATCCGCAGGTCGACGCCTTCGAGCAGACGCATCAGGCGCATCGGCAGCGGCTCGCGCAGCCGTCCGAGTCCCGCGGTGGGTCGCGGGCGTCCCATGAGCACGTACGTCGTCCCGCGCTCGCGCACGAATGCCGCCACGGCATGGTCGACGTCGTCCGAATCGATGATGTGCAGCTCGGCGCCCAGCAGCGAGACGAGCTGGCGCAGCGCGAGCAGGCAGCGCTCGTCCTGGTCGGTCATCTCACTGGACGAGCGCACCCACAGCGCGTCGAGCGCGCCGCCGAGCCGCGAGGCCGAGCGCCACGCGCGGCGGATCAGCCGCTGCCCGCCGGGGTTGGGCTCGACGAGCACGAGCAGGCGCTCGCTGACCGCCTGCGGGCGGCGCTGCAGCGCCTCTTCGCGCGTTCCGAGCGCCTCGACGCCGGCGATCCGCTTGGCACCGACCGCCTCGGCGACCTGACGCAGCGACACCTCGCGCAGCGCGATCAGGTTCTCGATCGTGAAGAAGTTGTTCAGCGCCGCATCGATGCGCTCGGGCGGATAGATCCGTCCCGCGCGCAGGCGGGCGAGCAGCTCCGCCGGGGTGACGTCGACGAGCACGACCTCGTCGGCGCGCCCGAGCACGGCGTCCGGGACGGTCTCGCGGACGCGGATCCCCGAGAGCTCGGCGACCAGGTCGTTGAGCGATTCGAGATGCTGGACGTTCATCGTCGAGATCACGTCGATCCCGGCCGCGAGCACGTCCTCGACGTCCTCGTAGCGCTTGGCGTGCTCGACCCCCGGGGCGTTCGTGTGCGCGAGCTCGTCGATCAGGCAGTGGGCCGGGGCGCGCCGGATGAGTCCCGGTAGGTCGAGCTCCTCCAGCTCGACGCCGCGGTAGGCGATCGCCCGGCGCGGAAGCACCTCGAGCCCATCGACCTTCAGCGCCGTCTCCGCGCGGCCGTGGGTCTCGACGACGCCGACGACGACCTCCTCGCCGTCGCGCCGCAGCTCATGACCCTCCTCGAGCATCGCGTAGGTCTTGCCGACCCCGGCCGCCATCCCGAGGTAGACCTTGTGCCGCCCGCGGTGGGGAGGGGTGACCATCGCGTCCGCTCAGACCGGTTCATCGCAGGCGCTCAGCGCCCGCTCAGCGGCGGCGCGCAGCTCGCCCGCCGCCGCGCGGCGATAGAGCGGGCTCGAGCCATCACGCAGCAGGCGGCCGGCGAGCGCCGCGCCCTGGGGACGGATCACCACCGGCGCGACGAGCCGGTGGGCGAGGTCGGCGAGTGCGTCGTGCGCGTCGCCGGCGGCCTCCGGCGACATCCGCAGACGACGCGACATCCCGACGGCCGGCGGCGTCGCGGCGCGGCGGATCGCGTCGTTCAGCGCCTTGGCCATCACGGCGCGCTGCGCCGGACCCGTCAGGTGCTCGGCGCGCGCCTGCATCGCGGTCGACGAGGCCGGGTCGGCGCCGCGCGCGAGCCGCGCGTCGAGCGTGGCGGCATGCAGGCGGGCGGCGAAGCGCGGTGAGCTCGGGAAGGGAGACATCGTCAGGTGATCCAGGCGGAGCGATTGCGCAGACATCATCATGCTCCCAGCGCAGTCACGACCAGATCGACGAGCTTGATCCCGACGAACGGCACGATCAGGCCGCCGACGCCGTAGACGAGCAGGTTGCGGCGCAGCAGCGCCGTCGCGCCGACGGGCTTGTAGCGCACGCCCCGCAGCGCCAGCGGGATCAGCATCGGGATGATCAGCGCGTTGAAGATGATCGCCGAGAGGATCGCCGACTGCGGCGACCCCGAGCTGCATGACGTTGAGCTGGTCGAGCGGGCCCGTGCTGTGCCCGGACGCCGCCCAGGTCGCCGATGAAGATCGCGGGCAGGATCGCGAAGTACTTCGCGACGTCGTTGGCGATCGAGAACGTCGTCAGCGCACCGCGCGTGATCAGCAGCTGCTTGCCGACCTCGACGATCTCGATGAGCTTCGTCGGGTTGGAGTCGAGGTCGACCATGTTGCCCGCCTCGCGCGCGGCCTGGGTGCCGGTGTTCATCGCGACGCCGACGTCGGCCTGGGCGAGCGCCGGCGCGTCGTTCGTGCCGTCGCCGGTCATCGCGACCATGCGGCCCTGCTCCTGCTCGTGACGGATCAGCTCCATCTTGCGCTCCGGCGTCGCCTCGGCGAGGAAGTCGTCGACGCCTGACTCGTGCGCGATCTTCGCCGCGGTGAGTTTGTTGTCGCCCGTGATCATCACGGTCCGGATGCCCATCGAGCGCAGGCGGTCGAATCGCTCGGTCATGCCCTCCTTGACGGTGTCCTTGAGGTAGATGACCCCGAGCACCTCGGTGCCCTGTGCGACGACGAGCGGCGTGCCGCCCTCGTTGGCGATCCGATCGACCGCGGGCTCGAGCGCGGCGGGGACGATCCCGCCGCGTTCGCGCACCCATGTCGCCACCGCGTCGGCCGCGCCCTTGCGCAGGCTCGAGCCGTTCATGTCCAGACCGCTCATGCGCGTCTGGGCCGTGAACGGGACGAACTCGGCGCCGGTGGGCGTCTGCTCGTTCGCGTCTACGCCGAGGCGCTCGGCGAGTTCGACGATCGAGCGGCCCTCGGGCGTCTCGTCGGCGAGCGAGGACAGCCGCGCGGCAGACTCCAGCGTGGCGCCGCTGACGCCCGGCATCGGGACGAACTCGGAAGCCTGGCGATTGCCGTAGGTGATCGTGCCCGTCTTGTCGAGCAGCAGGACGTCGACGTCGCCGGAGGCCTCGACGGCGCGACCGGAAAGCGCGAGCACGTTGCGCCGCACCAGACGGTCCATGCCGGCGATGCCGATCGCGCTCAGCAGGGCGCCGATCGTCGTAGGGATCAGCGCGACGAGCAGGGCGAGAAGCGTCGTGATCGAGATCGTGGTGCCGGCGAACTTCGCCATCGGCTGGAGCGCGACGACGACGACGAGGAAGACGAGCGTCAGGCCGGCGAGCAGGATCGCCAGTGCGATCTCGTTCGGAGTCTTGCGCCGCTCGGCGCCTTCGACGAGCGCGATCATGCGATCGATGAAGCTGTGACCGGGCTCCTGCGTGATCTCGACGAGGATGCGGTCGGACAGCACGCGCGTGCCGCCGGTGACGGCGCTGCGGTCGCCGCCGGATTCGCGGATGACGGGTGCGGACTCGCCGGTGATCGCCGATTCGTCGACGGAGGCGATGCCCTCGATGACCGTGCCGTCACCCGGGATGACCTCGCCGGCCTCGACGATGACCACGTCTCCGCGCGTCAGCTCGGTCGCGAGCTTCGTGCCGCCGTCGCGCATGCGCGCCGGGGTGTCGGAGCGCATGCTGCGCAGCGCGTCGGCCTGGGCCTTGCCGCGCCCCTCGGCCAGCGCCTCGGCGAGGTTCGCGAAGACGACGGTCAGCCAGAGCCACAGGGCGACGGTGAACGTGAACCACGCGGGTTCGCTGCCGCCGCCGAGCGGCGCGCCGCCGGCGAGCTGCTTGACCCATGCGCCCGTCGCGATGATCGCGGTGAGCTCCACCACGAACATCACGGGGTTGCGCAGCTGGATGCGCGGGTCGAGCTTCGCGAAGGACGCGAGGATCGCGGGCCGCAGGATGTCCCCCGTGAACAGGGAGACGGGCTGGTTCTTCTTGTCAGTCATCGTGTGGGGGCCTTCGCGTCGAGGGCGAGGTTGAGCTGGAGGACGTTCACGCCGGGCCTGCCGAGCACGCCGAGGCTGCGTCCGTCGGTGTTCTTGTCGATGAGGTTCAGGACCTCGGAGCGCGGGATCCCGCGCTGGGAGGCGATGCGATAGGCCTGCACCTTGGCGTTGGCCTGCGAGATGTGCGGGTCAACGCCGGAGGCGCTCGTGGTGACGCCGTCGACGGGGATCGTCGCGGCGGTCAGCCCAGAGTCGTAGGGCCGTTCGAGTGCCAGATAGGCGTTGACGTTGTCGCGGAAGGCGTACGCCGCCACCGCCGAGTTCGGCCCGCGGTTGGAGAAGAACGTGCCGGCCGGGTTGTAGCCCGTGACCGACGGCCGCGGCTGGAAGTAGCGCGGGTCGGGCTCGGTCACCGGGTTGCCATCCGAGTCGACCTTCGGCTTGCCGTTCGTGCCGAGGACCGGCTTGGTGAACGGCTGGGCCAGGAGCGACGATCCGACGTTGCGCCCGTTGTGCTTGACGAGCGAGCCGTCAGCCTTGGCGGGGAACACCACCTGGCTGATGCCGGTGACGACGAGTGGGTAGACGATGCCGAGCGCCAGTGTCGAGAGGACGATGGCGACGATCGCGGGGCGGAGAGTCTGGCGCATGATCTAGAAGAGGCGGTCGGTGAGGGCCTGGACGATGGGGCCCAGGAGGATGGCCGGGAAGAACGTCAGAGCTCCCAGAAGGAGCACCACCGCTATGAGCAGTGCGACGAACGTCGGGGTGTCGGTGCGCAACGTGCCGGCGCCGGCCGGCACGACGCGCTTAGCGGCGAGCGATCCGGCGACGGCGAGAACGAGGATCATCGGCAGGAAGCGGGCGCCGAGCATCGTCAGGCCGCCGAGGAGATCGGCGAACGTGATGCCGTGCGCGCCGACGTTGCCGGCCTCGGGCTGGTAGTAGCCCGTGTACCCCGCGAAGGCGGAGCCGTTGTTGTTCGCCTGCGAGGCGTACGCGTAGAGCGTTTCGGAGAAACCCTGTGGACCGTTCGCGTAGATCGACGGTCCACCCCACTTGCTGGCGACCGCCGCGCCCGCGGTGACGAGCACCGCGAGCGGTGTGACGAGAACGGTCAGCGTCGCGAGCTTCATCTCCCGCGCCTCGATCTTCTTGCCGAGGAACTCGGGGGTGCGCCCGACCATCAGGCCGCCGATGAACACGGCGAGGATGACGAAGATCAGCATCACGTAGAGGCCCGAGCCGACGCCGCCGAAGACGACTTCGCTGACCGACAGGCCGGAGAACGGCGAGACGCCGCCCAGTGCGGTCAGCGATTCCATGGCCGCGTTGACGGCGCCGCAGGAGGTGACCGTCGTGACAGCCGCCCAGAGCGCCGAGCCGCCGGTGCCGAACCGGACCTCCTTGCCCTCCATGTTGCCGGAGGAGTGCAGGATGCCCGCGAACTGCTGAGCGGGTGTCGCATGACGCTCAGCAAAGAAGACGACGGCGACCGACGCGAGGAACAGCAGCGACATCGCGCCGAAGATCGCCCAGCCCTGGCGGCGGTTGCCGACCATGCGCCCGTAGGTCGCGGTCAGCGCGGCCGGGATCAGCAGGATCAGCCAGATCTCGAGGGCGTTCGTGAGGCCGTTGGAGTTCTCGAACGGCATGGACGAGTTCACGTTGAAGAACCCGCCGCCGTTCGTCCCGAGCTCCTTGATCGCCTCCTGCGAGGCGACCGGCCCGAGCGCGAGCGTCTGCTTGACGCCCGAGGCCACACCGTTCAGGTGGACGTAGCCGCTGAGCGTCTGCAGGACTCCCTGGGAGACCAGGATCAGCGCCAGGACGAACGAGATCGGCACGAGGACGTAGGCCACCGCGCGGAAGAGGTCGACCCAGAAGTTCCCGATGTACGACTTCCCGCTGCGGTTCGCCAGGCCGCGCACGACCGCGATCGCGACGGCGATGCCGACCGCCGCCGAGACGAAGTTCTGCACCGTCAGGCCGGCCATCTGCGCGAAGTAGGTCAGCGTGGTCTCACCGCCGTAGTACTGCCAGTTCGTGTTGGTCACGAACGAGGAGGCGGTGTTGAACGACACGTCCCACGTGCCGCTGTGGAAGCTCTCGGGGTTCCACGGCTGGATCGTCTGCGTGCGCAGGATCAGGTACAGCGCCAGCCAGGAGAACAGCGAGAAGGCGATCGCGCTCTTCGCGTAGGCCTTCCAGTCCTGGCCGGCGCCGGGCTGGGTGCCCAGCAGGCGGCACCAGCCGCGTTCGACCGGGGCGACGAGACGCGTGAGGAAGACGCGCTCGCCCGTGAAGACGCGGGCCATGTACGAGCCCAGCGGGACGACGCAGAGGACGACCGCGGCGAGCGTGATCGCGAGTGCGAGGAGATCCATCGTCATGACGGGCGGCTCCTAGAAGCGCTCGGGCCGCAGCAGGGCGACGAGCAGGTAGACGGCGACGAGCACCGCGACGATGAGGCCGATCGTGTCCGCGCTCATGCTTTGTCGATGAGGTCGATGGCGAAGAACAGGGCGGCGAAGGCGCCGATCCCGATGGCCACTGCGAGAAGGTCGAGCAACATGCCCTCGAGTGTGCGCCCGGATCCGTCCGGGCCGTGCCCGGGTTCGACGCCTCCGCATACAGATCCTGTACAGGCGCCCAGGGCGCCGGTAAGGCCCCGGCTCAGTCCGCGAAGCGGTAGCCGATGCCGGCGTCGGTGCGGATGTACCGCGGTCCGTCGGGCGGCTCGATCTTGCGGCGCAGATTGGCGATCTGACCGCGCAGCACGTGGTTGTCGTCGGCGTACTCGATGCCCCACACCTCGACGAGCAGCGCGCGATGGGTCATCAGCCGGCCGCGGTGGCGCACGAGCGTCTTGAGCAGCTCGAACTCGGTCGGCGTCAGGTGCACCTCCTCGCCCCCGACGCTCACGCGGTGCGCGGCGACGTCGATCTCCAGGTCCCCGACGCGGACGGAAGGCGTGTCGGCTCCGGAGCCGACACGGCGCAGCGCGGCCTCGAGGCGCGCGATCAGCTCGCGTGGACCGAACGGCTTCGTCACGTAGTCGTCGGCCCCCGCGTCCAGCGCCCGGACCTTCGCGTCCTCGTCCCCGACGGCCGAGAGGACGAGGATCGGCATGTCGGTCCACTCACGCAGCGAGCGGCAGACCTCGACGCCGTCGCCGTCGGGCAGGACGAGGTCGAGGATCGCCGCGTCGGGCGGCCTGACCGCCGCGAGATCGAGCGCCTCCTCGGCGGTGGCGGCCGCCAGCGGCTCGAACCCCGCCTCGCGCAGCACCACCTTGAGCGCGCGCAGGATCTGCGGCTCGTCGTCGCAGACGAGGACGCGCCGCCGGTCGTTCACGCGACCACGACGCTCTCTCTCGGCAGGGGCAGCTCGACCACGAAGCTCGCACCTTGCCCGGGAACCGACTCGACCCAGATCCGGCCGCGGTTGACCTCGACGAAGCCCTTCGCGATCGCGAGCCCCAGGCCCGACCCCGCGTGCCCGCCGGCCTCCGTGCCCTCCACGCGGAAGAACGGCTCGAAGACGCGTCGCTGGGCGGCGCCGGGAATACCGGGGCCCTGGTCGACCACGCGCACCACGAGGCGCTCGCCGACGACCTTCGCCCTGACGGAGACGGGGCGGCCCGCTGAGTAGTGCCGTGCGTTCTCGAGCAGGTTCACGAAGACGCGCTCCAGCTGGGTGGGGTCGGCGCGCAGGAGCGGGAGGTCGCCGTGCAGCGCGAACGTGAACGTGCCTCCGCCGGGGTCGTGTCGCTCGACGTCCTCGGCCGCCGCGTGCAGGAGCTCGCCGATCTCACACCAGTCCGCGCGCGGTGCGGCCGCGCCGGCCTCCAGGCGCGAGAGGTCGAGCAGCTTGTCGATCACGGAGTCCAGGCGCCCGGCCTCGTGGACGACCATGCTGGAGAGCTCACGCCGGTCGTCGTCGCCGAGCGATGACGAGCCGAGCGTCTCGCCCGCCGCGAGAATCGCGGTGAGCGGCGAGCGAAGGTCGTGCGACACCGCGCGCAGGAGCGCCGTCTTCAGCGTGTCCGAGCGCCGCAGCGCCTCCGTCTCGACCAGCTCGCCGGCCAGCCGGTCGCGCTCCAGCGCCACGGACAGCAGGGCACCGAGCGACGGGGCGACGCGCTGGCGCAGGCGGCGCTGGACGCCGTCGGGCAGCCCCTCGGGGACGAGCAGCGTCCCGACGCGCCCGTGCGAGTCGTCGAGGGCGATGGCGATCTCGCCGCCGGGCGCCGGATGGTCCCCGGGGACGATCTCGAAGCTGTCGGCCCCTGCCGCGTCGGCGACCTTCTGCGCCGTCGCGGCCAGCCGTGTGCGCAGCGGGCCGTCCCCCAGCAGTGTCGTCGCGGCGGCGGCCGTCAGGGCCGCCTCCTGCCGGCGCAGCTCGGCGACCCGCAGCCGTTGGCGGGCGCGCTCGGCGAGGCTGCTGGCGGCGGCCGCGACGACGACAAAGATCGCCAGCGCGTACCAGTCTTTCCCATCGGCGACGGTGAAGCGACCCGTCGGCTCGATCAGGAACCAGTTGAACGCCGCGGCGCCCAGCAGCGCGCTGAGCAGGCCGGGCCAGAGCCCGAGCAGCGAGGACACGGCCAGCACGGCGAGGAGATACAGCGCTCCGAGCGACAGCGACGGCGCGACGTCCTTCAGCGGGACGATGATCGCGGTCGCGAGCGCGACCGCGCCGACGGCCGCGCCGATGCTCAGCGCCGTGCTGGGGCGCTCCTCTCGCAGCTCAGGTCGGGCGGCCGGCATCGTCGTCAAGCGTAGATGCTGCGCGAAGGTCCGCCAGCGCCCCGCGCGCGAGCGTGAACGCGATGTACACGAGGAGCGCGGCGAACAGCAGCTCCGTGATGCGTTCCGGGATCGCGTTGACGACGACCACGCCGAGCAGCGCGCCGGGGACGGCGAACAGGCCGATGACGAGCCCCGGGCCGACGCGCAGGTTGCCGTACCGGTGCTGGCGCCAGGCGCCGACGAGCGCCACGGGGACGATCGCGAGCAGCGACGTCGCCTGCGCGTCGACCTGTGAGAGCCCCACGATCAGCACGAGAGCAGGGACGAACAGCGCACCGCCGCCGATCCCCAGCAGCCCGGCGAACGCCCCCGCGACGAACCCGATCGCCACGACGCCGATCATGCGCGCGCCGCCAGCAGGACCGCGGTCGCGAGCAGGAAGATCGCGAACAGCAGGCGGATCCCGGCGCCCGGGATGCGCTGCTGGAGCCATGTCCCGGCGAGCACTCCGCCGACGGCGGGAATCCCGATCAGGAGCGCCTTGTCGACGTGCACGTTGCCGTAGGCGGCCTGCACGACCACGGCCGCCGACGCCGCGACGACGATCGCCAGCAGCGACGTGCCCGTCGCCTCGCGCTCGTGATAGGCGAACAGCAGGATCAGCAGCGGGACGATGACCACACCCCCGCCGACGCCGAACAGCCCGCTGAAGAGCCCCGCGATGAAGCCGATCGCCCCGAGCTGCAGGAGTGCGCGGCGAGGCATGGCGCCATACTAGTTCCGTGCCCCCTGCCGCGACCGTCGACGAGGCCATCGCGCCGCTCCGCGCGGAGCCCAAGCGGACGGCGATCCTGCTGGACGTCGACGGGACGCTCGCCCCGATCGTGCGCGACCCCAAGGCGGCGACGGTGCCGGAGCTCATGCGCCGTGTCGTTCACGGCGTCACGCAGTCCTACGGGTTCGTCGGCTGCGTGAGTGGGCGACGGGCGACGGTGGCCCGGAGCATCCTCGGCATCGGCTCGATCCCGTACGCCGGGAATCACGGTGCCGAACTGCTCCCGAGAGGTGCTTCCGAACCGATCGTCGACGCCGAGGCGGAGCGCTGGTCGACGCGCGTGCACGCGGTCGCCGACGCGGCGGGTGCGGAGCGCCTGCGCGCTGCGGGACTGCGACGCGAGGACAAGGGCCCGATCGTCGCCCTGCACTGGCGCGGCGCCGATGACGAGGCCGCCGCCGAGACCGTGGTGCGCGAGATCGCCCTGGCCGCCGAGCAGGCGGGGCTGCACATCCACGAGGGCCGCCGCGTCCTGGAGCTGCGCCCGCCGGTCCCGATCGGCAAGGACGGCGCCGTGCGCCGGCTGCTCGCCGACGCCGACGTCGACGCCGCGATGTACGTCGGCGACGACCGCACCGACCTCGACGCGTTCGCCGGACTGCGCGCCCTGCGCGATGAGGGCCGGCTGACCTACGCGCTGTGCGTCGGCGTCCGTTCGCAGGAGACGCCGGACGACCTCGTCGCCGGTGCCGATGTGCTCGTCGATGGGACCGACGGCGTGCGCAGGCTGCTCGAAGCACTCATCCGCTGAGCCCGTGCGGTTCGTCGACCTGCTCAAGACGACGGTCATGCTCAGCGCCGGAGCGGCGACGATGCTCGCGGTGATCGCGATCCTCGAGGCGAATGCCATCGAGGACGACCTGCTCGTCCTCGTCGCAAGCGGGTGGTGGCTGCTGGCGGTGCTGGTCGGTGGCTGGATCGGGCGCCGCAGCGACGCCACCCCGCCCGTCGCGCGGGCGCTGCGCGAGGCGCGCAGCGCGACGTCGCTCCCCGAGCAGCGCGCGGGGCGCGTGATCCTCAACCGCCTCTGGCCGCTGCTGCTCGCGACGCTCGCCTCGGCGGTGCTCTCGATCCTGTGGCCGCAGATCGCCGCGATCGCCGCGGGCTTCGGCGTGATCTGGGCGCTGTCGTGGCGCCACCAGGACGCCGCCGTCTCCGCGATCGAGGAGCGCGACGGCGTCACGTTCTTCGTCGACTCGATCTCTGCGGTCGGGCCGATCAAGCTCATCCGAACGCCGGGTCTGCGCCGCGACGTCGATCCCGCGCCCGGCGGCGCGACATAGGCTCAGAACAGCGACGCGATCCCCACGAGCGCGGGCGCGATCACGAGCGCCGGGAGGAAGTTCCCGACCTTGACGTCCTTGATCTCGAGCAGCCGCAGCGAGATCCCGAGAATCAGGACGCCGCCGGCGCTGACGAGCGCCGCCAGCGCCTGGCTGCCGTCGGCGAGGATCGTGTCGAAGAGTCCCGCGGCGAGCGTGATCGCCCCCTGGAAGATCAGCACGCTGACCGCCGCGAACGCGACGCCGGGCCCCAGCGACGCGGCCAGCGCGATCGAGGCGAACCCGTCGAGGGTCGCCTTCGTCGCGAGCGCCTGGTAGTCGCCGGTCAGGCCGTCCTGGATCGAGCCCACGACGGCCAGCGGGCCGACGCAGAACAGCAGGCTCGCGGTGAAGAACGCCTCGCTGACGCTGCCATGGTTGGTCGTGTGCTGCGCGACGCGCTCCTGCAGCCGGTCGCCGACCGCCTCGATGCGGTCCTCGATCTCCAGCGCCTCGCCGACGATCCCGCCGAGCAGGATCCCGCCGAGCACGTACAACGGATTCGTGTCCGACCACTGCAGCGCGAGGTCGATCCCGAGCACGAACGTGATCAGGCCGAGCCCGTCCAGGACGCGCCGGCGAACGCGCTCCGGCAGGCGGTCGCCGATCAGCGCTCCGAGCAGTGTGCCGAGCAGGATCGCGCCGACGTTGATGAACGTTCCGGTCATGAGCGCCGCCCATCGTGACACGATCACCCGCGGTGCCCGGCGTCGACATCCTGCTCGTCTCACTCGGCTCGACGGCCGGCCTGCGCGCATCCGACGACGAGTTCGCCGGTGCGCTGCGCCGCGCAGGGGCGTCGGTCCAGGTCGCTCGCGCAGCGCCCCAGGGTCGGGTGCGGACGCTCGCGCTGACCGACCTGCGCTGGGCGCGGGCCGCGCACGCGGCGGCGCGCGAGGGCATCGGCGCCCACGCTCCAAAGGCGATCGTCTACAGCACGACGACGGCGGCGCTGCTGTGGCCGGAGCCGGGCGCGATCCGCTACGACGCCCCCGCCTCGGCCACCCGCCCCGGGCGCCACGGCGTCTGGCAGCGCCCACTCGAGCGCCGTCGCCTGCGCGAGGCGCCGCTGCTGATCCCGACCGCCCCGGGAACGCTCGAGGAGACCGCCGAGCCCCACGCCGAGTCGGTCGTCGTGCCGATTCCCGTGGAGCCGTCGGGTCTCGGCGAGCCCTGGGCGGTGCGCGACTTCGCGGCGATCACCTACGCCGCCGACCCGCAGAAGAAGGGTCTCGCACAGGTGCTGGCCGCGTGGTCCGCCGCTCGCCGCGAGGGCGAGACGCTCGTCGTCGCCGGCCTCGCCCCCGACCGGCTGCCGGACCCGCCGCCAGGCGTCGAGGTCCCCGGGCCCCTGGACCGTGAGGCCTACCGGGCGCTGCTGCGCCGCGCGAAGGTGTTCATCACCGCACCGCGGCGTGAGGACCACGGCATCGCCCAGCTCGAGGCGCTCGCCGACGGCTGCCTGCTCGTGACGACACCCGCGCCGGGGCCGTATGTCGCGCTCGACATCGCCCGGGCGCTCGACAGGCGCCTCGTGAGCGACGATCTCGCGGCGGCGCTGCGCATCGCGCTCGACGACCCGGCGCCGCGCTACGTCGCCCGGTCGATCGATCTGCTGGCCCCGCACATGCGCGCCGCGGTCGACCGTGTGGTGCGCGACCGCCTGATCCCCCGCCTGCTCGGGTAGGTCAGCGTGCGGCGCGCGGGCGCAGCAGCTGCAGCTCATCCCACGGCAACGTGTTCGCGACGTCGGCGGCGCCGAGCCACGCGCGCCGCGCGGTGGCGACGCCCCAGCGGGTGTTGGCGAGCGTCGCCGTGCGGTGGGCGTCGGAGTCGATCAGCAATCGGACTCCGGCGGCGGCCGCGGCGCGCGCGTGGATGTCGTCCAGGTCGCGCCGGTCGGGCGCCGAGTTGATCTCCAGCATCGTGCCCGTCCGCGCCGCGGCGTCGATCACCGCGGCCATGTCCACCGCGTACCCCGCGCGCTTGCCGATGAGCCGGCCGGTCGGGTGCCCCAGGACGTCGACGAGCGGATGCTCGAGCGCCCGCACGATGCGCGCGGTCATCTGCGCCTCATCCATCCGGAAGGCGGTGTGGACGCTCGCGACGACCCAATCCAGCTCGGCGAGCAGATCGTCCTCGTAGTCCAGCGAGCCGTCGGGGAGCACGTTCACCTCGGTCCCGGCCAGCAGCGTGAGCCCGTCGACCCGCGCGCCGGTTGCGCGCACCGCGTCCATGTGGCGCCGAAGCGCCTCCGGCGAGACGTCGTTGCCGAACCCGTGGCTGGCGGAGTGATCGGTGATCGCGAGGTACTCCAGGCCGCGATCGAGCGCCGCGCGTGCCATCTCCTCGATCGTGTTCTTGCCGTCCGAGGCGACGGTGTGGCAGTGCAGGTCGCCGCGCAGGTCGCGCTGCTCGATCAGCTGCGGCGGCGCGAACCCCCGGTCCAGCTCGCCGCGGTCCTCGCGCAGCTCCGGCTCGATGTACGGCAGCCCGAGAAAGGCATAGACCTCCTCCTCGGTCGCGAAGCCGTGGGTTGTCCCCGTGGCGTCGTCCAGGATCCCGTGCTCGGAGACGTGCAGGCCGCGGCGGACCGCCATCTCCCGCAGATGGACGTTGTGCTGCTTGGAGCCGCTGAAGTGCTGCAGGAGATTGCCGAAGGTCTGCGGAGGGACGATTCGCAGATCGACGTCGAGCCCGTTCTGCGTGCGCCCGCGGGCCCCTCCGTCACCGGAGCGGTCGCATCCGGCGAGCTGCTCCAGCCCGGCGAACGCGGTGACGACCGCGGCCGGGTCCTCGGAGGCGACGACGATGTCGAGGTCCTTGACGCTGTCGACGCGCCGACGTGCACTGCCGGCCACCTCGGCGCGCAGCACCGCCGGCACCTCGCGCAGCTGCGCGACGATCGCCTCGGCGCTCTCCAGCGCGATCGGAAGGGTGACCCTCGCCTTCGGCTGCTCCCCCGCACCGGCCTCGAGCCCTTCGAGGATCGACGCCTCGGCCTTGGGCCCGAAGCCCTTCAGCCCGCGGATCTGCTCGCCCTCGGCGGCCGCCTTCAGGGAGGCGAGCGAGTCGATGCCGAGCTCCTCGTACAGCCGCCGCGCGCGCTTGGGCCCCAGGCCCGGGATGCGCGTCATCGCCACGACGCCCTCCGGGTACTTCGCGCGCAGCTTCTCGGACGCGGGGATCGTGCCCGTCTCCAGCAGCGCCTTCAGCTTCTCCTCCAGCGTGGCGCCGACGCCGGGGAGCTCGGTCACCGTCCCGGCGCGCACGAGGGCGGCGACCGGGCGCGGCGATTCGCGCACGGCCTTCGCCGCGTTGCGGTAGGCGACGACGCGGTGCACGATCGCGCCGTCGAGCTCGTAGAGATCGCCCAGCTCCTCGAGGGCCTCGGCGATCTCGCTGTTGGAGGGGTCGGAAGCCATCGCTCGATCACTACCCTACGCGGGCCTTGACCCGCTGCCACTCCTGATGCCCGGCCCTCCCTGGCTGGTCCTGCCGACGTTCAACGAAGCCGAGAACATCGGTCAGATCGTGGCGGCCGCGCTCGGCGTCCTGGGTGAGGCGGCTCCGGAGGGGTTCGCGATCCTCGTCGTGGACGACGGGTCGCCGGACGGCACGGGACGGATCGCCGACTCGCTCGCGATCCGGCACCCCGAGGTGTCGGTGCTGCACCGCACCGAACGCGAGGGCCTGGGCCCGGCATATCTCGCCGGGTTCCGGCACGCGCTCGACCACGGTGCGGGCTATGTGTTCGAGATGGACAGCGACTTCTCGCACGATCCGGCGGACCTCGCGCGGCTGCTCGCGGCCGTGCGCGACGGCGGCGCCGACGTGGCGCTGGGTTCGCGCTACGTGGAGGGCGGCGCGGTCGCCGACTGGGGCCTGCTGCGACGAGCCGTCAGCCGCGGCGGGTCGCGTTACGCCCAGCTCGTTCTGGGCCTGGACGTGCGCGACCTGACGGGCGGCTTCAAGTGCTTCCGCGCCGAGGTCCTCGAGGCGATCGATCTGCCGACCGTCCGCTCGCGCGGCTACGCCTTCCAGGTCGAGCTGACCTACCGCGCCGTGAAGGCGGGCTTTCGGGTCGTCGAGGTCCCGATCGCCTTCCGCGATCGGGAGCGCGGAACGTCGAAGATGTCGTGGCGGATCGCGGCCGAGGCCGTCTGGCTGGTCCCGGCACTGCGGCTGCGATCGCGCGAGGCGCGCTGATCAAACATCCGTCCAGCGGCTCACCCGGCCGGGCGCCGCGACCGAAGCACCAGACGGTGGATCCCGACCGTCTTGTCCTGCTCCAGGGGCTCCGCGACACCCGCGCCAGCTTCGATAAATGGAACGCCGAGCCCCGGCGCGTCCTGATGCCGTGGTTCCTCTGCGCCCTGGCGATCGCCATCGGGTTGCTGGCGTCGGTCTGGGTGATCGCGGCCCATTCGAACCCGGATCCGTCGACGACCCTGCTCCCCGGGCTCAACATGCCGGTCGACGCCTCGTCGGTCGGTCGCATCCTCTTCCGCAACTCGCTCGTGCTGCTGCTGCACGCGCTCGCCTGCGTCGCGGGCTTCATCGCAGGCGCGTCGCTGCCGCTCCAGCTCGAGCACAAGACCGGCTTCTCCCGGACCATCCACGAGAAGGCCGGCCCGCTGGCGATCGCGTTCGTCGGCTGCGCCACCCTGTTCTCGCTGCTGACGCAGGGATGGGTGCTCGGGCGCACGGCGGCCGACCTGTCGCTGCAGCTCGACATCCCGTCGGGGATGCTGATCCTGACGCTCCTGCCGCACGCCCTGCCGGAGCTCGTGGCGCTGTTCCTGCCGCTCGCCGCGTGGCTCGTCGCCAGCCGTCGCGATGAGTGGGACCACCTGCTGGCGGCGACATTCGTGACCGTCGCGATCGCCGTTCCGACGCTCGTGGTCGCCGCCGCCATCGAAGTCCTCCTGTGGCCGGACCTGCTGCGCGCCGTCTCGCCGCTCTACTGAGACGTTCGGCCCTCGGCGTAACGAATCGCGCCGCCCGGAGACACTACACTTTGTATAGTGAGGTCAGCCCTTTCCCTGACCGTAGGCCCGTCCAAGGAGCACACATGGCCCTCCCCGAGATCACCGACAGCAACTTCCAGGCTGAAGTCGTCGAGAACGAGACACCGACACTCGTCGACTTCTGGGCGCCATGGTGCGGGCCATGCCGCATGGTCGGTCCCGTTCTCGAGCAGATCGACGGCGAGCGCGAGGACATGCGCGTCGTCAAGCTGAACGTCGACGAGAACCAGGAGACGGCCGCCAAGTTCGGTGTCATGTCGATCCCCACGATGATCCTGTTCAAGAACGGCCAGGCCGTCCACCAGATCATCGGAGCGCTGCCCAAGCCGCGGATCGAGCAGCAGCTGGACGCTGCCCTCACGTAACATCGCCCTCGAAAGGGCGGGGGTGCGCAGAGCGCACCCCCGAGACCGTTCCGAAGGGACACGAGGCGGGGGTGCGCAGAGCGCACCCCCGAGACCGTCCCGAAGGGACACGAGGGCGCCGGCGGCACGCCGAAGCGCAGAGCGACCCCCGAGCCCTACCGAGGGGAACCCCGCGCCACGGGTTTCCCCCGATGCACCGCGCCCCGGCCCGCCCCTAGGGTCAGCGAGTGCTCCTGCCGCTCGCCACCCACACCGAGGTCACGCTCCAGGCCGAGCGCCACGTCCGCGACCCCACCGAGTTCAAGTGGTACGCGGTCACGCTGCTGGCGATCGTGTTCGTCATCTACGCAAACGAGGTAGAGCGCGGCCGCCTCGACATCGTGGCCGCCGGCTTCGCCGTCTGGCTGGCCGACTGGTTCAACGAGATCGTCAACGCGCTCGTCCTCCAGGCCACGGACCGCGCACCGTTGTGGGCGACGACGGGCCCGACCGCCTACCAGCTCCTCATCGGCCTGAATGTCGAGATCTCGTTCATGTTCGCGCTCGGAGGCATCGTCTACGCGAAGCTCCTGCCGGCCGATCGCCACGCGCGGATCCTCGGGATGCCGAACCGCCTCGCGATCGCCATCGGCCTGTCGCTGATCAGCGTCGTCGTCGAGCTGTTCCTGCACGAGACGGGCACGTTCCACTGGGAGTACTGGTGGTGGAACACGCCGTTCGTCCTTCTGATCTTCCTCTTCGGGTACCTCTGGTTCTACCTGTACGCCGCGTGGGTCTACGACGCGCCGGACCAGCGCGCCAGGTGGCGGCGCCTGGGCGGCCTCGCCGCGATCAACGTGGCGATGGGGCTCGTCTTCGGTGTCGGCCTCGGCTGGCTGTGAGCTACGCCCGCTCGAGTGCGATGCGCAGCTCGCGGCCTTCGATCGTCGTGTGCTCGGCGGCCAGGACCGTGCCGTCCGCGTAGGCGATCGACGACGCCAGCGTCTCGGTCGCGACGAGCTGCTCGTGCTCGCTCGCCGCGCTCAGCAGCAGCTCGTCGCCGCCGAGGGTCAGCGCGATCCGGTCCTCGACCGCCAGCCCGGCGCTCTTGCGGGCGTTCTGCACCGCGTGGATCACCTCGCGAGCGAGCCCGCGCCGGTGCAGGTCGTCGTCGAGCGCCAGGTCGAGCGCGACGGCGTGCGATCCCTCGCGTTCGAGCTGATAGCCGTCGAGCGGCTGCATCGCCACGAGCACGTCGTCGGGGGTGAGGCGGTGCTCCTTGCCGTCGATGGTGATGCCGACGTGACGGCCCTCACGCAGCGCTCCGGCGATGTGGGCGGCATCGAGCGCGGCGACGGCGGCCGCGACCTGAGGCATCCTCTTGCCGAACTGGGGGCCGAGCGTGCGGTAGTTCGGCTTGATCTCATACGTGCCCAGCTCGTCGGCGTCGTCGACGAACCGCAGCGAGTCGACGTTCAGCTCCTCGCGCACGATCCCCGCGAGCCGCTCGATCGCCTCGCGCTCACGTGCCGCGGCGACCACGACCGCCTCGCGCAGCGGCTGACGGACCTTGACCTTCGCCTGCCCGCGGGCGGCGAGGCCCAGGCGCACGGTCTCGCGCGCGGTCGCCATCGCCACCTCCAGGCCCAGGTCGCGCGGTGCCGGCTGGGGCCAGTCGCACAGGTGCACGGAGGGCTCCGACCCGTCGAGGTTGTCGTAGATCTCGTCGGCGACGAACGGCGTGTACGGCGCGAGCAGCTTCGACACGGTCACGAGGCAGTCGCGAAGCACGGCGAAGGCGACCGGATCGCCCTCCCAGAAACGCCGTCGCGAGCGGCGCACGTACCAGTTCGAAAGGTCGTCGACGAACGCGGCGATCGCGCGTCCCCCGGTCGTGGCGTCGTAGTTCTCCAGGCGGTCGGTGACCTCCTCGACGGTCGCGGCGAGCCGTGACCGCACCCACGTGTCGAGCTCGGTCTCCTCGCCCGCGGGCGTCACGGGCGCCTGGGTGCCGCCGGCGTTCTCGTAGAGGACCAGGAACGAGTAGGTGTTCCAGAGCTGCTTGAGGAACAGGCGCACGCCTTCTCCGACTGCGTCGGTGGAGAAGCGGTATCCGTCCCACGGCTGCTTGCTCGTGAAGAAGTACCAGCGGAACGCGTCGGCGCCGTAGGCGTCCAGCACCTCCCAGGGCGCGACGATGTTCCCGAGCGACTTGCTCATCTTGCGGTCCTGCTCGTCGCGGATGTGCCCGAGGCACACGACGTTCTCGAACGACGCGCGGTCGAACAGCAGCGTCGAGACGGCGACGAGCGAGTAGAACCAGCCTCGCGTCTGATCGATCGCCTCGCAGATGTACTGCGCCGGGAAGCGGTTCTGGAAGCGCTCCTGGTTCTCGAACGGCGCGTGCTCCTGGGCGAACGGCATCGCACCGGAGTCGAACCAGACGTCGATCACCTCCGGGACGCGCTGCATGCGCTCGGCGCACTGCGGGCAGGGGAAGCCGACGTCGTCGACGTAGGGGCGGTGGGGGTCGGTGAGGCGCACTCCGGACAGCTCCTCGAGCTCGTCGAAGCCCCCGATCACGTGGATGTGCTCGTTGGCACAGCGCCAGACCGGCAGCGGCGTGCCCCAGTAGCGCTCACGCGACAGCGCCCAGTCGACGTTGCCGCGCAGCCAGTCGCCGAACCGGCCCTCCTTGATGTGGGGCGGGTACCAGGTGATCGTCTCGTTGGCGGCCAGCAGGCGGTCGCGGATCTTCGACGTCGCGATGTACCAGGACGGCTTGGCGTAGTACAGGAGCGCGGTGCCGCAGCGCCAGCAGTGCGGATACGAGTGCTCGTAGTCCTCGCTGCGCAGCAGCCGGCCGCGCGCGCGAAGGTCCTCGACCAGGTCGTGGTCGGCGTCCTTCACCGCGCGACCGGCGTACGGGCCGATGCGCTCGTCGTACGTGCCGTCGAGCCGCACCGGGTTGACGACCGTGAGGCCGGCCTGCTGCCCGAGGCGGTAGTCGTCCTCGCCGAAGGCGACGGCCGTGTGGACGAGCCCGGAGCCGTCCTGCGCCGTGACGAAGTCGGCCAGCAGCACGGTGTGGCCGCGCGGGCCGTAGGCCTCGGAGGGGATGAAGTCGAACGGTGCCTGGTAGCGGACCCCGTCGAGCGCGGCGCCCTTGAAGCGCTCGATGACCCTGGCATGCGCCCCCAGCACGCGCTCGACGAGCGCCTCGGCGACGACCAGCACGGCGTCCTGGCCCGGAACCTCCGCGCGTACGTACGTCAGCTCCGCGTCGACCGCGACCGCCGCGTTGGAGACGAGCGTCCACGGCGTCGTGGTCCAGACGACGAGCTCGTCGCCGGCGTGCAGCGGCCCGCCGGCCTCGAGCACCGGGAACCGCACGTAGACGCTGAGGTCCACCACGTCCTGGTAGCCCTGCGCGACCTCGTGCGAGGACAGCGAGGTACCGCAGCGCGGGCAATACGGCACGACCTTGTGACCCTCGTACAGCAGGTCCTTGTTCGCGATCTGCTTCAGCGCCCACCACACCGACTCGATGTAGTCGCTGTCCAGGGTGCGGTAGGCATCGTCGAGATCGATCCAGAAGCCGATCCGCTCGGTCATCCGGTTCCAGTCCTCCAGGAACGTGAAGACGGAGTCGCGGCACTTCTGGTTGAACTCCGCGATCCCGTAGGCCTCGATCTCCTCCTTCGAGGAGATGCCGAGCTCCTTCTCGACGGTGATCTCGACGGGCAGCCCGTGGCAGTCCCAGCCGCCCTTGCGCTCGACGTAGTGGCCGCGCATCGTCTTGTAGCGCGGGTAGATGTCCTTGAAGACGCGTGCCAGGACGTGATGCGAGCCAGGACGGCCGTTCGCGGTCGGCGGTCCCTCGTAGAACACCCACGGCTCGGCGCCCTTGCGCCGGCGCAGCGATTCGGCGAAGACGTCGCGCTCCCTCCAGCGCTCGAGGATGGTCTGCTCGAGCTCGGGGAACGACTGGTTCGGGTCGACGGGACGGGGCGCGGAGGACATTGGCCTGCCCATTCTCGCAAGGGCACCGCACCGGGGTCGCTCAGCACGCCGCCACGCGGCGAAGGAGCCCTACGCCGCGAGCTTGCGGCAGATGGACGCCAGCTGGCGCTTCTCCGCCTCGTCGAGCACCGAGAAGGTGCTCTGGACACGCTCGGTGTGCTCGGGGAACAGCCGGTCGACGAGCTCTGCGCCCTGCGCGGTCAGCGCGACGCCGACGGCGCGACGGTCGCTCGTCAGCCGGTGACGCGTCACCAGTCCGCGCGCCACGAGCGTGTCGATCACCTCGGTCGCATTCGCCTTCGACGTCTGCAGCCGACGGCGCAGGGTACGCAGCTCCAGCTCCCCGCCCGCGGTCTGCAGCACGACGAGCACGAAGAATCCGGTGTCCGACAGACCCTCGCGCGCAAGGTCGCCCGACAGCCTGCGACGGACGTTCGCCTCGGCGCGGAGCAGCGACTCGAGCGCTCGGTGCGCCAGTGGATCGCCGGGAATGAGCGTCATCCTGGCGGGAATCCTCCCGCCTGGGCCGGACGTGAAAGCGGTGCTACGAGGCGCGCAGCTCGAGCCCGTCGAGCCCCGTGGGCACCGTAGGCCACCGCTCGCGCCCGTCGAGCCCGCTGACCAGCACGTCGACGGCGGCGATCGGCTTCACGCCGAGCCGTGTCACGGTGCTCGCACCGGTGTCGGGCAGAGCGCCGCGGAAGTCGTAGATCGCCATCTCGTCGCCGCCGATCCGCCGCGCGGCGAAGACGAGCCGGGCGATCGAGTCGAGGTCCGTGCTGCGACCCGCGAGGATCACGGCACGCGGCTCGATTGCGTGCAGGGCGCGCGCCATCCGGGCGGGGTCCAGCCCGACGGCCAGCGTCAGGGTGCGCATGCCGCGCCGGCGCAGGGTGAGTTCCAGCGCCTGGGCGTAGAGCGACTCGACGTCGCAGGCAGAGCTCGAGTCGAAGATGATGATGCCCTCGTCGCGCGTCGCGGCCGGCGTCACGCGCATCGCGGCGGCCAGCCAGCTCGTCGACCAGCGCCAGGCGAAGCCGTGCTCCGGCCCCTCGTCGCCGCCGTCCTGTGCGAGCGCCTCGACGCAGGGCAGCAGCACCTCCTCAACGGTCCGCTCGACCGAGCGCACGGCGAGGCTCTCCTCGAGGATCCGGTTCGCCTCACCCTCGTCGAAGCGGGCGAAGGCGGACTTCAGCCGCGCGGGCGAAGCCGGGCCGGAGCCGCGCTCGCGCGCGATGGCGATCGCGGAGGAGACGTTGTGGGTCTCCTCGAAAGCCGACCGCAGCGCCTCGATCTGGCTGAGGTCGAACTGCCGGTGGCCGCCGGCGGTGCGGCGCGGTTCGGGGAAGCTGAAACGGCGCTCCCAGCTTCGGAGCGTGTTGGGGCTGACGCCCAGCATTGCTGCGGCTGCGTTGGTTCGGATGACACCCATACGGACAGTTGTCGACCTTTGGTGAGGTTTACACAAGCCCCGCAACGGCAGATTCAACGCACATACGACCGTGCAGCGGAAGGAGTCCGGCCTGCGGGCTCGACGACGCCCCACGGTCACGGCAAGAAAACGGGGCCGATCGAGTGTACGCTCCGATCGGCCCCGGGCACGCCGCCAGGCGAGGATGTCGGTCCCGATCAGCCTTCAGGCGCAAGCACGATGAGGGCGGCGCTCGGAGCGCCGCACGGTCCTACACGGGTGAACCAGCGGATGCCCCACTCGCCGGCGGGGCGCACGACGAGGTCGTGGACCGCGCCGTCGCCGCGCGCGGCGTGGACGACCATCGAGATGAGGCTCTCGATGCCGGCCGCCTCGGCGTCGGCGGGCAGCAGCACGTCGGTGAGCTGGCGATTGACGACGTCGGTCTCCGCGGAGCCGAGGATCTTCTCGGCCTTGCGCGAGACAGCGCAGATCTGCAGCTTGCCGTCGACGATCAGGAAGGGCTCCTCGGCAGAGGGCGCGAGGCTCTCGGGCGCGGCGACGATCAGGCCGAGATGGCAGCTCGTGCAGACGCGCGCGGCGACCTCCTCGGCGTTGGGCCGCTTGGCGCAGTGCCCGCAGAAGCTGACGTACGGCTCCGCCTCGCCCAGGCCAGGCAGCAGCTGGAGGTGCGGGCGGGTCATGCGCTGGCGCTCCTGCGCAGCGGCACGGGCTGGAGCGCTGCCGGACGCAGGCTCGGAGCCACCTGACGGCGCTCCTCGACCAGCATCATCAGCTCGCGCTGCGCCTCGGAGGGCATCGACGGCAGCACGAGTGTTCCGGTCGTGCGTGTCGCGCGGCGCTCGCCGCGACGGAAAAGGGCGACGGGCAGCGGGCCGGTCGTCGTGCGCACGGCGTACGCCCAGCGAGCGACCTCGTCGTCGCTGGCATGCGAGCCGGCGATCACGATCGCGCGCGGGCGGAAGTTCTGCAGCACGTCCGAGAGGCCGGCGAGGCCGGTGACCGGGAGGGTCAGGACCTGCGCGCCGGAGCGCACCGTGAAGAGCTCGAGCGCCCAGGTCTCGAGCAGGTCGGGATCGAGCTCGTCGCGAGTGGCGTCGCCGACGAGGATCGTCGTGGGACGGCCGGGCTGGGGCGCCAGGCGCCGTGCACGGACGAGCCAGTCGCCCGCCCAGCGGGCGGCGAAGGCCCAGGGGGCGCTCGTGTCGCCGTGCCGGCGCGCGATCTCCAGCAGCGAGGGGAGCAGGACCTCCTCGACCGTCCGCTCGACCGAGCGCAACGCGAGCGCGGCCTCCATGGCCGCGTCGGCGCGATCGAGCTCGCAGGACGTCAGGGCGCCGACGAGGATCGGCGTGTCGCCCGTCAGCTTCTCGCGTGCGCGTGAGATGGCGGAGGAGATCGAGAGCCCCTCCTTGAGGGCGTCGCGCAGGGCGGCGATCTCCCCGTGCGTGTACAGACGGTGCTTGCCCTCGGTCCGCATCGGCGTCGGGTAGCCGAAACGACGCTCCCACGCACGGAGCGTGTTCGGGCTGACGTTCAGATACGTCGCCGCCTCGGAGGTCTTCAGAGTTCGCACAGCACGGGGAGAGGACCACGTGTTGAGGGCGTCCAGACCGTGTTATGGGCATCTGCACAACTTCTTGCGTTGAAGCTATGCAAGAAGTTGCCGATCCGGTTACGCTTTGTGACGTCGGTACCCGGTCTACCAAGCCAAGGAGGCGCAAAGATGCATTTTGGCGGCCGTTAGACAAGTCATATCGCTGAGGCCGTCACGCGGGCGCGGTAGCGTGCCCTGTCGTGACGGCATCAGCGCGTAGTCCCCAACCGCGCACCGCCCTAGTCATCGCGACGTCGATCGTCGTGGTCGGTGCCGTCTGCTTTGCGGTGGCCGTCGTCGCCGACGACGCGGCGGCGTTCTCGGACCCGCTGACCTACGTCCTCGCAGCGATCGCGCTGACCTCTGCGCTGCTCGTCTCGAGCGCGGGCTCCAACACCGTCTTCTCGCCCGCGTTCATCTGCGACGTCCTGGCGATCGGGCTCGTCGGGGCGACCGCCGCGTACACCGTCCCATTCGTCGCCGAGTTCGGCGCGTGGGTCTTCCTGCGCTATCGGCGCGAGGCGCTCGTCATCAACCTCGCGGGCATTCCCACGCCGACGTTCTTCGTCGCGCTCATCTTCGGGGCCGCGTCCCTGGATCCGGGGTCGCTCGCGTTCTACGTCGGCCTCGCGATCGCGAGCCTCGTCATCCTCGCGCTGAACGTCGTCGTCGTCTTTCCGCTGATGGCGATCCTCGACGGGCACGAGATCTCCCTGAAGTCGGTGTCGTGGAAGGACCTCGCGCCGCCGGTCGTCATCAGCGCACTGCTGGCCATCAGCGTCGCGGCGGCCTACGAGGACCTGGGCACTCCCGCGCTCGCCTTCCTCCTGGTCGTGATCAGCGCGGCCGCCTACATGATCTACCTCGTCGCCGAGTCGCGCGAGAAGACCCGTCAGTACGCGAACCTGTCGTGGGGCGTGCTCTCGGCGCTCGTGCGGACGCTGAACGAGCGCGATCATCGCGCCGCCCGGCACTGTGCCGCCGTGGCGATGTTCTCACGCGACATGGCGCGGGCCGCCGGGCTCGACGAGCGCGACCAGGAGCTTGCGCACACCGCCGGGCTGCTGCACGACATCGGCAAGTTCGTCCTGTCGGATCGCGTCATGGAGCGCGGCGCTCAGCTGAACGAGGTTGACTGGCGCGGCATCAGGCGCCACCCGGACATCGGCGCGGACCTGCTGAAGGACATCGGCGTGTTCGGGCCGATCGGCGACATCATCCGCGCGCATCACGAGCGGATCGACGGGCGCGGCTATCCCGCCGGGCTGAGGGGGGACGAGATCCCGGAGGTCGCGAAGATCGTCGCCGTCGCCGAGGTCTACGACACGCTCACCGCCCCCGACACGTATCGCACGCCGATGACCTCGTTCGAGGCGCTGACCGAGCTGCGCCGCGTCGCCGGCGCCCAGCTCGAGGGCGGCTACGTCGAGGCGCTGTCAGAGCTGCTCGCCGGCCGCGGGACCGACTACCGCCACCAGGACGAGGCGGACTTCGACCGTGAGCTCGACATGGAGCGGCGGATGAGTGAGGCGGCCGCGCCCGCGTAGAAGGACTGTCCTACCGGCCCGGGCGGGGCGCGGTCAGGACCTTCGAGGGCGACGGCTCCCGGGGCGCCAGGGACTCCATGAACTCGTCCAGCTGCCCGGCGGTGAACCGGCGCTGACCGCCGGGCGTGCGCGTCGTCTGGATGTACCCGGCGTTCGACCAGCGGCGAACGGTGCCGATCGAGACGCCGAGGTGCTCGGCGGCTTCAGAGACCGTCAGGCCGAGGCGGGATTCCGTGTGCGGGGACATACCGCCTATTTACGGCGACCGGGCGACCGCTTGCCAGGGGTTCGGCAGCTTTGCGCAGGTTCCGATGTGCAAGATTCTCGGCTGTGACCAAGCTCGCCGACATCGACCTGACGCAATCCCTCTCGCTCAAGGAGTACGACCAGCAGCTCGCCGAGCGCTCCACGCGCCTGGCGCAGCTGCGCCTCGCGCTGGGAGGCCGGCTCGGCGAGCGCGGCATCGGCCCGGGGCTCCTCGTCCTCTTCGAGGGCTGGGATGCGGCCGGGAAGGGCGGCGCGATCAAGCGGCTCGTCGCCCCGCTCGATGCCCGCCACGTACGCGTGATCCAGTACGCGGCGCCGACCCCGGACGAGAAGCGCCACTTCTATCTGCAGCGCTTCTCCGAGCGGCTCCCCGGCCACGGCGGCATGGGCGTCTTCGACCGCACCTGGTACGGGCGCGTCCTGGTGGAGCGGGTCGAGGGCTTCGCCACGACCGAGCAGTGGCAGCGCGCCTACGCCGAGATCGTCGAGTTCGAGCGCTCGCTGCACCTCGAGGGAATCATCATCGTGAAGTTCTGGCTGCACCTCTCGCCGCAGGAGCAGCTGCGGCGCTTCAAGCAGCGTGAGAAGGACCCGCTCCGGCGTTGGAAGCTCACCGACGAGGACTGGCGCAATCGCGACAAGTGGGACGACTACGCCGCGGCCGTCGACGAGATGGTCGAGCGCACCAGCACCACCTGGGCGCCGTGGCAGGTGATCCCCGCCGAGAACAAGAAGTTCGCGCGGATCGCCGTGATCGACGCCGTCATCTCAGAGATCGAACGCGGCTGCGCGACGTACGGGTTCGAGCTGCCGGACCCGATCTAGGGTCGCGCCGCACCGGTCAGCGCCCAGCCGGCGCCGGCGAAGCGCAGCCCCGTGGTCGCCAGCCGTATCGCCATCAGCGCGAGGATGCCGCACCAGACGCCGACGATGCCCCAGTCCAGCGCCAGCGCCGCCAGTTCGATCGCGACGGCCGGGATCGCCGCCAGCACCATCGCCATCGCGATGTACGCGGTGTCGCCCGCACCGATCAGGATGCCGTCGAAGGCGAACACCATCGCCGCGAACGGCATCATCCCGGCCAGCATCGGCCACGATCAGCGAGAGCTGATCGAGCACCGCCTGATCGCTCGTGAAGATCCGCGGGATCAGGCCCGAGAACGCCATCAGCACGACGGCCATTCCCAGCCCGGCGAGGAACGACAGCTCGACGAGCCGGCGACCGGCGACGCGTGCGTCCGCAGCGTTCTCCGCACCGAGTGCGCGGCCGACGAGCACCTGACCGGCGATCGCGAGCGCGTCGAGCACGAGCGCGAGGAAGATGAACAGCTCGAAGGCGATCTGGTTGGCCGCGAGCGCCGCGTCGCTGGTGCGGGCGAGCACGGCGCTGGCGACCGCGAAGACGAGCAGCAGCGAGGCCGTGCGCACGACGATCTGCGCACCCATGCGCGTCATCGGGCGCATGAGATCCCAGACCGGCCGCCGTGTCGTCGCACGGGCGCGGAGCAGCAGCCATGCGAACGCCGCGCCCATCCCCAGCTGCGCGACGACGGTGCCCCAGGCCGAGCCGTCGAGCCCGAGGTCGAGCCCGTAGACGAGCAGGAGCTCGAGCACGACGTTCGCGAGGTTCGCGACCACGACGATGATCAGAGGCGTGCGCAGGTCGCCGACGCCGCGCAGCCACCCCTGGCCCGACAGCGCCAGCAAGGCGCATGGAAGCCCGATCGCCGAGATGCGCAGATAGCGCACCGCCATGGTCGCGACGGCGTCGTTCCCGCCGAGCAGGTGGATCAGCGGCGCCGCCAGCGCGACGGTGGCGCTCGCCAGCACGAGCCCGACCGCGAGAGCGAGCCAGAACGCCTGGGCGCCGAGCGAGCCGGCCTGCGCCTCGTCCCCGGCGCCGTGCAACCGCGCGACCTGGGCCGTGGTTCCGTACGCCAGGAAGTTGCACAGCCCGACGAGCGAGGACAGGATCGTCGCCGCGAGCGCCAGCGCCGCGAGCTCGGTGGTGCCGAGATGCCCCACGATGGCCGTGTCGGCGAGCAGGTAGAGCGGCTCGGCCGCCAGTGCGCCGAGGGCAGGGAGCGCGATCAGGACGATCTCGCGGTCATGCACCGAGCGCCGCACGCGGCTCATGCTAGATGGGCCGTCGCGACTACGATCACGGGATGCCCGGCCGGTTCGCCGCAGCTCTCTGCATCGCCGCGATCGGCCTCGGGGCCTGCGGTGCATCCGATCCGGCACCGGTCCCCGACGGCTGCCTCCAGCAGGCGGCGCTCGCCGCGGCTCTGCGCGGGGCGCCGGCCGGCGTGAGGCTGGCCGACGGGACGCCGCTCTCGCGCTGCGTGCGCCTCGCGACCAGCGACTCGGACCTGCAGACGCTCGGCGTGGCGCTCACCGCCGAGGCGGAGCGGCTCGCGGATCGCGCGCTGCGCGGCGAGGCGGCCTCGGCCGTCGCGCTCGGCTACCTGATCGGCGCCGCCGACCGCGGCGCCGCGAAGACCGCCGGCGTCTCGACGGAGCTCGTCTTCCGCCTGCGGGCCGCCGGGCGCCGGGTCCAGGGGTCGCGGCCCGAGATCGACGCGGCACTCGAGCGCGGGATCGCCGCGGGCACGGCCCGCGGATGAGGCTGCGCCTGTACCACCACCCGGACGGGGCGCGGATCGCCTACCGCGAGCAGGGCACCGGGCCCGCGCTCGTGCTCTGGCACTCCGAGCTCCTGAGCCATCGCGAGTTCGCGCCGCTCGTCCCCGAGCTCGAGCACCGGTACCGCGTCGTCCTCCCCGACCTGCCGCTGCACGGCGATTCCGAGGATCGGCCCCACCACCCGTACACCGAGGACTGGCTGGCGGAGATCGTCGCCGCGTTCTGCATCGACGTGGCCGGTCCGCGGCCGCTCGTGGGCGGCCACGGGCTCGGCGCCGAGCTCGCGCTGCGCGCCGTCGCGCTCGGCCTGCTGCACCCGTCGGCCCTCGTGCTGATGCCCAACCGGATGCACCGCCCCGCCGAGCATGACGCGGACTGGACGCGCTGGCGCACGGCGGCGCGGCTCGGCGCGGTCCCGGCCGTCGACCGCCTGCTCATGCACGGGGCGAAGCTCGTGCTGCGGCCGGAGCGGGGTGTGCGCATGAGCGCCCGTGGCAACCCGGAGGCGGCCGACCTCGTGCGCCATGCCCTCGCCGATGCCGGGGGCAACGCGAACCTCGCGCGGTCCTGGGCGACGCTCGCGCGGCGCTGGCCGGCAGGCGCGCGCCGGGAGCTGCTCGACGCCTACCCCAACATCGACACGCGCGTGCTGCTGCTGTGGGCCGACGAGGACGAGCGCCATCCGCCGGCCGCTGCCGAGGAGGCACTGGACCTGCTGCCCCACGCGCAGCTGCGAACCCTGCCGCGCACCGGGTACCTGCTCGCCTACGACGACCCCGTCGGCGTGGCGCGGGAGATCACCGCCTTCTGCGGCTGAATACGATTGCCGCACCCCCTTCCCGACCCCGACCAGGAGTCCCCCATGGCCAAGAAGCGCCTGTACGGCGGCGAGACCGCCAAGGCCGTCGACAACTTCCCCATCTCCGGCGAGCCCGTGCCCGCGGAGGTCATCCACTGGCTGGGCCGCATCAAGGGCGCGGCCGCGCAGGTCAACGGCGACCTCGGCCTCCTCGACGACAAGACCGCGACGGCGATCAGCGCCGCCGCCGCCGAGGTCGCCTCGGGCACGCATGACGCCCAGTTCCCGATCGACGTCTTCCAGACCGGCTCGGGCACCTCGTCGAACATGAACGCCAACGAGGTTCTCGCGAGCCTCGCCGGCGACGGCGTGCACCCGAACGACCACGTCAACATGGGGCAGTCCTCGAACGACGTGTTCCCGTCCGCGGTCCACCTCGCGGCCCTCGACGTCGCCGTCAACCGGACGCTGCCGGCGCTCAGGCAGCTCGAGCGCTCGTTCACGAAGAAGGCGAAGTCGTTCCACAACGTCGTCAAGGCGGGCCGCACCCACCTGATGGATGCGGTCCCCGTGACGCTCGGCCAGGAGTTCGCCGGATACGCCGCCCAGATGCGTCTCGGTCAGGAGCGCATCGAGTCCGCGCTCGTCCACGTCGGCCAGATCCCGCTCGGCGGGACGGCGACGGGAACGGGCCTGAACACGCACCCGCAGTTCGCCGCGAAGGTCCGCACGGTGCTGAAGAAGGAGTCGGGCCTGAAGCAGATCGCCGCGCCGCTGGACCGCTTCGAGGCGCAGGCCAACCGCGACGCGCTGGTGGAGCTGTCCGGTGCGCTGAAGGTCGTCGCCGTGTCGCTCACGAAGATCGCCAACGACCTCGCGCTGATGGGCTCCGGCCCGCGAGCGGGCATCGGAGAGCTCTTCCTGCCGGAGCTTCAGAAGGGATCGTCGATCATGCCCGGCAAGGTCAACCCGGTGATCCCGGAGGTCGTGCTGCAGGTCAGTGCGCAGGTGATCGGCAATGACACCGCGATCACGATCGGCGGCCTGCAGGGCCAGTTCGAGCTGAACGTCCGCATCCCGCTGATCGCGCGCAACCTGCTGCAGTCGCTGCACCTGCTCGCGGCCACCTCGCGGGTGTTCGCCGAGAAGTGCGTCGACGGCATCCAGGTGAACCGTGCCGGAACCAACGCGTCGGCCGGCGGGACGCTGGCGGTCGCGACGGCCCTGAACGGCGCGATCGGCTACGACAAGGCGACGGTGATCGTGAAGAAGGCGACGGCGTCGGGCCGCCCGCTGCGCGACGTCGCGCTGGAGGAGGGCGTCGACGCGAAGCTCTACGACGCGACGATCGACCTGCGCCGGATCGCGGCGGGGAACGAGAAGGTCTGAGCAGCCGGCGGCGAGCGCGCCGGGCCGGGCGCGTGTACTAGTCGTCGAGGATCGCGACGACGCGTGCCGGCCCGGCGCTGCCGCCGACGATCCTCAACGGGAAGCACGAGATCGTGAACCCGCTCGAGGGCAGCGAGCCGAGGTTGCAGAGGCGCTCGATCTGCGAGTAGGCCAGGTCGCTCTGGTGGGCGGCCCAGAAGATGCCCGGCTCGCCCTTCGCCTTCGCGGCCTCGGCCTGCAGGTGCAGCGGGGCGTCCCAGCCCCAGGCGTCGATGCCCATCACGCGCGTGCCGAGCTCGTAGAGGCGCCGCGTGGCCTCGGCGCTGACGCCCGGTCCCTTGATCATGTAGTCCGGAGCCTCGAGGAACGCGTCGCGGCCCGTGCGGATCAGGACGATGTCGAGCGGCTGGATGTCGCGATCGAGCGCCGCCAGCGCGTCGTCGATCTCGGCGACGGTCACCGAGTCGCCGTCCTCCTTGTGCGCGAAGTCGAGGACGACGCCCGGCGCGTGGAACCACTCGAGCGGCAGCTCGTCGATCGTCTGCGCACGCTCACCGGCGATCATCGAGTTGTAGTGCCATGGCGCGTCGACGTGCGTCGAGTTGTGCGTCCCCAGCCGCGTGAACTCCTCGGTCGCCCAGCCCTCGCCGTCGCGCAGCAGCTGCGGCGGCACGCCGAGCATCGCGTCGATCATCGCCGCACCGGCCTCGTGGCCCTGGAAGACGATTTCGGTCCGCAGCGCCTCCGGGGTCTCGGGCGGGCTCGAGACGATCGGCGCGGACAGGTCGACGAAGCGCGGCATGGCCGCGGAGCCTACGCCGTCCGGTAGGTTGTCGAACGCGAAAGGGGACCGAGGACCGTGCGCAAGCTTCAGAGTCAGGGCGTTCACCACATCACGATCACGGGGGCCGGGCGGCAGCTCTCGATCGACTTCTGGGAGGGCGTGCTCGGAATGCCGTTCGTCTTCGAGCAGCCGAACCTCGACAACCCGCAGGAGAGTCATCTCTACTTCGATCCGGGCGACGGGCGGCTGATCACCGTGTTCACGAACGAGGATCGCGTCGGCGACCCGAGCCGGACGCCGACCGATCCCGGCTGCGTGCACCACCTCGCGTTCTCGATCTCGCAGGCGACGTTCGCACAGGCGGTCGAGCGCCTCGACGAGCGCGGTATCCGCCACAGCGGCGTCAAGGATCGCGGCTTCATGGACTCGATCTACTTCACCGACCCGCTCGGCCTGCTGATCGAGCTCGCGTCCTACCGCTTCGAGCCGCCGTACGGCTCGACCCACGCCGAGGTGCTGCTCGAGGCGCACAGGCTGCGGGTCGCGCGCGGCGACTACAACATCGACCGCGTCCACCTCGCGGACGCCGTCGAGCTGCTCACCACGCGCTCACGCGAGACGCTGTCGGAGGACCGCTCCCCGAAGAATCCCTACGCGTAGGGCGAGGATCCGCTCAACCGGCGGCGCGCACGACGTGCCAGGTCCCGCCGAAGCTCGTGACGCCCTCGCCGGTCGCGTCGCCGCGCGCCGAGTCTCCGATGTACGTATAGAGCGGCAGCCCGCGCAGCGTCACCTGGAACTTGCCGCCGCCACGGTTGAGCTTCCCGAGCTTGCCCTTGACGCCGGCGCCGGCCTTCAGCTTCGCCGCCTTCGTGGTGGTGACCGCGGGCCAGTACGGCAGGCACGAGCTCTTGCACAGCACGTGCTTGGCCGTCTCCGGGCTGAGCACGTAGAGCGTGCGGCCCTTGCCGTTGACGACGACCGTCTTGCCGCCGGCCTTCCCGGCCTTGATCACCGGGGAGCCGGAGCCGGCGATTGCCGGGGTCACCGCCGATATGCCGAAGACCGCGAGCGCGGTGGCGGCGGCGAGCGCGATGGACGGGCGGCGTGTGCGAGGGCGTGTGAGCTCGGTCATGGTCAGTAGGACACCGTAACTCTCCTGAACCTTCCCGTGCGCCGGTGTCACTGCTCGCGGTGCAGCGCGACGCCCGCGATGACGAGCGCCACCCCGAGCAGTCTCGGGGGCGCTCGGCAGCTGGGTGAGGACGAGGATCCCCACCACGGTCGCGGTCGCGGGAAGCAACGAGACCATCAGGGCGTAGGTGGCCCTGGGGAGGCGGGCGAGCGCGAGCTGGTCGGCGACGTACGGGATGACCGACGAGCAGAGCCCGACGCCGATGCCGGCGAGCAGCGCCATCGGGTCCGCGAGCGCCCCCGTCGCCTGCCGCCCACCGATCGGCGTGATGACGACGGCGGCGATCAGCATCGCGGCGGCCAGCCCGTCGAGGCCGGCGAGCCCCGGGGCCTTGGCGACGCGGTCGGCGAGCACGATGTAGAGGGCGAACAGCGCCGCGTTGGCGAACGCGAACGCCAGGCCCAGCGGCTCGCACGCTGAACTGGACGCCGGTCAGCAGGTAGACGCCGGGAACGGCGAGCGCCAGGGCCGTCGCGTTGCGCGGCGTGCGAGCCCCGAGCGCGGCGAGCAGGATGACGGGGAGGAACTCGACGGCGGCGACGGTCGCGAGCGGCAACCGGGCGATCGCGGTGTAGAAGCACGCGTTCATCAGTGCGAGCACCGTGCCCCACGAGATCAGCAGGCGCCGCGCCTCGGGGCCGTACGCCGCGAAGGCCCTCCACGGCCTGCGCCAGGCGGCGAAGATGACCGCGGCGGAGGCGATGCGGAGCCAGGCGACGCCGAGGACGTCGACGCGGGCGAACAGGAGGACCGCGAACGCGGGACCGAGGTAGTGGAAGACCGCGCTGACCATGAAGTACGCCTGCGGGGGAGTGCGGTCGATCGCCGCGGCTGCTTGGCCTTCGGGCATCGAGGTGAACGATGCCCGGCGTAGGTGCCGATTCACATGGCCAATCGCAGGTAGACTGATCACCATGCCTTCGAAAGCGAATGGAAGTGCTCGCTTCACCGATGATGCGTTGCTGGACGAGACCGACATGCGGATCCTCGGCGAGCTGAGCGCCGACGCCCGGACGTCCTTGGCCGAGCTCGGGCGGCGCGTCGGTCTGTCCTCACCCGCGGTGGCCGAGCGGATCAAGCGCCTCGAGCGCGAGGGTGTGATCAGCGGCTACCGCGCGGATATCAACCCGCGCAGCCTGGGCTACACCCTGGGGGTGATCATCCGGATCCGCCCCTCGCCGCGGCAGCTGCGCCCGGTGGCGGAGCTCGCGCAGCAGACGTCAGAGATCATCGAGTGCCACCGGGTGACCGGCGACGACTGCTACGTGATGACGGCGTACGTGCGCGACGTGCAGCACCTCGAGGAGCTGATCGATCAGTTCGCCGCGTACGGCCAGACGACCACGTCGATCATGCAGTCCTCACCGGTCCCGCGGCGCGCGCTGACCGGCGCGGACTGAGCCGCTCGGTCACACGCCCCGCTCCACCGCGATCCGCTGGTCGTCGGCCGCCTTGCTGAACGCCGCATAGTCCGCGTCGTTCTGGTCGGCGTAGGCGACCGCGTACTTCTCGAGCGCACGGTCGAAGGTGTCGTCGTCGCCGAGGTACCCGGTGATCTTCGCTGCGTCACCCGTGCGTGCGTGGGCGCGCGCGAGCGCGCCGCCGCAGAGCTCGCCGTAGCGGGCCAGGCGCTCGGGTGGCATCGCCTCGATCACCGCGGAGCCCTTCATGTCGCGCAGCTGGCGCACGTAGAACTCGCGATGCTTCTCACCGGTCCCGGTGACCCACCCGAGGAAGGCATCGCTGGCGGCCTGGGTGACGCGCTGCCCCTGGACGACGCGCTCGCCGGCATGCTCGTACTCGCTGGCACCGGCATACGGCGCGAGCACCGAGGTCGTCGCCTCCTTGATCTGCAGGAACAGCGGATCATCGTCGCGATCCCCCATCAGCAGGATCATGAACGCCTCGGTCCCGACCGAGCCGACCCCGACGACCTTCCGCGCAAAGTCCTCGTAGTGGTAGTGATTCAGCACAAGCCGCCGGTCGGGCGTCAGCGTCTCGGCGTAGTCGGTCAGTCCCTGGCGGACGATCTCCTCCGCCGCGGCGTGCATGTACTCCGGAGGCCGCACGATGACCGGCGGGACCTCCTTGATCCTGAACGCGCCGTCGACCTCCTCGGCGAACTTGTCCAGCGAACCGAGGCTCGTCTTCCTGCGCGCCTTGGCGAGGTTCTTCTGGACGCTCTTCATCGTCGCCTTGTCGGCGCTCGGGCCGAGCTCGGCGAGCAGCTGATCGACGTCGACGCGGGCGTACCAGACGTCCATGAAGCGCATCGTCGATGCAGCCGCCATCGTCGTGCGATAGCTCGCCGCCACCGTGCGCGCGGCCGCGCGCTGCTCCTTGGGAGTGTGCCGGTTGTCGCGGGCCGCGACGACGAAGCTCGCGATCAGGCGCTTGACGTCCCACTCAAACGGCGCCGGAAGCGTCTCATCGAAGTCGTTCAGGTCGAACACCATCCGCCGGTCCGGTGCGGCGAACACCCCGAAGTTCGACAGGTGCGCATCCCCGCAACACTGCACCCGCAACCCCGTCGTCGCCGTGCGCGACAGGTCCCACGCCATGATCGCCGCCCCGCCGCGATAGAACGTGAACGGCGAGACGATCATCCGCCCGTGCCGGATCGGCACCAGCTCCGGCACACGCGCGACGTTCTGCTCCTCCAGAACCCCGACCGGATCCGGGCGATCCTCCGGCGCCACCCACTCGCCGTGGGCCTCCAGCGGCACCGCCTCACGCTCGGCGCGCCCCTCCTCCATCCGCACCTCGACCGCCTTGGGCAGATCGAGAACTCCGCGGGCGCGCTTCTTGGCCTTCTTGGGCTTGTCGCGCTTCTTGGACTTCGTCTTCTGCTGTCCCATTCGTCGAGGCTACCTGTTCCCATGACGCCTGTGAGGCGAAAATCGACCGGCTTGGGTGGCCTGTTGCGTGCGTGGATGGAGCAGCGGCGTAAAGTCGATGCCGTGCAGTGGTCCAGTGCCTTTGACTCCGACGCGCGGCCGCCGGGATCGCCGGAGTGGGTGAGAAGCTCGGCGCTCCTCGAGCGCGCCTACGCCCTCGCTGTCGCGGCTCACGGGTCGCAGCGCAGAGCAACGGACCAGAGACTCTTCCTCGACCACGTCGTGGAGGTCGCGGCGCTCCTGCGCGATGCCGGCTTCGACGACGAGCTGATCGCCGCCGGCCTCCTGCACGACTCCGTCGAGCGCGGCACCGCGACCGAGAGCGAGCTGCGCGGCGCGATGGGCGACGTCATCGGATCGCTCGTGATGGCGCTCACCGAGGATCGTTTGCTCGAGCCGTTCACCGCGCGCAAGGAGGCGCTCAGAGCGCAGGTCCGCGCGGCCGGGCCGCGGGCGATGGCCGTCTTCGCCGCGGACAAGCTCTCCGACATCCGCGGCCTGCAGCGTGGGATCGACACCTCCGAAGGCTCGATCGAGACGCGGATGGGCACCAGCGTCACGGCGATGGCCGGCCACTACCGGGAGTCGGTCGAGATGATCGAGGCGAGCGACCCCGGCTCGACCTTCATCCCGGCGCTGCGGGCCGAGCTCCAGGACCTGATCGCACCAGGTGCCTGAGCTGGTTCCCCCGGCCATTCCCGCCGGCCGTCTCTGATCCCAGCTCCAACCGGACCTTGTCGTGGACGAACTGCTCCTGCGAGCGTGGCAGCCGGAGGACGTTCCGAGCGTGGTCAAGGCGTACGGCGACCCGGCGATCCAGCAGTGGCATGCACAGTCGATGACCGAGGACGAGACGCGGAGCTGGATCGCCTCATGGCCCGCCCGCTGGGCGGCCGAGACGGACGTCTGCTGGGCGGTCGTCGAGCACGACGCGGTGCTCGGGCGCGTGGGCCTCAAGGACGTGAACCTCTCCGAAGGCCTGGGAGAGGCGGCCTACTGGCTGGCACGACATGCACCTGCACGCGCGCCTGTCCGACGACCCGGAGAGCGAACGTGGTCTGCTGTGGCGACCCCGATCAGGAGCAGAGCACCCATGACCGTCATTGCCGGTGTCGACTTCATCACGCTGTGGACCAAGGACTTCGAGGCCGCCGAGAGGTTCTACGGCGAGACGCTCGGGCTGCCGTGCAGCGCTCACTACGACCGCGTGCCCGGGGCCGAGTTCGAGACCGGAAACCTGACGTTGCAGATCCTCCATGCCGCGTCGATCGGCCGCGAGTTCCATCCCCACCCGCCGATCGCCCTGCGCGTCGAGGACGTCGCCGCAGCCCGTGCCGAGCTGGAGTCACGCGGCGTGGAGTTCGTCCACGCGTTCGACTCGGGCGTCTGCCACAACGCGGTCTTCGAGGACCCGGACGGCAACGTCCTGCTGCTGCACCACCGCTACGCCCCCAAGCCGCAGCCATAGGCGTAGGCTGGCGCCATGCGTCGGTGCCTGATGGCGTTGGCGGTGTCTGCGGTGCTCTGGGGTGCCGGCGTTGCGCAAGCCGCGAACTCGGCGACGGTGTCGGGAACGCTCACGGGGGCGCGGCTCCCGAAGGCGGCGGACGGCGGCGCGTTCGTCACGGCGGTCAGCCTCAAGGATTGGTCGATCGTCGGCGCGACCCGCGTCGCGCCCAGCGGCAGGTACACGCTGAAGGTCCCCAAGGGCGACTACGCACTCTCCTCAACGCTCGTGAGCCGCGTCGCGACTCTGCAGAACGCGTTCCCGGTGCGGCTGCGGGCCGGTCAGCGGCTGCGCCGGCCACTGACCCTCAAGCGCACCAAGAAGAAGCGCAAGCGCGCGCGGGGCAGCGGTGTGAACAAGTACGGCTACAGCTACCCCGGAACCGCGGTCGGCGTTGAGTATTTCCGTGGTGCGACCGGCGAGCTCGCGGTTCTGAACAAAGGCTTGGCCAACATCCTCGACAACGACCTCATCCCGTACTCGGCCTACGGTGACCGCTCCGCCGGCTGCACGCTGTCGGTGGTCGAATGGATGCACCGCCAAGACCTCGTCGACGAGATCGAACTCAGTCACACCAAGTGGGTCGACCCGAAGACCGCCCTCAGCGGGCGCAAGCTGATCGATCCCGACCTCCTGGTCGGCGGCGACATTGCGGTCAGCGGACCAGCGTCAAACCCGACGCTCACTGTCACAGCACGCGTGACGGATACCAAGACCGGCGCCGTCCTCGGGACCACGACCCTGCAGACGACGGGAAGGGGCTTCTTCGACGACATCGGCCGGCTGGCCGACCAGGTCACGCGACTGCTGTGCCACCCGCCCCCCAAGGACACCCCGCCCCCACCGCCACCGCCACCACCGCCCACCTTGCCGAACGTCTACAAGGTCGACGTCAGCGTGACCAGCACCTTCGACAACCAGGGTGGGGTGACCGCCCACGGGACGATCAGCGCGACGCTGATGGTGCAACGCAGCGCTGAGAGTCCCAGCGGCAGGGTCACGTACACCGGGACCGGTCAGATGGCCTTCAGCGACGTCACCGGCACGTACCCCGACTGCACGTTCAACTCCGCGCAGAGCACACCCGTGAGCTGGACGGTGAACCTGGAGGCGTACGCGATCCTCCGGAAGGTGACGGTGCTCAGCTGGGTCCCGAACCAGGATCAGAACAACACCATCCTGTCATTCGACTGCCCCACGGACCCCTTCGTACGACAGGGCCTCGGCCCATGGCTGCTTTCCGTCGAACCGAACGACTTCGAGCTGCCGGTCGGCGGCGGAACCAAGCAGGTCTCCGGCGGCAGCAGCCTGGACTACACGAACATCGGCACCGTGACCCTGACGCCGCAATAGCTTCGAGCCACCGCGCGGGCTGGTCACGCGGACTCCGAAAGGCTTCCGGTCGCTTTCAGCGCGGGCGTTGCTCCCAACAGGCCGGACCGTCCCTATCCGTGGGCCGATCCGGCCCTGAACCCGCGGGGGGAACGGGTCCACAGCGAGTCTAGGCGCCACCGAACGACGCGCCCAGGTGGGTTTCTACCCGTCGAGCGGCTTCCGCGAGGAGCGGTTTGCCCATTTGCGGAACGCGGCGGCCGGCCCGTAGAAATCACGCTTCACGTACTGCGTCAAAGAGGAGTAACGTCGGGTCCAGGTCGCTGCGGCCGTCACCGGGGGAGACGGCCGTTCGCGACATCTCGAGCCTCGGCGCCCGCGGCTCTCAGCGCAGAACCGACGCACCGAAGTCCTCAGGTACCGCGTCCATGAACACGATGTCCGTCGCCCGGCCGCGACTCATCACGGCGCCCCGACGGACGCCCACGCGGCGAAAGCCCGCGCGCTCGTACGCCGTCAACCCCGCAACGTTCCACTCGAGCGTCTCGAGCAGCACATTGCGCAGTTGGAGCACGTGGAAGGCGAAGTCGAGCACGAGCCGCGTGGCCTCAGTGCCGAGACCCTGGCCGCGGCGCTCACCGATCGCGATGCCGAAATTGGCTGTGCCGTGGGCATGGGCGATGTGGAACAGGCCGGCGGTCCCGACCGCCGTGGAGTCGGTGAGATCGTAGACCGTGAACTCGGCGGCCTGGGGCTCGCGCTTGGTGCCCCGCTCGACGTTCTCCTCCACCCACTTCTCCTGGCTCTGCGGGGTGGCGATGCCCAGGTAGTCGAGGCCACGCCGGACCTCAAGCTGGTTCATCCAGCGGGCATAGGCGGCGGCGAGGTCGGGCCGGAGGGGTCCCAGTGCGACCTTCTCGCCGACAACGATGAAGTCCGGCTCGTGGCTCTCCATCCGGGCATTGTGCCCTGCCGGCGACCGGTGTTCGGTTTTTCCGACCTTCCTTATCGCCTGGGCAAGCGGCAGGAGGAAGAGAGGCTCGTCAGCGCGAACATGCCGCGGGCGCGAGCGTATGTGATCTCCCGAGCACAATTCCCAGCCGGCCATCGGTGGGGAAATACCGTGGAAACCCCTGATGGCAGGCTGGTCCCCGACATCGATCATGGCGGGCTCCAGCGGGCGTCGCTTCAGGCGACGCCCGTGCGGAACGGCCACGGTGACCGCCGGGCCGATGCCCGCCGTCAGGACTTTCCACGCTACTCCTTCCAACGAGGCCCATGTCGGGTTGCGCCCGCCCGACGCGCGCTCGGACCTGGCCTAGCTCGTGCGCGCGGAAACCGGTAGCTCCTACGGATGGGTGGTGGGCGCCGTGTGGGGTACGGTCAGCGACGACGGACCGCAGGACGGTGCGCGACGCCGGCATCCCGCGAGCGTGCTCGCGGGATGGACGTGTCGCGATCAGGCCGGTGGCCCCGGCGACGGCTCCCAGGGCTCGTCGCGCTCATCCCCGGAGGAAGGACCCAGCGATGTTTCCGCAGCACCTCGGCCGTGTGATCACGAAGCGCTCGCACGCACAAACCGGTCGCCTTGCGAGCCGCGTCGCGTTGGCGCTGGTGACCGTCGTGGCGCTGGTCGCGGCGTCTGGCTGTGGCAGCAGCAGCAAGCCCGCCTACTGCAAGGACCGCACGAACCTTGAGAACTCCGTCAAGGACCTGCCGAGCACGGCGTCGAGCAGCGGCCTCAGCGGACTGCAGTCGCAGCTGACGACGATCCAGAGTGACGCGACGACAGCCGTGGACGCCGCCAAGAGCGACTTCCCCAGTGAGACAACTGCGCTGAAGTCCTCGGTCGACACGCTGAGTAGCGCTGTCAAGGCGCTCCCGTCGAGCCCATCAGCCGCACAGATCGCCGCGGTCGCGCTCGACGCCAAGAACGTCGTGACCTCGGTCAATGCGTTCACGTCCGCCACGAAGTCCAAGTGCAACTAGTTGATGGCGGCCGACGAGAGTCCAGAACCGTCGCGGCCGGCGGTGATGCGGCCCGCGCGCGGCGGTGTGGCCCTTGCCGCGTAGGCAGTCGCCCAGTCGTTCACCGTTTGTAAGTCGCAGTGCGTGACCGCTGGGACACCGGGCGGACCGAGTCGTTCAGTGACGGCGTGTTCGCGTTCGCGATCACGCTGCTCGTGCTCGACATCCACGTTCCCCCGTCTGCGTTCGATGACCTTTGGCGTGGCATCGCAGACCAGTGGCCCGCCAATCTCGGCTACGCCACCAGCTTCGTCACGATCGGAGGGTTCTGGCTCGTCCACCAGGGCATCTTCCGACGCCTGCGCTACGCGAACAGCCTGGTCGTGCGCGCCAATCTGCTGCTGCTCATGGCGGTCGCGTTCCTGCCGTTCCCCACCAGCCTCATGGCCGAAGCGATCAAGAACACCAGCGCGGAGCGCGAAGCAGTGATCTTCTACGGCGCTTGGCTGCTCGTCATCTCTCTCCTGCTGGCGGCGCTCTGCCGCGCGATCACCGGCGACCGACAACTCCTCGAGCCAGACGTCAGCGACCAGGAGATCGCGGCGATCGGGCGTACGCGACGCCGGACATCGGCTTCTACGTCGGCGTGATCGCGTTCGCGATCGTCGCGCCGCGCGCGGCCGCCTTCGGCTACCTGATCATCGCTGTCGTCGCCGTGGTCCGAGCGCGCGGCGGGGGACCGCCAGGCGCAGCAGACGAACCGGGCTCAGGCGGCGGGCCCGGTTCTTCTCCATCCGGGTGACGTGAGTGGTGCTTGGTCCAGTCCGTCATTCTGAGCCGGACACAGCGAGGTAGGCCACGAGCTGCCGGCTCGACCGAGAAGCTGTTGCTCCTCACCAATCCAGATCACGTAGGGTTGACGTCGTGTTCACACTTCGGGGGTGTGAGGCGTAATGTTGAGGTCGCTGACTGCGCGGCGGTTCGCCGAGCGCCTCCACGCAGGCGAGCCGGATCGCTATGGGACGCCGCTGCTGGATCACGTGCGCCGCGTCGCCGCTGCGGTGCCCCCTGAGGCGCGCACGGTCGCCTGGCTTCACGAGGTGCTCGAATGCACGACGCTGGCGGCGAGCGAGTTAGTCGCGATCGGCGTGAGCGCCGACGAGGTGCGGGCGGTCGAGCTGCTGACGCATGAGCCGACCGTGGACACGACCGCCTACCTGGCGCACATCCGGCTGATCGCCGTCGCTCCCGGCCGCGCCGGTGACCTCGCGCGGACCGTGAAGCTCGCCGACCTCAAGGACCGCGCCGCGTACCAGCACAGCGCTGGCTCGCCGCTCGCGGTCCGTCCCCCGTACCACATGGCACTCGCAGTGCTCAGCGGGGGATCCGGTCCGGGGGTCCGACCGGCGCCTCGACGACTCGTCCTGGCCGAACCGCACACCGCGACCCTGGCGTAGAGCCGCGGGCGAGCCTGACGCCGCATATCTCGTCCCGACGGTCCGCGCAGCTACAAGGCGCGCCGTACAGCCATCTCGTCGCTGTAGGCGATGAGGTAGATCAGCACGCCCACCAATGGGATGAAGATGATGAGGATGATCCACATGGCCTTCGCGAAGCCGCCCATATCCCGGCGGCGGAAGATGTCGGCAAAGCACATGATCGCGAGCCAAATCCACATGATCAGTGCCACGAAGATCAGCATCGACCACAGGATGTCCAGGAACGGGTAGCTCGAAGCGATGGGCATAGCGCCTAGTCTCCCAGAATTCGGGGTGCCGCGTCAGGTCCTCGTCCAGGCGAGGCTGACCGGAAGGAGTCCCACGTAGACACTCAACGCGCTCCTGTGGTCGCGCCCACCGCTCGATCAGTGAGAGGGTGCGGGCATCGACAAGGTCTTCCTCTTCTCACTGACGGCGGCGTTCAACCCGTCGCTGCTGGCGGCAACGACCGTCATGCTCCTGCTCCCCAGCCCCAAGCGGCTGCTGGTCGGCTACCTGCTGGGCGCGCTGACCGTCAGCATGACTCTCGGCCTGACGATCGTCTTCTTTGCGTCGAAAAGCGCGCTGATCGGCACTGCCAAGCACACCATCAATCCGCTGTTGGATATCACCGTCGGGGTTCTGATCCTGATCGGGACGTTCATCGTGGCGACCGGCCGCGACCGCCGCCGTCGGGCATGGAGCGCACGGCGCAAAGCCAAGCGGGCCGACAGCCCGCCACCGAAATGGCAGCAGGTCCTCGGCCGCGGCGGCGCCCGCTGGACGTTCGTCGTGGGCATGATGCTCAGCCTCCCCGGCGCGTCCTATCTGGCCGGCCTGGTCGAGATCGACAAGCAGAACCTCAGCACCTTTGCGACCGTCCTGACCGTGCTCGCGTTCAACATCATCATGCTGGCGCTGCTGGAGATCCCGCTGCTCGGGTTCGTCGTCGATCCCGACTGGACGAGCAGGACGATCGCACGATTTCGCGCATGGGTGAACCGCTCCGGGGGTCGGATCCTGGAGGTCGGAGCGGTGCGGTCGCCGTTGCCCTCATCGCGCGAGGGGTCCGCGCGCTCGTGGGCTCATGACAAGAACTTCTGCCTGCCAGTCCCCAGGTCGCGGCAGACGACTGTTCGCACAGCGTTACGGCTCCTCCGGTTTCGCGGGGACTAGAACCACCCCTACCCCAGATTCATCGCCACATACTTCGTCTCGAGGTATTCCTGCAGCCCCTCGTGGCCACCTTCGCGGCCGTAGCCGGACTGCTTGACGCCGCCGAACGGGGCGCCGGCGTTGCTGACCATGCCCTGGTTGAAGCCGATCATGCCGGTCTCCAGGCCCTCCATGACGCGGAACGCGCGGCTGATGTCCTGGGTGAACAGGTAGGCGACGAGGCCGTACTCGGTGTCGTTGGCCTTCGCGATCGCCTCGTCCTCGCCGGCGAACGTCGTGATCGGCGCGACCGGGCCGAAGATCTCCTCGCCGAGGATGCGCGCGGACTGCGGGACGTCGGCCAGCACCGTCGGCTTGTAGAAGTAGCCGCGATCACCCTGCGGCTCGCCGCCGGTCAGCAGCCGCGCGCCGTTGCCGAGCGCGTCCTGCACGAGCTCGTCGACGCTGTCGCGCGCAACGCCGTCGATCAGCGGGCCGACCTTCGCCTCGGGCTCCGTGCCGCGGGCCAGGGTGAGGCCGCCCATGCGCTCGGCGAGGCGGTTGCCGAACTCCGTCGCGATCGACTCGTGCACGACGAAGCGGTTCGCACTGGTGCACGCCTCGCCCATGTTGCGCATCTTCGCGAGCATCGCGCCGTCGACGGCGAGGTCGAGGTTCGCGTCCTCGAAGACGACGAACGGCGCGTTCCCGCCGAGCTCCATCGACATCCGCAGCAACTGCTCGGCCGCCTGCTCGACGAGCTTCTTGCCGACCGGCGTCGAACCGGTGAACGACAGCTTGCGCGCACGCGGGTCACTGATCAGCGGGGCCATCAGCTCACCCGACTTGCGCGCCGTGATCACGTTGCAGACACCGGCGGGCAGCCCGGCCTCCTCGAGGATCTGAGCCATCGCCAGCATCGACAGCGGCGTCTGCTTGGCGGGCTTGACGACGCACGAACAGCCGGCGGCGATCGCCGGGCCGACCTTGCGCGTGCCCATCGCGAGCGGGAAGTTCCAGGGGGTGATGAACAGGCACGGGCCGACCGGCTGCTGCATCGTCAGCACGCGGCTGAGGCCGTTCTCGGCGACCTGGAAGCGACCGTTGATGCGGACGGCCTCCTCGGCGTACCAGCGGAAGTACGACGCGGCGTAGGCGACCTCGCCGCGCGATTCGGCGAGCGGCTTGCCCATCTCGAGCGTCATCAGCAGCGCGAGGTCCTCGGTGCGCTCGATCATCAGCTCGTAGGCGCGGCGCAGGATCTCCCCGCGCTCGCGCGGGGCGACGTGGCGGAACGTCCGGAACGCCTCGTCGGCGGCGGCGAGCGCGGCCTTGCCGTCCTCGATCGTGGCATCGGCGACCTCGACGAGCGTCTCTCCGGTGGCCGGATCCTCGACCGGAAGGGTCCCGCCGCCCGTCGCGTCGCGCCACTCGCCGCCGATGAACAGCTGGGTCGGCACGGCATCCAGGACGGCCTGCTCGGCACCGGCGGTGATCGTCGTCATGAGCCGAGGATACCCCGGTTTCCGGGCTCCCAACCGGCGCGGGCGGCCGTGGTGGTTCGTACTCTCTGGAGGGACCCATGTTCCGGGCTCTCGCCACATTCGCCGCCTCCGTCAGCCTGTTCGCCGCCGCCCCCGCGGCGAGTGGGGCGTCGACGCTCGTGATCACCGGAGCCGGATTCGGGCACGGCATCGGGATGAGCCAGTACGGGGCGCTCGGCTACGCCCAGCACGGCTGGAAGGCGCCGGGGATCCTCGGGCACTACTACACCGGCACGACCCTCGGGCGCGTCGGAGCGGCGCAGACCGTGCGCGTGCTGCTGCAGTCCGGACGCACGTCCTACAAGCTGCGCGGCGCCTCCGACGTCAACGGCAGTCCGCTCGACCCGGCGAAGACGTACACCGTGACGAGCGGCGGCACCGGCGTCGTGATCCAGGCCTCCGGAGCGCACAGCGCCCAGACCGCCGCGCCGCCGCTGCGCGTGAGCGCCCCCTCAGGCGGCGCCGTGACGCTCGAGGGCCCGGCGTCGAACGGGATCAGCGGTGGGAGCTACCGGGGGGCGATCGAGTTCCGCCCGACCGGCGTGTTCGGGCTCTCGGCGATCAACGCGGTCAGCCTCGAGAGCTACGTCGCGGGCGTGATCTCGGCGGAGGTCCCGGCCTCGTGGCCGGCCGAGGCGCTGCGTGCCCAGGCGATCGCCGCACGCACCTACGCGATCACGACCAACGCCGGCGGCGCGCAGGGCTTCACGCAGTACGCGGACACGCGCTCGCAGATGTACCGCGGCGTCCGCGCGGAGACCGTCAGCACGAGCGCCGCGGCGCGCGACACCGCCGGGCTGGTCGTCACCTACGCCGGGAATCCGGTCACGACCTACTTCTTCTCCAGCTCCGGCGGGCGCACCGAGAACGTCGAGAACTCGTTCGTCGGCAGCGACCCGAAGCCGTGGCTCAAGAGCGTGCTGGACCCGTACGACGCGGTGTCGCCGTACCACCGCTGGCCGACCGTGCGCATGACGCTGACGCAGGCGACCGCGAAGCTCGGCGCGCTCGTGAAGGGGCGGCTGAAGACGATCCGCGTGCTGAAGCGCGGCGTCTCGCCGCGCATCGTCCGCGCGCAGGTCGTGGGGACGCGCGGAACCACCGACGTGACCGGCCCGCAGCTGCGCAAGGCGTTCGGCCTGCGCGATTCGTGGATCCATTTCCGGGTCGTGAAGACCCCGGCGCGCAGCGGACGCAGCGTCGGCGCGGTGGTCAGCGGTGCGCTGGGCGGGTTCTCCGCGCTGTAGCCGTGAGGCGCCTCAGCCGGTGAACGCGCGTGCCAGCGACTCGGCGACGCAGACCGGCTTGTCCGAGCCCTCGCGCTCGAACGTCTGCGTGACCGTGAACTGCACGCCGCCGGGCACGTCGTCCACCTTCGCAAGCGTCGCGCGCATCCGCACCCGCGAGCCGATCGGCAGAGGCGCGGGGAACCGCACGCGGTCATACCCGTAGTTGACGCCGAACGCGAAGCCCTGCAGGTCCATGATCTCGTAGGAGAACCTCGGGCCGAGCGAGAGCGTGAACAGCCCATGAGCGATCGTGCCGCCGAACGGGGTCTCCTTCGCCCTCTCGACGTCCACGTGGATCCACTGGAAGTCCTCGGTGACCTCGGCGAACTGGTTGACCGCCTCCTGCGTGACCTCGTACCAGGAGCTCACGCCCAGTTCCTGGCCGACCTGGGCCTTCAGCTCGTCAATGCCGGTGATCGTCGTCATGGCGCGAAGCCTATGACAGCGGAGGCGTCAGGCGCGCGCGGCGAAGTACTCGGCGTCGAGTTCGCCCAGCGGCGTCGACGGCGGCAGCGCCGCGATGTACTCCAGCGCGAGCGTGCCCCAGTCGCCCCCCGCGCGCAGCTCGCCCAGGACGGCGAACAGCAGCCCCTCCATGCGGCGGATCAGCAGCGCCTGCGGCGGCAGGGTCTGCTTGCGCATGTAGTCGAAGTACTCCGAGCGCGGCGAGCTGCCGACCTCGATCAGGTTGCGGACGTACTCCGGATCCAGGCGGCGATAGCCGGTCGTGAAGTACCACTCGCCCGCCGTCCTGAGCTGCTCCAGGATGCGCTCGGGGTGGAAGTCGTCCGGGTCGGGCAGGTAGCCGAGCTCCGACATCCGGCGGTGGACCTCGTCGCCGTCGCCGTCGATCACCGCGCGGGCGAGCGCCTGCTCGCCTTCCAGGTAGTCCTTGTCGACGCGGCGAATCAGCCCGAAGTCCAGGAAGCAGACGCGGCCGTCGTCGCACAGCAGGTAGTTCCCTGGGTGCGGGTCGCCGGCGGCGATGCGCTCGCGTTCGAGCAGGCCGTAGAAGAACCGGAACGCGATCTCGGCGAAGCGGTCGCGCTCGGCGTCGCCGAGCTTCTTGACGTGCGTGAAGTCGCGCCCGTCGACGAACTCGGTCACCAGCACGCGGCGCGCCGACAGCTCGCCGTGGACCTTCGGGATCAGGACGAACGGATGGCCGCGGTAGGCGCGCGCGACCTGGCGCTGGTTGGCCGCCTCGATCTCGTAGTCGAGCTCCTCGGAGATCCGCTCGCGCAGCTCCTTGAGCAGCGCCTTGACGTCCATACCGGGCGCCATGCGCTTGAGCAGCGGGATCAGCGCCTGGATGTTGCGCATGTCGGTCTCGACCGCCTCGGCGACGCCCGGATACTGGACCTTGACGGCGACGTCGTCGCCGTCGTGCGTCGTCGCGCGATAGACCTGCCCGATCGAGGCGGCGGCGATCGGCGTCTCATCGAACTCGGAGAAGAACTCGGAGATCGGCCCGTCGAGATCCTTCTCGAGGACCTTCCTCATGTCCTTGAAGGCGACCTGCGGGGCCGAGTCGCGCAGGGCGGCGAGACGCTCCTTGAACTCCTCGCGCTCGCCCTCCGGGATCAGGTCGAAGTCGACCGTCGAGAGGACCTGGCCGAGCTTCATGGCCGCGCCCTTCATCTGGCCGAGCTGCTTGACGAGCTGGTCGGCGAGGTCCATCGCGCGGGCGCCGGTGGCCGCCTGCGCCTTCTCGTCGGAGCGCATCCGGTTCGCCGCGTTGGTCGCGGCCCACTTCGCGCTCTGCGAGCCCACGAGCGAGCCGAACTTCGCCGTGCGTGCGACGCGCGACGTGGGGACCTTCTTCGTGTTCTTGTCGTCAGCCATGGACCAGAGGGATACGGGCGCGGCGCACTGCAGGTATCACGGTATCGGCACGCGCTGAGGGCCTGGCCGCAAACGGACGCTCAGACCGCGGTGCTGCCGACGGCGCTCAGCAGCGCGAGCACCTCGTCGGCGCCCGCGGCCAGCGGCGAGGCGACGTGCCCGTCGGCACTGATGCGCACCGCCATCGGCGTCCCGTGGGCGTCGAAGAGGTCGGCGACGGTGCGACCCGTGTCGCGCGCCAGCGGTGCGGCGAAGCCCTCGTCGCGCAGCTCCTCATCGCTGCCATCGGCGGCGACGATCACCAGGCCGGGGGCATCCGGACGGCGCTCGCGCTCCCACGCGACGACGTCGTAGTGGAGCGAGCGGCAGTACCCGCAGCCCGGATTCCAGAACAGGACGACCGTGTCGCCGCCAGGGCGATCGAGTGCGACCTGCGCGCCGTCGAGCGTCGTGAGCGTGACGGGCGAGAGCTCGGCGCCGACCGCCAGGCCGGGAGCACGCTCGAGCTCCAGGCCCGCCTCCAGCAGCCGCTCGACGTCGTCCCGGCCTTCGGCGACGAACGGGAGCCGCGTGCCGTCGGCGGCGATGAGCACCGCGCCCGGCGTGGCCGGCGACCCGAAGCGATCGGCGACCTCACGGTCGCTGTCGAGCAGGACGTTCCTCAGGCCCAGCTCCCGCGCCTCCGCGCGAACGACATCGGGGTCGCCGGACCCGGCGACCGCGATCGTCAGGAGCCCGTCGTGCTCGCGCTGCCACCTCGCGACGTCCGGCAGCAGCTCGCGACACGGCCCGCAGTCCGCGGACGTGAACAGCACGAGCGCCGGGTTCCCCGGGGCGAGGAGGTCGTCAAGGCTGAGCTCGCCTCCCGCCGCCCCCGCCGCGCTGAACGCCGGGGCCGGCACCGGCGGCTCGTGATGGTCGACGGCGAAGCCCGCGAGCGGGTCGTCGTTCACGATGAGGCCCGCCCGCGCCAGCGTTGCCTCGAGGCGCTCGACGCGCAGCAGCAGCCGCCCGTGCGAGCGGACCGCACTGATGAGCGCCAGGGCGAAGACGCCGATGACCAGCAACGCGGCGGCGGCGCCGAGCAGCCACGGCAGCGCTCCGGAGGAGACGACACCCCAGCCGTCGTCCGGACCCGCGACGAGAACGAGCACCGCAAGGGCGGCAAGGACCGCGTTGCGGGCGAGGGTGCGCCACGAGGCGGGCTGCGAGCTGATCTGCCCGAAGCAGTGGCAGTCCGGTGCCTCGCCGCGCGCCAGCACGCGGGCGACGGCGATCGAGAACACCGCGAGCAGGACGAGCGACAGCACCGCCCCCGCCACCGCGGCCGCGTCGACCAGCAGCAGCGCCGCGGCGGTCAGCTCGAGTGCGGGGAGCACCAGCGCGAGCGTGCCGGCCAGCGCGGCGGGTGCGCCGAAGTCGCGCATCGCCTGGCGGGTTCCCGCCCCGTCGCGCAGCTTGCCGAGCGCCGCGACGACGAAGATCGCCGCGAGGACGATGCGCGCGATGAGAAGGACGACGCTCATCGCCCTGCCCGCGCGAGGACGTCGACCAGGCCCACGAGCGACAACCTACCCGCGCCCACCGGCGCTGTGAAGTGGACTGGACGCCCGGGGGTAGATTCCAGCGATGCCCGCGCCGCTGCTCGTCGTCGACACCCCCTCGCTGCTGTACCGCGGCTTCTTCGCCCTGCCGAAGTCGATCACCGGATCGGACGGGCAGCCCGTCAATGCGCTGCTGGGAACGGCGAACCTGATCCTGCAGGTCGTCGAGCGGCATGACCCGCGCGCCACCGTCCTGTGCTTCGGCGCGGAGGCCGGCGCGTACCGGGTCGCCGGCTACCCCGCCTATCACGCGGATCGACCTCCGATGCCGGACCTGCTCGTGCCCCAATGGGACGACGCGCCCGCGTTCTTCTCGGCGTTCGCCTGGACGATCCTGCACGCGGGCGACCTCGAGGCCGACGACCTGCTCGGGTCGCTCGCCCACGCCGAGAGCGCCGCCGGCGGCTCGACGCTGCTGTTCACCGGTGACCGCGACATGTTCCAGTGCGTGACCGATCGCGTCCACGTGCTGTTTCCCGGCAAGGGCGGCCCGGACGAGCTCGGCCCGGACGAGGTGCGCGCACGCTACGGAGTCGAGCCCGCACAGGTGCCGGATCTGATCGCGCTGCGCGGCGACCCGTCGGACGGGCTTCCCGGTGCGAAGGGCATCGGCGAGAAGGGAGCCGCCGCACTGCTGCAGCGCTTCGGGACGCTCGAGGGTGTGCTTGCGGCCGCGGCGGACCCGAAGACCGACATGACGCCGCGCATGCGCGGAGCGCTGACCGAGCAACCGGACCTGCTGCGCACCTTCCTCGACATCGCGACGCTGCGACCGATCGAGGTGGAGCTGCCGGCGGACGCACCGCTGGACCGTGAAGCCGCCTCGACGGCTGCGCGCAAGCGCGGGATGGGCAGACTGGCGGAGAGGCTTGGTGCTGGCTGAGGGGGTGCGGTCTCTCAGCGCCTGAGTGGGCGCCTTGAGAGTCATCACGACGCCGCTTGCGGCGTCGTGTCCTGGCAGGGGCCGTTACCTACGGCGTCGTGTCCTGGCAGGGGCCGTTACCTACGGCGTGAACTTCACCGTGATCACGTCGCCGTCCTGCATGACGTAATCGCGACCCTCCACGCGCAGCGTTCCGCGATCCCGTGCACCCGCGTAGCCGCCGGCGTCGACGAGCTCGTCGCAGCCCACGATCTCCGCCCGCACGAAGCCCTTCTGGATGTCGCCGTGGATCTCCCCCGCCGCGTGCCATGCGGTCAGCCCGCGACGCAGGTGCCAGCACTGGGCCGGCTTGTCCTCGCCGGCGGCGAAGAACGCGATCAGGTCGAGCAGCTCGAACGCGCCGCGCACGACGCGGCCGAGGCCCGACTCGCCGACGCCGAGGTCGGCGCGCATCGCGGCGGCATCCTCGTCGTCGAGCTCGCTCAGCTCGGCCTCGATGCGCGATGACACCGCGACGGCGCCCGCGCCGTGGCTCGCCGCGTGCGCAGCGACCGCCGCGGGCACCTCCTCGGAGCCCTCGTCCACGTTGGCGACGAACAGCACAGGCTTCGCGGTCAGCGGCTGCAGCAGCCGGGCCGCGTCCGGGGCCTCGTCGGGCACCGGGACGGTCCGTGCGGGCCGGCCGGCCTGCAGCGCCTCGATCAGGTCGCGCAGCCACTGCTCCTCGGCGATCGCGTGCTTGTCGCCGCCGCGCGCCTCGCGCACGACCCGGCTGTGCCGGCGCTCGGCCTGCTCGAGGTCGGCGTAGATCAGCTCGGTCTCGATCGTGTCGATGTCGCGCGCCGGATCGACGCTGCCCTCGGAATGGATGACGTTGTCGTCCGTCGTGCGCGCGCACGACGTGGACGATCGCGTCGGTCTCACGGATGTTCGCGAGGAACTGGTTGCCCAGGCCCTCGCCCTTCGAGGCGCCGGCGACGAGGCCGGCGATGTCATGGAAGGCGATCGTGTCCCACACGATCTCCGACGCGCCGACGACCTCCGCGACTCGCACGAGCCGCTCGTCGTGCACGGGCACGACGGCGACGTTCGGCTCGATCGTCGTGAACGGGTAGTTCGCGGCCTCGGCGCCCGCCTTGGTCAGCGCGTTGAAGAGTGACGACTTGCCCGCGTTGGGCATGCCGACGATGCCGACTTTCACCCGAGGCCGAACCCGACGCGATGCTCCTCGCTCTCGGAGCGCACGTAGACGACCTGCGACAGGTTGACCCGCACCGGGCCGTCCGCGTCGTCGAGGTCGTGCCAGCCGGCCGCGGCGAGCGCGTCGAGCAGGTCCTTGCGACCCTTCTCGGTGAGCTTCAGCGACAGCGCGCCGCCGCCTTCGAACCCGACGATGACCCGGTCGCGGGCTTCGTTGTCCTTCGCCATGTCAGTGTGCCTCCGCGGGCTGAACGATCTCGGTGAGCACGCCGCCGGTGCTCTTGGGATGTGCGAACGCGACGAGCGACCCGCGGATGCCGACCCGCGGGGACTCGTCGATCAGCCGGACGCCCTGCGCCTTCAGGGTCTCCAGCGCGGCATCGATGTCGGGCACCTGGTAGGCGACGTGGTGGATGCCCGCACCCCGCTTGTCGAGGTACTTGCCGACCGGGGTGTCCGGGCCGAGCGGCTGGAGCAGCTCGACGTGGTTCTCGCCGACGTCGAGCAGCACGGCCTCCACGCCCTGGCTCTCGACCACCTCACGGTGCACGAGCTCCATGCCGAAGGCGGCCTGGTAGAGCGCGAGCGCGTCGTCGATGTTCTCGACGGCGACTCCGATGTGATCGATGCGGGCGAACATGCCCGCCGGAGTCTACGAAGGCGGGCGCTTGGTCGCCGCGGCGACGCGCAGGTCCGGCATCGGCGGTCGGCGGTCGATCCGCGGAACGCCTTCCATGATCTTGTCGATGTCGGGGCGCTCGAGCACCTCGCGCTCGAGCAGCGCCTGGGCGAATTCCTCGAGCTTGTCGCGACGCTCGGTGATCAGCCGGTGCGCGTGCGCGTAGGCCTCGAAGGCCAGCGCCTGCTGCTCCTCGTCGCGGATGCGCCGCGAGACCTCCGAGAGCTGGCTGGGGTCGATGAACGTCCGCGACACCGAGTCCGAGGTGCCCATGCCGTAGACGTGCACCATCGCGTTCGTGATGTCGGCGACGCGCTGCAGGTCGTTCGCCGCGCCGGTGGTGACCGCGCCGAAGACGATCTGCTCGGCGACCCGACCGCCGAGCAGCACGGTCATCTGGTCGATCAGCTCCTCGCGGGTCTTCAGGTAGCTGTCCTCGTCCGGCACGTTCATGACGTATCCGAGCGCCTGCCCGCGGGGGACGATCGAGATCTTGTGCACGTGGTCGGCGGTGATCAGCAGCTCGCGCGTCAGCGCGTGGCCGGCCTCGTGGTAGGCGACGACCTCGCGCTCGTGCGGGTTGAGCGTGGTGGACGACAGCACGCCGGCGACGACGCGCTCGAGCGCCTGGTCGAAGTCGCGCATCGAGAGCGCCGAGTCCTTGCGCCGCGCACAGTGGATTGCGGCCTCGTTGGCGAGGTTCGCCAGGTCCGCGCCGGTCAGCCCGCTGGTCTGCTGGGCGACGACGTCGAGGTCGACGTCCGGGCCGAGCGGCTTCGTGCGGGTGTGGACGTCGAGGATCGCACGGCGCCCGCCGACGTCCGGGCGGCGCTGACGAACACCTGGCGATCGAAGCGGCCCGGGCGCAGCAGCGCAGGGTCGAGCTTCTCGAGCAGGTTCGAGGCCGCCATGACGACGACCTGGTCGGAGGAGGCGAAGCCGTCCATCTCGACGAGCAGCTGGTTGAGGGTCTGCTCGCGCTCGGAGTTGTTGTCGCTGCCGCGGCGCGCGCCGACGGCGTCGAGCTCGTCGATGAAGATCACCGCGGGCTCGTGCTTGCGCGCCTCGTCGAACAGGCGCCGGATGCGCGCGGCGCCCAGGCCGGCGAACATCTCGACGAACGAGGAGGCCGACTGCGAGAAGAACTGCGCGCCCGATTCGTGCGCGACGGCCTTGGCGAGCAGCGTCTTGCCCGTGCCCGGCGGCCCGTGCAGCAGCACGCCCTGGGGCACCTTCGCGCCGAGCTTGTTGAACGGCCTGGGGTCGCGCAGGAACTCGACGACCTCGATCAGCTCGGCCTTCGCCTCGTCGGCGCCGGCGATGTCCGACCAGCCGACCTCGAGGTTGGCCTGCGGCTTGATCTGCACCGGCTTCGTGCGCGGCATCAGCTTCAGGCTCTTCCAGAGCACGAAGATCAGCGCGAGCATGAAGACGATCCCGACGAACCCGGTCCAGTTCGTCCCGAACTCCTGCAGGCGGTCCGTCAGGCCCGGCGGCGGCGGAGCCGGCTGGAGCTGTGCCTGGCGCAGCGCGGTGTCCAGCTGGTCGAAGGCGACGAGCAGCTGAGCCTTGGGCGCGGTCGGGTCGACAGCCGGGGTCACGGCGGCCAGGAGCGTCGGGAGCATTCCAGTCACTATCGGCAGACTGACACGTTCCTCCAGCGATTTCGCCGTCCGAACGAGATCAGCCGAGCAGCTCGAGCGTGATCTCCCGGAACGCCTGCGCGGCGAACGCCAGATCGCGGACGTCGATCCGCTCGTCCGGAGCGTGGATCAGCGGCCACATGTCGTAGCAGGCTGGCGTGCCGCATCGGGAAGAAGCCGTAGGCGACGCACTCCGGGAACGCGTCCCGGAACGTCCGCGAATCGGTGAACGCCGGGAGCATCACGGGGAACGACGCGGCCCTCCGGATCCTCGCGGCCGATGAAGCCGCGGATCGCGTCCATCAGCGGCGAGTCGACCGGAGAGCCGTTGCCGATGACGGTCTCGGTGAACTCGAGGTCATAGCCGTCCGGGCCGAGGACCTCGGCCACACGCCGGCGCACCACGTCCTCGCCGAGGCCCGGAGGCGTGCGACAGTCCACGCCGATCGTGGCGCGCGAGGGGATCACGTTGAGCTTCTCCGAGCCGCTGGCCTGCGTCGGCGCGAGCGTGACGCCGAGCATCGGCTCGACGAACAGCGGCAGGAGCGGGTCCTTCGCGCGGCAGCGCCTCGAGCGCGGCCGCGCCGTCGGTCGTGTCGAAGCCGAGGTCGCGCAGCAGCGCGAGCGGCCCCTCGGTCATGTCGAAGTCGGGCTGACGCGCCGGCCATCGCCTGCAGCAGCGGCGCGAGCTTCAGCAGCGCGTTGTCGCCGATGCGCGGCATTGCTGGCGTGGCCCGCCTGCGCCGTGCGTCGTCAGCTTGAAGCGGTACACGCCCTTCTCGGCGACGCAGACGCCGTACAGGCGCCCGCCGTCGTACGGGATGTACGCGCCGGCACCCTCGTTCAGGAGGAAGTCGCAGCGCACGAGGCTCGGGGTGGTTCTCGGTCAGCCAGATCGCGCCCTCGGCCCCGCCGATCTCCTCGTCGACGACCGCGACGATCAGCAGGTCGCCGCGCGCCGGGCGCCAGCCCTTCACGCGCCAGCGAGACGCCGGCGGCGACCTCGGCCGCCGTCTGCGACTTCATGTCGAGCGCACCGCGGCCCCACAGCTCGCCGTCGATCACGTCGCCGCACCACGGGTCGTGCTGCCACTCGCCCGGCATGCGCGAGCACCGTGTCGACGTGGGAGAGCAGGCACAGCGTCGGGCCGTCGGCCTTGCCGCGCAGGCGGGCGACGAGATTCGGGCGCTCCTCGAGCCTCCCGACGAGGGTCACCTCGAAGCCGGCGTCGCGCAGGGTCGCGGCCAGCTCCTCCTGCGCAGGCCGCTCATTGCCCGGAGGGTTGACGGTGTTGTGCCGGATGAGCCGCGAGAGCAGCGCGGTCGCCTCCGTCTGCAGGTCGGGCATGCGCCGATGCTACCCGCGGGCCCTGTGACACGATCCCGCGCGGGATGACGCGACAGGCGGGGCTCGGCGACGTGGCGCGGGAGTGGGGGCGCCTCGGCGTCGTCGGCTTCGGCGGGCCTCCGGCGCACGTCGCACTGCTGCGTGAGCTCTGCGTCGAGCGCCGCGGATGGCTCGACGCAGCCGAGTTCGAGGACGCCAACGCCGCCTGCCAGCTGCTTCCCGGCCCGGCATCGACCCAGCTCGCCATCTACTGCGCGCGCCGCGTCGCCGGCATCGCCGGCGGGCTGGTCGGCGGCCTCGCGTTCATCCTCCCGGGCCTCGTCGCGATCATCGTCCTCGCCGCCCTGACGCTGCGCTCGGCGCCGCCGGACTGGGCGCGCGGGATCGAAGCCGGCGCCGGAGCCGCGGTCCTCGCGGTGGTCCTGAAGGTCGGCTACGACCTGGCGCGGACGAGCCTGCGGCCGCACACGGGCTTCCGGCTGGGTCGGGCCGTCCTGTGGCTGCTGATCGGCGCGGTCGTGACCGTCGTCTCCGGAGCGGGTGTCGTGATCGCGCTCGTGGCCTGCGGCCTTGCGGAGCTCGTCATCCGGCGACGGCCGACCGGCTCGCTGCCGTCGCTCTCACCCCCGGCGGCGCTGGTGATCCTCGCCACAGGGCTGGCGACGACGCCCGCGCTCGCATGGACGGCGCTGAAGGTCGGTGCGCTCTCCTACGGCGGCGGCTTCGTGATCGTCCCGATCATGCAGGCCGACGCCGTCGACACCTACCACTGGATGACGAGCACGGAGTTCCTCAACGCCGTGGCGCTCGGGCAGATCACGCCCGGTCCCGTCACGCAGACCGTCGCGGTCGTCGGCTACGCCGCCGCCGGTCTGGGCGGCGCGATCCTGGCATCGGTGATGGCGTTTGCGCCGTCCTTCGTGTTCGTGCTGTGCGGCTTTCGCGGCTTTCACGCCCTGCGCGGCAACGCGTCGGCGCGAGCGTTCCTCGACGGCGCGGGGCCGGCGGCGATCGGCGCGATCTTCGGGGCGTTCGTCCCGCTGGCCGGCGGGGTCGACCTCGCGTGGCAGTGGGCGATCGCAGCGATCGCGGGCGTGCTGCTGTTCGCCGTGCGGCTGAGCGTCGTTGCGACGATCCTGATGGCGGCCGCCGCCGGCGCCCTGATCGCGCTCGCCGGGGCGCCGCTTCCCTGACCTGCATACTCCGCTCGTGGACCAGCTCTTCGATCCGCCCGACGAGCCGACCCGCCGGGACTCCGCCGGCGCCGCGGACGCGCCGCTCGCCGCCCGCCTGCGGCCGGCGTCGCTGGACGAGGTGGTCGGTCAGGAGCACCTGCTGGCCGAGGGGACCGCGCTGCGCGTCGCCATCGAGAAGGGCCGCCCGCACTCGATGGTGCTCTACGGGCCGCCGGGATCGGGCAAGACGACGATCGCCCGGATCGTGGCGGAGAGCGCCGATGCGGCCTTTGAGGAGCTGAGCGCCGTCGAGGCGGGCCGCGCGGAGGTTCGCGGCGTGATCGAGCGTGCGGCGCACCGCCGCGACTCGCGCCAGGAGCGCACGGTGCTGTTCCTCGACGAGATCCATCGGTTCAACAAGGCTCAGCAGGACGTTCTGCTTCCCGCCGTCGAGGAGGGCCTGATCACGCTGATCGGCGCGACGACGGAGAACCCGTACTTCGAGGTCAATGCCGCGCTGCTCTCGCGCACGCAGGTCTACGAGCTGCACGTGCTGACCGCGCAGGACATCGAGGGGCTGCTGCGCCGGGCGATCACCGCCGGCGAGGTCGGCGACGCGACCGTCCAGGACGAGGCGATCGTCTTCCTCGCCGCGCGATGCGGCGGCGATGCGCGCACGGCGCTGCAGGCGCTCGAGCTGGCCTGCGCGACCGTCGACGCCGGCGCGCCCGTGACGCTCGAGGTCGCGGAGGACGCGCTGCAGCGGCGCGCGGTGCGCTTCGACAAGAAGGGCGACCAGCACTACGACACGATCTCCGCGTGGATCAAGGCCACGCGCGGCTCCGATCCCGACGCCTCGCTCTACTACCTGGCCGTGATGCTCGAGGGCGGCGAGGACCCGCGCTTCATCGCGCGCCGGATGGTGATCCTGGCGAGCGAGGACATCGGCAACGCCGACCCGCGCGCACTGCAGATCGCGGTCGCCGCCGCGTCCGCGGTGGAGCACGTGGGCATGCCCGAATGCGTGCACGCGCTCTCCCAGGCGGCCATCTTCCTGTCGCTCGCGCCGAAGTCCAAGGAGGCCTACCACGCGATCGCCCGCGCCCGCCAGGCGGTGCGCGACAGCGGCGCGCAGACGCCGCCCGCCTACCTGCGCAGCGCCTCCTACCCGGGCGCCGACAAGCTCGGGCGCGGCTCGGGATACGAGGACCCGCACGGACAGCCGGGGCATCTGAGCGGGCAGGAGCTGCTGCCGGACGGGCTCGTCGGCCAGCGCTTCTACCGCCCCGACGACGCGGAGGCCGCGATGCGCGATCGCCTCGAGGCGATCCGCCGCGCCCGCGGGCGCGAGGGATAATCGGCTCGATGGCCGATTCCCGCACCGCCGAGGCCTCGCCGCCGATCGAGTCGCGCAGCCCCGCCGGGGGCGTCCTGCTGGGATCCGTGCCGCGAGCGACGCGCCGTGACGTCGGCGCCGCCGTGGACCGCGCCTCGGAGGTCCAGCGGCTCTGGGCGATGCTGCGCCTGCAGGACCGTGCGCGCTACATGGCGCGTGCCGCGCAGGCCGTGATCGACGAGTTCGACGAGTTGCTCGTGCTGATCTCGCGCGAGCAGGGCCGCCCGCGCGCCGAGGTCGAGCTGATGGAGCTGCTGCCCGCGGTCGAGACGCTGCAGTGGCTCGCCGAGCGCGGTCCGCGGATCCTCGAGGGCGAGCGGATCGGGTTCTCGCGCACGCAGCATCCGGTCAAGCGCGGTCGCTGGACCTATGAGCCGCTCGGCGTGATCGCCGTCCTGGGCCCGGCCGCCGAGCCGTTCGCCACCCCGCTCGGCGACGTGGCGGTGGCGCTGATGGCCGGGAACGGCGTGGTCTTCAAGCCGTCGCCGCACGCGGCGCTGGCCGGAGAGCGGATCGCGCGCGTGTTCGCACGGGCGGGCCTCCCGGAGGGCCTGCTGCGCGTGATGCACGGCTATGCCGACGTCGGCGGCGCGCTCGTCGAGGCGCCCGTCGCGCAGGTGCGCTTCACCGGCAGCGCGCGCGCCGGGAGGGTCGTGGCCGAGGCGTGCGCGCGGGAGCTCAAGCGCAGCGTCCTGGACCTCGGCGGCGATGACGCGATGCTCGTGCTGGCCGACGCGAACGTCGCGCGTGCGGCGCGCGGAGGCGCATGGGCGGCGTTCGCCAACGCGGGCCAGTCCGGCGGCAGCGTCGGCCGGGCGATCTGCGTGCACAAGGTCAACGACCGGTTCCTGGGGTCGATCGTCGCGATCGCCGGCGCGCTGCGCGTCGGCGACCCGGCCGACCCGGCGACCGAGGTCGGCCCGCTCGTCTCCGCCCAGCGTCTCGACGTCCTCGTCGAGCTCATCGACGACGCCGTCGCCGCCGGCGCGACACTGCACTGCGGGGGGCCGGTGACCGTTCCCGGCGTCTCGGGAGCGTTCTTCGCACCCGCCGTCCTGACCGGCGTCGAGCCGGGGATGCGGCTCTGGCGCGAGGAGGCTCCCGGCCCGGTGCTCGTCGTCCACGAGGCCGGCAGCGAGGAGGAGGCGATCCGCCTGGCGAATGCGTCGGCGCTCGGGCTGGGCGCCTCGATCTGGACGGCCGACCGCTTCAAGGGCCGCCGGATCGCTCGCGAGCTGCACGTCGGGATGGTGTGGATGAACGACCACCTCGTGGCCCGCAGCGCTCCGCAGGTCCCGTGGGGCGGCGTGAAGGGCTCGGGCATCGGCCGCGCGCGCGGCGCGATCGCACTGCGGACGTGCGCCGAGCCGAAGGTCGTCACGTGGGATCCGCCGATCGGCCGGCCCGCCTGGTGGTTCCCCTACGACGCGGCGCTCGTCGGCGCCGCCCGCGCCGTCGTCGGGCTGCGCTCGGCGCGCGACAGCGACCGCGAGCAGGCGTTGAAGCATGGGTCGGCGGCGCTCGCGAAGGTCGCGGGCCGCTGGGTCCGCACGCTGCGCAGCGGCCGCTGACCATGCCGCGCGTCGACTACGAGCGGCACGGACGGACCTACGCGCAGCACCGGCGCCCCGACCCGCGCATCGCCGCCCGGATCCACGCCGCGCTGGGCGCCGCCCGCACGGTCGTGAACGTCGGCGCGGGCACCGGCTCGTACGAGCCGCAGGACCGCTGGGTGCTGGCCGTCGAGCCGAGCGCGACGATGCGGGCCCAGCGCCCCGCCGGCGCCGCGCCGGTGATCGCCGCGCGCGCCGAGGCGCTGCCGCTCGACGACGACGCGGTCGACGCCGCGATGGCCTGCGTGACCATCCACCACTGGGAGCCACCGCAGGCGGGGCTGGCGGAACTGCGACGCGTGGCGCGCGGCCCGGTGGTCGTCTTCACCTTCGACCTGACCGCCCTGCCCGACTGGCAGAAGGAGTTCCTCGCCGAGGGGCTGGAGATCGAACGACCGCGCTTCCCGTCGATCGAGGACGTCGTCGCGGCCTTGGGCGGTCGCACGCGGGTCGAGCGGATCGCGACGCCGGCGGACTGCACCGACGGGTTCTTCGAGGCGTTCTGGCGGCGCCCCGAGGCGCTGCTCGACCCCGCGGTGCGCAGCGCGCAGTCGATGTGGGCGGTCGTCGGCCCGGGCGTCGAGGAGCGCATCGTCGGCCGGCTCGCGCAGGCGCTGGAGTCCGGCGCGTGGGACGCCGAGCACGGCGATCTGTGCGCGCAGGAGAGCTTCGACGGATCGCTGCGGCTCGTGATCTCGGAGCCGTAGCGAGCCGTGGCCGGACTCGCGCTCAGCTAGTAGAACCCGTGTCGCGCCAGCGGCTCGATGAGCTCGCGCTCCTCGTAGGAGAAGTGCGACAGCAGCGCGTCGGTGAGCAGGTCCATCGCCCGGTTCACCGCGTCGATGCCGTCATCCTGCGGCGCGACGAGGCCCACGAGCGCGCTGGTCGACGCGCTCGAGCAGGTCGTGCGATCGTCTCGTGCTCCGCTTCGAGGCGGTCGATGACCGGTGCGAGCTGCTGCGTCGCTGCGCCGCAGATGTGCGGGAAGACGCTGCGGTCCTCCAGCATGTGGTGGTTGGTCACCATCCGGCAGTAGGTCTCGCAGAACGTGCCGAGCGTCCAGTTGTTCTGGCGGATGGTCATCCGGTTGATGTACGAGCGCGCCGCCGTCGCGTCGGTGTTGCCGCGCGCCACCTGCTCGACGAGCTCGCGCAGCTGTGTCAGCTCGGCGCGCAGCGCGATCGTGGACGTCGACGAGGTGCCGGCCGGCCGCCTGCTGCTGCGGGGTGTAGCGTCGCGCGCGGGATCCGGGCGCGGGGCCCTGGGCCGAGTCGTCTCGTCCCACGGGCGCTCGAGCGCTCAGCCGCCGCCCGTCGTCGGGTGTCGGCCGCGCGCCAGCGGCGGCCCGCCCGCCGCGGCCGTCGCACGGTCGCAGCGTCCGAGGACGGCGCGGCGGCCGGGCCGCTGCGCGGCGGTGCCGCGGGCGGTCGGCGACGTGCTCGCGCACGGCGGGTGCGACCTCCTCGGCGAAGCGCCGCAGGTCGTCGACCGAGGACACCGACAGGATGTACGTGCTCATGCCCGTGGTGAGCGTCAGCTCCGTCAAGCTGACTGCGCCCACTCGTCCGGCGCGGCCCTGCAGGAACCCCGGCCGCCGGTGCCGAACGCCGCCGTTGAGGTTCAGCAGCCGCCGGACGTCGTCGGGCGGCGGCCGGCGGCGGCGGCCGCCTCGTCGATCGCGGCGTTCATCCCCGGGAGCGCGTCGAGCTCGAGGTAGCCCATGCTCGGCAGCCACCCGTCGGCGCTGCGCGCCGGTCAGCGCGAGCATCCGCGGCTTGTAGGCGCCGAGCCAGATCTCGACGTCGTGTACCGGCGCCGGGCCGGGATGGGCGCCGGCACCTGTCGTAGTGCGTCGCCGTCGATGGCGGATCGGCCGGGCCGTCGGCCGCCCACGTCGCGCGGATGATCGTCGATGGCCTCGGACAGCGCGTCGACGCCCTGGCCCGGTGTCAGCGCGCGGGCCGCCGTCGGCGGCGATCGCGTCCCAGAACGCGCCGGCGCCGAGGCCGAGCTCGACGCGGCCGCCGCTGAGGATGTCGAGGCTCGCGACGCTGCGCGCCAGCACGAGCGGTGGGCGCAGCGGCAGGTTGGCGACGTTGGGCGCGACGCGGACGTTGGTCGTCTGCGGCCGCGACGACCGACAGCAGCGTCCAGGTGTCCAGGAAGCGTGGCCTGGTAGGGGTGATCCTGGAAGGTGACGAGGTCGAGGCCGACGACGTCGGCCAGCCGCGCGAGCTCCAGCACGTCCGCCGCCTGTGTCGGCCGCGGGCCTGATGAAGACGCCGAACTGCAGGTCATGTCGGTAGTCGGCGATGCGGCCTCGTCGTGTTCGTGATGGGCTAGAAGCTCGGGTACTTCCCGATCGCGGCGTACGCCTCGAGGCTGAGCGATCCTCGCCCACAGGTGATCCACCACGTCGCCGGCGGGCTTGTGATGATCCGGCACGAGTAACCGTACGTCACCTGGTGATGCAGGGCACCGAGGTCGGAGGGCTGTGCCGGATCAGCCAGCGCGCCACACCGCGCATGATGAGCTCGGCGTGTGAGCAGCTCATACCCGTGGCCTGCGTCAACGTCACCCTCAGCGTGCCCGCCGTTCCCGTGAGCCTTCTGTTGTCGCAGGAGTGAAAGCCGACCTGCCTGCCGCGCAGCTTGACCGTCAGCGGTCGCGCGGGATGGAGCTTCGCGCCATCCGGGGCAACCATCGTCAGGCGGTAGCCGCCGACCGGCGCGGCGCCCGTGGTGAACACGAGCTCGAGGTCCGTGCCGACCTGCTCGGGCGTGATCTGGACCGTGCGGTGCTGATGGACGGCGCCGCGGCGCGGCGGCGCGGTGACGCCGATCAGCATCAGGCGCGCGCTGCCCGGTTCGCAGACGCGGTAGGTCACCTTCGCCGGATCACCGCGGAAGATGACCTGCGGACCGCGCAGCGACTGCGTGCAGGCGCTCGCGGCGCCCGTGCGTGCGACCGCCGGCCCGGCGAGCACCAGCGCGAGCAGCAGTGAGACGTTCCGGACCGAGCGCACCATGATCCAGTGTGAACGACGCGACAGCGCGAAGGTCGCGGTTGCGCAGATCAGCGTTTGTGGTTCTGCGACAGCGGGAGTACGCTCGCCCGCAGATGGTCGCTGACTGAGCCGATCCGCTTGGCGCTCACCGATTCGATCGGTTGCTGTCTGACAGTGCGGGCTCTCCACCGGAGAGCGCCTTGGACCAGCTGGGCGGTCTCACATGCAGCACTGTCGGATGTTCCGCCGGCTCGAGTCGAGCAGTCTGCTGCGTGATAGTGCTCGGGGCCGGCGCCGCGCGTCGCCGCCCAGACCGCTTCGGCCGCCTCCAAGCTCCCGACATACAGCTCGCCGGCCTACCACGGCGCCGCACCCGATCCCGTCGCTGGCCCCGCCCGTCCCGCCCAGGCCGACGGTGCTGTCCGCCGTGGGTCGCTTTCCGAACGTGATGGTCGATGCCGCCGGCACGTCGCACATCGTCTGGGTCGAGACGCCGGACAAGAGCGCCGACGTCATCCACTACTGCCGCCTGAAGCGGGCCGCGACGACCTGTGACAACCCGGCGGCGAGCCGGACGCTGACACCTCAGAAGGAGTACGGCGAGGGCGACGACCCGGCGTTCAACGTCTCGACGGACGGCGCGCGGATCCTGCAGGTGGGCCAGGAGATCGTGATCCTCGACTACCGCTATCCGACGGTCTATCTGAAGCCCGACGGATCGGACCAGTCGCAAGCACCGTGCTCGAATGGGTCAGCGAGGACGGCGGGAACAGCTTCACCGGCCCGGCGCTGGCCGGCGACCAGCCGATCAGCGGCGGTGTCGTCGAGTTCGGCCCCGACACGCATCCGACGATCGTGACCACGACGGACACCGTCACCGGAGGCACGTACGTGCAGGCCATCTCTCCCGGGCCAGTACAGCGCGACAGCGCGAACATCGGGGCCGGGGGGCCGGACCAGGCCTACAGCGGCAGCCTCGCGCTCGACGCGGGCCTTCCCGTCGCGGCCTTCGCCAACCTGCAGAACCAGTCGCTGATCAGGCGCTGGAGCGGGAGTGGATCCCTTGCGGACGCCGCCACGTGGGGCCCGCCGCTGATCGTGCCGGGCGACGAGCCGAAGCTCGCCGGCGGCCCGAGCGGCCTGTTCCTCATGAATCGCCCCACGCCGAACAAGGCCGTACGCGGTCCGGCGCATCAGCGGCGCGCGCGTCGGCGCGCCCGTGAAGGCCTCCGACGCCAACGACGCCGTGCGCCGCGACTTCGTCGAGACGCCCTCCGGAGGCCTGATCGCCGCATGGCAGGCGCGCGCCGGGCAAGATCCCGGGCGTCGAGATGAGCACCTCGCGCGACGGGCTCGGCTGGTCGTCGCCCGCGCCGCTGATCGCCGCGCTCGGACGCCGGCCAGATCAGCCTCGGCGCCGCCGGCGACGGTGGCGGCATCGCTGCGCTCAACCGCACGGGCGGAGTCAATGCGCCGGGGCAGATCGTCGCGCTCGCCTACGGGAAGCGCGCGCCGACCGGCCAGCCGGGAATCCAGGGCATCCCCGGCGGCGGCGACCCGAGCCAGAAGCACGAGCTGCACGTACGTCAGCTTCGGCGCGGTCAAGGTCGACAGCACCGCCGGCTGCTTCCTGCACGGCACGGGCGCCGCCGCCAAGGAGGTCGTGAGCGACGGCGAGCTGAACATCAACGGCCTGCGCATCGTTCCCGACGCGCGGCGTCCAGGTGCTCATCGACCCGAACACGCACGTGCTGAGGACGACCGGTGCGGTCAGGGTCCTGCTCGTCGGCGACGGCATCACCGTCACCCTGTGGCACGGCGCGCTGCACGTCGAGCTGCCGCTGGCCGGCGCCGGGCAGACGCTGTTCAGCTTCAAGACGAGCGACTTCCCGGTCGACCTGGCCGGCTTCGGCATCGACGGCAACATCGACGTGATCCTCACCCCGAACGGCGTGCGGATCCCGATCGCGCTGAAGCTCCCGCCGTTCCTCGGCGACGTCCGCGGGAACGCGGTGCTGCTCGCCGACCAGCAGACGGGCCTGCACCTGACGTCGCTGCACATCCACATCGGCAACATCCTGCTCGGCCCGCTGCTCATCGATCACATCGATCTGGACTACTCCGGCGAGGGCGAGGTCTGGAAGGGCGACGGGAAGATCGTCTTCCCGCCCGCCGGTGCCGGCGGCACGCTCGCCGCCAGCGTCGAGTTCGACAACGGATCGTTCAAGCACGGAGGGCTCGTGTACGAGCCGCCCCCGCCCGGGATCGTCATCGGCCCGTTCGTCTACATCAACAGCATCGACGGTGAGCTCGACCTGAACCCGACCCACATCGGCGCCGGCGCGCGCATCGGCGCCGGCACGCCGGGCGTCGACGGCGTCTCCCCGGTGAACGTCGACGGCCACTTCGACATGACGTTCCCCTCCGCCGCCGAAGCCCGCCGACTTCAAGATGAGCGGCGCGCTGTCGTTCTTCATCGTCCCGGTCGCCCGCGGCTACCTCGACTTCACCACCGACGGCTACGCGAGCTTCGGCGGCGAGGCCGACCTGAGCCTCGGGCCGCTGTTCATCGGCGGGACGACCGACGGGTTCGTCGATGCCACGAGCGGACAGTTCGGCGCGTCGATCAGCGGCGACGTGGGGCTCCAGGTCTCCGCCTTCGGGCAGGACTTCAGCATCGGCCTGGGCGTCGACGCCGCCGTCTCCAACGCCGGCTTCGCCGCGTGCGGGAAGCTCGACATCCCGGAGATCTTCCCGCCGTTCAAGACGATCCACGTGACGGGCGGCGTCGAGTTTCCGTGGAAGGACGTCGGCCCCGAGACGCTGGCCAACCCGATCCTGCTTCAGATCGCGCTTCTGACGCACATCCATGTCAGCGTCGCCGGGATCGGGAACGCATGCACCACCGACGCCTACCGCGTGGCCCCCAGGCCACCTGGCGCGGCGGCCTCCCAGGCCGGCGTCACCACCGTGCAGATCCCGAAGGGCCTGCCGAGCGAGACGATCCTGCTCGTCGGCGACGGTGGCGCACCGTCCGCGACGGTCACCGGACCGGGCGGGGCGGTTGTCGGCGGCACCGGGCCGCAGGCCGGATACGCGATGACGCCCAAGGGATTTCAGGCCACCTACGTCGTGCTGGACCACCCGGCGGCCGGAAGCCTGGACCGTGACGCCGCAGCCCGGATCACCGGCGGTCACCAAGGTGATGCTCGCTGACGGCTACGCCCAGGCGACCGTCGCCGCGCGCCTGGCTGGAGGTGCGCGAGCGCGGACGCTCACCTACGCCATCAACCACGCCGGTCACGGCCAGACGGTGCGGTTCGTCGAGCGCGGAGCATTCGGGACGCACCGTCATCGGCCGTGCCTCTGGCAACCCGCGGGACGCTGCGCTTCAGCCCGGCCGATGCACGCGGCGGCCGTCGCACGGTGCTCGCGCTGATCGCCCACGACGGGATCGTCGTGCACCGAGTGAAGCTCGCCACCTATGTCGCGCCGGGCCCGCGGCTTCCGGGCCGGGTGGCCCGCGCACGGCGCGCGCAGCGGCAGGCGCGGACTCACCCTGAGCTGGGGATCGTCCTCCGGTGCCGCGCAGTACGTCGTGCACGTCACGGGCTCCCACGGGACGCGGCGCCTGTACGTGCTGCCGGGGCGCACGCACCACCTCAGCGTCACCGCCGCAGCGATCGGAGACCGGCTGTCCGCGACGTTGCGGGACGCGCGCGGTCGGGACGGACCGGACCGGCGATGCGCCTGCGCTAGAACGAGTCAGGCCGCGCACCAGCGCGGCGACGACCGCGGCGACCGCGACGGTCACGAGCACCGGCGCCTTCAGCGCGACGCTGACGCCCGCCGCCGCGACGCCGGCCGCGCGCGCGTCGATGACGAGCTCGCGCCCGTCGGCGAACGTCTGCACGACGATCAGCGCCGCGAGCAGCGTGGGCGCGAGCAGCGCGACGACGCTGCGCACGCGAACCGGCAGCTCGCGGCCGCCCATGGCGAGCGGCCCGACGGCCTTCAGGGCCATCGTGCCGAGCCCGACGACCGCGACGACGACCCATGAGGGACTCATGGCATCGCCTCCGCCCGCTCGGCTTCGATGGCGTCCGCCGGCAGCGGATCGCCGCCCGGGCGCAGACCGAGCAGGCAGGCGACACTCGCCGCGATGATCGGCACGCCCGGCGGCGTCAGCGGAACCAGGGACAGCGCGATCGTCGCGCCGAGCAGTGCGGCCGCGACGAGCGCCGCCCGCGGATCTGACCCGGCAGCAGTGCCAGGAACAGTGCCGGGAAGGCCGCGTCGAGCCCGAGCGACTGCGGGTCGCCGATCAGTGACCCGAACACCACGCCGACCGCGGTTCCGAGCACCCAGCCGCGCGTACAAGGTCAGCCCGGCGCCGAGCAGCAGCCGCCGGTCGTAGCGCCCCCCGCCGAGATGGCTCACCGCCCAGGCCTCGTCGACGACGATCTGCGCGCGCAGGAACCGCTCCCACCAGCGGCCGTGCAGCGCGGGCGCGACGCTCATCCCGATCGCCAGGTAGCGCATGTTCAGCAGCAGCGACGGCGGCGATCGCGGCGATCGCCGTGCCGCCGGCCGAGAGCACGCCCGCCGCCGCGAACTGCGCGGAGCCGGCGAACGTCGTCACCGAGAAGACGACCGAGGCGACCGACGTGAACCCGGCGTCGCGCGCGAGCACGCCGAACGTCACGCCGAACAGGGCGACGACGAGCGCCAGCGGCGCGACGCGGCGCACGCCGTCGCGCAGGACGATGCTCGGCGGGGGTGGTCACGCCCGGAGCCTACGCGGCGATGGGCGCGTCCTCCTGCACCCGCACGCGGCGGGGCGGGCGGGCCGGGCAACAGCCGGCCACCGGCGACCGGCGTGTTGCGCAGCGCCTGTGGCAGCAACGGCAGCAGCACGTGCTTCGTGTACTGCGCGCCGCCGCGGCGCATCGCCTCGCGCAGCGGATCCCACGACAGCCCGTAGCCGCGACGGATGTTCGAGGGCAGCGACCCGGCGATGACGAAGTTGACCGTCTCGACGAGCCAGCGCATCCGCGCGGGAGCCGGCGGGTGGAACACCACGGCGCGGCCCAGCTCACGCGCGCGCGGCGTCACCCAGAGATCCCCGCCCGCCAGCATCCCCTCGTAGTAGGCGTCGAAGTCCTCGATCGTCGCGGGCATCTGATCGTCGCCCAGGCCGAACAGCGAGCCGACGACGCGGTAGTCCTGCCACAGCGCATCGCGCTCGCCACGGTCCAGGTCTCCGACGTAGAGGCGGTAGATCCGGTCGGCCGATTCGAACAGCGGCGCCAGTGTCCACAGCAGGTACTGCGGGTCGTCCGCCGCGTATGGCGTGCCGGCGGGAAAGCGGCCCGCCGGCTCGGGGAGCTCGCCGTGGATCTGCGCGTGGACGCGGCGCACGCGCGCCGTCATCTCGTCGGCGTCGAGCCGCCGCCCGAAGTAGATCGTGTTCATGATCGTCGCAGTGCGCGCCAGGCGGCGGTGCGGGTCCTGCAGACCGCTGGAGCGGTCGTAGAAGCCTTCGAACATGACGGGGTGCGCCGCCTGGATCAGCAGCGCACGGGCACCGGAGAACGCGACGATCAGCTCGCGGTTGACGCGGCGGATCAGGCTGTCGTCGTCGAAGTACCCCTCGCCGGGGCCGGCGGCGCGAAACGGGATCGCGTGAACGTGGCGGGCTCTGGCATGCGTACCCAGACTACGTCCCTCTACCCTGAAACGACCATGCCTGCCGCCGCCTACGCCGGAAAAGAATGCGTCTGCCAGTTCCACAAGGGAATCTGCGATCAGACCTGTGTCCGCGACATGCTCGACACGCCGTTCTACATCGCCTGCCTGAAGCTCAAGGGCCGTCGATGCCTCGTCGTCGGGGGCGGGGCGATGGGGCTGGAGAAGACCGAGGGCCTGCTCGCCTGCGGCGGCGACGTGACCGTCGTCTCGCCGGCCGCCGGCCCCGAGCTCGAGGCGCTGGCCGCCGAGGGCTCGATCCGCTGGGAGCGGCGCGACTACGCCGGTCCCGGTGACCTCGAGGGCACGTTCATGGTGATCGCCTGCACCGACAGCACCGAGACGAACATCCGCATCTACGAGGACGCCGAAGTCGCGCGCGATGCTCGTGAACATCGTCGACGTGCCGCCGCTGTGCAACTTCATCCTGCCGGCGATCGTGCGCACGGGCCCGCTGGCGATCGCGATCTCCACCGCGGGCGCGTCGCCGGCGCTGGCCAAGCGCATGAAGCGCGAGATCAGCGAGCTCTTCGGCGAGGAGTACGCGCAGCTGGCGATCATGCTGAACGACGCACGCGGATGGGCGAAGGGGACGCTCCCCACCTACCAGGACCGCAAGGCGTTCTTCGAGGAGATCGTCAACGGCGAGCCCGACCCGATCGCGCTGCTGCGCGACGGCGACGCTGCGGCCGTGCAGGACCTGATCGCCGCGGCGCAGCGCACGCACGCGCCGGCCTGAGCTGGGCAGTACGCTGGCGACGATGCGCCGCGCCCTCTTGCTACTGGCCACCACGCTGATCGCCGCCGGAGCGTTCGCGTCGTCCGCACTGGCGCTCGGAGGCTTCCGCTCACCGAGCGGCAACATCGGCTGCGCGGGCTACGGCTCGTCGGTCCGCTGCGACATCCGCGAGACGACGAACGGGCGCCCGGCGAGGCCGAAGAACTGCGACCTCGACTACGGCACCGCGTACGGCGTCGGCCTCTCGAGCAGGAAGGGCTACCGGATGTGCGTCGGTGACACCGTTCTCGATCCGCGCCGCCCGACCCGCGCGTACGGGACGAGCTGGCGGTTCCGGTCGATCACCTGCCGCATCCGTCAGAGCGGCGTGACCTGCAAGAACGCCAAGGGTCACGGCTTCTTCCTGTCGAAGGCCCGTCAGCGACTGTTCTGAGCGTGGGCGAGCTCACGCACATCGGCGAGGACGGCGCGGCGCGCATGGTCGACGTCGCGGACAAGCCGGTGACGGACCGCCGTGCCGTCGCCCGCGCAGTGGTGCGGATGACGCCGCAGACCGCCGCCGTCGTCGCGGCCGGCGACGCGCCGAAGGGCGACGTGCTCGGCGTCGCGCGGATCGCGGGGATCCAGGCCGCCAAGCGGACCGGTGAGCTGATTCCGCTCTGTCACCCGATCGGCCTGGACCACGTCGACGTCGAGGGCGTCATCGACGCGGCGGCGGGAACCGTCACGCTGACCGCCACGACGCGGGTGTCCGCGCGCACAGGCGTCGAGATGGAGGCGATGACCGCCGCATCCGTCGCCGCCCTGACGGTCTACGACATGGTCAAGGGCCTCGACAAGGGCGTCAGCATCGAGCGCGTCGAGCTGCTCGAGAAATCCGGCGGCCGCAGCGGCACCTGGACCCGCGGCTGAGGCCGGCCCCCTCCCGGCCAGCCGCTCGTTCACCCTCCCCGACCTCCGCGGCCGCGCGCAGCCCCGAGCGCAGTGCACCTTCCATGTATCCCGACCACGGCCCGGCGGTGTGCTCACCGGCCCAGTGCAGCGGACCGACGGGAGCCCGCAGCACGTCGTCGTCACCGGGGAGCCGGCCGATCCACGCGGCCGAGTAGGCGCCCAGCGCCCACGGATCGTCATGCCAGGTGGCCGACAGCGCCTGCGACGCATCGAGCGTCAGGTCGGGACGCTGCGCGACCACGGCCGCGACCCACGGCGCAGCGTCGCCACCCGGGCAGAGCGCATCGACCGCCGCCCGCGTCCCCGCGAACGCAGCGCAGACGGGCGCGCCCCGGCCCTCAGCGCCGAGCGAGGTGAACGTCCAGAAGCGGTCCGGCACCGACATCACCGCGCCCGGCGGAGCCGGCTCGACGATCGGCAGGAACAGTTTGGCCGCGTCGCCGTAGCGCATGCGGCCGAGCGCGTCGGCGAAACGGGCGGGCAGGGCCGGCGACGTCGCCAGCCGGCGAGCACCGGTGCGGGGACGGCGACGATCACGCGATCGGCGGCGACCTGCTCCCCGCCGGCGTCGACCCGGGCCCCGTCGTCGCGCCACTGCAGCCGCCTCACCGGTGACTCCAGCCGGACATCCGGCAGCCCCGCCGCCAGCGCCAGTGCGATCGCCTGGTTGCCGCCGGCGACCGTCCAGCTGTCGAACGACCCGAACCCCGAGCCGCAGTCCTCGAGCGCCTCGGCCGACAGCTCGTCGGCACGGAACGCATGGGTCATCTCGAGCCGGGCACGAATCGCGGCGCGCGTCCCGGCGTCCGCGTCGAGCCGGTCGACGGCATCGGCGATCGTTCCGCCGTCGCCGGCCATCGCCCCGAGCGCGGCCGGCCGCCTCGACGATCGCCGCGCGCGTCGTCGGCAGCCCGCCGCGCGGCTCACGGTCGCCATAGGAGAAAGCCCTTCGGCGCGAGCGTCAGCCCGAATCGCTCGCAGAGCGCGCGGACCGTCCTCGTGCTCGGCGAAGACGAACTCGGCGCCGCGCTCGACGACGGTCCCGGCGAACGGCACCGAATGCACCCGCCCGCCGACCCGATCCCGCGCCTCGGCCACGACCACGTCGTGGCCCTCGCGCACGAGCACGTCGGCAGCGGCGAGACCGGCGAACCCTGCTCCGATGACGACCACCCTCATGCGCGCGCAGGCTACGCCCGTGAGCGCGTAGAGGTGCTCACGTGTCCACCGCGAAGATCCGCCACGGGCCAGGCACGCCCTTCAGCTCGTGCTCCCCGCGGTCGGCCAGCGTCTGACCGGACCCGACGACGAGGTCGCGGACCGTGCTGCTCACGAGCACCTCACCGGGCCCGGCGAGGCCACTGACGCGCGCACCGATGTGGACTGCGAGCCCTCCGACGTCGTCATCGGGAAGCAGCTCGCACTCGCCGGTGTGCAGACCGGCGCGGATCTCCAGGTCGAGTTCGCGGACACCGCCGCGGATCGCCAGCGCGCTGTCGATCGCGCGGCTCGGGCCGTCGAACACCGCGAGCGCACCGTCGCCGAGCGACTTCACGAAACGCCCGCGATGGCGCTCCACCTGTTCGCGCACGAGGGCGTCGTGCCGTTGCAACAGCGACCGCCACGTCTCGTCGCCGAGCCTGGCTGCGCGTTCGGTCGAGCCGACGATGTCGGTGAACAGCACGGTCGCCAGCACGCGGTCGCTGACGACGGGCCGTCGCACGCCGGTCAGGAACTGCTGGATCTCGTCGACGGCGCCGTCGACGTCGCCCTGCCAGACGGCGCCGTCGCCGGGAAGCTCGACGTACGTCGCGTTCGGGATGTGCTCGGCGACGTAGCGCGAGTGGCGCACGTCGAGCTGCACGTCGTCGGCCCGGCGGAGCACGAGCGTCGGGCATTGGACACTCGGCAGTACGTGGCGCACGTCGACGGCGCCCGCCATCGCCTGCGCCGCGGGGACCGCACCCGGACTCATCGACAGGCGCTGCATTCGCGCGATCGCGTGGTGAACCTCGGGGTCATCCCCCGCGGCCGCGATCCACGGGTTCTCCGGGGAGTCGGTGCCCCAGTGCTCGATGAGCGCCCCGACGAAAGCGGCGCGCTCCTCGGCCGTCTGCGCCCACTCGTAGTCCGGCGCCCACACCAGGCGGGCCATCGGAGCCATCATCACCAGCGACCGCACCGCGTCCGGATGCGAGGCCGCGAACAGCGCCGAGAGCGCGCAGCCTTCGATCATCGAGAAGAGCACCGGCTGCTCGGAGCCGACGGCGTCCAGGACCGCACGCACATCGTCGATCTGCTCCTCCAGCGACGCCTTACCGGGCGTCCCGTCCGACATGCCGGACCCCCGCCGGTCGAACACGATGAGACGCGAGAACGATGCGACGCGCTTGAGAATGCGCGCGACGTCCGGAACGTCCCACATCGCCTCGATGCTCGACGCGAACAGCGGCACGAGCACCACGTCAAGTGGGCCCTCGCCGGCGACCTGGTAGGCGATCCGCAGATCGCCGCTGCGTGCGTACCGCGTGCGCACCTCCATGGCGCGCAGAGCCTACGTCAGCGGGCCGGCCGGCGCCCTACGAGCCGGACAGCGCGGCGAGGGTGCTGACCAGCGCGTCGCGATCGAGCGCGGCGAAGAAGGCGTCGTCCTGCGCCTCGACCACCACGACGGCGCGCTGAGCGAGCTCGACGCCGGCGGGAGTCGGCACGAGCCGCCACGCGCGCCCGTCCGACGGATCGCGCTCACGCTCGATCAGCCCGCGCCCGACGAGCGCGCGCACGACCTGCGACGTCATCATCGGATCGGTGCCGGCATGTTCGGCGAGCTGCACCTGGGTCGGCGGCGCCGACCCGCGCTCCGCCAGCCACCACACGGACGCCAGCAGTACGAACTGCACATGCGTCAGGCCGAGCGGCTTCAGCGCGGCGGCGATGTCACGCTGCCAGCGCAGCGTCGTGTGCCAGAGCAGGAACCCCGGGCTCGTCGCCGGGCCCCCGGTGCTCATGCGGCGAGACGTGCCGCCGGCTGCTGCGCGAGGCGCACGAGCTCGTGGACGCTCGCCGGGAGGTCACGTTCGATGTCGGGCCCGATGACGCGGGCGAACACGAAGCCGAGCGGCCCGGTGATCTCCACCCGGTGGGTGACGAGCAGCCCGTCCTCGCCGTCGTCGGTGAGCTCATGGACGAAGCGCAGGCGCGCGAGCGGCAGCCGCGTGACGTCGGCGAAGCCGTCGAGCCGCCGGACCTCGGTCATCAGGAACGGGACGTCGCGGCCGTGCTGCAGCGACAGCGTGCCGCGCGTCCCCACGGCGAACGGGCCGTCGAGCCGGCAGCCCGCGACGGCGCCGTCCCAGCGCGGCCAGCCGTCCACGTCCTCCCAGATCGCCCAGACCGCCTCGCTGGTCGCGGTCGTTCGCTCGGTGTGCTCGACGCTCCACATGATAAGCGAGCATAGTATCAGATGCTCTGCGCGCATAGCAATGGCGCACCCGCGGCGCCGGCAGCGGGCGGATACCGTCAACGGCCGATGCGCGCCGCCATCCTCACGATCTCGTCCTCCGTCGCCGCCGGCACGTCGCAGGACACCTCCGGCGCGGCGCTCGCCGCCGCGGCGCGCGAGGCCGGATGCGAGATCGCCTGCACCGGCGTCCTCAGCGACGATCGCGCGGCGATCGAGGCCCGCCTGCGCGAGCTCGTCGCGGACGGCGTCGACTTCGTCTTCACGACCGGCGGCACCGGGCTGACCCCGGACGACGTGACGCCCGAGGCGACACAGGCGGTCATCGAGCGCGACGTGCCCGGCATCGCGGAGACGCTGCGCGCGACCTCGCTCCAGCACACGCCGATGGGGATCCTCGCCCGCGGCGCGAGCGGGATCGCCGGCCGCACGCTGATCGTGAACCTCCCCGGGAACCCGAAGGCGATCGGGCAGCTCTTCCCCGTCCTCGCACCGCTGCTGCGCCACGCCGCCGCGACGATCGGCCGTGAGGGCGGCCGCGACGCCGGTGGCCACTGACACCCCGGCCGTGGCCATCGACGGGCTGGTCCGGCGCTACGGCGAGCGGGTGGCCCTCGACGGCGTCACGCTCACGCTGGCCGCCGGCCGGACGCTCGTCGTCTTCGGGCCCAACGGCGCCGGCAAGTCGACGCTCCTGCGCGTGCTGGCGACGTTGCTGCGCCCATCCGCCGGGAGCGCCAGCGTCCTCGGGCACGACGTGCGCGAGGACGGCTGGGCCGTGCGCGGGCGGATCGGCTTCCTCGGGCACGACCCGCTGCTGTACGGCGACCTGACGGCCCGCGAGAACCTCGCCTACCACGCCCGCCTGCACGGCCTGCGCAAGGGTGCGGCGATCGACGCGCGGATCGCGGAGCTGCTCGGCACGGTCGGCCTCGAGGCGCGGGGCGACGACCGCGTGCACTCCTACTCGCGCGGGATGGTCCAGCGGCTCGCCGTCTGCCGCGCCGTCCTGCACGACCCGGACGTGCTGCTGCTCGACGAGCCGCGAGCCAACCTCGACCCCGCCGCGGCCGATCAGGTCGAGCCGCTGATCGGGCGCTCCAGCGGCCGTACCCGCGTGGTGACGAGCCACGACCCGGCGGGCGGCCTGGCCGAGGGCGACGTCGCCCTGGGTCTGCGCGCGGGCCGCCAGGCACTTCTGGCGCCCGCCGCCTCGGTCAGCGCGCAGCAGATCGGGGCGCTGTACGGGTGAGCGCGGCCAAGCCTCCCTCGACCTTCGCCGCCGCCGGCGCCGTGCTGTCCAAGGAGCTGCGGCTCGAGCGCCGCGCGCCGCAGACGCTCGTCGCGATGGCGCTGTTCTCGGCGACGGCCTACGTCCTGTTCCACTTCGCCCTGCAGCGCGACACCGTCGCCGGCAACCTCGCCTCGGGCGTGCTGTGGGTGACGCTGACGCTCGCGGCCATGCTCGGGATCGGGCGGCTGTTCGTCGCCGACCGCGACGAGGGCGGCCTCGAGGGCTTCCTGCTCGCGCCCGTGGACCGCACCGCCCTGCTGTTCGCGAAGGGCGCGACGCTCGCCCTGTTCCTCGTCGCCGTCGAGATCGTCGCCGTGCCGGTGTTCGCGGTGCTGCTGCTCGGCCCGGCGCCCGCGGCCGGGACGTGGGCCCGCCTGATCGTCGTGCTGGCGCTCGCCGATGCCGGCATCGCGGTCGTCGGGACGCTCGTCGCCGCGATCGCCGTGCAGACCCGCGCACGCGACCTGATCACGTCGATCCTGGCGCTCCCGCTGCTGATCCCGGTCGTCATCGGCGCCGCGAGGGCGACCGCGCCACTCTTCGCCGTGGGCGGCGCACATGGGCTCCCGGGACGCTGGCTGGCGGTCCTTGCGCTGTACGATCTGATCTTCGGGCTGCTCGCATACGCCCTGTTCGACTTCCTGGTCGAGGACTAGGACCCATGCCCACCACGCGCAAGCTCTACGGAAAGCGCCTCACGCCGCTCGCTGTGGCCACCGCCGTCGTCCTGACCGGCGGGTTCGCGCTGGCCGCGTTCTACGCCCCGATCGAAGCCGACCAGGGCTTCTCGCAGAAGATCTTCTACGTGCACGTGCCGCTGGCGATCGTCGCCCTGTGCGGCTTCATCTTCGGCGGGATCTGCGCGATCCAGTACCTGCGCACCGGGGACTCGCGCCACGACCTGCGCGCCTACACCGCCATCCACCAGTCGCTGATCTTCTGCGCCGGCGCACTCGTCACCGGGTCGATCTGGGCGAAGGCGGCCTGGGGGCAGTGGTGGGTCTGGGACGAGCCGACGCTCGTCTCGTTCCTGATCGTCTTCCTGCTGTATGCGACGTATCAGCCGCTGCGCTTCTCGATCGAGGACCCGGAGAAGCAGGCGCGCTACGCGGCCGTGTTCGCGGTCGTCGCCGGCGCGTTCGTGCCGCTGAACTTCATCGCCGTGCGCCTGGCGAACCCGTTGATCCACCCGCGCGTGCTCAACTCGTCCGGCGGGAGCCTGCCGAACGACATGCGCGTCGCCTTCTACACATGCCTGATCGGCATGGGACTGCTGTTCGCAACGCTCTGGAAATACGAGATGGCCTCCAAACACAACCGCGCCCAGCTACGAGCCCTGAAGCGCAAGCTCTCCGGCCCGGACGCGGCCGGCGCACGCGGGCGCAGCGCCGCCCCGCAGATCTCCGCCTCATGAGCGACAAGCTGCCCGACAACGGCGGATACGTCGCCGCCGCCTACCTCGTCTTCCTCGGCCTGCTGCTCGTCTACTTCGCGATCATGGCGACGCGCGCGGCGCGCTTCGAGCGCGACCTGAGCGAGGTCAACCGCCTGCTGGACGAGGCGACCGACGGCGACCCCGGGTCCGACGCGCCCGATCCGGCCGCCACCATCCCGACGTCCATCGACGCATGAGCGAACTGCTCGTCATCGGCATCTCGCACAAGACGGCGCCCGTCGCCATGCGAGAGCGCCTCGCCATGACCGAGCGCGAGGCCGAGCGCTTCGTCCACGAGCTCGTGAGCAAGGCGGAGGTGCGCGAGGCGGTCGTGATCTCGACGTGCAACCGCACCGAGGTCTACCTCGTCGTCTGCGACGCGGTCCAGGCCGAATCGGACCTGCTCGGCAAGCTCGCCAAGCGGGCCGGGATCCGCCCGACCGAGCTGGTCGACGTCGTCTACTCCCCGCGCAACTGCGACGCCGCGCGCCACCTGTTCCGCGTGACCTCCGGCCTCGAGTCGATGATCGTCGGGGAGAGCGAGGTCCAGGGTCAGGTGCGGCGCGCCTACGAGGCCGCGCTCGCCGCCGGGACGACCGGCCCGTTCACCAACCGCCTGTTCCGCGCCGCGCTGCAGACCGGCAAGCGCGTACGCACCGAGACCGTGCTCGGCTCGGCGCGCGTCAGCGTCTCCTCCGTGGCCGTCGACCTCGCGACCCTCGCCGTCGGCGACCTGCACGACCGCGACGTGCTCGTGATCGGCGCCGGCGAGACGGCCGAGCTGACCGCGCGCGCGCTGTCCGAGCAGGGCGTCTCGACGCTGTTCATCGCCAACCGCCACGCCGAGCGCGCACGGTCGCTCGCCGAGCGCTTCGGAGGCAGCGTCGGCTCGCTCGACGAGCTTCCCGAGCGGATGGTCGACGCGGACATCGTCGTCGCATCGACCTCCTCGCCCCATCCGATCGTCGGCGCCGAGGAGCTGCGCGTCGTGATGCGTGCGCGCGCCGGTCGCCCGCTCGTGCTGATCGACATCGCGGTCCCGCGCGACATCGAGCACGAGTGCGCCGAGATCGACGGCGTCACGCTGCTCGACATGGACGACCTGCAGTCGACCGTCGCGCGCAACCTCGACATCCGCGAAGGCGAGCGCGACCGTGCGCGAGGCGATCGTCGAGGACGAGATCGAGCGCTTCTCCGGCTGGATGGCCCAGCAGGGGGCGACGTCGACCATCGGCGCGCTGCGCGAGCACGGTTCGACGATCGTCGAGCAGGTGCTCGCCGAGAACGACGGCCGCTGGGACAGCGCCTCCGCCGCGCGACATCGCGCGCGTCGAGGCGATGGCGCGCGCCGTGATGCAGCGGATGCTCCACGAGCCGACGATCCGGATGAAGGCGCTGGAGCAGACCGGCGGCCACGGCCGCCTGGCCGTGATCCGCGAGCTGTTCGGCCTGGACGAGGTCGCCGAGGAGGCCGCCGGGCGCAGCGCCGCCGCCGCGGAGCCCGACGGCGAGCAGGCCGAGGTGCGACCGCTGCGGCGGCGGTCTTCCGAATCGGGACAGTGACGTGCGAATAGGGACGCGCGCGAGCGCGCTGGCGCTCGCGCAGGCGGGCAGTGTCGCGCTCGCGCTCGGTCCCGGCCAGCGAGCTCGTCCCGATCACGACGACCGGTGACCGCGATCGTGCGCGCGCTGGACAAGGAGCGCTGGGTCAGGGAGCTCGACGCCGCGCTGCTGGGCGGCCGACATCGACCTCGCCGTGCACTCCGCGAAGGACGTGCCCGCCCACCTGCCGGACGGCATCGTGATCGCCGCGGTACCCGCACGCGCGTCGTCGCTCGACGCGCTCTGCGGTGCCGTCGTCGCTCGACGTGCTGCCGGCCGGCGCGCGCGTCGGCACGGCGTCGGTGCGGCGAACGGCGCAGCTGCGCGCGCTGCGCGCCGACCTCGACGTCGCCCCGCTGCGCGGGAACATCGACACGCGCCTCGCGCACCTGCACGACGGCGAATACGACGCGATCGTGCTCGCGCTCGCGGGGCTCGAGCGCCTGTCGCGCGCCGACGAGGCGACCGGCCTGCTGACGCGAGCTGGTTCCCTGCGCCGGCCAGGGCGCGCTCCTGCTCGCAGCGAGGGCCGGCGACGACGCGACGCTCGCCGCCGCCCAGCGCGATCGGCGACGCGGACTCGCACGCCTGCCTGCTGGCCGAGCGTGAGCTCGTGCGCGAGCTGGAAGCCGACTGCGAGACGCCGGTCGGGCGCGCGGGCCGTGCTGGACGCCGGCGCGATGACGTTGACCGCGTTCGTCGGCCGCGAGGACGGCAGCGCCTGGCTGCGCGACACGCTCGGCACGAGCGGCGGCTCGCTTCGATCCCGAGGCGCTGGGGCGCGAGGTCGCCCGGCGGCTGCGCGCGGCGGGCGCCGACCAGGTGCTCGGGTCGATGACCCCGGGCACCGTCTACCTCGTCGGTGCCGGGCCCGGCGACCCCGGCCTGATGACCACGCGCGCGGTCGAGCTGATCGCGCTCGCCGACGTGATCCTCTACGACCGGCTGATCCCGGCGGAGGCGCTCGAGGGCGCGCGGCCCGGGGGCCACGCTGATCGACGTCGGCAAGATCGGCGGCGGTGAGCAGGTGCCGCAGGACGTCACCCAGGAGCTGATGCTCGAACATGCGCTGGCCGGTCGCAGCGTCGTGCGCCTGAAGGGCGGCGACCCGTTCGTCTTCGGCCGCGGAGGCGAGGAGGCGCTCGCGTGCCGCGAGCGCGGCATCCCGTTCGAGGTCGTCCCCGGCGTCACGGCGGGGATCGCCGCGAGCGCCTACGCGGGCATCCCCGTGACGCAGCGGCGGATGTCGAGCGCCGTCGCGTTCGTCACCGGGCACGAGGACCCGGCCAAGCCGGAGACGCAGATCGACTGGCCGGCGCTCGCGGCGTTCCCGGGCACGCTCGTCTTCTACATGGGCGTCCGGCAGCTCGCCGCGGATCGCCGAGCAGCTCGATCGCCGGCGGCCGTCCGCCGAGCGAGCCGGTGGCGATCGTGCAGCGCGGGACGTTCCCGGATCAGCGCGAGGTCGAGCGGCACGCTCGCGACGATCGCGCAGGTCGCCGCCGAGGCGCAGATCAGGGCGCCGGCGATCACGATCGTCGGCGAGGTCGCCGCGCTGTCGGCGACCGTCTCGCCTGGCGCCGGCAGGCGCGCCCGCTGGCGGGCGTCAGCGTCGCGGTCACGCGTGCCCGCGCGCAGGCGAGCGCCCTCGCCGGTCGGCTGCGCGGCCTCGGGGCGCACGTCGTCGAGGCGCCCGGCGATCCGCGTCGAGCCGCTCGAGGCCGACCTCCCGGACCTCAGCGCCTACGACCTGCTGTGCGTCACGAGCCCCAACGGCGCCGAGCAGCTGATGGCCCGCGTGCGCGACGCGCGCGACCTCGTCGGCCCGACGATCGCCGCGATCGGGCCGGGCACCGCTCGCACGCTCCGCGAGCACGGCATCGAGGCGGACATCGTGCCGGCCGCGCTCGATCGCCGAGTCGCTCGTCGAGGCGCTGGCCGACGTGCCCGTCACGCGCGCGCTGATCGCCCGCGCACAGGAGGCCCGCGACGTCCTGCCGGACGCGCTGCGCGACCGCGGTGCGCACGTCGACGTGCTCGCGCTGTACCGCACGGTCGCCGAGCCGCTGGGCGCGAGGCGCGGGGCGCGATCCTGGGCGCCGACTACGCCACGTTCACGAGCGCCTCGTCGGCGCGCTTCTTCCATCGAGGCCGCGGGCACGCTCGACGGTCCGCGGATCGTCTCGATCGGCCCGATCACGAGCGATGCGCTGCGAACGCTGGGCCGCGAGCCCGACGTCGAGGCCACCGACCACACGCCGGATGGGCTCGTCGCGGCGCTGCTCGCCGATCTGTCCAACGCCAGGCGTTAGGCTCATTGCCACAGGCACGGGGACGGCGCGATAGGTTCGACCCATGCGCATCCTGATCATCGGCGCCGGCGGTGTCGGCGTCGCCGCCGCCGCCATCGCCCGCCGCCGCGACTTCTTCGAGAAGCTGGTCCTGACGGACGTCGACCACGACCGCGCCGCCGCCGCGGTCGCCCGGCTGGGCGACCCGCGTTACGCCGCCGCCGCGCTGGACGCGACGAACGTGCAGGCGATCGTCGACATCGCGAACATCGAGGAGGCCGACCTGATCCTCAACGCCTGCGACCCGCGGCTCAACCCGCCGATCTTCGAGGCGGCGCTGCAGGCCGGCTGCACGTACCTGGACATGGCGGCGACGCTGTCCTACCCGCACCCGGAGAAGCCGTACGAGCTGACGGGCGTGAAGCTCGGCGACGCGCAGTTCGAGCAGGCGGCGACTGGGAGGCCAAGGGCCGGCTCGCGCTGATCGGCATCGGCGTCGAGCCCGGGGCCTCCGACGTCTTCGCGCGCTACGCGGCCGACCACCTGTTCTCCGAGATCGACGAGGTCGGCATCCGCGACGGCGCGAACCTCGCGATCGAGGGCTACGACTTCGCGCCGACGTTCTCGATCTGGACGACGATCGAGGAGTGCCTGAACCCGCCGGTGATCTGGGAGAAGGAGCGCGGCTGGTTCACGACCGAGCCGTTCTCCGAGCCCGAGGTCTTCGAGTTCCCAGCGGGCATCGGCGACGTCGAGTGCGTCAACGTCGAGCACGAGGAGGTGCTGCTCGTGCCGCGCTGGGTCGACTGCAAGCGCGCGACGTTCAAGTACGGCCTCGGCGACGAGTTCATCACCGTGCTGAAGGTGCTGCACAAGCTCGGGCCTCGACAAGACGACGCCGATCGACGTGCGCGGCCACAAGGTCAGTCCGCGCGACGTCGTCGCGGCCGCACTTCCCAACCCGGCCGAACTGGGCGACAAGATGAGCGGCAAGACCTGTGCCGGCACGCTCGTGACCGGCACGGGCAAGGACGGGAACCCACGCGCCGTCTACCTCTACCACGTCTCCGACAACGCCGACACCATGGCGCTCGACGGATGCCAGGCGGTCGTCTGGCAGACCGCGATCAACCCGGTCGTCGCGATGGAGCTGATCGCGACGGGGCCTGGTCGGGCTCCGGCGTGCTGGGGCCCGAAGCGTTCGACGCCGTGCCGTTCCTGGACCTGCTCGCCGTCTACGGGTCCCCGCACGGGCTCAGTGAACGCGACCCGCAGAACCCGCAGCGCCCGCTGGCCGGCGGCTGACGCCTGTGGCGCTGCCGATCACCTTCCTCTCCGACTACGGGCACGCCGACGACTTCGTCGGCGTCTGCCATGGCGTCATCGCCACGATCGCGCCGTCCGTGCGCGTGCTCGACGTCTCACACGGCGTCCCGCGCCACGACGTGCGCTCCGGGGCGATGATCCTGCGCCGCGCGCTGCCCTACTTCCCCCCGGGCGTCCACCTGGCGATCGTCGATCCGCAGGCCGGCGGCGAGCGCGGCGCCATCGCGCTGCGCACCGCCGAGGAGGACCGGATCCTCGTCGGCCCCGACAACGGCCTGCTGTCACTCGCGGCCCAGCGCTTCGGGGGCGCGGTCGAGGCCGTCGACCTGAGCCGCTCGCCGCACCGTCTGGAGCCGACGTCGGCGACCTTCCACGGGCGCGACATCTTCGCCCCGATCGCAGCCCACCTGGCAAACGGCGCGCCGCTCGCCGGCGCGGGCGATCCGGTCGATCCGGACGAGATCGTGCAGATCGGCATGCCGCTCGCGCGTGCCGAGGCCGACGAGCTGGTGGCGCACGCGATCGCCTTCGACCGCTTCGGCAACGTCACCCTCGACGTGGAGCACGAGGAGATCGCCATGACCGGCATGCGGCTCGGCCACCCGATGGCCGTCAACGACGAGCGCGCGATCTACGCGACGACGTTCTCCGACGTCGCGCGCGGCGCCCTGCTGCTCTACGAGGACGCCTACCGGACGCTCGCGCTCGCGGTCAACCGCGGCTCGGCGCAGGAGCTGCTCGACCTGACGCTCGACGGCGAAGTGCGCATCCGACCGCTCGCGTGAGCTTCGGCACCCCGCATCTGCACCTGAGCACGACGACCTCGACGAGCGATCGCGCGCGCGAGCTCGCCGCGCCGGCGCCCCGCACGGCACGCTCGTCACCGCCGGGCGAGCAGTCGGCGGGACGCGGGCGCCAGGGTCGCGCGTGGTCCGCGCCCGCCGGCGACGCGCTGCTGATGTCCGTCGTCGTGCGCGAGCCGCTCGACCTGCTGCCGCTCGCGGCCGCCGTGGCGGTGGCGGCGGTCTGCGGCCCGCGGGCGCTGATCAAGTGGCCCAACGACGTCCTGCTCGACGGGCGCAAGGTCGCCGGCATCCTCGCCGAGGGGCGCCTGCAGGAGGGCTGGGCCGTCATCGGGATCGGCGTGAACGTCGCGGTGAACGTCGACGAGCTGCCGCCGGAGCTGCACGAGCGTGCCGGGAACGCTCGGCCTGACGCGCGCGGACGTCCCGGTGGTCCTCGACCGGCTGCTGACCGAGCTCGAGCGAGCGCTGGCCCTGCCGACAGCCGACCTGCTCGACGCCTGGCGCGCCCGCGACGGCCTGATCGGCCGGCAGATCACCTGGGGAGGCGGGAGCGGGACCGCAGCCGGCATCGACGGCGCCGGGCGCCTGATCGTCGAGCTGCCGCAGGGCGGCCGCACCGAGCTCGACTCCGGCGAGGTCCACCTCGGTTCGTGAGCGCACCCCCGCGGGGGATGTGCGCCGATCAGGCCGCGGCGACCTCGTCGCCGCCACCGGCGGAGGTCTCGATCGTCGCGACGCCGCCGCGATCCGCGCCCGCACCGGTCGCCTCGCCGCCGGGCTTCTTGCGGCGCCGGCGCCCGCGGCGGCCCTTGCCCTTCGGGAAGTTGCGCAACAGCTCGCGTGACAGCGCACCGGGCTTGCGCGAAAGCCGCGTGCGTGCGCCGCGCAGCACCTCCTCGGCCTCCGGGGAGTGCGCGACCGCGGCGGCGAGGATCGCGGCCTGGAGGCGGCGATCCTGGTTGCGCGTGGCCTGGACGAGGCGCCGGGCGTTGCGCGCGTGCGCGCCGCCGGCGGAGTTCACGAGCAGGCCCAGCAGCCGCTTGGTCTCCGGCCAACGCTGCACCGCGTACTCCTCATGCACCTCGCGGGTGTACTCGGCCAGGCGCCAGATCCATGCGTTGGCCTGGTCGCGACGTCCGATGCGCTTCTCGGCCAGTGCCTGGAAGAGCACCTTCGCGCCTTCGCGGCGCTCGTCCTTGGACCACGTGCCGACGAGGTCGACCGCGAGGTCGTACGCCTCGGGGTCCTTCAGCGCGGCGATCTCCTGCAGCGCGCGGATCCGCAGCTGCGAGTTCTTGTTGCGCTCGACGGCCGTCAGCAGGAAGCGGCGCTTGAGCTCGCCGGTGCGATCGAAGTGCAGCATCGCGCGGGCACGGCGCCAGCCGCTCGGCTGCACGCGCGCGCCGGCCAGTGCCGCCCACATGTGCTGCTCGCCGTAGTCGAGATGCTCGACGGCGATGCGCCAGAGCTCGCGTTCGAAGACCTCGTGGCGGCGCTCCTCGTCCGCCGTCACGGGGATCACGCGGCGCTCGACGCGCACCCGGCGCCCGCGGCCGCGGCGGACAGGGCCGACGACGATCGCGCCGCCGCGGTAGACGTCGCGCTCGAGCAGCGAATGCAGGGTGACGACCGGGTCGTCGTGCTTCGTCGCCGGGTGGACGAAGTCGACGACGACGCCCGCCTCCTTGCCCGGGTGGCGGCGCGTGACGCGGCCGACGCGCTGCTGGTAGATGCGCTTGGAGGCGGTCGGCGCCAGATGCATGCAGACCGTCGCGCGCGGCGAGTTCCAGCCTTCGGCGAGCAGCTGCGCGTTCACGAGCACGTCGATGTCGCCGGCCTCGTAGCGGGCGAGGATCTCGGCCAGCTCGCGCTTGGGCGTCTCGCCGGAGACGCCCTCGGCCTTGATGCCGAGTGCCCGGAAGGCCTCCGCGACGTTGTAGGCGTGCTTGACGCCGGCCGTGTAGATCACGCCGGGGACGCCGTTGAAGCGCGTCTTGTACAGGTCGGCGATCGCGAAGTTGAACGGTGCCTGGTCGAGCAGCTCGGCCAGCATCTCCTGATCGAACTCGACGTCGACCTCGCCCTTGCGCAGCGGGACCTTGGCGATCGTCCGAACGCCCGGGCCGGGCGGGATGCGGATCGAGCGCAGCGGCGCGATCACGCCGCGGCGCGCCGCCTGGGCGAGGTCGAAGCGCGAGGTCTGCGTCGGGAACAGGTCGGTGACGTGGCGCGCGATCAGCGCGCCGGTCGCCGTCATGCCGATGAAGATCGGCCCGGTCCACTCGCGGATCGCCGCGCTGGTCTTCTCACCGAGCGCGGTGTGGGCCTCGTCGCAGATGACGATCGTGTAGGCGCTGGAGATCCGCCCGGCATTGCGCACGAACCACTGGTACGTCTCGACCGTCACCGGGCCGTCGCCGTGGCGCGTGTCGTCACCCAGCAGCGCCGGGCAGATGCGGTCCTCGTACCCGCGCGTGCGCAGCTCGTCGTTGAACTGGTCGACGAGGTTGCGCCGGTGGGTGAGGATCAGCACGCCGCCGGTGCGCGAGGCCTCGACGAAGCCCATGGCGGCGACGGTCTTGCCGGCGCCGGTGGCGTGCTCGAACCAGAAGCGCTTTGCGGCGTTGGGATCCTCGACGGCGCTCTGGTCGATGTCCTCGTCGGTCTCGCCCGAGGCCTCGAGCGCGGCGTCGTCGTCCTCCTCGACGTCCGCCGAATCGTCGTCCTCGTCGTCCTCCTCGTCCTCCTCGAACTCCTCGTCGAGGGCGGCCAGCTCGGCGGCGACCTCCTCGTCCTCGGAGACCGGGGCGTCCTCGGGGTCGTCCTCGACGGCCAGCACCGGCGCGGCGAATTCGGCCTCGTCGCCGTCGACGTTGCTCATGCGCTCGGCGAGCAGCGCGGTGAGCGTGCCGGAGAGCGCGTCGACCTGGTGAGGGTTCAGCGTCGTGCCGTCGGCGAGGTGCGGCTCCTCCTCGCTGAGCAGGCGCTCGAGGCCGAGCAGCAGCGACCAGTGGCGCGCCCACTTCGTCGACGGGACGTCGAGTCCGGCGTCGATCTCGGCGAGCGCGTAATCGAGCGCGCGACGGCGCGGCGTCCCCGGGGCCAGCGCAACGGCGATCTCTTCGCCGAGGTGGACGAACTGCTCGCGCGTGAAGTCCTCCGCGCGGACGATGTCGGCCTTCGAAGGAGTGAGTGCGGCCTCGACGGCCGTCGTCTTTTCAGCCATGGTGGCTCGAAGCTCTCAGCAGATGGTCGCGGCGCAATGGAACTGCGGCACCTCGACCCGGGGCCCGGAACGATCCGGGCGAGTCGCGAGGGATTCCTCCCATGGGCAGCCCCGCGACGTACCGGCAAGGATACCGCACCGCTGTGCGATCCTCACCAATGCAGAAAGTCGTTCTGTTCGCCGTCGTCGTCGTCCTCGGCGCCGTGATCGGCGTCGGGCTCAAGCAGGCCTCGAGCAAGGACTCCGCCGACACGCCCAAGGCGCTCGACGCCGCGTCGGCGACGCGCAGCGCAAGCTGGCGGGCGCGCCCGCGCCGCTGGCCGCGCTGCACGCACAGGCGAACCACCTGCTGACCGGCGGGCACCCCACGCTGAACCGCCTCGTCGGCTCGGTGAAGGGTCATCCGGCGGTCGTCAACGTCTGGGCGTCGTGGTGCGGCCCGTGCCGTCAGGAGATGCCGGTGATGCAGCGGACCGCGCTGAACCGCGGTCGCGAGGTCGCGTTCATCGGCGTCGACCTGAAGGACAACCGGCCGGCGGCGAAGCGCTTCCTCAAGTCGGTCCCGCTGAGCTACCCCAGCGTCGAGGATCCCGATGGACGGATCTTCGAGTCCTTCAAGGTCGCCGGCGTGCCGTCGACGGTCTTCTACGACGCCGCCGGGAAGCAGACGTACATCCATCAGGGCCCCTACCTGAGCGAGAAGGATCTGCAGACGGACATCGACCGCTACGCGGCGGCCGGCAAGCCCGCATGAGCGTCGCGGTCCGGGCGACGCGGGACCCGACGCGAGATCGACGAGGCGCTGGCGCTGCGCCGGGAGATGTTCGTCGACGAGCAGGGCGTCGACCCGAGCCTCGAGTACGACGGACGCGACGGCGAGGCGCTGCACCTGGTCGCCGTCAGGACGACGGGACGATCGTCGGGACCTGCCGCCTGCTCGCCGACGGCCCGAAGGTCAAGCTCGGGCGGATGGTCGTCGCGGCGCGCGCCCGCCGGCGCGGGATCGGGCTGGCGCTGCTCGAGCGCCGCCGAGCGCGAGGCCGGTCCGATCTCGGAGGACGAGCCGAATCGTGCTGAGCGCCCAGCTCTCGGCCGAGCCGTTCTACGCGCGGGCGGGCTACGAGACCGTCGGCGACGTGTTCGTCCAGGCCGGCATCGAGCACGTGTGGATGGAGAAGCCTTGCTCGCCGTCACGCTCGTGATCCTCGCCTCGATCGGCATCGGCGTCGGCGCCGAGCGGCGCTGGGGCGAAGGCGCGGAGCGCGCGGGGCGCCGGGCGCTCGACATCCTCGTCTACCTCCTGCTCCCGGTCGTCACGTTCTTCACCGTGTCGCACGTCAAGCTCACGCGGCGATCGGCGCGGGCTCGCCTTCGGCTGGGTCGAGCGGCTGACGGTGATCGCCCTGGCATGGGTGATCGGCAGCGCGCATCCTGCGTCTGCCGCGGGCTCTGGAACGGGCGCCCTGATGGTCGCGGTCGGCCTGGCGAACACGGGCTACCTCGGCGTGCCGCTGATCGCCGCGCTGATCGGCGGCGGAGCGACCGGCGAGGCGATCACGTACGACGTCGCGGTCAGTGCGCCCGTCCTGCTGCTCGTCGGCTTCGCGATCGGTGCCGCCTTCGGGACGAACGCCGGCGAGACGGTCGGCGAGCGCCTGAAGGCGTTCGTATGGCGCAACCCGCCGCTGTTCGCCTTCGCCCTGGCACTGCTCGCGCCGGCCTCCCTGACGCCCGACTGGGCGCGCGACGCGGCGCAGGTCGCCGTGCTCGCGCTCGCGCCGCTGGGGTTCTTCGCGCTCGGCGTCAACCTCATGCACGAGCAGGAGGACGGCGTGCGCGTCTTCCCGCCGCCGCTGACCGCGCCCGTCGGCGTCGCGCTGGGCCTGCGGCTGCTCGTCGCCCCGGCGGTGATGCTGACGTTGTCCGCCCTGATCGTCACCGTCCCCGACGCGTTCCTGATCCAGGCGGCGATGGCCTGCGGGATCAACGGGCTCGCCATCGCGCACGTCTACGGCCTGGACCTGCGGATCGTCGCCGGCGCGATCGCCTGGAGCACCGCGATCGTCCTGGTCGCCGGTGCGGCGGTCGCGTTCGTCGGGCGCGCTGTAGGTTGCCCGGTCGATGCGAGCGCTCGTCCAGCGGGTCTCACGCGCCGGCGTGACCGTCGACGGCGTCGCAGATCTCCTCGATCGGCGCCGGCGCTGCTCGTCCTGCTCGGAGTGCGCGGCGACGACGACGCGACGACCTGCGACCGGCTGGCCGACAAGGTCCTGCGCGCTGCGGATCTTCGAGGACGCGGACGGCAGGATGAACGAGCGCGCTCGGCGACCGCGCGTGCTCTGCGTGAGTCAGTTCACGCTCTACGGCGACACGACCAGGGGCAACCGGCCGAGCTTCATCGCGGCGGCACGGCCCGAGCACGCCGAGCCGCTGTACGAGCGCTTCTGCACGCGCCTGAACGCGCGACGCGGCGTGTTCGGCGCGGACATGGCCGTCGAGCTCGTGAACGACGGACCCGTGACGCTGCTGCTCGAAGTCAGCGCCTAGTCTCTGGCGCCATGGCTCCCGAACCCCGCCTCGTCCCCCGCTTCGCCGCCGAACCGCCGCAGGAGATGCTGCCCTACGGGCGCTGGGGCGAGCGCCTGCAGGCCGAGCTGCTCGCGGCGGCGCTGCGCATCGACACCGAGGACCTCGGGCGATCTCGGCGAGCTCGAGGACATCCTCTGGTTCCCCGATCGCACCTGGCACGGGCGCACGTACGTCCCGGCGACGCCACGACGACCTCCGGGCTGGAGGTCTTCGGCCACGTGAGCTACGTGCGCGGCGCGGACGACAGCGAGGAGCCGAGCCAGTTCGCGGCCCAGGCCGACGCCACCGACGAGACGGCCGCCCGCCATCCGGAGTGGGCGATCGACCTGTGCGACGAGGAGATCGGCAGCCTGGCGCGGGGAGGAGGGCAACGTCGCCACGATGACGCTCGTCTGGGGCCGGCCTATGGTGCAGGGCTCCGTGATCGCGACCGGCGAGCTCGCCGGGCTCTGCGTCGACCAGTGCGTCATGGCCGACGGGCGGTTCACGCTGCTCGCGCCCGACGACTACCGCGGCGACACGCTGGACGTCCTGCTCTTCGACAAGCGCGGCGACGAGGTGGCGCGCGAGTCGCTCTACGAGGACGACGGCGACGACGACGATTCCGAGGACGACGAGTAGTGGACGTCGAGCACGCGATCCGCACACGGCGGACTCACAAGGCCTATGCGCCCGAGCCCGTCGACCGGGAAACGCTGGAGGCACTGCTCGACCTCGCCCGCTGGGCACCGAACCATCACCTGACGAACCCCTGGCGCTTTCGCGTCATCGGCCCGCAGACGCTCGCGCGGCTCAAGCGGGCGGCCGGCGACGAGGCCGCCGCGAAGCTCGACCGCGCGCCGACGCTCGTCGCGGTCACGGCGCTGCGCGACGAGGATCCGGACGTCGCCCGCGAGGACCGCGACGCGACCGCGGTCGCCGCCTACATCGTCCTCCTCGGCGCCCACGCGCGCGGGCTCGCCGGCTACTGGCGCACGCCGGGCGTCCTGCGCTCACCGGAGGGTCGCGGCGCCCTGCGCCTGTCCGAGGACGAGGACACCGTCGGCCTGCTCTACCTCGGCACCCCGCGCCAGGAGCAGCGCGTGCCCGAGCGCGCCGCGGCCGCCGACATCGTGACCTGGCTCGATTGAGCGAGCCGGTCGCTCAGACCTGCTGCGTCGTCGGGATCGTCTCCGCGACGTCCTCGCCCGTCAGCGGGAAGTGGCATGCGGCGAGGTTGCCGCCCTCCTTGGCGTCCAGCGGCGGTTCCTCCCGAGAGCAGATCTCCTGCGCCTTCAGACAGCGCGGGTGAAAACGGCAGCCGGAGGGCGGGGCCGCCGGCGAGGGAACGTCCCCGGTCAGAACCGGGCGACTCTTGAGCTTGGCCAGCGCGGGGTTGGGCACGGGGACCGCGCTCAGCAGCGCTCCGGTGTACGGGTGTCGTGGGTGGTGGTAGAGCTCGTCGGATTCCGCGAGCTCGACGATCTTCCCGAGGTACATCACGGCGACCCGGTCGCACATGTGGCGCACGACGCTGAGGTCGTGTGCGATGAAGATGATCGTCAGGCCCAGGTCGCGCTGCAGGTCCTGCAGCAGGTTGATGATCTGCGCCTGGATCGAAACGTCGAGCGCGGAGACGGGTTCGTCGGCCACGACGAGCTTGGGGCGCAGGGCGATCGCGCGCGCGACACCGATGCGCTGACGCTGCCCGCCCGAGAACTCGTGCGGATAGCGGTTGTAGTGCTCGGGGTTGAGCCCGACGCGTTCCATCAGCTCCTGAACCTGCTTCTTGCGGTCCGACGCATCCGAGGCCAGCCCGTGGACGACGAACGGTTCGCCGATCACCGAGCCGACGGTCTTACGCGGGTTGAGCGACGAATAGGGATCCTGGAAGACCATCTGCATCTCGCGGCGCAGCGGCTTCAGCTGTTTGCGCGACATCGTCGAGATGTCGGTCCCCTCGAACCGGATCGTCCCGCTCGTCGGATCCAGCAGCCGCAGAAGCAGCCGGCCGGTGGTGCTCTTGCCGCAGCCGGACTCGCCGACGATGCCGAACGTCTCCCCCTGGCCGACCTCGAAGGAGACGCCATCGACCGCGCGGACCGCCCCGTACTGCTTCTGGCGAATGACCCCCTGGGTCAGCGGAAAGTGCTTGACGAGGTCCCGGACCTCGACCAATGGCTCACTCATGCCGGCTCCTCGGTCTGTGCGGCCGTGACCGGAGCGCCACTGCGCTGTTGCAGGCGCTGTTTCTGCCAGAGCTCTACGCGGACTTGGTGCTCGAGCAGACAGGCGACCGCATGGCCGGGAGCGGCGCCCGTCGGTGTCAGCAACGGGTCGACCTGCGGACATTGATCGATCGCATGCGGGCAGCGCGGATGGAATGAGCACCCGGACGGAGGGTTGATCAGGCTCGGCGGGCGGCCGCTGATCGGCTCAAGCGTCGCGTCGCGGGGAAGATCCAGACGCGGGATCGACCGCAGCAGGCCCCAGGTGTACGGGTGCTCGGGTGCCGCGAAGATACGCTCGGCGGAGGCGTGCTCGACGACATGTCCCGCGTACATGACGGCGATGTCGTCGGCGACCTCGGCAACGACACCGAGGTCGTGCGTGATGATGATCATCGCCATGTTCAGGTCACGCTGCAGGTCGGCGATCAGGTCGAGGATCTGCGCCTGCACGGTCACGTCGAGCGCGGTCGTCGGCTCGTCCGCGATCAGCAGACGCGGGTCGTTGGACAGCGCCATGGCGATCATCACGCGCTGTCGCATGCCGCCGGAGAACTCATGCGGATAGCTGGAGAGGCGGCCGCGCGCGTCCGGGATGCCGACCATGCCGAGCAGCTCCACCGCGCGATCGCGCGCCGCGCTCTTGCTGACGTCGCGATGCGCCTGGATCGCCTCGATGAGCTGGTCACCGATCTTGAAGAACGGGTGCAACGAGGACAGCGGATCCTGGAAGATCATCGCGATGTCATCGCCGCGGATCGCGCGCATCTCCTCGTCGGAGGCCTGCAGCAGATCGCGTCCGTCGAAGATCGCCGCGCCGCTGATCGTCGTCCGGCGCGACCGCGTCAGGCCCATGATCGTGAGCGTTCCGACCGTCTTGCCCGAGCCGGATTCACCCACGATTCCAAGCGTGCGTCCAGCCTCGACCTCGTACGACACGCCGTCGACGGCGCGCACGACGCCATCCTCGGTCTCGAAGCTGACATGCAGGTTGCGGACCTCGAGCAGCGCGGTCATTCGTAACGCACGCGTGGATCGAGGAACGCGTAGACGATGTCGACGATCAGGTTCGCCATCACGATGAAGAAAGCGCCGAGCAGCACGGTCCCCTGGATGACGGGAAGGTTGCTGGCCTCGATCGCCGTGTAGGAGAGGCGGCCGATCCCCGGGATGTTGAAGACGGTCTCGGTCAGGATCGCGCCACCGAGCAGCACGCCGAGGTCGAGACCGAAGACGGTCACGATCGGCGTGATCGCCGACCGGACTCCGTGCTTGAGGATGACGCGCCGCTCCGGAATTCCCTTGGCCCGCGCGGTCCGGATGTAGTCCTCGCTCATCGTCTCGCGCAGGTTGCCGCGCAGCAGGCGCGAGTAGAAGGCCGCAAAGCTGATCGCGAGCACGAACCACGGCATGATCAGCGACCCGAACCACTTCGCGGGATCCTCGGAGAACGGGACGTAGCTGTTGGCTCCTGGGAAGATCTTGAACACGCCGATGTCGTCGGAGAAGAGGTAGAGCGCGACGAGACCGAGCCAGTAGACCGGAGCGGAGATCCCGATCAGGGCGAGCCCCATCGTCACGCGGTCCAGCACCGTGTGAGGCCGCACGGCGGAGATGATCCCGACCGCACACCCGCCGACGAGCCAGAGGAACGCGGCGCCGATGGCCAGTGAGATGGAGGCCGGTAGCCGCGAGAACATCAGCTGGCGAACGGGCTCGTTGTTCTGGTAGCTGTAGCCGAAGTCAAAGCCCGTCACGAGCTGCTTCATGTAGTCGAAGTACTGCGTGTACCACGGCTTGTTCGAGCCCGAGTTCGACGCGGATGCGCGCCAGGAGCTGAGGGTTCGAGCTCTTGCCCGCACGCAATGATGCGGGGTCCGCCGACGGCAGCAGGTAGAAGATCATGAACGTGATGAAGCTCACGACGATGAGCAACACGAAGACCCAGAGCAGTCGGCGGATGATGTAACGCGTCATGGCATGGATGGGACGGGGCTGATCGGCCGCCCGCCGAACCTCCTGCCCGGGCCGGAGGTTCGGCGGCCGATCCGGGTCCTACTTCAGCGACGTCCCGGTGAGGTCGACATTCGCGTTGAACTTGTTGATGACGCCCTTGACGTCCTTGGAGACGATGTTGGGGGTGTTGTCCCAGATCCATGGGACAACGGAGGCGCCCTGCGTGATCTGCTTGTCGATCGCACCCCACGCCTTCGCGCGTTCCTTCGGATCAATGCCCAGCTCGGCCTTGTCCATTGCCGCATTGATCGTCGGATCGTTGAGCTGAGGCCAGTTGGAGTTGTTCTCGGGCACGATGTTCTTGCCGTTGAACGTCGGGTCCAGCATGGTCTGCGCGTCGGGGTAGTCCTTCAGCCAGCCGACGTTCGGGCAGACCAGCACCTTCGCCTTGGGCACGTTGCAGAACTTGGTGTACATCGAGTCCTGTGTGACGAGCCGCAGCTTGACCTTGAAGCCGAGCTTCTCGAACTGGGCCTGCGTGATCTCGGCGGCCTTCTGGGCGACACCGCCCGAGGTCCCGACCATCAGGATCTCGTCGGTGCCGGTGTACTTGCCCGAGGGATAGCCGGCCTTCTTCATGTAGGTCGCCGCGAGGGCGGGATCGCCCTGCGGATTCTTCGTGAAGTCATACCCAGGCCCGGCGAGCCCGCCCGCCTCCTCGAACCCGGCGATGCCGGGCGGGAGGATGTGCGTCGCGATCGGACCTACGAGTACCCCGCCGCGAGAGCGCTGCATCGCCTGACGGTCGAAGACGGCGAAGACCGCGCGCCGCACGTCCGGGTTGTCGAACGGCGCCAGGGTCGTGTTCATCGAGACGTAGCGGTTGCCGCCGCTCGGCGCGAGGAACAACTGGCTCGGCGACTGCGAAACGGTCTGCTTGAGAATGGGCGGGGGCGGCGAGAAGTCGCCATTGGCCTGGTGGGAGCCCTGCAGGATCTGCCGCGAGGCGACGGTCGTGTCGTTGTTGCCCTCCTGGATGTCGACCGCATCGAGGTAGGCCTTGCGGTAGTCGCCGGTCTGCGGACCGTTCCAGTTCGGGTTGCGCACGAGCGCGATCTTCTTGCCGGGCTCGTAGCCGGTCAGCTTGCCCGAGGCGTCGGCCTGAATCTGGTAGGGGCCGGTGAAGACCTGGTGGTTGCCGTAGGTCGAGGGGCTCTTCTTGTCGAATTGCGCCGCGTACTCCTCCGGCACCGGAGCGCTGAGCGGGAGCGCGAGCGCGCCGGCGACCACGCCGCCGGTGCCGCGGTCGAGCTTGAAGACGATCGTCTGGTCGTCCGGCGTCGTGATGCCGGAGATGTCCTTGGCCTTGCCCTCCGCGTACGCCTTGGTCCCTGTGATGTCACCGAAGTAGGCGCCGGCATAGCCGTTGGGGACCGACGGCAGGAAGCCGCGCGAGATCGCGTACTTGACGTCCTTGGAGGTGACCACGCGGTTGACGGGCGGCGAGAACTTCACGCCGGGGCGGATCTTGACGGTCACTGTCTTGCCGTCGGCGGAGACCACCGGGGGGGCCGAAGCGAGGTCCGGCGTCGCCGTCGTGGTGTCGTCCGGGGCCCACGAGTACAGCGGGCGCTGGGTCGCGTACGTGACCATGAAGGTGAACTGGTAGTACGCCAGGCCAGGATCGATGTAGTCGACATCGTCCGACGCAAGCACCGTCAGCGTGCCGCCCTTCGTCCCGGAGAGGTCCTGCTTCGCGGGGACGGCGCCAGCGGTGCCGCTGGTCTTCGTACCGCTGCTGCCGCCACAGGCGGCCAGCGCGAGGGAGAGCGACGATGACTGCCGCGGGGGCGATGAGCCGCCGGAATCGAGACATGAGAGATCCTTTCTGATCGGCGAGCAACCGAGTTCTGCAGATGGTGTGGAGAAGGTCCGGCATCGGCGTCAATCGCCCTTGCGCGGGTTCAGCGCGTCGGACAGTCCGTCGCCGACGAGGTTGAAGGCCAGGACGGTGAACAGCAGTGCCAGGCCGGGGAACAACATGTACCACCAGGCGGTGTCGAAGATCCCGCTGGCATCAGAGATCATCGCGCCCCAGGAGGCCATCGGCGGCTGGACGCCGACGCCGAGGAACGACAGCGCCGCCTCGAAGAGCACGTTCGTCGGGATGATCAGCGTCGCATAGACGATGATCGGCACGACGAGGTTCGGCAGCAGGTCACTGAAGATGATCCGCAGGTCCGACGCGCCGAGCGATCGCGAGGCTTCGACGAACTCCTTCTCGCGCAGCGACAGGACCTGGCCACGGATGATGCGGCCGATGTACGTCCAGGTCACGAGGGCGATCACGAAGATCATCACCGGGAGGCCGGGTTTGATCAGCCCGCCCACGCACCCGTTGCCCTGCGAGCACGCCGAGGCGAGGCCCGAGCGCCAGCAGCAGCACCGGGAAGGCCAGAAGCACGTCCATCGTCCGCGAGATCAAGGTGTCGGTCCAACCGCGGAAGTAGCCGGAGAGCAGACCGGCCACGACTCCCACGACGGTCGCGATCACCGTGGAGACGATCGCCACGAAGAGCGACACACGAGCGCCGTAGAGCGTGCGCGCGAAGACGTCACGACCCAGCGGATCGACGCCGAACAGGTGATCCAAAGTCGGCCCGGTCGGAGTCCCGAACGAATCCAGCGCGGCGGTGTTGAGTTCGTTGGGGGGCGGAGCGCCGACGAGCTTGACGATCAGCGGGGCGAAGAAGGCGACAGAATATCAGGAACGCTATGAAGATCAGCCCGCCGATGGCGAACTTGTCCTCGCGAAAGCGACGCCAGAAGAGCTGTGTGGGCGTGCGCTGAAGGATCCGTGCGCCGGGCTCCCGACCCTGTGAGAGAGGGTCGACATCGGCGTCCTGAAGTACCTGTGATGCTCCGGTGCTCATGGCACGCGGTAGCTGATGTTGCTCGTCACGATCCTGCTCCCAGAGCGCCCGTGGTCGGAAGGCGTGCGCACGCGGCGAGAGTACAGACGATGACGCATGCCTGCGCCGGGCGCCCGCCTCTGTGATTCGACGCCAGGCGCCGAAAGCCTGCGCCACAGCCGTCCGGCGCGGGGACGCCACCGTTCGGCGCGGCTGACGCGTCGTGCGTGCGACGCCATTACGCTTGCGGCGCGCCCCGGTAGCTCAGCTGGATAGAGCGTCCCCCTCCTAAGGGGAAGGCCCCTGGTTCGAATCCAGGTCGGGGCATCACCAACGAGGAGAGCACCGGATGCACGTTCGACCCATGATCACCACCATCGCCGTGCTGGCGGGCTCGGCGCTCCTGGCCCCGGCCGCGGGCGCCGCGAACTACCCGCCGCCCGCCGCGCCGGGCAAGCTCGTCAAGCGGCCGGCGGGCAAGACGTTCACGCTGAACGTCTGCAAGAACCGCAAGACCTGCTTCCCCACGATCCAGAAGGCCGTGAACGCGGCGGCGCCCGGGGACGTCGTCAAGGTCGCGGACGGCACCTACCGCGAGGGCGTCATCGTGAAGGGCTCGAACAAGGCGCGCGTGCGCCTGATCGGCAACGTGAAGAACCCGCGCAAGGTGATCCTCGACGGGTCCAAGCTCCCCGCCAAGAGCGCGCCCGCGCAGAACGCGATCCTCGTCAACGCCTCCGACCGGGTGGAGCTGAACGGGTTCTACGCGCGCGGCTACCGCGCCAACGGCTTCTTCATGACGAACAACAGCGACTACGTCATGCGCAACCTGGTGGCGGAGAACGTCGGGCGCTACGGCATCTTCGCGTTCAACAGCAAGGGCGGGACGATCTCCGACAGCACCGCCTATTGGAACACCGACGCCGGGTTCTACATCGGGCAGACGCCGCCGCAGGCGAAGCCCGAGCGCACGTTCGTCACGAACGTCAGCTCGTACGAGAACGTGCTCGGATGGTCCGGGACGAACATGAAGTACGTCACGATCCGCGGCAGCCGCTTCTTCAACAACGGCACCGGGATGACGAACTCCGCCGAGGTCGGCGAGCGCTTCGCGCCGCCGGAGAAGAACGTCATCACCGGGAACGAGTTCTTCTGGAACAACTTCAACTACTACAAGGGCAAGCCGCCGTTCAAGGCCGGCAGTCCGCTGGCCGGCGGGATCGCTCCCTACCCGATCGGGGCGGGCGTGCTGCTGATCGGCAGCTGGGGGTCGGAGATCACGAACAACCGCGTCTACGGGAACTGGCTGACGGGCGTCGGCCTGCTCGACGGCCTGCTCGTGCGCGGTCAGGACGACAAGCTCAAGAAGGCGGGTGGCGAGCCGGACGCCGCAGAGCTGAAGGGCAACCGCGTCACGGGGAACGTCTTCGGGCTCGGCGGCGCCGACCTCAACGGCCGTGACCTGTTCTACGACGGCTACGGACAGGGGAACTGCTTCGCGGGCAACACGCTGACGAGCATCTCGCTCCCGGCGTTCTCCGCCGCGGCGTTCCCCGGCTGCCCGTTCAGCGGGGCGAACGCCGCCGACTCGGCGGCGCAGAGCGAAGGCGTCGGCTGGGCACTGGGGGCCAAGGACGGCGCAGGGCTGCTCCCGCACCCGCACGCGGCGAAGAAGGGGATCTCGCCGGTGACCGTGATCGGCGGCTGAACCGCCGAACCGCCGGGCTCAGCGATCCGGGCGGTCCGGGTACACCTCGTCGATCGTCGCCAGCGCGACGTAGGGTGCCCGGGCCGCCTCCTCGATCCGCTCGCCGCCGCCGGCGAGCCGGTCGAGGACGGAGACGACGCCGACGATCTCGTGCCCGGCCTCCTGGACCGCCTCGATCGCGCGCAGCGTCGACCCACCGGTGGTGACGACGTCCTCGACGATCAGGCAGCGGTCGTCCGCCGTCAGCAGCGGACCCTCGATGCGCCGTGACAGCCCATGCTGCTTGGCCTCCTTGCGCACGAAGAACGCCTTGACCGGTGCGCCGGCGGCGAGTGCGGCGCAGGCCACCGGATCGGCGCCCATCGTCATGCCGCCGACGGCCGTCGCGGACCATGTCGCGGCGTGCCGCGCCACGAGCTCGCCGAGCGCGAGGAATCCGGCCGGCAGCAATATGGCGCGCTTGGCATCGACGTAGTACTGGGCGACTGCGCCGCTCGTCAGCGTAACTTCGCCGTTGATCAGCGCGTGCCTACGCAGTTCGTCGATCAATCGTTCACGTGAGTCCATGTCGTGCCGATGCTACCTCCGTGCTCGAACGCTCCCTTCGCGTCGCTGCGGTACTCATCAGCCTCGTAGTCGTGGTGAGCTTCAGCATGTTCGCGATCGACGAGTTCCGCGGCGCGTCCGCGCGCACGCAGACAGCGCTCGCCGCGCAGGAGGCCGTCCGCAGCGCGGCGCCCACGGCGGCCGGCGAGCGCGCCCGCGAGCGTCAGCACACCACCGTGCGCGAAGCGATCGACGACGCGAACGACGTCATCGTCGGGCCGTTCGCCGGCGTCACCAGCGGGACCACCAGCACCTGGGCCCGGCGCGGCGTGCCGGCCGTGCTCGCCCTGCTGTTCTTCGGCGTCGGCCTCGGATTCCTGGCGCGGTTCGCCAGGGCCATTCCGCGCCGGTGCGAGCCTCGCCCTCGCAAGGTCTGACGGGCTCCGCCCGTCCGTGGCGAGCTGTGCACGACAGTCGTGCATGAGTCGCGTGGGACGTGGCTCGGCGTCGTCCTTTGCGTGCTGTGCATGACCTGCGTGCATGAGTCGCGTGGGACGACGGTGTTGAGGGACGTGACCCTGGGGCTGGGTAGTCGAGCCGGAGAACCAATCGGTTCGGGGCTCCGCCCCGAACCGCCCCTTCAGGGGGATGTCACCTGTGGAACACGTCCACCGGAGTCCCGTAGCGGACCCAGTTGTAGATCGGGATCGCGTCGGGTGGCGGCACGCGCAGACAGCCGTGGCTTGCGGCGTAGACGGGAACCTCGGCGTATCCGTGGATCGCGTATCCGCGGATGAAGTAGTTCGAGTAGATCATCCCGTGCGAGTTCGTTCCCGGAGTCTTGGAGTAGACGTTGAACGAGCCGAGGACGGTCGGGGTCGACGGCTTCCCGGAACTCATCGGGTAGATCCGCTCGACGTGGCCGTGGGCGCCGATCAGGGCGAGCACCTGGTGCGTGAGGTCCGCCTCGACGTGCCGCCCGTGGCTGGGGTAGCGGACCTTGAAGCTTCCCTGGCCGTGCGCCAGGCGACGGAAGACCTCCTCGCTGGCGACGTTCGTGCGCGCCATGCCGGTCAGCTTGCGGAACGCGGTGACGGCGCGCGCCGTGCGGTCGTCGTACAGGCCTCGCACGCCGACGACGTACCCGAGCTTGTCGAGCCGGGTCTGGAGCAGGCGCACGGCCCGCCCGCGGGCGCCCGGGGTGGCGTGCAGCGGCAGGACGTCGACGCGCACCGCGCGCGCCACGCCGGTACCCAGCTCAGCGGTCGCGCGATGGCTGGCGCGGACGGTGATCCGGCCCGGCTGGCTCGTGCGGAACCCGATCTGGAAGCCACCCGCGCCGGCGACCGGCCCGATGCTGACGCCCTTGACGAGGATCTTGTGACCGCGGCGGTAGAAGCGGACGCTCGCCACCTGGCCTGCGACGTAGGGCTTCACCGTGCCGCGCACGACCCAGCGCTCACCGGCCAGCACTCCGCCCGAGCCGACGTGGGCGAGCTTCAGGGTGATCGTGGCCGGCTTGGGCGCCGGGGCCGGCGCCGGGGCGGGCGCGGGCGCCGGCGCGGGAGTCGCCGGCGGCGTGACCGGCGTCGGGTCCTGCGCCGCCGCGGTCGCGGGCACGGCGAGCAGCGCGGCGAGCGCGACAAGCGGAGTCAGGCGGCGGATCATGACGGCGGATGCTACGTGGCGACGATGACGCGAGGAGTCGTGATCACGCGGACCAGCAGCAGGATCCCCGCCAGGATCGCGTAGGCGCCGGCCACGGTGAGCACGATCTCACCCGCATTCCATCCCTGCGATACACCGAAAGCCGTGCAGTTGTTCAGCGAGTGGACTGCGATGCAGGGGTACAGCGACGCGGTTCGCACGTACAGCATGCAGAGCAGGAAGCCGAAGAATCCGAGCGGCACGAGGAAGGCGAGATCGGACGAGCCGGCGTGGATCACGCCGAACACGAGACCCGTGATGATCGCCGCCGGCCACATGCCGCGCCACGAGCGCAGCGCCGTGAAGAAGTAGCCGCGAAAGAAGAACTCCTCCGACAGCGGCGCGATCACGCAGACGAGCAGGGCGACGCAGACGAGCGCCACGGTGCTGTCGTCGGCACCGAGCTCCTTGGGCAGCTTGTCGTCGCCGCCGTGGACCCCGATCAATGCCACGAAGGCGGCGGTGAACAGGAAGAACGAGACCCACGCGGCGACTCCCCAGCCGACCGCCGGCCACAGCCGCGTCGGCCGTAGCCCGAAGTCGACCGGCCGCGGGCGACCGCCGAGGCGCGCCATGAACACGGCCGCGCCGATCAGGCACAGATCCTGCACGACCGTCGCGAGGATGTTGACGACGGGGCCCGGCGCGTCGAGCTGACCGCCGAAGGCCAACGACGCGAGCCCCAGCACGATCGCCCCGCCGATCGCCGCGGCGAACCCGGCCACCAGCGCGACCCACGCCGTCCAGGCCTTCCAGTGCGGTCCGAGCGGCGTCAGCCCGACGCCCTCCGGCAGCTCCGGACGCTCGAGAGGCGGCGCAGGATGCGGCGGCGCGGGCGCGGTGAAGCCGGGAGGAGCCGAGGACATCGCGCGTGACGTTAGCGAGGCTGGAGGCGCAGCTCCCCCAGTGAGCCGATGATCTGGACGCCTGATGGTGCGACCCCAGTCGCCCCTCGATCGAGCAGCACCGGCGTGATCCCGGCGGCGCGCGCACCCTGCACGTCGAAGTCGACGCTGTCGCCGACGTGGACCGCCGAGCGCGGATCGGTGACGCCGACCCGCTCCAGAGCGCGGGCGAAGATCGCCGGGTCGGGCTTGGCGACGCCCTCCTGCGCCGAGGTCAGCACCGCGTCGACCAGATCCGCGATGCCGGTGTCGCGGAGCACCGCGTGGAGTGAGACGTCCCAGTTGCTCACGATCACGAGCGTCGCACCCCTCCTGCGCGCAGGCGCGCGAGCGCATCGGGGCACGTCCGCGAACGCCCTGAAGCGCAGTGAGTCGCAGCAGCGCCTCACGCAGCGCCGCGTGCGCCGAGGTCGCGCGCGGGCCTGCGGCAAGCCGTCCCGAGCACCTCCGCGCAGCGATCGCGCAGCGTGGCGAGCGTCGCCTCGTCGACCGCCTCGTCGTGATGGGCGCGGTAGTACGTCATCTCCGCGACCAGCGCGGCCCGAGCCTGCGGGACGGTCACCGCGCCCCACGCCGTCGCCAGCTGCCCGCGTAGCGCGGCGAACGGCTCGACGAGTTCGACCAGCGTTCCGAGCGCGTCGAGCAGGACGACCGGTGAGGGGGCGGGCGAGCCGGCGCGGACATCGCCTCGGATCCTCTCGCACGGGCGTGAACGATCGCCTGCAGACCCGGCGTGGAATCGCGCAAAGGCCAGCTAGAATGCTGCCTTCCGCAAGCGGCTCTTCGCGTTCCGGAAGGACCCGCGCCGCTGAGCAGGAACCCCGCCGTAGATCGTAGATGTCTCGTCGCGCTCGACAGATCCGTCGCCGCCGTAGCCAGCGTGGCCCTGCCCGCGCGATCTTCGTCGTGGTCGGCCTGATCGCCGGCACCGTGCTGCTCGCCGGTGCCGCCGGCGTGGGATACATCGTGAGCGCTCGCCAACTCGGCGCCGAATCTCTCGAAGCTGAAGCCGGTCAACCAGGGAGCGACCTCGGTCGTCTACGCCGCCGACGGGACCCGCCTGGGCTTCATCCAGGGGGACACGCTGCGCACGCCGATCCTGTCCTCGTACATGCCGGACAACGTGCGCAACGCGACGGTCGCGATCGAGGACCGCCGCTTCTACAAGCACGGCGGCGTCGACTTCGAGGGCGTCGTGCGCGCGGGGATCAAGAACGTCTCCAGCGGCAAGACCGTCCAGGGTGGCTCGACGCTGACGATGCAGCTGATCCGCAACCTCTACCAGGGCGACCGCTCGCGCACGCTGAAGCGCAAGATCCGCGAGGCGAAGCTCGCCTCCGACCTCGAGGACAAGCATCCGGGCCGGCGCGGCAAGGAGTGGATCCTCACCCAGTACCTGAACAACGTCCCCTACGGCACGGTCGGCGGGCAGAACGCCGTCGGGATCCAGGCGGCGGCGCGCGTCTTCTTCGACAAGGCCGCGAGCGACCTGAAGCTCCAGCGAGGCGGCGCTGCTCGCCGGGCTGCCGCAGGCGCCCTCGCAGTACAACCCGTTCCTCGATCCCAAGGCGGCGATCGAGCGGCGCAACGAGGTGCTGACGCAGATGGAGAAGGAGGGCTACATCCAGCCCTCGACGGCGGCCCGCGCCCGCCGCGCCCCGCTCGGCGTCAAGAAGAACGCCTACTACGCCAAGCGCCGCGAGAGCTACTTCTTCGACTACGTCCGCCAGGAGCTGATCCGCAAGTACGGCGCCGAGCGCGTGCGTCAGGGCGGCCTGCGCGTCTTCACGACCGTCAACCTGAAGCTCCAGCAGGCGGCCCGGCGGGCGATCGCCACCCGCCTCCCCGTCCCGGGTGATCCCTCCGCCGCGCTCGTCAGCATCGACCCGAAGTCCGGCTACATCAAGGCGATGGCCTCCTCGGGGGACTACGCCGCGTCGCAGCTCAACCTCGCGGCGCAGGCCAAGCGCCAGCCCGGCTCGACGTTCAAGGTGATGGTCATGATGACCGCGCTGCGCCAGGGCGTCGACATCAAGAAGACGACCTACGAGTCCAAGCCGCTGAAGTTCGTCGACAAGAAGACCGGCACGCCGATCGACGTGCAGACCGACGACCACTCCTACGGCGGCAACACGACCGTCTTCGAGGGCCTCGTCAAGTCCGACAACACGGTCTTCCAGCAGCTCGACCTCGACGTGGGCCCCGAGAACGTGCGCCAGACCGCGTACGACATGGGCATCACGAGCCACCTCGACGCCTATCCCGCCGAGGGCCTGGGCGGCCTGACGAACGGTGTCTCGCCCCTGGAGATGACGCGCGCCTACGTCACGGTCAACAACGGCGGCTGGCGCCTGAAGCCGATCGCGATCACGAAGGTCGAGTTCCCCGACGGCCGCGTCGACGCCTCGCTCGGCAGGACCCGCAAGACGAAGGTCTTCACCGACGGCGAGACGCACGAGGCGGTCCTCGCGATGGAGGCCAACGTCCAGCGCGGCACCGGCACGGGCGCCGCGCTGAACTGCCCCGCCGCCGGCAAGACCGGCACGACGAGCAACTTCACCGACGCCTGGTTCGACGGCTTCACCACCTCGCTCAACACGGCGGTCTGGGTCGGGTACAAGGACGTCAACACGTCGATGACGAACGTCCCCGGCTGGGGCACGATGTTCGGCGGCAAGGCGCCCGCGAGCATCTGGCACGACTTCATGACGACCGCGATGGTCGGGCGCAAGTGCGACCCGTTCCCGGAGCCGACCGAGCCGTTCGTCTCCAAGCCGTTCTTCGGCGAGTACGCGACCACCGGAGCCCCCGGGGACGCCGTCGACCCGCTGGCGAAGGACATCCTGCCGAAGGACAAGAAGGGCAAGACGAAGGACGGGAAGACCAAGACGGACAAGAACTTCCCGCCCTCGCAGTACGAGAAGCCGCCGCAGACGACGCCGAACACCGACACTCCGGGTTCCGGTGGTGGCAACGGCAACGGCAACGGCCAGCCGCAGACCGGCGGGTTCTCACCCGGCACCGGGACCGGCTGAGAACGCCCGCTGCTGCTACCGTCCTCAGGGATGGCCAAGGAAGAAAAAGTCGAGTTCGAGGGCGAGGTCGTCGAGGCTCTGCCCAACGCGATGTTCCGCGTGAAGCTCGACAACGACCACATGGTGCTCGGCCACGTGGCCGGAAAGATGCGGCGCTACCGCATCCGCATCCTTCCCGGTGATCGCGTGCGCTGCGAGCTGTCGCCCTACGACCTCGACCGCGCCCGCATCGTCTACCGCCACCGCTAGCAGCCCGCGTGGGTGAGCTGTCGCTCATCGCCGCGTTCGAGCACCTGCTGCAGCCGCGCTCGGATCGCGTGGTCCGCTGGATCGGCGACGACGCCGCCGTCGTGCGGGCCAGGCCGTTCGCCGTGACGAGCATCGACGCGATGGCCGACGGCGTGCATTTCCGCCTCGACCATCCGCGGGTGACGGCGGCCGACGCCGGCCACCGCGCGCTCGCCGCCGCCCTCTCGGACATCGCCGCGATGGGAGCCGACGCCGGCGAGGCGTACGTCGCGCTGGGCGTGCCGGAGGGACTTCGCCTCGGACGACGTCCTGGAGATCGCGCGCGCAATGGAGGCGCTGGCCGAGCGCACGGGCACGACCATCGCCGGTGGCGACCTGATCCGCGCGCCGGCCCTGACCATCGTCGTCACGGTCGTGGGATGGGCCGAGCGGGCGGAGGACCTCGTGGGCCGCGACGGCGCACGCCCCGGTGACGGCGTCTATCGTGACGGGCCCGCTCGGGGGTTCGGCCGCGGGGCTCGCCGTACTGGACGGCCGTGCCGGCGACCCAGCGGGGGACGACGCGCTGATCCGGGCGTATCTGCGCCCGGAGCCCCGTCTGACCATGGGCCGCGCGCTGGGACGCGCAGGGGCTGGAGCGCTGATCGACCTCTCGGACGGCCTGGCCACCGATGCCGCGCACGTGGGGCGCAGCAGCGGGGTGCGCCTCGACATCGACCTGGAGGCGGTGCCGCTCGCCGGCGGCGTCGCGGAGATCGCGCGGGCGCTCGGCGTGGACCCGGCGGAGTTCGCCGTCACCGGCGGCGAGGACTTCGAGCTGTGCGCCTGCCTCCCCGACGCCGGCGGCCGCGAGCGTCTCCGGCCTCGTCCGTGTCGGCGTGGTCGCCGCGGTGAGCCCGGTGCCGTGTTCAGCCGGCGCGGCGAGTCGTCCCGAAGCCTCCGTGGCTACGAGCATCGCCTGGGCTGAGCGGTTCCGGCCCCTCGATGACCGGCGCGTCGCGGCGCAGCGCGCCGAGGCGAAGCAGGATCGCCTCCGCGACGACGCGTGGGTCCACGTCGTACGCCCCCTCGATGATGCGGCGGCGAAGCGTGGCGAGCTTGAGCATTCGGTCAGCGTCCTGGGTCACGATGAGTTCTCAGGCGTGAAGAATGATTTCGCGCTGCGGCAGTCTCGGTGATCCTCACCCGCTGCGACGCGGCCATCCGTGCCTGTCGCCTCATCAATCGGCCTGGTGGGCATCGATGCTTGAGCCTTCTCGACAGACGTCGTGGCAACGTCCGATCAGCGGCCGATAGCCGAATCGGTGCCGCCCAGCGATCCCGGCCCCGCGTAGCCCGCCGGTCCGCGCACCGTGATCGGACCGCCGCCATCGCGCGATGACGCCGCCGTCACCGCGACGAGCGCGCCCACCGCCGCTCCCGCCACGACACTCCAGCCGAGCATCGCCGCGGGCCCGCCCTGGCCACCGGCCATCACGAGCATCCAGAACCAGAGGAACTCGCCGACGCCCATGTCGAGCTGCGTCGCGTAGACCAGTGGCACACATGCGATCGGCAGCAGGCTCAGCACCACGACGACGAGCCCCGTGACGCGTCGCATGCCGACCTCGCGGGCGCCGACGAGCAGCCACAGGTTTGCGGGGAGCACCAGCAGCAGCGCCGCGTACGGGTTCAGCGCCCAGGCCACAAGCCCGGCGACGCACGCGACCACGGCCGGGGCGATCCGGGCGCCGGCGCCGTCGACCGGGCCGGTCGCTCCGACCGCGCGCACCAGCAATGGACGCAGCACGAGCACCCCCAGTGCCAGCACGAGCGCCGTGCATCCGATCGCCGCCCAGCCGCTGCCGGCGACCGGCAGCGCGCCCGGGGGCGGCGGGGGCGAGAGGTCGGCGATCGCACCGGTACGCCCGAGCGCCATCGCGAACCCGCCCGCCAGCGCGAACGGCGCCGACAGCGCGAGGATCCACCCGATCCAGCGAGCGATCGGCTCGCCGCGCCGGCGCAGTCGCGCGACGCCGTCGATGAGCGTGAGCAGTGCCGGCAGCAGCAACGCGAAGACGAGCAGGCGCACCGCCCAGCCCGGCAGCACCTTGCGCGAGATCGCGAGATCGCGCTCGGGCGCAGAGGGGATCCGCGGTCCGCTGTCGAGCGCGGTCAGGGCGCGCAGAGCGCCGCGACCGAACCGGTCGAGGCGGTCGGCGGAGACCGGTGCGCTCGCGGCTGGCGGCAGCTCACCGCTGGCGGACAGGCGCACGGACGCGATCCCGTCGCTGTCCGCGACCCCCTGCCCGCTGACCGACAGCGGAAACGCGAACCGCGCGAGTTGGGTGCGGGCGAAGGGGAAGGTGCTCTCGATGCCGGTCTCCTGCCGCAGCGCCAGGGCGACCGTGCGCTGCAGGCGCAGCGGCGCAGCGCCCGCCCCGTTCGCCCACGAGACGACGAGCGGCCGGTGCGTGACCGGCCCGGCGAGGTCGCCGAGCTCGATGATCGCGTCCACGGGACGCGCCAGCCGCCCGATCAGGTCACGCATCCCGGCCTGCCCGCCGGTGCCCCCGCTGACCGAGGCGAACGTCACGCTGCGCGTCGGCCGCGCCGACGCGAGATCGCGCGCGATCTCGAGCATCGCCGCCGTGCCGGACAGCTGCGCCGCCGAGCCCTCGCCGGTGGCGTCGCGCTGTGCCACGACGACGATCTGAGCACGCGCTCCGCTGCCCGGCTGCTGCGCCGTCACCGTCGTGAGCGTCTGGTCTCCGTCGATCGTCTCGGCGCGAAATGTGCTCGCTCTGCACGCGGACCTTGGGCAGGACCGCGCGCAGCTCCGCGGCGACACGACGGGCCGAGTGCGTCGTCGCCCGCGCTTCCCGGGGCGACGACTCGGGAACTCGGCGGCGAGCCCCGTCAGCACCTCGCGACGCGCGCGCTCCGTCGAACGCCTGCGGCGCGAACGTCGTGCGCAACGGGAGCGGGCGGCTCTCGAGCGAGAACGCGACGACGATCAGGGCGATCACCACGGGGAGCAGCGCCGCCCGGTAGATGCGTGGATCGATCATCGGCGACCCGGAGGGTAGAGCGCATAACGCTTGCGGACGACTCATGGCCGAGCGGATCCCACGAATCCTCCTCGTCGACGACGAGCACTCGATCCAGACGCTGCTGTCGTATCCGCTGCGCAAGGACGGCTACGAGGTCGTCCAGGCGTCCGACGGGCGCGAGGCGCTGGACCGCTTCGGCGAATCGACGTTCGACCTCGTCGTGCTCGACGTGATGATGCCCCGGATGGACGGCCTCGAGGTCTGCCGGCAGGCTGCGCGCCCGCAGCTCGGTGCCGATCATCATGCTGACGGCGAAGTCCGACGAGGTCGACAAGATCGTCGGGCTCGAGCTCGGAGCCGACGACTACATCACCAAGCCGTTCTCGGTGCGCGAGTTCCGCAGCCGCGTGAAAGCCGCCCTCAGTCGCGCCTCGATGGACCGTGAGGCCGGCAACGCCGCCGACGAGCCGCTCCAGGTCCACGAGCTGCGGATCGACCCGGCGCGGCGCAGCGTGCGCGTCCGCGGCGACGAGGTGGCGCTCACGTTCGTGGAATTCGAGATGCTGGTCGCCATGGCCTCGAGTCCAGGGCGGGTCTGGAGCCGCGAACAGCTCCTCACGAGGGTCTGGGGCGACAGCTCCTACCGCGACCCGCGCACCGTCGACGTGCACATCCGGCATCTGCGCGAGAAGCTCGAGGCGGACGCCCGCAACCCGGAGTACCTCTTCACCGTGCGCGGCGTCGGCTACCGCTTCCGCGACGCCCAAGACGCGTGACGTCACTCGCCAACCGCCTGGCGCTCGTCTTCTTCCTGATCACGCTCGGGGCGATCGTCATCGTCTACCTCGGCGTCGTCCCGACGCTCGAGTCGAGCCTGATCGACGAGCGCGGCGTCACCCTGCGGGCCGACGCCGCGCGGTTCACCGATCCGATCCGGTCGGCGCTGGAGCTCGCGGTGCCCGTCGACACCGTCGATCGCGCCGTGCGCGCCGCCGCCGACCAGTCGAACACCCGCGTCACCCTCCTGGGCGTCAACCGCGGGACGTTCGGTGCGCAGCCGTTCCCGAAGTCCGACTCCAACCTGCGCACGGACATCGGCGACCTGGACTTCCCGGCCGCCGACGCCGCGATCGAGTCGCGCCGCACCGAGACGGCGACGGAATCGGTCGGCGGCGGACGCGTCGTCGAGGTCGCGGTGCCGCTGTTCTTCCGCGACACCGAGAGCGGGAAGCAGCTGCTCGGCGACGTGCTCGTCTACTCGGCGCCGCTGGGCGACGTCGAGCGCAACGTCGCGCTCGTCCGCAACCGCATCGTGATCGCCGGCATCCTGGCCCTCGCGGCCGCCGTCCTGGCGGGCTTCTTCGTCGCGCAGTCGCTCGGACGGCGGGTGAGCCGGCTGACGAGCGTCGCGACGGCGCGTCGCGAGCGGCGACTTCTCCGCACCGTTCCCGGTCGACGGCGAGGACGAGCTCGGCGAGCTCGCGCGAGCGCTGGACGACATGCAGCGCCAGCTCGCCGAGCTGGACACCGCCCGCCGGCGATTCATCGCGACCGCCTCACACGAACTGCGCACCCCGATCTTCTCGCTCGGCGGGTTTCTCGAGCTGATCGAGGACGAGGACCTCGACGACGCAGACGAAGGCGAAGTTCATGGGTCAGCTGCGCGAGCAGGTCGACCGGCTCGGGAAGCTCACGACCGACCTGCTCGACCTGTCGCGCCTGGAGGCCGGATCGGTCGAGCTGCGACGCGAGCAGACGGACATCGGCGAGCTCGCGCGAACCGTCGCCGGAGAGTTCGTGCCGGCCCTCGCGGCTCACGAATCGCAGCTCGAGGTCCGCCTGACCGGCGAGGAGGTCGTCGCCATGTGCGACGCTGAGCGGGTCGCCCAGGTCATGCGCATCCTCATCGACAACGCCCTCAACCACACCGATCCCGGCACCGACGTCGTCGTCGGCGACGTCGCTGCGCGGCGACCGGGCGCGCGTCGCCGTGACCGACTTCGGCCCCGGCATCCCGCGCTCCGAGCTGCGGCGCGTGTTCGAGCCGTTCTACACCTCGGACGGCACGCGCGGCGCCGGGCTGGGCCTGGCGATCGCGCACGAGCTCGGGGAGCGCATGGGCGGCGAGCTGGCCGTCGAGAGCCTTCCGGGCCGTACGACGTTCTCGCTGGAGCTGCCGCAGTGAGCGGTGCCCGGCTGATCGCCGTCGCTCGCGGCGACCGGCAGCGCGCTCGCGCTCGGCGCCTGCGGGCGCGAGAGCTCGTCGCCGACGACCATGACCGTCCAGAGAACGACGCGGGTCGAGGTCGCGCGAGCCCCCTCGACGCCCGCCTCAGGCGACGCCGTTCGATGCAGCCGGCATCTACGAGCGGGCTGCTCCGGGCGTCGTCACCGTCGTCTCCACCGGCCTCGGGCACGAGCAGCGGCGAGGGCGTCGGATCAGGCTTCGTCGTCTCGGACTAGCGGCGAGATCGCGACGAACGCCCACGTCGTCACGAGCGGCACCGGGTCGTCGCTGAAGCCCGCGGGCGACGTCTACGTGAGCTTCGCCGACGGCAATCAGGTCCCGGCCCGGATCGTCGGCTACGACCCGTTCGTCGACGTCGCCCTGCTGAAGGTCGACCCGGCCGGGCTCGACCTCGTTCCGGTGCCGCTCGGCTCCGCCAAGGAGCTGCACGTCGGCGCACCGGTCGCCGCGATCGGGAGCCCGTTCGGCGAGGACCGCTCGCTGTCGGTCGGGATCATCTCCGCGACGAAGCGCTCGATCGACTCGCTCACCGGCTTCTCCACGCCGGGCGCGATCCAGACCGACGCTGCGATCAACCAGGGCAACTCCGGCGGCCCGCTGCTCGACGCGCAGGGCCGTGTGCTCGGGATCAACTCGCAGATCGAAACGGCCGGCGGCAGCGGCAGCGGCGTCGGGTTCGCCGTCCCGGTCGACGCCGTGCGCCGGTCGCTGCGCCAGCTGCGCACGAACGGGCGGCCCGCACTACGCGTACATCGGCGTCGCGAGCACCCCGGTCTACCCGCAGCTCGCCGAGAAGTTCGGCCTCAAGACGAAGTCCGGAGCCTGGGTCCAGGAGCTCACGCGCGGAGGCCCGGCGGCACAGGCCGGCATCCACGTCGGGAGCGGCAACGTGCGCTTCCAGGCCCGCGACTTCGTCCCCGGCGGCGATGTCATCGTCGCCATCGACGGCCGCCGGTCCGCGACGAGGCCCAGCTCGCGGCTCGCGTGGCCGACCTGCGAGCGGGTCAGCGCGTGGCGGTCACGGTCGTGCGTGACGGACGCCGGCGCAGCATCGAGGTCAAGCTCGGCGAGCGCCCCGTCGGCGCGCTGCCCAGCGGCTGAGCCTGGAGCACCCGGCGCGGTAGGCTCGTCGGGTGTCCCAGACGCCGTTCATCCTCGTCTCCAACCGTGGGCCGGTGACCTTCGAGGACGACGGCAGCGTCAAGCGCGGCACGGGCGGGACTGGTCACGGCGCTCACGGGCCTCGCCTCGCACCGCCAGGCCGTCTGGGTGGCGAGTGCCATGACCGACGCCGATGCCCGGCGCGCGCGCGAGGCCGGCGACCGGCCCTTCTCCGTGCGATCCCCCAACGGCGGCGACTACGAGGTCCGCCTCGTCGCGAGCGACCCGGACGCCTACGACGCGTTCTACAACGTCTTCGCGAACCCGATGCTGTGGTTCATCCAGCACTATCTCTGGGACCTTTCGAACGCGCCGGACGTGAGGCGCAACGAGGTCGAGGCGTTCGAGTACGGCTACAACGTCGTCAACGAGGACCTCGCGCACGCCGTCATCGAGGAGATCGACGGCAAGCCGGATCCCGTGGTGATGGTCCACGACTACCACCTGTACACGCTCCCGGCGCTCGTCAGGCGCGCGCGGCCGGACGTCTTCCTGCACCACTTCGTCCACATCCCGTGGACGCAGTCGGACTCGTGGCGCGTGCTCCCGAACCGCATCCGCGAGGAACTGTTCCACGGACTGCTCGCGAACGACATCATCGGCTTCCACACGCAGGCGTACCGCCGCAACTTCCTGCAGTGCTGCCGCGACCTGCTCGACCTCGACGTCGACTTCGCGCGCGGCGTCGTGCAGCACGAAGGCCGCGAGGTGTGGGTGCGCAGCTATCCGCTGCCGATCGATGCGCGCGCGACGCTGAACGTCGCGGCGTCCGAGCGCACGCAGGAGTTCGAGCAGGAGATCATGCGCCGCCGGCGCGACTTCATGATCCTGCGCGTCGACCGCGCCGACCTCTCCAAGAACGTCCTGCGCGGATTCACCGCGTTCGACCTGTTCCTCGAACAGCATCCCGAGTTCCGCGAGCGCGTCACGTTCGTGGCGCAGCTGATGCCGTCGCGTACGGACGTGCCGGAATACGCCGAATACCTGGAGCGCATCGAGGCGCTCGTGGCCGTCGTCAACCACCGCCACGGAACGCCCGACTGGATGCCGATCCACCTGAAGCTGCGCGACGACCTGGAGGAGGCGATCGCCTCCTACAAGCACTACGACGTGCTGCTCGTGAACGCGATGTTCGACGGCATGAACCTCGTCGCCAAGGAGGGGCCGCTCGTCAACGAGCACGCGGGCGTGTCGATCCTGTCCGAGAACACCGGCGCCCACGAGGAGCTCGGCGAGTTCGCACTGAGCGTCAACCCCTTCGACATCCAGGAGCTCGCCGACTCGATCCACGCCGCGCTGACGATGTCCGCCGAAGAGCGAACGCGCCGGATCGACGGGCTCAAGGAGATCGTCACCGACCGCACCCCAGGCGACTGGATCGACGACCAGCTGGCGGACATCCGCGCGAAGGCAGCCGCTAACGTCGCCCAGGGGTGACATCGCCCTCGAAGGGACGGACTGGCGTAGCCGGATCCGATGGACGGCACACGTGCGATCAGCCGTGGGCACGCCCCCGTCCACCGCGACTATGCACCACCCACATGCACCAGCTCGCGCAGGACGAACCCCGTCACCGTCCTCCGCGCACCATGCACGACAGTCGTGCACAGCTCGCGTAGGACGCCGCGCCGGTCACGTCAAGGCCAACCGAACTCCACCGACGCGGCAGCGTCGGTTCCGCGCCGCGGCGCCACACTCCCGCTCCCAGCCAAGGGCGCGAGGACCACACGCCGCTCGGAGCACGCACCACCGCCGCCGCCGGGACCCGCCGAGCCCGATGCCGATGCCGATGCCGGCGCCCGCGCCGGGCCCGGGCGCGTGACACCGTTCGCCCCGTCACCCGCGTCCGGCGGCACTCCGGGAACACGCGCCCGCCGGAGCCTCGGGTCGCGCGGACGCCTGTTTCACCGGTCGCGCCCGCGCGTCAGGCATCGCCACCGTCGCCGGCTGAAGCCGTGGCCAGAGCAGCACGAGCGCCACCGCGGCGACGACCACCGCCGGCCACGCGAGGGAGCGCCACGGCACCCGTGACAGCGGGGATCCGGGGAGAAGAGGGTCCACGGGGCACGTAGGCCACCGGGCGGACGGAATCGCCCCCCTGCTATCTTCGACGCCCCTTATGGCCGCTACAAAGCCCGCATACGACCTCATGCTCCTGCTGCACCAAGACGTCGAGGACGACGCCCGCGAGAAGATCCGCGCCGACGTCCGCGGCATGATCGAGGGATCCGGCACGTTGCTCGGTTCGCAGGGTTACGGAGCGCGCAAGCTCGCCTTCGAGATCGACCATGAGACCGAGGCCGAGTACGACCTCGTGCAGTTCGAGGGACCGCCGGCGCTGCTCGAGCAGCTGAACCGCACACTGCGGATCACCGACGGCGTCACACGCTTTCGGATCATCAAGGTCCGTCCGGGAACCCCCGCGGCTCCCGATCTGCGTCAGGCGACGACCGCGGCCGCCGAGGCCGAGGCGCCGTCGGAGCGCGATCGCGACCGCGACCGCGACTAACGCCCCCGGCGGGACAGAACGCCCGGAACGGGCGGTCTGATCAGTCTCCCCCCGGCGGGACGGAACGCCCGGAACGGGCGTTCTGATCGGTCGCCGCGCTCCCGAACCGTTCGCCGCCGAACCGTTCGCCACGCCGGCTGTTCGCGGCGTCCATCGCGCGGTTCGCGCCGCGGTGCAACGCATGTGCGGAAATTGCGGGGTCTCCGCCCGTGCCGACCGAGCCTCGGTCTAGACTCGCGCCACGTCACGAATCGATCGGATCACGGCGACATCGTTCGCCCCCGAAAGGAGCACGCCACATGGCTGCCTCGAACATCAACCGGGTCATCATCACCGGAAATCTCACGTCGGACCCCGAACTCCGCTCACTGCCGAGCGGAACGGCCATCTGCAAGCTCCGAGTCGCGGTCAACACGCGCAAGAAGGACGGTGCGTCGGGTGAATGGGTCGACAAGCCGAACTACTTCGACGTCACCGTCTGGGGCGCACAGGGCGAGAACTGTGCGCGCTATCTCGCCAAGGGACGGCCCGTCGCCATCGACGGTCGCCTGGAGTGGCGTGAGTGGGAGACGCCTGAAGGTCAGAAGCGCCAGGCGGTCGACATCGTCGCCGACACCGTCCAGTTCCTCGGCGGGCGCGACGACGCAGGCAGCGGCGGCGGCGGCTTCACGCCGCGCTCCGACGTCCCGGTGGACACGAGCGACTTCGCCGCGGCACCCGCCGGGCCGGTCGCGACGTCCGACGAAGACATTCCGTTCTAGACGACGACGCCGGGCGGCCGTCGGCTGCTCAGGCCGCCACCCCGCCCGGCGGTGGCGCCTGAAACCGACCCCGCTACCCTGTTCCGTCCAGGAGCCGTGCTACGCGCGGTTCTGTCAGACTCCCCTTTCGCGCGCCGGTGGCGCGCGTTCGCACGAAGACGGAAGATCAGAGGACCGAAGTGGCAAAAGCGCGACGTCAGAAGCCGGCCAAGCCTCGCCGGGACAAGAAGGGTGGCCCCGGCAGCGGGCGCCGCAAGCCCTGCCTGTTCTGCAAGGACAAGATCGAGCACGTCGATTACAAGGACGTGACGACGCTCCGCCGCTTCACCTCGGAGCGCGGCAAGATCCGCTCGCGCCGCATCACGGGCCTGTGCCGCAAGCACCAGAGCCAGGTTGCGAACGCCGTCAAGCGTGCTCGTGAGCTCGCGCTCGTGCCGTACGCGGCCGAGCCGGCCAACGAGGGCGTCGGCCGTGGCGGCCGTCGTGACCGCGACCGGGACCGCGACTGATGCCCGACGCGATCCTGCTCGAGGACGTCGAGCACCTCGGCCCCAAGGGCACGGTCGTCGACGTCAGCAAGGGCTACCTGCGCAACTACCTGCAGCCGCGCAAGCTCGCCCAGCCCGCGACGAAGTCCGCGCTCGCGGCGGCACAGCAGATGATCGCCGCGCAGGAGAAGGCGCGCGCCGCGATCGCCGCCCAGTCGCAGGAGCTCGCCACCGCGCTCGGCAACACGGTCCTCACGATCGCCCGCCAGGCCGGCGACGACGGCCGCCTGTTCGGTTCCGTCACGAACCAGGACGTGGCCGAGGCGATCAAGGAGGCTCGCGGCGTCGACGTGGACCGCCGCAAGATCGACCTCGAGGAGCCGATCAAGCACGTCGGCACCTACGTCGTCGAGCTCGAGCTCGACGGTGGCGTGAAGGCCAGCGTCAAGACGATGGTCGTCGAGCAGTAGCGCCTCCCGCGCTCTTCGCGACAACTCCACAACGCATTCCACGCTGAGAGCGGGATGGTTCGTGCGCGACGCCCGCACGCGTTGCTAGCTTCGATCGGCCGATGACCACGATCCCCGCAGCCAACGGGCAGCAGTCTGCCGGCACCCCCCCGCCGGCGCGGGACCCCCGCATTCGATCGAGGCCGAGCAGGCCGTCCTCGGCGCGATCCTGCTGTCGGACAAGGCGCACTACATGTTCGTGGTGGAGGAGGCCCTGAAGCCGGCCGACTTCTACCGTGCGCGCCATCGCGTGGTGTTCGAGGCCATGAACGGCCTGTTCGACCGCGGCGGCGAGATCGACGTGCTGAGCGTCGTCGAAGAGCTGAAATCGCTCGGCAAGCTCGACGAGGCCGGCGGGCCGGAGGACGTCGGCGCGCTCGTCGCGGCCGTCCCCGCCGTCGGCAACCTGCGCCGCTATGCGGAGATCGTCAAGGAGCTGGCCCACCTGCGGCGCCTGCTCGACGCCTCGTACCGCATCCAGGCGAGCGTCTTCTCCCGCGACGGGGAGCCCCAGGACATCGTCGACGAGGCGGAGCGCACGATCCTCGACATCCGCATGGGCGGCGAGGGCCAGGACTTCAAGCCCGTCGGCGACGTGCTCCACCAGGAGCTGCCGCTCTGGGAGAAGCTCGCCAAGGACGGCACGTCGATCACCGGCATCCGCTCGGGCTTCACCGACCTCGACGCGATCACCGGCGGGTTCCAGCCCGGCAACCTGATCATCATCGCCGCGCGCCCGTCGATGGGGAAGTCGGCGCTCGTCACGAACATCGCCGAGAACGTCGCCCTCGACAAGACCAGCCCGCGCGCCGTCGCGCTCTTCTCGCTGGAGATGTCCGAGGGCGAGCTCGCCCAGCGCTTCATCGCGTCGAAGGCGTCGATCAAGGGCGACGACCTGCGCAAGGGCCGCGTGCGCGGCGACAAGTGGCAGCGCGTGCTGAACGTCGCCAAGGACTACGCGGGGTCGAACCTGTTCGTCGACGACTCGTCGGACATCGGCCTGCTCGACATCCGCGCCAAGTCGCGGCGCCTGCACCAGAGCCTGCGTGCCGACGGCGGCCTCGGGCTGATCATCATCGACTACCTCCAGCTGATGCGGGCGGACGCGCGCTACGACAGCCGTGTGCAGCAGGTCGGCGAGATGAGCCGCGGCCTGAAGATCCTCGCCCGCGAGCTCGAGGTACCCGTCATCGCGCTCTCACAGCTCTCGCGCAACGTCGAACAGCGCAAGCCTCCTGAGCCGATGCTCTCCGACCTGCGCGAGTCGGGCCAGATCGAGCAGGACGCCGACCTCGTGATGTTCATCTACCGCGACGAGTACTACACCCGCGAGGAGTCCGAGAACCCGGGCGTCAGCGAGATCATCATCGCCAAGCACCGCAACGGCGGCCTCGGCCGTGTCGAGCTGAACTTCCAGAACGAGTTCCCGCGCTTCCTCAATCTCGCCCGGGACGCCGCGTGAGCGCCGGCGCCACGCGCCTGCGGCCGTGCGCGCTCGGCATCTGCGACGGCTCCGGCTGGGTCGACGACGACGAGACGCGCACCGCCCGCCCGTGCGCCTGCCGCCCGCAGCTGATCGCCTCGCGCCGCGCCCGATCGCTGTCCGCCGTGATCCCGAAGAGGTACCGCGGCGTCTCGTTCGAGCGCCCGCCGGTCACGGAGATGCCCGAGCCGATCGTGCGACAGGTCCGCGCGTACGTCCGCCGTCTGGACGAGAACGTCGCCGACGGCCGCGGGCTGTGGATCTACGGCAAGCGTCGGCACCGGCAAGACGACGCTCGCGATGCTGATCTCGTCGGCCGCGCTCGCCGACGCCCACACGGTCGCGATCTACTCGCTTCCGCGCCTGCTCGCCGAGATCCGCTCGACGTTCGACAGCGACGCCGGCGGCGGCTACACCGCGCTGCTCGACCGCCTGACCGAGGTCGACCTGCTGCACCTCGACGACGTCGGCGCGGAGAAGACGAGCGAATGGGTGCTCGAACAGCTCTACTCGATCGTCAACGCGCGCTACGAGGCGGAGAGGTCCGTGATCGTCACGACGAACCTCGAGCGCGACGCGCTGGCCGAGCAGATCGGCGAGCGCACGGTGTCGCGCCTGGAGGAGATGTGCGAGATCCTCCCGCTGCACGGGAGCGACAAGCGCAAGGTCGTCGTCACCGACCTGCGCCTCGCGTAGTTCCGGCGACGCCGCCCGTAGACTCAATTTCTCATGCCGAGCATCGTGATCGTGGGCGCCCAGTGGGGCGACGAGGGCAAGGGCAAGGTCGTCGACCTGCTCGCCGAGCGCGCACAGGTCGTCGCGCGCTTCCAGGGCGGGAACAACGCCGGGCACACGATCGTCCACGGCGACGAGGTCTGGAAGTTCCACCTGATCCCGTCGGGGATCCTCTACCCCGGTACGACGTGCATCATCGGCAACGGCGTCGTCGTCGACCCGGCGGTGCTGACCGGTGAGATCGACGGGCTGAAGGCACGCGGCGTCGACGTCGACAACCTGAAGATCAGCGCCAACGCGCACGTGATCATGCCCTACCACCTGATGCTCGACCAGGCGGGCGAGGCGCGGCTGGGCAAGCTCGAGATCGGCACGACGAAGCGCGGCATCGGCCCGTGCTACGCCGACAAGGCGCTGCGCCTCGGGATCCGCGTGCAGGACATGCTCGACGAGAAGATCCTCAAGCAGAAGATCATCTCCGCGCTCGAGCCCAAGAAGCTCATGCTGCGGCCCTTCGAGCGCGACCCGGCGCTGGACCTGCAGACGATCACCGAGCAGTACATGACGCATGGGCATCGTCTCGAGCGCCACATCGCCGACACCGCGGCGATCCTGCATCGCGCGCTGGACGAGGACCAGCTCGTGATCTTCGAGGGCGCGCAGGCCGCGATGCTCGACATCGACCACGGCACGTATCCGTTCGTCACCTCGTCGAACCCGGTCGCCGGGCTACGCCTCCGTCGGCACCGGCGTCGGACCGCGCGACATCGGCGAGGTCTGGGGCGTCGTCAAGGCGTACGCCACGCGCGTCGGCGCCGGGCCGTTCCCGACCGAGCTCGAGGACGCCACCGGCGAGCTCCTGCGCGCGAACGGCCACGAGTTCGGCACGACGACCGGGCGCCCGCGGCGCACCGGCTGGCTCGACCTCGTCGCGCTGCGCTACGCGGCGCGCATCAACGGCCTGACGGCGCTCGTGATCACGAAGCTCGACGTGCTCGGCGGCCTGGAGACGATCAAGGTCGTGCACCGGCTACGTCGGCGAGGACGGTGCGACGTACGACAGCTTCCCCTACCACCAGAGCGTCCTGCACCACGTCGAGGGCGTCTACGACGAGCTCCCGGGCTGGTTCAGAAGGACATCAGCTCCTGCCGCTCGGAGGCCGAGCTGCCGCGGGCCGCGCGCGACTACCTGCACTACATCGAGGACGCCGTCGGCGTTCCGATCATCATGGTCGGCGTCGGTCCCGCACAGGACGAGATCGTGTGGCGCGGCGCGCGCCCGGAGGTCCTGGCCGACGCCGCATGAGCACGGCCCCGACCACGTCGCGCGGCGCCGTGCTCGGTCTGGGCATGATCGGCCGCCACCATGCGCGCCTGCTGCAGAGCTCCGACCGCGTCGTGTTCGCCGGCGCGGTCGATCCCGGCGGGGACCGCTACGCGGCGGTGCGCGATCCCGGGCTCGTCTTCGCCGACGCCAGAGGACCTGCTCGGCCTCTGGCCCGCTCGACTTCGCGATCGTCGCCGTCCCGACCGAGGAGCACCTCTCCGTCGCGCGCCTGATGGCCGCTCGCTGGAGTGCACGTGCTCGTCGAGAAGCCGCTGGCCGCGACGTCGGCCGAGGCGCGTGAGATCCAGGAGGCCTGCGACCTCGCCGGCGTCACCGGCGCCGTCGGGCACGTCGAGCGCTTCAACCCGGCCCTGATCGAGATGCGCCGGCGCGTGGGCGAAGGACAGCTCGGCGACATCTTCCTGATCGCCACCGAGCGCGTCGGGCCGTTCCCCGACCGCGTGCGCGACGTCGGCGTCGTCAAGGACCTCGCCACGCACGACCTCGACCTCGTGCGCTGGCTCGGGGGCGTCACGGATCGAGCGACTCGCCGCGCAGACCCAGCACCGCATGGGCCGCGCGAGCACGAGGACCTCGTGCTCGTCACCGGCGGCCTCGAGAGCGGCGTGAGCTTCAACTCGGTCGTCGACTGGCTGTCCCCGACGAAGGTCCGCCGGACGCGCATCCTGGGCGAGCGCGGGATGCTCGTCGCCGACACGCTGACCGCCGACCTGACCTTCTACGAGAACGGCGACGTGGGCTCCGAGTGGAGCGCGTCGCAGTCGCTGCGCGGCGTCAGCGAGGGCGACATGACGCGCTACGCCTTCTCGCGCCGCGAGCCGTTGCTCGTGGAGCTCGAGGCGTTCCTGGACCTGATCGCCGGCGCGTCGGACACCGGGATCGTCACGCTGCAGGAGGGCATCGAGATCGTCGTCTCCGCCGAAGCCGTGCTCGCAGCCGCCGCGACGGTGAGACGGTCGTCGTCCGCGACGTCGCCGCGACCTGATGCGCGTCGTCGTCGTCGCCCTCGGCAAGATCGGGCTGCCGCTGGCCGCCGCGATCGCGCAGGCCGGCCACGACGTCGTCGGGTGCGACGTCGACGCCGCCGTCGTGGCCACCGTGAACGACGGGCGGGCGCCGTTCCCGGGCGAGGAGGGCCTCGACGAGGCGCTCAGCCGGCTTGTCATCGCCGGGCGTCTGCGCGCGCAGACGGACACCACCGCCGCCGTCGCGCAGGGCGCGGAGCTCGTCATCGCTGTGCCGCCGCTGATGGTCGACGACGGGGCCCGCCCGGATTGGCGCGTCCTCGACAGCGTGATCGCCGACGTCGGCGCAGGCCTGCAGCGCGGAACGACGGTCTGCGTCGAGACGACGCTCCCGGTGGGCACGACGCGCTCGCGGATCGCACCGGCCCTGGAGGCGGCGAGCAGCCTGCGCGGTGAGCGCGACTTCCACACGATCTTCAGCCCCGAGCGGGTCTACAGCGGGCGGATCTTCCGCGACCTGGCGACCTACCCGAAGCTCGTCGGCGGGCTGAGCGAGCAGGGGGAGGCGCGCGGCGTCGAGCTGTACCGCGAGTTCATCGAGGCCGAGGTGCGTCCGATGGGCTCCGCCGAGGCCGCCGAGCTGACGAAGCTCGCCGAGACGACCTACCGCGACATCAACATCGCCTTCGCGAACGAGCTCGCGCGATTCGCCGACGGGGCGGCCATCGACGTGGACCGCGTGATCGACGCCGCAAACAGCCAGCCGTTCAGCCACATTCACCGCCCGGGGATCGCCGTCGGCGGCCACTGCATCCCGGTCTATCCGCGCTTCTACCTGGCCGGGGACCCGGATGCCCGACTGCCGCTGGCGGCGCGCGGCGTCAACGAGGCGATGCCCGCCTACGCCGTCGGGCTGCTCGCCGCCGAGCTCGGGAACCTGCGCGGGGCGCGCGTCGCGTTGCTGGGCGTCACGTACCGGGGAGCCGTGAAGGAGACCGCCTTCAGCGGCGCATTCGACGTCCGCGACGAGCTCGTCGCGCGCGGCGCGGTCTGCCTGGCGCAGGATCCGCTCTACGACGCGACCGAGCTCGAGGCACTGGGGTTCACCCCGTGGGACGGCTCCGCGGTCGACGGCGCGATCGTGCAGGCCGATCATGCCGAGTACCGCGCGCTCGGGCCCGGCGACCTCCCCGGCGTGCGAGCGATCCTCGACGGCCGCGACGTGATCGATGCGGCACGGTTCACCGCCACCGGCGTGGCGGTGCGGCGCATCGGACGGCCGCCCGGCGTCTAGAGCGTGGCGAGCGCGGCGACGACGCGCTCGCCGGCGCGCCCGTCGCCGTAGAGCTCGGGCCGCTCGGGTGGCGGCACGGCGGCGAGCGCCGCCAGCGCTACGCCCGGCGTCGAGGTCCACGAGCGTGTTCCAGCCTGCCCGCACCGTCTCGACCCACTCGGTGCTGTCGCGCATCGTCACGCATGGCACGCCGGCGAGGTAGGCCTCCTTCTGCACGCCACCCGAATCGGTCAGGACCGCCGTCGCACGGGTCAGCAGCGCGGTGAAGTCGACGTAGCCGAGCGGCGGCAGGATCCGGACGTCGCCGGACTCGAGCTCGCCGAGCAGGCCTGCGGCCTCCAGACGGGCGCGCGTGCGCGGGTGAAGTGGCAGCACGACCGGACCGGGCACCGCCAGCAGCAGATCGACGAGCAGCCGCAGGCGGCCGGGATCGTCGACGTTCCCGGCGCGGTGAGCCGTGGCGAGGACGTAGCCGCCGGCCTTGACCGCGGCACGCTCGAGGGCGGCGGCATCCGCTGCCGCCCGCGGCTGGACGAGCATCGCGACGTCGACCATCACGTCACCGACGAGCTCGACCCGTCCGGCGACGCCCTCGTGCTCGAGGTTCTGCACGGCGGTCGGCGTCGAGCACAGCAGCAGGTCGGAGAGGTGGTCCGTGAGGACGCGATTGAGCTCCTCCGGCATGGCGCGGTCGAACGAGCGCATCCCGGCTTCGACGTGCGCGACCGGGATGCGGGCCTGCGCGGCCGCGAGCCCGCCGGCGAGCGTCGAGTTCGTGTCACCGTAGACGAGGACGGCGTCGGGGCGCACGTCAGCGAGCAGCGGGCCCAGCTCAGCAAGCATGCGCGCCGTCTGCTCCGTGTTCGAGCCGCCCCCGATTCCCAGCTCGCGCTCCGGGCGCGGAATGCCGAGCTCCTCGAAGAAGATCGCGCTGAGCTCATCGTCGTAGTGCTGGCCGGTGTGGACGAGCAGCTCCTCGTGCTGCTCGCGCAGCCGCGAGGAGACGGCGGCCGCCTTGACGAACTGGGGCCGGTTCCCGATGACCGTGACGATCCTCATCCGGTGAGCGTCTGCCCGACCGCCGCGCCGATGACCTCGCGAACCGCCGTGGCGGCGCGCTGCGTCAGCGGACCGGGCGCCTCCGGCAGCGCCACCCCGTCAATCGCGTGCACCGGGAGTGCCTCGTTCGTCGTCGACGCCAGAAACGCTTCACGGGCGAACGGCAGCTCGTCCGCGCTGATCGACCGCTCCTCCACGAGCCCGGTCTCCATCATCCGCCGGCGCGTGATCGAATCGAGGACGCGGTCGCTGAGCGGCGGCGTCACGAGGCCCTCGCCGTCGAGCGAGACGACGAACGACTGGCGCGGGCCCTCCAGCACGCCTCCGTGCGGCGTGACGAGCAGCGCCTCGTCGGCACCCTGCTCCTGCGCCAGGCGCGTGACCAGCATGTTCGCGGCGTAGGAGAGCGACTTGATCTCGTCCAGCACGCGGGTCGGCGAGTAGCGGACCGTGTGCAGGGAGATCGTCGCCGGGCTCTCGCGCAGGGGCTCGAGCAGCAGGATCCGCAGGCCGCCGCGCGTCGCGACAAGGCGCAGATAGCCGTCGACGGGCCCGCCCGCCTCGAGCAGCGTCGAGGCGTCGTCGGCCATCGCGGCGATGTCGAACGGCAGCCGCAGGCGCTCGGCCGAGCGCGCCATGCGGACGAGGTGCTCGTCGAGCGCGTACGGCACGCCGACGTACACGCGGGCGACCTCGAAGACGCCGTCGCCGCGCAGCAGGCCTTCGTCGGTGACGGGAACCGTCGCCTCCTCGGCGGGCTGAACCCGTCCGTCGATGCATGCGAGCATCCGCTGATTGTCCCAGACAGGCGCCACGAGCGAGAGATCGTCGGCGCGGCGAGATCCGCGAACAGCTATGCCCCCGCCGAACTCGGCGCACCCGGCAGATGCCCGGGGTGGGAAGAACAGATGCGCCTGTGGAGCGACGAGGAGCCCGGATGACGGGCTGATGTGCCCGCTTCGTTACCTCGCGGGTGGCCGCCAGTCACGCGCTGTCGCTCGTCGTCTGATGCGACGCGGGCGGCACCCTCGGTCGCGTTCGCTCCATCCGTAGTTGCCGCGCTGGGTAGTCAGGCCACACCCCGGATGTGATGTCAGTGTGGCCGCGTCTAGCGTCGGTACATAGGCAGTCCGACACTGCCACGCGCTCGACCAGAGGGAGCCTCGCCATGACCACCACGGCACAAGAGAAGGCCTTCAGCACGGTTCCTCTGGATTGGAGCGAGGTCTTCTATACGAACTGTCCGATGGTGTCGGCGAACAACGTCGATCAGGAGCTCGGGTGGTGCAAGACCGACTTCAAGAAGATCGGCGTCGACTACTCGTACTTCCGTAGCCGTCGCGAGAACGACTTCGACGTGCACGAATGGGCCGCACCCGAATTCCTGGAGCAGGCCGCCGAGGAGCCCGTCGAAGAGCGCTGGCAGAAGGTGACCACCGAGAAGCTCTCACAGGTCTCCGAGCTGCACGCCTCAACCCGCCGACTCGGCTGAGAGGAGATACGTCATGACAAGCGCCGCTCAGATGCTCGCCGACGCCACCGCGCAGGTTGCGCAGATCACCCCGCAAGACGCCTCGGCCGAAGCCAACAACGGCGGGGTCGTGTTCGTCGACGTGCGCGAGCCCGTCGAATGGGAACAGCACATCCAGGGCGCGGTCCAGGTTCCGCGCGGCCTGCTGGAGTTCCGCGCAGACCCCGCCAGCCCCCGCCACGAACCCAAGCTCGACCCCAACGGCCGCGTCATCGTCTACTGCCGCTCCGGCGGACGCGGCGCACTCGCCGCAGCCACCCTCAAAGAACTCGGCTTCGAGCACGTCGCCAACCTCCAAGGCGGATTCGCCGCCTGGAACGAAGCCGGCCTGCCCACCGCCGAGCACCACGCCGACCTCTAGCCCCGCCGAGGGGCCGTCCGACGGACACCTTCGCCTCAGCGCTCTCGCCGAAAACGAGGAAAGCGCCGATTACCAGCGCTTTCCTGAGTGCCCCCGCTTGGAATCGAACCAAGAACCTTCGGATTAAGAGTTGCTCCCTGGGACCGTCGTTTAGCCGTTTTGCAGGAGGTTTGGTTGGAGTAGGCGTGTCCCGGGAGGGGTCATATCTGCCGAGTTGGGGACACGGTTCGGGACACGATTCCTCCCGGCCGGCGTGCCGAACTCGGCGCTCCACCCGGCAGATGCCCGAGAAGGATCTGCGCAGCAAGCGTGATCGTAAGGGAGCCCAGGGCGCGAACGAGCGTGCGCGCGACGACACGCAAGAGCACGAGAGCCTGCAATCGGTGGGAAGAACAGATGCGCCTGTGGAGCGACGAGGAGCCCGGATGACGGGCTGATGTGCCCGCTTCGTTACCTCGCGGGTGGCCGCCAATCACGCGCTGTCGCTCGTCGTCTAATGCGACACGGGCGGCACCCTCGGTCGCGTTCATCCGTAGTTCCCGCGCTGGGTAGTCAGGCCACACCCCGGATGTGATGCCAGCGTGGCCGCGTCTAGCGTCGGTCCATAGCCCGTCCGCCAGCTGCACGCGCTCGACCAGAGGGAGCCTCGCCATGACCACCACCGCACAAGAGAAGACCTTCAGCACGGTCCCTCTGGATTGGAACGAGGTCTTCTATACGAACTGTCCGATGGTGTCGGCGAACAACATCGATCAGGAGTTGGGGTGGTGCAAGACGGACTTCAAGAAGATCGGTGTGGACTACTCGTACTTCCGTAGCCGTCGCGAGAACGACTTCTACCCGCACTACATCCACAACCTCACCAACCTGATCCGCTTCGGCGGGCTGTATCCGCCGATCCACGTCAACGCGGACATTCGTCGCACGAAGCTGCTGGGCGCGACGTGGGTCTACGAGGGCGGCGCGATGCTGGTGCGCTCCGGCGATCCGCTCTACCGGATGCAGGACTTGAAGGGCAAGAAGATCGCGCTGTCCAAGAGCCTGAACACCGTCAAGAACGACTGGTGGCGGATCACCGAGCACATGGGCATCGAGAGCATGCTGCGCCTGAACGGGATGAGCATGGACGACGTTGAGATCGTCGAGTTCCCCTACCCCGACGACTGGTATGACGACCCGGCGATGCTCGCGCCGATGATCAACCCGACCGATCTCTGGGCCTCACGTGATCACAAGCACGACCTGGCGTTTCGCCCGATGGAGGCCGCGCTGCTCGGCGGAGCAGTCGATGCGATCTACACCCTGAGCAAGGTCTTCCAGCACCTCCAAGAGGCGACGGGCCAGATGAGCACGATCGAGGACCTGTCGCTGTATCCGGACTGGCGGATGCAGGTCGCCAACACGCCCGCGATCATCACGTGCACGGCGGAGATGGCCGAGGAGCATCCCGAGCTGGTCGTCACCTACCTGAAGAGCATGATCAAGGTTGGGCGCTGGGCCAACGAGCACAAGCACGCCGCAGCGGTGATCCTCGACCGCCAGACCTTCTACCGCGACGCCGAGGACACCTACCAGGGCATCAAGGACGTCGACATGGTGCCCAACCTCTCGCCGCAGAACCTCGCCTGCGTGGAGATCGGCAAGGACTTCATGGTCAACAACGGCTACATCGAGAACGACTTCGACGTGCACGAATGGGCCGCACCGCAGTTCCTGGAGCAGGCCGCCAAGGAGCTCGTCGAAGAGCGCTGGCAGAAGGTGACCACCGAGAAGCTCCCACAGGTCTCAGAGCTTGCACGCCTCAACCCGCCGGCTCGGCTGAAAGGCAAGGAGACAACGTCATGACAAGCGCCGCTCAGATGCTCGCCGACGCCACCGCGCAGGTTGAGCAGATCACCCCACAAGACGCCTCGGCCGAAGCCAGCAACGGCGGGGTCGTGTTCGTCGATGTGCGCGAGCCCGTCGAATGGGAACACCACATCCAGGGCTGTGTGCAGGTCCCGCGCGGCCTGCTGGAGTTCCGCGCCGACCCCGCCAGCCCCCGCCACGAACCCAAGCTCGACCCGGGCGGCCGCGTGATCGTCTACTGCCGCTCAGGCGGACGCGGCGCACTCGCCGCCGCCACCCTCAAAGAACTCGGCTTCGAACACGTCGCAAACCTCCAAGGCGGATTCGCCGCCTGGAACGAAGCGGGACTGCCCACCGCCGAGCACCATGCCGACCTCTAGCCCCGCCGAGGGGCCGCCCGACGGACACCTTCGCCTCCACTCCACGCAACGAGCCAAAAGGGGACCGCATGACTGACAGCGACATCGACGTGATGGGACCGGTGGACTACCTCGTGGTCGAGTTCCCGGCGGACAAAGCCAACTTCTCCGGCGAGGTCGCCGCAGAACTGAAATCCCTCGTCGACCGCGACCTGGTGCGCGTGCTGGATCTGGTGTTCCTGCGCAAGGACGAGGACGGATCGGTCGAAGCCGCCGAACTGAACGACGTCGACCACGACAACGTGGGCGAATTGCTCGGGCTCGAAGCCGACCTGGCGATGCTGCTCGCCGCCGAGGATGTCGAGGAGTTCGGCAAGGCGCTGGCACCGGGCAGCATCGCCGCGGTCCTGGTCTACGAGAACACCTGGGCCGCACCGTTCGGTGCCGCCGCGCGCCGCGCAGGCGGCCAGCTGGTCGCCAACGGCCGCATCCCGACCCAAGGGCTGCTGGCCGCAATCCAAGCCGAAGACGAAGGAGCCTGACATGCCACTGGGCAGAGGACGCGAAGGACGACGCGGCGTGCTCGGAGGACCGGTCACGCGCACCGCAGCCGTGGTCGGCACCGCCGCGGTCGTCAAGCACGGCCATGACCGTCGCGACGATCGCCGCGACGACCGTGGTGACCGGCGGGACGACCGCCGCGACGACCGCGGCCCGGGAATCTTCCGCTAGACCCCGAGGCTGAGAACGACGAACGCGTCATGAGCGCCGAGTCGCGCGCGTCGCGACTCGGCGTGGCACACTGATCGCCCGTTGTGCTCGCCGGTCTCAGCCCGCGGCGGCGGCGAGGCCCTGCACGATCAGGGCTGACGCCGACCGCGCCGACGAGCCAGCCCATGACGCGCAGGCCGTTGGCGTTCAGCCAGGTCGCGAAGCTGGCGACCCGCTCGGCGGTTTCATCGGGTCGCACGAGGTATCCGACGAGCGGCACCTCGACCAGCAGGAACATGATCGCGTTGAACAGCACGATCAGGCCGAGCTGCTCGGCGCTGCTGTACCCGCCGCTCGCCATGTCGCCGAGCGCGAGCAGGTAGAACGGTCCGGGCAGATTGATCGCCGCGCCCACCGCGAACGTGACCCTCGCGTTCGCGCGGTCCAGGTGGCGCTCAGCCCACGAGGGTCCCTGCTGCTTCTCAGGGCGGCGACGGGCGCCGGCTGCGCCAGCGATCCAGCAGCGCTTGCGCCGCGGCGTGATGCCATCAGCCACCCGAGCAGCAGCGAGACCAGCCCCGCCACGATCGAGGTGCCGGGGCTCGGCGCTGGACGCGGTGCTGCTGAGTACCGCGTCGCCGGCGTTGAAGGCAGAGAGCACCAACGACGCCAGAGGTGAGGCTCGCGAGCAGCCCGCCGAAGTAGAACGCCGTGAGCAGTCTGCGCGGCGCGGGCCGCGAGATCATGATCGCCACGCACGCGATCAGCGTCGGGAAGACCGCCGCCGCGAACGCCAGGAGAACGATCTGACCCATCGGCGTTACACGCGGCCCCGGGCCGCGAGGCTCGTCATGAACTCCAGCGCCGCACCCGCAGCCCCGAAGCGCACACGCCCGCAGGTGGGCTGATCACAAACAGTTGAAGAGCCTCACCGGGCACGGCGCGACTCTACGCCGAGGACTCAGGGCGCGCCATCCGCCACCGCCGCTGAAAGGCGCTGCGGGCCACTACTGACGCCGGGGGCGGAACGCGATGGAGTTCACCGTTGCAGCGCCCAACTGACGTGCCGCGGTCGCCCCAACGGCGCAATCGGAGCGAGACCTATGGCCCGCGGTCCGGGGCGTTGCGGCCGCGCCCGCGGTTGAGCGCGCGAAGGCTCGAGAGGAGTTCGGCGAGCTCTTGCTCCTCTGATGGAGCCTTGGGTGGGCTCAGTGCGGCCCGGCGCTCGTGGCTGATGCCACGACGATCTGGCGGCCGGCGACGCAGTTCCGTCGCGAGCGTCTTGCTGCGTCCGCGGTTGAGGATCTGTGCGAGGTACTCGCCGACTGGGTCGGGCTGGGGTTCGAGTCCGGGGAGGGGCTTCGTTGTGGTCGCCTCGGTGTGGAGGTAGAACCGTGCGCTGCGGCGATGCCGGGAGAGCGCCGTGTATCCCCACTGTTGGTAGAGGTCCTCGCTGCCCAGGATGAACGCGTCGTCGACGCTGGCGCCCTGGAGTGCGTGGGCGGTTGCGGCGTAGGCGTGCTCGAGATGCCCCTCGTCGAGGTAGAGGCTGTCGATCTCCCGACGAGCGCCGCCCGGCTCGGTGACGGTCAGCGTCCGCGTCGACGCGTCGACCGCGGTGACGGTCGAGCGCGTGCCGTTGACGAGCTCGAGGCCGCGATCGTTGCGCCGCGCGATCACGCGGTCGCCTTCAGCGAACGAGCGGTCGAGGGTGTGAATTTCCTCGGCGCCGAGCCTTCCGGCATCACGCATCCGTTGGCGGGCGCGATGGTTCAGATCGGCAACATCGGCGCGGCGGTGGGCGATCATCACCGCATCAGCTCCGGCCTGGGTGGCCTGCCACCAGTCTTTGACGAGCCGCTCGCGCAAGCGGCCCGCGGTCGGCTCGCTGATGAGCCGGTCGTGGTCGCGGTAGCTGCGCGCCCACATCTCGTGGTCGCCGTCACGTAGCGCGGTCAGTGCCTGGCGGTCCCAGTCGTGCTGTTGGCGCTTGATCGCGGTCAGTTCGAGCGCGCCGAGCTCGTTCGCAATCGCGGTGTACGCGCCGCCGGCCTGGATCTCGGGGAGCTGCTTGTCATCACCGACGAGGACGAGCTTGATCTGGTGCTCGCGGGCGTGGCGACTGAGCGCCCCGAGCGCGCGGGTGCCGACCATCGCCGCCTCGTCCACCACGAGCACGTCCATCTGCTCGGGGCCCTGGTCGTTGACCTGACTCCACAGCGAGTGGATCGTCTGTGCGGGGATCGCGGTCTGCTCCTGCAGCTCCCTGGCGGCGCGCGCCGACAGCGCGCAGCCGTGCACCTTCGAACCGGATTCCTGCCAGGCGGCGCGCGCTGCCTCCAGCGCGTAGGTCTTGCCCGTGCCGGCCGCCGCGCGGACGACCTGGACACCCTCACCGCTGGTCGTGAGCTCGCGGACCATGTGCTGCTGCTCAGCGGTCAGCTCGGCGACGCTGCGTCAGTGCCCGGTCGACCGCCGCGCTGTCGGCGATCGCGGCGCGCTCGCCCTTGCGCGAGGTGGCGTCGTCGAGCAGTTCGCGCTCAGCGCTCAGCATCCCCGGCGTGGAATACAGCGCCCCAGCGAGGCGATCCGTGTCCGGCTCGGTGAGCTGCACGGCGTACGGGCTGGCAAGCCAGCGGTCGGTGAGCTGCTCGATCCGCTGCACGCTCGCGCCGGCGGGGTGACGCGCACACCACTCGCGGATCACCGCGAGGCGGTCGAACGTTGCGTGCTCGCGCGTCAGACCGCTCATCCCGCCGATCACGCGAGCCTCGAGCTCGAGATCCACGACCGCGCTCCACGTCGGCCGACCCGTCAGCCCCCTGACACGCTCAGCAGTGAGGCCGTGCTCAGCGGCGCGGGCCCGCCACTGCTCCCTGAGCCGATCGACAGGGACGGCATAGCCCTTGCGCTTTCTGGTCTCCAGCGCCGCGATCTCCGCAGCAGCCGGCGAGCAGCGGCCGTGCTCGGCGAGGTGTTCGAGGATCTCCCGCCGACGCCGAGAGAAATGCCCGAGCACCCCGTCCGGGATCCCGGTGATCTCCGCTGAGCCCTTCTCCACCGGCCCCCACTGAACCCCCAGCGAGCGGGTCAACTCGTGCCGCAGTGCTGCCTTATAGAGGTACCCAGCGGTCTTCTGCTCGCGATACAAGCCGCGCGCATCCAAGGCCGACCAGCGGCCGTCCGCGCGCACCGTGTTCGCGATCACCGCGTGCGTGTGCAGTTGCGGATCCCCCGCCCGCGACGTTCGATGCCGAAACGTCGCGACGACCAGGCCGTCAGTTTTGACGCGCTGGCGGCCGGCCTTGCCGCGACGCGTGTACGCAGCCTCACGCTCCAAGTAGCCGAGCGCCTGAACGACCGCAGCATCGTGCGCCTCACGGACCGCGGCGACGGTCTCCCTATCACCGACGCCGTACAGGACAGAGACGGACTTGGGGGCACTGAACGTGACATCGAACCCCGCCGTGTCCCCGTGCCCCTGCGACTGCCTCAGCGCCCGGCCGTCCCGCGGATCCAGGCCGCGCATCAGCTGCCCGAAGTCACCCTCCTCGACCTCGCCAGCGAGCCCGAGCCAACCGGAGCTAACCCCCGCCCAGCGGCCCTTGGCTTCCCCAGCCCCGGCGTAATAGTCCTCACGACCCCTTGCGACCGCGTCGGTGTAATAGCGCCCCGCACCCGGGCCACCAGCGAGCTTTGCGAGCGACAGCACATCTCTAAGTCGCGCGAGCACCCGGACCACCCCCCTGCGGGTGCAGAGGTGTGCCCGGTCCCTGACGCCTGTCGAGCCGACACGTCAGAAGTGCCGGCAGCGCAGGTGAGGGTGTCGCGGGGGAGGACTTCTAGGCTGGCTGCGGGAGCCTGCCCGGGACTAGGAGTCCGACGCTGGCGACGGACGTCTTGATCGCGTCCTGCGGGGAACTCGGGGAACCGGACTCCGTGGCGAGATAGAGCGAAACGGCCTCCTGGAGTGCCTCGATCAACTCAGGGACCGTGTCCCCGGATGCGAAGCAGCCTGGAAGTTCGGTGATCTGATCCCAGAACGAGCCGTCTTCCTCGCGGATCTCTGCGTGCAGTTCCATGCTGCGGGCTCCGTCGGTCACTGTAGACCCGCCTGCCTTCTTATCGCCGCATCGAGGCCTTTACTGTAGGTCCGGCCCTTGTGCATCGGCAGCGTGATCGGACGCTGGCCCGGCTTCGTCATCTTGACGACGTGCTCCTCGGCCCAACCGTTCCCGATGAGCAGCTTGCGCCAGCCCCTCTGGTTCATCAGCACGGCTGGGACTGTAGGCACGGCGTCGGCCGGCCGCTCCTGGTCGCCCACGATCTGCCAGGGGGGTGGTTGGCCTGCTCGTGCGACTGAGAGACAGATGCGTGCGCAGAAGACAGCGAGCTCCAACGGACGTGCCGGCCAGCTGAGCCTGGACACCGGGACCACGCGCGCATCCCTGAGTGAGCCGCTGCTCCGGCCCGCTGAAGCCGCCGACCTCCTGTCCGTTCGGACCTCGTGGATCTACGAGGCCGTACGCGCCCGGCGGCTGCCATGCGTCCGCGTCGGCCGGCACGTCCGCTTCCTGCGCTCCGACCTCGAGCACTGGGTCGACCAGCAACGCGACGAGTAGCACCTACCGCGGGAGGGCAGTGGGCTTGACCGCTCCCTCGTCGCCGCTGTCCGCGCCCAGTGCGCGGTCGAGGAGATCCGCCTCGCCGGCATTGGGCGCGTAGTGCAGGTAGACCATCGTCGTGCTGATGTCGGCGTGGCCCATCCAGGCCTGAACCTGCAGCAGCTGCGCGCCACCGGTGACGGCGAGCGTGCCAAACGTGTGCCGTAGGTCGTGGAAGCGCAGCGGCCGCAGACCGGCCGCCTCGAGCGCGGCCTTGTAGCGGCGACGCAGCGCGGATGCGTCGAGGTGCTCGCCGGCTGTGCCGGCGAAGACGAGATCGTCGTCGCCGGGGAACGAGCCGCGCTGACCGAGCCGCGCGAGGGCCTGCGCGACGTCACGGCCGAGCGGCACCGAGCGGATCCTCCCGCTCTTCGGCGATGAGACGACCCCGCCGACGTAGCTGCCGGCGACGCGGATTCGCCGGCCGGTGAAGTCGACGTCGCGCCAGCGGAGGGCGAGCAGTTCGCCCTGGCGCAACCCGCTGAAGGCCGCGGCGAGGTAGATCGCGCCGTCCTGTTCGGACGCGGCCGCGCGCACGAGCGCGCGGATCTCCTCGCGGCTGAACACGTCGATGTCGGCGCGCGCCGCGGTGCGCGGCTTCTCGAGGTAGCTGACGGGGTTCGACGGCAGGTGGTGCTGGCGCCGGGCGCGTTCCATGATCCCGTGCAGGATCGTGATCGTCTTGGCCTTCGTGCGGTTGGAGATCGGCCGGCCGGCGAGCGAGCGCTGCCAGCGCTCCAGACGCTCGGCGGTGATCTCCTCGATCGTCAGCGAGCCGAGGGCGGGGAGCAGGTAGGTCGAGATCGTCGAGCGATAGTCGCGCAGCGTCGAGGGCTTCCGCTGGCGATCGTGCTCAAGGTGCTCGAGGTACTCATCTGCAGCCTGCGCGAACGTGAGGCCGGTGCGATGCAGGCCCGGCAGCGTGCCGGCACGCGCCTGATCCAGCGTGTCGCGAAGCCACGCCTCGGCGGTGCGCTTCGTGTAGTGGCCCTGTGGCGGCCGGCCACGCTCGGTCCACGCCGGCCCCAGCGTGCGCTGCACCTGGCGGCCATCCGGAAGGCGGTACTTGGCGCGCCAGACCGGCTTGCGCTTGCCTTCGACGCGGAAGACGTGGCCGGAGATCGGGCGCTCGCTGCGGGCCGCCATGAGCCCAAGCCTACGCCCGTTTCGGGACACATTTGGGACACAATCGCTATTTGTGGCGCGTCAGCGCTCTCGTTGAAAACGAGGAAAGCGCCGATTACCAGCGCTTTCCTGAGTGCCCCCGCTTGGAATCGAACCAAGAACCTTCGGATTAAGAGTCCGCTGCTCTGCCAATTGAGCTACAGGGGCGATGGGCGGCCCAGAATGGTAGCCGCTGTGTTGTGGCGCGGCTCAGCCGCCGCCGAGCGGCGTGGTCGTGGTCTGCGTGGCCTGGTTGGTCCCGGCCTGGACGCGCAGCTGGTCGACGCGCTTGCGCTGCGCGTCGATCTCCGCCTTGGTGATCTTCCGCTTGGACGGGGGGCTCATCGCGATCGCCTTGCGCTCGGCGATCAGGCTGCGTCGCGTGTCGCCGTTGACGTACGCGCTGATCGCGAGCTGCGTGTACAGCGCGGCACTCCCGCCGCGACCTTCGATGACGGCCTGCAGCGCGTCTGTCGCCTCAGCGGGCTGGTTCAGGCCCGGAGGAGCCGTAGGCGGCGACCATCAGCGACGCGACCGTGTCGTCCGGCTTCTCGTGTTGACGTCGAGGTACTTCTGCCACGACGCCGCGGCCTTGCGCAGCTCCGCGACGCCCTTGTCGGTGTACGTGCCGGTTCGCCTGGTCATACCCGATCACGGAGGCCTGCTGGACCTGCGCCTTGGTCAGCGCGGCCCAGGCCAGCGCGTTCTTCGGATCCAGCGTGGTCTGCTTCGTGTACGTCTTGACGCGCTGCGCGTAGATGTCCGATCCGCCACCGCTGCCGTTGCCGCTGACGGCGTCCACGAGGCCGCCGGGGGTCGCGCCGCCGATCCCGAACAGCACGAGGCCGCCACCCATGAGGATGGCCAGCGACAGATAGATGACCTGGACGGTGCGGCGCCGCCCACGGCCACGAAGATCGAACAGCATGCGCCTCAGGATACGGGGGTGCGGTCCTCCGTGGCGCCAGGTGCCTCACCGGCGTCGAGGTCTTCGTCCTCGTCCTCGTCGTCCCCGTCGCCCCACCAGTCGCCCCAGCGGCTCGAGACGGTGGCTCCGCGCGGGCGGAAGATCCAGGCCAGCCCGATGCTCAGCTCGTAGAGCAGGATCAGCGGGAGCATCGTGACGAGCATCGTCACCGGATCGGGCGTGGGGGTTGCGACAGCGGCGACGATCGAGATGCCGAGGATCACGTAGCCCTGGCGCTTCCACAGGTCGCGCGCGGTGACCAGCCCGGTGCGCGTGACGACGAGGACACCGACCGGGATCTGGAAGACGAGCCCCATCAGCGCCAGGAACAGGACGACGAACTTGTAGTAGTCGCGTGCCTGGATGAGGATGTCGAACGAGTCCGAGTTGAAGTTCTGGAGGAAGTTCACGGCGCGCGGAAGCGCGACGAAGTACCCGAACAGCACGCCGGCGGTGAACAGCAACGGCACCATCGCCATCAGCGGCAGGGCGATCCGTCGTTCGCGGCTGTTGAACGCCGGCAGCAGGAACGCGTAGGCCTGCCACAGGATGAACGGGAGTGACAGCAGCAGCGCGGCGTAGCCGGCGATCGTGAAGGTCGCGACGAACGGCTCGGCGACCCCGAGCGTGACCGGGCGCCGGCCGTCATCCTTCGGGACGGCCTTCGCGGCCGCCTGAACCGCCTTGGATGCGTCGGCCAGCTGCCCGATCGCCCGGGCCGCCTGTGCGCGCGCCGTGGGCGAGACGCCGGGCTGGGCGGCGAGCGTGCCGAGCGAGCCGCCGACCGCGATCAGGGCGGGATCGAGGCGTTTCATCGCGACGCCGACCTGCTTCTGGAAGCGTGCGGTCGCGCCGAGTGCCCCGCCGCCGCCCTTGTTGTTCTTGTGCGCGTCGACCAGCGGCTGGTTGACGATCTTCAGGATCTTGTGGTTGACCGTGTAGGTGAACGCGAAGCAGGCGAGGAACACGCCGATGCAGATGATCAGGCGCCGGCGAAGCTCGTCGAGGTGGTCGACGATGCTCAGGCGGTCCTCGTGGCCGATCGGCCGGACGACCGGCATCGCGGCGCTACTGGTCGTCCGCGCGCGGCTCGGTCGCCGTCGGGCGCGGCTGGCTCGGCCGGCGTCTGCGCCGGAACCGGGGCCTGCGGCTCGACCGGCTGAGCCGGCGCGGCGGGGAGACTCTGCGCGGGCACGTCGTCGTCCTTGTCCTTGCCGGTGATCGAGTCCTTGAACTCGCGCATCCCCGTGCCGATCTGCTTCCCCAGCCCCGGAAGGCGCTTGGGGCCGAAGACCAGCAGGACGATCACGAGGATGATCCCGAGTTCAAGGGGTCCGAGCGAAGGCATCGCGGGAAGCGTAGCTGGTCGGGTCACCGCACCTTTTTTCGTCCAGCGGTGTTCAAGACGTCGCCGGCACACGCCGATGACGCCCAAAGACCCCCACCATGCACCGCGAGCCCCACACCGACCTTCACACCCACGTCCGCCAGGTTCTCCTGCCGTCGGGCCGCACGATCGAGATCGTGTACCTCGACGAGCCCGTGATCGAGACGCCCGCAAGCACGACCGACGCCGCCGCCGAGCGCGAGGCGACGCTCGAGCAGATCGCGAAGGACCTCACGCTGTGCGGGCTGTGCGAATGCGAGTTCGTGCAGCCGATCGACTGGGACGAAGCCGGCTCACGGCACTGGCGGCTGACGCTGCGCTGCCCCAACTGCGAGGCGATCGGGACGGTCGTCGTCGAGGACGAGGTCGTCGACCATTACGACCTCGCGCTCGAGCGCGGTTCGGCGGAGCTGGCCCGGTCGCTCCACGGCCTCGTCGAGGCGAACATCGAGGACGAAGCGGAGCGCTTCTCCGCCGCCCTCGAGAACGGCCTGATCCTCCCCGAAGACTTCTAGGCGTAGCGCGCGACGACGCTGTCGGCGACGAGCTCGAGCGCCTCGCGGCGCTGCCCGTCGAGCCTCGGCGGCAGACCCGCCTTGGCCTCGGACACGAGCCGCAGCGCCGTCGCTCGTGCCTGGTCGAGCGCGCCGGTGGCGGCGATCAGCTCGCAGACGGCTTCGGCCTGCTCGGCGCTCGTCACCGTGCGCGGGTCGAGCGCGGCGAGCCGCCGGTCGCGCTCGCGGGCGATGATGAACGGCAGCGTGACGGTGCCGTCGAGCAGATCTGTCCCGCGATGCTTTCCGGTGCGCTCGACCGGTCCGCTGACGTCGAGCACGTCGTCGAGGATCTGGAACGCCAGGCCGATGCGGCGTCCGAACGCGCCAAGCGCCAGCTCCGAGTCGCCCGCCTCGAGCGTCCCCAGCTCGCACGCCGCCTCGAACAGGCGCGCCGTCTTCAGCTCGCAGCGCAGCAGGTAGCGGTCGACGCGTGATGGAGGCGTCCCACGCGTCCGCGCGCTGGAGCAGCTCGCCGCGCGCCAGCGCCGAGCAAGCGTCGCTGAGGATGCGCACGGCCTCGGCGCGGTCCGGCGCGGCCGCCGTCGGTCAGTTCCGTGAAGGCGCGGGCGAAGAGCAGGTCCCCGGTGGCCGTCGCCATGTCGCGGCCGGCGACGGCGACGACGGTCGGCCGCCCACGGCGCAGGCTCGCGGCGTCCAGCACGTCGTCGTGCACGAGCGTCGCGCTGTGCACGAGCTCGACGGCGGCACCGGCTCGCACGAGGGCGTCGGCGACCTCCCCGCCGGAGGGCTCCCCGGCGGCAAGCAGGACCAGCAGCGGCCGCAGCCGCTTGCCGCCCGCGGCGATCGTCTCGCCGCCGTGCTGCGCGAGGATCGCCCCGTGGCCGCTCGCATCGCTGCGCAGGTGCTCCTCGACGCGCGCGAGCAGGCCGGGGATGTGGTCCCCGCCCGCGCGGACGAGCTCGACCGTCTCGACCGACGCTCCGCCCGGCGCTGTCATGGCGACGGCGGCTTGCGACCGGCGTGGATCGCGATGATCCCGCCGGCGGTCAGCAGGTAGCGGATGTCGACGAGCCCGGCGCGTCCAGGTGCTGCGCGAGCTCATGCGCGCCGGGAAAGCGCTTCACGGAGTTGGGCAGGTACTCGTAGGCGTCGGCGTCGCCGGCGACGCGGCCGATCAGCGGGACGACGTGGTCGAACCACGCGCGGAAGAACGTCGACAGCGGCGGCTTGGTCGGCGTCGTGATCTCGAGCACCACGACGTGTCCGCCCGGCTTCGCGACGCGCGTCATCTCGCGCAGGCCCTTGTCGAGGTCGGCGAAGTTGCGCGCGCCGAACCCGACGGTCACCGCGTCGAAGCGGTCGGCGTCGTACGGGAGCTCCTGGGCGTTGCCCCATTCCCACGATGAGGCCGGGCTCCTTCGCGCGCGCGCGATCGAGCATCTCCTGCGAGAAGTCCGAGCCGATCACGTGGCCCGTCGGGCCGACGCGCCGCGCGAGCTCGATCGCCAGGTCGCCGGTGCCCGTGGCCACGTCGAGGACGTCGTCGCCCGGGCCTGACCTGCGCGAGGTCGACGGCGCGACGGCGCCACTGATGGTGCAGGCCGGCCGTCATGACCGAGTTCATCAGGTCATAGCCACCCGCGATCCGGTCGAACATCGCACGGACCTGCGACTCCTCGAGCGTGCCGCTGGCCGGGCTGGCGGAGCCGGCGTCCATCGGCGGACCCCGCCCTACCTGAGTTGCGACAGGAACGCGACCATGTCGTTGAACTGCTGCGGCGAGCCCTGCTGCAGCCCGGCGAACGACGGCATGGGTGCGGTTGGGTTGATGAGCGTGCGCTGGATCGCGGCGCCCGGCAGGCGCGCGCCGATCTTCGTCAGATCCGGACCCGGCCCGGCGTTGCCGGCCTCACCGAACTTGTGACACGCCGCACAGCCCGACTGGGCGACCACCTGCTCCCCGGCCTTGAACGTCGCCACCGCGGCGGGGCCCTGGGCGGTGACGTTCTTGGGCACCGCGATGTTGATCTCGGTCGGCGGCGCGGCGGATGCGCCGAGGTAGGTCAGGTAGCCCATCGCGGCGATCGTGAGGATGCCGGCCGTCGTCGCGATCGGACGACGCTCGGGACGGCGCTCCGGGTTGCGGTCGTAGAACGGCAGCAGGAACAGCAGGATCATGCAGATCGTCGGGACGCCGATCGTCGCGAACGGGACCAGCGCCGGCGGCTTGATGATTCGCAGGAGCTCGAAGAGGAAGAAGAAGTACCACTCCGGACGCGGCGTATAGGTCGTCGTCGTCGGGTCCGCCTTGGGACCCAGCTCGGCGCCCAGGACGATCGACATGGTGATGATCACGACCATCACCATCACGGCCATCGCGCCGTCCTTCGTGACGGCGTACGGGAAGAACGGCTTGCCCTGAGACTTCAGGATGCCGTACTCGCGCAGGTACTGCTCCTTCTGGGCCTTGTTCATGCCGCAACCTTCTCTTCGCGCAGCTCATCCGCGGGCTTGGCCTTCATCCACGGGGGCGCGGTGGTCCCGAGCTTTGCGACGAGGTACAGGTGGAAGCCCATCAGCGCGGCGATCGCCCCCGGCAGCAGCAGCATGTGGATCGCGTAGAAGCGCGACAGGGTGGTGGCGCCGAAGTACGGGCCGGCGCGCAGGAAGTCGTTGAGATACGGGCCGACGAGCGGGCCGGTGCCGTTGATGTTCACGCCGACGATCGAGGCCCAGTACGAGCGCTGGTCGAACGGCAGCAGGTAACCGGTGAACGACATCGTCATCGTCAGGATCAGCAGGACGACGCCGATGATCCAGTTGAGCTCCCGCGGGTACTTGTAGGCCCCGAAGAAGAACGTTCGGCCCATGTGCAGGAAGATCAGGATCACCATCACCGACGAGCCCCAGCGGTGCATGCCGTGGACGAACTCGCCGAGGAACGCCTCGTTGTTGATGAAGCGGATCGACTCGTACGCGCCGGTCGGTGACGGCGTGTAGTACATCGCGAGGAACACGCCGGTCACGGCCTGCGAGAGGAACGCGAACATCGTCGCCGACCCCAGCGTGTAGAACCAGTTGGTGCCCTTGGGCACCTTGCGGAACATCATCCAGCGCGCGCCGCCGGAGAGCGACGTCCGCTCGTCGATCCAGCCGACGGCGGTGGCGCCGGCCTCGGCGCCGTGTTCGGTCGGCGTCTGCGGACCGTACGTCTTGCCGGGCCGCTTGGGCTGCGGGGCGAGCTTGCCGGGGACCGGGGGTGCGGGGAGCTTGATCTTCGCCATGGCGACCTAGGTGTTGGGGATCTTGCGCAGGTCGGGGGTCGACGGATAGAGGTACTGCCCGACGCCGTCGAGCGGCTCACCCGGATCACGCGGGGAGAAGCGCTGCAACTCGCTGTTGACCGAGAAGCGCGGGCCGATGAAGACGTTGCCGTCGACGACGCGCGTGTAGAAGCGGTCGAGCGGGCGAACCGGCGGACCGCCCTGGACCTTGCCGACGAAGTCGTAGACGCCGCCGTGGCACGGGCAGATGAAGCGCTGCGCTGCGCTCACGAAGTGCACCGGGCAGCCGAGGTGCATGCACGACGTCGAGATCGCGATGTAGGCGTTGTACTGATCGCGCGGCTCGGTGTCGATGTCCGCGTTGTAGCGGCGCAGGTAGACGGTCGACTTGCCCGAGTCGCCGATGCCCTGGACGAGCGTGATCGTCCGCGGCACGTAGGTGTCGTTGGGGAAGTCGTCCTGGGTGCCGACGTGCTGCCAGGGCTGGGGGTACTGCTCGAACACCGGCCCGAACGCGAAGCCGATCGCCGGAAGGATGAACGCTGCTGCAGCCACGCCGCCGACGATCTGGCCCGAACCGGTCATGAAGCGCCGGCGCGTGACCGTCTCGCCCTCGAAGGCTCCGGGCATGTCCCGGTCGGCGGTGTATTTGCTCTTGACTTGCTTGCGTTCTGCCACGAAAGCTCCGACGTCGTGCGGCCTGGTTCGCTTGCCGCTTGGCGGCGGGAACCTTAGCGACCGGTAAGTCTACGGGGATGCGAGGCCTGACGGCGCGCTGCGTCAGTGCGCGGGCGCCACGTCACCGCTGAGCTGGCGCGCCGCGGCTCGCAGCGCCTCCTGGGCAGCCGGATCCTGCGCACGGGCGGCGGCCTTGGCGGCCTCGGTCTCGGGCGCCTGGCCCCATCCGATCGCGGATGCGCCGGCCAGCCACACCGCTTCGGCGAGCTCGGGCTGCTGCTGGGCGCGCGCCTGCGCGCAGAGCGCGATGACGTCCGCCAGCTCGCGGACGGCGGCGACGTCGCCGAGCTCCGCGAGGCCTGCGAGGCCGAGCGCGTAGAGCCGGTCGCCCGCCAGCAGCGCGAGATCCAGATCGGACACGTCGAGGATGCGCGACCGCCCGAGGTGCAGCAGATGACCCTCGCGCGCCGCCTCCACGACCGTCGCGATCTCGTCCTCGCGCCCCTGCGAGCGCGGGCCGGCGGCGGCCAGCTCGCCCAGGGCGGGATCGTCGGGCCCCACGACGGGGCCCTCCGGCAGCAGCGCCTCGGCCAGCAGTCCGCCCTCGTCGCGCAGCCGGCCCGCGACCCGGGAGAGCGACTCCTGCGTCACGCGATCTCCGCGAAGGCCGCGGCCGCCGCCTCGAGCGTGCGCTCGACGTGCTCCGGAGTGTGCGCCAGCGACGGGAACCATGCCTCGAACTGCGAGGGCGGCGGGTAGACCCCGCGCGCCAGCAGTGCACGACACCAGGCGCCGTAACGGGCGGCGTCGCAGGCCTGCGCCCCCTCGTAGTCCAGGACGGGCTCCTCGCTGAAGAACACGGTCAGCAGCCCCGTCGCCGTGGAGATCTGCACGGGGACCGACCCAGCGGCCTCGCGCAGGCCGTCGGCGAGCGCCATCGTGGTGGCGTGCAGGCGCAGGTAGGCCTGTTCGTCGAGCTGGGCGAGCGTCGCCAGGCCGGCCGCCACCGCGAGCGGGTTCCCACTGAGCGTGCCGCCGTGGTAGACGTCGCCGGCCGGGGCGATCATCGACATCAGCTCGCGCGATCCGCCGAACGCGGCGGCGGGCAGGCCGCCGCCGAAGATCTTTCCCAGGATGGTGATGTCGGGCGTGACGCCGACGAGCTCCTGGGCGCCGCCGGGCGCGACGCGGAAGCCGCTGATCACCTCGTCGAACACGAGCAGCGCGCCGGTGGCACTCGCGCGCTCGCGCAGCAGCTCGAGGAACCCCTCGATCGGTCGCACGAGGCCCATGTTCGCGGGGAACGGCTCCGCGAGGATCGCGGCGAACTCGTGGTCCTGCGTCGCCCGCTGGAGCGCCACCGGATCGTTCCACGGCACGATCACCGTGTTGGCGGTCGCGGCGGCCGGCACGCCCGGGCTGGACGGGATCGACTGGGTCGCCAGGCCGCTGCCGGCCTGCGCCAGCAGGCCGTCGATGTGCCCGTGGTAGGCACCGGCGAACTTCAGGAGCTTCTCGCGGCCGGTCGCGGCGCGGGCCAGCCGGATGGCGCTCATCGCCGCCTCGGTGCCGGAGCTCGTCATCCGCAGCATCTCGATGCCCGGGATGAGCCGCGACGCCTCCTCGGCGAGCTCGACCTCACCGGCGGTCGGCGCACCGAACGTCGTTCCCGCGCGTGCCGCCGTCTCGACCGCCTCGAGTACCGCCGGGTTCGCGTGACCGAGGATCAGCGGGCCCCAGGAGCACACGTAGTCGACGTACGTGTTGCCGTCGACGTCGCTCAGCTCGGCACCCTCGCCGCGCTCGATGAACAGCGGGTCGCGGCCGATCGCGCGCATCGCCCGGACCGGCGAGTTCACGCCGCCGGGGAGGTACTGGAGCGCGCGTGCGTACAGCTCCTCGGAGCGCGTGTCGCGGAGGGAGACGGTCATGGGCGTCGCGCGCCGTCAGGCGCCTGCGTACTCGCGCTCCCAGTCACGGAAGGCATCCGTGAAGTACAGGAGCCGGATCTTCTTGAACTCCGTGCTCGAGTACAGGGTCGCGCGGCTCTCGATCGGGAAGTCCTCGGCGATCGCGTCCAGCACGGCGTCGCACTCCTCCTTGGAGCGGCCGTGGGCCATCGTGAAGATCTGGTAGGGCCAATCCTCGTACGTCGGGCGCTGGTAGCAGTGGGAGATCCCGCGGAAGCTCGCCATCCTGGGCCCGATCTCGTCGATGCGGTCCTCCGGCACCTGCCAGACGCCCATCCCGTTGGCCGAGAAGCCGGCGCGGCGGTGGAACAGGATCGCGGCGACGCGGCGCAGGATCCCGCGCTCCTTCATCGCCTCGAGGTGGGCGAGCAGCTCGGGCACGCTGACGCCGAGCTCGGCGGCCGACTGCTTCCACGGCTCGCTGACGACCGGCAGGTCGCCCTGCGTGGCGCGGATGACGGCCTTGTCGAACTCGTCGTAGGGGACGCCCTCGAGCTCGATCGGCTCCTCGGCGACGCCCTCGGTGGCGAGCGTCTTCGTGTCGCCCTCCATCTCGAGGTCCATGCGGATCTTGAAGAGCTTCAGCGTCGGGAGCTGGCGGATCGACTCGGCTCCGGTCAGCTCCTGGAGCACGTCGAGCGTGCCCTGCAGGCCGAGCCTGGAGTCCTCCTCGACGGCGAGCGTGAACCACATGTTGAACTCGTGGTTGCGCAGGTAGTTGTGCGAGACGCCCGGGTGCGAGTTGATGATCTTCGCCGAGCGCCACGGGTTCTCGGGGTCGACCTTCGCGGCGACGAGCATCGAGCCGTAGCCGAGCGCGCGGGTGTCGAAGATCGGCGTGATCTGGCGGATGATCCGGTCCGACAGCAGGCGCTGGAGGTCGCCGAGCAGCTGCTCCTCGGTGATGCCGGCCTCCGCGGCGACGTGCGCGTACGGGCGCTCGGCGATCGGGAAGGACCCCTGCATGAGGTTCAGCAGCTTGCGGTCCATGTCGCTGAGCGGGACGGCGGCGCCGTCCTTGCGACTGCGGATCTTCGGTGTGGCGGTCACGTCTGAAGCCATCGGGCGGCGTCCTTCGCGTGGTAGCTGATGACGATGTCGGCGCCGGCGCGCTTGATGGACGTGAGCGCCTCGAGCACGCAGGCGCGCTCATCGAGCCAGCCGGCCTGGGAGGCGGCCTTCACCATCGCATACTCGCCGCTGACGTTGTACGCGGCGATCGGGCACGGCGGCCTGGCATCGGCGATGCGCCGGATCACGTCGAGGTAGGGCAGCGCGGGCTTGACCATCACGAGGTCGGCGCCCTCCTCGACGTCGAGCAGCGCCTCGCGCACGGCCTCGCGGCCGTTGGCCGGATCCATCTGGTACCCGCGCCGGTCGCCGGATGCGGGCGTCGAGTCGGCCGCCTCGCGGAACGGGCCGTAGAACGCGGAGGCGAACTTCGCGCTGTAGGCGAGGATCGGGATCTCGCCGAAGCCGGCTTCGTCGAGCGCCTCGCGCAGGACTCCGACGCGCCCGTCCATCATGTCGCTCGGCGCGATGACGTCGGCGCCCGCCGCGGCCTGGCTGACCGCGGTGCGGGCCAGCAGCGTCAGCGTCTCGTCGTTGTCGACGCTGTCACCGCGCAGGACGCCGCAGTGCCCGTGGCTCGTGTACTCGCAGAGGCACAGGTCCGCGATCACGAGCAGGTCGGGGTGCGCGGCCTTGATCGCGCGCGTCGCCTCCTGGACGATGCCCTCGTCGTCCCACGCGCCGGAGCCCTCCTCGTCCTTCTCGGCCGGGATGCCGAACAGCAGGACGGCGGGGATGCCCAGCGCCGCGACCTCCCCGGCCTCGGCGACGGCGCTCCGGCGAGCGTGAGCCGCGAGATGCCGGGCATCGCGTCGATCGGTGTCGCCGCGTCCAGGTTCTCCTCGATGAACATCGGCATCACGAGGTCGCCGGCGTCGAGCCGCGTCTCGCGGACGAGATCGCGCAGCAGCGGCGTGCGGCGCAGACGGCGCAGACGGGTGGCGGGAAAGGCCATGCTCCGCCAGATGGTAGGCCGTCGAGGACGATCTGCGGGCGGCTGCTACGCCAGCCGCCGCACCGCGATCCGCGCGACGACGCCGTAGATGCCGGCGAGGATGAGCAGGTGCAGGACGGGGACGCCGAGAGCGCCGCGGCTCAGCGCGGCGTCGAGCGCGTCGAGCGCGGGCTTGAACGGGAAGGCCGCGGAGACGATGCGGATCACGTCGTAGAGCCCGCCGGACACCGAGCTCTCCGGCACGATCGCCAGGAACGCGAGCGGGAGCGCGAGGACGAACGCGAGCAGCGAGGCCGCCTGCACCTCGCGGGCGAGCGAGCCGAGCGCGACGCCGAGACCTCCGAAACCGGCGGCCCCCGCCGCGAGCGCGAGCACCCACAGCCCCAGGCGCGACCACGGCAACGGCACGAAGATGCCCACGCCGCACAGCAGCACGAATGCCACCGCGAACCCGCACGCGCCGGCGAGCAGCGCCTTCTCGGCCAGCAGCCCGGACGGGCGGACGAGGCCGCGCACGAGGCGCGCGAACGTGTGCTCCTGGCGCTCGAGGGCCAGGAGCCCGGCGGCGAGCAGCAGCGTGACGAGCATCAGCGAGACGATCGCCGCGATCGCGACCGCGAAGGTCTCCAGCGGCGTGTCGCGCCCGTCGAGCACCGTGCGCTGCACCTTCAGCGGCTGGGAGATCGTGCTGAGCACCTGATCGGAGAGGTTCAGGTTCGCGATCGCCAGCCCGGCGAATCGCGACACGCGGGCGAGGTCCTCCCGCTGCTTGGCGGCCGACGGCGGCAGCTCGCCCAGCGCGGTGTCGACCACCTGCTTGGAGCGCTGCAGGCCGAGGACCTCGAGCTTCTGGCCGAGCAGGCTGAACGACCCGCCGCGCAGCAGGATGTCGAGGTAGCGGGCGGCGATCTTCGTCAGCTGGTCGGCGAGCGCACGGTTCGCGTCGGCCAGGCGCGAGTCGATCAGCGACTCGACGTAGCGCGCCTTGAGCGGATCCGAGGCGTTGTAGATCACCTCGATCTTCGGCGGAGCGGAGCCCGTCAGGTTGACCGCGGACTCCAGGCGCTGCGTCACGTCGGCCGGGATCACGATCGCGGCCACCACCTCACCGCTCTTCACCTTCCGCCGCGCCTCGGCGCGGCTGTCGACCGGCACCGCGTCGATCGCGTCGAAGAGCCGGCGCGCGTACTTCGTCGTGTCGATCAGCTGTGAGCCGAGCTGGACGGTGCGCGCGTTCGCCGGGACCTCGTTGAGGACGGCGACCTTGGGGGTGTCCGGGCCCTTGGACAGCGCGAGGCCGATCAGGAGCGACACGACCATCGGGTACAGCACGAGCACCGCGACCAGCAGCGGCGAGCGCCGCAGGATCCGCACGTCCTTGCCCAGCAGCCAGCGCATCAGTGCCCGGCCTCGGCGAGAAACCGGATCACGGCGTCCTCGAGATCCCCATCGCCGGTTCCGGCCCGCTCGGCGAGCTGCCCCGGGGTGCCGGTGAACAGCACCTCGCCGTCGGCGAGCACCAGCAGCCGGTCGGCGTGCCGCTGCGCCTCACCGACGTTGTGGGTCGTGAAGACGACCGCGGTGCCCCGCTCGGTGAGCGCGCCGGTGAAGTCCCACAGGCGCTCGCGCTGGCGCGGGTCCAGCGAGGCCGACGGCTCGTCGAGGAGCACGACGGGCGGATCCCCGAGGAGGCCGATCGCGACGTTGACGCGCTGGCGGTTGCCACCGGAGAGCCGCTCGACCGGGTCGCCCGCGCGATCGTGCAGACCGCTGGCGGCGAGCATCGAGGCGACCGCGCCCTCGACGTCGGCCGCACCCTCCAGCCGTGCGAAGAGCCGCAGGTTCTCGGCGACGGTCAGTCGCCCGTACAGCGCCAGCTGCTGCGGGACCCACCCCACGCGGACCGCCCCGGCGGGGTGCTCGACGCTCCCCGTGTCCGGCTGCTGGGCGCCGGCGACGATCTCCAGCAGCGTCGTCTTGCCGGCGCCGTTGGGCCCGATCACCGCGAGAACCTCCCCGGCCGCTACCTCGAGGCTCACGCCGCGCAGCGCCTCGCGGGCGCCGAACCGCTTGCCCACCGCCACGGCGCGCAGCAGCGGTGATGGCTCGGCGGCGGACACGCGGGGCAGGCTATCCGCGACACTCCCGGAGTGAGCGCCGCTGCCAACATCCTGTTCGTCGGAGACCTCGTGGGCGGCCTGGGCCGCCGCACGCTGCTGGGCCTGCTGCCGCAGCTGCGCAAGACGTACGAGGCGACGTTCGTCGTCGTCAACGGCGAGAACGTCGCCGGCGGGCTCGGGATCACCCCCAAGATCGCCGACGAGCTGTTCGCCGCGGGTGTCGATGTGATCACGCTCGGGAACCACACCTACCACCGACGCGAGATCTGCGACTACCTGGACCGCACCGAAGCGATCCTGCGGCCCGCGAACTATCTGCGCGCCCAGCCGGGCCACGGCACCTGCATCGTGGAGCGCGACGGCATGAAGTTCGGCGTCATCAACCTCTCCGGCAACATCTTCCTGCGTGCAGGCCATCCCGCGTTCCCCGAGGCCGACGCCGCCGTCAACGCGCTCACGAAGGCGGGTTGCGACCACATCCTCGTGGACATGCACGCCGAGGCGACGAGCGAGAAGGTCGCGATGGGCTGGCACCTCGACGGGCGCGTCACCGCGGTCGTCGGCACCCACACGCACGTACCGACGGCCGACGGCCGCGTGCTCCCGGGCGGGACCGCCTACATCACGGACGTCGGGATGACAGGCCCGCGCGACGGCGTGATCGGCGTCAAGAAGGAGCAGGCGATCGAATCGCTCGTCACGCAGATGCACGTCCGGTTCGACACCGCCGAGGGCGATCCGTGGCTGAACGGCGTCGTCATCCGGTGCTCCCAAGCGCTGCGGGCGCAGTCGCTGGAACAGGTGATGGTGCCGTGGCAGCCGCCGGCTGCGTGACGGGCGCCGCCACCGCCAGGCGCCCGATCAGCGCGATCAGCGCGACCGGGAGCATCCACACGAGGTAGAGGTAGAACCAGTACGTCGCCGCGAGCTGGACGCGCCACGAGGATCGCGGCGGCGAGCGCGGACAGGCCGACGACGTCGTCGCGCCGCGGGACGAAGGCGATCCCGGCGGCGAGCAGGACGACGCCCACCTGCACGATGCCCTGTCCCACCTCCCAGCCACCGCCGTAGAGCCCCCAGACCGAGAACGGCGCGGCGCGGCCCGCCTGGTAGCCGACCGTGCGATCCCAGAACGTGCGCGGATCGGTGTGCATGAGCACGAGCGCGGCAGAGAGCGCCAGGACGAGCCCGGCGCCCGCGCAGTAGACGAGCACCCGCCGCGTGGGGGAGCCGCGGCCGGCGGCGTCGCGCAATCCGTGGGCGGCGAACAGCGGCAGCAGCGCGAGCGGCGCGAACTTCGCCATCCCGGCGGCGGCGATCGACGCGCCGCGCGCGAACGGCCGGCGGTGCAGGTAGACGGCGAGCAGGACGAGCGCCGCGGGGAGCGCATCGTTCGTGCCCGAATTCGTCGCGTAGATCGTGAACGGGAATGCCGCCCATGCGTAGGCGAACACGACCCCGAGCCTCGGGCCCCGAAGGCGGCGACCGATCAGGAACAGCAACACGATGCAGGCGGTATCGAACACCGCGGCCGCCGCGTGCGCCGCCGGCAGATCGTCCCAGCGGCCGTGCCAAGGCCAGATCAGCTCGAACGGCACATACGACAGGTAGAGCAGGGGCCCGTAGGTGTCGCCGTTGCCGTTGTCGGTCGGGAACGCGCCGTACAACTCGCGCCCATGGGCGAGCTTGTCCGCGCCGATCACGCCCGCGTAGCCGACGTCGATGACGTTGCCGTCGACCATGTTCAGGCCGGCCCGGAAGCCGATGAGGAACAGGGTGGCGACACCCAGCCAGCGCCAGGGCACCATCAGCTGCAGCGGCTCGGACGGAGCGGCACGCCGACTGAGGCCGACCCACAGCAGGCGCACGAGCAGGTACGCGAGCAGCGCCGAGGAGATCGGCACCGACATCCCGAGGTTCGCGCGGTTGAAGAAGAACAGCGAGCCGCTGAAGCCGACGAGCGCGAGCAGATCCGCGTGCAGCCAGCGCAGCGGGCGGCGCGGGTCGATGAACGGCAGGACGAACAGCACGCAGAGCGTCACCCAGATCCAGGGAGCGTTGACCGAGCGCCCGAAGGCGCCGGGATATCCGCGCGCCATCCCCCATGCGACCTGAAAGCCCGTCCAGGCCTCGAGGACCTGCCCGGTCTGCGTGGACACGTAGACCTGCCCGATCTGCTGGGCCGGGCGATGCTTGCCCGGGGGCGTGTAGACGTTGACCTCCCAGCGCAGCGCGTCCTTCTTCTCCGCCGCCAGCGTGGAGCCTGGGTGAGCCCGGCGCACCGCCGCGATCTTCGGGATCTGCGCCGCGATCGCCCGCGCCTTGGCTTCGGTGACCTGCGCCCCGGGAGTGCCCGGGGCGGGCGCTGAGAGCGGGCCGGCCGCCGGCGCGGGCGGGGCGGCGATCAGACAGGCGAGCGCGGCGGCCAGCAGCGCCGCGCGCTTCACCGCGCGAAGCTCCAGAGCTTGTTCACCAGGAAGCTGACCGGTGTGACGGCCACGATCGCGATCGCCTGCGCGGGCACCTCGGCCAAGCCGGCGCCCTCGACGAGCGCGGCGAGCAGGGCGAGACCGGCCAGGAACGCGCCGACGCTGACGACCAGGAACCGCGCCGCCTGGTGATGCACCGGGCGATGGTGGCCGTCGCGGGAGAACGTCCAGTGGCGGTTCCAGAAGAAGTTGTTGGAGACGGCGACGAGGAACGCGAGCGTCGCCGCCAGCAGGTATCCCAGCCCGGCGACGTGGATCGCCATGGCGAAGACCGCGAGGTTGACGACGTAGCCGCTGGCGCCGACCGCGGCGAACCGCAGCAGCTGCTTCCAGGCGTCCGGGCGCCGCGCCGCGGCGGCGAGACGCACGCGCAACCGGGGCGGCGCGGAGAGGGCGGGCGGGCCCGGGGCGGCTGCGGCGGCCTCGTCGGACATTCGCGTTCAGGCTAGCGGCGTTCAGCGCAGACTGCGCAGGCCCGCGTACTTCTCGCCCTTGCGCCGGCGGCCGCCGACGAGCAGCCAGATGAAGAAGCCGAGCGACAGCAGCGACACGGGCGGGGCGACGATCGACAGCGCCGCGAGCACGATCGCCGCGCCCTCGGCGTAGACCGGAAGGTGCGAGCGCGCCTCGTCGTCGAGCCGCGCGGACGCCCGGCCGAACAGGTCGCGGACCGCTGCCCCGGCGACCCACGCGCCGGCCAGACCGGCCGGGATCCCGGGCCACCATGCGAAGCCGTCGTCGGCCAGAACCGCGCAGAACAGCAGCGCGCCCATGCCCATCCCCATCCCCTGCAGGGCGGCCGCCAGTGGCGGCCTCGTGGCGAACTCATTGCGCAGGATCAGCCCGGCGAGCGCGAGCGCCGCCATCGCCGCCAGCCACCACGACGACTCCAGGAACGAGAAGTCGGTTCCCTCGAAGTTCACGAACACGTCCGCCTTCGCGGCGGCGCCGGCCACGAGCGCGGGCAGGAACGGGCGGATGCCGGCGGCCTGCGCCAGGCCGAGGCCGATGAGGATGTCGAGCAGGAGGTCCATGGTGGTTCGCTACGGTGCGGGCGCCATGATGTCAGAGGACAGGGGCGGCGCCTCGCGCGGCGAACCCCGAAGGATGGAACCTCCGCGCACCGCGTCGGCCGCGCGCGACCTCGAGCGCTACGCCGGCCTGTTCGCCTCGCGCACGCGCGTGATGACGTCCTCGGCGATGCGCGACCTGATGGCGATCACCGAGCGCCCCGAGGTGATCTCGCTGGCCGGCGGCCTGCCCGACACGTCGACCTTCCCGGCCGAGCAGCTCGCCGCCGTGATGGCGCGCGTCGCGGCCGACTCGTCCGCCCGCGCCCTCCAGTACGGCCCCACCGAGGGGATGCTGGCGACGCGCGAGACCATCGCCCGCGTGATGGCGACGGAGGGCCCCGAGGTCGATCCCGGGGACGTGCTGGTGACGACCGGCGGACAGCAGGTGATCGACCTCGTCTGCAAGACGCTGATCGACCCGGGTGACGTCGTCGTCGCCGAGGGGCCGACGTACCCCGGGGCCGTGCCGACGTTCTCCAGCTACCAGGCCGACGTGGTGCAGATCGGGATGGACGAGGACGGAATGCGCGTCGACGAGCTCGAGGACACGCTCGATCGGCTCGAGCGCGAGGGCCGCCGGCCGAAGTTCATCTACACGATCCCGAACTTCCAGAACCCGGCCGGAGTCACGCTGTCCCTGCCGCGGCGCCGGCGGATCGTCGAGGTCGCGCACGAGCGCGAGCTGATCGTGCTGGAGGACAACCCGTACGGGTTGCTGCGCTACGAGGGAGACCCGCTGCCCACGCTGCTCGAGCTCGACGGTGGCCAGTTCGTGGTCTATGCGGGCACGTTCTCGAAGATCCTCTCGCCCGGCCTGCGCCTGGGCTGGGCGGTGGCACCGCGACCGGTGCTCGCCAAGCTGAACCTCGCCGCCCAGGCCGAGACGCTGTGCCCCTCGTCGTTCACGCAGCACTTCGTCAACGCGTACTTCCAGACGGGCCACTGGGAGCGCTACATGGACGAGCTGCGCGAGCTGTACCGCGGGCGGCGCGACACGATGCTCGCCGCGCTCGCCGAGCATCTCCCGGCCGAGGCGACGTGGACGCACCCGCGCGGTGGCCTGTTCGTGTGGGCGACGCTCCCGGACTACCTCGACACGACCGACCTTCTGGCGCTCGCGCTGTCCCACGACGTCGCGTTCGTGCCCGGCCGCGCGGCGTACCTCGACGGGCGCGGCGGATCGGCGATGCGGCTGAACTTCTCCGGCTCGGACACCGAGGCGATCCGCGAGGGCGTGCGCCGGATCGGCGCGATCGTCCAGGAGCAGATCGCGATGTACGGGACGCTCACCGGCACCGTGGCGCCGCCGGCCACGCCGGGCACCGGTGAGACGCGCGCCGGCGACCTGGCCGACGTGCTGGCGATGCCCCGCCGCCGAGAGGGCGACCGGCGGCGCGACGCGCGATGAGCGGCGCGCAGCGCGTCGCCGTGCTGAAGGGCGGCCGCTCGCTCGAGCGTCAGGTGTCGCTGGCGTCGGGAGGGCGGATCGAGCACGCGCTCGAGCGGCTCGGACACACCGCGATCGGCATCGACGTCGGGAACGACCTGGTCGCGCGCCTCGGCGAGGCGGCGCCCGACCTCGTGTTCGTCGCGCTGCACGGCCGCGACGGCGAGGACGGCACCGTGCAGGAGCTGCTCGACGTCCTCGGCCTGCCGTACACGGGCCCGCGGCCGGCCGCATGCTCGATGGCCTGGGACAAGGTGCTGGCCAAGCACCTGATGCGCGACGCCGGCATCCCGACCCCGGACTTCCTGGTGCTCAGCGAGACGACGCTCAAGGAGATGGGTGCCGCCAAGGCTCTCGGCACCATCGGGGAGCGGCTCGCGTTCCCCGTCGTCGTCAAGCCGGCGCGTGGCGGCAGCTCGCTCGGCGTGCGCTTCGCCGCGTCGCCCGACGAGGTCCCGGCCGCGCTGATCGCGGCGCTCTCGTACGACGACACCGTGCTGCTCGAACGGCACGTGGCCGGCCGGGAGCTCGCCGTCTCGGTCCTCGACGGCGAGGCACTGCCGATCGTCGAGGCGGTCCCGCACGACGAGGACTTCTACGACTTCGAGGCGCGGTACACGATCGGCCGCTCGACGTTCCACTGCCCCGCCGAGCTCGACGCGGCCGTGCAGGAGCAGGCCACCGCGATCGCCGTCGGCGTGTTCGAGCTGCTCGGCCTGCAGGGCTGCGCGCGAGTCGACCTGCTGCTCGAGGCATCAACCGGCGCGCTGCACGTGCTGGAGGCGAACGCGATCCCGGGGATGACCGAGACGAGCCTCACGCCGCAGGCCGCAGAGGCGGCCGGCATCGGCTTCGACGCGCTGGTCGAACGCCTGTTGAACCTCGCTCCGCGGCCGTAGGGCCGGCTACCCCTCGGAGGCGAAGTCCTCCGGCGAGACCTCGTCGAGGAACTCCTTGAAGCGGTCGACGACCTCCTCGGTGTCCTCGACCTCGTGCTCGAACTCGATCGCCGACTCGGCGATCACCTCCTCGGCCGCGTAGATCGGCGCGCCGGCGCGCACGGCGAGCGCGAGGGCGTCGCTCGGGCGCGAGTCGATCTCGATCTCGCGGCCGCTGACGCTCAGCGTCACCGTCGCGAAGAAGGTGTTGTCGCGCAACTCGGTCACGGAGACCGAGACGCACTTGGCCTCCAGCTCACCCAGGACGTCGACCATCAGGTCGTGCGTCATCGGCCGCGGCGTCGAGGCGCCCTGCAGCTTCATCAGGATCGCGGCAGCCTCGGGATGCCCGATCCAGATCGGCAGGAACTTGTTGCTGTCCACGGTCTTCAGCAACACGATCGGCTGCTTGCCGACCATGTCGAAGCTGACGCCGTAGATGACCATCTCCTGCACGAAGGTGCTCCCGGGATCGCGGCGGGTGGTACCGCTTCGCAGGATAGCCCCCGGGCCGGAGCGGCCGGGTCACTCACGAGGCTGAGGAAGGCGCTCGCTCCCCGGCCCGGCGGAGACTCCACGCAGAGGCCTGACCGCATGTCGTTGGTACTCCGCTACATGGTTGCCGGTAGACAATTCAGCAATTGGTCTACCATGGGCGCGCCACATGCGAACCTCAGCCTCATGACAGGCGGCTCGAAAGACGCGCTCGGCGGCGGTTCCGGACTGCCCCACGTGGAGGGCCGACGGGCATGAGTTCGCCGGAGCGGCGCGTCGCCCTGGTCGAAGACCACGCCGCGCTGCGAGCCGGACTCGCGATGCTGCTGGCCAGTGAGGGGTTTGCGATCGCCGGGGAAGCCGGCGACGCCGACGCCGGCTACGAACTGGTCGGGCGTGAGCGGCCCGACGTCGTCGTGCTGGACGTCATGCTCCCCGGCGAGAACGGCATCAGCCTCACGAAGCGGATGCTGCGTCGTGACAGTCGCCTGGGAGTGCTCCTGTACACGGCGAGCGAGGACCCGAAGGTGCTCTCACGGGTGCTCGAATGCGGCGCGCGCGGCGTGGCGCACAAGGCGTCGTCGCTGCAGGAGACCGTGCGCGCGGTCCGCGCGATCGCCGCCGGCGGCACCTACGTCGACGCGCGGGTGGGGCGGATCATCGCAGCGAGCGCGACGCCGGCCCCCGAACGCGTCCTGTCGCTGCGCGAGCGCGAGGTGCTCTCTCTCGTCGCCCAGGGGCTCTCGCGGAGTGAGCTCTCCGAGCGACTCTCGATCTCCGAGGAGACGACCCGCACGCATGTGCGCAACGCGATGCGCAAGCTCGGCGCGCACACGCGCGCACAGGCGATCGTGATCGCACTCCGCAATGGGGAAATCGAGGTTTAGCGGTACTGACGGCCCGCTGAGGGGCCCCAAGTACCGCTGGGCGCCCACCCCCGACAGCATCGTCCGGCGTGCTCTCGAGCGGCTGCGGCAGCCGACGGGCTCGCCGAGAACTCCCCGAGCCGGTCTCCGCGCGCTCGCGCGGCTGCGCGAGCACGACGGCGATCTCTCGCAGCATCTCGTGAACGTCACCGAGCTGGCCGAGCTCACCGCACGTGAGCTCGGCCTGTGCGAGGCCGACGTCACACGATCATCGGCCAGCGGATCCTCGACGCGTATCCGGACCTCGGGGTCGTCGGACGCATCGTGCGCGCTCACAGTTCGATCCGCGCATCGTCGAATGCTTCTGCGCGGTGGAGATCTCGGTCATGGCATAGGAAATCCGCGGACGCGCGGGTAGTGTGGCCGGACCGTCGTTCCGTCGAGGGAGTTCGCATGCCGAGCAGGGGACCCTGCGAGCGCAGGGTTGCACGACATCGCGGGCTCCTCGCCGTGTTGCTCATCGTCCTGCTGTCCGGCGCCCTCACGGCGATCGCGCTGGGTGCGACGGGCGACTCGGACGGCGGCTACGGCTCGAAGGGCATCGCCGTCGTCCCGGTCGGGAACGCCGGGCGCTCGAGCGGCGCAGCCGCCGTCGTCCAGGGCGACGGCAAGCTGATCGTGGCCGGGCAGGCCGCCGAGAGCACCGGCAGCGGCACGATCAATCGGATCGCCCTGACCCGGCTGAACGCCGACGGCTCGCGCGACGTGTCGTTCGGCACCAACGGGGAGACGCTGACCCCCGCCGGCGACGGTGAGTCGCAGGCGCTGGGCGTCGCGCTCGGGCCGGGCGGCACGATCGTCGTGGTCGGCTCGGCCGTGGTGGGAAGCGCGACGCGCGTCGCCGTGGCGCGCTACGACGCCAACGGGCATCCGGACGCCGGCTTCGGGACCGGCGGCGTGGCGCTTGTCGCCAGGGGCGACGGCGACAACGCTGTGGGACAGGGCGTCGTCGTCCAGGACGACAGCCGCGTCGTGGTGGCCGGGACCGCCGTCGATCTGGCCGTGAACAAGGCGTTTGTGATGCGCCTGGCGGCGGGCGGCGCGCCTGAGGCCTGGGGCTCGCTCAGCGGCGCCGGCGACGACAGCGACACCCGTGCGAACGCGATCGCACGCCTCGGCGACGGCTCGTACGCCATCGCGGGGCGCGCCAGCCAGGGCGCCACGACCAAGCTGCTCATCGCCCGCTACGCCGAGAGCAACGGAGCGCCGACCGCCGGATGGGGCAACGTCCCCGGATCCGGCCAGACGCTCGAGACACTCGGCGACGGCGGGGTGGCGATCGGCAACGGCATCGCCGTCAGCGGCGATCGCATCGTGGCGGCCGGCAGCGCCAACGACGCAAGCCGCACGAAGGCGTTCGTCGCCCGTCTCGTCGCGTCGACCGGCGCGCCCGACACCAGCTTCGGCGCCGGCGGCGCCACGCTCACCGGCATCGGCTCCGGCGGCACGTCCGAGGCCAACGGCGTCGCCATCGCGGGCGACGGGAAGGTCCTGATCGGCGGGAACGCGACAGACGACGTCGGTGGCGTCGCGCTCAACCAGTTCGTCGCCGCCCGCTACGGCGCCGACGGCCAGCTGGACCCCACCTTCGCGCCGGCGTCGACGCTGCCCGGGGCGCGCTTCGTCGCGGCCGCGGGCCAACCCGCGTACGGCGATGCGCTCGCCGTGCAGGGCGACGGCAAGCTGATCGTCGCCGGGCGCGTGGGCGACGGCGACGGCGAGACGCTCGCCGCCACGCGCTTCTGCTCCAGCGACGCCCAGAGCTGCGTGGGGACGGGCGGCGGAGCCGGCGGCGGAGGCGGCGGGGCCGACGCCCCGCGCCCACCGTTCGAGTGCGGCAAGGTCGTCACCTTCGGGATCATCCAGGCCGAGGGCTGCCTGCGTGAGGAGAACGGCCGCTTCGAGGCCAGCGGGCGGCTGATGGTCAACGGCCTGATCCTCCAGCCCGAGGCCCGCTCGACGATCATCCTCGACACGAAGGCCCGGCGCCTCTACATCGACGGGCCCGGAAGCGCGGCCGGACAGGTCGCGGCGCGCCTGGGCTCGATCACGATCTTCGAGAATCTGCCGCTCGACGTCCGCCTGCCGTCGCTGAACACCGAGCGCGTGACGCTGCCGGACCTCGCGCTCTCCCGCCGCGGCAGCGTCTTCGGCTTCCCGCTGACGGGCGAGGCGGACGCGGCGCTGGTCAAGGCCGGCATTCAGATCACCGTGCAGGTCGGTCTGCCGAAGATCTTCGGCGGGGTCACCGGCAGCGTCTCGCTGAAGGCCGACATGAAGGACGGCTTCCGCCCGGACGGCATGCGGATCACGGCGCGCGAGGCGCTGATCGGGCCGCTCAGGGTGAAGGACCTGCTGATCAGCTACGACGACAGCGACCGCCTGTGGCAGGGCCAGGCGACCGTCTTCCTGCTGCCGTTCCCGTATGGCGCGCAGGGCGCGGTGGCGATCAAGGACGGCGGCCTCAAGACCGTCGTCGCGGGGATCGACAACCTGAACGTCGCGGTCGGTCCGGGCGTGTTCCTCCAGCGGATCGCGTTCGGCATCGGTGTCGACCCGTTCACGATCATCGGCGGTGTGGGCTTCACCGCGGGGCCGGTGGTCGCCGACGTCTCGGCCGTGCGCATCGACGGCAACTTCCGGCTCAGCTTCCCGGGATCGCCGGCCGCAAGGCTCGAGATGTCGACGAACGCCTTCTGCCAGCTGTCGTCATGCGCGCCCGGAGCCGAGCAGGCCGGGGGCGACGGCCTGAAGGTCGTCAACATCCCGCTCGCAGGGTTCAGCTTCTCCGCCGACACCGACGGGCAGATCGCGTTCGGAGGCCACATCGGCTACGACGTCGCGATCGCGTCGCTGGACGCATCCGTGGACGGCTGGATCGACGGCGCCGATGGGTTCAACGTCGAGGGCAACGGGCGTGTGTGCGTGTTCACGATCGCCTGCGCGGGGGCGGAGGCCGTCCTCTCCAGTGAAGGCCTCGGCGTCTGCGGCTACGTCGTCGTGCTCGGCGCGCGCGTCGCCGTCGGGTTCGGCATCCGCTGGCCCGACGACATCCGCGTGATGGCGGGGGTCTGCGACATCGGGCCCTTCCGCGCGACGAAGTCGAGTGCGGGCGCAGCCCAGGCCGGCGGCCCGCAGGTCGTCCACTTCCCAGCCGGGAAGGCCTACGGCATCGTCCGGCTGACCGGCGCGACGGGTGCGCCGAATGTCGACGTCTCGGGCCCCGGAGGCGAGCAGATCTCCAGCCCGCCCGACCCATCGCCAGGGCTGAGGAGCGGGCGGTTCATGGTGTTCAAGGACTACAAGGCACGGCAGACGACGATCGTGGTCGTCAAGCCGGGAGCGGCCGGGTTCACGATCACCCCGCAGGTCGGCTCCTCGCCGATCACCAGCGTCCAGCAGGCCGACCCGCTGCCTGATCCGTCGATCAGAGCGAAGGTCACGGGAGCCGGATACAGCCGCCGGCTCAGCTACACCGTGCGCCACATCGACGGTCAGTCGGTGCGCTTTGCGGAGGTCGGAGGCGGCGTCACGCGCGTCCTGGGCAAGAGCACGAAGGCCGGCGGCGTGATCGCCTTCACCCCGCGCGACGGGCGCAAGGGCCGTCGCACGATTCTCGCCCAGGTGCTGCAGAACGGCATCCCGCGGCGCAACATCACCGTTGCGTCGTACATCGCGCCGGCGCGCCGGCTCCCAGGTCCGGCCGGCCGGATCACTGCCCGCAGGACGTCGGGGCGGCTGGCCGTCACCTGGGCGCCCGCGGTGCGCGCGGACACGTACCGGGTGCGCGTCAACGTCGGTGACGGGCGTCGCCTGTTGTTCGAGACGAGCCGCCGCACGCGGCGCGTGCTCGTCCCCTCCTTCAAGCGCACGGACAAGGCGACGGTCACGGTCACCGGCTTCACCAAGACGCTGCACCATGGTCGATCCCGGGCGCTGAAGGTCACGTCGATCCATGCGAAGGGCAAGCGCCGATGACCGTCCCCCGATTCGCCTCGCCGCCTTCTGGTACGAGCACATCTCGTCGACCGTGTGCCCGCCAAACGTGCCCGCGTTCGCCTCGTTCCACGGCTCCCACGCCAGCACGCGGCCGTGGAACCGCTGGGCCATTGCCCGGGCTAAGCGGTAGGCATGTCGCAGGTCGTCGGGGAAGCGGCCTCGTCCCTCGGGACCCTCGGCCGCCCAGCCGGGCGTGTCGTGGAAGACCTGCAAAACCTTCAGGCCGGCCTGGGCCTGGATCGTCGCGGCCGAATCGTAGGTGGTCTTTTCGTCGGCGAAGCGGTCGGCCGCCGGCTGGATCTCGCGCCAAGCGAGCCGGTCGCGGACCCAGTTCACTCCGGCCAACGCGGCAAGATTCGCCAGCCGGCGCTGGTCCGCCGCGTCGTTGCGGGCGAACCACGCCGTGGCCATGTCGACGCATATCGGCGAGTCCTGCGGCGTGGCGACCCGAAGCCGCGCCAGCACCGCCGCCGAGGTCCATCCGACCGGCTTGCCCGCGGCGTCGAGAAACTCGATCCGGTACCAGCCGACGCCGGGCCGCCCCAGCGACACGCCGCCCGACGCCGCCTGGCCCGCGACCTCCAGCCGGCCTTCGGCGATGACCCGGCCGCGATCGTCCCGCGTCTGCCAGCTGCGCGGCCTTGCCGGCCACCGCCTCGGGCAGCCGGACTTGGACGTCCTCGCCTTCCAGATAGATGTTGCCCGGATGCTCCGCCAACGGCGCGGGAATCGTTCTGCGGCACGACGGCCAAGGCCCGCCAGGGATCGGGCGTCTCCGTCGCGGCCGACGGTTGCCGTGCCGGCTCGGATTCCGCCTGCCCCCATGCCGGACCGAGCGGCGCGAGCATCGCGATGGATAGTACAAAGAGCGTAAGGGGTCTGGATGTGCGGCGTTGCATGGTCAATTCACCGGGGGCTGTGATTGCGGTGCGAGGGGATTGTGGGAGGCCGCTCCGTCGCCGATCGTCCCGCTCCGAATTGTGGGAGCGCATGGGCTGAAGGTAGACGGGCGGCATGTTGGTCGCAACCCACGATCGGGTAGTTGCTCCGCAAGTAACCCAACTTCTCCACTCTTCCCATACACAGCGAACGGCCCAATCTAAACCAGGCTCAGCCCGCGAACGGGGAGTCAAAAAAATCGTCCCAACACCCGCGGCCGAACTGTTCCACGGTCCCCGAATCCGCTAAGCTATCGACGAGCGTTAGAAAAGGAGTGGACCATGTCTGGTGGATTGCCCGTGTTGTTTGCCCTCGCCGGCGGCTGGATCATCGCCATTATCGTTGTCGTGGTCGTCGCCCTGGGGTCGACGTCCTGGTGCTGACCTACGGCAACCTCTGGTTTCAGGCGTACATGTCCAGCGCCAGCGTCAGCCTGCTGAGCCTGATCGGCATGAGCTTCCGCCAGGTCGATGCCCGGAGGACGATCGTCCAGGGCAAGATCATGGCGGTGCAGGCGGGCATCGGCCGGAGCGAGCAGACCGGGCATCACCACGCGCCGGCTCGAGGCCCACTACCTGGCCGGCGGCAACGTGCCGAACGTGATCAAGCGCGATCATCGCCGCCCATCGGGCCGACATCGACCTCGATTTCGACCGCGCCGCGGCCATCGACCTGGCCGGCCGCGACGTGCTCGACGCCGTGCAGACCAGCGTCTATCCGAAGGTGATCGACTGCCCCGATCCCGAAGCGCTCGCAGCCGGACCACGCTGAGCGCGATCGCCAAGAACGGCGTCGAGCTGAAGGTCCGGCGCCCGCGTGACCGTGCGGACGAACATCGAGCAACTGATCGGCGGGGCCACCGAAGAGACGATCATCGCCCGGGTGGGCGAGGGCATCATCACGGCCATCGGCTCGTCGGACAGCCACCTGCAGGTGATGGAGAATCCCGACCGGATCTCGAAGGCCGTGCTCGACCGCGGGCTCGACGCGCAGACGGCCTTCGAGATCGTCTCGATCGACATTGCCGACATCGACGTGGGCCAGAACATCGGCGCCCGGCTTGCAGGCCGACCAGGCCGAGGCCGACACGCGCGTCGCCCGGGCCAAGGCCGAGGAGCGCCGGGCGCTGGCCATCGCCGCGAGCAGGAGATGAAGGCCCAGGTGGCCCGCAACCGCGCCGGGGTCGTGCTGGCCGAGGCCGAGGTGCCGCTGGCCATGGCCGCCGCCTTCCGCGAAGGGAACCTCGAACGCGTCGCGCCGAAGGGTGGAATAAGGGGCGGGGCGGCGGTAGACCAGGTCACACGTTCACGCCGATCGTGGACATGGGGACCGCCCCCAGCTAAGACTCCCGACCCATTTGTTCCATCGAAGGAGGGGGACATGGCCAAACGCCGTCCGAAGCGGCTGGTTAAGACGACCGATGTCACGGTAAGGCTACGCAAGGCGCTGACGAAGCGCACGAAGGGCGAGTTGATCGACGTGCTTGTGGAATTCGCGCAGAGAGACAGTCGTGACGTTCTCCGCCGGCTCGAATCGCAATTCGACGTGAAATCGCCGCCTGGAGAACTGGTCGCCGCAACGCGGCAAGCGATCGCGGAGGCGACCGATTTTGACGAGCGGGACATGAATTACAACTTCGACTACGACTGCGCGGCCTATGACCAGATCAGGCGCAACCTGGCGCGTTTGATCGATCTCGGCCAGGTGCGGCCGGCCATGGAACTCTCGCTGGAGTTGATGAAGGATGGGAGCTATCAAGTCGAAATGAGTGACGAGGGATTGATGAGCGACGACATCAAAGCGTGCTTCGGGCCGGTCCTCCAGGCCCTCGAGAAGTGCGACCTGCCGCCGGCCGAGGTCGTCGCGTGGTGCCGAAGATGCTCAAGTGCGACCGCGTGGGATTCCTCTCTGCGATGAGGAACTCCGGCACTGCAACAGCACTTCGAAGATTAAAGGGGTCGGGAGTCTTTGTTTCCCCCCGTGTCCGAACCAAGAGAGAGGACTCGCGACCTCCTTGTTCCGCCCCTACGGCAAGGGCCATAGCAACCATGCAAAAGAGTCGCTGGGTGCCATGGGATCGCCTGATGCGGGCGTCGCATCTTTACACGGGCCTGCTGTTGGTGCCGTGGATGATGGTCTACGCGGTCAGCCACCTGTCGATCAATCACAGCACCTGGTTCGTCGATCCGCCCCGGACCGGGCCGAAGTGGGAGCCCATGCACAAGGTGCGGTTTCCATCGACGACGAGTTTCCCCAAGAGCCGGACGAGCAGGCCAGGGCGATCCTCGATCGCCTGGACTTCGCCGGAGCCTACCGGATCGCGGGCGATCCCGCGGGCAACCCGATGGTCATCTACCGCAGTTGCGCCACCGGTCTGTACCAGGTCGCCTGGCACCGCGAGCCGTCGCGGTTGGTCGTCCAGCGGTACGGGCCGACGTCGCTGTACATGGTGGTCAACAACCTGCACTTCCAGCACGGATACGACCGAGAAAGGCCCGGCCTATCGGACCTGGGCGATCATCGTCGACGTGGTGACCATCTCGACGGTTGTTTGGATCATCTCCGGCATCTACCTGTGGGCGCGGCGGCCCCGCAAGCGACTGCTGGGCGGGGCGTGCCTCGCCGCGGGACTGCTGCTGTTCGTCGGGTTGGCGGTGGCCCTGTGCCAGTGAGACCTACGGGGGGCAATAAGCGGACGCAAACGGTTCGGGCAAAGGGGGCCCCTTTCTTGGGGTGACGTGATGGCCGAAGACGAACGAACGCTTTTCACGATCGGCCATTCCACGCACGAACTGGCCGAGTTCCTTCGCCTCTTGAAGGGGCACGGCGTCGAGGCCGTGGGCGACGTGCGGTCGCAGCCGGGGGGCCGGTTGGCGCATTTTTGCCGCGACGAACTGGCCGACGCGGCTGCGGGGGCGTGGGGATCGAGTACGTGTTTCTGGGCCGCGAACTCGGCCCGCGCAGCAGCGAGCCCGAGTGCTACGAGGATGGTCAGGCGGTGTACGAGCGGATCGCCGAGCTGCCGGCCTTCCGCGAGGGCCTCGCGCGAGTGCTCCAGATCGCTGGACGGCAGACGCTTACACTGATGTGCGCGAGAAGGAGCCGCTGGACTGCCACCGCACGATCCTGGTGTGCCGTCATCTGGGCGGCCGGGGCATTGCGATTCGGCACATTTTGGCCGACGGCCAGACCGAGGACCACGCCGCTGCGGAACGCCGGCTGCTGCGGCTGACCCGGGAGGAGCGGACACTCTTCGAGCCCGACGTGACCGACGAAGAATTGCTCCGCCGCGCGTACGAGAAGCAAGGCCGGCAGATCGCGTACCGCATGTGTGCCGAAGGAGACACGCCATGACCGAGTCCCCATCGCCCGAGAACACGACCCCGATCGCGCTGTTTACGATCGGTTTCGCGGGCAAGTCGGCCGAGAAGTTTCACCGCGCTGGAGAAAGCCGGCGTCGAACGTCTGATCGACGTGCGGTTGAACAACGTCTCGCAGTTGGCCGGTTTCACCAAACGCCGCGATCTGGAGTATTTCTTGAGGGTCATCGCGGGCATCGCCTACGAGCACGACACCGAGCTCGCGCCGACCGCCGACATCCTCGACGCCTACGAGAAGAAGACGTTGGCGTGGGAGGACTACCAGCGGCGGTTCGTCGCGCTCCTGGACGAGGCACGGTAGCGGCGCACGCCGCGCCGCGGCACTTTGACCACGCCTGCTGCTTTGCAGCGAGCTGGAGCCCCAGCGGTGCCATCGGCGTCTGGTGGCCGAGTATCTCCAGCGGCAGTGGCCGGAGGTGGTGATCGAGCACCTGTGACGCGAGGAGCGGCAAGTGCGGACTCTGCGTGCCTGGCCAACTCGATCCGCGAGGGAGGACGATGCGTCGCGGGCATCGACTACGCCACGTGCCGCTGGGTCCGGCCGGTCCTGCTCGGCGGTGGGCCCATCCCCGTCGAGCGCACCTTGGTCGGCGAGAAGTATCTCGAACCGGGCGACGTCGTCGAGATCGAGGTCGACGAGACGCCGACTCCGATGCCGTTTCAGAGGGAGAACCACGTCGTCTACGGTCGACCGTGGCGGATCGTCGGTATGCGGGCCCGCGACTGCCTGAGACTCTGCGATTCGACGGAGCCACTGCTGCACAACCGGTCGGACCGCGTCGCCACGGAATACTTCGACGATCGCGGCATCGACGAGTGGCGAAGCCTGCAACTCATTCATCCCCCGACGGTGCATTTCCAGCGCGATGCCCATAACGCCGAGCAGTAACGCACCCGTCTCGAAGCACGGGCGGACGAGCTACTCGCTCCGGGTCACGGACCCGCGGTGCGCCGCGAAGCTGGACGCCGGCGTCGCGGTCGGCGCGGACTGCCTTCTGACCGTGAGCCTGGGCGGTCCCTGGGCTCCACGCGACGGCAGTCAGCCCGCGGCGTGCTACAAACTGGTGGCCGCGGTGATCGAGTTGCCCCCGGAGCGGAGCCGGTGATCCGGCGGACGTGTTGCCCGACGCGGAAGCAAGGCGGTCATTCCGCAAGGTTGGGTTCGCCGCCTTTTGCGGTGCCCAGGGCCCGCCAGGCGTCCAGATTGACGTCGTTGGAGAAGAACCGGGCGGAGGCGTTCCAGCGGCGCACTGTTGACGCCGCCGGCATGATAGCTTCGCCCCGTGTGGCGGATGGGATCCGTGGTGGTCGACACCGCGCAGGGGTGCTGCGGCATAAGGTCTGCCCGGCACAGGCTAGGGTCGTAGATCCGGTCGGGGATGCTGGAGTTCGGCGTAGCGAACGTGGTGAAGTGGGACCCGTCGCCCCACCATGCGAAACCGCGGAGGTCCGACTGAGTCCCTGCACCGTTTCGGACAGCAGCAGCGTGTTGCTCAGCCCGTCGCGGATACTCTTGAAGGGTAACGCCCCTCTCGCCGGGCGGGGTGAAGCGGAAGGGCGACGCCGTACGTGACGCCGTAAAACGGAGCCGTCTCGACGTAGTACATGGTGTTGCCGTAATTGCCGACGTAGTTGTGCTTCGTGATGCTCCAGGTGGCGTGCGGCGAGTCGGCCGGGCAGGTGTATGCCGGAATCCGCCGGCTCGTCACGGGTAGGTTCAGCTCGTTGCCGTAGCGATGCCAGTCGTCGGTCTCGGGGGGAACCGCGCCCGCTCCATACTTGTGTCCGTAATGATATCGCCGTGCCAGATCGTCCTGCTCGACGTAAGGCAGCACGGCGACCAGCCAGGTCCCCCAGCAACAGCCGTAGGCCCCGACGGGCAGGACGCGGTGCGTATCGTCGTAAGTGAGCATCCCCAGGGCGACCTGCCGGACGTTGGCCAGGCACTGCGACCGCCGGGCGGCCTCGCGCACGCCTGCACCGCCGGCAGCAACAGCGCGATCAGGATGCCGATGATCGCGATCACCACCAGGAGTTCCACCAGGGTAAATCCGTCTCGCCTACGATGCATGACTGACTCCCTCGCGAATTCTTCTATTTCGTCTTGATCGGGAAATCGAACGTGTTGTCGCCCTTCTCGGCGACGGTGACCGTGTGCTGGCTCTTGACGTTCCACTCGGCCGGGATCAGCTCGGGCGGGTCGGGCCTCCGCATGCCGCCGCCGGTTGCCGGCGGGCCGTCCGCCGCGGCCTTGCCCGTGGCGGCGGCGATCCGCACGAGGTAGGTTCCCGGCGGCAGGCCGCCCTGTGTGGCGATGGCGAACTTGCCGTCGGTGACGGGCGAGCCGCCGAGCGCCTGGGGAGCCTGCGGCTCGAACATGATGCTGCCGGCGGCCAGCGGCGCACCGTTGAGCGTAACGGTGCCGGAGACGGCCTTTCGCCCCAGCGGATTGCCCGGCCCACAACCCGACGCGACCGTCGCCAACAACACCGCGAGGCCCAAGAGCCCCGATACGGGATATCGCATGGACTTCCTCCGAAAAAGAGAGGGGCAGTGGTTCTCGTTGCCGGCACCGTCGGTGGCGATCATTCTTGTTCTTCGAAAACTTCCCGCCCTGCGACGTTCCCATCGCGCACCACGCGGTCAGGTCGACGTCGTTCGAGAAGAATCGGGCGGAGGCGTCCATCATCGCGAAGTTGACGCCGCCGGTGTGAAGGCTCCGGGCCGAGTGTCGCGTCGGATCGGTGCTGGTGGACACGGCGCACGGTTCGACGGCATGAGATCCGCCGAACAGTACGTCGCGTCGTAAATCCGGTCGGGAATGCTCGTGTTCGGCGTCGCGAACGTGGTGAAATGGCACGCATCGCCCCACCACGCGAATCCCCGCAGATCGTCCTCCATCCCCTGGACCGCTTCGGACAGCATCAGCGTGCTGGTCAATCCATCGCGGATGTCGCGAAACGGGTGAGCCATGATCGCGTCCTTCGACCACGCCATCCGGAACGGGGCTCCAGGAAGGTCGCGTCGTCGTACGGGGTGATCCGGGCAAACGTCGTGTTGCCGAAATTCGCCACGTAGCTGTGCTTCGTGATGCTCCACGTCGCCCGGGGCGTGTCGCTCGGGCACGTGTACACGGGGATCCGCTGAGTCGTGACGGGT
>CAWFOF010000010.1:0-149624 GCA_963817295.1 uncultured Solirubrobacteraceae bacterium | reverse complement strand
GATCCCCTGCCGCCGAGCGGCTCGCACAGGAGACCGCACGCGCGCTCGCCGGCGGCGATCGGTCGCGCCTCGGCACCAAGCTGCCGGTCCGCCGGCGCCTCGAGCTGCTGCTCGACGACGGCTCGTTCACCGAGGACGGGCTGCTCGCCAGCGCGTCGGACGAGCGCCTGGCGGCCGAGGCCGTGATCACCGGCACGGGGCGCGTCGACGGGCGCGTCGTGGCGGTGATCGCCCACGACCCGACGGTCAAGGCCGGGTCGTGGGGCCGGCGCACCGTCGAGAAGCAGATCCGCCTGCTGGAGCGCGCCGACCGCGACAGCCTCCCGGTCTTCTACCTCGTCGACTCCGCCGGTGGCCGTCTCACCGACCAGCTCGGCTTCCATCCGGGCCCGCGCGGCGCCGCGCGGATCTTTCATCTCCAGGTGCGGCTGTCCGGGCGCGTTCCCCAGATCGGATGCCTGTTCGGCCCCTCAGCGGCGGGCGGCGCGTACATGCCGGCGTTCTGCGACTGGGTGGCGATGGTCGACGGCAACGCCTCGATGTACCTGGCCTCGCCGCGGATCGCGGAGAAGGCGATCGGCGAGCAGGTGACGCTGGAGGAGATGGGCGGGGCGAAGATGCACACGGCCGTGTCGGGTTGCGCCGATCAGCTGTGCGCCGACGACGCGGCGGCGATCACCGCGGCGCGCGCGCTGTTCTCCTACCTGCCGGGATCGTGGCGCGAGCGACCGGCTCACGTTCCGGCGTCGCCCGCGGCACGCGAGGACTGGGAGGGCGTCTTCCCGGACAGCATGCGGCGGGCCTACGACGTGAAGACCGTCATCGAGCGAATCGTCGACGCCGGGAGCCTGTTCGAGGTCAAGTCGCGCTGGGCGAAGGAGGTCGTCACCGCCTTCGGGCGCATCGACGGCCGCTGCGTCGGCCTGGTCGCCAATCAGCCCGAGGTCCGCTCGGGGGCGCTCCAGGTCGACTCCGCCGACAAGGCCGCCCGGTTCATCAGCCTCTGCGACGCCTTCAACATCCCGCTCGTCTTCCTGGCCGACCTGCCCGGGTTCATGATCGGCTCGGCGCTCGAGCGCCAGGGCATCATCCGCCACGGGGCGAAGATGATCGCCGCGATGGCCAGCGCCGAGGTGCCGCGCTTCTGCGTGGTCCTGCGCAAGGCGTTCGCAGCCGGCTACTACGCCATGTCGTCGCCCGGCTTCGAGCCGCACGCGACGATCGCGCTGGCCGGGGCGCAGATCGGGGCGATGGCCGGCGAGGCCGCGGTCAACGCCGTCTGGGCCAAGCACCTCGTGACGATCGAGGACGACGCCGAGCGTGCGGCCTTCGTCGCCGACCACCTGGCCGAGCTCGAGCCGGAGCTCGACGCGATCCGGCTGGCGAGCGAGTTGCACGTCGACGCGGTCATCGAGCCCGCCCAGCTGCGCGATGAGCTCGGCAGACGCCTGGCCGCGGCCGACGGCTGGAGCCGGACCCCGCCGAGGCGTCACCACGGGGTGTTCCCGGTATGAGCCCCGCGACCGGCACGGCAGGCCTGTTCGACCTCGACGACGACCATGCCGACTTCCGCGAGGTCTGCCGCGCATTCGTGGCTCGCGAGCTGCTCCCGCGCGTGCGCGACGCGGAGGCCGCGGGAACCTTCCCCCCTGAGCTGTGGCCGGCGATGGGCGCCGCTGGCCTGCTGGGCCTCGGGCACCCGGAGGAGCACGGAGGCACGGGAGGCGGGGTGCTGGCGCTGGCGATCCTGTCCGAGGAGCTCGCCCGGGCCTCCGGGGGGCTGGCCATCACCCCGCTCGTCAGCTCCTACATGGCGGCCCCGCACCTGGCCCGATACGGCACGCCCGCCCAGCAGGAGCGGTGGCTGCGCCCCATCGTCGAGGGCCGGGCGGTGGCCGCGATCGCCGTGACGGAGCCGGGCGCCGGGTCGGATGTCGCGGGCATCGCCGCGACCGCGACGGCGACCGCCGGCGGGCACGTGCTGCGCGGAACCAAGATGTTCATCACGAACGCCGGACTGGCCGACGTGATCATCGTCGCGGCCAAGACCGACCAGGCCGAGGGCCATCGCGGCATCACGACATTCCTCGTCGAGCGCGGCGCGGCGGGCATGACGCTCGGACCGCCGCTGAAGAAGCTCGGGTGGCACGCCTCCGACACGCGCGAGGTCGTCTTCGATGACTGCTTCGTGGCCGACGACGCCGTGCTCGGGCAGGTCGGCCGCGGCTTCCACCAGATCATGGAGGCCTTCCAGGTCGAGCGCATCGCCCTTGCGGGCATGGCGGTCGGCCTCGCGCAGGCGGCCCTCGACGACGCCGTCGCGCACGCCAAGGAGCGGATGACCTTCGGGGTCCCGCTGGCACGTCATCAGACGATCCGCCACCGCCTGGCCGCCGCCGCGACCGAGCTCGAGTCCGCAAGGACGCTGACCTACCAGGCGGCGGCGCGCTGGGACGCGGGCCATCCCGACGCGGCGACCAGCGTCGCGATGGCCAAGCTGCATGCGCCGCGGGTCGCATCGCACGTCGTCGACGAGGCGCTGCAGGTCTTCGGCGGCTACGGCTTCATGGAGGAGACGGCGGTGGCGATGCACTACCGCGACGCCCGCATCCTGCGCATCGGCGGCGGCACCGACGAGGTCCAGCTGGAGATCCTGGCCAAGCGGATGGGTCTCTGAGTGGCCGGCAGGCGCGTCGTCCTGCGTCAGGAGGCGCGCCGCCGGCAGGTGCTGGCGGCGGCGGTCGAAGTCTTCTCCGAGCGCGGCTATCGCGCGGCATCGATGAATGACATAGCGGCCAAGCTGGGGATGGGGAAGGCATCGCTGTACCACTACGTGTCGAGCAAGGAGGACGTCCTCATCGAGCTCTACGAGAACGTCCTGCGCGAGAACGTGATCGCCGCACGCCGGATCGCCGTGTCCGAGCAGACCGCGATCGAGGCGCTGGCCGAGGTGATCCGCGATCGCGTCGCGTACACATGTCGCAACCAGGATCTCCTGCGCGTCTTCTTCGAGGAGGAGGCCGAGCTCCCCACCCGTCAGCAGCGCCGCCTGATCAGCGTCCGCCACGAGTACGAGCAGACGCTCCTCGACATCGTCGCGCGAGGTGAGGCGACCGGCGAGTTCCACCTCTCCACCACCCCGGCCATCTTCATCAACACGCTCCTCGGTGCGGCGAACTGGGTCTACAAGTGGTACCGGCCTCGCGGCTCCCTGTCGCCGGAGGAGCTCGGCGCCCAAATGGCGGGGGTGCTGCTCGCGGAGCTCCGCTCCCAGGAGATGGCGGGTGCGACGCCGGTCACTCGCGTGCAGCCGTCTCCGGGTGCGACGCCACGATCGCACTGAGGTCGATCAGCAACTCCTTGAGTTCGCCGAACCGCGCGGCCCCGAGCTCGTTCGCCCACTCCTGCTCGAGCTCACCGATCGCCTCGCGCATCGATTCGGCGGCCCGAAGTCCGCGGGATGTGAGGGCGATGCGCCTGGATCGCTGGTCGTCGGGGTCGCTGCGGCGCTCGACGTAGCCGAGCTCCTCGACCTGACCGAGAAGGTAGTTCACGGCCTGGCGGCTCATCTGGCGCTCGGCGGCGAGGTCTGACGGGCGCAGGCCCTGGGGGCCGGGGTAGAGCAGGATCGTGAGGTGCGAGGCGTTCAGGTCGGTGAACCCCGCGGCGTGGAGTCCGTCGAGGAGGCGCCGGCGCGCCGCCTCCCACGGAAGGCGCAGGAGCGCACCGATCAGCGGCGGGCCGAGAGGCTGTTGTAAAGACACTTGACAAGCCTACCGCGTGCCTCTACGGTAGTAAAGGATCTGTACAAGCGGCCACCGGAAGGACCGATTACCGTGACCAGCACAATGTCCGAGACCATCCACGCCGGCCCCGTCGGCGTCACGTTCCTGCTCGAGGCCGAACAGACCGGCGGCACACTGACCGCCTTCGAGTGCGGCGTCCCGGCCGCCGCGAAGGTCCCGGCTCCGCACAGCCACGACGCGTTCGAGGAGACGATCTACGGGCTCAGCGGCACCATCACCTTCACCGTCGAGGACACCGACCATGAGATCGGCCCCGGCGAAGCCCTCTTCATCCCGCGCGGCGCCGTCCACGGCTTCGTCAACCGCGGCGAAACCGACGCCCGCTTCCTCGCCGTGACGACACCAGGCCTGCTGGGGCCGGCCTACTTCCGGGAGATCGGCGAGGTCGTGAGCGCCGCCGCCGGAGGCCCGCCCGACCTCGAGGCGGTCAAGGACGTCATGCGCCGCCACGGCCTCACGCCCGCGCGGTAGGACGCATCTCAGGCTGTCAGCGGGTCCTGCCCTCGCGCACCATTCCGAGGGTCTCCGCAACTCGTCGCTCGCGTGTCTCGGTGCGCTTGGCGTCCGCCACCCAGCGCGCGAACTCCTTGCGGTGGGAGTACGCCAGGTCGTCGAAGGCCCGGCGCGCCTCGGGGTCCGCGGCCAGCGCCGAGGCGAGGTCCTCGGGGATGTCGACGGTGCGCTCGGCCTCATCGAGAACGATGGTGAGCTCGACCGTCTCACCGATCTCGACCCCCGCCTGCTCCCGCGTGGCACGGCTGAAGCCCAGCAGGGACTCGCCGCCCCTGCGCCCGATTCGCATCGCGAACGTCTTGCCGTTCACCGTCACGCGGACCGGCGGGGTCGTGGCCCCCGGTCCGATCTGTTCGACCTGCTCGGCGGTCAGGACGACAGCACCGGCCGGGCCGCGCGGCTCGAGGGTGGCACGAATCTTCAACGGCTTGGGCACGCCGGCACCTTCGCGGGAGGGAACACGTGGAAGCCATCATCATGGCGCCCGCCGGTGGCTGAGGCCACCACGCGCTTGACGCAGCGAGGCTCGACGAGGCCCCGAGCAGCGAAACAGGCTCAGTAGAGCTCGAGCCAGATCGTCGGCTGCTGATCGGTGACGAGCGTCTGGGGGTCGTACACGCGCACCGAGATCGCGCAACCGTCGACAAACCCGTCGTCATAGGCTTCGACGGCCCTGGCCCCCTGCGCAGTGACTTGGAATCCGTGGAAGAACGGGAACGGCTCGCCGGTGACTTTGTCATCCCCAAAACACAGGGCACCCTGAAGCTGAGCCCACGAGACCATGTCCGACGTGATGCCGGATGAACGTCCACCGTCGACCCTCCCGCCCAGCGCCCCTGAACGCGCGGCCTTCGCGTAGGCAATGACGCCGGTCGGCCCTGGGATCCCCTGCTCGCCAGGCGCGCCTGCCTGACCCGCCACCCCCATCCCATCGGCCGCACCGGCTGGGCCCTGCGGGCCGGCAGCACCCTGTGCTCCGACAGGCCCAGGCGTGGCCTCAGCCTTGGCAATCTGCCGGCGAAGTGCCGTGGACAAGTCCCTCGGAGTGATCGTGCCGTCCTTGATCTGCTGGCCGGTGATGAGGCTCGCAGCGCCGGCCGTCGCCGCGGTGGCGACGACCGCACCGACGATGAACGCCGCGAGACTCCCCCGGCGACCGACAACAGCCTCGCTCAACGAACACCGACCGCCTGAACGCATCTCCGCCTCCTCCGCCGAGAACCTCCTACGTATCAGGGGGTCCACGAGCAAAGCTGTGACAAGAGCCCGGACGCCGCTTACCCGTGGAGCCGCGAGCATCGCGTTGTTTGCGCGATGCGACTCGTGCAACAGTGAAGGGGGCTTCTAGACGGGCGCGGGTTCATGGCCCGTGGCCGGGGTGCGGCCACGGATCACGTCGGCGGCGCGCTCGGCGATGGCGATCGTCGGGGCGTTGGTGTTGCCGCGCACGACGGTGGGCATGACGCTTGCGTCGCAGACGCGCACGCCGTCGAGGCCGGTGACGCGCAGGTCGTTGTCGACGACCTTCCCGATCGCGCAGCTGCTGGTCGGGTGGTAGATCGTCTGGGTGTTCGCTGCGACATACGAGCGCAGATCCGCCTCGCTGTCCCCTGCCGGGCCTTGGAACGGCCGCGCGGTGAACGGGCGCAGCGCGTCCGACTCGCCGATGTCGAGCGCCGTGCGCAGCCCCTCGACGAGGGTCTGCATGTCACGCTCGTCGCCGTAGTACCCGTGGCGGACCACCGGCTTGGCCGTCGGCTCGGCGGAGGCGATCGAGACCGTTCCGGTGCTGTGGGGCTTGAGTACGCAGGCTGTGATCAGCATGCCGTGCTCGCTCGGGTCCACGAGCGTCGGGTGAGCTGCGTTCGGGAACAGGTGGTACTGGACGTCCGGCGCATCGAGCCCCTCGCGCGTGCGGAGGAAGCCACCCGACTCCGGCCCGTTCGAGGTCAGCGGTCCGGTGCGGTGGGTCTCGAACTCCTCGAGCGCCTCTGGGGTTGCCGCGTTGAGCAGGCTCACCGGCTCGTCGGAGTTCCAGGTCAGCAGCACCTGCGCGTGGTCCTGAAGGTTGGCCCCGACCTGCGGCTGGTCGAGCACGACCGGCACGCCGTACGCGGTCAACAGCTCCCCCGGACCGACGCCGGAATGCATCAGGACGTTCGGCGAGTGATAGGCGCCGCCGCAGACGATGACCTCGCCATCGACCGGGACGATCGTCTCCTGGCCGAGGCGGCGGAAGGCGACCCCGACCGCCCGCGTGCCCTCGAAGACAATGCGCGAGACCTCCGCGAAACTCTCGACGGTGAGGTTCGGACGATCGAGAACCGGGTGCAGGTAGGCGACCGCCGTCGAGCAGCGCATCCCGTCGCGCTGGGTCAGCTGGTACCAGCCGAACCCGTCCTGCTCGGCGGCGTTGAAGTCATCGTTCGGGGCGTGACCGGCAGCGATGGCGGCGTCGATGAACGCCTGAGCCATCAGGTTGCGCGACCGCGAGTCGGCAACGTTCAGCGGCCCGCCCGTCGCGTGCCAGGCATCGGCGCCGCGCTCGTTGTTCTCCGACCGCAGGAAGTACGGCAGCAGATCTTCATAGGACCAGCCGGTCGCGCCGTCGGCGGCCCACTGATCGTAATCCAGGCGGTTGCCCCGGATGTAGACCATCGCGTTGATCGAGCTCGTGCCGCCGAGCGTGCGCCCGCGCGGGAGCGCCAGGACCCGCCCCGCGCAGTGCTCCTCGGGCATCGTGCGAAGATCCCAGTCGACCTCGGTCTGCCAGAGCTTCCCCCACATCGCGGGCACGTGGATCATGTCGCGATCGTCGGGAGGTCCCGCCTCGATGAGCGTGACCGTGACGTCCGGATCCTCGCTCAGACGCGCCGCAAGCACGCACCCCGCCGATCCGGCACCGACGATGACGTAGTCCGACATCACACACTCGCTCTCCGCCGCAGGTGACACCGCGACCGGCGCCCAGATGGCGACGCTACCCGATCCGCGTGCCCCCGGTTGCGGCCCGCCCGCACCCGGCCCTGAAACATCGACATCGACCACGACAGGACATTCCTGCTTGTCGTCCGGCGCTAGCGCGTCGCGCCGCGCGAGTGGGATCTTGCGACGGTGGTCGGGGCTGGCGTAGGCTCGCGCCAGACGGAGCATCGAGAGGGGCGCGGCATGACGACGGTACGTGGGGCGGGTTCGGAGACCGGGTCGGACCGCAGGAACGCGCAACCGATCTCGGCGACCGACGCCGCGGATCTCGTGCGATCCGGCGACTGGGTCGAGTACGGGACGGGCCTGGGCCAGCCGGACGTGTTCGACCTCGCACTGGCCGAGCGTGTCGATGAGCTCGATGACGTGAAGATCCGTGCGTGCCTGACAGTGCGGCCGCGTGCAGTGCTCGAGGCCGACCCCGGCCGCGAGCATTTCCACTGGTTCAACTGGCACTTCACCGGTTACGACCGGGCGAAGGGCGACGTCGGGCTCGCCGACTACATCCCGTGCAACCTCGGGGAGATCCCGGACTACTACCGGCGCTTCATCGATCCGCCGGAGATCGCGGTGCTCAAGACCTGCCCGAAGGACGAGCGCGGCTTCTACAACTTCAGCCTCGCCACGCTCTGGCACCACGCGATCATCGAGCGCGCCAAGATCGTCATCGTCGAGGAGTCCGCTGCGCTGCCAAGCCTTGCCGGCGTCGACAACGCCGTCCACGAGAGCGAGGTCGACTTCGTGATCGCCGGCGACGACCGCCCCGCCCCCGAGATTCCGAACCCGCCTCCCACCGATGCAGACCGCGCCGTCGCTCGGCTGATCGCCGCCGAGGTGCAGGACGGAAGCTGCCTGCAGGTCGGGATCGGAGCGATGCCGAACGCGGTCTGCTCGCTGCTGCGCGAGAGCGGCGTGCGCGACCTGGGCGTGCACACCGAGATGCTCACCGACGGCATCGTCGATCTCTACCGCGCCGGGGTCGTCACCGGCGCCCGCAAGACGCTCTACCCCGGCAAGATCGTCTGCACGTTCGGGCTCGGCACGAACATGCTGTACGAGACGGCCGACCGCAACCCGGACTTCCTCTGCCACGCCGTCGACCTGACCAACCCACCGCACATCGTGATGCAGAACGACAACGTGGTCGCGATCAACAGCACGACACAGATGGACCTGCAGGGCCAGGCCGCAAGCGAGTCCTCCGGCCACCGCCACATCAGCGGCACGGGCGGGCAGGCGCAGTTCGTTCGCGGCGCCTACGCCTCGGAGGGCGGCAAGTCGTTCATCTGCATGTCCTCCACGCACGAACGCAACGGCCAGCGCACGAGCCGCATCTTGCTCGAGCTGACACCCGGCAACGTCATCACCACATGCCGCACGGACATGATGTACGTCGTCACCGAATTCGGGATCGTCAACCTCAAAGGCAAGTCCGTCCCCGAGCGAGCCACCGCGATGATCTCGCTCGCCCACCCCGACTTCAGAGACGACCTCGAACGCCAAGCCCGCGAACACGGCCTCATCCCGAAAGGCTGCTTCTAACACCCGCGGGCCAACGCGCGACGCTTCCATCCCCGGCTTGTGCCGAATCACTGCAGCGCTAGAGGGCAGCCGGCCTCGGAAAGAGCAAAACGCCCCTGGCGAGAGGGGCGTTTCGCATAGCGGGGGCGGGATTCGAACCCGCGACCTTCGGGTTATGAGCCCGACGAGCTACCAGACTGCTCCACCCCGCGACGTACCTCGGAGTTTAGCTCATCTGCTGCCGCGGAGTTGCCGCAGGAGCGCCCCGCCGATGGTCACGGGGTGATTGACCACCGTCGCGAGCCGTCCCTTCAGCGTCAGCGGGTCGTGCGCGATGCCGAGCTGGCGCAGGATCGTCGCCGAGTCGAAGTACACGCGCTCGCAGATGATGCCCTCGCCGCCGGGCTCGAAGACGAAGATCGCCAGCGTGCGGCACGTGAACGCCTTGCCGGTCGGGGGAAGTCCGCGGAACGGGCCCAGGTGCGTGCCGAGCAGCGTGAACTCGACGACCACCGAATCCTCGGCATGGTGCATCTCGATCAGCTCGTTGCGCTGGTCGGGGAACGCCGCGCGGCTCTCCTCGAAGTACCGGGCGACCTCGGCCTCGCCGTCGAAGACGTCACCCGTCGGGATGATCTCGTAGCGGGGGTGCCCGAAGGTGCCCATGGTCACGTCGAACTCGTGACGATTCTCGGACTCCATGTGCTCGATGACGACGGCCTCGCGGCGTTCCTGCAGGCTGGCGGTGGTGCTCATGCCTCGACCCTACCCCGAGGCCGCCGGCGGGCATATGCTCGCCCCATGACCGACGCCGGCCCGCCCAAGCGCCAGAAGAACGCCATCGAACGCGCGGTCGAGCGCGTGGCCTCCTCGAAGGCCGGCGCCCTCTACTTCGTCCATGTGACCTCGAAGGTCGACCCGTGGCTCCTGAAGCGCACGGACGGCCGCTTCAGCATGTTGGGCGGCCAGCCCGTGGCGCTGGTGATGAACAAGGGGGCGAAGTCGGGCCAGATCCGCGAGACGGCGCTCGTCTACGGCCTCGACGGCGACGCGATCCTGCTGATCGCCTCGAAGGGCGGCGACCCGAAGAACCCCGGCTGGTACCACAACCTGAAGGCCAACCCGGAGTGCGACGTGATCGCCAAGGACCGCTCGGGGCGCTACCGCGCACGCGAGCTCGAAGGCGAGGAACGTGAGCGCGCGTGGGCGATCGCCACCGACGTGTACGGCGGCTACGAGATCTACCAGACGCGCACCGGCGGCCGGACGATCCCCGTCCTGCGGCTGGAGCGACTGCCGTAGTGGCGAGGATCTTCGTCGCCCGCGCGCTGCCGGGAACGGCGCTGCAGCGGCTGAGCGCCGCGGGCCACGATGTCGTGGTGCACGCCGGCGAAGCCCCGCCCACGCGCGCGGAGCTGCTGGCAGGGGTTCGTGAGGCCGACGGTCTGCTCTGCCTCCTGACCGAGGCGATCGACGAGGATCTGCTCGCACACGCCCCCAAGCTGCGCGCGATCGCGAACTACGCGGTCGGCTACGACAACATCGACCGCGCCGCGACGGCCGCGCGCGACATCCCGGTCGGCGTCACGCCCGACGTGCTCACCGACGCGACCGCTGACCTTGCGATGGCATTGCTGCTGGCCGCCGCGCGCCACCTGCCCGCGGCCGCGCAGTCGGTGCGCGACGGAGCCTGGCGCACGTTCGAGCCCGCGGGCTGGCTGGGCCTGGAGCTGCGCGAGGCGACGCTGGCGATCGTGGGCAACGGGCGCATCGGCCGCGCCACGGGTCAGCGCGCCGCAGCGTTCGGCATGCGGCTCCTGCCGGTCGGCCGCGGCGACGACCTCCATGCGGCGCTCGCGCAGGCCGACGCGGTCACCCTGCACTGTCCGCTGACGCCCGCGACACGTCATCTGATCGACGCGCCGGCGCTGGCCGCCATGCGACCGCAGGCGCTGCTCGTCAACACGGCCCGCGGACCGATCGTCGACCAGGTCGCGCTCGCCGCCGCCCTCCACGCCGGCACGATCGGCGGAGCGGCCCTCGACGTCACCGATCCCGAACCGCTGCCGCCCGACGACCCACTGCTCGGTGCCCCCAACCTGCTCGTCCTCCCGCACATCGGCTCCGCGACCCACACGGCGCGCGAGCGGATGGCCGGCCTCGCCGTCGACAACCTGCTCGCCGCCCTGCAGGGCGAGCCGATGCCCCATCCGGCGCCGCCGGCCTAGCCGGGCTTCAATGCTCGACGGCCGTCGAGGGCATGCGCGGTGACCTGCGCCAGGACGGCGCCGATGAGCGACCCGACGACCACATCGCCGGGGTAATGTACCCCGGTATGCACCCGCGAGTAGGCGACGAGTCCAGCCAGTGCGTGAATCGGGAAGCCGGCGGCCGGGAAGACATGTCCGACGCCGGTGGCGAAGGCCAGGGCCGACGCCGAATGCCCAGAGGGGAACGACGTCGAGCTCGGCATCGGGATGTGGCGCGCGATCGGCACCTCGTAGGCGACGCGATCCGGTCGCCTGCGCCGCCCGATCGGCTTGACGGCGATGTTCACGATCGCCGAGGTGACCGCGACCGACGCCAGGCCGGAGATGGCGGCGCGGCGCCCGCGCGCACCACCTGTGAGGGCGAGCACGCCGGCCGTCCCGATCCACAGCTTCGACTTGTCAGCCGATCTGGAGAGGCGGCGCATCCCGCGGTCGAGTGTCGGCGTCGGCGACCCGGCCACGGCTGCGTAGAGCGCGACGTCAAGGCGCTCGACCTCGGCCAGCCACCCCTCGCGGCGGGGCGCGTGCGCCGGAGGGTGCTCGTCGTCGATGGCGTCGCTCTGCACGGAGCGAGTCTATGACGACGCCGCACGCGGTTGTGGTCTCGTCCAGGCAGCGCCTCGCGGCACTCGCGGCGCTGGTTCTCGGCGCACTGTTCGTCGCGACGCTCGTGTTCCATCTGGTCGACGAGTTCCCGGGCGGGCTTTTCGCGCCGGCGGCGCTCGTCCTCGCCGTCGCCGCCGCCTGGTTCGGCCTGCGACGTCGCGGCCTGCCGCGCACCGCGGGGTTCGTCGCGGCTCTCGTGCTGCTGATCGTCGCGGCGGCGCTGCCGATCGTGCGCGGCAACGTGCTGGTCGGCATCGCCGGCGCGGCCTGCGTGCTGCTGATGCTCGCCGCCGCCCGCGCCGCGTTCTCCATCCACGTTCACCTTCCGGCCGCCGATCCGCCGCAGCGCCCGGTGCTGCTCATGAATCCGCACTCGGGAGGCGGCAAGGTCGTCCAGTTCGACCTCGAGGCCCGCTCACGGGAGATGGGGATCGAACCGGTCCTGCTCGGCCCCGGCGATGACCTGCGCGAGCTCGCCGAGGCGGCCGTCGCGCGTGGGGCCGACGCGCTCGGGATGGCCGGTGGCGACGGGTCGCAGGCGATCGTCGCCGACGTCGCGTCGGCGCACGACCTGCCGTACGTCTGCATCCCCGCCGGCACGCGCAACCACTTCGCGCTGGACCTCGGCGTCGATCGCAACGACGTCCCCGGCGCGCTCGCGGCGTTCTCCGACGGCGGCGAGCGGCGTGTCGACCTCGCCGAGGTGAACGGGCGCGTGTTCGTCAACAACGCCTCGATGGGGCTCTACGCCGAGGCCGTCGAGCAGGAGGGCTACCGCGACGCGAAGCTGCGCACGATGCTCGAGGTCGCGCCCGACGTGCTCGGCCCCGACGGGTCGCCGCCGGACCTGCGCTGGACGTCCGAGGGCGGACACGAGCACGAGACCGCCGCCGTGATCCTGGTCTCCAACAACCGGTACCTGCTCGGCAAGCCGATCGGATCGGGGACCAGGCCACGGATCGATGACGCGCAGCTCGGCATCACGGTCGTCGAGCAGCCCGGAGGCAGCAGGGGCCGTCCGTGGCGCGAGTGGTCCGCGGAGGAGTTCGAGGTGCGTTCGGGGGCCACGATCCCGGTCGGCGTCGACGGTGAGACGCTGCAGCTCGAGCCTCCGCTGCGCTTCAAGATCCGGCCGGGCGTGCTCCGCGTGCGGATCGCGCAGGCGCACCCGGGCGCCTCGCCGTCGGCGGCCCAGCCGACGAGCGCGCCGGACACGCTTCGCCAGCTCGTGTCGATCGCCTTCGCCGGGCGACTGACACACTGACCGCCGCATGCGGATCGCGATCGTCGACATCGGCACGAACTCGACGCGCCTGCTCGTCGCCGACGTCGACCCCGCGACCGGCTCGGTCAACGAGCTCGACCGCCGCAGCACCGTCACGCGGCTGGGCGCCGGCGTCGACGCGAGCGGGCGCCTCGATCCCGTCGCGATGTCGCGCGTGTTCGACGCGCTCGACGCCTACCGCTCGGCGATGGACGCGATCGGCTCGATCGACGTGCGCCGCGCGGTCCTGACCAGCGCCGTCCGCGACGCGGCGAACGGCGCGGAATTCACCGCGCGCGTGCGCGACGACTACGGCCTCGACGCCCGAACGATCGCCGGCGAGGAGGAGGCCCGGATGTCGTTCCTCGGCGCCACGAGCGGCCGCGACCATGCCAGCGACGCGGACCGGACGCTCGTCGTCCTGGACATCGGCGGAGGCTCGACCGAGTTCATCGTCGGCCGCGGCCACACCGTGCGCTTCGACGTCTCCACGCAGGCCGGCGTCGTGCGCATGAGCGAGCGCCACCTGCACCACGACCCGCCGCTCGCCATCGAGGTCGACGCACTGCGCGGCGAGGTGCGCGAGACGTTCCGCGCCGCGGTCCCGGCCGACCTGCGCGAGGAGGCGAGCACGATGATCGCCGTCGCGGGAACGGCCACCTCGATGGCCGCCATCGACCAGGCGCTCGACCCGTACGACCCCGGGCGCGTCCACGGCTACCACCTCACGCTGGCGGCCTGCGAGGAGATCTCGCAGCGGCTCGCCGCGATGACGAACGACGAGCGCCGCGCCGTCGCCGGGCTGCATCCCGACCGCGCCCCGACGATCGTCGCCGGGACGATCTTCATCATCGAGGCGATGCTCGCCTTCGGCCTCGACGGGACCGAGGTCTCCGAGCACGACATCCTCTACGGCGTCGCCCTCACCGCCGCCGGCTGAGGGCGCCGCTGGGCGCGCTCTCGCAGCCCGTGCACGCACCTTGACCTGCGATGCGGAGGCGGTGATACTCGCCCCGCATCATCCGGACCCACGGACACGTACCCCTGCCCGTTCTGTGGGACCGGAACACGCGAAGCCGCCTCCGGGCGGCTTCGTCTGTTTCCGGGCGCTACGCGAGGTTCGACTTGCGCGGGTAGACGACGGTGGGGTCCTGCAGCACGTTGACGAGCGCGGGCTTCCCGGCGCTGAACGCACGGTCCAGCGCAGGCCGCAGCTCGTCCGGCGTGGAGACGAGCTCGCCATGGCCGCCGAGCGCCTCGACGATCGTGTCGTAGCGCGTCTCAGGGCGCAGGTCGGCGACGACCGAGTACCCGTAGAGGAACTCCATCGGGTGCTTCTCCAGCGCCCAGATGCCGTTGTTGCCCATCACGCCGACGACGTTCACGCCGTGACGCGCGAGCGTGTCGTACTCCATGCCGCTGAAACCGAACGCGCCGTCGCCGTGGAGCAGCACGACCTGGCGGCCGGGATGCGCGAGCTTCGCGGCGAGTGCGTACCCGGTGCCCGATCCCAGACAGCCGAACGGCCCGGGATCGACCCAGCAGCCCGGCTCGTAGCTGTTGATCACGCGCCCGGCGTAGGAGACGAAGTCGCCGCCGTCGCCGATCACGATCGCGTCGCGGTCGAGCATGGCGTTGAGCTCGTGGTAGATCCGCATCGGGTGCAGCGGCGAGCGGTCGTCGGTGAGCTCGGCGACCTCGGCGGCGCGCTTCTCGTCCTCGACGCCGCGCAGCTGATCGACCCACGCGCCGGTCGCCGTCTCCAGGCCGGCCGTCCCCGCGCGCAGCGCGTCGAGCGTCGCACCGATCCCGCCGTAGAGCTCGGCGGCGACCGTGCGCGGATGCTCGCGGAGCGGCTCGGCGCGGTCGAGCACGATGATCTCGGTGCTCTCCCCGAAGGAGGCGCCGAAGCCCAGGCGGAAGTCCATCGGCACGCCGATCACGAGCGCCACATCGGCGTTCGTCAGGCCGGCGCCGCGCGCACGCGCGAAGAACAGGTCGTCGTCGGCCGGCACGCACCCGCGAGCCATCCCGTTGAGGAACACCGGGATCCGGCGCTCCTGGACGAGGCGCAGCAGCGCGTCCTCACCGTGGCCCCACCACAGGTTCGTGCCCGCCATGATCACCGGGCGCTCTGCGTCGCGCAGCAGCGCGATCGCCCGGTCCAGGCCTTCCGACGCCACCGGCTCGTCGGCGGCGCTGGGGATCGGCCGGCCGGCCTCGGGCTCCTCGGCCTCCATGAAGACGTGATCGAGCGGGAAGTCGACGAACGTCGGACCGGAGTGCGGCGCCATAGCGATCGTCAGTGCATCGTCGACGAGCGACGGGATCTCGTCCGTGCTCGTCGCCGTCTGCGCCGACTTCGTCAGCGGGCGGACGAACGGGACGTGATCGATCTCCTGCAGCGAGCCCTGGCCCCAGCGCATCGCGGGGGCGCGGCCACCCAGCACCACCAGCGGCGAGTTGTTCATCTGCGCCGAGCCCAGTGCGCTCATGCCGTTGGTGACGCCGGGGCCGGCGGTCAGCGCGGCGACCCCCGGCGTACGCGTCATCTTGGCCCAGCCCTCGGCGGCGAACGCCGCGGCCTGCTCGTGCCGGGTGTCGACGAGTTCGATCCCCTCCTCCCGGCAGCCGTCGTAGATCGAGAAGAGATGGCCTCCCGACAGCGTGAACAGCTTCGTGACGCCGTGGTTCTTCAATCTCCGGGCGATCAGGCGTCCGCCATGGAGCTTCGTCTGCTGTTCGGTTTCGGTGCTCATGGGGCCCATGCTACCGGTTCCAGTACGTTTGTACCGGCAGGTGTCCGGCGGCGGGTTTGGGGCGACCGGTGGCCGGGTATTACCCAGATTCGTCCAGAGGTGCTACTACGTAGTACTGGTGCGCACGATGCGCGCTGAACCATCATCTCCAGAAGGAGCGTCGCCATCCCCTCGGCCCCTCCCCCCAAGCGTCACCCGTACGACCAGTGGTCGCCCGATGCACGGGCACTGGATCTGGTGGGTGACAAGTGGACGCTCCTGATCGTCCGTGACCTCACCGGCGGCCCCCGCCGATTCGTCGAGCTGCAGCGCACGCTGCCCGGAATCTCGACCGAGCAGCTCCGGTCGCGACTGAACCGCATGGTCGCCGACGGCCTGCTGACCCGCCAGCGCTACCGCGAGGTGCCACCGCGCGTCGACTATGAGCTCACCGAGCGCGCCCGCCAGCTGCTGCCGGTGATCGGCGAGCTGGCTCGCTGGGGCTACCGCTGGACCTGGACGCCACCGCATCCGGACGAACTCGTCGACATCGGCGCGATCTTCCGGGCGGCCACCGGCCTCACGCTCGAGCGGTCGCTGCGCGGCGTCGTGCAGGTGGTCGTCATTCACCCCGAGCGCGGGCGCCTGGCCTACGCGCTGCAGGCCCGCGACGGCGAGCTCGTCTACGACGAGACCCCTGTCGCTGATCCGCAGGCGACGATCATCGCGCCGGAGCGCGCCTGGATCGAGGCGCTCGGCCCGCACGCATCGCGCACCGAGCTCGACATCGGCGGGGATGCCGAACTCGCGCGTGCCGTTCTCGACGCGGTCGCCGCGGGAACGCGGGCGCTCGCCGCGCACGCGGCGTAAGAAGGTCTTTCGAGATGAGCCGCGGGTCGTGGGGTGCGACAGCCGTGGATGGCGGGTGGTAGGCGATTGCGCGGCCGATGCTGGTTGCATCGGCAAGCGGTCGCGTGCCGCACGACTCCGCGGATGTCGTGCATCCACGGTCCGCGGCTTTTTGAAAGGCCTTCGAAGGCTCATTCACCCTGCGCGAGGCGGGCGCGGACGTCGGAGTCCGTCAGCCCGTCGACGCGCAGGACCTTCGTCCGCGAGCGTTGCCCGCGGACGAGCCGCAGGCGCGATGGCGCGACGCCCAGTGACTTCGCCACGACCTTGATCAGCGCCGCGTTCGCGCCGCCGTCGACCGGCGGCGCAGTGACCCGCACGGCGAGCGACCCGTCCGCAAGCAGGGCCACCGCGTCGCGGCTCGCCCGTGGCGTCAGGCGCACGCTGAGCGTGGTGCCCTCGCCGTCGCTCACAGCTCGATCACGGCGTGGACGACGCCGGCCTCGGCCTGTCCGATCTTCACGGTTCGGCCGAGGTGGCCGGCCAGCCGGAGCATCGGCGTGTTCGTCGCGAGGATGTCGCCCGACATCCTCCTGATCCCGTTGGCCCGCGCGGCCTCGAAGAGCTCGTCGAGAAGCAGTCGCCCGAGCCCGCGGCCGTGCCAGTCGTCCGCGACGGTCACGGCGAACTCGGCTTCGTCCGGGTCGTCCTCCAGCCGGACGTAGCGTGCGACGCCGACGCCGGCGCCGCCGATCGGATCGCGCGCACCGATCGCCTCCCGGTCGCGATGGTCGAGCTCGACGAGCTCGTCCACCCAGTGGCTCGGCAGGTAGGGCACCGCCGTGAAGAAGCGCTCATACCGACTGCGCTGGCTCAGCTCGTCGAAGCCCCGGACCAGCAGCTCCGCGTCACCGGGTTCGACGGCACGGACCTCGACCACGGAACCGTCCTTCAGACGAACATACCGAACCATCGGCCGTCGATCCTAGACCTCGTTCCAGCGTTCCGTCGGGGGGGTCGCTAGTGTTGTGACGGTCGTTCACAAGACATAGCCGAGTCCCGGCCGCCCAGTGCGACCGGGAGCGGGGGACCCACCTTTTGGGGCGAAGCGGCTGATTCGCAGCCGCCGCGCACACTCGTTGCGCGAGCCCGTCAGCTCACCCCGTAGGCGCCACGAGAGCTTCTGTGCCGTCCCCGATGAACACACGAATCCGCACCCGCGGGCTGTTGCGCGCAACGCTCGGGCTCGCCGCCCTGGCCGCGTTGTCCGCCGTCCCTGCGCTCGCGCAGAACGATGCGGTGGAGCCGACGGGTGGCATCGCAGTGCCGGGTTCGCCGCAGCTGACCGGTGCCAGCTGCGCACGCCAGAACGCGTGGACGTGCGCCCGCGGCCAGGTGCTGACGCTGACCGGTGACAGCCTGCAGGCGATCAAGGCGATCGTGTTCCTCGGGGCGCCCGGAAAGAGCGACGACGTGCGCGTGCGCATCAGCGCCCGCGCGTCACAGAGCGGTGAGCTGCTGACGGTCGTGCCGCAACACGCGCGAAGCGGCCGCATCCGCGTGATCAGCACCATGGGCGCGCCGGCACTGACGCCGCGCCCGCTGACCGTCGTCGCCGAGCTCCCGGCCACCGACGACGCCGGGAACGTCTCGAAGCTGATCGCGGGCGGGCGACGCCAGGCGACGTTCACGTACACGGCGACCGCTGCCGCCGGCGCCCGGAGCGCGCATCGAGGCGGTGCGTGTCGGCGACGGGACGGTCGTCCGCAGCTGGCCGCTCGGCGACGGCGACGGAGCGGTCCGCTGGGACGGCTTCGTCGGTGACGAACCCGCCCGAACCGGGACGTACCTGCTGCGCCTCAACGACATCGCCGACCGCAACGCCGACGTCGCTGCCGGCTCGGACACCGACTTCGACCTGATCGAGGGCTTCTTCCCGATCCGCGGCGCGCATCACCTCGCCGGCACGGCGACCCAGCGCTTCGGCGGTCCGCGCGGCCATCAGGGCAGCGACAACTTCGCCGCCTGCGGCACGCCGCTCGCCGCGTGGACGAAGGGCGTCGTGCAGATCGTCGGTTTCCAGGGCGCCGCCGGCAACTACGTCGTCGTCGCACAGCCCGACGGTCAGGCGTTCGTCTACATGCACCTGCGCGAGCGCGCCGACGTCAACGTCGGCCAGAAGGTCTTCGCCGGCCAGCGTCTGGGCCACGTCGGCGACACCGGCGACGCCGAGGGCTGCCACCTGCACATCGAGACGTGGACCGCCCCCGGGTACTACAAGGGCGGCCACGCCGGTCGACTCTCTGCCGCTGATGCAGCGCCTGGACCGTTTCAGCTAGCCAGCTGACATCGCCCTCGAAAGGGCAGGAGTGCGCAATGCACTCCTGAGACCGTCCCGAAGGGCCAGCTGCACGTCGCCCCGAAAGGGCAGGAGTGCGCAGCGCACCCTGAGACCGTCCCGAAGGGACACAGGCACCGCCGGCCACGCAGGCGGAGAGCGCAGCACCTGGAGGCCGTCCCGAAGGGACATCGACCTTCACCAACTCGATTCACCCCCACCCCCAGCGGGTACGCAACGCCCATGTCCTCGCTGCTCGGCATTCTCACCGCCGCGATCGCGGCCGTCATCGTGCTCCTCGTCGTCACCGGCCTGCTGCTCGGCCCTCACCGGCGCAGACACCCGCCCGGCGAGCACAGCGCCCACCCGAAGGCCCCGACCGGCGCGCCGGTGGGCCCGAGTTCCGCTCGGCGGCGCTCGCCGTCGCGACCGACGAGCACCCCCGAGCCGACCGCCGGCGGCGCACAGCGGTTTTGCGCCGGCGGCCGGAGGGTAGGAACCCATCGCCACCGTCGAAGTCGTGAAAAGGAGATCGGATGAGCACCTCAGCCATCGTCGCCGTATGCATCGCAGCCGTACTGCTGGTCGCGATCGTCGCAATCGTCTCTCGCAGCGCCCGCACCCGCCGCGTCGAGAGCCGGCGCCAGCGAGGCGGGAGACCTGCGTGAGACTGCACAGCAGCACGAAGTCAGGGCCGAGCGTGCGCGCATCGCCGCCGATGAGCAGGCCGCGATCGCGACACGAGCCAAGGCTGAGGCCGACGAGCACGCCGCCATCGCAGAACGCGAGGGCATCACGGCGCGCGAGCGGGCCGCGGCTGCCGACGCGGAACTCGACCTTGCGCGTTCGCACCACGAGCGCGCCGACGCCGTCGATCCGGACATCGGCGCCGATTCCGACGCTGACGCCGAGCAGTTGAGCGCTGAAGACCCTGCGGCGGGCAGAACCGCCTGAGCTACTCCTCCACCACGCTCGCGCTGCCCGCGTTCGCCTTTACGTTCTCCGCGGCGGTGATCGCGTTGGCCTTCGATGCGAACGCCTGGCCGGCGCTGGCGACGGTCTGGCCGTTGCTGGCGACGAGCCGCCAGCGGTACTCCCCGGCGCTGTCGGCGTAGATCACGAACTTCATGGCGTTCTCCTCTGGGTCGGTTGTGATGAACCTGTCTTGGGCGGGGAGCGCTGTCAAGTTCGTGGGCGCGTGTGGCCTGGGGCGCTTGTGTCGCTGATCGACGGGACACCGGAGAACGACAGCGTCGTCCTCCGCGACTCATGCACGTCCACGATGCACAGCACGCGGAGGATGTCGGTCCGCATCGTCCTCCGCGACTCATGCACGCCCACGATGCACAGCACGCGGAGGATGTCGCGCGACCCGGGGCGCCCGCAGCCGACCCTCTCCTTGGCCAGCCGCGGTTGACGCGGCGGCAGACGGTGGCGGATGACGACATGCCGTCAGAGCGGCGGTGGACGAGTGTCCCTTCGGGACGGCCTCAGGAGTGCGCTTTGCGCACTCCTGCCCTTTCGAGGGCGATGTCAGCGGGCCTTCGGGACGGCCTCAGGTCTCTGCCGCGGAGCGTCGTTGCGCTGCCAGCGCCCTTGTGTCCCTTCGGGACGGCCTCAGGAGTGCGCTTTGCGCACTCCTGCCCTTTCGAGGGCGACGTCAGAAGGAAAGGAAGGTGCCCGGGGAGGGTCTTGAACCCCCACGCCCCTTGCGGGACAGCCGGGTTTAAGCCGGCCGCGTCTGCCAGTTCCGCCACCCGGGCGCGGGCGCGAGCGTATCGGAGGCCCGGAGCATCGGGTTAGTGTGTCCAGCATGAGCCGTCGGCGCTCAGGCACGACAGCGCAACCTTCCGATGGTCGCGGTGTTGTTCGTGGTGAGACTCTCGTGGAAGCCACTGCCCTACCCAACGCCGGGATCACCGGCATGCGCGGCCCCAGTCCGTTCCTGCGTCTGCAGTCGGATGAGAAGCTCGTCGCCCTGACGCGGCGTGGCAACCAGGGTGCGTACGAGGCGCTCGTCTCCCGTTACAACGCTCGCATCGTCGCCTTCACGCGCCACATGCTCGGTTCCAAGGAGGATGCCGAGGACGTCACGCAGGAGACCTTTGCGGCCGCCTACAACGCGATGCTGGGCGACGATCGCCCGATCAACGTCAAGCCGTGGCTCTACCGGATCGCGCGCAACCGTTCGCTGAACCACATGCGCAAGCAGACGGCGATCGGCATCGACTCGTTCGACCATCACGTCGCCGACCACGGCCAGACGGTCGCCGACACCGTTCACAAGCGTGAGGAGTTCCGCCAGCTGATGGCGGACGTCCAGGATCTGCCCGAGACCCAGCGCACCGCACTGCTGCTGCGCGAGATCGACGCCCTCTCGTACGAGCAGATCGCCGAGGCGATGGACACCACGATCCCCAGCGTCAAGTCGCTGCTCGTGCGTGCCCGCGTCTCCCTGGCCGAAGCCGCCGAGGCGCGCAAGCTCACGTGCGAGGAAGTTCGCGAGGAGCTCGGCGAGGTCGCCGAGGGCCTGACGCGCCTCTCGCCGCCGGTCCGCCGCCACCTGCGCGACTGCGACCGCTGCTCCACCTTCCGCAAGTCGCTGCGCGACAACAACAAGGCCCTTGCGCTGATGCTGCCGATCGGCCCGATCCTGCTGCTGAAGAAGCTCGCCCTGGCGCAGTTCGGCACCACCGCGAGCGCCGGTGGCGCCGCGGCCGGCAGCGCAGCCGTCGCCACCGCCGGTTCAGCGGCCACCGGCGGCGCGATCTCCGGCGCGTTCGCGACGCTCGCGACGAAGACGGCCGCGACGGTCGCCGCAGCTGCACTCGTCACCGCCGGCGCGGTCGAGGTCAACCAGGCCGGCACTCGCTCGACGACTCGCACTCCCGCCGCCGTCGTCGCCCAGGCGCCGGCCACCCCCGTACCCGCAGCCCCCGTCGTCGCCGCCAAGCCGGAGACCGCCAAGAAGGCGACGGCAGACGTCGGCGGCGTGCCGGCAGCTGTCGCCAAGACGGATGCGAAGCCGCCCGCGACTCCGGTGGTTCCCGCCGCGACCCAGCCGGCCCCGCAGCCCGCGCCCGTCACCGTCCCCGCGCCGCAGCCCGAGGCGCCGGCCCCCGCGCCGGAGTCCGGGCCGCAGGAGCAGGTCGACAACGTCCAGCTGCCGTCACAGGAGTCGCCGACGACACCCGCGCCGCCGGTCGTCGTGCCCCCGGTGGAGCCCGAGCCGCCCGTCGTCGTCCCGCCGGTCGATCCGACGGTCCCGGTCGACCCGGCGCCCGTCGATCCGACGGTCCCGCCGGTCGTCGATCCCGCGCCGGCTCCGGCGCCCTAGAGGGCGGCTCTCAGCCGACCCGGTCGCCCAGCGCCGCCTGGGGCTCGGGGCTGAGCAGCAGGACCTTGCCCGCGCTGTACGTGCCGAGCACGAGAACCTCCGACCGAACCGGTCCGATCTGCCGCGCCGGGAAGTTCACCACGCCGAGCACGAGGCGATCCAGCAGTTCGTCGCGGCTGTAGTTCGTGATCTGCGCCGAGGAGCGCCTCACGCCGATCTGCGGACCGAAGTCCACGCGCAGCTTCCAGGCGGGCTTGCGCGCCTGGGGGAACTCCTCGACCTCGACGATCCGGCCCACGCGGATGTCGACCTTCAGGAAGTCGTCGAACCCGATCTCACTGCTCACGGTCGCTCCGTCCCGAGGCGGAACGACCGGTACGGCAGCTTCGTCGGGCCGTTGGACCCGACCGCGTTGTAGTTCGGGATCGAAGGCGAGCGCGCCGCGAGCAGCAGGATGTCGGCACCGTCGCGAACGCCGGGCTCGTCCTTGAACAGGAGCGCCCGCCGCCCGTAGACCGTACGGCCGCCCTGCTCCGTCTGGAACTGGATCTGATACCCGGGCTGCAGGTTCACCCGTGCGCGGCCCTCGGAGCGCAGGATGAACTTCGGATACGTGCGCCGCATCTGATCGATCAACCCGCTGGCATAGACCGGCAGGATGCCGGACGGGTCACCGGTGTATGCCGGGAGCCGCACCGGCGCGACGGTCACCGACTCCGGGTCGTCACCCGGCTTGGTCTGCAGACGCAGCTCCTGGCCCGCCGGCGGCGTGACCCTGTCGAGCTTCTGCGGCTGGTAGACGAGGTTGAACGCCAGCGGCTTCGCGACGACCACGGTCGTGCGCGGCTCGCTGCTGCCGTTGATCAGCAGCACGGCTGCGGCCACGAGCACCACGACGGCCAGCGTCAGTGCGATCAGCAGCCGGCGCGGCAGGCGGCCCAGGCGAGGTGCGGCGAGCTGCGGCAACGTCGGGCCGAACTCCGGGCGAACTTGCGAGGACATCGGCACCGCAGGTCAGTTGCCGAGGTCGAACAGGGCTTCGAGGTCGTGCTTGGAGAATGCCTCGAACGCGACCATCGTCTGCGTGCGCGTGATCCCCGTGAGCCCCGCGATCTGTCCGGAGACCACGTCGGCGAGCATGTCGTGGCGCGGGACGCGCACGAGCGCGACGAAATCCCACTCGCCGGTGACGGAATAGGCCTCGGCGACGCCTTCGATGTCGGCGAGGTGACCGCCGAGTGTCGTCATGACGTCGCGGTCGGCCTCGATCAGGACGATCGCCGTGATCACCGGAGCTCCAGCGCTTCGCCTGGGTCCAGGACGACGACGCTCGCCTTGCCGGTTCCCTGTACGTCGGCCGCGAACGCATGGGCGTCGGTCTCGATCGGCGGGAACGTGTTGTAGTGGATCGGAACGACCTGCGGGGCGCCGATCCACTCGGCGGCGACGACGGCGTCGAAGCGGTCCATCGTGTAGTGGCCGCCGATCGGGATGAGCGCAAGATCGAGCTGATCGCGGCGTCCGGGGAGCGCGAGGTCGCTGAACAGCGCCGTGTCGCCGGCGTGGTAGATCGTCTGCCCGCCGAGGTTCACGACGATGCCGGCCGGCGTGTTGACGGTGCCCTTGGGGGTGGTCGACGTATGCCATGCGGGCACCCAGCGCGCCCAGCCCCAGTCGAACGTGACCGTGCCCCCGAGGTTCGGGTCGCGCACGTCATGGCCCTGTGGCAGGTCGCCGGCAAGCTCCCCGGCGAGCTCGACGATCGTCGCCACGGTGGCACCCGTGCGCGTCGCGATCGCGACGGTGTCGCCGATGTGATCGGCATGGCCGTGGGTGACGAGGATCGCGTCGGCGGCGACCTCGTCCGCCTTCGCGCTGGCCTTCGGGTTGCCGGTCAGGAACGGGTCGATCAGCACCGTGGTGCCCTCGTGCTCAAGCGCGAACGCCGAGTGACCCAGGTAGCGGACGGTGACGGTGCTCATGCCTGATCTCCTTGTGTTCCGTGTTCAGCCTGTCCCCGGAGCTCCTCGCCGAGCTCCAGCCCGATCGCCACGCCGATCAGCATCCCGATGCGCGTCTCCTCGGCGATCAGCGTGCGCACTCCGACCAACCGCTCGCCTTCGTCCGGGATGCCGGCGACGCGCGCCGACTCCCCCTCGTGGGCGGAGTCGAAGAAGCCTCCGGCGCGCAGTGCGTCGTTCAGGATTCGCTGCAGCCCGGGCGCCGCGTGCGTGACGATCTCCTGGGCATGGGCGAACCGCCCCGCGTCCGAGAGCGCCTCGATCGCAGCGTCCACCTCGGCGGCGGTGTAGCGGCGCTCAGCCATCAGGGGCGCAGCCTAGCGACGGGCGAGCATCAGGCCCGCCAGCACGCCCAGGAGCAGCCCCGCGGCGCCGGCGGTCGGGCTCGCCTCGGTCGCGGCGAACGGCATCAGCAGGAGGACGACGGCGATCACGCTCGTGCCGATCAGGTCGACGTCGGGCTCGCCGCCACGGCGCAGCTCGAGCGCCGGGCGCACCGCCCAGGCCGCGAGCATCCCCAGCGCCGCGCCGTTGGCGCCGAGCGCGAGCGGGATCGTCTCGACCAGGGCGGCGACCGCGATGCCGCCCATCCCGCAGACGCAGAACAGCGCCACGACGACCAGCGGCCCGTGCCGCTGCTCGAGCAGTCCACCGTAGATGCCGATCGCGAGCATCACCGCGACCGCGTACCAGAGGTTCTCGAAGAAGAACGGGGCGCTCGCGACCCGCCACCATTCCCCGTCGACCTTGCCGACCACGCCGACCTGTGAGGCGGTGAAGACCGCCATCGCGACGGCGCCGGCGGCACACGCCGCCACGAGCACGATCGTCGCCAGCGGCCGGTGCGAGGCGTCCGGGCGGATCCCCGGGATCTCACCGGCGCGCAGCTTGCCCAGGCGCGGGCGCTTCGGCTTGCCGGGCGCGCGGCGGTCGCCCAGATCGGTCCCCTCGAGCTTCGGCGCACGCTTGCGCAACCGGGTGCCGCAATACGGGCATTCGGTGACGTAGCTCGAAACCTCCGAGCCACAGTTCTTACAGACGACGAAGAGGTCGGGCGCCTGGGGCATCGGGCTGCTGATGCTAGTACACGCAGCCGGGTCTCCCGATGGTATTTCCTACGGCTCGGCCGTTGCCTCGACGATCTCCTTCATCACCTCGCGGAAGTCCTGGTTGGTCTCGTAGACGAGGATCTGCCGCGCCGAGCCCGTGCCGCGCCGCAGCAGATCCTCGATGCCGCCGAATTCGTTCTCCGATCCGAGGTCCTGCGCGTGCTCTCGCAGCCGGCCGACCAGGCGCTCCGTCAGCGCCCGCGCTCCGACCCGGTCGGAGCTCGGCAGGTCCACCAGCTCGGCGTCCAGGCCGTGACGGGCCGCCAGCCATTTGTTCTCGTCGAGCATCTGCCACGGGTAGTGGGCCAGCTCCAGTCCGGCGTCGTAGTGCTCGCACAGCTCCTTGACCATCGCCTGGATCAGCGCGGCCAGCGCGAGCGTGTGCTCGACGCGCGTCTGGCTGTCGCAGACGCGGATCTCGACGGTGCCCAGGCGCGGGTGCGGACGGACGTCGTACCAGAGGTAGGTGTAGTCGGCGATCACGCCGCTGCGCACCATGAAGTCGATCTCGCTGGAGAAGTCCTCCCAGTCGTGGTAGCTCGGCGGCACGCCCACGCGCGGGAACGCACGGAAGATCGGCGTACGCGTCGAGTGCAGGCCGGAGACCTGAGCACGCCAGAACGGTGAGTTCGCCGACAGCGCCAGCAGCACGGGGATGTGGACGCGCATCCCGTTGGCGACGTGGATCGCCTTGTCGGCCCCCTCGACGCCGACATGGACGTGCATCCCGAACAGCAGCTCCTGGCGAGCGACGAAGCGCAGCGCGGAGACGATGTCGCGGTAGCGGTCGCGCCCCACGATCCGCTGGTCCTCCCACATCGCGAACGGGTGCGTCCCGGCGGACCCGATCGTCAGCCCGTGCTCGGCGGCCTTGGCGCGGACCTGGGCGCGCAGCGCGCGGAGCTGCTCGCCGGCCTCGACCGTGCTGCGGCACGGGTCCGTCGAGATCTCGAGCACGGACTCCATCAGCTCGGGCTTGATGTCGCCCTGGGGGGCGTCCTCGAGCAGTCGCTCGATCGCGTTCGCGAGATCGAATCCCTCGCAGTCGACGATCATCAGCTCCTCTTCGATGCCGATGGTGTAGCTGGGCCCGGTGAACGCGTGGTCCATAGGCGAGGGAGCGTACCCGGGCCGGCAGACCGCGAATCCGGGTTCTCCCGCACGCGCGCGAGGGCGATCGCGGGTACCGTTCGCTATATGACCACCGCCGAAATGACCACGTCCCGCCTCGAGGAGCTCCTCGGCGAGGATGCCGAAAGCCTGCTGAGCCACCGCTGCGAGACCATCGACGCCGCGAATCTGCATCTGCCGGGCCCCGATTTCATCGATCGCATCTGGATCGGCAGCGACCGCTCACCCCAGGTCCTGCGCAACCTGCAGGCGCTGATCGGGCACGGGCGACTGGCGAACTCCGGCTACGTCTCGATCCTGCCGGTCGACCAGGGAATCGAGCACTCCGCGGGCGCCAGCTTCGCCCCGAACCCGCTCTACTTCGACCCTGAGAACATCATCAAGCTCGCGATCGAAGGCGGCTGCAACGGCGTCGCGTCGACGGTCGGCGTGCTGGGCACCGTCTCGCGCCGCTACGCGCACAGGATTCCGTTCATCTGCAAGCTCAACCACAACGAGTTCCTCTCCTTCCCCAACCACTACGACCAGATCGCGTTCTCCTCGGTCCAGCGTGCCTTCGACCTCGGCGCAGCGGGCGTCGGGGCGACGATCTACTTCGGCTCGCAGGAGTCGCGCCGGCAGATCGTGGAGGTCGCTGCGGCCTTCGAAGAGGCTCACCAGAAGGGCATGTTCACGGTGCTCTGGTGCTACCTGCGCAACAGTGGCTTCAAGGTCGACGGCGTCGACTACCACACGGCCGCCGACCTCACCGGGCAGGCGAACCACCTCGGCGTGACGATCCAGGCGGACATCATCAAGCAGAAGCTGCCCGAGCTGAACGGCGGCTACAACGCGCTGAACCAGAACGGCCAGTCGTACGGCAAGACGAGCAAGCTCGTCTACTCCGAGCTCACGACCGACCACCCGATCGACCTCACGCGCTACCAGGTGGCCAACTGCTACCTCGGCCGTTCCGGGCTGATCAACTCGGGCGGCGCGTCGTCGGGGGCGACGGACCTCGCAGAGGCCGTCCGGACCGCCGTCATCAACAAGCGGGCCGGCGGCCTGGGCCTGATCTCGGGGCGCAAGGCCTTCCAGCGGCCGATGGACGAGGGCGCAGCCCTGCTCCACGCGATCCAGGACGTCTACCTGTCGCCTGACGTCACGATCGCCTGAGAACCAAGGCCTGCACGACGTGTGACGGGGCGCGCACAGGCCGCCCCGTCATGTGTGACGGGAGCGGTGTGCGCCCCGGGCCGCGCGTACGGTGCGCGCCATGACCCGTCCGCTGCTCCTGATCATCGCCGCGTCGCTCGCCGCCGCGCTCGCCGGCTGCGGCCAGGACGCCTCGACGACCGTCGCGAGCGGCCAGACCGCGCGCGTCGTGCGGGTCGTCGACGGCGACACGATGATCGTGTCGCTGGGCGGCCGTCGAGGAGCGGGTGCGCTTCACGGGCATCGACACGCCGGAGACCGTGAAGCCGGATTCGCCGGTCGAGTGCTACGGCCCGCAGGCCAGCGCCGAGACCAAGCGACTGCTCGAGGGCCGCTCCGTGCGCCTCGAGCTCGATGTCGATCAGCGCGACAGGTACGGGCGGCTCCTGGCGTACGTCTTCCGCTCGCCGGACAATCTCTTCGTGAACCGCGAGCTGATCGCCGCCGGGTTCGCCGAGCGCTTCCGCAACACCGCAAACCGGCGCTACACGGGGGTCTTCAAGCAGGCCGAGAACGCGGCCCGCGGCTCGGATCGTGGACTCTGGGGCGACCTGCCCCCGGTCCAGCCACTACGATTCCCGTTGATGGCCACGCGCCTTCGCCAGAGCATCCATGAGTTCGAGACGGCCTTCCACGAGGAGACCGAGGCGGACCGTCAGCGTCGCGACGAGCTGCATCACCGTGCCGTGGTGCGGACGCACACGCGTCGCCTGGACCGCCAGCACAAGCACGGGACCCTGCGGTTCATGATGCTCGTGCTGCTGCTGATCGCCGTCGCCGTCGGAGTGACCGTGGCGATGTTCGAGACGCTGTACTACGTGATGGGCTGACTCTAGGACGCGGGGTTGCCGTGGACCGGCAGCGGTTCCGGCGCGATCTCAGCGGCGCGCTCCTGCTGGATCTCGAGGTAGACCTCTTTGCGGAACACGGGGATGTCACGCGGCGCCTGGATTCCGATCCGGACCTTCTCGCCCATGATCGACAGCACCGACACTTCCACGTCGTCGCCGATCATGATGCTCTGATTCGACTTCCGGGTCAGGACCAGCATTCGCTCGCTCCCACAAACGGCGCCCTCCGGGCGCATTCCCCGCAAAGTACCAATCGCCGGGGCACCGGCGCAAGGAGCCGCTCCGCGTGCAAGGCGGGGGGCGGCGATGGTGGCCGCTCCGATACCCTCCCCGGTCGCATGGCACGACGCTCACTCAAGCCCCATCTGAACCAGATCCGCACCTGGGTGCGCCAAGGGCGCACCGACGCCTGGATCGCGCACCAGCTGGAGGTCAACGTTCAGCAGATCGAGGCCTTCAAGAAGGAACACGATCTGTCACTGGATGTCGACTCCGATACGGCCGGCCCGGACTTCGACGACGAGATCGATCTGCGCGCCGAAGACGACGCCCTGATCGCCGCCGAGCTCGAGGCAGAGCAGGCCGCCAAGGCCGAGGAGGAGGCGCGCCGGGCAGCCGAGCTGGCCGAGCGCGGCGACGAGGAGCCCGCGGAGGACGACGAGGACGACAGGCCCCGTCGCCGGGGTCGCCGAGGCGGCCGCGGCCGCGGTCGTCGCGGGCCCGCCCGCGAGCTGGAGGGAACGTTCGACCACGGCGAGGAGGGCTACGGGCTGTGGCTCGATCCCGCCGTCGCCGACAACGCGGTCTACGCCGAGTACTGGGCGGGCCACCGCCCCGTCACCGTCACCGTCGAGGAGGATCAGATCGTGATCCGCCGCGCGGGTGACGAGGCGCAGGCCGACGCCGAAGACTGATTCGCGGGCCTGCCCGCTACGGGCGCGCTTCGAGCCGGCGCCCGCCGGCGTAGTCGCCCGCGCTGCGCACGTAGCGCGCAAACGCGGCGTCCGCGACGCGCGCGTCCCACGCGTACGGCGCGCCCGGCGCGACGATCGTCGCGATGTCCAGGCACCAGTCGGTTCCGCGCTCGTAGAGGTCCACGAGCTCGTCCACCAGGAACGCGCCGCCCAGTCGCCGGCGCAGTTCGGCGACCAGCTCCTCCTCGACGCGCTGCAGAGCGCGCTGCTGCTCCGGCGGCGCTTCGCCGACGAAGCGCTCGCCCTGCCGCCACTGCTGGATCGCCGTCTCGAAGCCCATCGCCGCGAATCTAGCGCGCGCGGCCGGAGGCTCAGTCGCTGGGAAGCCCCTTGACGACGTAGGCGCGCTCGCCGGGTCGCACCATGCCCAGACGCCGCGCCTCGCGCTCGAGCGCCTTGGGGTTCTGCAGTGCCTTCACGCGCCGCTCCAGCCGCTGATGCTCCTGCTGGAGATGCACGACGTCGGCGCGGCGGCGGGCCGCCTCTCCGCGGGTGGACCAGATCGAGAGCAGCGGATGGATGTACAGCAGGGTCACGCCGATCAGCAACGTCAGCAGCATCACGCGTCCGACGCGATCCCAGCGGATGCCTGACTGGCGAGCGCTCCCCGGCACCGCACGAGGCTGCGCGGGAGCCCGGCGCTCGGGGCGCGGGCTCGGGGCGCGAGCGCTGCGGGCAGAAGCCATTGACGCGCGATTCGCCGTACCGCGGCCGTCTCCTGCGAATCGCGCCCGCCCGCAGCCCCCTGGGCGACTACTTGCGGAAGGCCGAGCGGCCCGGGTACGTCGCGTCCGCGCCGAGCGACTCCTCGATGCGCAGCAGCTGGTTGTACTTCGCGACGCGGTCCGAGCGCGCAGGGCGCACCGGTCTTGATCTGCCCGCAGCCGGTCGCGACGGCGAGGTCGGCGATCGTGGTGTCCTCGGTCTCACCCGAGCGATGCGACATGACCGACGTGTAGCCGGCCTCGCGCGCCATCGCGATCGCGTCGAAGCGTCTCGGTGAGCGTGCCGATCTGGTTGACCTTGATCAGGATCGAGTTGGCGACGCCGAGGTCGATGCCGCGCCTGAGGCGCTCGGTGTTCGTGACGAACAGGTCGTCGCCGACGAGCTGCACGCGTCTTCCCGAGCTCGTCGGTCAGGTGCTTCCAGCCATCCCAGTCCTCCTCGGCCATGCCGTCCTCGAGCGAGATGATCGGATAGCGGCCGACGATCTCGGTCCAGTAGGCGGCCATCTCCTGTGCCGACAGCGTGCGGCCCTCGTGCTCGAGCACGTAGCTGCCGCCTTCGTAGATCTCGCTGACCGCCGGGTCCAGCGCGATCGCGAGATCGCTGCCGGGCTCGTAGCCGGCCGCCTCGATCCCCGCGATCACGACCTGGATCGCCTCCTCGTTGGAGCCGAGGTCGGGCGCGAAGCCGCCCTCGTCGCCGACCGTCGTCGCAAGGCCGCGATCGTGCAGCGTCTTCTTCAGCGCGTGGAAGATCTCCGCGCACATCCGCAGCCCTTCGGAGAACGAGGATGCGCCGACCGGCACGACCATGAACTCCTGGAAGTCGACCTTGTTGTCGGCGTGGGCGCCGCCGTTCAGGACGTTCATCATCGGGACCGGCAGCACGTGCGCACCCTCGCCGCCGAGGTAGCGCCACAGCGGCAGTCCCTCCTCGGCGGCCGCCGCATGCGCCGCGGCGAGCGAGACCCCGAGGATCGCGTTCGCGCCCAGGCGCGACTTGTTCGGCGTCCCGTCGAGCGCGATCAGGGCCGCGTCCAGGCCGCGCTGGTCGCTCGGCGTCGTGTCCGGCGACGGCCGCGGCGATCTCGCCGTTGACGTTTGCGACCGCCTGCGTGACGCCCTTGCCGCCCCAGGCGTCGCCGCCGTCGCGCAGCTCCGTGGCCTCGAACTCGCCGGTCGAGGCGCCGGACGGCACGGCCGCGCGCCCGGATGCGCCCGACCGCAGCTCGACCTCGACCTCGACCGTCGGGTTCCCGCGGCTGTCGAGGATCTGGCGGGCATGGACGCGATCGATCTGGCTCATTGGTCCTCCGGTGGGGTCTGTACGTGTCTCGCCTGGGCGTAGAACTGAAGCTGGTGGTCGAACGGCAGCTCGCTCCAGCGCTCGCCCGCCTGAGCGGCGAGCGCCTCGGCCGCCTCGACTCGCGCGCGGAAGCGATCGGACGAGGCGCGCACGGCGAGCTCGGGATCGACCTTCAGCCTGCGCGCGACGTTGACGGCGGCGAAGAGCACGTCACCGACCTCGTCGAAGGCCGCTTCGCGGCTCCGCGCCGGCGGCGGCGGCGGCGTCGAGCTGCTCGACGCACGCGGCAGGCCCGCAGCGGCGTCTGCACGTCGCCGGAGTCGAACCCGCTGCTCGCGGCGCGGCGCTGGACCTTGCGCGCAAGCAGCGGGCCGGGAGGTTCTCCGGCACCTCACCGAAGATGCCCGCCTCGCGACCGGGCTCGTCGGCCTTGATGACGTCCCAGTTGCGCAGCACCTCGCCGGCGGTCCGCGCCCGCAGCGCCTCGCCGACGCCTCCGGCGTCCCGAAGACGTGCGGATGGCGGCGGATCAGCTTCTGCCGGCAATGCTCGGCCACGACGCCCAGGTCGCCGGCGCCGCGCTCCTCGAGCAGCAGCGACAGGAAGTGCACCTGGAAGAGGACGTCACCGAGCTCGTCGAGCAGCTTGGCGTCGTCACCGGCGTTTGCGGCGTCGGCGAGCTCGTAGGCCTCCTCGATCGTGTGCGGCACGATCGAGCGCTCGTCCTGCTCGCGGTCCCACGGGCATTCCACGCGCAGACGGCGAGTGAGGTCGTCGAGGCGCCCGAGGGCCTCGGTGATCTCCGCGGAACTCACCGCGCGAACGCTACTGCGTGCGCGCGGCGAGCACGGTGCGGTGGGTCACCCGCCGGTCGTCGGCGCGGTCGTCGTCGCGCTGTTCGACGGCGCGGTCTGCGCTGCGTCTGCGGGACCGCGCCGGGCGGAACGGTCGACGCCGGCTTGGCCTTCGCGTTCGAGCAGTCGGCGACGACGTACCCCTTCTGGCAATCCGTCTTGCCCTTCCAGCGGTCCGTGTACTCCTTGCCGAACTTCGTCAGCGCCGTCTGCTGCTTGGTCTGCGCGACCGTGCTCTTCAGCTGCGCCTTCGTGGCGGCGTTCAGCGGCGTGACCTTCTCGGGCTTCGACCTGTCGACGCGGAACACGTACCAGCCGTCGGCCGTCTTGACCGGGCCCGATGATGGCGCCCTTCTTGGCGCCGAAGACGGCCTTGTCGAACACCGGCGAGCCCTGGCCCTTGGTGACGTTGCTGAGCGTGCCGCCGTTGTCCTTGGCGGCCGGGTCGATCGAGTACTTCTTGGCGACCGACGCCCACGACTGACCCGCGGCGATCGCGGCCTTCGCCTTGGCGGCCGTCGCCTCGTCCTTCGCCAGGACGACGCTCAGGTTGCGCGTCTCAGGCGTCGTGAACTGCTTCTTGTTCTTCTCGTAGTAGGCCTGGATGTCCTTGTCGGTCACCGTTGGCGGAGTTCTTCGTGATCTTCGCCGTGATCTTCTGCTCGAGCAGCTGCGTGCGCTGGCGGTAGAGCAGGTCGGCCTGGGTCTGGCCCGACGTCTTGAGGAACTTCACGTAGTCGGCGGTCTTGGGGAACGCCTGCTTGCGCGCCTTGTCGAACGCGGTCTTGACCTCGGCGTCCGTGACCTTGATGCCCTGCTTGGCGGCCTCGGCCTCGAGCCACTGCGAGCGGATCAGGAACGTCATCACCTGGTCGCGCTGCTGGTCGTACTGCTGCTTGCACGTGGCCTTGAACTGCGCGTCGGTCGGCTTCGGCTGCCCCTTGACCGGCGTCGGCGCGGCGGCCTTGGCGGCGGCGATGCACTTCGTGAAGTCCGGCGCGTCGGGGAGCACCGCGGTGGCGCCCGCCTGCTGCTGCTGGGACTTCGCGGACACGGCCAGCCAGTGCGCGAACGTCGTCTTGGCGATCGTCGTGTTGTCGACCTTCACCACGTCAGAACCGGGGACCGAATCCCCGCAGGCGGTGAGCGCGATCAGGGCGAAAAAAACGGCGCCGAGCGCCAGGGCGGTACGAAGGAGTCGTGACATGAGGTCGCTGATTGTAGGCGTTTCGTACCGAACGACGCGCCACCGCGCCGGTCGCGGCGAATCCCCTGGATCTTCAGGCCGCGGCGCGCGTCACGGCCAGCAGTGCGTCGGCCGCGTGGACGACGGCCGGGAACCGCTCCTGCGGATCGTCCGGCACGCGCAGCGAGAGCTGCTCGCGGCCCGGTTCGTAGCGTGCCGCGGGCAGCTCCTCGCGCAGGCGCTCCTGGCGCGCTGCGTCGAGGTCGATCGGGGTGACCGTCAGCAGCCCGTCGCGGAAGCTCACCGCGCGCGCGCCGGCCTGGCCGAGCTTGATCCGCGCCTGCTGGAGGGCGAGCAGGTTCGCCAGCGGTTCCGGGACCGGGCCGAAGCGGTCCTCGAGCTCGTCGCGCAGCCCGCGAGGTCGGCGACGTCGCGCGCGCCGGCGATGCGGCGGTGCACATCGATCTTCGCCTGCTCGTACGGGATGTAGTCGGCCGGAACGTACGCGTCGACGTTCACGTCGAGCCGGACGGGCTCCGCCTCGTCGTCGAGGTCGGCGGGGCCGGCAGCGCGCACCGCGTCGTCGAGCATCGAGAGGTAGAGCTCGAAGCCGAGCGCGGCCACGTGCCCGGACTGCTCGTCGCCGAGCAGGTTTCCGGCGCCGCGGATCTCCAGGTCGCGCATCGCGATCTTGAAGCCCGATCCGAGCTCGGTGTAGTCCGACAGCGCGCTGAGGCGCTTCGTCGCATCCTCGGTCAGTGCCGCCGCGCTGGGATACAGCATGTATGCGTAGGCGCGCTCGCGGCTGCGGCCCACGCGCCCGCGGATCTGGTAGAGCTGGGCCAGGCCGAACATGTCCGAGCGCTCGATGATCAGCGTGTTGGCCTGCGGGATGTCGATCCCGGACTCGATGATGCTCGTCGCGACCAGCACGTCCGCCTCGCCGCGCAGGAAGCTCATCATCCGGGTCTCGAGCTCCTGCTCCTCGAGCTGTCCGTGGGCGACCTCGAAGCGCATCCCCGGGCACAGGCCGCGCAGCCGCTCTGCGGTCTCGTCGATCGACTCCACGCGGTTGTGCAGGAAGAAGGCCTGGCCGCCGCGCGCCTTCTCGCGCTCGAGCGCCTGGCGCACCAGCTGCTCGTCGTATTCGCCGACATACGTCTTCACGGGCCGCCGGCCCTCCGGCGGCGTCTCGATGACCGTGATGTCGCGCATCCCCGCCAGCGACATCTGCAGCGTGCGCGGGATCGGCGTGGCGCTCATCGCGATCACGTCGACGCGCAGCTTGAGCTGGCGCAGCAGCTCCTTCTGCTTGACCCCGAAGCGCTGCTCCTCGTCGACGATCAGCAGGCCCAGGTCCTTCGGTCGCATGTCCCGGCCGAGCAGGCGGTGCGTGCCGATCAGGATGTCGACCTTGCCGTCGTTGAAGCTCGAGACGACCGCGCGCTGGTCCTTGGCGGAGCGGAACCTGCTGACGACGTCGATCGTGAACGGGAAGTCCTTCAGCCGCTCGGCGAACGTGCCGTAGTGCTGCTGGGCGAGGATCGTCGTCGGAGCGAGGAGGAGGACCTGGCGCCCGTCGTCGGCGGCCTTGAACGCCGCCCGCAGGGCGACCTCCGTCTTGCCGTAGCCGACGTCGCCGCAGATCAGCCGGTCCATCGGCTGCGGGCGCTCCATGTCGGCCTTGACCGACTCGATCGCCTCGGCCTGGTCGGCGGTCTCCTGGTAGGGGAAGCGGGCCTCGAAGTCGATCTGCCAGGCCGAGTCCTCGGGGAACGCATGACCCGGGCGGCGCTTGCGCTCGGCGTAGAGGTTCAGCAGCTCGCCGGCCAGCTCCTGCGCGGCGCGGCGCGCCCGTGACTTCATCGTCTCCCAGGACTTGCCGCCGAGCTTGGAGAGCGGCGGATGGGCGGCGCCCGCGCCGACGTAGCGGGTGATCTTGGCGAGCTGGTCGACCGGCAGGAAGACCTTGTCGGTGCCGGCGTACTCGAGCTCCAGGTAGTCGCGCGTGATCGCCCCGACGGTCTTCGTCTCGAACCCGGCGAACCGCGCGATGCCGTGGTCCTCGTGAACGATGATGTCGCCGGTTCGCAGCTCGCTGAACGACGCGAGCCGGCCGCGACGGCGCTGCGACGAGGACTGCCCGCCGGTGCGTTCGGCCCGCCGGCGGCGGAACAGCCGGTGCTCGGGAACGACCGCCAGGCGCAGGCCCGCGGCGACGAAGCCGTCGCGCAGGGTCGCGTGGGCGAAGTGGAGGCTGCCGTCGGCGGCCGGCGTGCCCGGATCGCGCACGTCCGGCCCATCGTTCTCGAGCCACGGAGCCCGTAGGCGCGCCAGGTTGTAGGCCGCCCGCTCCCCCTCGCCGCGACGGGCGAACGCGACGACGGTGCGATATCCGCCGCGCACGAGCGTCTCGAGCTCGGGCTCGGCCTCCTTCATCGAGCGCGCCCCGACGTCCGCGGCCTGCGCGCGAAACTCGAACGGCTGGTCGCCGGAGATCGCCGAGAGGCGGATCTGGACCCGCTCGTCGAGCGCCGCCTGGATCGCGTCGGGGGCGATGTAGAGGTGGTGGGCGTCGGCGTCGTGGAACGCCGCGCAGACGTCCTGCCAGTGATCGGCGAGCGCGGGGGCGATCTCCTCCTCGGCTGCGATGATCACCGCGGCGTCGGCGGGCGCGATGTCGAGCAGTGCATGGAAGCGATCGACCGGCAGCAGCTCGGCGACGTCCGGACGCTCATCGGCGTCGCTGATCGCCGCGATCTCGGCGAGCTCGCGGTGCTCGACCGCCAGCTCGGCCGCGGGGGCGATCTCGACCGACTCGAGATCGCCGAGCGAGCGCTGCGTGAAGGTCGAGAAGTGACGCAGCGACTCGATCTCGATGTCGAAGAGGTCGATCCGGACCGCGTGGTCCTCGGTCGCGGGGTAGACGTCGAGGATGCCGCCTCGGATCGCGAACTGGCCACGCTCATCGACCTGGTCGACACGGTCGTAGCCGGCGGCGACGAGCTGTGCGGCGGTCTCGTCGAGGTCGATCAGGTCGCCCTTGCGCAGCGTGAACGCGTGCGGGCGCATGGCCGGGTCGGGGACCTTCTCCGACAGCGCGACCGCGGAGACGACGACGACCGGCGGCTCGCCGGAGTCGCTGTCCTGCTCCGCGGCGGCGAGCAGCGAATCGAGCGCGGCGACCCGCAGGCCGACCAGGTGCGGCGGCGGCGCGAGGTGGGACTCGTAGGCGACGCCGCGGCTGGGGTAGAAGCGGACGGGACGCGGGTGCAGCCACGTGCGCAGGTCGGCGGCGAGGTCCTGGGCCTGGCGATCGTCGCCGGCGACGATCAGCGCGGGGCGCCCGGCCGTGATCGCGTCGTCCACGCCGTCGAGCAGCGCGGCGACGAGGTAGGGACGCAGTGACAGCGAGACGAACGCGCGGCCACCCTCACGGGCGAGACGTGCGCCGTCGGGATCGTGTGAGAGCTGATGAAGGAGCGGGCGCAGGGACATGGCAAAGGACCGCGCGGGTGCGCGGCCTGGTGTCCCTCGACGATAGCGAGGCGCGCCGTGGGCGCCCACCTCAGGTTCTCAGCGACGGCGTCGATGTTCAACCGCACGTACTCGAGCGTCACGGGCTGGTCGAGGCGCTTCATGACGTCGGCGACGAAAGGTGCGCGGTGCTCTTCCGGGAAGGCGTTCCAGATGGGCGCCGAGGTTGATCTCGGTCAGATAGGCGACCGGATCCTCCGGCGTGACGGGCCACTCCTGCAGCCAGCAGTGTGCCTGCTCGAAGCCTGCGGCGCGCAGCAGCTCCTCGGTCTCCTCGGCGGCCGGCGAACCGCCACGGACCGGTCCATCCGGCGAAGAACGGCGCGAACGGCTCGATTGCGCCGACTGCGCGCGCGGCCGTGTGCGTGGCGGCGATGTTCCCCTGCACCGCCGCACTGGGCCACGAGCCGCCCGCCTGGGCGGAGCGCGCGCGTGCAGCCGCTGTGAAGAGCGCGGCGTGGTCGGCGATCCAGTGGAACGTCGCCGTCGACAGGATCGCGTCGGCGCGCGCCTGATCGCCGAGATCGAGGTCGAGCAGGTCGCTGACGCGCAGTTCGAGGTTCGGGTCGATCGCCGAGCCGCTCACGGGCGGCCGCGATCATCGACGCCGACCCGTCGACCCCGATCACGCGTCCGCGCGGCACGCGGTCCAGCAGCGTCTTCGTGATCCGCCCCGAGCCGCAGCCGGCGTCGATCACGGTCTCGTCGCCGCGGAGCTCGAGCCGGTCGAGCACCGCGAGGCCCATCTGCTCCATCGGACCCGAGACGCGGTCGTACGTGCTGCCGTCCCAATCACGAGCGGTACTCATCGTCTGTACGTTATCACATACGTTCGTATGCTATGAGGCGGATGTGAGCACGCCCGCAACAAAGCCCGGGTCCTACGGCACACCTCCTCCGCAACCCTGGATGGGTGGCCCGTCTCGACGACGTATGCGGTAGGCGAGACGGGCCACCCCCTGGGGGCCCCCCGCTGGGGGCCACCCCCGTGGCAGCGCCACCCCCCGGGGTCGCCGGGGCGACCCGGCTTCAGCGTGGGGCGGCGGGCAGTTCGAGCTGGCCGAGTACGACGCGCTCGGTGACGTCGGCGGCGGCGTGGACGAGTCCCTCGACCTCCGTCTTCGGCTGCCGCCACCTGCCGAGCACGTAGGCGGAGACGATCTCGGGGTCGGTCGAGTCCGGGACGTCCGACTCCGATCCGCACGCGGCCGAAGTCCGCCGACGCGAAGCCCTGCTTCAGCGACTTCAGGCCGTTGTGGCCGGCCAGTCCGCCGCCGAGACGAGGACGGATGTCACCGAACGGCAGGTCGATCTCGTCGTGGATCACGAGCACGCGGTTCGAGCTCAACCTTCAGTGAACCGCGGGCGGGGCCGGCGGCGCGACCGGACTCGTTCATGAACGTGAGCGGCTGCAGCACGGCGACGCGCGGTCCGCGTTCCCCCGGGAGCCCTGCGCGGCCCTCGCTCAGCAGCGCGCCGAACTTCGGCTTGGGTTTGGGCAGATCCCAGCGGCCCGCCAGCTCGGCCACGACCTGGAAGCCCACGTTGTGGGGCGTTCGCTCGTACTCGGGCCCCGGGTTGCCGAGGCCGATGAGGAGCCAGTCGACCGGCGCGGAACCGCCGAACGGCCGGCGCAACGCGCTCGGCTACTCGTCGTCGGCGGCTTCGTCGCCCTCGTCGGCAGCCGAGGCGGACTCGCCGATCAGCAGCGTCTCCTCCTCGATGCCCTCCTCGTCCTCCGTCTTCAGACGCGGAGCGAGGACCGTGACGCACACCGTCTCGGGATCGTCGAGAAGCGTCACCCCGTCGGGGATCACCGCGGCCTCGAGCGTCAGCGTGTCGCCGATCGACAGCCCGGACGCGTCGATCGGAATCGACTCCGGGATCGCGGTCGGGAGCGCCTCGACGTTGACCTCGCGGACCGGCTGGTCCACGATGCCGCCGTCCTTGGCACCCTGCGACTCCTCGCCGCCGACGACCTCGACCGGAACCACGGCCTGGATCGCGACGTTCAGGTTCACGCGGACGAAGTCGACGTGGGTCGTCTCGCCGCGCACCGGATGACGCTGCGCGTCCTTGAGGACCGCCGGCGTGGTCTGCCCGTCGAGCGACAGCTCGATGACCGCGCCGGACGCGTGCAGCGCGTGGCGCAGCTCGCGTGCGTCGACCGCAAACGTGACGGGATCGCCGTCGCCGCCGTAGAGGACGCCGGGCACGAGGCCCTCACGGCGCAGGCGGCGCGTGGCGCGCGAGCCCTCCGGGGCAGCGGGTCGAGATGGTGAGGGCGGTGGTCTTCGAGTCGGCCATGAGCGGCAATCGATGGTAGCGAGATCGCAATTGCGGCGGCCGGCAGCCCGATCGCCGGGGTCGTCCGCCCCCTACCGTGGCGTGGCCGCGTCGATCTGCGGGGTTGCGCGGTACAGCCGCTGGACGTCGAAGAACGCGGGCTTGCGGACGCCGTCGAACGTCACCAGGCCCTTCTGATGGATCGGCGGCTGCGGGCCGCGGATTCCCGCCGTCCCAGTCCGGGCGCACGCGGAACTCCTGAAGCGCCCAGTAGATCGCGCCCGACAGCCAGGGCTTCGTGGCGTACACGCCGAGATGGAAGTTCACGAAGTCCTGCTGGAAGCTGAACGTGCCGCGCTCCTCGGGCGGGCCGTCGCGGTTCGCCTCGGCGCCGAACTCGCTGATCATCAGTGCCTTGCTCGGGTAGCAGGCGCGCACCGAGTCGAGGTACTCCGACAGCAGGTCGCGGTCGGCGATCACCCCGTTCGTCCCGGGGTACCAGCCGAAGTAGTCGTTCAGGCCGATGATGTCGAGCGGGCCGTATTCCGACTGGCAGCCGACCGTCGGCGCCGCGGCCACGGCCAGCGCGACGGGCCGGGTGGGGTCGAGCGCCTTGGCCGCCTTCACCGCGTCGCGGATGTAGGCCGCCTGGACAGGACCCGGGCCGTGCGCTGAGCTCGTTGCCGATCGACCACACGAGCACCGACGGATGATCGCGGTTGGCGAGCACGTTCCCCTGCAGCACCTTGACCGCGGCGTCGCGCACCGGCGCCTTCGCGATCTCCTCGGTGTCGACCTGGTAGACCGGGATCTCCGACCACACGAGCAGTCCGAGCCGGTCGGCCTGCTCGAGCGTGTACGGGTGAAGCGCGTAATGGCTGCGGATCAGCGTCGCGCCGAGGTCCTTGACGAGTGCGAGCTCGCGTGTCGCGCTCGGCGTTGTCGATCGCGAAGCCCTTCAGGCGCGAGTCCTCCTGCAGACCGACGCCGCGAACGTTCAGCGGACGGCCGTTCAGGACGAGATGACCGTCGCTCGTCACGCGGATCGACCGCACGCCGACCGACCGCGTGAAGGTCTGCAGCGTCTCCTTGCCCGAGACGGCCTTCAGCGACGCGTCGTACAGATACGGACGATCCGGCGACCACAGGCGCGGGATGCCGACCCGCAGCGACTTCGTGAACGTCGCCGACCCCTTCGATCCGAGCGCCGCCGTGCCGAGCTTCACCACGCGTGCGCCGAAGCGCCCGAAGACGGTCACGCGCCGCCCCTTCTGCCCCGCGTTTCGCACCGTCACGTTCCAGCGGACCGTCGCCGCGCACGTGCGGCACGGAAGGTCGGGCTGGACGTCGACCGTCGTGAAGTCGATGTCGTCGACCTCGCGCAGGTAGACCTCGCGCAGGATGCCGCCGTAGTTCCACCAGCCACCGAGCGGCCTGCCGCGCGCGTCGAACTTCGCGGGCGGGAAGTCGCTGCCCGTGCGCCGGCTGTCGACGCGGACGACCAGCTGGTTCACCTGCGTGCGCTTCAGGTATCCGCGCGGCAGGCGCAGCTCGAACGGCAGATAGGCACCGGCGTTCGTCCCGATCGGATGACCGTTGAGCCAGACCTTGGCGCGGTAGTTCACCGACTCGAAGCGCACGACCCACATCGGTCCCTTGCGCGTCGTCGGCAGGCGGAAGTCCTTGCGGTACCACCCGACGGCGCCGAGGTAGGAGGCGACGCTCTCGTCGGTCGCGTTCCACGCGTCGGGGACGTTGGTGGTCGTCCAGCCGGTGGTCGACGCGTCCCGCTGCCACCCGAGCCGATCGCCGTTGCGCGCGGGATCGAGCCGCTTCAGCCACGTGCCGTCGACGAGGTAGCGGCCTGACGGCCCGTCGCGATAGAGCGTGCGCTTCGTCGGCGTCGACACGATCGCGGACGCCAGCGGCGACTTGGTGGTCGGCGGGGTCACGGGCGGCGGGGTCTGGGCGCTCGCGGGCACGGTGACGCCGAGGCACAGCAGCGCGACTGCGGCCAGGAGGGGCGCGATCCTCATCGACACAGGCTGCCTCCGCTGATCGGCGCCGAGATCCGCCGCAGGACGATGCCGCCGTTCAGGGCAGCGATGCCGTTGCGCTCGACCTGGACGCACTGAACGACGGGGAACCCGGTGTCGTTCACGTTCCACGCGACGCGCGTCGGGCCGCGCTTGCTCCCGATCGCGTAGCTCGTCGAGGACTGGTAGCTCAGGATCTTCACGCGCCGGAGCGCTGCAGGCGACGTGCCTGGCGCGTCACGTTCGCGCGGCAGGCGGCGTCGGCGTCGCATCCGTCGAGCAGCGCGACCATGCCCGAGGCGTCCCCGCGCGCCTGGGCGACGAGGAGATCGGTCACGGCGGCGCGTTCGCGGTTCTCCTGTGTGAGGAAGCGGGCCATCATGAAGGAGACGACGAGGAACGCGGCGACCGAGAGGGCGATGACGAACGACCGTCGCAGCGACACGAACCACGAGGGTAGTCGTCGGGCCGCCCGGCGCGCGTCGGTTCCCTTGCACCCGGGTAGGCTGACGGCGTGCTTGCGAAGATCATCTACAAGCCGATCGGCATCGTCCTGGGGATCGGAGCGTCGCGGATCGCCGCGAAGGCCTACGAGTCGACGTACGAGCGCCGGCACGGGACCGGGCCACCGAAGGCGCGCACCGAAGACGCCACCTGGGGCCAGGTCGTCATGTCCGCCGCACTGAGGGCCACGACGTTCGCCGTCACAACGGCCGTCGTCGACCGGGCCGGGGCCAAGGCCTTCCGGCACGTGACCGGATTCTGGCCGGGCGAGAAGCAGCCCCCTCCGGCCAAGCACCTTCAGGCCCGCAACCCCTAGTCGCCCCGTGGACTCGCCCGCGGTCGCAGCTGATGGAGCGCCTCGGACTGAGCGACGACGAGCTCTGCACGGTGCTCGCCGTCGACCCGATCGCCGTCATCACCGGCGAACTCGATCACCGGCCCGAGCTGCCGATCCTGCTCGCGCTGACCCAGGAGGCACAGGACCGCGTCGGTGAGCCGCTGCTGCGCCGATGGGTCCGCACGAGCGGGCCATCCGGCCGCCCGCTCGACCACCTGCTCAGCCGCGACTTCCCCGCCTTCGAAGACGCCCTCACCACCCTCGCCGACCGAGGGTTCGTCATCGGCGGGTAGGAGCCCGAGAGCCCCACACGCCATCAGAACTCTGACTGAGGGTTCGTCGCCACGAGACGACGCGCCGGTGGGGTGGGCGAGGAGCAAGCGGGGCGACGGCGATGCGGCAGACCGATAGCACCGCTATCGGTCAACGCAGCGATGGCGGATCCGCGCCGCTCATCGCTCGCCCCACCGGTGTGCCGGCCGCGGCGGCGGACCCTCCGTCAGAACAGCTGGTTCTCGCCGCCGAACACCTCGGACACGCTGTCGTCGGTGAAGATCCGGCGGATCGAGTCGGTCAGCAGGTCGGCGCAGGAGAGCACGCGGATGTTGTCGGGCGCGCCGGGGCGCAGCGGGATCGTGTCGGTGACGACGATCTGCTCGAAGCCCGCCGCCGCGAGGTTCTCGTACGCGGCGCCGCTGAGCACGGGGTGCGTGGCGGCGGCGAACACGCGCCGGGCGCCGGCGTCCAGGACGGTCTGGCCCGCGGCCTTGAGCGTGCCGGCCGTGTCGATCAGGTCGTCGACGATCAGCGCCGTCTTCCCTGCCACGTCACCGATCACGTACCCGATCTCGGCGACCTGCTGGGCCGGGCGCTCCTTGTCGAGGATCGCCAGCTCGGCACCGATCTTGGAGGCGAACTTCTTGTTCAGCTTCACGCGGCCGGCATCCGGCGAGACGACGACGAGGTCCTGCAGCCCGAGGTCGTCGAAGTACTGCGTCAGCATGAACAGCGCCGTCATGTGATCGACCGGGATCTGGAAGAAGCCCTGGACCTGGCCGGCGTGCAGGTCCATCGTCAGGACGCGGTCGGCGCCGGCCGACTCGAGCATCCGGGCCACGAGCCGCGCGCTGATCGGCTCGCGCGGCGCGGACTTCTTGTCCTGGCGCGAGTAGCCGTACCACGGCGTCACGGCGATCACGCGGTGGGCTGACGCGCCGACCGCGGCGTCGATCATCACCAGCAGCTCCATCAGCGCGTCGTTCGCGGTGATGCCGTTGGCTGGATTGCCGCACGTGGGCTGCACGATGAACACGTCGGCCCCGCGGATCGACTCCTCGAAGCGGCAGTAGACCTCACCGTTGGAGAACGTCTTCAGCGTCACCGGGCCGAGGTCGACGCCGAGCCGGTCGGCGATCTTGTTGGCGAGCTCCGGATTGGCGCGACCGGAGAACAGCATCAGCTGCTTGTCGTAGTCGATCCGGAGGCTGTGGCTCATGTCGGGGTGCGGCTGGGGCGCGGGCCACTCAGCGCCGGGGAGTGTAGGCATGGGCCCGGTCATGACGTCACCTCGCGTCTCGGCGCGACGACGCGCGTCGTAGCCCTCGACGTTCACCTGGCGCGCGCGGGCGACGGCCAGCGCGCCCGGCGGCACGTCCTCGGTGACGACGCTCCCGGCGGCGGTCCACGCGTTGTCGCCGACGGTCACCGGCGCCACGTACGACGTGTCGACGCTGCCCTTCACGCCGGCGCCGATCGTGGTGCGGTGCTTGCTGACCCCGTCGTAGTTGGCGGTGATGGACCCGGCGCCGAGGTTCGATCCCGGGCCCGACGTCCGTGTCGCCCAGGTAGGAGAGGTGCGGCACCTTCGTGCCCTCGCCGATGTCGGAGTTCTTGACCTCGACGAACGTCCCGATCTTCGCCTTCTCACGCAGCAGCGTGCCGGGCCGCAGGTACGCGAAGGGCCCGACGCTCGCGCCGGAGCGGACCTCGCAGTCGATCGCGTAGGTGTGCAGCACGGTCACGTCGTCGCCGAGCGCCACGTTCGTGAGCGTCGCCCCCGGGCCGATCCGGCAGCCCTCCCCGGCGCTCGTGGCGCCGCGAAGCACCGTGAAGGGCTCCACAACCGTGTCCTGGCCGATGGTGACGCCCGCGTCGATGATCGTGGATGCGGGATCGACGACGTCCACTCCCGCCAGCAGGTGCGCCGTGACGATGCGCCGCCGTGCGATCTCACGCGCCTGCGCGAGCTGTGTGCGGTCGTTGATGCCGAGCACGATCAGCGGATCGTCGACGACGTGCGCGGCCACCGTCGCTCCGTTCTCGCGCAGCGCGGCCAGGACGTCGGGGAGGTAGAGCTCGCCCTGCGCGTTCTCGGGTGTGAGCTTGGGCAGCGCGGCGAGCAGCGCGCCGCCGTCGAAGACGTAGATGCCGGTGTTCACCTCGTGGATCGCGAGCTCCTCGGCCGTGGCGTCGCCGGTCGCCTTGGTCTCGACGATCCGCGTCACGTCGCCGTCGGCCCCGCGTACGACCCGGCCGTACCCGGAGGGGTCGTCCAGCATCGTCGTCGCGACGGTGGCCGCGGCCCGCGCGTAGGCGTGAGCGCCGACGAGCTCGGCGATCACTGCGGCGGAGACGAGCGGGACGTCACCGCTGAGCACGACGACCACCTGGCCCGCGTCGATGTGGGACGCGGCCGCGGCGACGGCGCCGCCGGTCCCGTTGGGCTCGGGCTGGATCGCGACCTCGATCCCGTCCTCCAGGTGGCCTTCCAAGCGGTCGCGACGCCGAGTCGACCACCACGATCCGGCCGGCGCCCGCCTCGCGCGCGGCGGCGATCGGCCACGCGATCATCGGCATCCCGCAGAGATCGTGGAGAACCTTCGGGGTGCGCGAGCGCATGCGCGTCCCCTGGCCGGCGGCCATGATGACGACGGTGGGGGCGATCACACCCACAGCCTACCTGCGCCCACGACTGGGGGGCGGGGATTCGAACCCCGACCTGACGGCTCCAAAGGCCGCCGTGCTGCCGTTACACCACCCCCCAACGGGTGTGCCCGCCGAGGGTACGCGATGGTTCGGGGCTATTCGCCGTCGCCGCGAGCCGTCGTCCTCCGACGTGCGCTCATGGTCGGCTTCGCCGTATTCGGCGTCGCCGCGCTCCTCCGCCGGGAAGGCGTCGTGCTCGGGTGAGCGGCCCTCCCAGTTCTCGGCGCGCTCGATCAGCTCCTGCTCGGACTGCTCGAAGCCCTCGGCCTCGCCGCCGCCCGCCTCCTCGACGGAGCGCCGGGCCTCGCGTCGCTTCTCCATCCAATCGCTCATACCTGGGTTGTACTCCTCACGCGCCGCCCACGCGATCTCGTCGCGGCGCAGGGCGCTCAGATAGCCGAGCTCGGCGACGAGTGCGGCGGGCGCCAGCGGGTCGAGGGCGAGCGCTCGTGCGTCGGCGGCAGCCGCCAGCCGGCGCTCGTGCCGGATCATCGCCAGGGTCAGCCCGCTCCGGCGGGCGAGCGCCATCAGCTCCTCGAAGTCCGCTCCGGCGGCGGCGATCAGCGTCGCGTCACAGGTGCCCGTCGCGACGAGGTAGGGCTTTGCGTCGTGGGCGGCGCCGACGACGAGCCCGATGCCGGACTCCAGGTCGTCGAGCGTCGCGCGGGCATGCTCCGGACCGAGTGAGGGGATGTCGGGCGCGACGAGGATCACCGGGCCGGAATGCCCCTCCAGCGCGATCAGCGCCGCCGCGGGCGTCGTCGCTTCGAAGGCCCGGCCTGGGGCGACGGCGGCCGCCCAGCGCCGCGCGATCGCGCGCAGCTCACGGCGCAGCCGCTGGGCCGCGCCCGGCCCCACCACGCGGTCGAGCTCCGGATCGGCCGGCGCCGCGAGCGCGTCCAGGACGACGACGGCGGGGGCGTCGATCGTCACCGCTGCTCAGTCCCACGACAGCGTGGTGCCAACCGGCTCGAGCTTCCCCGGGTCGATCAGCTCGAGGGCGGCGGAGAGCGTCGAGGAGAAGCGCCCCGTGCTCTCCTGGATCAGCTCGACGAGCGTGGCGACCGGCGTCGCCTCGGCGTGCACGCCGTTGGCGTAGTCGGTGACGAATCCGATCAGCGCATACGGGATCCCGGCCTCGCCGGCGAGCACGGTCTCCGGCCCCGCCGTCTGGCTGACCGCCACGACGCCCGCCTGCGCCAGCGCACGGATCTCAGCGCGCGTGTTGAAGCGCGGGCCGTCGACGTGCCCGTAGCAGCCCCCGTCGCGCACGCGATGTCCCTGACCACGGGCGCCTTCGAGCAGCGCCGCGCGCAGGTGCTCACTGAACGGGCCCTCGTAGACCCAGTGGCCGCGGCCGGGCCTCCCGGGCTCGGTGTGGAACGTGCAGAGCTCGCCGTCCGCCAGCCGGTTGGACGGGAAGTGCAGGTCGTCGAACACGACCAGCTGGCCGAGGTCCAGGCCCGGATCGACCCCGCCGCAGACGGTCACGGCCAGGATCGCCTCGGCGTCCAGCTCCCGCAGCGCGGCGATGTTGGCCCGGTGCTCGACCTGATGGGAGACGAGCCGGTGCCCGTCCCCGTGGCGGCTCACGTGCAGGACGCGCCGGCCGGTGAGCCCGCCCTCGGTCACGCGCGCGGTGCCATAGGGCGTCGCGACATCGTGCGCGTCAACAACCTCCAGTCCCGCGAGCGCGTACGTTCCCGAGCCGGTGATGATCCCGATCCGCATCGCGCGGATCGTATGCGGCCTTGGCCCCGCTCAGGCGGCTGGAGCGGGTGTGGCCGTGGTGTCGGCGGGCGCGACCGGTGCGGTGTCCTGCGCGGCGACGGGGTCCGCGGGAGCATCGGTCCCGCAGTCTTGCGGGTCGGTGACGGGCGGCGTGGCCACCGGCGGATCGGCCACGGGCGGATCGACCACCGGCGGATCGACCGCCGGAGGATCGGTCGGCGGGGCCGGCTCGGCGGGCGGCGGGTCGACGGGCGTCACGGGCTCGGGCGGCGCGGCCGGTGTCGGCGTCGCCTGCGGGTCGGGGGCCGGCGTCGGATCGGGGGCAGGGGCGGGTTCGACCGGCGGGGTGACGACCGGGACGTCGATCGGCGTGTCGACGGGAACGGTGCCCTTGCCCTTGGAGCCGGACTGGGTGTTCACGAGACGCCGGTACTCCTCCGCCTTGGTGACGCCGTCGCCGTTGCTGTCGGTGGCGCCGTCAGCCGGGTCGCTCGGGTTCATGCCGTGCGCCGTCTCGTAGACGTCGGGGAGGCCGTCCCCGTCGGTGTCGACGAGCGCGGGCGGGACGACGACGGGTGTCCCGGTGGTGGGAGCGGACGGTGCGGGGGTCGTGCCGCGGCGCCTCTTGCCATCCGGGCCCAGCACGCCACCGGGGGGGCCGACCTGCGCTCCGGGCCGTGTGCCGGAACCGTTGTCGTTCGTGCCGCCGGGACCCTGCGTGGTTCCGACCGTCACGGCCGTGCCGCCGGCGCCGGGGACGAGCGTGCCCGCCGGGACGACGTTGCCGCCGCGGACGGCAAGGCGCACGGCGGCCGACCCGCCCGCGCGATCGGCGTGGGAAGGATCGGGAACGACGAGGCGCGCGGCCTGCGGGCGGTCCGGTGTCGGCCAGGCGTGGAAGCCCAGCACGGAGTGGTTCAGCGCGGCGAGGCTGCCCCAGATGAGCGCGCACCCGACGGCGACGCCGAGGGCGGCGGCAAGTCGGGAACTCCGGCGACCGGGATCCGGGTGGGGGAACTCACGCGGCGACATATACGCGCCCTTTCGGCAGATTCATTGCATGACTTGAGTCAGTCATGCGTCCAGTCGATTGCCAGGCGTTCTGACCAGTGATCTACCACAATACAGCATGATAGGAAGGGGCAAGTTTCTCAACGTCTCCGCGGGACTCTGCCCGCTCCCGCGCCGGCCTCTGTGGCCGGGCCTCCCCGGTTCGCGATGCCCAGGACCCGCATCGCCTTGAGACCCAGACTGAGCTTCTCGCGACCGTCGGTGGAGCCGACGTCGAGGCCGGAGAGATCGCGGACCCGCTCGAGCCGGTAGCGGATCGTGTGCCGGTGCGTGAACAGCCGCTGAGCGGTCCCGGCGATGTTGCCGTCGGCGTCGAGGAACGCCTCGATCGTGGCGACGAGATCGGTCTCGTACTGCTCGTCGTAGGCGACGAGCGGCTCGACGGTCTCGGCGTAGAAGCGCTGCAGCTCGGCCGGGTCCTCGGCCATCGCCGACAGCAGCAGGCGGTAGGCACCGGTCTCGTCGAAGGCGAGCACCGGGCGGTCCGCGTCCCCCTCGGCGACGTTCGCGGCCAGCAGCGCCTCGCTCGCGGCGCGGTGCAACTCGCCCGGCTCGTCACACGGACGGCTGCGCCCGACGGTGAACGTGTGCCCGCTGAGCCCCGCCTGCAGCTCGCGGCGCACGCTCTCCGCCGCGCGCATAGCCAGCGCCTCGTCGACGCCCGGGATCAGGACGAGCACCTCGTCGCCGGGCACCTCCTGGCGCTCGGTCAGCGCCGCGACCGCGTCACCGCTGGAGGCTCGAGCGCCCCGCTCGACGAGCGAGAGCACCCGGGCGCGCCGGCCGTCCTCGCCGGCGACGTGGGCGTGTGAGCGCACGACGAGCACGCTGGCACCGCCCGTGACCTCGATCCCCAGCGCCGCCGCCGCGTCGACGACGTCCTGGGCGCCGACGAGCTCGCGCGCGAGCAGCGCGCGCAGGAAGCCCTCGGCGGCCTCCGCGGAGGCGCGCTCCGGCGCCCGCAGACGCTCGACCTCCGAGGCGACGAGCGTCGTGACGAGGCGCATGACCACGGGATCGGGCTCTGAGCGGGAGCGGAACTTCAGTGTGCCGACGGGCTCGTCGGCGACGCGCAGCTCGATCTCCTCGACGCCCCCGCGACCGGCCAGCAGCGCCTTCTCGTCCGCCGTCGAGCGTGCGGCGACCGCGAGCACGTGGCCCGCGCGATCGCTGAGCACGAGGCTCGAGTCGAGGGCGCGTGCGGCTGCGCGGACCACCTCGGGGAGGCCGGCACCGGAACCGACCGCGTCGGTGATGGCGTCGAGCGCCTCGAGATCGGGCACCGCCGGCGCGCCCTGCGCCGGAGTGGACATTGGGAGAAGTGTAGGTGTGCCGGGCCGGCCGGTACTCGTGGCCTTCTGGCGCTAGAGGGTCGCGCGGTCCCAGAACCACACGACCACGGCGCCGAGAGCGACGCCGACGACCATGAAGGCGGCCACCGAGTACAACGTCAGGAAGAGGGCCGCCAGGCGCTCCCAGACCGACGAGTAGGAGTTCCAGGCCGGCACGGCGATCAGCCCGATCCACGCGGCGAGCGCGAACACGGCGCTGCACGCGGCGATCAGGACGATGATGGACTCGTTGTTCATCCGGCCTCATTCTTGCGCAGCTCGGTGACGACCAGCGTCACCACCGCGACGAGCGCGAAGCTCATCGACGCCGCTCCGGCCCCGCCGAGGACGTCCGACCACCAGTGCACGCGCAGGTATGCACGCGCTCAGACCCGACCACGACGGCGATCAGCGAAGGCGACGAACACGAGCCACCAGCGTCCCCGCAGGGCGACGGCACCACCCGCACGGCGATGATCGCGAGCACGATCCACGCGACCGCGTAGGCGGCGTGCGCGGAGGGGTATGCGTAGCCGGCCGCCTCGACGAGCCCGTTCGAGGGTCGCGGGCGCTCGAGCGCGTCCTTCGCCAGCCGGACGAACCCGATCGTCAGCAGCATGCCGCCCCCCAGCACGATCGCCTCGGTCGTCCTGCGCCGCAGGGCGAGCGCGAGGGTGCTCAGCTGCGACGATCGCCCACATCACCGCCGGCGCCCCGAGCCAGGTGACGACCTTCGCGACGTCGATCACGGTCGTCTGCGCGAGGTCGACGGCCCAGCGGTTGACCATCTTGTCCGCCGCGGCGTAGCCGCGGTCCTTGATCACGATCCAGTACCCGAAGAAGACGAACGACCCGACGGCCGCGATCGCCAGCAGGGTCGTCAGCTGCAGCCCGAGCTTCCCCGGAGTGAGCCGCCGCATGAGGAAGCGCGCCGGGCCGCGAAGCCACAGGACAAGCGGGCGGATCGGCCGCAGCAGCGGCCGATCGAGCTCGGCGTTGAAGCGCGCCTCGAGCGTCCGCGCGGTTCTCGGCGACGCGCAGCCAGCGCGCGAGCCAGACGATCCCGACGACCACGCTGATCGCGATCCCCAGGCCCAGAGCGCCCTGCTTGGCGACCTTCAGCACCGTGCCGAGGCTCTGCCAGAACACGTAGCCGAGCATCAGGAACGTCGTCGCCCAGAGCCCGGCGCCGAGCACGTCGTACGGGATGAACCGCCGGAACGGCATGCGCCCGGACCCGGCCAGGAACGGTGCGATCGCCCGGACCAGGCCGACGAAGCGGCCGATGAAGATCGCCTTCCCGCCGTGCTTGTCGAAGAAGACCTCGACCGTGCCGAGCCGATCCTCGGTGATCTGGAACCGCGGGCCGTGCTTCACGAGGAACTGGCGGCCGAGTCGCTTTCCCATGTAGTAGCTGGCGCAGTCGCCCGCGACGGCCGCCGCCCAGACCACGGCGATCAGCGTGACGATCGAGATCTTCCCCTGGCCGGCGACGACGCCGCCGACGATCATCGCCGTCTCGCCGGGCGCGATCAGGCCCACGAACGCGCCGGTCTCCAGGAACGCGAACACGGCGACGAGCAGATACGTCCACTTCCCCAGGCTGTTGCCGATGTCGAGCAGCAGCTTCTCGAGGTCCGGGAACTTGACGAGCCCGGTGCCGTACACGCAGAGCGCGATGATCACGAGCGCGCCGCCGGCGAGCAGCGGCGGCTCGAGGTGCCTGCGCCTCCGCACGAGGATCAGCGCGATGATCGTCGCAAGGATGTACGGCCCGATCTTCACGCGCCGCCGCCCCTGTCGGGCCCTGAGCCGATGGCGCTCTGATACCAGGGCTCGACGGCGATCGGGAGCGGATCGCGGCCGCTCAGCATCATCGCGGCGGCGCGGGCGCGGTCGATGTCGGGGTAGAGGCCGATCACCGTCGGTCCCGAGCCGCATACCAGCGCGTGCTCGGCCCCGGTCCCGCGCACGTCGTCGAGCGTCCACGCAAGCTCGGGCACGAGCGACACCGCCGCGGGCTCGAGATCGTTGAGCAGCAGCTCAGCCGGCAGCGACGCCCCTGACGCGAGCGCCGCGACGAGGTCGGCCTTGCGCGCTTCGAGCACCGCGCCCGAACGGGGCAGGCCGAGCCGGTCGGCCTCCGCGAAGACGTCCGGCGTCGCCAGCCCGCGGGCGGAGCGCACGATCAGGACTCCGAACGGCGCGACGTCGGGGAGCCCGCGCAGCTCCTCCCCCGCGCCCGTGGCCAGGTAGCGGCGCGGGCGCACCTGCGCCGGGACGTCGGCGCCCAGCGACGCGGCGATCTGCGCGCAGCAGCGCGTCGTCGCGCACACCGGCGGCGCGCGCGACCAGCCGCAGTGCGGCCCCGGCGTCGGCCGAGCCGCCGGCCATGCCCGCAGCGACCGGGATGCGCTTGTCGATCTCCAGCGAGACCGGGGCGCCGCGCCAGCCGGTGTGCTCGCGGAAGGCGGCGAGGGCGGCGAGCGCGAGGTTGTCGCCCTCGACACCGGGGCAGACGACCGCGTCGGCACGGATCCCGAGCGGTGCTGGAGTCAGGCGCACGCGATCCACCAGCGCGACGGGCTGCATGACGGTGACGAGCTCGTGGCGCCCGTCGGCGCGGGTCGGCCCGAGCGTCAGGCCGAGGTTGATCTTCGCCGGGGCCTGCTCGGTCAGTGCGCTCATCCGTCGAGCTTCTCCAGCAGCGCGCGGAAGTCCTGCGGGCCGAGGCGCTCGGCGCGCACGTCGACCGGCTGGCCGAGCGCTTCGAGTGCCGTGCGCACGCGCTCGCGAGCGCCGGCCCCGAAGCGTCCGCTGATGTCGACCGACCGCGCGAGCGCCTTGCGCCGGTGGGCGAACGCCGCCTGGATCAGCGCGCGCAGGCGCGGATCGGGCGGCGGCCCCGTCCGCTCGAGCACGACGAGCACCGAGTCGACGTTCGGCACCGGGACGAAGACGGTGCGCGACACGGACCGCGCGACGCGGACCTCGCAGGCGAGCTGGGCGATCACCGACGGGACGCCGTAGAGGTCGTCTCCCGGCTTGGCGGCGAGCCGCACGCCGACCTCCTTCTGGACCATCGCGACCCAGCGCGTCACGCTCGGGCAGCTCCTCGATCGTGCGCAGGATCGCGGTCGCCGCGATGCCGTAGGGCAGGTTCGCGACGACCTTCGTGGGCGGCGGGTCGAGCGCCGCCAGGTCGAGCTGCATGGCGTCGCCGACGTGCAGCGTGGCGTTCGCGAACGGCGCCAGCGCCTCCTCCAGCGGCGGCACCAGCGCACGGTCGAGCTCGACGACGTGCACATGGGCGCAGCAGCGGCGCCAGATGCTCGCTGAGCACCCCGAGGCCGCCGCCGATCTCGAGCACGACGTCGTCCGGCGCCAGCTCGGCGAGCCGGTCGATCACGCCGAGGATGTTCGAATCGACGAGGAAGTTCTGGCCGAGGTCGCGCTTGGGACGGATCGCGTGCTCGCGCATGCGGCGCAGGCTCGGCTGCGCCGGCAGTGCCGCCGTCGCCGGCCGAGATCGTCGCTCACCATCCGAAGCAGCTCGGCCGCGTTGCGCTCGACGTCGAGCTCGAGCTGCTCGTAGCTGACGCCGCGCCGCTCGGCGACGAAGCGGGCGGTGTGGACGACGAACGCCGGCTGGTTTCGCTCCTTGCGCACCGCCTGCGCCGTCAGGTACGGCGCGTCGGTCTCGACCAGGATGCGGTCGGCCGGGACGCGCGCCGCCGCCGCCGCCAGGTCGCCGTTCCTCGGGTAGGTGACGTTCCCCGCGAACGAGATCCACCAGCCCTCCGCGAGGCAGGCGTCGAGCTCGGCGGGCATCGAGAAGCAGTGCAGGATCACGCGCACGCCGCCCGCGCGCTCGCGCGAGCGTCCGGATCGTGTCGTCCTCGGCGGCGCGCGTGTGGATGACCAGCGGCTTGCCGAGCTCCCGCGCGAGCTCGATCTGCGCCTCGAAGGCGCGCTCCTGGTCCTCGCGCGGCGTGCGGTCGCGGAAGAAGTCCAGGCCGGTCTCCCCGATCGCGACGCAGCGCTCGTGGGCCGCCAGCGTCCGCAGGTCGGCGAGCGCCGCCTCGGTCGAAGCCGCTCGCGCTGTTGGGGTGGCGGCCGATCGCCGCGTGAACCTGCGGGAAGGCCTCCGCGGCGACGCAGCGCGCTGCGGCAGCTCTGCGGGTCCATCCCGACGGTCAGGATGCGCCGCACGCCCGCCGCACCGGCCGCCGCGACGAGCTCCTCGTTCGGCGGATCACAGGAGTCCAGATGGGTGTGGCTGTCGATCACGCGGCAGGGCGGCTCACGGCTGCTTGGGGAACAACGGCTCGAGCGGCTCGACCTGCTGCACGCGGCCGGCGCCCAGGCGCGCGCAGTCGTAGGCGATGTCGGGCGTGCCGAGCGCCGCGAGCAGCTTCGCCGACGACGCCGGCAGCCACGGCGCCAGCAGCACCGTCAGGACGCGCAGGCCTTCGATCAGCGTCGCAAGGACCGTGTCGAGCTCACCCGCCGAGGCCTCGTCCTTGGCGAGCACCCACGGCGCGCGCTCCTCGACGTAGCGGTTCAGCCGGCGCACGCGCTCCCAGATCTCCTCGAGCGCCTGCGTCACCTCGACGTCGTCGAGCAGCTGCGCGACCCGCTCGGCGAGGCCCTCGAAGTCCTCGGTCGAGCCGTGCGTCGCACGGCACCTGCGGAACCGCGCCGTCGCGATAGCGGTGGACCATCGCGACCGTGCGGCTCGCGAGGTTCCCGAAATCGTTGGCCAGCTCGCGCTCGTAGCGCTGCTCGAAGGCGGCGGCGGAGACCGACCCGTCCTGACCGAACGGCACGTCGCGCAGGAGATAGAAGCGCAGCGCGTCGGAGCCGAAGCGGTCGATGACCTCGAACGGGTCGAGCACGTTGCCCAGCGACTTGCTCATCTTCTCGCCGTCGAGCAGCAGGTAGCCGTGGACGAAGACGTGCTCGGGCAGCGGCAGGTCGGCGGCGAGCAGCAGTGCGGGCCAGTACACGGTGTGGAACTTCAGGATGTCCTTGGCGATCAGCTGCTGCGTGGCAGGCCAGTACTCGTCCGTCAGGTCCTCCCCCGGGCGCGCGTACGAGAGCGCGGTGACGTAGTTCAGCAGCGCGTCCCACCAGACGTAGACGACCTGGGCGGGATCCCACGGCACCGGGATCCCCCAGCTCAGGTTGGCGCGTGAGAGCGAGACGTCCTGCAGGCCGCCCTTGATGAACGAGAGCGCCTCGTTGTAGCGCGAGCGCGGGCGAACGAACTCGGGGTGTTCGGCGAACAGGCGCTCCAGCGGCTCCTGGAACGCGGACAGCCGGAAGAACCAGTTGTGCTCGTGCTCACGCGTCAGCGGGATCTTGTGGATCGGGCAGGTGTTGCCCTCCGCGATCTCCTGCTCGGACTTGAAGTCCGCACAGCGCGGGCAGTACCAGCCCTCGTAGGTTCCCTCGTAGACGTGGCCGTTGGCGCGGACGCGCTCGAGGATCTCCTGGACCTTCGCGACGTGCTCGGCATCGCTTGTGCGGATGAAGAAGTCGTTCGTCGCGTCCAGGCGCGGTGCCAGGGCCTTGAAGCGCTCGGCGTTGCGGTCGGCGAGCTCCTGCGGCGTGACGCCCTCGCGCTCCGCCGCCTGCGCCACCGGCTCCCCGTGTTCGTCCGTGCCGGTCAGGAAGAAGACGTCCTCGCCGCGCTGACGGTGGTGACGGGCGAGAACGTCAGCGGCGATCGTCGTGTACGCGTGCCCGAGATGCGGCGCGGCGTTGACGTAGTAGATCGGCGTCGTGACGTAGAAGCTGGGGCGGGACATCGGTTGGAGGACGCTAGCGCGTGCCGGGAAGACCGGCGCGAGCGCTCGCCTCGACCCGCCGCGAGCGACGCACGGTGCGCACGCCGATCCCGGCGCCGATGGCACCGGCGAAGAGCCCGAGCCCCAGCCACGTCGCCGCGAGCATCAGCGGTGACACTCCGAGGGGCTCAGGACCCGGCCGGCGCGCGGGGATCGGCGCCGCGAGCGGCCGCAGCCCCCGACCGCGCGGGGCCGTGCCGAGCGGGTGGCCGAGCGGACCCCGACCGTCGCCGAGCAGCGCCAGCGGGTCCCGGTATCCGCGCGCCTGCGCGGCGATGCGCGCGCCAAGGTGCAGCATGCCACCCGCGGCAAGCACGCCGAGCCGGTCGCCGCGGCGCACGTGGCCACCCCGCCGCACCGCGAGATCCGCGACGCCGATCTCCGTCGCCGCCAGGCGCCCGCAGCGGATCGTGACGCCCTTCCCCATCGCCGGCAGGTCTCCGGCGAAGGCGATGCGGCCGGCGCACACCGCGCGCACGTCCGCACCGGGGGTTGCGGCGAATGTCACGCCGCGGCTCCCGCCTGGGGCGAACGGCCGCCGCGCGTCGAAGTGGAATCGCTCGGCGAGCGAACGGCCGGAGACGGGCCAGCCCCATCGTGAGGCTTCGGCGGGCGTCGCGAGGACGGCGGACGCGAGGGCGACGAGCAGGAGCATCAACGGCATGCGAGCGACGCTAGTCGCAGCCGGGCTCGCGCAGCCCGGACGCGCGACCCGGGTCGCAGGTCCGTTGCAGATCAGCGACGAATCACGCCTGGTCCGTGACGACCGCGCGGTACAGGTCGTTCGCGGACAGGCCGGTGAGCTCCGCCACCACGGTCGCCGCGGGGCGTGGCTTGGCGCCCGCCTCGACGAGGCGCCGCACGGCGCCCTGTGCCGCCGCCGCATCGCTCGCGCCGCGGGCCGCGCCGCCGATGACGAGCACGACCTCACCGCGCACCTCCTTGCCCGCGTACGCGTCGGCGAGCTCCTGCGCCGTGCCCCGCACGACCTCCTCGTACACCTTCGTCAGCTCGCGGCAGAGCGCGACCGGGCGCACCGGATCGAGCTCCGCCAGCACCGCGAGGGTGGCCGGCACGCGCTTGGGCGATTCGAACGCGACGACCGTCTCCTCACTGGCCAGCGCAGCGGCAAGCTCGCCGCGCTTGCGCGGCAGGAACCCTATGAAGCGCCAGGTCTCCGCGGGCAGTCCGCTGGCGACCAGTGCGGTCAGCGCGGCGCTCGGACCCGGCAGCACCTCGACCGCGAGCCCCGCCGCGGCCGCCGCCTGCACGAGCACGAGCCCGGGGTCGCTGACGAGCGGCATGCCGGCGTCGCTGACGAGCGCGACCGTCTCCCCCGCCATCATCCGCTCGACGAGCTTCGGCGCGACGCGACGCTCGGTGTGCGCGTCATAACGCACGCGCGGTGCGCTGATGCCGTAGCGGTCGAGCAGCACCTTCGAGGTTCGCGTGTCCTCGCAGGCGACGACGTCGGCCTCGCGCAGCACGCTGAGCGTGCGCAGCGTGATGTCCTCGAGATTGCCGATCGGCGTGGGGCAGACGACGAGCCGGCCCGCGGCGCTCACGACGGCGACAGCTCCTCGAAGGCCAGCGTCGCCGCGCCGAGCAGCCCGGCCTCCGCGCCGAAGTGCGCGGGCACGATCCGCACCGCGTCGCGCAGCGACGGCATCGCGCGCTGCTCGACCTCCACGCGCGCCGGCTCGAGCAGCAGGTCGCCCGCCGCGATCGCTCCGCCGCCGATGACGACGAGCTCCGGGTTGAACACGTTGACGAGCGTCACGATCCCGCAGCCGAGCCGGTGACCGATCAGGGCGATCGCCGCACGCGCCTCGGGATCGCCATCGTGCGCGAGTTCCGTGACGAGCGCACCGGTGATGGCACGCCCCGCCGCGAGCTGACGTCCGAGAGCACCGTCGGGCGCGCCCGCCGCGGCGTCCGTCCCTGCCCGCCCGATCGCGTTGCCGGAGGCGTAGTACTCGAAGTGACCCCGGCCCGGGCAGGCACCCTGGCACGGGGGGCCGTCGAGGTCGACGACCATGTGGCCGAGCTCGGCGCCTCCGCCGGTGGCGCCGCGAACCAGCGCGCCGTTGGCGACGATCCCGCCGCCGATCCCGGTGCCGATCGTCAGCATCACGGCATCGTCCGTCCCGCGCGCCGCGCCGTGGCGCCACTCGGCGAGCATCGCGCAGTTGCCGTCGTTGTCGAGCGCCAGCGGCAATCCGAGTCGCTCCTGCATCAGCGCCTCGAACGGCACTCCGACGAGTGGCAGATGCGGGCACGCGGCGACGACGCCGCGCCGGCGATCGAGCACCGCGGGGACGCCGAAGCCGACGCCGAGCACCTCTCCGGGCGCCGCCGCGGCGGTCTCCGCGACCATCTCCGCGAGCGTCGCGAGCAGCGCATCGGTGTCCAGGCCCTGCGTCGGGCGCTGGACCCGATGGTGGACGGCGAGGTCGGCGTCGACGGCGCCGGCGAGGACCTTGGTCCCGCCCACATCGACCCCGATGACGCATGTGGCCGCCATGGCCGCCACCATATCCGTCGATGGCTCCCGACACCGCGCCCCCCGCGGGCGACTCCGGCGTGCCGCGTGAGCCCGCGCGCACCGCTCGATCGAACTACCGCCGTTACCGCGCGCGCCCGCGTCTGCTCGCGCGCGGGCCGGCGTCGCTCGAGGACCTGCGCAAGCGCTCGGGCGGCCCCGGGGACGGCTCCGGCCCCGGGCGGCGGCGGGCACGCAGGCCGCTGAGCATCGGCCGGGTGCTGAAGTGGATCGCGCTCGCGATCGCCGGATGGGTCGCGCTGTCGGGGGTGCTGTTCCTGTTCAGCGCGCAGTTCCTGCAGGACCGCGTCGACGCTGAGACGAAGGCGGAGCTCTCCTCGGCGGGCCTGCCGATCGTCAGCCCGACGACGGTCCTGATCCTCGGCTCCGATCAGCGGGCGAAGGGCACCAAGGAGCCCGGGCGCGGCGACGTCGGGGCCCAGCCGCTCGGACTCGATCCAGCTGCTGCGGGTCGGCGGCGGGCACAGCGCGAAGCTGTCGATCCCGCGCGACACGGTGGTCAACATCCCCGGCTTCGGGCTCAACAAGATCAACGCCGCGTACGCCCTCGGCGGCTCGGCGCTCGCCGTACGCACCGTCAAGAGCTACCTCGGGATCGACATCGACCACGTCGTCGTCGTGAACTTCGCGAAGTTCCCGAAGCTCGTCGACTGCGATGGGCGGCGTCACGTACACCGGCGGCTGCGTCGTCTCGAGGATCAACGGGGGATTCAGGAACGGCGGCTACACGCTGCGCCTGAAGGCCGGCTCCACGCACATCGACGGCAAGCAGGCGCTCGCGCTGGCCCGCACCCGCAAGAACGAGTGCAACCGGCGCGAGAACGACCTGACGCGTGCGACGCGCCAGCAGAAGATCGTCGCCGCGATGAAGTCGCGCGTCCTGTCGCCCGCCGGATTCGTCCGCTGGCCGTGGATCGCCTGGCGTGCGCCACAGACCTTCAAGACCGACATGGGCGCGCTGGGCCTGACCGGCCTGGCCGCCACCGTGGCGACGTCCGGCAACGCTCCGACGCGGATCCTGAGACCGACCGGTGCGATGACGTTGCCCGACGGCGGCGCGGGGCTCGTCGTCTCCCCGGCGCGCAAGCGCGCGAGCGTCCGCCGGTTCCTCGACGGCTGACGGCTACTTCTTGTCGGCCTTCGCGGCCGGCTTCTTGCCGTCGGCGGACGTGTCCTTCGGCTTGTCCGCCGCCTTCTCCTTGGCCTTGTCGGCCATCTTGGCGTCGTGCTTGTCGGCGCCGTCCTTCGCGGACGTCTCCAGCTCGCGGTTGCGGCGCCGCGTGCCGTAGTCCGTGTTGTGGAAGCCCTTGCCCTTGAAGTGGATCGCGATCGGGTGGAAGACGCGCTGCACGGGGACGCCGGTCTCGGGATCGGCGGTCAGCGGATCGTCGGCCATCTTCTGCATGACCTCGAACGTCGTGCCGTCCGGGCGTCGGTACTCGTAGATCGGCATAGGCACTCTCAGTATAGGAGTGCCAAAAGACGGGGCGGAACACCATGCCCGCGGGCCGCCGCATACGATGAGGCCATGCCCGAGGACGTCGTGACCATGGACCGGATCGTGGCGCTGTGCAAGCGCCGCGGCTTCATCTTCCCGTCCTCGGAGATCTACGGCGGCCTGGGCTCGACGTACGACTACGGCCACTACGGCGTGCTGCTGAAGACGAACGTCAAGAACGAGTGGTGGCGCGCGATGGTCCAGGACCGCGACGACATCGTCGCGATCGACTCGGCGATCCTGCAGCACCCGAAGGTGTGGGAGGCGAGCGGCCACGTCGGCGGCTTCACCGACCCGATGGTCGACTGCAAGTCGTGCGGGCGGCGCTTTCGCGCCGACCACCTCGAGGAGCTGCAGTGTCCGCAGAAGCCCTCGAAGCATCCGGGCGAGGGGCCGGACTGCGACCTCACCGAGGCGCGCGAGTTCAACCTCATGTTCGAGACGACGGTCGGCCCGGTGAAGGACTCGGGCTCGATCGCCTACCTGCGCCCGGAGACCGCGCAGGGGATCTTCATCAACTTCAAGAACGTCCTGCAGTTCGCACGCAAGAAGCCGCCGTTCGGGATCGCCCAGGTCGGCAAGTCGTTCCGCAACGAGATCACGCCCGGGAACTTCATCTTCCGCACGCGCGAGTTCGAGCAGATGGAGATGGAGTTCTTCGTGCCGCCCGGCCGAGGCCGAGCACTGGTACGGTTACTGGATCGAGGCGCGCCGCGCGTGGTACCTGGACCTCGGGATCCGGCCCGACCATCTGCAGATCCGCCCGCACGAGTCCGACGAGCTGTCGCACTACTCGAGCGGCACGAGCGACGTGGAGTACCTCTTCCCGATCGGCTGGAGCGAGCTCGAGGGCATCGCCAACCGCGGCAACTTCGACCTGACCCAGCACACCGAGTACTCCGGCGAGAAGCTCGAGTACTTCGACCAGGGCAGCGGCGAGCGCTACGTGCCGCACGTCATCGAGCCGGCCGCCGGCGCCGACCGCGCGACGCTCGCGTTCCTCGTCGACGCCTACGACGAGGAGGAGGTCGAGGGCGACACGCGCACGGTCCTGCGCCTGCACCCGCGGCTCGCGCCGGTGAAGGTCGCGGTGCTGCCGCTGGTCAAGAAGGACGGCCAGCCCGAGCTCGCGCGCGAGGTCCGCGAGGCGCTGCGCGGCCGGATGCAGGTCGAGTACGACGAGGGCGGCTCGGTCGGCAAGCGCTACCGCCGCCAGGACGAGATCGGCACGCCGTGGTGCGTGACGATCGACCACCAGTCGCTCGAGGACCGCACCGTCACCGTGCGCGACCGCGACACGCTGAGCCAGGAGCGCGTCGCGATCGACGAGCTGCCCGAGCTGCTCAGCGCACGCCTGTCCGCGGACTGGACCAGCCCGAAGCTCACTGCCTAGACGCTCGACAACTGACCAACGGGTCAGTACCATCGGGTGATGGCCACGACAGCACCGCGGCAGGGCGGTTCGCCCGTCACCGCCGACATCTCCTACGCCGACCTGTACCAGCGCTGGGAGCGCGGCAACTGGTCGGCCACGGCGATCGACTTCAGCCAGGACAAGATCGACTGGCACGAGAAGATGAGCGCCGACCAGCGCCGCGCCGCGCTCTGGTTCTACACCCTGTTCTTCCACGGTGAGGACGCGGTCACCGACGGGCTCTCGCCGTACATCGACGCCGCGCCGCTGGAGGAGCAGAAGTACTTCATCGCCACGCAGCAGGTCGACGAGGCCCGGCACGCCGTCTTCTTCAAGCGGTTCATGCAGGAGGTCGTCGGGCTCGGCGACGGCACGATCGCCGGCGGCATGCGCGCGACCGAGGACCAGCTGACCTGGGGCCACCACAAGGTCTTCGCCTGTCTGGAGACGATGTGCCGGCGGCTGCGCGAGGACCCGGGGCCGCGCCAGCTCGCGGCGGCCGTGACGCTGTACCACGTGATCATCGAAGGCACGCTCGCACAGCCCGGGCAGCACTTCATGGAGAGCTACATCGAGCGGCTCGACATCCTCCCCGGGTTCCGCGAGGGCATCCGCAACGTCGCCCTCGACGAGCAGCGCCACATCGCGTTCGGCGTGAAGCTGCTCGCCGACCTCTACGCCGCCGATCCGCAGGAGACCCAGGACGCGATCGTCGAGACGATCCGCGAGGTCGGTCCGTACACCTCCGCGATCGCCAAGCCGCCCGGCTGGGACGAGAGCTACTTCACGACGTTCGGGTTCACCTACGACGAGCTCGGCATCGAGGGCACGCGCGCGCTCGAGTTCCGCCTGAAGGCGATCGGCCTCGACATCGAGTCGATCCCGCGCTTCCCGATCGCCATGGACCTGCCGCTCGAGCAGCGCGCGCGGCGCGGCCGCATCCTGCTCGAAGCCAACCTGAGCGGCCCCGACCGGCCCGCCGTCCGCGACCCGGAGGCGATCGCCGTGATGTTCGACGCGCTGCGCCGCGCGGCCGATCCGGGCGCGGTCAGGCCGGGCACCGTGATCGAGTGGGCCTTCACGGACGCCGAGCCGTGGTTCCTGACCCTCGACGGCGACCGCACGCGCGTCGAGCAGGGCAGCCGCCGCACCATTCGCGCCGACCTGCGCCTCGAGGTGAGCTTCGACGACTGGGCCGACCTGTTCGCGGGCCGTGCCGACGGGCGCAGGCTGCTCGCCCGCCGGCGCCTGCGACCGCGGGGCGACCTGCGCGTGTTCCTGAAGATGGGCCGCATCTTCCCGTCGTGACCTGAGCCGGTCTAAGCTCGCACGATGGGACTCCTCAGGCACGGCGACGACGGACGGCGGTTCGTCATGCGCGAGAAGCTGCTCTCGATCGGCGACGACTCCTGGATCGAGGACGACGACGGCAACAAGGCCTTCAAGGTCAACGGCAAGGCCATGCGGGTGCGCAAGACCTTCGTGCTCGAGGACCTCACGGCAACGAGGTCGCGCACATCCAGGATCGCGTCGTCGCCGTGCGCGGCAAGATGGAGATCGAGCGCGACGGCCAGACGCTCGCCACCGTGCACAAGGCGATCGTCGGCATCCGCGACCGCTTCGACATCGACGTCGAGCACGGCGAGGATCTGAAGGCCAAGGGCAACGTCGTCGACCACGAGTACGAGGTCAAGCGCGACGGCGACGTCATCGCGACGGTCTCCAAGAAGTGGGTGCGCGTGCGCGAGACCTACGGCATCGAGATCGCCGACGGCGAGGACGTGCCGCTGCTGCTCGCCATCACGGTCGCGATCGACGAGCTCGCCCGCTGATTCGATGCGGGTGCTCGTGACCGGCGCCAGCGGCTTCATCGGCGCCGTCGCGTGCGCGACGCTGAACGAGCGCGGCCACGACGTGCTCGCCCTCGTGCGGCGCCCGGGCTCCGAGCCGCCGGGGACGACCGCGATCCATGCCGACCTCACCGACGCGCCGGCGCTGCGCGCGGCGCTCGCCGACGCGGACCCGGACGCCGTGCTGCACGCCGCGGCCGAGACCGGTGCGCAGCGCGACCCGGCCAAGCTGGAGGCCGCCAACATCGTCGGGCTCGAGAACCTCATCGACGCCGCGGTCGCGCTGGAGCAGCCGCCGACGGTGGTCTTCCTCTCGACGGTCGTCACCGGCGACGGGCACGGGCGGCTGCTCGTCGAGGACGAGCCGCTGCCCGTCGAGACCGACTACGGACGCTCGAAGCAGCGCGGCGAGCGGCTGCTGCTGGAGTCCGGGCTGCCGGTCACGATCGTCCGCCCGTGCCATGTCTACGGCCCGGGCGGCTGGTACGCGCACGAGATGATCACGCGGCTGCGCAGCCGGGCCGGTTCGCCGTCATCGGCGACGGGCGCAACGCCTGGGACGTGGTCCACGTCGACGACGTGGCGAGCGCCTGCGCGCTGGCGCTGGAGTCCGCACCGGCCGGCGAGGTCTACCACTGCGCCGACGACGTCCCGACGACCTACGGGGAGTTCATGGCCCGCACGGCGGAGGCGCTCGGCGTCGGCCCGCCGCGGCGGCTGCCCGCGTGGCTCGCGCGCCGCGTCGCCGGCGCGGGCCCGGTCGCGGCGCTCGTGCGCTCCGGGCGCACCTCGAACGCCAAGCTGCGCGCCGAGCTCGGCTGGGAGCCCGCCTACCCGGACTCCGCCGTGGGAATTCCCGCCGTGGTCGCCGCGCTCGGGGCCTGAACGACGAAGGCGCCCCGCGGGGCGCCTTCGCAGCAGCGTGGTGGCGCGGCGGCCTACGCCTCGGCCTCGGCGTCCGCGTCCACGACGGGCTCGGCGTCGGCCGACCCGTTGACCTGCGACCCGGCCGACTCGGCCTCCGGGGCCGGAGCGGCGGGCGCCGCAGCGGCCGGCGGCGCGGTCGTGGAGACGTAGTCGAACTCCTCCTCCGCACCGAACAGCAGGTCGAGCACCTTGTTGCGCAGACCCTCGCTCAGCGCGATGGCGAGCACGCCGCCCACGATCGCCAGGAGCAGGAGGCGGCCCCAATGGCGCTTCTTCTTCTCCTTGGCGAGCAGGCCCGCGCGCACGCCGATGAAGGCGGCGCCGGCGGTCTTGAGGCTGTTCTGGACCTTCGGGTCGTCGAACAGCGCGGAGACCGGCTGCTTCTGGTTGCTCAGGCGGTCGAACGCCTCGCGCGCCGAGGCGTAGGCGGTGCGAGCGTTGTCGCGAATCTCGGGGTCTTCTATCGCGCGCCTCACGTACGGATGCGCGAGCGCCTCCTGCACGACGTGTGCGGCGTTGCTGGCTGCTGCCATCTGGCTCGTCTCCCTGGTGGTGGATCCGTGTTCAGCATAACCCGAACGCGGGTGCGGCGACACCCGCTCAGAGCTGGTACTGCGAGCCTTCGTGGGCGATCTCCACCGGGCCGCCGAACGCGGCGGCCGCCTCGCGCAGCGCGAGCTCCTGATCGAGCTCGTCCGAGATGTGCGTGAGCACGAGCCGCAACGCTCCCGCATCGCGTGCATGCTCGCCCGCCTCGCGCGCGGTGATGTGACCTCGCACCCCGTCGCGCTCCGGGCGTGGGAGCGTCGCCTCGAGCATCAGCAGGTCGGCCCCTTCGGCGAAGGCGACGATCTCGCGATTCGGCGCGTGGTCCGCGCCGAAGGTGAAGCGCGCGCCGCCGCCGACCGGCGTGACCTCGACCGCACACGTCGGGACGTAATGGGGGACCGCACTGAACCGCAGCTGCATCGCGCCCAGCTCGACGGTGTCAGCCGCCGTGAACTCGCTGATCCGGAACGCGTCCTCGATCAGCCCGTCGTCGCCCCAGAGGCCGGACAGGCGCCGGAACAGGCCGATGGCGCCCCTGGGCGCCACGAGCCGCGGGCGGACCGGGTGGTCGGTGCCGGGGAAGCCGCCGACCGGCACCGGCTGCTGGCGCACCGAGTAGCGCAGCGCGTAGGCGTACGGCACGAGGTCCAGGCAGTGGTCGGCGTGCAGGTGCGTGATGACGACCGCGTCGACGTCCAGGTAGTCGCGGCGCTCGCGGAGCTTTGCGAACGCGCCGTTCCCGCACTCCAGGAGCACGACGGTCGCATCCTCCTCCAACAGATATCCACTGCATGCGCCGCCCGCGTCCTGCCAGGCCGGCGACTTGCCGAGCACCGTGATCTGCAACGTCTGTCGACCCTCCTCCGTGAACGTTCTGGGACTCTATAGCGGTGGACGAGTTTCAGATCGCGATGATCGCGTTCGGCGCCCTGCTCGTCGGCGGCGCCCTGCTGTCCGGTCTGACCCGCCGCAGCTTCCTGTCGCTGACCGCCGTCTACGTCCTGGCCGGCTTCGCGCTGGGCCAGGGCGGCTTCGACGTGCTGGGGTTCACCTCGCAGGAGAGCTTCGTGTCGGACCTCGCGATCATCGCGCTCGTCGTGATCCTGTTCCGCGACGGCCTCGAGGTCGACGGGGAGCTGCTCCAGCGCGAGTGGCGCCTGCCGCTGCGCAAGCTCGTGCTCGCGATGCCGATCACCGCAGGGATCATCGCGCTCGCCGCCCACTGGATCGTCGGGCTCGACTGGCTCGAGTCGTTCCTGCTCGGCGCGCTCCTCTCGCCGACCGACCCGGTGCTCTCCTCGAGCGTCGTCACCAACCCGCGCGTCCCGCGGCTGATCCGCCACTCGCTGAACCTCGAGTCGGGCCTGAACGACGGCCTCGCACTGCCGCCGGTGCTGGCGCTGAGTGCCGCCCTGGCGATCGGGGAGAACGACTTCGTCTGGTGGCGCTTCATCCTGGAGGACCTGACGATCGGCTTCGCCGCCGGCATCGCGATCGGGTGGATCGCCTCGAAGCTGCTGCCTCGCGGGAGCGGGCTCCAGGCCGGCATCCCGGACCACCACAAGGTGCTCTACGCGATCGGCGTCGCGGTGCTGACCTACGGGATCCTCGCCTACGCCCACCACGGCAACCCGTTCATCGCCGTGTTCGTCTGCGCGATCACGCTCGGTGTCCGGCGCCCGGACCTGCGCTTCTACTTCGAGGCGGGGGCCATGGAGATCGTCGAGATCGTGAAGCTCGGGGTGTTCGTCGTGTTCGGGGCGATCCTGACCGCTGAAGGGCCTGTTCGCCGACGGCTGGGCCGCCGTGGCGATCGTCTTCGTCACGTTCCTCGTCGCGCGGCCGGTGGCGATCTGGCTGTCGCTGATCGGCACGGGCGGGTCGCTCGACTGGCAGTCGAAGGCGTTCATGGCGTGGTTCGGGCCCAAGGGCGTCGCGACGATGACCTACTCGCTGTTCATCCTCGGCGAGGCCATCCCGGGCGGGGTGCAGATCACGAACCTCGCGGCGCTCTGCGTCGTGACGTCGATCATCGCCCACGGCCTGACCGACACGCCGGGCTCCGAGTGGATGGCGCGCCACGCGGAGCGGGTCCGCCGCGATGCCGCGCTGCGCGGCGAGCCCGAGCCGGCGGGCGCCGTCGCCTGAGCGGGGGTGCTCAGGTCGCGTGCAGCGCGGCCTGCTCGGCCGCGCTGGGGAACTGCCACGTCGCCCGGGTGCGCCGCTCCTGCCGGAAGACGAGCCGCATCTGACGGGGCGGGCGCAGGCCATCGGGATGGTCGGGCCGGTACGTCGCACATGCCTCGTCGAGGTTCAGTGCGCAGAGCATGTTCCGATGGAAGAAGCAGTCCTCGCAGGACACCTTCACCGCTGCCGTACGACCCTTCGCCATGCCTCGAACCGACCTCCCAGAACGGTTGCTTTCAACGTCCTGGTCAATCAAGCACAGCGGCGCGCGGAGGCGCAACGCCGCTTTCCGCACAGCGCAGGTTTTTCGGTCGGGGCCTCCGACGGCGAGTCCGCAAACGGGGAGATTTCCGCGCCTCCGCCCTCATAGACCGGCGTCGACGCAGTTCCTCCCCGGTCCCCCGGCGAGCGTTCCCGCAACATGCGGGAAACGGTGGCTGCCGCGCACCTTCGGGCATGATCCGCGCATGCAGCCGCCGGACCCGCCATCGCCCGCCACCCCATCCACGACGTGCGACACGCTGATCGTCGGCGGCGGGATCCTCGGGCTCGCCAGCGCCCGTGAGACGCTGCTGCGGCGCCCCGGGACGGCGGTGACGGTCCTCGAGCGCGAGCCCGGTGTCGCCCGCCATCAGAGCTCCCACAACAGCGGCGTGATCCACTCGGGGATCGCCTACACCCCCGGGTCGCTGAAGGCGCGGCTGTGCGTCGACGGCGCGCGCCTGCTCTACGAGCTGTGCGACGAGCTGGGGGTCCCCACCGACCGCTGCGGAAAGCTGATCGTCGCGCGCCGCGAGGCGGAGCTCGGTCGCCTGGCGGAGCTCGAGCGCCGCGCGGCCGCGAACGGCGTGCGCTGCCGGCGGCTGACCGCCGCCCAGATCCGCGAGCACGAGCCGCATGCCGCCGGCATCGCCGCCCTGCATTCGCCCGACACGGGGATCGTCGACTTCGCCGCGGTGGCCGAGGCCCTGCGACGCGACGTCGAGCACCGCGGGGGCATCGTCATCACCGGTTGCGCGGTGACGCGGATCGAGTCGCTCGCCGGCGGGGCGCTGGTGCACCACGCGCAGGGGGCGACGCGGGCGCGCACCGTCGTGGCGTGCGCCGGTGCGTGGTCGGACCGCCTCGCCGTCGCGAGCGGCGCCGGTGCCGGGCCGAGGATCGTCCCGTTCCGTGGCGCATACCTGCGCCTGGAGCGCCCGGAGCTCGTGCGCGCGCTCATCTACCCGGTGCCCGACCCGGCACTCCCGTTCCTCGGGGTCCACCTCACCCGGCGGATGCAGGGCGACGTCGTCGTCGGCCCGACCGCGCTCCCGGTCGGCGCCCGCGATGCGACGCGCGCGTCGTCGATGCGCCTGCGTGATGCCGCCGACACCCTGACGTGGCCGGGCACGTACCGCATGGCGTGGCGCTGGCGACGGCACGCGCTGCGCGAGATCGGCTACGCGGTCAGCCCGCAGGCCTACGCGCGCGAGGCGCGGACGCTGCTGCCCGACCTGCGCGAGGGCGACCTCGTCCCGTCCTTCGCCGGCGTGCGTGCGCAGGCGCTCGACCGCAGCGGCGCGCTCCTCGACGACTTCGCCTTCGAGGCGCAGGCGCGCGTCCTGCATGTCCGCAACGCCCCGTCGCCTGCGGCCACGTCGTCGCTGGCGATCGCCGCCGAGATCGTCGATCGCACCGACGCGCTGGGGCTGATCGCTGAGCCGCGCCGGCTCGCGGCTCGTAGCCTTGTGCACCCATGGAGATCCTCGTCACCGGAGCCAGCGGCGCGATCGGGGCCGCGCTGACGCCGGCCCTGGCACGCGAGGGTCATCGCGTCCGCGCGTTCGCCCGCGATCCCGGCCGGGTGACCTGTGAGGGCGCCGACGACGTCGTGCGCGGCGACGTCCTCACCGGGACTGGGCTGGCGCAGGCGCTCGACGGCATCGAGGTCGCCTACTACCTCATCCATTCGATGGAGGCGGCGGGCTCAGGCGCCGGGTCGTTCGCCGAGCGCGAACGACGGTCGGCGTCGAACTTCGTCGACGCCTGCGAGCGGGCCGGCGTGCGGCGGATCGTCTACCTCGGGGGCTTCGTCCCGGCGGACCGCCCGCCGTCCGAGCACCTGCGCAGCCGCCTCGCGGTCGAACAGGCGCTGCTGGCCGGCGCGCCGGAGGGCGTGGCGCTGCGGGCGTCGATCGTGATCAGCGCGGCCTCGCGCTCGTTCCGGTTCCTCGTGCGCCTCGTCGAGCGCTCGCCCGTCATGCCGCTGCCGGCCTGGCGCGCCAACCGGACCCAGCCGATCGACGGGCGCGACGTGATCGCCTACCTCAGCGCCGCGGGCCTCGCGGCGCTCCCGGAAGGTCCGCAGTCGCTCGACATCGCCGGCCCCGACGTGCTCACCTACGGCGAGATCATCGACCGCATCCGCGACGCGCTGCTGCTGAGCCGCCCGCGGCTGGACCTGCCGTTCTCGATGACCCCGGTGGCCAGCGTGGTCGCCGCCGCCCTGGCCGGCGAGGATCTCGCGCTGGTCGGGCCGCTGATGGAGGGGCTCAGCGGGGACCTGCTCCCCCGCGACGACCGTGCGCGCGATCTGTTCGGGGTGCGCACCCACCGCTTCGGCGCGGCGGTCGAGCGCGCGCTGCGCGACTGGGAAGCCGTCGAGGCGCTGGTGGGGCGGTAGCCATGGGGGCCGTCACGGTGAGCCTCGACATCGACGCACCCCCTGAGACCGTCTGGGCGGTCGCGCTGGACCCTGAGCGCCTGCACGAGTGGGTGACGATCCATCGCGCGCTCGGCCGCCACGACGAGGGCGAGGCACGGGAGGGGATGCACATGACGCAGACGCTCTCCCTGCGCGGCGCCCCGTTCAAGGTCGAATGGGAGCTCGTGGCGTGCGACGCGCCGCACCTCGCGCAGTGGGCCGGCCGCGGGCCGGCACGCTCGCGCGCCCACACGCGCTACCGCCTCGTCGAACGCGACGACGGGGGAACGCGATTCGAATACCAGAACGAGTTCTTCCCGCCGCTGGGCCTGATCGGCCGCGCGGCGCAGCGCGCCGTCGCAGGGAACATCCCGCAGACGGAGGCGATGAAGTCACTGCACCGGCTGAAGGACATCTGCGAAAGCATGTGACAGCGCGCTGTTACTGTGAAGTGACTGCCGCAAATCGCAGACGACCCACGGAAGGTTCCACCTGATGGCCGATTTTCTTGATGAGAAGCGACGTGAGATGAAGGAACGGCTGAAGGAGCTCCGGCCGCTCGTCGACGAGTACCACCGTCTCGAGGCCGCGGTCGCCGCCCTCGACGGAGTCGCGGCCGCGCCGAGCCCCTCCTCGCCCGCTCCCCCCACCCGTCGCAAGCCCGCCCGCCGCTCCGGCGCGACGCGCACCAGCGGCGCCCCCACCGGCCGGCGCGGGCGTCCGAAGGGCAGCGGGACACGCGGCAAGGAGGCGCTCACGCTCGTCAGAGACCGGCCGGGAATCACCATTCCGGAGCTCGCCGACGCGATGAAGATCAAGCAGAACTACCTCTATCGCGTGATGCCGGGACTTCAGCAGGACGGCCTGGTGAAGAAGGAGGGCAAGGGCTGGTACCCGCTCGACGCTGCGTAGGGGGCCGCTCATCGCTCTACCGCATCTGCGGTAGAGCGATCCTCCGCGTCTCTCAGCCGATCAGGCCCAGTCCCCTCACCGCGTCGCGCTCCTCCGCCAGCTCGGCGACGCTCGCATCGATGCGCGCGCGCGAGAAGTCGTCGATCTCGAGGCCCTGGACGATCTCGTAGTCGCCGCCCCGGCAGACGCACGGGAACGAGGAGATCAGGCCGTCGGCAACACCGTAGGAGCCGTCCGACGGCACCGCCATCGAGACGACGTCGCCCTCCGCCGAGCCGAGCACCCAGTCGTGCATGTGGTCGATCGCGGCGTTGGCGGCCGACGCCGCGCTCGAAGCGCCGCGGGCGTCGATGATCTCGGCGCCGCGCTTCTGGACGCGCGGGATGAACTCGTCGGCGACCCAGGCCTCGTCGTCGAGCACCTCCTTCGCCGGCGTCCCGCCGATCGTGGCGCGCGTGATGTCGGGGTACTGCGTCGCCGAGTGGTTGCCCCAGATCGCCACGTTGTGGATCTCCGTGATCGGCGTCGCCGTCTTGGAGGAGAGCTGCGCGAGCGCCCGGTTGTGATCCAGGCGCGTCATCGCCGTGAAGCGCTCACGGGGGACGTCGGGTGCGTTGCTCATCGCGATCAGCGCATTGGTGTTCGCCGGATTGCCGACGACGAGCACACGGATGTCGTCCGCGGCGTGCGCGTTGATGGCCTGGCCCTGCGGGCGGAAGATCCCGCCGTTGGCCTCGAGCAGGTCGCCGCGCTCCATCCCCGGCCCGCGCGGGCGGGCACCGACGAGCAGGCCGATGTTCGTCCCGTCGAACGCATGGTTCGGGTCGTCGCTGATGTCGATCCCGGCGAGCAGCGGAAAGGCGCAGTCGACGAGTTCCATCGCCGTTCCCTCGGCGGCCTTCAGCGCCGGCGTGATCTCCAGCAGCCGCAGCTCCACGGGGCGGTCGGGGCCGAGCAGCTGGCCGGAGGCGATGCGGAAGAGGATCGCGTAGCCGATCTGGCCGGCCGCTCCGGTGACGGTGACTTTCGTGGGGGGTGTCATGTCCTGTTCATCTCCTGTGGGGTACCCGGGACGCTATCGGGCCGCGGTCTCAGGCCATCGCCTGCTGCAGGTTCGCGTCGATCGACGCGAGGAACTCCTGGGTCGTCTCGAACGGCTGGTCGGGGCCGATCAGCAGCGCGAGATCCTTCGTCATGCTGCCGCCCTCGACGGTCTCGACGCAGACGCGCTCGAGCGTCTGCGCGAACTGCGTGACCTCGGGCGTGCCGTCCATGCGCCCGCGGGCCGCGAGGCCCTGCGTCCAGGCGAAGATCGAGGCGATCGGGTTCGTCGATGTCGGCTTGCCCTGCTGGTGCTGGCGGTAGTGCCGCGTGACCGTGCCATGGGCGGCCTCGGCCTCGACGGTCTTGCCGTCGGGCGTCATCAGCACGCTCGTCATGAGCCCGAGCGAGCCGAAGCCCTGCGCGACCGTGTCCGACTGCACGTCGCCGTCGTAGTTCTTGCAGGCCCAGACGTAACCGCCCTCCCACTTCATCGCCGCGGCGACCATGTCGTCGATCAGGCGGTGCTCGTAGGTGATGCCTGCGGCATCGAACTGGTCTTTGAACTCGCTCTCGAAGACCTCGGCGAACAGGTCCTTGAAGCGGCCGTCGTACTTCTTGAGGATCGTGTTCTTGGTCGACAGGTACACGGGCATCCCGCGATCCAGGCCGTAGCGCATCGACGCGCGCGCGAAGTCGCGGATCGAGTCGTCGAGGTTGTACATCGCCATCGCGACGCCGCCGCCGGGGAAGTCGTACACGTCGAGCTCGATCGGCTCGTCGCCGCTGGCCGGGGTGAAGGTGAGCGTCAGCGTGCCGGCGCCGGGAACGACGAGATCGGTGGCGCGGTACTGGTCGCCGAAGGCATGACGACCGATGATGATCGGCTTCGTCCAGCCGGGCACCAGACGCGGCACGTTGCTGATGACGATCGGCTCGCGGAAGATGACGCCGCCGAGGATGTTGCGGATCGTGCCGTTCGGCGAGCGCCACATCTGCTTCAGCCCGAACTCCTCGACGCGCGCCTCGTCCGGCGTGATCGTCGCGCACTTGACGCCCACCCCGTGCTGCTTGATCGCGTTGGCGGCGTCGACGGTGATCTGGTCATCGGTGGCGTCGCGGCTCTCGATGCTCAGGTCGTAGTACTTCAGGTCGACGTCGAGGTAGGGAAGGATCAGCTGGTCCTTGATGAACTGCCAGATGATCCGCGTCATCTCGTCGCCGTCGAGCTCGACGACGGGGTTGCGCACCGCGATCTTCGCCACTGTGAGGTCCCTTCGGTATCGGAACGGCGCAGGTTAGTGGCGCGGCGGAGCGGGCGCCCCGCGGGGAAGCGGGGCGCCCGTGATGCACGATGGGTCTGCTCTCGCAGAGCGCTACGGGTGACGCGGGCCCCCGGTGTCGATGCCGGTCACGTTGAAGCTCGAGTCGACGTAGACGATGACCTCACTGCCGTCGGCCTTCCTCACGTGGGCCTCGTAGGGGGATCCGGTGTCGACGTCGTTCTCGACGCGCTCGACCGTGCCACCCGGGACCTTGGCCTTCGCCGCGGCCTCGACCTTGGAGGCCGTGTCGCCGGCCAGCAGCACTTCCGTCCTGCCGTTGGCCTGGTGGCCGCCGAGCGACGGATCGCGCTGGGCCGGCGGCGCCTGCCGCGTCTGCCCCGCGCTCGGAGCCGGCGTGGTGGTCGTGGCGGGGGACGTCGCGGCGTCGGCGAGAGCGGCGCCGCCGAGTGCGGCGGAGCCGATCGCTGTGACGGTGATGATCCTGCTTCGCATTGATGACATTGCGTGGTCCTTTGCGTCGGTCGGGGATGTGCAGTCGAGGACCATGCTGGGCGGCGTTCGTGTGAATCGCCCCAGTTCTCCCTCAGCGTTTCCTGAGAGTTCTCAGCCGACCCACGGCACAGCCCGCAGGAGTAGCGTTCGCGCCATGATCGCCCGTGACAGCGCCAGCGCCGTTCCACACGCACGACGTCGCCAATCAGCCGCCGCCGCTGGCGGACCGCAACCTCTTCGAGGACAACGCACCGCTGGTCGAGGCGCTCGAGCGCGACGGTGGTGGCTGGGCGGCCGGCCGCGCGAGCGAGGTCGGTGCCTTCTGGGGCGGCGAGCCGTTCGCGTCGTGGGGCCCGCGGGCCAACACCCACGAGCCCGTCCTGCACACGCACGACCGCTACGGGCACCGGATCGACGAGGTCGAGTTCGACCCGAGCTGGCACCAGCTGATGAGCGCGAGTGTGCGCGACGAGCTGCACGCGCTGCCCTGGCGCACCGACCGCGAGGGCGGGCACACCGCCCGGGCGGCGCTGTACATCACCGCGCTGCAGGCCGAGGCGGGGTTCGCCTGCCCGACGACGATGACGTACGCCGCGATCCCGGCGCTGCGGATGCAGCCGGAGCTCGCCGCCGAGTGGGAGCCGCTGCTGACCGCGACGACCTACGACCCCGAGCTGAAGAGCGCGAGCGAGAAGGGCTCGGCGATCTGCGGCATGGCGATGACCGAGAAGCAGGGCGGCTCGGACGTGCGCGCGAACACGACCGTCGCCACGCCGCTGAACGGCGGCGGGCCGGGCGCGGAGTACGAGGTCGTCGGCCACAAGTGGTTCTGCTCGGCGCCGATGAGCGACCTGTTCCTGATCCTGGCCCAGACCGACGACGGACTGTCGTGCTTCGCCCTGCCGCGGATCCTTCCGGACGGCTCGCGCAACGCCATGCACATCCAGCGCCTGAAGGAGAAGCTCGGGAACCGCTCCAACGCCTCCAGCGAGGTCGAGTACCACGGGGCGTGGGCGCGCATGGTCGGCGAGCCCGGCCGCGGCGTGCCGACGATCATCGAGATGGTCGGCCACACGCGCCTGGACTGCATCCTCGGCACGGCGGCCGGGATGCGCCGCGGCGTCGCCGAGGCGACCTGGCACGCCGCCCACCGCAGCGCCTTCGGCAAGACGCTCATCGATCAGCCGCTGATGCAGAACGTGCTCGCCGACCTGGCGCTCGAGGCCGAGGCGACGACGGCGCTGGCGATGCGCATGGCCCGCGCCTACGACGGCGCGCAGGACGACCCCGCCGAGGCGCACCTCAAGCGCCTGGGCACGGCGGTCGGCAAGTACTACGTCTGCAAGCGCGCGCCCCAGCACGCCTTCGAGTCGCTCGAGTGCTTCGGCGGGACCGGCTACGTCGAGGAGATCGGGCATGCCGCGCCTGTACCGCGAGGCGCCGCTCGCGTCGATCTGGGAGGGCTCGGGCAACGTCATGGCGCTCGACGTGCTGCGCGCGCTCTCGCGCACGCCGGAGGCGCTTCAGGCGTTCTTCGCCGAGGTCGACCTGGCGGCGGGCGCCGACGCGCGCCTCGACACGCACGTCGACTCGCTGCGGCGGCAGTTCGCCGACACGGAGCGCCGTCGAGTACCGCGCCCGGCGGATCGTCGAGGACATGGCGCTGGCGCTGCAGGGCTCGCTGCTCGTCCGCCACGCCCCGCCCGCGGTCGCCGACGCGTTCTGCGCGGCGCGCCTCGGCGGCGACGCCGGCCTGAACTACGGCACCCTCCCGGCCGGCGCCGACGTCGCCGCGATCGTCGCCCGCCACACGCCCGCGGACTGACCCTCCGCGTGGCCACCCGGCGGGCCTCGCGGCGCGCCTGCGACCATAGACACATCGTGTTCGGCGATCGATCGATCCAGCTCTTCCGCATCTTCGGCATCCGCATCGGCGCCAGCCCGAGCTGGTTCCTCGTGCTGTTCCTGATGATCTACTGGCTCGCGGACTACTTCGACCGCGTCCTGACCGGCTCCTCGAGCACCGTGACGTTCGGCACCGCGGTCGCCGCGACGCTGCTGTTCTTCGTCTCGCTCCTGCTGCACGAGCTCGGCCACGCGCTCGTCGCGCGGCGCCAGGGCATCGGCACCGCCGGCATCGACCTGTGGCTGTTCGGCGGCGTCGCGAAGCTCACGCGCGACTCCGACACGCCCGGCGAGGAGTTCAAGGTCGCCGCCGCCGGCCCGGCCGTGACGGCGATCATCGTCGCCGTCTGCCTCGGCGCGGCGACCGTCGCCTCGCACTTCTCCAGCACGATCGACACGGCGACGTTCCAGACGGTCAGCACCACCCCGGGCATCGCCCTGCTGGGCTGGCTCGCGCTGATCAACCTGACGCTGCTCGTCTTCAACCTGATCCCGGCGTTCCCGCTCGACGGCGGGCGCATCGCCCGCTCGATCGCCTGGAAGGTCACCGGCGACCGCAACCGCGGCACGCGCTTCTCCGGCCGGCTGGGCGAGCTGTTCGGCTGGATCATGATCGGGCTCGGCGTGTACGTCGCCTCGCGGGGCGACATCGTCTCCGGCGTCTGGTTCGGCCTGCTCGGCTGGTTCCTGGGCTCGGCCGCGCGCGGGGCGGTCGCCGGCACGCGCTTCTCCGAGCGCCTCGAAGGCGTCACCGCCGGCGACCTGATGGACGAGCAGCCGGTCTCGATCCCGGCCCAGGTGCGCGCGATCGACGCGCACGACGACTACTTCCTGCGCTACCGCTGGCCGTGGTTCCCGGTCGTCGACGAGCTCGGGCGCTTCCGCGGGATCCTGCGCGAGGAGGCGGTCGACGGCGCCGTCAGCGACGGCCGCCCCGCGCTGCCGGTCGGCGAGGTCCTCGACCCGTCGCTCGATCCGGACGTCTCGGTGCGGCGCGACACCCCGGTCGAGTCGATGCTCGGCCTGGAGGCGCTTCGCCGTCTGGGCGCCGTGATGGTGCTCGACGTCGACGGCCGGCTGTGCGGCGTGGTCACCGCCGACCAACTGCGCCGCGCCGTCGCCGCCGCCCAGGCCTGAGCGCGAATCCGACCGCCCAGGCAGGGATTTCGGCGCGCCCGGCGCGCCGCGGGCGCAGGCCGCGAACGCGCCCCTCGCGTATAGAGTCCCAGGAGCCGTGTGCCCTCGCACGCGGCGGCAACGACCCCCGCGGAAGAGCACATGCCAGCACATGACGTCCTGATCATCGGCGCCGGTCTCGCAGGCCAGCGCGCAGCCCTCGCGGCCGCCCAGAAGGGCGCCACCGTCGCGATCATGAGCAAGGTGCACCCGGTGCGATCGCACTCGGTGGCCGCCGCCGGCGGCATCAACGCCGCCGTGAACCCCGCCGACGACTGGCGCTCGCACGCGTACGACACGGTCAAGGGCTCGGACTTCCTCGGCGACCAGGACGCGATCGAGATCATGTGCCGCGAGGCTCCCGGCGAGGTCATGCACCTCGAGCACATCGGCGTCACCTTCCACCGCAACGACAAGGGCGAGCTCGACCTGCGCGCCTTCGGCGGCGCCTCGACGAAGCGCACGGCCTACGTCGCCGACATCACCGGGCAGGCGCTGCTGCACGTGCTCTACGAGCAGCTGATGAAGCACCACGAGGTGGTCGAGCGCTTCGAGGAGTGGTTCGTCACGTCGCTCGTGCTCGACGAGCAGGGCCACTGCGTCGGCGCCGTCGCGCGCGAGATCCGCAGCGGGCGGATGGAGACCTTCTCCGCCAAGAACGTGATCCTCGCCTCCGGCGGCGCGGGCCAGTGCTTCAAGCCGACGACGAACGCGCTGATCTGCACGGGTGACGGCATCGCGCAGGCCTACCAGGCCGGGGCGCCGCTGATGGACATGGAGATGATCCAGTACCACCCGACGACGCTCGCGGAGAACGGCTTCCTGATCACCGAGGGCGCCCGCGGCGAGGGCGCCCACCTGCTGAACGCCGACGGCGACCGCTTCATGGAGAAGTACGCGCCCAACAAGATGGAGCTCGCCTCGCGCGACGTCGTCTCGCGCGCCGAGCAGACCGAGATCCTCGAGGGCCGCGGCGTCGGGCCCGACGGCGCCGGCATCTACCTCGACATCACGGTCGTCCCGAAGAAGCGCACGCTCGAGGCGCTGCGCGAGATCGTCAACATCGGCAAGGACTTCGCCGGCGTCGACATCACCGCCGAGCCGATCATGATCCAGCCCGGGATGCACTACATCATGGGCGGGGTCAAGACGGACATCAACGGCGCGACCCCGATCCCGGGCCTCTACGCGGCCGGCGAGGTCGCCTGCGTCTCGGTGCACGGCGGCAACCGCCTCGGCGCGAACTCGCTGCTCGACACGCTGATCTTCGGCCGCCGCTCCGGCGAGCACGCCGCCGACCGGTCGATCGGCATGCCGATGCCGACGGCCTCCGGCGAGCGCCTGAAGGCCGACCAGGCCCAGATCGCCGAGATCCTCAGCCGCCCGCGCACGGGTCGCCGCGTCTCGGAGATCAAGGAGGAGCTCGGCACCACGATGAACCGCTACGTCGCCGTCTTCCGCGAAGAGTCCGGCCTGCAGACCGCGCACGAGGTCGTGCGGCGCCTGCAGGAGGAGGCGAAGACCGCCTACGTCGACGACAAGGGCACGATCTTCAACCAGGACGTGCTGGGCGCGATCGAGCTCGGCTACATGCTCGACTGCGCCGAGACGATCGTCGTCGCCGCGCTCGAGCGCAAGGAGTCCCGCGGCGCCCAGTTCCGCACCGACTTCCCGGAGCGCAACGACGCCGAATGGCTCAAGCACATCGACATCGCCCGCAACGGCGACGACAGCCCGCACGTCTCCTACTCCCCGGTCACCATCACGCAGTGGCAGCCGGAAGAGCGCAAGTACTAGCCCACCCGAGGATCACGCACCCATGGCCGAGTTCACGCTGAGAATCCGTCGCTACGACCCGTCCTCCGGCGACGCGCCGTACTGGGACGAGCACACGGTCGACCTGGAGCCCCACCGGTCGGTGCTCGAGGGCATCCTGCAGGCGAAGAACACGAGCGACGGCTCGATCGGCATCCGCTGTTCCTGTCGCGCGGCGATCTGCGGCTCCTGCGGCGTGCGGATCAACGGCCAGCCCGGCCTCGCGTGCCACACCCACCTGGACTCCGCGCTGGCGAAGTCCAAGGACGGCGTGATCGAGGTCGAGCCGATGGGCAACATGCCCGTCATCAAGGACCTGATCGTGGACATGGACGCGGTCCACTGGAAGAAGATCCAGCGCGTCACCCCGTGGCTCATCAACAAGGAGCCGATCCCCGAGCGCGAGTACATCGTCAGCCGCGAGTCGATGATCGACGTGACCCAGACGGCGGCCTGCATCCAGTGCGGCGCCTGCGTCTCGGACTGCCTGTCGATGGAGGTCGACCCGCTGTTCGTCGGGCCCGCCGCGCTGGCCAAGGCCTACCGCTTCGTCGGCGACCCGCGCGATGACAAGCACAAGCAGCGCCTCAAGGACCTGTCCGAGGATCCGCACGGCATCTACAGCTGCACCCACTGCTTCAAGTGCATCGAGGCGTGCCCGAAGGGCGTCGCGCCGATGAGCCAGATCATGCGCCTGCGCCGGATCGCGGGCAACGACTTCCACATCGAGGACCGCAACAACGGCGAGCGCCATGAGCGCGCGTTCGTCAAGAACATCCAGAAGAACGGCCTGCTGCACGAGGCGGACCTGCTCCCCGACTCCTACGGCGGCAAGTTCCACCCGCGCGCCATCCCGGAGCTCGTGAGCTCGCTGCCGATCGTCGCGACCGCGCTGCGGCGCCGCAAGATGACGATCGGCGGAGCGCTCCTGCATCCGCACAAGGCGCCCGACGGCGTCAAGAAGATCTACGACATCGTCGAGGGCCGCGACGAGCGCATCGAACTGAACCTGTACATCACCGGCACGGATGCGGACAACGCGCCGAACCAGCCGGAGCCGGCTGCCGCCGGCGCCGCCGAGGAGACACCGACGTCATGAGAGTTGCCTACTGGCCCGGCTGCGTGAGTCGCGGCTTCACCGCCGAGCTGCACGGCTCGATGGCGAAGGTCGCCCCGCTGCTCGACATCGAGCTGGTCGAGCTCGACCGCGCGAACTGCTGCGGTGCCGGCGTCATCGCCGAGCACAGCCAGGAGCTCGCCGACACGCTGAACGCCCGGACCTTCGCGCTCGCCCAGCAGGAGATCGGCAACGGCGCCGACCTGATGATGAACATCTGCTCGACCTGCCAGGGCGCGCAGAGCGAGTGCCAGGAGCGGCTCGACGCGCAACGCCGAGTATCGCGCGCACGTCAACGAGACGCTGAAGGCCGCCGACGGCCTCGAGTACCAGGAAGGCATCGTCAACAAGAACTTCCTCTGGGTCCTGGTCGAGGAGATCGGGCTCGACAACCTGACGTCGCTCGTCAAGCGCCCGCTGACCGACCTGCGGGTCGGCCCGTTCTACGGCTGCTACATCGTGCGCCCGACCGACCGGCTCGGGCATCAACGCCGACAACCCGCGCGACGAGTACCTCGGGCAGGTCATCGAGGCGCTCGGCGGCACCGTCATCGACTACGCCGGCTCGCACAAGTGCTGCGGCTTCCCGATCATCACGATGAACAAGCAGGCCTCGCTCCAGCAGGCCGGCCGTCACCTCGGTGACGCGATCGACGCCGAGGCCGACTGCCTCGTCACGCCGTGCCCGCTGTGCCACCTGAACCTCGACCTGCAGCAGCCGGGCGCCGCAAAGGCCGTCGGCCGCGACCTGAACATGCCGGTGCTCCACCTGCCCCAGCTCGTCGGCCTCGCCCTCGGCCTCATCGCCCAAGGAGATCGGGCTGCAGCACCACGTGGTCAAGCCGACCAGCGTGATTGACTGGAGCGAAGCGGTTGTCGGCAGCGTCGGTTAGGTAACGGCCCCTGCCAGGACAGAACATCGCGAAGCGACGGGCTGATGACTCTCACGTCCCGCCGAGACGTTCTGATCACCATCCGAAGGAATCGACAATGGCCCAGCACTCAACACGACTCACGGCAACGTCTGTCTCCTCGCCGCCACCGTCCGGACGTCGCCACCACCACCACCGCCACCGCAGCCACCAAGAAGCCCACTGCGACCAAGACCCGCTGCGCCCCGGGCAGCTACCCGATCGTTCAGGCCGCGGGACGCAAGCTCAAGCCCAAGCGTGACAAGCGCGGGCGCCTGCGCTGCCGCTCGGCCACGACGAAGCGTCGTCCCGCGCCCCGGCGACGTCGGCGACGCGTCAGCTCGGCGCTCGTGGCCGACACATTGCAGACGGCGGGCGACCTCGTCCCGGGCTCCCGCAAGGCGATCGACCGGCGGCTGGGGCGCAAGCGCGCGTCGGCACTGCTGACCCTCGCGCTGAACGCCTGGCGCAAGCCCGCGGGAGTCGCGCGCGCGCACGCCCACGCGAGCGGGACGACGACCACGACCTTCGGCTCCGAGGCCGACGGGACCGCGGGCAAGGTCAGCTACGGCGTCCGAGGAGGCTCAGCGGCGACAAGCTCGGGTTCAAGGCCCACGGTGACGCCGAGGTCACGGTCTCGCCGGACGGCCTGAAGAAGCTCGCCGGCGACAAGGTCCCGCCGGACATCAAGAGCGCGAGCGCGAAGGTCTCGGTGTCGTTCGAGGATGCTCCCCAGGCCTGCCCGTCGTCCGCGGGCAGTCGTTCCCGGCCGCCTGCACGGGAAGGCGTCGCTCACGATCACGATCACCTCGGACTCGGGCGCGAAGACGGAGTACCGCCTCAGCGCCGACGCGAACATGACCTACCGCGTGAAGGTCGGCGAGGACGGCAAGTGGACCACGGTCGACGACGTCGACATGCAGACCGAGTTCCAGGGCGGCGGCACCGGGCAGGCGACGCAGACCTATCGCGGGCACCGGCTCGGCAGCGGCTTCGGCCGCGACTCGATCCTCGGGAGCAGCAGCTTCAGCGACGCCATCACCCGCGACGCCGGGCACATGAACGGCGACGCCGGCGGCGTCTTCGGCCCGAAGGGCGGCTGGAACTGGAAGCGCGGCGTCACCCTGAGCGACCTGCACTCGATCGACAACGTCAAGGCCATGGTCGCGACGTCGATCGCGACGGACGTCCTGATGCTGGGTGGCCTGGAGTACCTGCGCGGCATCAGCCTCAAGCGCGGTGAGAAGCACTGGTACGACGATGAGCAGTGCATGACCCTCGATGGGACCGCCACGCCCGCGGCGCTGCGGCCCAAGGGCGTCGCCACCGTGACCGCTTCGAAGGCCAAGGCCAAGGACGGCGGCGCCGTGCCCGCGAAGCTCACCGCGACCGGTGCCGCGTCGATCGACCCGGGCGTCGCGGACCTGCCGCTCGGCGGAACGAAGGACTTCAAGCTCACGGCCCCCGCCACGAAGGGTGCCGCGACGTGGACCGTCGTCGGCGTCAGCCGGGGCGGGAAGAAGACGGTGTCCGGGTCGATCCCGGTCGCCGACGACCTTCCGGCGGCGTTCAGCGGAACCGTCACGTCGACGTTCACGACGACGGGCATCGACCAGTCGTGGACCGGGACGCTGCGCTACGACCTGACCTCGCGTCAGGACAACCCGGACGGGTCGGTGACCGGGCTCTACAACCTGACGACGGCGTCGATCACGATCACCGACGACAACCCGACCGCCCCCTGCGGCACGTATCGCTTCTCCGGGAGCGGCGGCGTGATCGATGCCGGGGAGCTGGAGCTGCAGATCGCCGCGGCAGGATCGCGGACCTACGGCTTTCAGGCAGACGTGCGTTTCGCCAACGCGACCCATCTGCCGCTGTCGTCTCCGCTGCCGATGGGCTGCCCCGGCTCATTCACCGGTGGGCTCGTGAAGGCTTTCCTCAATGCAAGGACGGCGGCCAACGGCCTGCGCGATGTCGCCGCAGACGGTCGCCTCGCGCAGTCCACGACGTCCGAGCTTCCCGGGAATGTGCCCGGGGTGGCCGAGACTGCGGCCTCGTGGGACCTGGCCCCGGGCTGAGCCGGGACGAGCGCCGCGGGGTGGCGTAGGCGCTGAGACTGATCAGAACGCCCCTTTCGGGGCGTTCTGTCCTGGCAGGGGCCGTTACCTAACCGACACTCACCGACGCCGGCTGCAGGTGCAGGCTGACGCGCCCGTTTCCTGACCCCACCGGGAACGGATCGATCCCCGATGTCGGGCGGAGGCCGCCGAAGTTCCAGATCATGAGATCGCTGGTGAGTGCGGCGTTGAGCACGTGCACGAACGAGTTCCGTGGGGCGATCGGGTTCTCGGCGAGCCAGGACCGCAGGTTCGTCTCGGTGGGCCACGGCGCGGTGGTTCCGGCGCTGAACTCCACCGTCATCGGCAGCGGATGCACATCCCCGGGCGTGAAATGCGGTCGCGTGCTGAGCCCTGCGCCGATGCCGGGCCGGGCGAGGTTCTTGTCGATCGTCGCCCCCATGCCGGTCACGGAGATGAACCGCGAGCCGTTGACCGAGGGGATGTCGACGCTGAAGCTCGAGCGCTTGAAGAGCGAGGTCGACGGCGTCGTTCCGGGAGTCAGCACGCCTCCGGTGCTCCAGGTCACCGTCGTCGGCGTGAGCGTCAGATCGACGTAGCCGTTCGTGGCGTCCGACGCATCCGCCGGCGACAACTCGACCCTGCTGAGGAACGCGTCGCCGAGCGCGAGGCGCTCGATGACGTTGGAGGTGGCGCCGTCAAAGCGCTCGATGGTGACGTCGGCGAGCGTCTGCGCTCCGCCGAGGGCATCGTTGATCCAGCTGATGAGCGCCGGCGTCGGCGTCCTGTTGAGGCGGATCTCACAGTCCTCGTATGCCTCCCCCAGAGCCGGCTCGCGACAACCGGCCAGGCGCGCGGCGTCGATCTGATCCCCAAAGGCCGTCACGCGGTAGTTCGTTCCGGCGTACGCCGGCGCGGGATCCTTGGGGATCGGGGCGGCTGCTCCGGCGGGGCCCGTCGCGCCGTTCTGTCCTGCCGCGCCCGGCGCACCGTTCTGACCCGGAGCCCCAGCCGCCCCGTCCTTCCCCGCGGCGCCGGGCGCGCCCGCCTGCCCGGCCGGTCCCGTGACCGGCTTTCCGGGCGCGCCGAGAATGAAGAGCTGCTCGCCGCGCCTGCATGTCTTGCCCGGGCCGACGGCCCGGACGGTGCCCCCCGCCTTGGGAGCACACACGCGCAGCGCACGATCCGAGCCGCTGGTCGCCGCGACGGCGATGCCCGCTCCGAGTGCCAGAACCACGAGACACGCCACCACCAGGGGCGCCTTGCGGATCGCCGAGACCGCCCATTCCACTGCCCTCATGATGCCCCCTACGTCGCTGGACCGGCAAGAAGTGTAACGGCCCCTGCCAGGACAGAACGCCCCGCAGGGGTGTTCTGATCAGTCTCAGGACAGAACGCCCCGCAGGGGTGTTCTGATCAGTCTCAGGACAGAACGCCCCGCAGGGGTGTTCTGATCAGTCTCAGGACAGAACGCCCCGCAGGGGTGTTCTGATCAGTCTCAGGACAGAACGCCGCCGCAGCCAGGATCCTGAGAGTTCTGATCAGTCTCAGCGCCCTACGCCACCCGCGCCCGTCCGAACACCGCCCAACCAGGACCTGAAAGTCATCAGCCCGTCGCTTGTGCCGGCGGGACCGCCGGGCGCCCTACCGGGACCTGAGAGTCATCAGCCCGTCGCTGCGCGACGGTCTGTCCTGGCAGGGGCCGTTACCAATTCCGCCAGCTGCACCGTGTTCAGCGCGGCGCCCTTGAGCAGGTTGTCGCCGACGACGAAGAAGTTCAGGCTCTTGGGGTCGGACAGGTCGACGCGGACGCGGCCGACCGCGGTGTCGTCGTGGCCGGCCCATTCGAGCGGAGTGGGGGCCTCCTCGACGGTCAGGTTCGGGAACGCGTCGAGCGCGGCGATGGCCTCGTCCAGGTTCACGTCGCGCTCGAATGTCGCACGCACCTCGACGGCGTGCCCGACCATCACCGGCACGCGCACGCAGGTCGGGCTCATCTGCAGATCGGGCAGCGAGAGGATCTTGCGGCTCTCGTTCTGGAGCTTCATCTCCTCGTCCGTGTAGCCGTCGGGGCCGAGCTCGCCGAGCAGCGGGACGACGTTGTACGCGAGCGTGTTCGCGTGGACGCTGGACTCGACCAGGCGCGCGGCGTTGCGGCCGTCGTTGACGAGCATCTCGACGTCGGCGTGCAGGATCGGAACCTGCTCGGCCAACTCGTCGATGCCCTTCTGCCCGGCGCCGCCGGCGGCCTGGAAGCTCGTCGCCACCATCGCCCGCAGCCCGAAGGCATCGTGCAGGGCCTTCGCGGGGAGCATGACGACCATCGTCGTGCAGTTCGGGTTGGCGATGATGCCCTTGCGCGCCTCGCCGATCGCCTCGGGGTTGACCTCGCTGACGACGAGCGGGACGTCGGGGTCCATGCGCCAGGCGGACGAGTTGTCGACGACGGTCGCGCCGCCCGCGACGAACCGCTCGGCCCACGCCCGTGACGTTGAGCCGCCCGCGGAGAACAGTGCGAGATCAAACCCCTCGACCGTCGCGTCGCTCAGCGGCTGGATCACTCCGTAGCCCTCGAGCTCCTTCCCGGCGGAGCGCTCGCTGGCGAACGGCACGATCTCCGCGTCGAACCCGCGTCGCTCGAGCGTGCGCAGCATGATCTGGCCGACCGCACCGGTGGCCCCGACGACGGCCACCCTCATGACGAGAACTGCCCGAAGGGCTGCTCGGGGCGGATGGTGTCGTCGCCGCTCAGCTCGAACGCCGCGTGCAGCGCTCGGACGGCCTCGGGGACCTTGTCACCGGGGATGACGCAGGAGATCTTGATCGGAGAGGTGGAGATCATCTCGATGTTGATGCCATGATCGCCCAGGACCGTGAAGACCTTGGCGGCGACGCCGGGATGCGTCTTCATTCCGGCACCGATGATCGACACCTTCCCCATCGACTCGTCCGTCGCGACGATCCCGATCTCCCCGCTCAGCGGCTCGAGCGCGGCGCGCGCCGCCCGGACGTCCTCGCGCGGGACGGTGAACGACATGTCGGCGCGCTGACCTTCGGAGACCGGCTCGTTCTGGATGATCATGTCGACGTTGACGTTCGCCTCGGCGAGCGCCGTCGCGATGCGGCCGGCCGCGCCCGGGGGTGTCCGGGACGCCCATCAGCGTGACGCGAGCCTCGCCGGTCGAATGGGTCACAGCGGTGATGAGTGGATGTTCCATGGTCTCCTGCTCCGAGACGACAACGGTACCGGTGCTGTCGTCGAACGCTCGATCGACAGTGGATGCGCACGCCGTGGTTGCGGGCGTACTCGACGCTGCGCAGCTGCAGCACGCCGGCACCGGAGGCCGACATCTCGAGCATCTCCTCGAAGGAGACGACGTTCAGCTTGCGTGCGTCCGTGACGATGCGCGGGTCGGCCGAGAACACGCCCGGGACGTCCGTGTAGATCTCGCAGACCTCGGCGTTGACCGCCGCCGCGAGCGCCACCGCGGTGGTGTCGGAGCCGCCGCGCCCGAGCGTCGTGACGTCCCTCGCGGTCGAGACGCCCTGGAAGCCGGCGACGAGCACGACGTTGTTGCCGTCGAGCGCCTCGAAGATCCGCTCGGCGCGAACGTCGAGGATCCGCGCCCGCGTGTGCGACGTGTCCGTGACGATGCCGGCCTGCGAGCCGGTCAGCGAGATCGCGCGGTGCCCGAGATCGTTGATCGCCATGGCGCACAGCGCACAGGAGACGCGCTCGCCCGTCGAGAGCAGCATGTCCATCTCACGCGGATCCGGGATCCGGCGAGACCTCGTAGGCGTCGGCGATCAGCCGGTCGGTCTCCTGTCCGCGCGCACTGAGCACGGCGACCACGCGGTAGCCCTCCTCGCGCTTGCGCACGATCCGGCCCGCGGCGTTCTTCAGCCGTTCGGCGTTGGCGACAGAGGTGCCGCCGAACTTCATGACGATCGTGCCCTTGCTCATCGGGGGCAGAGGATACGGACCGCGGGCTACGACGCGTGCGCGGCGCTCGTGGGGCCCGAACCCACGCTGGAGCCTCCATCGGCCGGGTGCGGAGCGTCGAGCGCGGGGACCGGCGCGGACGGCAGGGTCAGGGCGAACGACGCTCCCTGCGGAACGTCCAGCGCCGTCAGGTCGCCGTCCATGCGGCGCGCCAGCTCGCGGCCGATCGAGAGCCCCAGCCCGAACCCGGGCGCGCCGTCGCTGGCCGCGCCGCGCTCGAAGCGCTCGAAGATGCGGTCGCGCTCAGCGCTCAGAATGCCCGGACCGCCGTCGGTCACGCGCAGCCACGCGCTGCGGCCGTCGGTGCCCATCGTCATGTCCACGTGACCACCCAGCGCGTAGCGCAGCGCGTTGTCGAGCAGGACGCGGACGATCCGTGCCGTCGCCGGAGCGTCGGCGAGAGCCCAGACCGCGGGGCCTTCTGCGACGGCCGACAACGTGACACCGCCCCCGGCGGCGCGCGCCTCGAACTCCGACGCGACGGAGCCGGCGAGCTCGCGCAGCTCGACCGGCTCGTGCCGCAGGTGCAGTTCGCCGTCGAGGCGCCGGAGGTCGAGCAGGTCGTTGGTGAGCTGCGCCAGCCGGCGTGACTGCGCGCCGGCCGCCGCGGCCCGGCTCCGCGCCCGGGCGACATCGGGGTCCGCGCCGGCCAGATCCTCCTCCAGCAGCTCGAGCGTGCCCTGGAGCGAAGCGATCGGCGTGCGCAGCTCGTGCGCCGCCGTTCCGAGGAACTCCTGCCTGCCTCGCTCGTCCTCCACCAGTCGCTGGCGCATCGCCTCGACGGCGCGGGCGACCTCCCCGACCTCATCGCGGGTGTCGTCGGGCGCCAGCGGCTCGGCGATGCCCTCGTCGCGCAGCCGCCGTGCATCGAGCCGCAGGCGTTCGAGGCGGTTGACGAGCCTGCGGCTGAAGAACAACGCGAGGAGGACGGCGGCGAGCAACCCGATGCCGACGGCCAGGGGCAACCCGCGCTGCACGAGGTCGATGGCCGCCGCGGTGTCGTTGAGCTGCTTGTGGAGGATCAGGGTGTAGCGACGACCGTTGACCGGGAAGGTGCGCGCCACCGTCGCCTGCCCGCCCGCCACGGCGTTCACATTGCGCCCCCCGCGCGCGAGCAGGGAGTCCTGCGCGGCCGCGCGGCGGGCCCGTCCGGATGGCCTCGTCCGGATCGCTGTCCACCAGGACGCGTCCGCGTGCGTCGAAGATCTCAACGCGGGCGCCGGCGTCGTGTTGCAGCCGCCGGGCGACGAGCACGAGGCGCTGCGACCCCGCGACGAGCGTATCGGCGTCAGCGAGGCGCAGCCTCACCTGCTCGACCCGCGCCGCGGCCCGCAACGCGGAGAGGCGGTCGTGTTCGAGTCGCGTGCGCAGCGGCGGCACGAGCGCGGTCACGGCGGCCGCCAGCGTCAGGGCGCTGGTGGCCACCAGCGCGAGGACGAGCTTCCAGCGCAGACTCGCGTCGCGCGGGCGCCCGGGCGCCATCAGACCGCCAGGCGATAGCCCGCTCCGCGGACCGTGACGATCACCTCGGGATCGCCACCGGACTCCGCGAGCTTCTCGCGCAGGTGGTGAACGTGAACGTCGATCGCACGCGGATCACGGAAGGCGTCATCACCGAAGACGGCCTGCAGCAGCGCCTGCCGTGAGAGCAGCCGTCCACCGCCGACCATCAGCGCGTGGAGAACCTCGAACTCCGAGAACGTCAGCTGCAGTGGCCGGTCGCCCACGGCGACCGTGCGCATGTCGGGGTCGAGCATCAGGTTTCCCTTGCCGCAGCGTCGTGCGCCCGGCTGCGGCGGGGCGCAGCCTGCGAAGCACTGCGCGCACCCGGCTGCGCAGTTCGGCGACGCCGATCGGCTTGGTGACGTAGTCGTCGGCCCCCGCCTCCAGAGCGCAGGACGACATCCGCCTCCGCGTCGCGCGCGGTCAGCACCAGGACGTGCACGTCCTGCAGGCCCGCGGCGCGCATCCGGCGGCAGACCTCGATCCCGTCCGGGCCGGAACCGAGGCCGATGTCCAGGACGACGAGATCGAACACGTCGTCCGCGAGCGCGATCCCAGCGCGCTGCGCGCCTCACGCGCGCGAACGACATGGTGGCCGTCCGCCCCCAGCGCATCGGCCATCACGGCGCAGAGGTCCGCGTCGTCCTCGACCACGAGGACCCGCCCGGTCTGCATGCCACCGGGAACGGCTGCGGGGATGTCCGCGAGCGACGCAACGCCTTCGAGTCTACGGCTCCCGAGCGGCCCTCTCGCCGATCCCAACACGACCCCAATGAAGCTCGCAGCGAGCGACAACCGCCCGTTGGATGAAGCCTCAGCGGCGCAGCGGAGCATCGGTCCACGTCGTCAGAGAGGACAGCCGCATGACCACCGCCGCCGCACTCCCAGCCCCCATCGCCGTGCCACGCCGCGGCGTACCCCTTCCGCGGGTGACGGAACCACGCCTCAGGAGCCTGTCGATCGTGCTGCCCTGCTTCAACGAGGAGGCGAACGTCTCCGATGCCGTTGCGGAGGCGCGCGCCGCCGCGCGCGCCGTCGCTCACGACCACGAAGTCATAGTCGTCGACGACGGCAGCTCCGACCGCACGCGGGCGATTGCCGAGGCGCTCGCCCTCGCCGCCCGCGGCCACGTGCGCGTCGTCGCGCACGAACGCAACCGCGGCTACGGCGCCGCCGTGCGCTCGGGTCTGCAGGCGGCGCGCATGGACTGGATCCTCCTGACCGACGGAGACCGGCAGTTCGACGTCGCCGAGGTGGCGGACCTGGCGCCGCTCACCCGCGAGGCCGACATCGTCGCGGGCTTCCGGATCCAACGGATGGATCCGTTGCACCGCCGGATGAACGCCGCGGCGTGGAACTGGCTGGTTCGGCGGTGCTTCGCGGTCCCGGTGCGCGACGTCGACTGCGCGTTCAAGCTCATGCGCCGTTCCCTGGTGCAGCGTCTTGACCTCAGCGCGGAGGGCGCGATGGTCAGCACGGAACTCGTCGCCAAGGCGTCCGCACGCGGCGCGCACATCGTCGAGGTTGGCGTCCACCACCGTCCGCGAGTCGCCGGCGACGTCGAGCGGCGCCTCGCCGCGGGTGATCCTGCGGGCGTTCGCCGAGCTCGCGGAGATCCGGCGCGAGATGAGCGCCGCGCCGGGCGGCGCTCTGCTCCCCGTCGCAGGCGGTCAGCCCGCGGGCGCCGGCTCTTGAGCGTTCCGTCCGCCATCACCCCGTTCAGCCCGCCTCGCGCACGCTCGGACGGGTACGCCCTGCAGCGTGTCGTGCGCGTCGGCGTGCCGGCGCTGGTGCTCGTGCTGGCGGGCGCGCTGCGCCTGTCGAACCTGGGAGCCGTCGCGCCCAACCCCTACTACGACGCGGCTGTGCGCACGATGTCGCTGTCGTGGCACAACCTCTTCTACGGCGTCTTCGCCCCAGGCTCCGGGCTGGGCATCGACAAACCACCTGTCGACCTCTGGCTCCAGGTCGCGACCACGAAGCTCCTGGGCTTCTCGACGCCGGCGTTGCTGCTGCCTCAGGCGATCGCCGGCACGCTCGCCGTGCTGCTGCTCTTCGATCTGCTGCGCGGACTCTTCGGCTGGGCCGCCGGCGTCGCTGGAGCCCTGGCGCTCGCCGTGCTCCCTGTCGCCGTGATCACGGCCCGCAGCGACACGATGGACGCCGTCATGTGCGCGCTGATCCTCGGTGCGGCCTGCCTGATCGGGCGCGCCGCCAGGCCGGGCGCGCCGCGCAGCCTGCCGCTGCTGCTGGGCGCCGGCGCCCTCTACGGGCTGGCGTTCGAGGTGAAGATCCTCGAGGCGCTCGTCGCGCTGCCCGCGCTGCTCGTGCTCTACTGGCTGTCCGCCGCGGAGCGTCCCGCCGTCCGCGCGCGGCGGCTCGCCGCGATGGCGGCGGTGTTCGGCGTCGTCGCCCTCTCGTGGCTGACCGCGGTGAGCATCGCCCCGGGCCAGTCGCGCCCCTGGTACATCGGCTCGACGAACGGCTCGCCGTGGAACGCGACCTTCGTCTTCAACGGCGTCGACCGCATCCTCGGCCCGCCCGCCCACCGTGTTCCTGCGCCGTCGGTGTCCCAGCGCCGGACGTCGGCGCAGCGCCGGGCGAGCGCCGCTCGCGTCCAGCGCGCACCACGCTGCCGCACTCATGAGGCGACCGGCCCCGGCCGGCCCCGGCCGGCTGCTGGCGCGCAACGCATCGCTCAACGTCCGGATCGGCCTCGAACTCGCTGCGGCGTGGCTCGCACTGGGCCTCGCCGCGGCGCTCGGGGGGTGGCGCCTGCTCGGCGACCGGGGCCGAGCGGGCGCCGTTGCCCTGACCGTGTGGCTCGGGACGGGCACCGTCCTCTTCAGCCTCATGCACCGCCTCCAGCCTCGCTACTTCGAGGCGTTCACCCCCGCGGTCGCCGGCGTCCTCGGTGCCTCGCCTCGTGATGGGCGCGCGATCCGCCGCCGCGCGCTGGGGCAGCGCAGTCGCCGTGGAACAGCGTGGCGGCCGGCCTGCTCGTCGCGTACTCGCCGTCTCGCTGCGACCTCGATCAGCGCCGTCGCCCGGGGATCGAGCGACTCAGGTCGCCCGGGACACATGCCCGCCGCGCGCGCTGCGGCGCTGAGCCGGTTCCTGCGCGCCCGCCAGGGCGGTGCGCGCTACGAGTTCGCCTCGCTGTCCGCGACGAAGGCGGGCCCGCTGGTCGTCCGCGACGCCCGGCCGGTGCTGATCCTGACGAGCCTCTACGGGCAGCCGCTGGTCAGCACGGCGCGGCTGGCGCAGGTCGTACGCGACGGGCAGGTGCGCTACGCGCTGACGGGCGCGAGCTGCACCGCGGGCTCGGACCGCCTCACCGGCTGCTCGGCGCAGGCGCGCTGGATCCGCGCCCACGGGACCGACGTCAGTCTTGCGGCGGGGCAACCCCGCCGGGGTCTGGTCTATCGGTTGTCTGCGAGCCCGCTGCCAGTCCCGGTCCGCGGCGGTGTCCGCGGAAGAAGCTCCACGTCCGCCAGGTCGTCGAGTACTGCGTTCGCGAGCCGACGGTCCGCGTCCACGCGGGCCACGAATGCGGCTCATGGGCGATGACGTCGTGGACGACGTCATCGCCCGATGCGCACGGTCCCCACGCCATCTCGGTGACGCCGGCGGGCGCGGGAAGCGACTTCGGGGCGCTCGTGCACCCGTTGATCCTGCGCCACTGCGCCAGGAACGCCGGGACGCTGCCGAACTTCGCCGGTCCGCGACCCGCGTAGGGCACGACCTGATCGGCGTCGCCGTGGACCTCGAGGACGGGCAGCGGATGTGAGGGCCGGCAGGCGGGAAGGCTGCCGTACCCACCGGCCACCGGCGCGATCGCCGCGAGCCGCAGTGCCAGCGTGCAGCCGAGCAGCGCCGCCATGCCACCGCCGTTGGAGACGCCGGTCGCATAGATCCGGGCGGTGTTCACGCAGGTGAGGCTCTCGACCTTGTCGAGCACGGCGTTGAGGAACCCGACGTCGTCGGGCTTTCCGCTCTCGCGCCGGCTGATGTTCCAGGACGGCCGGGCTTCCGGTCGCCGTCGGATAGGCGACGAGGAACCGCTCGCGATCGGCGAGGCGGCTGTAGCCCGTGGCCGCACGCGAACTGCGGACCGGTCTGTCCCACGCCGCCGAGGCCCAGCACGAGCGGCAGCTCACGCCCCGACGCACCCGGCGGGACGTGCAGGAGGACCGGACGCGGGCCACTCCCGGCGTCCACGGTGAACGATGGTCGCCGGCGGTGGCCACCGTGCACTCAGCGGCCGAGGCGGTCGCCGACTCGCCGGCCGGCCGGCTCACGGCGAGAAGCACCAGGACGAGCGCGACCGTGGTGGCCGCGAGGAGGAGGCGATGGGGCACGCGGGGTCAGACTCGAGCGCGTGGCCTGGAACACCCAGGTCCGGCTCACGAGGAACGTCGTGGCGGTGACCACCGGAAGGATGACGAACTCGGCGGTCATATGCGACAGGTGTGCCCCGCGGGCCGCGAACCACACGCCCGCGGCGTTGACGTGCGAGGCCGCCGCCCTGCACCACGACGTACCGCGCGCCGACGTCCAGGCCGCCGCGTGCGTGCTCGAACGTCCACGAGCGGTTCAGGACGTAGCCGTTCGCCGCACCGAGCGCGAAGCCGACAGCCGACGCGACGACGATCGATGCACCCAACCCCGTCAGCGCCGCGTAGGCGACGAAGGGTGATGACCGTGTTCATCGCGCCGACCATGACGAAGCGGACGAGCCGGGCCGAGATCGGCCTGACGCAGCGTGCGGATCATTTGAGCAACTGCTCCGTCAGGCGGTGGTGCGCGCGCCCGACGGTCGTGCGCGACGGGAAGTAGCCGTAGTGGTGGATGATCTGCGGCATCTGGGGAATCGCTCCCAGGCCGAGCCACAGCGTCAGCACGACGCACGCGCCGGCCAGCCAGCGGGTCCGGGCCAGCGCCGCGAACGGCAGGACCCACCAGCACGTACCAGGGCATCGTCCAGCCGAGTGTCAGGACCGTGACGAGCATGACCGTTCCGCACGCGGCCGGAAGCAGAGCCCGGCGCCGCCAGACGGCGAGTGCAGCGCCGGCGAGCGTCGCGGCGAGCACGACGTGGCAGAGCGTCCGGACCAGCGCGGTCTCGCCGCCCTGCCCGGCAAGCCAGCCGCCGAACTGCGGCACGCTCAGCGGCGTCACCAGACGATCCTGAACGCCGACTGCCGGGAGCCTGTCCGGCGAAGACGGTCTGTACGACGACGTACGCGACCGCCGCGTGCCGGCGAGAGCCCCGGCGAGCGCGCTGCGCCGGCGCGCCGCGCCCAGCACGACGAGCGGCGCGAGGACGCCGGCGGAGAGCTTGAGCGCGGCGGCGGCGACGGCGGACGCGCCGGCTCCGGCACTCCAAGCCCCCCGGGCGCGCGATGCGCCCAGCCCGCCGACGGCGAGCGCGACAGCGCCGACGAGCGCCAGCAGCATGAGCGGATCGTTGTGCTGCGCGCCGAGCCCGTACACCAGGACGAGCGGGTTCAGCGCGACCAGCGCGACAGCCGTCTGCCGTGTGCGGCCGAGCCGCCCGGCGGTCCACCAGACCAGTCCGAGCACGCCGAACGCCGAGCACATCACGATCGCCTTCCAGGCCCAGTAGGCGGCGTGCAGCGAGAGGTGCGCGAGCGCATAGGTGACGAGCGTGAACAGCGGCCCGTACGGACTCAGCAGGTGACGCCAGTTCGACAGGTGCCAGGTCGGGTCGTGGCGGACCGCCGCCGGCAGGACGACGTACGGATTCACGCCGTGGACGGCGCCCATGCGTCCGTAGTGCAGGTAGTTGAAGAGATCGGTCAGCGACAGCGGCGGTCCCAGGAAGAACACGACGCCGGTGAGCGCGGCGGCCACCACCAGCCAGGCGATGTGGAGATGGCGAACGGTCAGCACCGCCACGATCCAGCACGCGAACAGGCCGAGCAGCGCGACGAGGAAGTCACGCTGCAGCGTGTCCGGATTCGCTCGTCAGACCCGGCAGGCGATGCGCGAGCGGGCCGACGATCCATGACTGGAAATGCGCCTTGCGCGCAACGCCGGACAGCTGCGACGGGCGCTCTGCGGCCGCGAGCACGAGCCACAGCGAGATCGCCACCGACCCGGTGAGCGCGAGCACGCCCGCGACACGCGCCGTCCAGACGCCGGCCGACGCCACCACCCGGCGAGCGGGCCGCGTCGCCGTCCCGAGCGCCGGGGCGGCTCGCCGGCGCCGCCGTGCTCGCCGAGACGGTCAACGCCCTCCGGTCAGCGCGGCGAGCTGGCCGGTCGCCGCGCTGCGCGCCGGCCGCACGATCGCGGCCGCCGGGACGACGACCGGGGCCTGCAGGACGGCGAGCAGCGACAGGCCGAACGGCACGCGCCCGCCGCGCGCGATGTGGCGCGCCTCGAGGGCCAGTGGCAGCTCGAGCACCCGGTTGGCCCGCGACGGGGTCAGCGTCAGGTCCGATCGGGCAGGCGTCGCGTGCCGTCGCTTCTGCAGGGTTCGGATCAGCGCCGCGGGCAGCAGCGCGACCGAGTTGAACGACGTCTCATGGACGACGTCGAACCCGGCGTCGCGCGCCGCCCTGCGGAGCGACGCGTGGCCGTAGCGCCGGTAGTGGAGGTTGACGACGTCGTGGTGGGACCACAGCGCCTGATAGGCCGGGACGGTGACGACGACGTGCCCGCCCGGCCGGGTGACGCGCCGCAGCTCCGCCAGGGTCCGCACGTCGTCCGGGGTGTGTTCGACGACGTCCAGGCAGGTCACGAGGTCGAACGACGCGTCCGGCGAACGGCAGCGCCTCGACGAGGCCCTGGTGCGCCTCGAGCCCGCGCCGGCGCGTCGCGTCGACCGCCAGCAGGCTCGCGTCGACGCCGATGACCACGCCGAGCGCGCGGAGCTCCTCGAGCGTGCGTCCTGAGCCGCAGCCCGCATCGAGGATGCGGGCGCGCTCGGGCAACGGCAGGCGGTCGACCTCGGCGCGCAGGACGCGTCGGCGACCCCGGTACCACCAGTGCCGCTCGTCGTGCGCGAGCATGGCCTTGAGCTCGTCGATCTCCATGGAGACCATGGTGAACCGGCGTGCTGCCATCCGATGGCGGCGGTGTTGGTATTCCGTTGGGAGCGGTGCGGCGGCCGCGATCGCGACATGTTCAGAGCGCGCGGCGGCCCATCATCGCGCGGCCGAGCGTGACCTCGTCGGCGTACTCGAGGTCCGAGCCGACCGGCAGGCCCGAGGCCAGCCGCGTGACCGCGAGGTCCGGCGCGCGCTCGTGCAGGCCGCGGGCGATGTGCAGCGCGGTCGCCTCGCCGGTCGTCGTCGGGTTCGTCGCGAGGACGATCTCGCGGATCGGCGGATCGGCGGCGCTGACGCGCGCGTAGAGCTCGTCGATCTTCAGGTCCTCGGGATCGATCCCGTCGATCGGCGACAGCGCCCCGCCGAGCACGTGGTAGCGCCCGCGGAACTCGTGCGTGCGCTCGACCGGGATCACGTCCCCGGGCTCCTCGACGACGCAGATCACGCTCTGGTCGCGACGCTCGTCCTGGCAGATCAGGCAGCGCGGCCCCTCCGCGAGGTTGAAGCAGATCTCGCAGAAGCCGATCTTCTCCTTCACGTCGCGGATCGCCTCGGCGAGCGCGAGCGCGTCCTGCGGGTCGGCCCGCAGGATGTGGAACGCGAGCCGCTGCGCCGTGCGCGGACCGATGCTCGGCAGCTTGCCGAGCTCGGTGATCAGGCGCTGGACGGGCGGTGCGTGCACTACATCCCCGGCAGGCCGAGGCCGCCCATGCCGCCGGCGAGGCCGCCCATGCGATCGGCGGCGAGCTGCTGGGCGGCCCGGATCGCCTCGTTGGTGGCGGCGGTGACCATGTCCTGGAGCAGCTCGGCGTCCTCGGGGTCGATCGCCTCCGGGTCGATCGTGACGGACTTCACGACCAGGTCGCCCGGAGATCTTGACCGTGACCATCCCGCCGCCGGCGGACGCCTCGAGCTCCTCGTCCTTGAGCTTCTCCTGGGCGGCCATCATGTCCGCCTGCATCTTCTGGACCTGCTTGAGCATCTGCTGCATGTTCGGCTGGGGCATCAGGCCGCACCTTCGTCGTCGGGGTTGGGCACCGTGACGCCGGCGGGCTCCGGCTCCGCCGCCGGCTCTGGCGTCGGGGACGATCTCCTGCGCGTCGAACTCCTGCACGATGCGCGCGACGAGCTCGTCCCCCGCCAGGTCCGGCGGGATCGACCTGCTCACCGAGGTCGCGCAACTCGAAGCCCAGGCGCAGCCGGGCACCCGTCAGCGCCTGCAGCGCCTCGCCGAGCGCACGGCGGTGGTCGGCGCTCTCCGCTGCCATGCGGCGGTTGAACGTGTCGTCGGGCGCGAACGCCACGACCAGCGCACCATCCTCGAGCTCGACCGGGCGCGCGTTGCTGAGCGCTGCGGCGAGCAGCGAGAAGTCGGTGCCGATCGTCTCGAGCGCGGCGGGCCAGATACCGATCACCTCGTCCAGCGTGACGTCGGTCCGAGCGGGCGGCGCCGGCGGGGCGATCGGCTCGGGCACCGCGGCGGGAGGCGCCGGCGCGGGCGGGGCGCGGCGGCTGCAAGCGCGCCGCCGGCGTCGAGCGGGCCGACCGGCGGGGTGCCGGGCGCAGGCTCGGGGGCCGCGACCGCGTGCGGCGCGGCGGGCGACGGGAGCGCGCGGCGGTGCCCGCTCGGACGGCGCCTGCTGCAGCACCGCCTCAAGGCGCGCGATCCGGTTCAGCAGCGCCATCGTCGACGCGTCGACCTCGGGCGCCGCCGCCTTGACGAGCGCCAGCTCGAGCTGGGTGCGCGGCGTCGGCGCCGTCCTTCATCGCGCGCAGCCCGGCGGCGAGCAGGTCCAGGAGCCGCACGACGTCGCTCTCGGGAATCGCGCGCCGGCCTGCTCGCTCAGGCGCCGGTCGCGGTCCGGGGTCACGCTCAGCTGCGCCGGGACGCTTCCGAGCGTCCGCACGACGAGGAGCTCGCGCGCGTGGACCTCGAGGTCGCGCGTGGCGACCTGGAGGTCGCGGCCCGGTGTCCGCCAGGCCCGCGGCCGCATGCAGCGCCCCGCGCGCATCGTGCGCGGCGACCGCGTCCAGCGCGCCGAACAGCACGTCCTCGTCGGCGACGCCGAGCACCGCGAGCACGTCGTCGGTGACGATCGACGTGCCCGTGTAGGTGACGAGCTGCTCGAGCGTGCCGAGCGCGTCGCGAAACGACCCGGTGGCGTGGCGTGCCAGCAGCGCCAGCGCATCCGGAGCGATGTCGATCTGCTCCTGCTCGGCGACCCGTCGCAGCACGGTCGAGAGCTGCTCGACGGTCGGCCGGCCGAAGTCGAACCGGTGGCAGCGGTCGACGACGGTCGGCAGCACCTTCTGCGCCTCGGTCGTCGCCAGAACGAAGATCGTCGAGGGCGGCGGCTCCTCGAGCGTCTTGAGGAACGCGTTCCACGCCTGCGGCGTGAGCATGTGCGCCTCGTCGAGGATGTAGACCTTGGAGCGGCCGGAGATCGGCGCGAAGCCGACGCTGTCGCGCAGCGCGCGGATGTCGTCGACGGTGTTGTGCGAGGCGGCGTCCATCTCGATGACGTCCATCGAGGTCGCGCTCTGGATCGCCACGCACGACGCGCAGACGCCGCACGGCTCGATCGTCGGGCCACGCTCGCAGTTCAGGCAGGCGGCGAGGATCTTGGCCATCGAGGTCTTGCCGGTACCCCGCGAGCCGACGAACAGGTAGGCGTGGTGCACCTTGTCCTGCGTGATCGCGTTGCTCAGCGTCCGCACGACGTGCTCCTGGCCGACGACGTCCGCGAACGTGCGGGGGCGATGGCGACGGTAGAGCGAGGGGCCGGCGGACACGGACCTCGAATATAGACGGCCGCCGAGACAGCGGCCGCGCGTCTCGCGGGCGCGCGGAAGTAGGGTGCCGCCAATGGACGAGGCACTGCTCGCGAACCTGCTGGACTGGCTGCGAATCCCGTCGATCTCGACCGGCGAGGGCGACCCGCCGAGCTGCGCCGCGCCGCGGAGTTCGCCGCCGGGCTCGTGCGCGCCGCCGGCGGCGAGGCCGAGCTCGTCACGATCGGCGAGGGCAATCCGCTCGTCGTCGGCGAGCTTCGCGCAGCGGTCCGCGGACGCCCCCACCGTGATCATCTACGGGCACTACGACGTCCAGTCGGTCGGGCCGCCGGAGGCCTGGACGACCCCGGCGTTCGAGCCCGAGATCCGCGACGGGCGCATCTACGGGCGCGGCACCTCCGACGACAAGGGCAACTTCCTGCCGCTGCTGCACGCGGCCTGCGAGCTGGCCCGCGCCGGAGAGCTGCCGGTGCACGTGCGCGTGCTGGTCGAGGGCGAGGAGGAGGCCGGCGGCGAGACGATCGCCGCCTGGGTCGCCGCCGACGAGCGCGGCGCCGACGCGGCGATCGTCTTCGACTCCGGGATGGAGAACACCACGACGCCCGCGATCACGGTCGGCCTGCGCGGCGTGGTCGCCGCCCAGATCACCGTCACCGCGCAGCCGCGCGACCTGCACTCCGGCATGTACGGCGGGAGCGTCCTGAACGCGCTGCACGTGCTGCACGGAGCGCTGGCCCACGTCGTTCCCGGGCCCGAGGGCGCGGTGCGCGAGGAGCTGCGCGCGGGCGTCGCGCCCGTCTCCGCCGCCGAGCTCGCCTCCTGGGAGCACCTCATGTCGGGAGACGAGCTGCTGGCCGAGGTCGGCGCGCGGCCGCTCTACCCGCAGGCCGGCGAGGACTTCCGGGTGCGCAACGGCGCCGAGCCGGCGGTCGAGGTCAACTGGATCGAGGGCGGCGCCGCGCGGACCATCGTTCCCGCCGTCGCGCGGGCGTTCGTGACGATGCGCCTCGCGCCGCGACAGGACGCGGAGGCGATGAGCACCGAGGTGCTCGAGCGGCTGCTGCGCGAGGACCTTCCCAGCCGGCGCCGAGATGGAGATCTCATGGCTGTCGGGCGGGCCCGCGCTGTTCGAGCCGGAGCTGCCGGCGATCCGTCTCGCCGCCGAGGCGATCGACCGCGCCACCGGCATGACGACGGCGTTCGTGCGCACCGGCGGGTCGATCCCGGTCGTCGCCGACTTCGCCGCGAAGGGCATCCCCGTCGTCGTCAGCGGCTTCGCGCTGGCCGAGGACGACATCCACGCCCCGGACGAGTCCTACCGGCTCGAGAGCCTGGAGCTCGGGGCGGCCGCCGCCCGCGAGCTGCTGCTGGCGTTCGCGGAGCTGCCGCGCAGGCCCGCATGATCCGGCCGGCGCGCGTCGGCCTCGGGCTCGCGGCGCTCGGGCTCGCGCTGGCGGCGCTGCTGCGCGGGCTGGTCAACTACGACACGCTCTACTCGCTCGTCTGGGGCCGGCAGCTCGCGCAGGGCCAGACGCCCGACCTCGACGTCCCGCTCGCGCCGACGCCGCACCCGCTCGGCACGCTGCTCGGCGTGCTCGCCGCGCCGCTCAGCCTGCACGACGACTCCGGCGTCCACGGCGGGGCGGCCACCAGCGCGACGCTCGCGGTCGCGTTCCTGGCCCTCGCCGTCCTGGGCCTGATCGTCTACGAGCTCGGGCGCGCCTGGTTCGACCCGTGGGTGGGCGTGCTCGCAGCCGTGATCATCCTGACGCGCCGGCCGGTCCTCGACTTCGGTGCTCGCGCCTACATCGACATCCCCTACGTGGCGCTCGTGCTCGGCGCGCTGCTCGTCGAGACCCGGCGCCCGCGCGCAGGTGTCGCCGTGCTCGCGCTGCTCGCGGTCGCCGGGCTGATCCGGCCCGAGGCCTGGCTCTTCTCCGGCGCGTACGTCGCCTACCTGCTCGTGTGCGGCGAGCGCGACGGCAGGCGGATCGCCGGGCTCGTCGCGATCGCGGCGAGCGGGCCGCTGCTGTGGATGCTGAGCGACTGGATCGTCGCCGGCGACCCGCTGCACTCGCTCACCGGCACCCGCGACACGGCGAAGCAGCTCGGGCGGATCACCGGGATCGGGCATGTCCCCACGACGGTCCCGCGGCGCCTGGGCGAGATCCTGCGCGAGCCGGTCCTGTTCGGCGCCCTCGGCGGGCTCGTCTTCGCGTGGCTGTGGCTGCGCTCCCGCGTGACGCTCGCCGTGGCCTCAGGGCGTCCTCGCGCTCGGCGCCTTCACGGTGCTCGCCGCGGCCGGCCTGCCGATCCTCGGCCGCTACCTCCTGCTGCCCGCATCGATCGGCGCGATCCTCTGCGGCGCCGGCGCGTTCGGCTGGCGCTCACTCCCGGACGGCGACCGCCGTCGACGGCCCTGGGCGTTGTTCGGTGCGCTGACGCTCGTCGGCCTGCTCGGTGTTCGCCCCGGCGCAGATCACGCGGATCAGCGACCTGCGGCACGCACTGAGCCGCCAGCGACAGATCCAGGGCGATCTGCGGGCGCTGGTCGAGCAGCCGCCGGGGCTCATCACTCGGCGCTGCACGCCGGTCGGCGTTCCGAACCACCGCCCGATCCCGCAGCTTGCGCTGTGGCTGAACCTTCCGCCGGTGCGAATCGTGAGCCTGCAGGACGGAGCGCTCACCCATGGGCAGTACGTGCGGCCCGCGACGCCGGGGGTGGCGAAGGACTTCATCCTGGACCCGCGGGATGTGAGCCAGGTGGTGGCCGGCGGCGCCCGTGGGGTTCAACCTGGTGGGCGGGAATGCTTCTTGGCGGGTCTACAAGCTGTGTGCGCCCGCGGTTGTGGTTCATGGTGGGGAGTAGGCCGGCGGTGGTCGCGGGGTCCGCTTGCTGTGCCGGGACTTGAGAGTCATCAGAACGCCCCTGGCAAGGGGGCTACGGCGGCGCTGCCGGGACCTGGAGAATCATCAGAACCGCCCTTTGGGCGGTTCTGTCCTGCCAGGGGGCGTTACAGGACCGTGCACCCTCAATCGAAGTGCGCCTGTGGACGACTGCCCCGTGGCATGGCTCCGGCTCGGGGAATCCCGCAACGCCCGCCGGTTACCGCTTAAGGCTGCTTCCTTCCGGACCTGACCTGGTTCACGGACCGACGTCGTACGGGACCCGGGCCATCGACACCGTGCCCGGTGACGTCGGCACCACAGGCCACACCCCTCGAGAGGGGATTCGGCCTCGCTAGAGCGGATTGCGAGCGACAGGGCACCGCTACCTCCCCGCCTAGCACGGTCCGCGGCAAGCGTAGCGGTCCAGAGAAGACTGGGCACGGCGCGCCGCCCGGGGGGAGGGCGGCGCGCCGTGCGGGTCCGAAGCGCTCGAGGCCGTCCGGGCCTGATCGCGCCGCAGTCTGGACCTGCCTACGGAACCGTCGCGCCGCCGTTGTTCGTCGTTGTCGTCACGGTCGGCTGCGTCACCGTCGTCGTCGTCGGCGGCGGCGCCGTCGTCGTGATCGTGGTCGTCGGAGCCGTGACCGTCTTGCGGATCGACGTCGTCTTGTTGATCGTCGTCGTCGTCGGCGAGTTGTTGTCGTTCCCGGTGATCAGCAGACGCCGCGATCACGCCCGCGACGATCAGCGCGACCGCACCCATGACCCACGGCCACGGACTCCCGCCGCCACCGCTGGGCGGCGGCTGCTGGTACTGCTGGCCGTACGGCTGCTGGTACTGCGGCTGTCCGCCCTGGTACTGCTGCGTCGGACTCCTGCCCTGGGTCCTGCGGCGGCGGTGTCGTGGACATGACGAAAACCCTAGATCGCCTGCCGGACGGCGTTCTCCTCCCCTGGACTCGCGCGCCCCGTCGCGCGGCTCTCGCAGGCGCTGGGCGCCCAACACGACGAGGCCGGCGACGAGCCCCCAGAACGGGCGCGCTGATGCTCAGCGCGGTGATCGACGAGGCGCTCACGACGAGCGTCACGACCGCGGCCTCGCGATGCTCGCTCTCCGCGTCGCGCTTCCCAGCGCCGCCCCGAGCGCGCCGAGCAGCGCGAGCCCGGCGACCGCCTCGATCAGCAGCGCGGGCGCAGCCGCCAGCAGCGCCGAGGCCGCACCCGCGCACAGACCCAGCACGATGTAGCCGCCACCCGCCGTCACCGCCCCGATCCACCGCCGGCGCGGCGTCCGGTCCACCGTCCGGGCCGGCGACCAGCGCCGCGCTGATCGCCGCGAGATTGATCGCGAACGCGCCCAGCGGCGCGGTCAGAGCCGTCGTCACGCCCGTGCTCACCAGGATCGGACGCAGCGGCGGGCGATAGCCGAAGCTCGCGAGCACGGCGATCCCCGTGATGTTCTGCGCGGCCATCGTCACGAGGAACAGCGGTATCCCGAGGCCGACGATCGCGCCCACGTCGAAGGACGGGCGTCAGTCCACGTCAGCGACGGCGCGATCGAGGCGGCGGAGAGATGCGGCGCGTCGGTCGCGACGATGACGATCGTCATCGCGACGATCGCCCCGGGCACCGCCCAGCGCCGCGCGACCGCCAGCAGCACGAGCCACGTGAGCAGGACGGGCGCGGTCTTGCCGGGCAGTTCGACCATCGCCTTGGCCGGCGCGAGGCAGACGGGCAGCAGAACCCCGGCGAGCATCGCACTCGCGAGCGGGATCGGGAATCGCCGCGATCCAGCGCCCGAGCGTCTGCGACAGGCCGGTGACGACGATCAGCAGCCCGCAGACGACGAACGCCCCGATCGCGGCGGCGTATCCGCCACTCGGCGCGCCGGTCGCGAGCAGCAGCGCCGCGCCCGGCGTCGACCACGCGATGCTGACCGGCATCCGCGTGCGCAGCGAGAGCCAGATCGCCAGCGTGCCCATCGCGACGCAGAGCGCAAGCAGCCCGGACGACCCCTGCGATCCATCCGCGCCGACCGCGCGCAGGCCGGTCAGCACGAGCGCGAACGTGCTGGAGAACGCGATCACCGCGGTCACGAGCCCGGCGATGACGGGAGTCGACGTCGCGCTGCGCCCGGTCATCGTGCCGCGGCGGGATAGAGCAGCAGGTTCAGCGCGCGCGCGGGAGCGCGACCGGTGGCATAGCGATGGTCGACGTCCGCGACGAACCGCACGGCGTCGCCCGCGCGCAGCTCGACCTCCTCCCCGAGAGGACCGACCGTCATCCGGCCCGCGATGCACACCACGAGCTCCTCGGTCCCCGGCAGATGCGGATCACGCCGGTGGTCGGTCTGCGCCGGCAGCTCCAGCTCGTAGAGCTCGCGAGCGATGCGCGTGCCCGTCGGCGTGCAGCAGGCGGCCGAGCAACCCTGACTCGGCGCGAACCTCCTCACCCGAGCCGGCGGGGATCAACCGCACGCGCGGCTCGGCGTCCGGTGCGAGCAGCGCGCCGAGCGGGAGGTCCAGCGCCTCGGAGAGCCTCCAGAGCGTCTCCATCGACGGGTTGCCCTCGCCGCGCTCGATGCGCGCCAGGATCGTCTTCGAGAGGCCGCTCGCGCGACTGAGGTCGCCCGAGCGAACGACCCTGCGCCGAGCGCTGTGCGCGCACCGCGCGGCCGACGCGGCGGGTGAGGGCTTCGAGTTCGCCGGTGGACGCCATAGTGGACGATCGGCAACTCTAGTGACCACCACAGTGATGGGCAAGCCCGACGCGCGATGCCTCGCTAGAGTTGCGCCTCGCTGTTCTCGGGCGCGTAGCTCAGCGGGAGAGCGCTCGCTTCACACGCGAGAGGTCGCTGGTTCGAAACCAGCCGTGCCCATCGGACGAACGCCCTGTACCTGCGAGGCGTTTGCCGTTTCGGGGCTCGCTCGCGCCGCCCTCACGTTATGTCTTCTCGGCGGTTCGCGTCCCATTGCGTCCCATTCAGCGGGCCGCGCTCCTGCTTGTCGTCCGGGAGCGGGTGTCACCCTGCCCGCCTACTCGCCGGCGTCCGCGCCGACTCGCTGAACGCCCGCCGTCACGAGGGTGGCTTCAGCAGCAGGTCCCGCGTCGCCGCGGCGATCCACGCCTCGATCCGATCCAGCGACCACCCATAGCTGTTCTGCAACAGCAGCGCGAACCGGATGTCGGAGATCGCCGCGAGGGTCTCCGCTGCCTCGCCGGGATCGACGCCGGGGTCGAGCGCATCAAGTTTGCGCAGCAGGCCGATGACGAACTCGGCGCCGGCTTCGTGGCGTCGCTGTCCCTCCGCCAACGCCGCCTCGAGCTCGGGCTCCGCAGGCGCGCCCGTCACCAGCGCATGCAGGATGTCGCCGCAGTGCTCGAGGATCGACCGCGTCACCCGCGCGGTCGTCGCCGCGACCGCCACCGGATCGTCTGACTCCGCCGCCGCCCGGGCGATGTCGGCGATACCGGCCTCGCTGTCGATCAGGTCGTTCAGCCGCGCGACCAGCTCCTGCTTGGAGCCGACGCTGTCGTAGACGGTCTGCGCCGAGACGCCCGCCGCCTGCGCGACATCGCGGACGCTCGTGCGGGCGTAGCCGCGCTCGGCGAAGAGCTGGCGCGCGGCGCGGAGGATCTCGTCGCGCGTCAGCTGGGCGCGGCGTTCACGCAGGCTGGGGGAGGGTTCAGGCGCTTGACTTGACATGCATTCCAATGAGTTGATAGATGTTCCAGCAACTGGAAACCCATACTACCGAACAGGAGCCAGCCATGACCACAGCATCCGCAGCACCCACCCACCAGCGTCTGACCGGCGGCGACGAGGCGCAGACCATCACCCCGACCGGCACCGCCTACCCGCGCACGATCGACAACGGGGTCGGCGAGCGCCTCACGTTCCTGCGGGTCGTCCCAGGCCCGACAGGCGACCGCCTGGAGATCAACAACGTCGTCGCGCCCGGCGCCGGCCCGCCAATGCACGTCCACCTCCAGCAGGAGGAGTCCATCACCGTCGAGCGCGGCCAGATCGCCTACCAACGCCCCGGCGAGGAGGCGGAGTTCGCGGGACCGGGAGAGACGGTCGTGTTCGCCCCGGGCGAGGGGCATCGGTTCTGGAACCCGGCCGACGAGGACCTCGTCTGCTCGGGCTACATCGAGCCCGCCGACAGCTCCGAGTACTACCTCACGGCGATGTACGACGCGCTGCGGCGCAGCGACTCGGGCCGGCCGAGCATGTTCGACGCCGCGTTCCTGGCGACGCGCTACCGCGACGAGTTCGGCATGCCCGAGATCCCCGCGGCCGTGCAGCGGATCGTGTTCCCCGTGGTCGTGCTCGCCGGGCGGCTGCTCGGCCGCTACGGCCGGTACGCCGACGCACCGGAGCCCGTCCGGCACTGGTGATCCCAACGCCGCGGCGCAGCGATCGCGTCCGCCGGCTCAGCTGCGGCACACGGCGCGGTAGCGCCGTCCGGGGAGTGCGTCGTTCCATTCACGCTCGGTGAGCTCCCGGCCGGCGACGAGGCATGCCTGTCGCTTCCATGCATCCGGCGAGAGCTCCCAGCGAACGCCGGGGCCCTGCTCGGAGACGGCGAAGAGACGCGACCCGTCCGGCGCCACCGCAGCCGAGACGAACGTGTTCGTCGCGACGGTCAGCGGCGCGCCGATCTGCTTGCGCGTCGCCACGTCCCAGAGCAGGACGGTCCCGTCGGCGCTCGAGGTCGCGAGTGTTCGGCCGTCCGGAGCGAACTCGGGTGAGATGACACGCGCCGTGTGGCCCTCGAGCGCGCGGCCCACGGGCTTCCATGTCGCCGTTGACCAGAGCTGCGTCCGCCCGTCGTAGAGGCCGGTGGCGAGCCGTGTGCCGTCGGGCGAGAAGGCCACCGAGCGTCCCTCATCGTCGGTCTTCAGCCGCGCGACGAGCCTGCCCGTGCGCACCTCCCGGACTTCGGATCGCTCCTTGATGCCCGCCGCGGCCAGCAGCCTGCCGTCGGGGCTGAATGCCACGGAGGGCGACATCAGGCGAAAGCGCACGCCGGTCGGGGCGCGCCGGCGCACGTCCCACACCATCACCATCCCGGGCTTGGTGTCTCCAGCCGGGCCGCCGACCCCGGCGCCGCCGAGCCCGGCGGCGGCCAGCAGGCGGCCGTCAGGAGAGAAGGCGAGCGACTGCGAGGTGGTGCGCAGCCCCTTCAGGTCGGGTCCCGCCGGCCTTGCGGTGCGGCCGTCCCAGAGCGTGATCCGGCCGCCCTCACCCGTGACCGCGATGAGGCGCCCGTCTGGGCTGAAGTCGACCGCGGCGGCGAAACCGGGCAGCGCCTGCAGGCTGCGCCTCGGCCTCAGCGTCCGCGCATCGATGAGGTCCACCGTTCCGTCGCTCTGCGTCACCGCGAGCGTTCGAGCGTCGGGGCTGACGGCGACGCCCTTCGGGAACTCGTCGTCCTTCACGACGAACGGCTCACCGGTCGTGAACGGCCTGCCGAGCCGCCGGTCGCCGGTGAGGTCCCAGACCATCGTGCGCCCGTCCAACGCCGCGCTGTACAGGGTGCGTCCGTCACGGGACAGGGCCAGCCCGTACAACTCCTTGTCGTGGCCGGTCAGCGTCTCCCGGATCGCCCCGCGCTCGACGTCCCAGGCGATCAGGTCCCCGTCCTCCGCGGAGGTCACCAGCGTGCCGCCGTCGGGTGTGAACGCGAGGCGAAGGACCGCCGACTGGTGACGACCCTCGAGCCGGCGGATCTCGCCGCTCGCACAGGTCGAGCAGCCGGACGACACCCGGCGTCCGACCCGAGCGCGAACAGCCGCCCGTCGCGGCTGACGGCGCCCACCGAGTCGCCCACCGGGAAACGGCGCAGCACGCGCAGGCGTTCGTGCATCGATCTCCCAGGTCGCGTCGTCACGGGGGCTGGTCACGAAGAGTCGCCGGTGATCCCCGGTCGAGGACAGCCCGAACGAGCTGTGGCGCCCCACGCGCAGCGGCCGTCCCTCGACGGCCCCGGTGGCGGCGTTGAGACGTCGCAGGACCGACGCGGGCCCGTTCCGGAAAGTCGCTGGTGACTGCTGGACGACCAGGTCGCGGCCGCCGGGGAGGAACGCGACGTGGGCCACGACGAAGTCGGTCGGCTCGGGGAAGTCCGGCAGGACGAACCGGACCCGCCGCTTGCCACCGGGCGCCGTGATCAGGTCGACGACCGTGTCGGGCGACCCGCTCGGGGTCGCGAGCCCGGTGACCGCGAGCGTCGACCCGTCCGGCGAGAACGTCGAGCGTCTGGACGAGGCCGTCACGCAGCTCGTAGCGCGGTCCCACCGCCCGGCGCGTCGCCGCGTCGAACAGCGTGACCACGCCCCGCTCGTCGCCCGTCGCGACGAGCCGCTCGTCGGGGCTCACCGCCGCGGCATACAGCGGCCACCCGTCGCCGCGGATCACGCCGACCGCCTGCCGGGGTGCGCAGCAGCACCGAGAGCAGGTTGCTGCGCGTGGCCGCCGAGTCGTCGAGTCCCACCGCCGTGCGCGCGAGCAGCAGTGCATGGTCGAGACGGTCGATCGTGAGCGCCTCGGCGCCGAGGCGCTGGGCGTCGGCGGTCAGCGCCGCGTCGCGGGCGTCGCCGCGCTGCGACAGCGCCAGCAGGCCCGCGGCGACGGCGATCGCCAGACGCCCCGACGGCCCCGGCGAGCAGCGACCGCAGGCGGCGGTTCACCCTGCGGCTGCGCTCCGCCTCGCGCTCACTCGACGGCGGCTCTCGTCCAGGAACGCGCGCTCGAGCCGGTTGAGCTCCTCGCCGTGCTCGTGCGCCCAGTCCAGCGCCGAGGTGAGCCGTGCACCGCGCAGGAGCTCACCGGCGTCGCGCCCACCCGCGTCCCAGTCGCGCGCGGCCAGCGTGATGTGGCGGTGCAGCCGCCGACCCTCGGCGTCCTCCTCGATCCAGCCGCGCAGTCGCGGCCACTCACGCAGCAGCGCCTCGTGCGCCACCTCGGCCGTCCCCTCGCCGACGGTCACGAGGCGACTGTCGGCCAGGACGTCGAGCACTCGGGCGGCCTGCTCGTCGTCACCGACTTCGAGCTCGTCGAGCGACACGCGCCTGCGCACCGCCGCGTCGCCCTCGCCCGAGCCGGCCAGCCGCATGAGCATGCGGCGCGCCACGCGCTGGTCGTCCTCGCGTCAGGCTGCCGTAGGCCTGCTCGGCGAGCCGTGCGACCGCGCCGTCCACGCCCCCGGTGCGCTCGTAGGCGGCCAGCCGCATCGCCCGGCCGTCGCGACGCTGCCAGAGCTCCAGCAGCGCCGTCGAGAGCAGCGGGAGCCCGCCGGCCTGGCCGGCGACGTCATCGACGAGCCGGTCGACGAGCTCGGGCTCGACGTCGAGGCCCGCCGCGCGCGCGGGCGCGGAGATCGCCCGCGCAAGCTCGTCCGGCTGCATCGGCCCGACGAGCACCTGATTCTCGCCCAGCGCACGGGCGAGCGCCGGATGTGCGGCGCAGGCTCCGTAGTAGTCGGCGCGCAGCGCCAGAACGACGGTCACCGGGCGATCGTCGTGCTGCGCAGCGTCGACCAGCGCGTCGATGAACGCGGCTCGCTCGGCCGCGTCGCGGCACGTCGGTGAACGTCTCCTCGAACTGGTCGACGACGAGCACGACGTGCCCGTCCGCCGCGAGCGCGCCGAGCCGGCTGCGCAGCTCGCGCAGCGGATGCTCGCCGGGTCGCATCACGACCTGACGCCAGCGCTCGCTGCCGGGAAGGACACCTCCCGCCAGGGCCGGCAGCAGCCCGCGCGGACCACCGACGACTTGCCGCTGCCCGACGGCCCCACCACGGCAAGGACGCGCGCGCCGACGAGCCGCGCGACGATCTCGGCGACGAGGCGCTCGCGGCCGAAGAAGTAGTCCGCGTCGGACGCCTCGAACGGCGCAAGGCCCTTGAACGGGCACACGGGCATCGTCGCTCGCCCGCACCTCCGTCCTGCGGCCCGGCCCGGCGATCGTGCAGCTCTGCAAGGTCGGCCACGTCGGAGGCGAGCCCGGCCTCGAGTCTGCGCAGCTCGCCCCGGTGTGCCGCCGCCCGGCCCGCTTCGTCGCCGACGCGCTCGGCGGTCTCGCGGCGCGTCCAGGCGACCTCCGGGCACGACCACCTCGAGAGCCGGGTCCTGGCGCAGGATCGCCTCGTGGAGGCGACGCAGCTCCGGGCCGGGTTCCACCCCGATCGCCTCCACCAGGGCCGTACGCGCGGATCGGTAGGCCTCGAGCGCTTCGGCCTGCCGGCCCGCGCGGTACAGCGCGAGCATGCGCAGTGCCTGCAGACGCTCGCTCAGCGGGTGCTCGGCGACCAGTGTCTCGAGCCGGCCGACGAGCTCGACGTGGCCCCCGGCCTCCAGGTCGCTCTCGATCGAGAGCTCGAGCGCCGCGAGGTGCAGCTCCTGCAGGCGTCTCGCCTCCGCGGCCGCGAACGGCTCGTCCAGCAGGTCAGCCAGCGGAGGCCCGCGCCAGAGCGCGAGCGCCCCGCTCGCCGCCTCGCCCGCCCCACCGTTCCCGCGGCCTCGCGAGGCCTCGGCGACCAGGCGCTCGAAGCGCTTCGCGTCCACGACGTCGCGATCGGTGCGCAGCTCATACCCCCGGCCGTGAGTGATGATCTCGGTGCCGTCATCCTCGCCGAGGAGCTTGCGCAGCTGGGAGACGTACAGCTGCACCATCTTCGCCGCGCTGGCGGGCTGAGCCTCGCCCCAGAGACCTTCGATCAGCCGGTCGACCGAGACCGTGCTGTTCGCGTTCAGCGCGAGCAGGGAGAGCAGCGAGCGCTGCTTGGGACCACCGAGCTGGACCGGCCGCCCATTGACCTCGACCTCAACGGGTCCGAGAACGCGGATCTGCATCTGGGTGCCTCGGGGCGAGCCTAGAGCCGGTCGCAGCACCGGTCAATCCCGCTTCTGCCGAACTTCGACCCATCCTCTACCGCGCCTCTCCATCGTCGCTTCGGGAGGGCCGTATGGGGCGGCTCCGGACCGAGAGGAGAAGCGACATGTTCATCATCGACCACAAGTTCACGAGGACGGCACGCGTGCTGGCCTGCGGCCTCGCCGCGTGCGCGATCACCGCATCCAGTTCCGTCGCCTACGCGGCGCCGGTCGGCGGTGACGACGCCGAAGCGCCGATCACGCTGGAACCGCGGACAGACTTCCGCTCTCCGGACACGCGCGACGCCGCCGAGGGATACGCGCCCAAGCTCATCGAGCCCGCGCAGGCGGTGCAGCGCACCGACTTCCGCTCTCCGGACACGCGCGACGCCGCCGAGGGATACGCGCCGACGGTCGCTGAGGAGCGGGCCTCCGAAGCGGGCGGGTTCGACTGGGGTACCGCGGGCGTCACCTTTGCCGGCGCAGCAGGCCTGCTCGTCGTCGCGCTGGCCGTGCTCAGCGGCGCACGTCATGGGCGAGGTCGTGTCGCGCGCCCGTGACCGATCGAGGCCGAGGCAGTGGTCCGCGGACGATCACCCGCGGACCACGGCCGCCGGTCGCTCGTCCGTAGGCTCGCGACATGCGGATAGACCACGACGACCGAGACCCACAATGGCTCGTCGCCGAGCCACTCCCACATCGGCGTGGCGCCCGCCAGGCGGGCGTTGGCGACGAACCCGCGGCCTTCGAGCCACCGGTCACGTCCCGGAGGCTGGGCGCGCTGATTCAAGACTACTCCCCGAACGACTGCCGGGCGCTCTGCCGGCCGGCGCCTCCGCGGCGTTACCGTTCCGGTATGAGCGCACGCGCGCCGCTCCCGGTTCTGCCGATCACGTCCGTGCCCGCGGGGGCGTCGGCCGGCGAGCGCGAGCACCTGGTTCGCCGCGCCCAGCTGCTGGCCTGGGTGGGTCTTGGCTGGCATGTGATCGAGGCCGCTGTCGCCCTCGGTGCCGGGGTGATCGCGGGATCGGTGGCGCTGATCGGCTTCGGTGCCGACAGCCTGATCGAGGTGGCTGCCGGGATCGTCGTTCTGTGGTTGATGGCAGGCGGACGATCCACTTCGCCGCGCGCTGAGCGACGCGCTCAGCAGCTGATCGCCGCCTCGTTCTTCGTCCTTGCTGCGTACGTCGGCGTTGAGGCCACGCGGGACCTGCTCGCGAGTCATCACCCGGACGCCAGCTGGGTCGGCATCGCCCTCTCCGTCGTGACCCTGGCTTGCATGCCGCCGCTGGCCATCGCCAAGCGGCGCGTCGGCGATCAGCTCGGCTCGTCGGCGACCACCAGCGAGAGCCGCCAGACGATGCTGTGCGCGTGGATGTCCGCCGCGCTGCTCGTGGGCCTGGGCGCCAATGCCATCGCGGGTTGGTGGTGGGCGGACCCGGTTGCAGGTCTGGTGATCGCTGGCATCGCCGTGCGCGAAGGCCGCGACGCCTGGCGCGGCGACAGCTGCGGCTGCTGCACGTAGGGGCCGCTCCGCATCGACTGTGCGGGAAACCCCGGACCTGGTCGCGTCGAGGGGCGCGACAATGAGTACATGCTCGTGACGCTCGCGCAGTACCACATGGACTACGGCGATCACATGGACGGCGGCTGGGGCTCGGGCATGTTCGCGGCGCTGCTGCTGGTAGCGCTCGCCGTCGTCGCCTTCGTCGTATGGTTCGTGCGCTCCAGTAGCGGCGCACACGCGCAGGCGCCCCATGCCGCCGGTGGCGTGGCGACCGAGACGCCGATGCAGATCCTCGACCGGCGCCTCGCCCAGGGCGAGATCTCGCCTGAGGAGTACAAGGAGCGCGCCGCCATCCTCGGCGGCCGCTAGCCGCCGTGGAGGAAACGGGCGATCCGCTGCTGGGCATGGTGCTCAACCTTGCGCGGTACCACCGCGAGCACGAGAAGTTCTACGCCGAGTCTCCGCTCCACGACGCGATCGCGCTGCAACGCGACTCGCGGGCGCTCAAGGCGCTGGCAGAGCGCTGGATGGTCGCCAGACCGGAAGGGCATCCGTCGCCCAGTCCGTTCGCGGGGACACCCGATCTCAACGACGACCGCGCGACCGAGACCACCGGGATCCTGTTCATGGAGGGCCAAGGCGAGCCCGCCGAGATCACGCGCATGAAGTCCGACCTCGCGGCGCTTGCGGAGGCGGGGCGCTCAACGGGGGAGTGGCTGGCGAACGCGATGCAGGCCGCGTGGGGTGTCGCCGAGGCGCTGCTCAACTACCCCGACCTCGCGGACCTTCTGGCTGAGCGCCATCGCATCATCAGCAACGACTGGCAGGCAGCGTCGATGGCGACGCTCTGCGCTCACAACATCGACCGTGCACTGGGCGTCCTCGGCCGCGTCGACTTCAAGCCGGCCGCACTTCGAGCAGACCTCGCCGGAGATCGTGTCGCGTCGCGCTACCTCTTCTCGGCCGCAGAACTGCTCGACCACGCCGCCGACCTCGCAGCCCAGAGCGCAACCCTGACCCACGAGAACGAACGACGCTGGCGCGTCTTTCATCAGCGCGTAGAGCAGATCACCGCCCCCGTCTAGCTGCCAGAACCTGAGGACGTTGTGCATCCGGGCCTCGGTGGAGGCTGATCGCCTGGATCGCACTCGTCACCTACCGGTACGGTCAGCAGAACCGACTGGGAGGCAAGCTGATGCGACAAGTGTTCCAGGGGCGTGCCGGCACGGTGCTGGCGTTCGTCATCGGCTTGGTGATCGCGACGGCCGGCACAGCCACCGCGGCGAAGCTGATCACCGGCAAGCAGATCAAGGACGGCACGATCAGCAACAAGGACCTGTCGAAGGCCGTGCGGGCCCAGCTCAGGAAGGCGGGCGTGGCCGGTCCAGCCGGGGTGCAGGGCCCGAAGGGCGAACAGGGACCGCCAGGGCAGCCGGCGACCCCCGCAGCCAGCGAGGTGTTCGCCTACGCAAAGATCGCGGGCGACGGAACGGTGGCCGCCTCGGCCCCGGCGCTGAACCTCGAGCAGTCGGCGATCTCCCGCCTGAGCAGCGGGCAGTACTGCCTGGTCGTGCCGGGAGCCAAGAGCGTGATGGCGAGTCTCGCGACAGGCGGCAACACCGCCGCCCTGCTCGACGTGAACTTCGTGCCCGTGGGCGTGTCGAGCGGCTGCCCCGCAGGGGCCAACGTCAAGGTGGTCGTGCGCGACCCCGCCAGTGTGTTGACGGACGGCGGGTTCATCTTCTGGGCTCTCCGGTAGCGCGCAGTTGGTGATCGAGGGCTCCTCGGTTGCCTCAGGTAGTTATGACAACCTCAGTGTTTTCGGGCTCTGAGCAGGTTTTGGCAGCTTCTTGGATCGTCTTGGCGCACGTGGCCAGGGCCGGACCGGGCGGACTCTGACTGTCAGGTAGAGCGTTAGTCTTGGCCCAGAAGCAGCGTGTCGAGGCCACGCGTCAGGCCCACGAGACCCGGCACCCGGCGCGTCGCGATCAGGGTCCCGGCGACGTACGGCTCAGGGGTTCCGCCCGCGTCGTGGCGAATCGTCAGCCGCTCGTCGGGGAGGCCGAACAGCACCTCGGTGGAGCCGACGAAGCTCGGCAGGCGAACGGAATGGACCTGCGTGCCGTCGATGTTCGCGCCGCGTGCCTCCTGAGGCCCGTGGAGGTCCTCGATCGGATGACCGATCTGCGGCGGGTGCACCTCGGCCAGTCGCTCGGCGAGTTCGCGGGCGGTCCCGCTGGGAACGTCGGGCTTGGTGGCACTTGCATAGTCGATGACCTCCCACCCCGGAAGATGGCGTGCCGCCAGCAGCGCCGCCGCCTGGCACATCGCGGCCGTCAGCGAGAAGTTCCCCGAGGCCACGACCCCGATCCCGCGCTCGCGGGCCGCCGCGTCGATCTCCTCGAAGTCCGAAGCCGTGAGCCCCGAGGTGCCGATCACGACCGGCACGCCGGCGTCGATCGCCGCGAGCGTGTTCTGCTTGACCACCGTGACCGACGTGTAGTCGATCAGCACGTCAACGCCGTCGAGCGCCTCACCCACGGTCGCGTGGACCGGGACTCCCAGGACGTCGCGACCGAGCGCCTCGCCCAGATCGCTCCCGGCAGCAGACCGGCTGACAGCCGAGCCCAACGCCAGGTCGGGCGCGTCCAACACGCCCCGAACCAGTGCCCGGCCCGTCCACCCGGTCGCCCCGGCCACGCACACCGTCAGCTGCTGCTTTCCATCCACCGGCCCGGTCCGCTCAGCGCTTGCGGCGGCGCACGACGGCGCGCTTCAGGGTCAGCTTGCGCGTCGTGGTGGCTCGCCTGCCGTCGGCGCCCGTGGCTACGACGGTCAGCCGTGCTTTCACGGTTCCGCGCTTCAGCATCCGGCGCGCGGTCGCGTTGAGCTTCAGCGTCAGCTTGCGCGTCTTCCCTCGCGGGATGGCGATGTGTGCGGCGCCGAGCTTCGTCAGCTTCTTCCTGGCGGCGGTGCGAGCGGCGCTCACCGGGGCCACCGTGAGCGTGAGGTCCACGACCGCGGTCGGCGGGTTGGATGCCGTGCCGAGGCCGATGCTGCCGGTCGCGCCCACCCGCACGCTGATCGGCAGGCCCTTGATGCCGGCCAGCGGCGTGACCGGGGTCGTCGCGGGCAGCCCGGACGGGGGTGTCGTTCCCGAACCGCCCGCGGCGGGGCCGGTGCAACGGCCCGTTCCGGGAGCCTGCGTGTCGTGGAGGACTTCGATCGCCGACGAGGCGTTGTCGCTGATCACGGCGTCGGGGCGCCCGTCGCAGTCGACGTCGGCGGGCTCGGCCGCGACGGCGGTGGAGAACGCGGGGTTCTTGTAGCCGATCAGGGGGACGTCGGTCCCGGCGTCGAACCCGCCCAGGCCGTCGCCGGCGTGAGCGAGCGCGCGGCCGTAGGCAGTGACGCCGAGCACGTCGGGGTGGCCGTCGCCGGAGAAGTCGCCGACGACGACCGGGCCCAGCGCGGCACCCGAGACGTGAGTCACCGCCGGCGCGTCGGCGATTCCCCCCGGGCCCCAGAGCTGGACGCCGAACGTTCCGGTGAGGCCGTCGCCGTCGCTGGCGACGATGTCGACGTGTCCGTCGCCGTTGACGTCGGCCAGCCGCAGGAACCCGCGTCCGAACGAGGGGTTGGGCAGGCCCGAGTCACGTTCGGAGGCGGCCCAGAGCGACATCGTTCCCGACCCGTTCGGCACGTCGTCGGCGACCCCGAAGACGTCGATGCCCTTGGTGCCGCCCGCGACGATGATCTGGTCGCGCGCAGTCCCGTTCAGGCGGCCCGAGGTCATCGCCCCGCCGGTCCTCGGGTAGGGCGGGTGAACGAGGCAGTCGGCGGTCGCCCAGTCCCAGCTTGCACACAGGATCTTGCCCTGGTCGTTGGTCGAGTTGTAGTAGTCGGCCTGGACCATGAGCAGCGGCGGGCCGCCGCCCAGGCGGACGTTCGCGAGCTCGATCGGGTCGTTGAACTGGAGCGGCTGACCGGTCATCGCGTTCGCCGTCTCTGTCGGCGCGGCGAAGCCGCCCGCTCCGTTGCCCGCCATGCGCGCGACCTTGCGCGAGTCGCACGCGGTCACGACGTCAGGCTTGCCGTCCTGGGCCAGGTCCGAGCCGGTGGTCGTGACGTCGCCGATCTTCGTGCCGTAGGCCCCGGTGCACCCGGCGAAGTAGGCGGGAGCCCCGAACGTGCCGTCGCCGTTGTTCAGGACCACCGCGATCTTCGACAGCGAATAGATCGTCGCCACGATGTCCGGCCCGTTCCTGCCGTCGACGTCCGCGACCGCGAGCGACGATGGCCCTCCCAGGAGCGGGATGTCCGTCCTCGAGAAGCCGAACCCGGCATCGGCGGACGCCGGCACCGCCAGCGTGATCAGCAACGCGACCAGGAGCGGGTGGAGCGAGACGCGCATGGTGGCGCCACGCTACTCCGGTTGACGGTTCGCGACCAGCGGCATCACCCCTCGGACGTGCCCCACTGCAGGCGGGCGAACACCGCGGACGCGGTGACGAACAACAGGCTCGCGATGAAGAAGTTCAGGCGCAGGCCGAGGATGTGATGGGCGGGATCGATCCGCAGGAGCTCCTCGAAGACCCGGAACAACGAGTAGCCGGCGACGTAGAGCGCGAACAGCCCTCCTCGGTGGATGCGCCGGTGATGCCCGAGCCAGACGAGCAGCCCTGCGAGCGTGAGATTCCAGACGATCTCGTAGAGGAACGTCGGGTGGAATGTCGCGTAGCCGCCGTACCCGTCGGGCCGGTGGGACGGGTCGATCTGCAGCGCCCAGGGCAGCGTGGTCGGCTTGCCGAACAGCTCCTGGTTGAAGTAGTTGCCGATGCGCCCGAGCGACTGGGCGACCAGCAGCGCGGGAGCCGCGGCATCGAGGAAGCGCGGGATGTCAGCGCCGCGGCGGCGCAGGACCCAGAGGCCGGCGAGCGTGCCGGCGAGGATCCCGCCCCAGATCCCCAGGCCGCCGTCCCAGACCGCAAGCGGGCCCCACCATGTGTGCGGCGCCTGATCCCAGCTCGTGATCAGGAAGTACACGCGCCCGCCGATCAGCCCGGCCGGAACGCCCCAGAGCGCGACCTCGTACACGAGCTCGTCGTGACCGCCCTGATCGCGCCAGCGACGCCGCGTGATGACGATCGCGGCGAACACCGCGAACGCGTACATCACGCCGTAGACGTGAAGCGTGAACGGCCCGACGTGCAGGCCGTTCCACGCGGGGCTCGGAATCGACGCGAGCCTCCCAAGAGTTTCCACGCCTCCAGGCTATGCGCCGAGCATCCCAGCCGCTCACCTCACCGGCGCGCGCCGGAGCATGGCGACGAGTGCCGCGATCGATGCGACGAGTGCCGCCAGCGCAAGTCCGCGCGCGAGCCAGTCGGTGTCGCCGGAATCGCCGGACGTCGCCCGAGGCGCCGCGGCAACGGCCACGGCGGCCGCGCCCCGCGCCGCCCCCTCCCCGCCGGCGTTCTGCGCGGGAACCCCCGCGACGATCCGCGTCGTCGGCGCCGGATGCTCGCTGCCGGGTGGCCCGATCCAGCGGACCACCTTCCCATCGGAGTACGTCTGAAGTGCCTTCCACGACAGCGTTCCGGGGCGCTCGGGCGTTCCCGCGAGGAACGAGAACTCGGCGAAGCCGTCCCGCACGAGGCGCCCGGTCCACACGATCCGGTCGATCGCGCCGTTCGCGGCCGGGATGGTCCGGCGCTGCCATCCGGGCGTCTCGCCGAACGAGAACGGGAGCGCCCCGCTCGGGACCTTGAGATCCACCCGGCGCGTCTCCTGCGAGCGCTCGCCCGGAATCAGGACGGTGAACCGGACGGCGTCCCCGGGCGCGGCTGCAACGGGAGCGACCTGGATATGCGCGTTTGCCGAGGCGCAGATGCCGAGCATCAGCGCCGCGCTGAGGGCGAGCGTCGCCGTACCCCGGACCGAAGACCGTCGAAGCATGCGCACCCTGAGCTACTTCCTGAGCTTGAAGGTGAACGATCCGCGCTGGTGGTGGCCGTCGGCCGACACCACGGTCCAGCGCGCGGTGTACCCGCCCGGCGTGAGGCCGCTGCGCAGGCCGACGAGGATACGCGCGATGTTGCGCGGGTCGCGCCCGCCCCTTTCCTGCGGACACCGTCTTGGTGCCCGGTCCCCTGACGGTCAGAGTGCCGCTGCGGATCGGGCCGTTGAAGAGGACCCTCACGACCTGAAGCGACGTCCTGGCCGTCGAGCCCGCCGACGGGCTGGTGGAGACGACTTCGACGTGCGCCTGAGCTGCGGTCGCGCCGACGCCGGCGCACAGCGTGAGCGTCGCGAAGCTCGCGAGAGCCAGTCTCTTGAGATGGATGTGCATGGTGGCTGGAACCTCTGGATCTGTTGTTGTGAGGTCGGGAGGCGGGGTCCGGCGGCGCACCGCCGGACCCCGTTTCCCGCCGACTACTTCGTGAGCGTCGCCGAGGCGGAGCTCGTCGTGCCGCCGCTGGCGACGTCGACCGTCACCGGCACCGAGCCCTTGGCCTTGGCCAGTGCCTTGGCCGCGGCCCTGCCCGGCGTGAGCGTGACGAGCAGCGCGCCCTGCGTGCCGATCGGCTTCGTCACCGTGGCGAGCACTGTGGAGGAGAGACCGAGCGCTGTCGCCTGCTTCTTGCCGAGCTTCAGGCTGACCGTCGCCGAGCCGCCGACCGGACCGGTCACCATCGCCGCCGCCTGCCTCGCCGGGAAGCGCTTGGCCGCGAGCGTGAGCGTGAGCGACCGGGCCTGCAGCTGGGCGTTGGCCGCTGCGGCCTTGGTCGCCTTGTCCTCCGCCGCGAGCTGCGCCGCGAGCGCCGCTGCCGCCTTGTCCTCAGCGGACTTCTGCGCCGTCGCTGATGCTGCGGCGGCGTCCTCAGCCGTCTTCTTGCCGGCGCTGAGGGTGTCCTTGTCGGCCTGCAGCGAGGTGACCTGACCCTGCAGCGTCGTGTTCTGCCCCTGGGCCGTGGTGAGCTGGCCCTGGAGCGACGTCACCTGCGCCTGGACCGGCGCGACCGCATTGGCGATCAGGCTGTTGGCGATCGCCGATGGGGCATCCGCCTTCTTGTACCGCCCGTGCCGCCGTTGAGAGCCTTGCACGCGGTCGTGAACTGCGCCTCGGTCGTCAGGGTCGAGAGGTCGACGCCGGTCGCCGCCTGTACCACCGGAATCCAGAAGGCCGGGTTCTCACCGAGCAGGTTCGTGTCGGCGCCGATGGTGACGCCCGTCTTCTGCCACGGGATGTAGTTGAAGTACGGGTCCGGCACCGCGACGGGTGGGAGCGCCGTGTTGTTCGTCGTCCCGGGAAGCAGCTGCCAGGCGAGGATGTTCGCGCCGCCGGACACGGTCGTGGGATCGAGGGCGGGGACGTCCTCGCAGGTCGCGTGCGGCTGCAGGAGGGTCTGTGCGGGGGCGTACGTCCGCTTCTCCTCCGGCGTCATGTCGGCCCGGTAGGTGGTCGGCATCGTCTTGTAATTCAGCATCCCGCCCTGGGTCCCGCTGCCGGCGGTCTCCGTGAAGCCGACGGCGTAGCCGTCGTTGGCGACGACGTACTGCGTGCGGTCGGTGAGCCCGGCGGCGTTGGGGAAGACGATCCCCGCTCCCGCGACCTTCTGGGTGACCGTGTAGATGCCCGGGTGGGCCGAGGCGGCCGCCGGGACCGCGAGCGCGAGGGCGGCCGCGAGGCCGGCCATGCGCAGACTGGTGGACTTCATCTGATGACTCCTGTGTTGGACGTGGACCGCTCGGCGCGCTCGCCGGACGGGATGTAGACGGCCTGGTAGCGGCCGCGAGAGGCGTTCCGCAGGCGGAACGTGAAGGTGGATCCGGTGACTGCGCGCGACGCCGCCGGCGTGACGGACGTCGTGCGCAGCCAGAGCAACCGGCCGGGGAGCGCCGGACGGACGTGGACGGAGATGCTGGTGACACCGGACGCCGGCCGGCGCACGGTGATCCGGACGGTCGACCGAACGACGACCTGCAGCTCCTGCGAGCGCAGACCGTCGGCAGCGGCGCGCACCCGTGTCGTCTCGCGCACCGGGATGCGGGCGCGGAAGGCGCCGTCACTCGCGGTCGTGACGCGCGTGACGGTCGTGACCCTCCCCCGCCGGGTGATGACGACCGGCACGCCCCCCCGTCCCGGGACGATCCGACCGCTGACGAGGGCGGTGCCCCCGCCGACGAGCCTCGCCGGCGCGCGCAGCTGGATGGCGGTCGTCGCTCCGGTGCCGGTGCCCGGCACCTCCGCCGTGCCCGGCGTCGTGCCTGTGCCCGGTGTCGTCCCGGGCATCGTCGTGCCGGGTGTCGTCCCGGCCGTACACGAGCCCACGACGTAGTCCGCTCCAAATGAGGAATCGGTCGGGAGCACGCCGCCGGGAGCGTGGTCGACCCAGTCGGGGACGCCGCCCGAGATGCCGTCGTAGGTGAGGACGAACGGATTGGCGAGGACTGAGCCGGCGGAGGTTCCGAGGGCAGCCGGTACGTCGATGGTCACCGTTCCGCCGGTGCCATACACGATGTCGCCGGTCGTCACTCCCGCGGAGACGAAGCCGCCGCCCGAGCTGTACGTCCCGTGGTCGTAGGTGACCGGGCCGGACGGCGGTGCGCTCGCGCGGACGAACCGCGTCTGGCCGCCGGCGGTGAAGAGCAGCGCGTACCCGGAGCCGTTGATGTCCGCGTCGCTGTGCTCGGGCGCCCAGCCGCCGTACTTCACCTGGATGACGGCCTGCAGGCGGCCGCCCGCCTCGGAGAGCCAGGCCGCGAGGACGTCCGTCGACGGGTGGTGACCGTCGCCGCCGGTGTCGGTGATCTGCGGCACGCCCTGGCACGGCGCAGGTGCCGCCGCTGAGGCGGGGCCGGCGCCGGCGAGTGCGATCGTCAACACGAGCACGATCGCCGGGATCGCGGTGCGCGGACGACACCCATATGTGAGGGTCATCGAGGGAGCCGAAACGCAGCGCTGCGCGCTGAGCCGAGGCGATCGATGCCGTTTGGGCCGCCGGCTGCCCGGAGGCGTCGAACGCCTGAGGCCAGCCGGACCGGACCCGAGGAACGAGCGCACGTGCGCCCTCCTTCACGGTCGATTGCAGGAACCGGCGCGCGCCGGTTCCTGTCTCGAACCGCGGGCGCCTAGCTGATGGTGTGCACGACGCGCGCGGGCGGCGGGCGCATCGCCAGCGCGAACGCCATCAGCCGCCCGGTGCGGCGCGCGAGCAGCGGCGTCTGCGGCCGGCTGGGGCTGGCAACCGGCCGTATGCGGCGCGCTTCATACCTCGCCCGCAGCCGTTCGATGACCCGCTCACCGGGGAACATCCCGTTGATGAGCGCGAACGCCAGCAGCAGCGCAGGCGAGAGCAGCAGGGCGATGTGCACCGACGCACCCGCGACCACGACCAGCGCCGCAACGGCCACGATCCGGGCCGCCCAGCGACCCGGTGTGATGTTCACACCCCCCAACATGAACCCGGCACCGTAGCGCGCCTCGCAACCAGCGACAAGGACGGTCTTCGTACGACGCGACACCCGCCGGGGTCCGGGCCGGTACGCTTCGCCCGTGAACGCGAGCAGCCGCGTGCCGGCCGGATTGCGGGGAGTCGCGCTCGTTCCCGTGGCCGCGCTCGCCGTGCACCAGCTGCGCTACGAGCTGGCGTTCGGGCCCGCCGCTCGCCACCAGCTCGCGGAGCAGGGGCATGCGTATCTCGGCTCGCTCGTCCCGTGGATTCTGCTCGCCGTCGGCTTCGGCGCGGGCGCGTGGCTGGGAGCGCTCGTCACCACGTGGCGCGAGCCGTCCCACGACGGTTCTGCCCGCCGTGGCCTGCTGCGCACGTGGTTGGCCACGGCGCTCACGCTGGTCGCGATCTACATGGCGCAGGAGCTCCTCGAGGGCCTTCTGGCGGCCGGGCATCCCCCCGGGCCGGCGGGCGTGTTCGGCGACGGCGGGTGGCTCGCCGTTCCGGCCGCGCTGTTCGTCGCGGCCGTCGTCGCACTCCTCATGTGGGTGGGCGCGGCGATCGTCGCGCGGGTCGCCGCGCGCAGGTCGCCAGGTGGCCGGCGGGTTGACGTCCTGAGACTGCCGGCGAGGCGCCGGTTCGTCCCGGTCCCCGTCGCGGCATTGGCGGGCTGCGCCGCCGGGCGGGCGCCGCCCATCGGCTGACGCGCGCCGCTCCGATCGGCGACGCGCGTACCCCGCCTTCGCCCATGCCATGTCAGGAGCATCGATGTCACGCCTCACGCGCGTGGTCGTCGCGTCGGCGGCGCTGTTCGCAGCGCTCGCACCCGTCGCGTCCGCCCACACCGGCAACCCGAACTTCAGATCCGTCTTCAACGGGGTCAGCCCGCGCCCGGTCCCGGGTCTGCAGCTGAACGTGCTCGGGTACGACCAGTACTACCAGCTGATCAACAAGACCGGCAAGGTCGTCGTCGTGAAGGGCTATCAGGGCGAGCCGTACGCGCGGCTGCTACCGGACGGCACCGTCGAGCTGAACCACAACTCGCCGGCGACCTATCTCAATGAGGACCGCTTCGCCACGACGGCGGTGCCGTCGTTCGCGACTGCGAAGGCCAGGCCCGACTGGCGCGTGATCGACCGCACCGGGCGCTTCTCGTGGCATGACCATCGCATGCACTGGATGAGCCCTGCGAGACCTTCGGCGGTCAAGAACGTGAAGCAGAAGACAAAGATCTTCAACTACACGATCCCGCTCGACGTCGGTGGCCGCACAGCAGCGATCCACGGGACGCTGTTCTGGGTCGGCCCGACCGATTCGGGGCTCCCGATCGGGGCGATCGTCGCCTTCGTCGTGCTGGTCGGGGCCGGCATTGTGCTCGTGCTCGTCGTCCGGCGGCGCCGGCGGTCATCCGGGGCCGGTCAGGCAGGATCGAGCGACACCGGTGACGACTCGCGGGTGGAGGCCTGGTGAGACGCGCGGCGCTGCTCGTCGCAGCGATCTGCCTCGTCTCAGCGGGGGCCGGCGTCTGCGCCGCGCCGGTACTCGCCCATGCGCAGCTGCAGACCGTGACGCCGCAGCGCGGCGCCGTCCTGGCTGCTGCTCCGCGGGCCGTCGTGTTCGTCTTCGACGAGCCGGTCAGCGGACCCGCCGGGGCTGTACGCGTCTACGGGCCGCGGGGGGCGCGGGCCGATGACGGCGCGGCATTCCATCCGCGCGGCGACCAGCGCGCCTTCGGTGTCGCTCTCAAGAGCCGGCTGCCTCGGGGCACGTACACCTCGACCTACCAGGTGATCTCCGCCGACGGGCACGTCGTCGGCGGAGGGTCGACGTTCTCGATCGGCGCGCCGAGCGCGACGTCGGGGACGGTGGGCCAGCTCCTGGCGCGCCAGAAGGCCGGGCCTGTCACGCGCGACGCTCTGACGGTCGCGCGCGGTGTGCAGTACCTGGCGATCGCCGTCGGAGTCGGGACGATCGTCTTCCTGCTGCTGATCTGGCCCCCGGCGTTCAGGCGTGCCGGCGGTGGAGGCTCGGCGTGGGACGACGCTGAGCGAGCGTTCCGGTCGCGCACGCGCATGCTGCTGCTCGCGTCGGCGGCGACCGGCGCTCTGAGCGCCGCGCTCGCGGTCGCGCTGGAGGCGGCCGACGCATCCGGGGAGGGGCTGTTCGCGCTCAGCGGCAGTGCGCTGTCGGCCGCAATCGACGCGCGGTTCGGGACGGTCTGGGGGATCGCCGTGCTCGCCTGGCTGGCGCTCGGCGCCGCCGCGGCGATCGGGCCGCGAGCCGGACACGCCGGCGCCGTCGCGCTCGCCGTTCCCGCCGCCGCACTCGTCCTGGTGCCGGGCCTCGGCGGACACGCGGGCGCCATCGCACCGACGGCGATCCTGATCCCCGCGAACGCCCTGCACGTCATCGCGGCGAGTGTCTGGGTCGGCGGGATCGTCTGCCTGCTCAGCGCCGTGCGCGCCGCGACGGCCCGCGTCGAAGGGCCGGCGCGCGCGCTGCTGCTCGTGGAGGTCACGAGCCGCTTCTCGGCGTTCGCGCTCGGGGCGGTCGTGCTGCTCGCGGCCTCGGGGGTCGTGCAGGCGCTCGAGCTCATCAGCGGCCTCGGGGACCTCACGGACACCGGGTACGGACGGCTGATCCTGATCAAGTCGGCGCTGCTGCTCGTGCTCGCCGGCCTGGGCGCCCTGCAAAGGCGCCGCACGCTCCCGGGCCTGCGCGCGGCGGCCCGCGACGAGCGTGCCCCGGGCAACGCCGGGCGCCTGCTGCGCCGAACGCTGCGCGTCGAGGCCGGACTGCTCGTGCTCGTCTTCGTCGCCACCGCCGTGCTGGCCGGCTCGTCACCGTCCGGGCAGGCGACCGGCGGCCCGATCGCGTTCCAGACGCGGATCGGGCCGGCTCAGCTGGAGGGCGACGTCGACCCGGGACGGGTCGGGGCGAACGCGGTACACCTCTACCTGCTCGACCCCAGGACCGGCGCACCGTGGGACAGGGCCTCCGAGGTCGACCTGAGCATCCGGCAGCCCAAGCTCGGGATCGGGCCACTGAAGCAGCGCGCGACGAAGTCGGGGCCCGGCCACTACACCGCCGCCGGCGTCCAGTTCGGCGCGCCGGGTACGTGGCGGATGCTCGTCACGGTCCGCGCCGGCGAGTTCGACGAGTACCTCAGGACGCTGACGGTGAAGATCCGATGAGCGTGCGCAGCGCGTGCGGATCGCTCGTGATGGCCGCCGTGGCGGCGTCGGGAACGGCGTTGGCCGCCCACCCGGTCGTGCTGTCCCTGCTGCCGGTCGCACTAGCGTTCGTCGCCATCGCGGCGGGGTGGTACCCCGGCGAGCGCGTGCTGGTCGCCGCGCTGCGCCGCCGCCGCGGACGCCGCCGCGCGCGAGCCAGGACGCTCCTCGTCCCAAGACCCCGCGCCGCTCTGCGGTGTCCTCGCGGCGGTGCCCTGCTTGCCGCCTCGCTCGCCGGCCGGGCGCCGCCTCCTGTCCCGTCGTGACCGCTGACCGGCGCCCGGCTCCCGGGCGCCGCCATCCGATCGAATCGACAGGAGCAGGACATGAGAAGACACGTCACCGCCGTCGCCGCCGCGACGGCGTCACTCCTCGCCTTCGCGGCGAGCGCCCAGGCTCACGTGAGCCTCCACCCCAACGTCGTGCCCACCGGCGCGAACGCCACCATCGACATCCGCGTGCCCAACGAGGAGGCCAAGGCCACCACGAACCAGGTTGCCGTCCAGTTCCCCGCGGGCTTTCTCGACGTCGTCACCGGGTTTCTCCCCGGCTGGACCGCCGAGGTGAAGACCGAGAAGCTCGCCACGCCGGTCAAGACCGCCGACGGGACGGTCAACGAGCAGGTCAGCGAGGTCGTCTGGAAGGCGAACGCCGCTAGCGACGGCATCCCGACGGGCTCGTTCCTGAACTTCCCGATCCTCGTGCTCGTCCCGGGGAAGGCCGGGGACGTGCTGACGTTCAAGACGGTCCAGACCTACAGCAACGGCAACGTCACCCGCTGGATCGGCCCGCCGAGCTCCGAGGAGCCGGCACCGACGCTCGACGTCACCGCGGAGGGCGGGGTGCTCCAGGACGTCGCCGGCAGCGAAGCCGGGCCTCCGGCACCTACGGCGCTCCCGGTGACGAGCAGCGCGACCGTCAAGGCGACGAAGGCGACCGTCGTGAACAAGACGACCGGGGCGAGCAAGGGACTGGCGATCACCGCGCTGATCGTCGGGCTGCTCGGCCTGACGCTCGGCGGAGTGGCGCTGGCCCGCAGTCGCCGGCGCCCCGGCGCGGCCGCGTGATGGACGGGCTGGGGGCCTCAAGGAGAGCGGTCCCCAGCCCGCTCGCGCGACCGGCGCACCGGCAGGGCACGGCGTCCTATCGTCGTCGCATGCGTCCCGCACGTCCATTGCTCTCGGTGGCCTGCGCGAGCCTGGTGCTCGCCGCGTGGGGCTGCGGCTCGAGTGGGGGCGCGTCGACGCCGCCGAGCACCCCACGACCCTCCGCCCCGGCTGCCGATTTTCCCGCCGCGAGCGGCCGCACGCTCAACCAGCTCAGGGCGAGCTACGCGGAGGGCCCGATCCTCGCGCCGAGCGTCTCCGTGCTCCAGCCGGGAACGAACCGCTTCGGCTTCGCACTGTTCGACGACGCGCGCAAGTTCGTCGATGGGGCCGGCGTCGCGCTCTACAGCTCGCGGCCTGACGGCACCGGGCTGCGCGGCCCGTTCCCCGCGCGGGCCGAGTCGCTCGAGGTCCGGCCCGCGTTTGAGAGCCAGACGACCGCGAAGGACCCGGCCGCCGCGCGGCAGGTCTACGTCGCCGACGTGCGGTTCGCCGGCAGGGGCCCGCACGTCGTCACCGGTCTGGCGCGGATCGGCGGGAAGACGGTCCGCACGAGCCCGTTCAGCGTGAATGTCGGCGGGAATCCTGCCAACGAGCCGCCGGCCGTCGGCGACAAGGCGATCCGCGTGCACACGCCGACGCTGGCGAGCAGCGGTGGCGACGCGAAGGCGATCGACACGCGCGTCCCTGCCGCGACCGACCTTCTGAAGACCGACCTCTACGACGTGCTCGGGAGGAAGCCGGTCGTCCTGATGTTCGCGACCCCGCAGCTGTGCGCGAGCCGCGTCTGCGGACCGGTCGTCGACGTGGAGGAGCAGACCGCCTCACAGGTCGGCGACAAGGTCGCCTTCATCCACAACGAGATCTACAAGGACAACCAGATCAACAAGGGCCTGCGCTCGCAGCCGGCGGCCTACCGGCTGCCGACCGAGCCGTGGACGTTCGTGATCGACAGCAGCGGGGTCATCCGGGCGCGCTTCGAAGGCGCCCTGTCGGTCGGCGAGCTGGAGCGCGCCGTCGCTCTGGTCAACGGCGGCAAGGCGTAGCGGATCCGCGTCAGCGCAGGACCTTGAACGCCTTGGCGACGCCCCGGCCGACCTTCAGGTCCGAAGCCTTCGCCACGGCGGTGATGACGTACTTCCCGGGGGTGAGCGCGCGGCTCTTGATCCGGCCGGTGAAGCGCAGGCTGACTGCGCCGGCAGCCGACGCCCTGGTGAAGGCGCCGAGCGTCTGGGTCCGCGTGCAGCGCTTCGGCTTCTTCGCGACCACGCGCTTCCTGGGGGCGGCCACGCACCGCGTGCCCTTGCGGACACCGGGGCGCTTGCGCGTGACGGTGAACGTCGTGGTGGCGGCGCGGTCGAGTGTGTAGGTGATCCGGGTACCCACCGCGACGGCCTTGCGTTTGCGCGCCGCGCTGACGGCTCCACCCCGCCTGGCGGCGCGGAAGCTCGCCGGGCTGAGCTTCAGGCCCGTGAGCTTCGGCGCCGCGGCCGGGACGACCGGCGGCGGCGCGGGCGCATCGAGGGTCAGCGCGAGGTTGTCGGCGTAGCCGTCGTCATAGGTGCCGGTCGCACTCGTGTCGGCCGTCGCCTGGAAGCGGACGCGGACCCGACGGGTGCCGGCGGGCAGCTTCGCCGTCGCCGAGCGCGCCAGCAGCGTCGTGATGTTCCTGCGATCGGCGGCCATGACGGGCCCGATCTGCAGCGGCGTGCCGATCGCGGCGCCCGCGGCGTCCAGGAACGTCGCCGTCACCTGTGCGCGGTCGTTCTGCGTGCGGTACCCCCCGAGCAACCCGGAGAGGTGCACGCCGGCGAGGCCGGCGTCGATCGAGGCGGCGCTCGCCGAGACGTCGACGGTCTGCGAGAGCGCGCCGTCGCCCGATCCGGGGCCACCGGCGAGGAACGCGTTGCCGCCGCGGATCGGAGGCGCCGTGAGCAGCGACGGGAGCCCACTGACCCCGTAGCGCACGGAGGTCGCCTTGCCCTGTTCGCGCGTCCAGCCCGCCGGCAGCGGGAACGCGACGAGCGTCCCGGTCGCCCCCGGGCTTTCCGCCCCGCCATCGGTCAGCAGGTTGCCCGCGGCCGGCGGGGCGGTGGAGACCAGCACCGTGACCGTCGCCGGCAGCGCCTTGTTATCGGCCGACGCGAGGTCCTGGTTGCCGTCGCCGTTGAAGTCTCCGACCGCGACCGACGACGGCTGGTCCCCCACCGGAAGCGCGTCGCCGAGCGTGAAGACGCCGTCACCGCTGCCGCTGAACAGCGGGATCGTCCCGGGGATGTTGTTGCTCGCGACCGCCAGGTCCTGGTTGCCGTCACCGTTCAGGTCACCGGCGGCGACCCACTCGGGATAATTGCCCGCAGCCGGCGTGCCGGCGGTCGCGAACGTGCCGTCGCCCTTCCCGACGAAGATCGACAGCGAGCCGTTGTTCGACCCGTTGGAGGCGGCGATGTCCTGGTTGCCGTCCCCGTTGAAATCGCCGATGGCGAGCGAGCTCGGGCCGTTTCCCGCGGTGAGCGTGGGCGCGGCCGCGAACGTGGCATTGCCGGCGCCGAGGAGGATCGACACCGTCCCCGCCGTGCCCCCGGTCGCCGCCGCGACGTCGTCGTTGCCGTCGGAGTTGAAATCGCCGACCGCGACCGCGGTGGGGAACGCACCGACGGCGAGGTTGGCCAGCGGAGCGAACGTCCCGTTCCCGTTGCCCTTGAGCAGCGAGACCGTCCCGATCTGGTTGCGCGCGCTCGCCACGATGTCCTGGTTCCCGTCGCCGTTGAAGTCGCCGACCGCCACACCGGCAGGCGTGTCGCCGACGGCGAGCGTCAGCGGGCTGGCGAACGTGCCGTTGCCGTTCCCCTTCAGCAGCGCCAGCGTCCCGGGCGTGTTGAACCTCGCTACGACGAGGTCCTGATTGCCGTCGCCGTTGAGATCGCCGACCGCGAGCGCGAACGGGTTCGGGCCGATGGTGATGTTGTCCGCGGCGCCGAACGTGCCGTTCCCATTGCCGATCAGGACCGACACCGAGTTGGACGCACTGAAGTTGGCGGTCGCGATGTCCTGGACGCCATCGCCGTTGAAGTCCCCGACGACAAGCGCCAGAGGACCGGGATCGACGAGCGGCGTGCTCGAGACGGTGAACGCTGCGTGGGCCGTCGCCGGGAGTGCCAGGACCAGCGCCGCCGCCACGCCGAGCGCTCCACTCCGGCAGGCCGGCGAGCCGGCTGGTCGCGGGCCTCGGAACACGAATCGACCCTACCGCCGCCCCAAGATGCCAACAAGGCCAGGCAGCCGATCACCCTCACGGACGGGAGGAAGCTCCCCTTCGCGGTTGCGGCGTTGGTGGGAGAGTCGCCGGATGCGAAGGCTCTGGGGGAGGATCGCGGTCTGGCTGACGCTCGCGCTCGTCGCCGTGGCCGCGCCGAGCGCCGCCCACGCGGGCATCGTCGGCGTCAGCCCCGCCAACGGTGACGGCCCCAACCAGGACTTCCTGACCAACGAGGCCCTGTGGGCCGTCGGCGTCTCGAACGTCTTCACCGGGGTCGGTCAGGTCTGCGCCGTCGAGACCTCGACCCCGGTCAGCAGCCACTGCGGGACGGACGCCTTCTGGGGCCAGCCGAACGCCATCGGCATCGTCGGCACGTTCCTGCAGCCGATCGTGGCCCCGTACCTCCCGGCGGGGACGTACAGCGTGCTCGCGGACAACGGAGGCGACGGCGGCGCGAACATCATGAGCGCACCGTTCACGGTCGGCCGCTGCACCGGCGCCGGGGTCGACTGCACGAAGGACCTGGCGCAGTCCGAGCTCGATTCCTGGAAGGCCGCGGCCGGAGCCTCGCTCGACGGACCCGCTCTCGCCTGCCTCGCATCGACCGCCTACAGCCTCGTCGGCGACAAGATGGGCGGCGCGACATCGTTCGCAGCCGCCGGCGGCTCGCTGCGGGAGTACCTGCTCTCGATCGTGCAGGACGGCCAGCCGGAGCTGGAGTTCCGCAAGCCCGCCGCGTCCCGCGACGAGGCGATCAGCGTTCTGCAGAAGGTCTCGTGCGGGGCCTATCTGATGTACGGCGACATCATCGCGGACCCGCCTGATCCGGATTTCAAGCACCTGACCGAGCCGCATCCCGAGACCATGCCCGTGACCGGGCTCGCCCAAGCCGACCAGGCCGCGACGAACCTCGAGCAGGCACGCGCCGAAGGGCAGGCCCAGCGGGTCGGCGTCGAGCGCTACACCGGCGCCAAGGCGGCGTTCGATCCGGCATGGGCGGCCCTCCACGCGGGCCGCCTCGGCCTGGCGGGCCTGCGCATGCAGCGCGCGATGCGTCGTGCCGTGTCCGGCCTGCGGGCCTACGCGACCGAACTCGACGGCGATCCCGATGTCCAGGCTGCCAGCGCTCCGGACGTCCAGAAGGTGCGGCAGATCCACGAGCGGATACGCCTGAGCGGCTTCACGACCGGCGAGATCTCGAGCCTGCAATCGCTCGGGCTGAGTGCGGATCAGATCGCCGAGGTGCGCTCGCAGCTCTCGCAGCCGCTGCCGGCCGGCGCGGGCGGCGTGAGCCCCGCCGACGGGTTGCGCGCCGAGGCGGACGCGCTCGAGCACACCGCCTGCGGGACGCCCACGAGCCTCTGCGGGTTCGACGAGTTCTCGCGGCTCGCCTCCGCCGTGGGGGCCAACGCCGCGGTTCAGCCGACGGTCAGCGTCGCAGACCGGCAACTGGTCGAGGGTGACCGAGGGGTCAACCACCTGCACCTCGAGGTGAAGCTCTCACACCCGAGCGAGGACTACGTCTACGGACATCTCACGCTTGCCGAGCCGGACGCGCACCCGGGCGTGGACGCGACCGAGGCGTTCTACTTCCCGGCGGGCAGCACGACGGCGATCGTCCGCGTGCTGATCCCCGGAGACACCGTGCCGGAGCCCGACGAGACCCTGTCGCTGACCGTCGGCGTCGAGTACGGCGCGACGGCGCCGGCGCAGCCGCTGACGATCACCGTCCACGACAACGACGGCGGACCGAAGCCGCGCCCGGGCGCGGCCGGCCTGCTCGCCTTCACGGGACCCGGATCGCCGGCGACGTACGTCGCCGAGCCCGATGGCTCGAATGTCTTTCGCATCTTCGACGACACCGTGCTGAACCGCCTCGTCGTCACCGATTGGTCCAAGGACGGGGATCTGCTCCTGATGCACCGCGTCCCGAGGACGCTCGACGACGGCACCGGCCCCGGCGCACCGTACTTCTCGCTGCACACAGACTGGAACGGCCACGTCACCGGGACGCCGGTGCAGCTCACGCCGGTCGGCGAATGGCATGTCGGTGCACGTCTGTCGCCCGATCGCCGACGGCTCGTGACCGCGCTGCTCACCCAGCCCTGGTGGAAGCTCGTCGTGCGCAGGCTCAACGCGGCGGGCGCGACCGACGGTCCGGCGCACGTGCTCGGCGACGACCCGGTGTTCGCCGGCTGGGAAGTGGAGTTCAGCGCGGACTGGTCGCCGGATGGCCGGCGCCTGGTCTTTGACGGCTGCAAGGCCGGCTTCAATCCGTGCGGCATCTACACGCTCCCCATCGATGCCGACGGCGCCGCGACCGGCGCGCCGGTGCCGCTGCTGACCGATGCCGGCTCGCGAACCGGCAACGTCGCGAGCGAGTCGTTCGCCGCGCCCAGTTGGTCACCCGACGGGCGTTTCATCTCGTTCATCCACCAGAAGGACGTGAACTCGGGCGCCCCGCAGAGCCTGCTCGAGCGGGTTGCAGTCGATCCCGCGGGCGCGCCGACCGGGCCTCCCGTCGTCCTCTCGGCGCTGAAGCCCGCCGGCGGGTTCTACGAGGCCTCCCCCGACTGGGCTCCCGACTCTCGCGCGATCGCCTTCTCGGCCGCGGTCCACCCGCTGACCGGGCAGAGCGATGCGGTTGACCTCGTGCTCCAGCTCGACGCGAACGGCCTACCGGCCGGGCAGCCCGCTCCGGTTGCACCGACACTGCTGAGCCCGCACGGCTGGGGCGGCGAGCCCCCCGTGTGGGGACCGCCCTCACCCGTGCCGCCGGCCGCCGACCCGCCGCCCGCATCCGAGACACCACTGCCCGCAGGACGCGTCGCGGGCGGGGCGACCACCAGCCCGCGGCCCGTCACCGCCCCGCCGGCCGGACCGGTCAGCGCCGCGGTGCTGCCGTCCAATCGCCGCTGCATCAGCCGCCGGAGCTTCAAGATCCACCTGTCCAAGCCGGTCGGTGACCCGTTGGCGCGCGCCGAGGTGCGGGTCAACGGGCGCAGGATCCAGGTGATCAAGAAGTCCCGTCTGACTGCCCCCGTCGACCTGCGCGGGCTTCCGAAGGGCAAGGTGAACGTGAGCATCACGGCGGTCACGCGCTCGGGACGGCGCCTGACGGCGACCCGGACGTACAAGACCTGCGCCGTGCGCCGGCGCCGCTGACACAGCGCCCCACTGGCGGCCGCGGTCCCTACCGTCTGCCGGGTGAGCGCCGACGCCGCCGAGCCCCGCCGCGCGCAGGACCGCCTCGCGATCGCCGCCGCCCTCGTCCGCGGACGGCGGCAGTGGCGTGACCCGCAGGCCCGTGATCGCGGCCGGCGCGCGATCGACGCGATCACGGGTCCCGGCCCTCGCCGCGACGGCCGGGCGCGCGAGCACCTGGCGCAGACCGCGGCGCGCGAGGCGTTCATCCGCCGCACCTGGATGGTCCCCGGCCTTCCGGCCACCGGTGCCCGGCATCTGCGGCAGGCAGGCGCGAGCGGTCGCGGCGTGATCGTCAGCTACTGCCACTTCGGCCCCTTCGCCGGCATGGGCGTGACAGTCGCCGAGCACGGCGGCGACGTCCACCAGGTCGTCGGGGCGTGGCTGGTCGACACCGATGGCCTGTCGCCGCGGCGTGAGGCCTGGCGGTCGATCTTCGACAGCGCCGGCGTGCCGCTCATCTCCTCCTCGGGATGCTTCCCCGTCGTCGCCGGCCTCCTGCAGCGCAAGGCGGTCGTCGCGATGACGTTCGACTGGCCGGGATCGACGCTGACGGAGTTCCTCGGCAAGCCGGTCCGCCTGACTTCCGGAACAGCGCGGCTCGCCGCCGAGACGGACGCCCTCGTTGTTCCGGCCGAGCGCCGCTTCCAGCGCCTCGGCGCGCGCACTGAGTTCTTCCCACCGCTGGACCCACGACACCACGCGGGGTGGCGCGAGCTGCACGACGGGCTGGCGGCGCGACACGCAGCCCGGATCCTGCGGCGGCCGGCCGCGCTGGAGGATCCGCGCCGGCCGGGTGCCTGGGGGACGGGCGCGACGGCGGAGCGCTGGGAGTGACCCGAGCTACGCCGCGGCGGCGGGTACGTCGTTGAGCGGCCGCAGCTCCTCGGCGTAGGAGACCGAGTGGCGCGCGAGCTCGCCACCCTCGCGCACCTCGTAGGCGCCCATGCGCCACAGCGGCGGCGACCGAGGGCGTCGCAGGCCAGTGCCGCTCCTGCGGCGCCGATCACAGCCGCGGCGCCGCGTTCTGCTGGCGCTGCGGTCACCCGCTGCTCGCCGGCGTGGGCTGAGCCGGCGCCGCTCCGGCATCATCCCCGCATGACCGTTCCCGGCGACGCGGAGCAGTCGTGGGACATCCCGCGCATTCCCGCGTCGGCCGGCGCCCTGATCTTCGACCGGCGCGGGCGCCTGCTGATCCTCAACCCGACCTACAAGAAGCACTGGACGATCCCAGGCGGCCAGATGGAGGCCGACGGCGAGACCCCGTGGGAGACGTGCGTGCGGGAGACGCGCGAGGAGTGCGGGCTCGAGGTCGAGCACGGACGACTGGTCTGCGTCGACTTCCTGCGCCCCCGGCCCGGCCGTCCCGGCGGGATGCGGTTCGTCTTCAACTGCGGCACGCTCGGTGACGACCGGCTGGCGGCGATCGTGCTTCAGCAGGAGGAGATCTCCGAGCACCGGCTGGTCGACCTCGCAGAGGCCAAAGAGCTGCTCAGCGGCCCGGTGCGGCGGCGCGTCCTGGCCTGTTCCGGAGTCGAGCACTGCATCTACCTCGAGGACGGCCGCCCGGGCCTCGCCGGCCCCTCCTCCTAGCGGCGCAGATCGGCCAGCCGCAGCCCGCCACGGTGCACCTGGGCGCTCGTGGCCTGGAACGCCGGCACCATCTCGCTCGTCACGAGCCCTGCCTCGTCGGTGAACTCGTCGACGATCGCGAACCATTCGCGGATGCGCGCGGGGGCATCGACGATCACGGTCACCGCGGGCACGCGCCGGCGCAGCTGCCAGAACGAGTCGCCGTGCGGGAGGTGGTCGCCGTGATAGCCCCAGACGCCGCGCAGCGTCGTGGCACCGGCGGCGCCGGCGGCGCGCAGTGCGCGGACGAGCTCGGGACTCAGTGGCCGCCCGTCGTGACGGGACTGCTCGGACGCGTAGACCATGAGCTTCTGCCAGACCCCGAGGCCCGAGTCGTCGGTCTGCGGCAGCTCCGGCGGCCGGGCGAGCGTCACGCCGTCGCGCTTGCACACGCGGACGCGTTCGAGCGTCGCGAGCGGCTCGGGCAGGATCTCGCCGAGCTTCGGCAGGACCGACGCGATCCGCCCCGCGGCGCCGATCGCGATGACCATCAGCGGGACGGACCGGTTCGCTCCGAAGAACGCCGCGCGCTCGCGCGCGCCGCGGACCGTGCCGTCGACCCCGAGCAGCACGCTGGCACCGTCAAGCCCTTCGCGATGCAGCAGTTCGGTGACGGCCTGGTCGGCGCGCCGCGCCCCGATCCGCTCCTGGCGGCCCAGATAGACGGTCAGCTTGGTCGCCTCGTCCGGAGCCGCCGGCGGCGTCGCCGCGCCGATCCGCCCGGTCAGCATCCGTGCGCGCTCGAGCGTGACGAGGCCGTCGAAGGACAGCGGCCGGACGTCGGCGAGCGCCGCCTCGATGCGCTCGCGGGTGTCGACCGCGACCGCGACCATCGGCAGGTCCTCGGAGAGGCTGAGCAGGCGATCGGTGCGCACGTGGTGCTTCAGGCCGAAGCCCATGCTGCCGCGCAGCACGAGGCTCGTCGCCAGCTCGTGCCGCGCATACACGTCCATCAGCGCGTCGGCCAGGAAGCGCCCGTCGATGCGGTCGCGCTCCCCGAAGTAGGTCGTGAGCTTCAGGCAGTCCTCGTTCACAGGCCCGCCCCCAGGTGCCGGCCGATCGCGGCCGCCGCGACGCCGAGGACGAGGCTCACGGCGAAGTTGAGCATCCCCAGGCGCAGCTGCCCGTCCTCGCCGAGCCGGTGGCTCTCGAGCGCCCACGTGCTGAACGTCGTGAACGCGCCGATGAAGCCGGTGCCCTCGAGGCGGTAGGCGTCGGCGCTGAGCGTGGCGCCGACGAGCACGCCGAGCACGAACGCGCCGCTGATGTTGACGGCGAGCGTGCCGAACGGGAAGCCGCGACCGGCGCGGCGCCCGACCGCGCTGTCGAGCAGGAACCGTGCGATCGCTCCGGCGCCCCCGAGCACGCCGACGCCCATGATCATCAGCGCGCTCATGAGGTCACGCTCACGCGGCGCACGAGGTTCGTCGCCAGCGCCACACCGAGGAAGCCGGCGAGGATGCTGACGCCGGCGTAGGCCGCGGCGAGCCCGAAGCGGTCGTCGTCGAGCATCCGCAGCAGCTCGACCTGCATCGTCGAGAACGTCGTCAGCGCGCCGCAGAACCCGGTGCCGAGCAGCGGCCGGCGGTAGGCCGACAGCGGGAGGCGCTCCTGCAGGCGCGTGACGAAGTAGCCGAGCATCAGCGCACCGGTGATGTTGGCGATGAACGTCGCCCAGGGCCACTGCGAGGACGAGTACGGCAGCCAGACCCCGAGCTGCGCTCGGGCGACCGCGCCGGCGAAACCACCGGCGAAGATGGCCGCGAGCTCGCGGCGGTCAACGTGCATCAGGCGCGCATCGTCGCGCACCGCGGCCACCGGTGCTTCGCCGCTACCGTCGTGGCATGGGCTCGGTCCTCGACGTCATCGGGAGCGGTCTGCGCGACGCCGCGCTGATGGCGTGGGAGGTCTGGTGGGCGCTCGTGCTCGGCTTCGCGATCTCCGCGATCGTCCAGGCCTGGGTTCCGCGCGAGCGCGTCGAGGCGGCCATGAGCGGCGAGGGCCCGCGGCCGATCGCATGGGCGACGGGGCTCGGCGCCGCCTCGTCCTCCTGCTCGTACGCCGCGGTGGCGATCGCCAAGAGCCTCTTCCAGAAGGGGGCCTCCGCCGCGTCGGCACTGGCCTTCCAGTTCGCCTCGACGAACCTCGTCTGGGAGCTCGGCCTGGTGTTGTGGGTCCTGCTCGGCTGGGAGTTCACCCTCGCCGAATACCTCGGCGGCCTGGTGATGATCGTCCTGATGGCGCTGATGCTGCGGCTGTTCGTCTCGCCGCGGCTGGAGGAGCAGGCGCGCGCGAACGCGCTCGCGGCCGACACAGGGCACGAGCACCACATGGCCGGCTCGCCGCTGAGCTGGCGTCGAGCGCCTGGCCTCGGTCGACGCCTGGTCTGACGTCGCGCACAACTTCCGCGGCGACTGGCAGATGCTCTACAAGGAGATCGCCCTGGGCTTCGTGCTCGCGGGCTTCGTCGCGCAGCTCGGGACGAGCGTCTTCAACAGCCTGTTCCTGACCGGCGCACCCCCGCTCGTGCAGACGGTCTGGGGCGCGCTCATCGGCCCGCTGATCGCGGTGCTGAGCTTCGTCTGCTCGGTCGGGAACATCCCGCTCGCCGCCGTGCTGTGGTCGGGCGGCATCAGCTTCGCCGGCGTGATGGCGTTCATCTTCGCCGACCTGATCGTCCTCCCGATCATCCTGATCTACCGCAAGTACTACGGCGGAGCGTTCGCCGGCCGGATCGTCGCGCTGATGTTCGTGACGATGGTGATCGCGGCACTGCTGATCGACGGCGTATTCAGCCTGCTCGGCCTGATCCCCAGCGTCCGTCCCAGCACCGAGGACGTGTTCGGGTCGGTCGAGCTCGACCGGACGTTCGTGCTGAACGTCCTCGCCACCGTCGTGTTCGCCGTGCTGTTCGGGCTGACCGTGCGCCGCGGCGCCACCGACCCGATGTGCGGGATGAAGGTCGACCGCGCGAAGGCGATGCGCCTCGAGCACGACGGCCACACGATGTACTTCTGCTCAGAGCACTGCCGCAGCGGCTACGCGGCCCAGCACGGCCTCACCCCGTGAATCGCGGAACCGGTCGCACGCGGGCGAGCGCGGACGCTGTGTTCGAGCCGGTCACCGGATCGAAGGTCGACGTGTTGACCGCCGCGGTGTTGCGGTAGATCCCAGCGCCGGCGAACGTCACCTTGGCGGTGAAGACGACGACCTCGCCCTTCCTGACGGATCCCACGCGGCAGACGACGGGGCGCGCGGTGCGGCACGAGCCCTTGCTCGACCGGACCACCAGCGGCCGCGTGGACCGCGGCGCGACCTCGACGACGGTGACGTTCTGCGCCGTGTCCGGGCCGCGGTTCCTGAGCGTCACGACGTAGCCCACCGGCCTCCCGAGCCGGACGGAGGCCGGGATCGCACGCTTGGTCAGCACGAGGTCCGCGACGGGGCGCGACGAGGGCGAGACGCCCCCGCCGGGCTCGGGCGCCGGCTCGGGCGCCGGCGCCGACGGCTCCGGGCCCTTCGTGAAGCGGTTCGTGAACGTGCAGTCCACGTCCGGCTCCGCCGCCGTGAGGGTCACGACGATCAGCCCCTGCCCGCTGCCGACGGGAACGCCGTTGCAGGTGACCGAGTCGATCGCCCAGAACCCGCTGGAGGGCTCGCTCGGCGTGGTCTCCTGGATGACGTACCGGCCGAGTGCGAGCGCCGAGGTGTCGTCGCCCTTGGCCAGGACCGGCTCGTTCTCGCTCGTCGTCGTCGCGGACTGCTCGTAGCTGCGCGTCTTCTCGGCGACCGGCGTGATCACGAAGCCGACCGTGCCGAGCGCCCCGACCGTCCGCTTGCGCAGGCGGATCGTGCCGTTCGGCGTGAAGTGGTTGAAGAACGTGCAGAACGCTCCCTGGCCCGCGGTGAGCGTGACGTTCACCGGCTGGGTCTGCTCGACGGCCGCGCCGTTGCACTGGGCTCGCTCCAGCCGCCAGCTGCCGCCGGCGCTCTTGGGCAGCGATTCCCGGATGGCGTAGGCGCCGGGATCGAGCGTCAGCAGCGGAGCCCCGAGCGTCGGGACGTCCTCCTTCGTGGTCGTGGCGCTCACGTGATCGGCCGCCCCTCCCCCGGCCGGCGTGACGTCCCAGCTGAACGAGCCGACGCCGCCGCTGGTGACCTTGCTGATCGCGAGCCCCGCGGGCGGAGGCGTCAGGCGATCGGCATAGGTGCAGGTGACGGTGTCCCCCGCCCCGAGCCGCACCGACGTCGACGCCGCCGCCACGCTGGTCGTCGACGTGCTCGCGCCGGTCGCCGAGACGCACGAGATGCTCGTGAGCGTCCAGCCGGTGGGCACCGTCTCGGCGAACGTCCAGTCGGGCGTCAGGCCGGTGACCTCGGCGCGGTAGAAGGTGGTCGATGCCGGCGCGCCGGGCGCCGCCGCGAGCGAGAACGACTGGTCGGCGTTGAACGAGATGTTGCCCGTGAAGCGGAAGTCGGTTCTCGCGGTGCCGGACGGAGCGTCGACCTCTTTGCGGACGACGATCGTCCCGCTCGTCGGCGGTGGCTTGACGTAGTACGCGTAACAGAACACGTGCTTCGCACCGCTCGGGTACGAGATCCATTCGACGTTGTCGCCGTTGAGGTTGTCGATCGCGCAGCGCAGCGCGCCGAAGCCGTACTCGTTCGGGTACTGCTGGAACAGGATCGGGTCGGTCGGCGTCCCGCCCTGCAGCCAGAGCCGGTTCGCCTGCGCCGCGAGGTTCGCCTGGGTCTGCGTGAGCTCGACGGTCGTGGCGCCCGCGATGGTGTCGCCCGTCGGCCGGCCGGCATTGTCGAGCAGCGGCGTCGTCGCCTGCGTGACGATGGCCGGGCTGCTGAACGGGCTCGTCACGATCGACAGGCTCCCCCAGACGCCCGAGACGGCACGCGTCCGGTAGCCGCTCCCGAGCGTGAAGGTCCAGTTCGGCAGCGGCCTGCACCGGCTCTGCGGGGACAGGTCCTCCTTCGCCGGTGAGATCGCCTCGCCGGCGACGTACGGCGTGTCGGGCCCCAGGTCCTTGAGGCTCTCCATGATGTCGTTGCGCGCGCGGTTGGCGAAGATGTCCGTGTACCTGTCGCACTGGCGCGCGGCGAGCGTCACCTTCAGCCCCGACCCTGGACCGGACTGGGCCGACGCCGGGGCCGCGACCGCCAGGACGATCAGCGCGGTGGCGACGCCGAGGCGGCCCGAGACGCGGAGATTCAGCACACGCCAACGGTATCTCAGGGGGAACATGCCTCTTTATCTACGGCATGCGAATCGCTTACGAAGCGCGCAGCACGTCTTTGCACGCTCATTGCCATGAACTCAATGAAGACTCTCGCCGCCGTCGGCGCGATCGCCGTCACCGCCGTCGGCGGCGCGGTGATCGCGGACGGCTCGCACTCCAACTCCACGACAACGTCCGCAGCCCTCACGCCCGCGCCTCAGCGCCACACGAAGGCCGTGTCCGACGACAAGTCCATCGCCCGTCGGGTCTATGACGGCGCGTCCGATTCCATCGCCTACATCACCGCCGACATGCAGCAGGGTCAGGCGACCGGCACCGGCTTCACCGTCTCCTCCGACGGCCTGATCGTCACGAACGCCCACGTCGTCGACGGCGCCACCCAGGTCTCCGTCAAGCTCGGCACCGGCGGGACGACGCAGCCGGCCCAGGTCGTCGGGGTCGACGCCTCGCGCGACCTCGCGCTGCTGAAGGTCGACACCGGCGGCGCGAAGCTGAAGGCGCTCGAGCTCGGTGACTCCGCCTCCGTGGGGGTCGGCGACTCGACCTTTGCGATCGGCAACCCCTACGGCCTCGACCACACGCTGACCACCGGCGTCGTCTCGGCGCTGCACCGCGAGATCCAGGCACCGGACGGCACCACGATCCCGGACGTGATCCAGACCGACGCCGCCATCAACCCGGGCAACTCCGGCGGGCCGCTGCTGAACACCGGCGGCCAGGTGATCGGCGTCAACTCGCAGATCGTCTCGGGCGGGAGCAACGGCTCGGAGCCGGGCGGCAACGTCGGCATCGGCTTCGCCATCCCGACCAGCACCGTCAAGACGTTCCTCTCCGAGGCGACGTCCGGGAAGCTCTCCGCGCCGCAGGCGAGCACACCGCAGACCGAGGCACCCCAGACGCAGGTGCCGCAGACCGAGGTTCCGCAGACGCAGGTGCCGCAGACCGGCGGTCAGCAGGTCGACCCGTCGGATCCGTCAGCCGGAGGCCAGCAGTACCCCGACCCGTACGGGGATCAGCAGTCCACCGACCCCTACGGGGATCAGCAGTCCACCGACCCGTATGGCGACCAGCAGTCGACCGACCCCTACAGCACCCAGTCGGGCGCGTACTAGTCGCGAGTCAGCGGGCCTTGGCGAAGAGGGCGGCGAGCTCCGGCGACATGCTGTAGTCGGTGCCGCCGTCCTCCCGCGCCTCGGTGATGATCGGGAACTCCTTGCCGAGCTTGCTGCACCAGCGGCCGGGCCAGGCGAGGATCCCGACGACGCCGTGGGCGCCCTTGTCGAGATGCAGGCGCGTGGCGACGTCGTTTCCGGAGTGGCTCGTGCCCGGGTCGTCGATCAGCAGATCGAACAGCTCGCGCGCCGGGTCGGACAGCCGGCCGTAGAGCCAGCGCGCGTCATCGAGGTCCTCGTCGGTCCACGCCGCTGCGCTCGTGATGGCCGAAGCCGCGCCCTCCCGGGCCGCGCCCGGGGCCACGACCACGACCGAAGCCACCGCGCGGTCCGCGCGGTGGCCCGGTCCCCGCCTCGGCCGCGAGGAAGTGGGCGAACCAGAGGTAGAACTCCGGTACCCGCTCCTCGGGCACGTCGACGGTGATCTTCTTGTCGGTCACGCGTCCTGCGGGGTGTCCGCGGGCTGATCGTGACGCCCGCCATGGCGGCCGTGGCCATGGCCGCCGCAGCGACGGCCGGGGCCTCCCCGTCCGCGCCGGCCCCGGGGACCGCGCAGGTCCTCGTTGCCCACCTGGTTGTCCCAGTGCTGGGCCATCTCCAGGAAGCGCTGGTGGAAGCGCTCGAACTGTGCGACGCGGTGCGCCGGCACGGTGACGGTCACTTCGACGGTGTCCTGCTCGTTGGCGGGATCCTGCTTGGGAGCTGTCTCTTCGTTGGACATATGCTCTCCTTTCTGTTCTGCTGCAACAGCCTAGCATAGTCCTTACTCATGTCAAGAGAGTATTTACTATCGTGGCGCTGAGCAGCCTGATCGGCCCGTGCGAGGATGCCTGCATGAACATCCGACAGCTCGGCGACAGCGACATCCAGGTCTCGGAGATCTCGCTGGGGTCGTGGCTGACGTACTCCGGCGGCGTCGAGCGCGACTGTGCGCCGCCAACGGGATCTCCCAGATCGTCTGGTCGCCGCTCGCGCAGGGCGTGCTGACCGGCAAGTACCTGCCGGGCGAGCCGTTCCCGCAGGACTCGCGCGCCGCGAGCGAGGAGATGGGCGGCTTCATCGGCGAGCTCGTCGCGAACCCCGTCCTCGAGGCCGTGCAGCGGCTGCTCCCGATCGCCACGTGACGCCGGGCTGTCGATGCCGCAGCTCGCGCTCGCCTGGGTCCTGCGTGAGCCCAACGTCGCGTCCGCGATCATCGGCGCCTCACGCCCGGAACAGGTCCGGGCGAACGTCGCCGCGGCCGGCGTCACGCTCGACGACGACGTGCTCGCCGCCATCGACGGCGCGCTCGGCGACGTCGTCGTGCGGTAGTACTAAAGGTCGCTCGACAGTCCATTTCGAGCGCCGGCGAACGGGCGCCTGGCGCTGAAGGCCCGAAACCCGTATCCTTTGCGGGCCTTCGGTGTACGTGGAGTGCGCGGGAGTACGCCCAGCCTCGGGCTCTTGAGGAGGGGTTTACGACTGTGCGAAAGCATCCGAGGCCCCCGCAGCCCCGCTGCGAATGCATCGCCCTCGTCCAACTCGCTTCGTCAGCCGTATCGACGATAGCGGGATTGCCCGGCCCACCAGTTGCACGCGCAACGATTCTGCGCTAAAATCCGACTCTAGGAATCGGATATATATGGAAATGACACTGAACATCGCAAAGAACCTTCCCGACGAGGTCCGTGAGCCCACCACCGTGGCCGACCCCGTCGATCAGCTGCTGCGCCGTGCGGCCCAGTACCGCCTGCTCCGCCCGAAGGAGGAGCTCAGCCTCGCCAAGCGCATCGAGCGCGGCGACCTGCGCGCCAAGGAGCTGCTCATCAACTCCAACCTGCGTCTCGTGGTCTCGATCGCGCGCCGCTACCAGGGCCTCGGGCTCGGCATGTCGGACCTCGTGCAGGAGGGCATGATCGGCCTGATCCGCGCTGCGGAGAAGTTCGACTACCGCAAGGGCTTCCGCTTCTCCACGTACGCGACGCTGTGGATCCGTCAGGCGATCCAGCGCGGCCTGGACAACACGGCCCGCACCGTCCGCCTGCCGGCGAACGTCGCTCAGCAGACCCGCAAGGTCGACCGCGTCGCGGCCGACCTCGCAGCGAAGCTCGAGCGTGACCCGACGCCGGAGGAGATCGCGGCCGAGACCGGCTTCGAGCCGGCCGAGGTGGAACGTCTGCGCAAGCTCGACTCGAAGCCCGCCAGCCTCGACGCCCGTGTGGGCGACGACGATTCGGCGAGCCTCGGCGAACTGCTCGACAGCCACGCCCTCTCCCCCGAGGAGGAGGTCGGCCGCGACGACGTCGCCGACCAGCTCGACATGGCGCTCCAGGAGCTGCCTGCCGAGGAGCGTCAGGTCATCGAGCTGCGCTTCGGGCGTCGCGGTGAGCAGCCGCACACCGCTGCACAGACCGGCCGCAAGCTCGGCGTCAGCACCGCCGAGGCACAGCGCCTCGAGCAGCGGGCGCTCGACCGCCTGGCCACGCTGGAGCGCGTCAACGCGCTGCGCGAAGCCGCGTAGAGCACGATGCACCCTCGTGCGAACGCCCGCCGGCCCTCGGGTCGGCGGGGCGTTCGTCGTTGCGGGCCTGCCCCCCCTACCCGCGGACCGTCACGTTGACGATCCGCGAGTGTCCCTCGGCGAACGGATGGTCGGACCGCGGCGGCACGCGCAGCCTGAAGCGGTAGGTCACCGTCACGCCGACCGTCGCCGGTGAACCGGTAGGCGGTGTGCCAGCGGCCGTGCCGGTCGCTGCGCAGGCCTTCGGTGCGGACCGGCTGCCAGCGGCCCTTCAGCGGGTTGAACCCCTGCAGCTCGAGCTCGCGACCCGCTCGCGGCACATGACCGCCGAGCAACCGGCCCGAGAAGCGCACCGTCTCGCCGTTGCGCAGCGCCGTGCGGCTGACGTGGATCGTCGCCTCGGCCGGCACCGCGACACGCAGCGTGCGGCTCGTGGCACCGATGGTGCTGTCGTTCGACGCGACCACCAGCCTGATGCGGCGGCTCGGCCCCGGACGCAGCGTCGCGGCGACACGACCCGCGTCGTCGGTGACCGGCGGCGGCACGGATCCGCCAGTCGCCGGGGCCGACGCGCTCCTGGAACTCGACGCGCCGGCCGGCGACCGGCCGCCCCTCGAGCGTGGCGCAGCCGGCCTCGCACGCCGACGAAGCGCCCGAGACGGACCGTCGCACTGGCCTTCGCCGGCTGTGAGCCGGCGACGTTCAGCGCCGCATCCAGCACGAGCGACTCGCGCAGCGGCAGGTGGACCTTGGCCGGCGCCGCCGCGAAGCGATCGATCACGCCCGTGTTGCTGGCGCAGTCGCGGACGCGGAAGCGCACGTCGTAGTCGCCGGCGGGCAGCCGGTCGTCCGGGACGTCGGCGGAGATCGCGCGGTTCTCGGACTGCGCGACGACGCTCGTCCAGCGCTCCTGGCCCTGGGCCCGCAGCTCGAGCGTCGCACCGTCGATGCACTCCTCGTCCACGCGGGCCCGGCAGGTGCTGGAGGCGCAGGATGTTCACGGGTTCGATCACGCCGCGCGGCGGCGTGCGATCGACGCGGAAGCTCGCACGCTGGGGCGGGCTGACGTTGCCCGCCGACGTCGACCGCGCGAACCGGTCACGGTGTGCGCCCCGTCGTCGGCGATGTCAACCGCCGCGAGCGATCCGCGCACGCGCACGGGCGTGCGCTCGTCGACCTGGTACTCGATGTACGCGCCGTGGCTGAGCGGCTCGTCAGTCCGCGGCCGGAGCCATGCCGGACAGCCCGATCTGGTCGGTCGCCGGCGCGGAGAGGCGCACGTCGCTGCTTGAGCCACTCCCCCTCGCGCGGCGTCAGCGGGACGTCGCCGGCGGCGAGCTGCACCTCCGGCGCGGTGCGGTCGATCCGCACGAGCGTCTCGCCGACGTCGATCGACGCGACGCCCGCGCCGCTGATCGCACGCGCCCGCACCGGCGTGGCGCCCTCGGGCAGATCGCCGAGGTCGATCACCGCCTGCTCGCCAGCGTGCGAGATGGTGTTCCCGGGCGTGGCACCGCCGATGGTGACGGCGAAGCCGGCGATGCCTGAGGGCCCGCGGGGTTCGCGGTCCGGCGAGCTGGGCGACGACAGGATTGCTCGCGATCGGCGTTCGTCCAGACGCCTGAGCGTCGTGACCCCGCGCTTGCCCGGGCTCGACGTCGTCGAACCGGAGCGTCTCCGACCAACCGCTCTTCGCAGACTCTGTCGCAGCAGCATCCGACGCCCAAGCACGAACCTTCCACTCACCGACTCCTGGCACTGTCACGTGATCGAGTCTGGGCGACCGCCGACGCCGGCACGTGCACGCAGCTGCCCCCGTCGAGGTGGCACGCCTCCCAGCCAACACGCTGCACCCCCGACCCCGCCCCATCCGCCGCCGCGACACCCAGCTCGAACCGGTTCTCCGAGCGCCAGCCCGAGCCGCCCCTCAGCTCCGGGGTGGTCACGGTCGGCGCGGTGTTGTCGACCATCACGGTCGAGCGGCGCTCGGTCACGTTGCCACCGGCATCGATCGCTCGCGCGACGACGAGGTTGGCCCCGTCCGGCAGCCGGGCGGTGTCGAGAGCGGCGTCGAGCTTCCCGCTCGGGCACGGCACCATCGCGTACGGGTCGCACGCCTGATCGCGGGTCGCGACGTTCAGCCCGCCGGCGTCGAGCGCCAGCCTGCGCACCCCGGCGCCGTCGGCCGCGTCGAACCCGAGGGTCGCCGTCCCGGAGAGCCACTGGCTCGCGCCCCAGAGATTGCCGCGCAGGACATCGAGCGTCGGTGCCACGTCGTCGCGGATGTCCAGCACGACGTTCTTCAGCGTCGCCGCCGCACGCACGCGATCGCGCAGGCATCCGGTGCCCAGGCCGCAGATCACGCCGAGCTGGACGCTCGATGCCGCGAGCGGGACGTCGATCCGCAGCGCCGGCGGCCCGGCCCACGCACAGGCCCACGCGACACCGCACCAGGAAGTACGTGTTGCCGTTCGACATGATCCCGGCGCGCCATCCGGGGATGCCGGACGTCCCGACCTCGTCGAAGGCCGTCGCGTCCGCGTGGATGGCGGTGATCGTCGTCCCGGCTGCGGCGACGGCCTGCAACCCGCCGAGGGCGAACGGGCCGGCGCTGACCGGCCCCGCGGTGCCGCGCAGGCTGTTGCGCACCTTCATCCCGAGGAACAGGTCGGCGGAGCAGGAGGCGTCGGCCGCGATCATCGCGGTGTCGCCGAATGCCGTGAACGCGTGGTTCACGCCGGCGCTGTCGCAGGTGACGACCTGGTAGCTGCCGGCCCGCGCGGCGGTGGGCGCGATCAGCAGCGCGAGCACTGGTCATGAGCAGGACCGCGCGAAGCGGCGGAAACAGCGTGTGGACCGGCATGAGTCGGTGTCCTTTCCGGCTCACGCAGATGCGCGAGCGACGACGGGGTATCCGTACCCCTAGGCGCGATGACGACGGTGTTTCCCCCTGGGCTACGTGTCGTCATGCGCGGTCACGGCGGCGGCGCGACCGCCGTTGACCATAGCGCCGCGACCTGGGTGCGACACTCTGGCGATGCCGGAGCTTCCGGAGGTCGAGATCACCGCCCGGCGCCTGGGCGAGGCGCTGCGCGGCGCGCAGATCGAGTCGGCGCTCGCGCCCGGGATCAACACGCTGAAGACGTTCGATCCGCCGCTGGACGCGCTCGCCGGGCAAGCCGATCGAGGGCGTGCGGCGCCGTGGCAAGCACCTGATCGTCGACGTCGGCGACGAGCTCTCGCTGCTCCTGCACCTGATGTCCGCCGGGCGCCTGCAGCTGTTCGACAACGCGCGCCGGGCCGCGCGACCGGACGTCGCGGATCCTGGTGCGGATCGCCGACGGTCGCGAGCTGCGCCTGCGCGAGTTCGGCACGCGTCAGGCGGCCTGGGGCAAGCTGCTCGCGCGCCGCGACGTCGAGCGCGACGATGCGATCGCCACGCTCGGTCCCGAGGCGTGGCCCGACCCGCCGGACCTGCGCGACCTGCTCGCAGCCCGGGCGCGCGGCCGCTCTACGCCGTGCTGCGCGACCAGCGCGTGATCACCGGCATCGGGCGCTCGTGGGTCGACGAGATCCTGTGGACCGCGTGCCTGTCGCCGTTCAAGCGCGGCGACGACCTGAGCGCGGACGAGGCGCTCGCGCTGCGGGCCGCGATGACCGAGCGCCTCGGCGAGCGATCGAGCACTACGAGGAGGTCGTGACGCTCCCGATCCCCGACAAGCTCCCGCTGCCGCTGCAGGTCCATCGCCACCAGGGCGAGCCGTGCCCGCGCTGCGGCACGACGATCGAGGCGATCCACTACGAGAGCTACGTCCTCTGCTACTGCCCGCAGGAGCAGACCGGCGGGCGCGTGCTCAAGGACCGCCGGCTGTCGCGGCTGCTGAAGTGAGCCGGCTCGCGCGCGACATGCGCCGGTTCTGCACCGGATTCGCGCGGACCGCGCCACGCTTGGGCCGCCAGCCCCGCTCGGCCCGTATCGTCGTCGAAACCTCATGCGAAAGGACCCGACGATGATCGAGACCGGTGAGCCGGCCCCCGACTTCACGCTGCCCGACCAGGACGGCGACCACGTCAGCCTCGCCGAGCTGCGCGGCAGGACGGTCGTCCTCTACTTCTACCCCAAGGCCGACACGCCCGGGCTGCACGACGCAGGCCTGCGGCGTGCGCGACCACCTGCCCGAGTACGAAGGGTCCGGCGCCGTCGTGCTCGGCGTCTCGCCCGACCCGGTCAAGAACGTCAAGAAGTTCCACGACAAGTACGACCTGAACTTCCCGCTGCTCGCCGACGAGGACCACGCGGTCTGCGAGGCGTACGGCGTCTGGGCGGAGAAGTCGATGTACGGCAAGACCTACTGGGGCGCGCTGCGCGCGACGTTCGTCATCGACGCCGACGGTGTCGTGCGGCACGTCATCCCGAAGGTCAGCCCGAAGACCCACGACGAGCAGGTGCTCGCGGTGCTGAAGGACCTCAGCGCGGCGGCGTAGCTCGGCGCTGACCGCCCCGAAGGCAACTTCAACGCCCGCGACAGGGCTATGACAGTCGCCATGGAGCTCGATCAGCCATACACCCGGAAGCACCGCCGGAATGCATAACCGCACGTCCGGGCGCGTACGGCATGCCCGGGGGCGGTGCCAGCGCCTCTCAGTTGACTAGCCGGAAGTCTTGGACGACGAGAAGGCCACAACCGCGATCGGATTCCTACGCCGCGCGATCGCGCACTACAACGCCTACGGCGTCACCGTGCAGCAACTCATGACCGATAACGGCAGCGCCTACCGCTCGACCGTCCACGCGATCGCCTGCCGTGCCCTCGGGATCCGCCACCTGCGCACCCGGCCCTACCGGCCCCAGACCAACGGCAAAGCCGAACGCTTCATCCGCACGATGCTCGGCGGCTGGGCCTACGGAGCGATCTACCGCAACAGCACCGAACGCACCGCAGCCCTTGACGCTGCTCACACGCGGGGGAGCCTGCGACGACAGGTACCGGGCGACCGCCTGGGTGCGATTGGCGACGCCGAGGGCGCGCAGGATCTTTCTGACGTGCCACTTGACGGTGGCCTCGGCGAGGAAGATCCGCTCGCCGATCTCGGCGTTGCTGAGGCCCCGCGACACGAGGGCGAGGATCTCAACCTGGCGCGGCGTGAGCGTCCGCTCGAACTCGTCCCCGTTCTGGACTGTCGGCGTGAGTGAGACGATGCAGTTCAGCCGCGCGGCGACCAAGGTCGACGGCGGTCTGATGCAGGGCCTCGGCGGTCGCGCGGACCTCGGTGACGTCCTGTGCGGTTCCGACCAGGCGTTTGGGACGCCCTTCGGAGTCGGCGATCACCTCTGCACGACTGTGGAGGCGGCGGACTCGCCCGTCGGGCCGCACGATGCGGTACTCCATGTCGATCGGCTCGCACGTCTCCACCGCACGTCGGACCTGTGCGTCCGCCCGCTCGCGGTCATCGGGATGCACGCGTTCGGAGCTGGGCTGATAGCGCCCCTCGAAGTCGTCAGGGCTGATGCCGTAGATCGCGAACAGACCCGCGGACCACACGACCTCGTTGCTGGCGATGTCCCATTCCCAGCTGCCGAGGCGCGCGATCTGCTCGGCCTCCGCGAGCCTGGCGCGGCTGTGCTCAACCTCCTCCTCGATGCGCCGGCGGTCCGTGATGTCGCTGGCCATCACGAAGAACCCCCGCACGACCCCATCGACGACATCGGGGATGTAGGAGGCCTGCACGTAGCGGACCTCCCCGGACGGTGTCGTGATCTCGCGGTCGAACTCCCGCAGCTCACCCGCGAGCACCCCCTCGATGTCCGGCCGGCTCTCCTCGTACAGCTCGGGCCCGAGCAGCTCGGTTATGCGGATCCCCTGGATCTCCTCGGGCGCCTTGCCGAAATACCCAATGTAGGCATCGTTCGCCATCACGTTGCGCAAATCGCGATCCCAGTAACCGACCATGGCGGGCAGGGCGTTCAGGATCGCCCGGATGGTCTCGGGTCGATCCGCGTCGGTGTCATGGATCCGCATACGTTCGATGATCTCGCTTGAAACTGCATGAGCGTGCCAAAGGCCCGCCTCTGGGAGGGTTCAATGACCCTAACGGAGTGTCAACTTCGTCGTATTCTGTCGTCATGCTCGGCCACGGTCCACACCTTCTGCCTTCGCATTCCCGGCCCTCCCCCCATTCCGCGTTCCGAGGCGCGCCGGCCGACTCGCAGCACCTGGCCGACAGCAAGCGACTGCGCCGGCAGGTCGACCAGCAGCGCTTGGCCCTGACCCACCTGAGCGAGGCGCTGCTCGGGCTGCGGCGCGGCACGCGGGCGCTGCGAGAGGAGAACCGCGAGCTGCGCCTCGAACTCGAGGCGCTGCGCAGCACAAAGAGCGATCGGGCGGCAGGACCGGTCGGGCGTGCCCACGCCGAGCGGATCGACGAGATCCTTCGCCGGATCCCGTCATGACTCCTGAGATCACATCCAGATCCGGGCAGCCTCATCCCCGGCATCAAGCAGCCGTGACCAGGAGCCTCGAATGGGCCGACGAAGCCGCGGGCCGTCACGACTATCAGGACGCGCTCGCCTGGCTCCGAACCCTCGAGGCGATCGGCGAGCACCTCCCAGTCGCCTACCGGCGCAAGAAGGAGGCGTGGACGCGCTCCGCCCGGGCGAGCGCAGCCGCCGACGCCGCACCGAACCTCGCGTCAGCGTGACCCATTTGACGTAACGTATCGGTACCGTTACGTTTTGATGGGTGGCACGGCCTCTCGACCCCGATATCGACGTCGCCATCGAGACTGCGGCACTGACGCTGCTGACCGAGCGTGGCTTCGCGCGCATGAGCATGGAGGCGATCGCGACGACTGCGGGGGTCGGGAAGCCGGCGATCTATCGACGGTTCCGGGACAAGGCCGAGCTCGTCGCGGCGGTCGTCGCCGCCCAGTTGCCGGCGCTGGACCCGCCGGATCTGGGCGACACGCGTACCGAGTTGTGGGAGGCCGTCACGCAGGCGTTCCCGGCGGACGGGCCCGCCTACGTTGGCCTGATCGGTGGCCTGATCGCCGAACAGGAGCGTCATCCCGAGCTGATAGCGGCCTTTCGCGACAGCGTGCTGCTTCCGCGGCGCGCCATCGCCCGGGCGCTCATCGAGCGCGGGCAGGAGCGCCGGGACGTGCGCAGCGACATCAATTCCGAGGCCGCGCTCGACCTGCTCGCGGGACCGTTCCTGGCGCGCGTGTTCGCGGGCCTCGACACCGGGCCGCAATGGCGCGAGCGGGCCTTTGCGACCTGGTGGGACATCGTCAAGGAGGGGAAGGACCGATGATCGACTTCACCATCGAGACCCGCATCGAGCGACCGGTCGCCGACGTGTTCGCCTACGTCAGCGACCCGAGCCGGTTGGCCGAGTGGCAGACGAACACCGTCTCGGCGGTGCAGGAGGGCGACGGCCCGCTCGGACTCGGCACCCGCATTCGCGAGGTGCACCGCGCACCGGGCGGCAAGGAGCTCGAGTCCCTCGTCGAGGTCTCCGAGTTCGCGCCCGGCAGCGCGCTCGCGCTGACGGTCGTCGAAGGCACCCCGATCCACCTGCGGATCACGTTCGAGCCGACCGCCTCCGGCACGCTGATGACCCTCCGGCCGCACGGGCGGCTCCCGGGAGCGATGCGCCTCGCCCAGCCGCTGCTTCAGCCCGTCCTCAAACGCCAGTTCACGCGACACTGCGCGACGCTCAAGCGGGTGCTCGAGCAGGACGCGCACCCGACGGCCTGACCGCCTGGCGCTTGTCACGTGCCGCTCGTCGCTGCTAGGTTCCGGTGCATCCCGCGCCGTGCCTCAGTGGCCCGCGGCGCAAGGGGGGATACAAGGCCGCGTCATAGTCGCCTTGGGTTGTGATGCATCACGGTCCAGGTGGCGTCGGGGGTTTCTGCAGGATGCGTATTTCCGAACGCCGTATTTTGGGGCTCAATCAGCGCCCGCTGATGGCTGCCGTATTCGTCGCGCTGGGCGTGCTGTTGTGCGCGCCCGCGCTGGCCGGCGCCGAATCCGGGACGGTGACGGCGAAGGCGATCGGGCTGCGCGCGAGCGGCGTCACGAGCGACTCGACCTACGGGCAGGGCCTGGCGGGAGCGAGCTTTGACGTCTCGGACAGCGGCGGCCTCTCGTGGACCGCCGTGGCCTGCACGCAGCCCGGCGGGGTCAGCGACGCGGGCGGCGACTGTGCGCTGCCCGTGACCTGGGCCGGTAGCCCGTCGAAGACATTCACCGTGCGTCAGCGTCCCGCCGGCGCGCGGCCGGCTGGGGCGACGTCGAGGTCCCGGGCCTGAACTGGGGCGGCGACGCCTTCAACGGCAATGCAGCCGGGTACACGACCCCCAACCCCCTGCGCGACTACTGGGCGACCGCATCGGTGCCCGACGGCGGGACCGCCGCCGCGACGTTCAACAACTCCGACGGCCCGATCCCGACCCCGTCGGGCGACACGAGCCACGCGGCCACCGGCCCCACCGGCTTA
>CAWFOF010000009.1:0-118864 GCA_963817295.1 uncultured Solirubrobacteraceae bacterium | reverse complement strand
TCTCGTCCGAAGCGACAGCGGGACAGCGTGTCGGGTCTGCGCGGCGCAACTTCGTTCGGGGCGAGTGTGTTGCCTGGTAGTAGGTTTGCGGGGGAATGTTGGAATCGCCGACCGCGCTCGTGATTGGCGCCCAAGGCGCTCTCGGGCGGATGTGTGCACACGGGCTGAGCGGTGCTGGGTTCGACGTAATTCGTGCTGGCCGCAGACACGAGGACGCCCCGGATTTTCGCCTTCTAGACCTTGACGAACCCAGCTCGGTCGCCAAGGCGTGCGGCGGCGTGGACTTGGTCGTCACGACGGTTCGCCACGATGGGCATGCCGCTGAGCGAGCGGTGGCACGAGATGGCGGCACGCTGCTCAGTGTCGCCAGTCTGCGGCTGTCGGATCGCGTGGAGCTCAAGGCGGAGGCGACGGACGCGCGTGGCCTGGTTGTGCTCCACGCGGGTGTGGCGCCCGGCATCTACTCGCTGATCTTCAACGAGATGCTTTCTGAGCACCCGGATGCGGACTGCTTGGAGATCGCGGCGACCTTCTCCATGCTGCAGACGAGCGGACGCGGAGCAGTGATCGACTTCGCATACCCGGTGCTCACGAGCGCGCGGCGGCATCCGACACGGGTATTCGAGTTCCGCCGGCCAATTGGTCGACGGCGCTGCATGCTCGCCGCCGGGCCCGAAGTCGGGTTCTTCGGGGAGCTAGCGGCTGGGCGCAGCGGTCGCGTGTACATCGGGTTCTTCGAGCCCTGGGCGCAGGCGGAGTTTCTGACGCTCAACGCTCTCGGCCTGTGGAAGAGGCTACCGCTGGCGTTGTTCACGGCAGGAAGCGGCTGGAAGGCACGGCGCACAACGGCCGAGCCCAGGCGTGACATCCTCGCCGTCACGCGCGGCGACCAGCGGTTGGCAGCGTGCGTGGTCGAGGCCGCTGGCGACTACCAAACGACCGCGGCGGCGACGGTCATGTTCGCTCAGGCGTTACTTGAGCGCCGCGCTGCCGGCTCTAGGCAAACCGGCGTGTACGGCGCCGAGGAGCTCTTCGCTCTGACCGAGCTCCGCGACGCCGTTCATAGCCTCGTGCGGATTGTCCCGCTCCAGTAGAAACGCCTCCTCCGGAATTCACGACCGCAGGTCAGCGGCGTTTCGGTGCTACCGCATCGAACGCTCGGCGGCATTCGCGTAGTACGAGCGCCGCGTCGTCGCCGCGCCGCGCCACTATCGCTTCCGCGCTAAAGCGGCAGCGAAGGCAGCCGCGCGGCGGCTGCTCCTATCCATGCAAAGCGACAGCGAGCGACACCCCGCCCACCTGGGCGAGCGTTTAGGAACGTCCCCAGCGGCGAAGTGCCGACGTGAGCCGCTCCGGCAACTCAGCACGCCGCCGGAGCATGCCGATGAGGTGCGGGGGACGATTTCGAGATGGCGCAGAACTTCTTCGCGTGTGATCGGGAGCAGGCGTTGTTGTTGCCGCCGAGCTTGCGGGAGTGGCTGCCGAGTGACCACTTGGCGTGGTTCGTGCTCGATGCTGTCGAGCAGATCGATCTGACCGCGTTCTACGCCGCCTACCGCGCTGATGGTCATGGCCGGGCGGCGCATGATCCGGCGATGATGGTCGCGTTGGTGCTCTACGCCTACGCGGTCGGTGAGCGTTCCTCGCGCGGCATCGAGCGCCGCTGTGTGGAGGATGTGGCGTTCCGGGTCGTGGCGGCAAACCAGGTGCCTGATCACACGACGATCCTTCGCTTCCGCGGCCGTCACGAGGATGCGCTGGCGGGGTTGTTCGGCGAGGTGCTGGGGCTCTGCGCGCAGGCTGGGGCGGTGTCGGTCGGCGTGATCGCGCTGGACGCCACGCGGATGCGCGCCAACGCTGCCGACAGCGCGAACCGCAGCTACGAGCAGCTCGCATCGAGCGATCCGCGACCGGCGGCTGCCGCGTTGACGTGGCCAGGACGAGCTCTTCGGCAGGGCGCGGTGACAGCGCGCCCGAGCTGGCCGAGTCCGTACACTTGGCCGCCGCGGCTCAACGACGAGCGACCGGTTACGACGGCCGACTTGGAGCCCTGCAGGTCGCGAGCTTTTCGATTCGGGAGCAGGGTCGAGGCCACTTCTCGCCAGGACCGGCCGTAGGGCTCGGGGGGCCGCCGAAGCGGTGGCCAGTGCGCACACGCCGAGGGGCCGTAAGCCTAACCGATGTCCGCTCGCGGACCTGGTGAACGACCTGCCGCGAGTGCCCTTGGGCTACAGCGCGCGCCGTCGCAACCGGATCGGCCGAGCATCATCGCCGCCGACGTCACCGATCGGCTCGCGCAACGACCGTGGCGCCCCTGCGACCGATTGATCAGCGCCGCCTCCGCCAGGCGCTCCGAACTGGCCGTCCTCAGCGAACGACCTGTCGGCGTGCTCGACTGATCTCGCCGGCACTGAACGGCCCGTAGTCGCGGTTGGCGTGCTCAGCGGCGCTGGCGTGGATCCTCATTCGCCTCGACGCGACACCCGCGTAACAAGCCCGCCAGCCGAGCCCGGACCTGCCGAAAGGCGGGCGCAACGACGTCATGGCGCCGACCGGAAGCGCGCGATCGTGGTGTGATCAAGCACCTGCCGCCCGCGATCACGCGGTAGGCGATGTCCTCGATGCAGCCACGCTCGATCCCGCGCGAGAGCGCTGCCCACGCGCACGGCGTAGAGCAGCAGCGCGACCATCATCCCCGGATCATGCGCCGGCCGACCGTGCCCATCGACGCGATAAGCGCCTAGAACGAGGCCAGGTCGAGCTGCTCGACGGCCGCCAGCACGAACCACGCAAAGTGATCCTCCGGCAGCCGTACCGCACGCTCGGCGGCAACAACAACTCCTGATCCCGATCACACGCCATGAAGTTCCGCGGCGGCATCCAGGAATCGTCCCGAGCACCCGGACACACCCCCGTTTACGCAACAGCCTCCATGGGAAGCAGAAGTCCGCTCCGCCCAAGGCTCGCTCCGCTCGGCTACGCGCGGGTTGGGTCTCGTTGCCGGAGGACCCAGGTGGCGTCGATCGTGATGTACGGGTTGGGCCGGGTCCGTCCGGTCGGGCCCCAGTCGGCGAAGGTCCCCCCGCTGGTGACGACCTCGACCGTCCTGGCGGTCCGTACCTCCGCGGGGTAGCCGCCGGAGGGGAGTCGCTTGCCGGCGAGCAGTCGCAGCGCATCGTCGCAGCGCGGGTCTCGTACCCGTCCGATCTCGACCATGACCGTCAGTGCGGACAGCACGTCGTAGAACCGGATCGGCCAGTGGGTCTTCAACGGGTCGGGCCCCCACTTCGGGCGGATCGGTTCGGAGTCGCGGCGCCGCCACAGCAGCCTGCGGTCCAGCAGAAAGTCGGCGGCGCGATCAACCGCGGCGGTGACCTCCGGCGCTCGCCGGCCCGCGCGTGCATGCCGCGCCAGGCCGCGCAGTGTCAGCAGCGTCTCCTGCACCGAGGAGGTCCGCGCCGTCGGGCTCTTGTCGCAGTTCCAGCCGCCATCCGGCCACTGCCAGCCGAGGAGTCGGGCTGCGAGGGCGTCGGCGCGCTCGTCAGCGAGGCCGAGTTCGTGCAGGTACCACAGCGCCAGGCCTTCCTGAGACGCGCACCGTCGCACCCGGTCTGCCTGGCCGGGAAGCACTGCGGTGGACGGCGGGAGCAGATGGCGGGGCGCGAACAGCCAGGCGAAGACCTGCTCGACCAACGGGCGCAACGACGGGTCCCCTGGCGGGTAGCCGAGCTCCGCCAGCCCGGCCAGGGTCCAATGCGGGCCTTGCCACTTGCGGTAGGCGCCGCTTTCGTTGCCCTGCCGGATCGTCCCGTCCGGACGGCGGTGGGCGAGCATGCGCCTGACGTTCTCCGAGTCGGCCACCCGTTGCCGGCGCTGCCGCTGGGCTGGATCGTCATCCGGGACCCCAGCCAGTAGCCGATGTGCCCGGTAAGCGATCGAAGGCTCTGGCGAAGTCAACAGGCCTTCGGCCAGGGCGTCCACGCGCTCAGACATCGGGAGCGACTGTACGTCAGCCTCCGCATCGCGGCGGGTGACCATGAGCGGCGACGGGTCGCGCCCGCGCTCGCTTCGGACGAGAAGCGGCAGTCCTGCATTGCATGGACACGAGCCGCGTGGCGCGGTTGTTGGCGGGAGGCTCATAGCCGCCGACGCCCGTAGCCGCTTGGCTAGGCTCCGCCGCGTGGAGCTGCAGCGGCGCATTGCCGAGGGGAGAGGTGAGTTCTTGCTCTTCGCGGTGACGCCACCGCGCCTGACGACCGAACCGGAGCAAGCCTGGTCAGATCGCCGCGAAGTCACGCTTGAGCGACTCCGCCCCGTGGGCATCGATGGCCTCGTGCTCTACGACATCGATGACGAGAGCGACCGCAATCCCGACGAACGCCCGTTTCCGTTCCTTCCCACGATGGACCCGGCCGACTACCTCGCTCGCCATCTCGTCGGCTTGGAGGTGCCTGCCATCGTGTACCGCGCAGTCAGCAAGTACCCTGAGCAACGTCTTCGCTCGTGGCTCACGGAACAGGACACCGACCCGAGCGCTGTCGGTGTTCGTCGGTGCGTCCTCTCGTGAGAAGTCGGTCGCAACCTCCCTGTCGCGGGCCTACGAACTCAGGACCGAGTTGCGCCCTGATCTCCTCCTCGGAGGTGTCGCGATCCCAGAGCGGCACGCGCGCGGGCACGAGGAGCACCTCCGTCTCCTCGCGAAGCAGGCCGCAGGTTGCTCGTTCTTTGTCACCCAGATCGTCTACGACGTCAATGCCGCGAAGAACCTGGTCTCCGACTATCACTACGAGTGCCGTGGCTCGTGGCCTCGAGCCGGCGCCGATCGTCTTCACGTTCTCCGTCTGCGGCTCGGTGAACACGCTGGAGTTCGTTCAGTGGCTTGGTGTCGATGTGCCGCGCTGGATCGAGAACGAGCTGCGCCACGCGGATGACACGCTCGACGCGTCCTACGATCAAGCCGTCGCGACGGCCGTCGAGCTGATCGCATTCTGCCGGCGCGTCGGTGTTCCATTCGGGCTCAGCGTCGAGAGCGTCTCGATCCGCCAAGTCGAGATCGATGCCGCCGTCCGCCTGGCAACCCGTCTACAAGCAGAGCTTCGTCGCTAGTCCGCACGACCTGGAAAAGAGGCACGACACAGCTCGCAAACCCACGGCCGCTTTGGACGCAGGAGCCCGAGGGCAGAGGCAGAACGGACGAAGGTGTCAGCGTCGCGCGGCGTCCGGCGCCGTCAGCGCCTTCACGAAGTCCTCGAGCTGTGCCGCGGTCCAGCACTCGAACGCCTCGCAGTACTGCTCGTACGCCTTGATCACGGAGTCGCCGTAGTTCCAGTAGAGGCGCGGCTCGGGATTCAGCCAGTATGCGCGGCCGGCCTTGGCGGCGATGCCGGCGAACGTCTCGGCGCCCGGGTCGCGGCCGTTGGTGCGGGCGTCGCCCAGGACGATCAGGGTGGCGCGCGGATGCAGGTCGTCCTCGATCTGATCGCGCAACTCGCGCCAGACGCGGCCGTAGTCCGTGTAGCCACTGATGTCCGCGACCCCGGCGTCGCGGCCGATCGCCTCGCTGACCGCCTTGAAGTCGCGCTCCTTCTGGAAGACGTCGGTGACCTCGCTGATCCGCTCGATGAAGACGAACGAGCGCATCTTGCGGAAGCTGTCGTGCAGCGCGTGCATCACGCTGAGGAAGAACACCGAGGCGCTCGTGACACTCGTGGAGACGTCGCAGACGACGAACAGCTCGGGGCGCCGCGGGCGCACCGGGCGGAATTTCAGGACGACGGGGACGCCACCCGTCTCCAGCGAGGCGCGCATCGTGCGCCGCACGTCGACGTGCGCGTGACGCTTGACGCCGCGATGTTCCTGGCCCTGGGTCTTCAGCCGGCGCTTGAGCTGCGTGACGACCTTGTGGACGGAGGCGAGATCCTGCAGGGGCCCGGTCGGCAGCGCCCGGTCGAGCTCGTTCAGGGGACGCGCCGCCGGCAGCGTCTCGGTGCGCTCGATCTGGCGGCGTTCGAGCTCACGCCGCAGCAGCTGTTCGAAGCGCCTGATGTTGTCGCGCGGCAGACCGTCATGCCGCGGGTCGTCCTGGGGCAGGTCGGGCTGGGGGTCCTGGCGCAGCCCGAGCTGGCGGCGGATGCGCTGGACGTCGACGCCGATCACGCCCGACCCCTCACCCTGCTGGCCGAACGCGGCGATCGCCAGGCGCGCGAGATCGCGCAGCGCGCCTTCGTCGCCATCGGCGATCGCCTGTGCGATCTGCTGGCGGAGCGTCTCGAGATTCAGCTCCGCGCCGGCCTCGTCCATCCCGCCGCCGTCCTCGCGAATGCCCTCGCGGATTGCGGCCAGCTCCGTCGCGCGGAAGAAGAAGCGGTCGAAGACGAGGTCGAAGATCACCCGGTCCTGCGGCGACTTCGCGAGGGTGGCGGCGAGCGCCTCGCGGAACGAGACCGGCTCGGTCCAGGCGACCATCGGCAGCGCCTCGAAGGCGTCGAGCAGCTCGCTGGTGCCGACGGCGACGCCCTCGCCACGCAGCTCCTCGCCGAATTCGAGCACCTGGGCGACGAGGCCCTCGGGGACGTCGCCGGCTGCGCTGGCGAACAACGCGGCGCGGCGCGAGGCGCTGCGCGGCGGCTGGGGCATGCCCGGCCTCAGCCCGCCGAAGCGGCGCCGAGGCTGTCCTCGCTCATGCCGAGTTTGACGCCGACGCGCTCGGTCACCACGTCGAGGTCCGTGCGGTGCTTGACGATGATCGACATCGTCTCGCGGAACGTCTTGGCGTCGATGTCGCTCGCGCCGAGCAGGAGCAGCGCGCGGGCCCAGTCGATCGACTCGGCGATCGACGGCGGCTTCTTGAGGTCCAGGTCGCGCACCATCGCGACGACCTCCACCAGGCGCCGCGCGACGTGCTCGTCCAGGTCCGGGGCGTGCAGACGGACGATCTCCAGCTCGTGCTCGAGCGTGGGGTAGTCGATCCACAGGTACAGGCAGCGGCGCTTCAGCGCCTCGGTCAGCTCGCGCGTGTTGTTCGAGGTCAGCAGCACGACGGGCATCGTGGTGGCCTCGACCCGGCCGAGCTCCGGGATCGTGATCTGGAAGTCCGAGAGCAGCTCGAGCAGCATCGCCTCGAACTCCTGGTCGGTCTTGTCGATCTCGTCGATCAGCAGCACGACCGGCTCCTTCGAGGCGATCGCGGTCATCAGCGGACGCTCGAGCAGGAACTCCTCACCGAAGATGTCGTCCTGGACCTCGCTCCAGCCCGTCCCGTCGGCCTCGGCCTGGATGCGCAGCAGCTGCTTGCGGTAGTTCCACTCGTACAGCGCCTTGGCCTCGTCGAGGCCCTCGTAGCACTGCAGGCGCACGAGCTCGCGGCCGAGCATCTCCGCAAGCGACTTGGCGAGCTGGGTCTTGCCGACGCCCGCCGGGCCCTCGACCAGGATCGGCTTGCCGAGCTTCTCGGCGAGGAAGGAGACGAGCGTCGTCGCCTCGTCGGGCAGGTAGCCGACCTCGCGCAGGCCCTTCGCGACGTCCTCGGCAGAGGCGGGGGAGACGGTCATGTCCGGCGAATGATAGGAAGCTGAGGTGCCCGGCTCCCTCGCGATGGTCTTCGCAGCGTTCACCGACCTGCAGACGAAGGGGAACATCGCGCCGTACGTGGCGGTGTTCGCGTTCGGCTTCGTGATCGCCGTCGTCGGCCACGTCGCTCGCGCCCGTGAGCTGATCATCGCCGGGATCTTCATCGCCGGGGTCTCGGCGGTGCTGCCCTGGATCGTCTGGGGGAACGCCTGACGGGCGCCGGCCACGGCGTCAGTCGTCGGAGTCGTCGAAGCTCATCTGCCCCTCGAACTGCGAGTCGTCGCGACGCGGACGGCGCTGGGCGCGCGGGCGCACCGGCGCGGCGCTCGTGACGCTCGTCACCGGCGGCTCGGGCGAGACGACCGACGTCAGGTCACCCTCGGTGGCCCCGGTCCGCGGATCGTCGCCGTCGACCACCGGCTCCGGGCGATGGCGCGCGTGCATCCGCCAGCCCGCGTAGGCGAGCAGCGCGCCGAGCAGGAACGCGACGAAGATCCCCCAGTTGACGCCGATCGTCGTCTTCAGCGCGCCCGCGTCGCTGCCGCTGGGCTTGTCGATCTGGCGGTAGAAGACGAGGAACATCACCCACGCGCCGGCGGCGACGATCACGAGCCCGTCACCGCCCGGGAGGTGGAACGCGCGGCGCTCCGCACGCGACCAGACGAGCAGCAGGACGCCGATGGCGACCAGCAGGATCGAGGCCTCGACGAAGCCCCACGACTGGAAGGCGCTGAGCGAGTCGTCGATCTTCTGGGTCCCCGAACGGGACACGACGAAGCCGGTCTGCTGGTACCAGGGAAGGAACATCGAGATGATCAGGCCGATCGCCGCGACCGTGGCCAGGCGCTGCTCGGCGTACAGCTCGTTCCACGCGGCACGCAGCCGCGCGGCGGCCGCGCTCATGCCGGGACGCCGGCCGCTTCGCGCAGACGGCGCATCAGGAGTTCCGCATCGGCGGGCGACACGGTGCGCAGCTGACCCTGGAACGCGAGCTTCCAGTGTTCGGCCGGCCACTTCCTGATGTGCTCGAGCTCATCCTTGACGCTCTCGGCGGGAAGCCACGACCCCTCGTCGAGGATCAGTTCCGGCTCACACGCGAAGCGCCAGGGATACGGGTCGGGGTTGCCGGGCTTCCCGGGCCAGATCGGCTCCCGGTCCTCGTACAACTCGCCCGTCAGCGTGATCGATCCGGCGAACGCCATCACCTTCGTGAGGTACAGGATGATGCGATCACCGGGGTGCATCTCCTGTGCCTGCAGGCGCCGGCGCTCCTTCATCCCGATGACGCTGAAGCCCCGCTCGCGGGTGACCGCGTAGTTGTCGGGGGAGCCGGTGAGGATCCAGGTGCGGGACTCGCCTGAGGCCATGGATCGCAGTGTACGGGCGCTCTGCGACGATCACTCGCGGTGCGTCACGCCTACGGTCCCCATCCCGATCAGTACGGGAATCTCACGCTCCCGGCGATGCCGCCGGACGAGGGCCCGTTCGCCGTCGCGGTGCTGCTGCACGGAGGCGCGTGGAGCGCGCGATACGACCTGTCGCTGATGGCCGCGCTCGCCGCGGACCTCGCCGCCCGCGGGTGGGCCGTGTGGAACCTCGAGTACCGCCGCGTGGGGCGGCGATCCGGCGGGGGCTGGCCGCAGACCGGCGAGGACGTGCTGGCCGGGATCGACCTGCTCGCGCAGCTGGACGCGCCGCTGGACCTGGCGCGCGTCGTGGTGATCGGGCATTCCGCCGGCGGGCAGCTGGCGCTCTGGGCGGCCGGCCGGCGCCGCGCGGCCGATGCGCCCGTCAGGGTGCGCGCAGCCGTCGCCCAGGCCGGGGTCGTGGACCTGGAGGCCGCGGCCCGCCACGGCTCGAGCGAGGTCCTCGCCTTCCTCGGCGGCGACCCCGGCGAGGTTCCCGGCCGTTACGCCGACGCCTCGCCCACCGCGCGGCTGCCGCTCGGCGTCCCGCAGCTCCTCGTCCATGGAGAACAGGACGCCGCGGTGCCCGCGGCGTCCAGCCGGCGCTACACCGACCGCGCCCGGGCGGCCGGTGACCGCGTGACGCTCGTGCTGCGCTCCGGCGACGGGCACAACGAGCACCTCGACCCGCGCAGCGTGGCGTGGGCCGCGGTCGTGCAGTGGCTCGAGACGTGGGGGCCTAGCTGACCGGGATGTCGCGCACGACGGGTTCGCCTGCGCGCGACTGCGGCAGCTGCTGCACCACCCAGTCGATCAGCGCGCGCACGAGCAGCAGGACCTGGCGCACGACCTCGGCGAGCTGGGCGCGCAGCTCCTCGGGGATGATCCGGCTGAGCGTGGCCAGCAGGTCGAGGAACGCGGCGGCGTCGTCGCGGGCTCCGTCGCGCTCGGCCTGCGTGCGCCATCCGGCCGCGGGCTCCTCGCCGCGTGCGTCGGCCGACGCTGCGCCGGCGGCTTCGCCCGCGAGCTTCTCGGCGGCCTGACGCGTCGCCTCCAGGCGCTCGCGGAGGTCGGCCAGCGGATCGGCGGCGCGGGCGTGCTCAGGCATCGGCGGGGATCGGTGTGCGGTCGAAGGTCACGTGCAGCGCGCCGTCACGGAAGCTGGCGCCCGTCGCACGATAGTCGCCCAGGGCCGCCGGGAGCGAGAGCGCGCGCTTGTGGTCGCCGGCGCGAACGATCAGGTCAAGGCCGATCTGCTTGACGTCGATCTGCTCGCGCTCGACGTCCGGGAGGTCGAGACGCAGCGTCGCCGCGGTCGAGCTGACGGTCAGCTCCTGTGCGACGTGGTCGTGCAGGAGCGCGGCCGGGGCCGCGGCGGCGAACAGCTCCGCGCCGAGACGGTCGAGCATCTCGGGGCCGGTCGTCTCCTGCGGGAAGTGGGGCGCCCGCAGCACCGGGATGGGCGCGAAGGCGCCGGTGATCGCGTCGAGCTGGGCGGCCTGGAGCTCGCGGGCGGGGCCGAAGTAGCCGTCGACCTCCGGGGGGAGCAGGCGGTTGACGATGATCGCGTCCGTCAGCAGTCCGTAGAGCGACAGATGCAGGGACGCGCGGCGTGCGCCGGCGACCGCGGCATGCTGCGGCGTCATCACGAGACGCACGCTGACGTGCTCGTGGTCGCGGAGGATCTCGTTCATGGCGACGAGCCCGCCGACGAGCCCGTGCACGTCACGCAGCGCGCTGTCGGGGAGCGCGACCGCCGCGGCGAGCACGCCGCTGCGCTGCGGGAGCGCGCGCTCGAGCCACCAGCGGGCGACGTCCGGTGCGCTGAGCAGCTCCATCGTCGCGGCGGCCGACGGGCAGTCGACGACGATCGCCTGGTAGTGGCCCTCGTCGTGGTGGCGGCGCAGCTCCAGCAGGCTGAAGAGTGCATCGAGGCCGGGCGGGACCATCAGCTCGTCGGCCGTGATGCGGTCCATCCCGCGACGCGTCAGCAGCTCGCCGAGCCAGCCCTGCCCCGTCGCCCAGCGGCGCTCCATCTGCTCCTGGGCGACGACCTGCTGTGCGTCGAGGCCAGGGGCGACGGCGCGCGGCTGCGAGCCGACGTCCTCACCCAGCGCGTCGCGCAGACCGCCGCCGGGATCGATCGACAGGACGAGCGTGCGCAGGCCGCCGGCGGCGATGCGCCGGGCCGTCGCGGCGGCCACCGACGTCGTGCCGACACCGCCGGTGCCGGTGTAGAGGATGGTGCGCGGCGCCATCGGCCGGAGACTAGCCCCAGGGCGTGGGCAGGCCCATCGCCTGTAGCCGCGAGTAGAGCTGGCGGTTGAACGTCTGGGTGGCGATGCAGAACGGCGCCGGGTCCGGCCAGCGGTCGAGCTGCTCGAGCACGGCTCCCGGCCCCTGCGTGGCCCGCAGCCGCTGCACGGCGACCTGGCGGTCGTGCTCCATCCGGTCGCACAGTCCGCGGACGAAGTCGCGCAGCACCTTGTGGTAGCCGATGTCCGAGGGCACGCCGGGCTCGTAGAGCGACCAGCTGCCGGTATCGGCCTGGTGCACCTCGCGTGCCGCCTGGCGCTCGCCGTCGAGCCACAGCCGGCGCCCCGTGGGATCGTTGGCGAGTGCGGCGAAGTCGTGCAGGCCGATGATCGACTGGAAGAACGCGTTGAAGATCCGCTGGCCCGGGGCGTACGAGTAGGCCAGGTAGTGCGCCCCGTTCCCGGTCCTGATCCGCACTCCCGTGGGCGGCGGCGTGCGGAAGATCCCCAAGCCCGCCCGGGCGACGTCGAACCACTCGGGCTCGTGCAGGCGCGCGGCGGCGCGCGCCAGGGCCTGGATCCCGGTGCCCTGGGCGAGGCCGCTGACCCACGGCGGCCGTCCGCCGCCGAACTGGAACTGGTACTCCCAGGCGATGCCGCCGGCGCGCTTGACCGCGAAGTCGCGGACCTCGGCGGCCATGTCGTGCAGCTCGGTGTCGTACCCCTTGGCGAGGAACAGCTGGTTCATGCGGCCGAACGTGCCGAGCCACTGGATCTGGATGCCCTGGCCGGGATAGGACTGCCAGACGAGCCTGCTGCCGCTGAAGCGGATGCGCCTGCCGTAGGAGAGCAGCGAGCCGCTCTTCCACCATTCGGCGTTGCGGCGGATCGTCTCCAGGACGACGTGGGCGCGCGAGGCGGTGAGCAGGCCGTCGGCCGCCTGGCGGTCGGCGTTCGCCAGTGCCGCCGCGAGCTCCGTCCGGCGCGTGCCCTTCAGCTTCTTCACGAGCCGGCGGGCGCCGGAGTAGGTGCTCTCGTACCCCTCGACCTGATCCTTGGGCAGAGCCCCCGTGCGCAACAGGCGGCGCAGTTCGCTCGCGACGGTCTTGCTCGCCTCCGGCTCCGGCCGCGCGGCCCTCGGAGCGCGTGGCTTCGGGCAGGATCCGGGGAGCGACCGCGGGCGGGCGCTCAGCCGGATCGACCGGCGGCAGGAAGCGGTCGCGTTGCACGCTGACGCGCCCGTGCTGGTCGAGCACGAGGATCTGGGGCGCTGAGGCGCGCGCGAGGCCCGTGGAGGGGATCGCGACGAGCGCCAGCGCCAAGAGGACAACCGGCGTCAGGCGCACCAGCCTGATGGTACGGTCGCCCCCCTCGCCGGGTCGCACCATGCCTTGCAGGGTCCGCTTCATGCGCCGTCCGCTTCAGCTCCTCTCCCTTGCGCTCCTCCTCTCCGCCGCGCTCGCGCTGGCGGCATGCGGGTCGGGCGGCGGCTCCGGCCAGGACACCGGCAAGCTGCTGACGGACACGTTCGGCGCGGCGAGCCCCGTCAAGAGCGGGCGCCTGTCGCTGACGGTCGACGTCCGGGCTCCCGGGCATCTCGGGGGTCCCGTCCCCGCTGCGGATCGACGTCAGCGGCCCGTTCCAGAGCACGTCGGCCAAGGTGCCGAAGTTCGCCTTCGAGCTGAAGCTCGCCACCCGGGACGGGCGCGTCGGGCTCGGCCTGATCTCGACCGGCCGGCAGGGCTGGGTCCGGCTCGGGCAACGCGCCTACACGCTCACCCCCGAGGTCTTCGGGCGCCTGGCGAACACGAAGGGCACGTCGCTGCAGGCGCCGAGCAGCACGCCGGCCGGCGTCAGCCTGCGCTCGCTGGGCGTCGATCCGCGGCGCTGGCTGCGCGACGTCAAGGACGAGGGGACCGAGAACCTCGCCGACGCCAAGGTCGTCCACCTGTCGGCCGGCGTCGACGTGCCGCGGCTGCTGACCGACCTGGACCAGCTGCTGAGCCGCGCCGGGGCGCTCGGTGCCGGCGCGGCCGGCCTCCCGAAGGGCATCTCGGCCGATCGGCGCGCAGCGCTCGCAAGCTCGGTCCACGACGCGCGAGTCGACATCTGGACCGGCGAGAAGGATCACCAGCTGCGCCGGATCTCCGTGAAGGTGAAGGTCGACACCGCGACGGCCAAGAACGGGACGATCGCGCTCGATCTCGGGATCGCCGACCTGAACCGCCAGCAGGCGATCGGGCCGCCCGCGAACCCGCGGCCGCTGTCCGAGCTGACGACGGCGCTGACGGTCCTGAGCCAGCGCCGCGCCCAGCAGGCCGAGGGCACGTCCGGTGGCGCCCCCACGGCGACCGCGCCGCAGGCGACCCCGAAGGCGTCGGGCTCGGGCTACGACCAGTGCATCAGCGCCGCGGGCACGGACCTCGCCAAGGCGCAGCAGTGCGCCGCGCTGCTCAACTGACCCGCTCGCGCCACGTGCGGCCGGGCCGCGGTCGAACGCTGGTCGCCCTCGTATGCTCGTGGCCACGTGACCGTCGAGCAACCGCCTCAGAAGCCCGCGCCGTGGCTGTTGTCCGTGGACGGCTGGCCGTATCTGCTCGTCCCGTTCATCCCGATCGCCATCGTGCTCGAGCTCATGGACGCGGGCGCCGTGATCGTGTTCGCGACCTCGGCGCTCGGCGTGATCCCGACGGCCGCGCTGATGGGCCGCGCGACCGAGGAGCTCGCCGCGCGGTCGGGCCCCGGCATCGGCGGCCTGCTGAATGTCACCTTCGGCAACGCGCCTGAGCTCATCATCGCGCTGTTCGCGCTGAACGCGGGCCTGCAGGAGGTCGTCAAGGCCTCGATCGTCGGGTCGATCCTGGGCAACGTGCTGCTCGTCATGGGGGCCGCGATGTTCATCGGCGGCCTCGGACGCGATCGCCAGCGCTTCAACTCCGTCGCGGCCAGCGCGCAGTCCTCGATGCTGCTCCTCGCGGTCGTCGCCGTCGTGATGCCGGCCGTGTACGAGCTCGTCCGCGGCAGCGGCCTGCCGTCGCCCACCGCCGAGATCGTCAACTACGACTCGAGCGTCGAGCACCTCTCGCTGATCACGGCGCTCGTGCTCATCGCGGTCTACATCGGCGGCCTGATCTTCTCGCTTCGCACGCACCGAGACCTGTTCAACCCGCTGACCGAGGACGAGCACGAGGAGGAGCCCTGGAGCGTGCGCAAGGCGGTCGGCGCGCTCGCGGTCGCGGGCGTCGCTGTGGCGATCATGTCCGAGATCCTCGTCGGCTCGATCTCCGAGACGGCGCACAAGGCGGGCATCAGCGAGTTCTTCATCGGCGCGATCGTCGTCGCGATCGTCGGCAATGCCGCCGAGCACTGGGTCGCGGTGCTCGTGGCGCGCAAGGACAAGATGGACCTCGCCGTGAACATCGCGATCGGGTCGAGCGCCCAGATCGCCCTGTTCGTCGCGCCGGTCCTCGTGCTGTGCTCCTACCTCCTGGGCCCGAGCCCGCTGTCGCTGGTGTTCAACGGCTTCGAGGTCGCCGCCCTGATCCTCGCTGCGCTGATCGCCAACCAGGTGACGCAGGACGGCGAGTCGACGTGGTTCGAGGGCCTGCAGCTGCTGGCCGTCTACGCGATCGTCGCCGTCACGTTCTTCGTCGCCTGAGGCCTTCGCTCAGGCCGCCGGCGGGCCGCCGACGACGCGGTCGACGACGTACAGCGGTCGCCCGAGGACCTGGTCGTGGACCCGCGCCAGGTAGCGGCCCAGGATCCCGATGCAGACGAGCTGGATCGATCCGATCAGCAGCACCGCGATGAGGATCCAGAGGTTCACATCGCCGTCGATCGCGCCGAAGATCGTCAGCAGCGCGACGATGGTCGCAGCCAGGCCGCTGAGAATCGCGGTGGCCGTCCCGAACAGGGTGGCCAGGCTGAGCGGGACGTCGGAGAACGCGGTCAGCGCCTCGAATGCGAGGCGGAACAGCGCCGGGTAGGACGCGCCCCTGCCGCTCTCCCGCCCGGCCCGCCGGTACTCGACGGGGACCTGCTCGTAGCCGACCCACGCGACCATGCCGCGCAGGAAGCGCCGATGCTCGGGCATAGCGCGCACGGTGTCGACGACTCTGCGCGACATCAGCCGGAAGTCACCCGCCTGCCCCTGGTAGGGCACGCGCGCCAGGCGCTGCATCAGGGCGTAGAAGCCGGTGGCCAGCGTGCGCTTGACGATGCTCTCGTCGCGGCCGATCCGTCGCGCATAGACGACGTCGGCACCCTGCCCTGCCTGCTCGAGCATCTCCGGGATCAGCTCCGGCGGGTCCTGGAGGTCCGCGTGCATCAGGACGACGCTGCTTCCGCGCGCCTGATCCAGGCCGGCGGTCATAGCGATCTCCATGCCGAAGTTGCGGGACAGCTCGACGAGCACCGTGCCGTTCCCCTCGCGGGCCCATTCGGCGAGCAGCGGGCGGGACCCGTCGGTCGAGCCGTCGTCGACGTAGATGACCTCGAAGCCGCCGGGGACATCGGCGAGCGCCTGCGCCAGGCGCCGGTGCAGCTCGGGCAGCCCGCCGGCCTCGTTGTAGACCGGGACGACGACGGACAGCGGCGGCGGCGGAGCGCTCATCCGGCGCACGCTAGTACAGGCCGCGCCTACGAGCTGAGGTCCGCGATCTGACGGCGGACCTCGGCCTCGACGTCGAGCGCGGGCTTGCCCTGGCGCTCGCGGCGGGCGTTTCGCGCGATCACGAGGTCGCGGATCTCGCCCTCCAGGGCCGGGTCGATCCGCGGGCGACCGATGGCGGCGAGCTCGGCCTCGACGTCGATCGGCGGCTTGCCGTTGCGCATGCGCGCCATGTTGCGGGCCTCGAGCAGCTGGCGCAGCTCGAGCTCCCGCTCGGCGGCCCCCTGGACGCCGCCCGGCAGCGGTTCGCGCGCCGGGCGGTCGCTGCCGTCGCGCAATGACAGGCCGCCCGTGCCGATCTGGCGGTACGCCGTTCCGGAGCCTGCGAAGGCGACCACGGCGACCACGGCGGCCACGCCGACGACCACGAAGATCAGGATTCCGAACGCCGCTTGCATCCCTTGTGTGACCATTGCACACAGGCGATCTGTGGACCTTTCGGCCCCGATGGGGTTATCATTGACTGACGAGTCAATCTACGGCGCTGGGCCGCTCGTACGCATCCTCGCTCACGCCCCGTTTTCCGCTCTTTCAAGGAGAAATTCAGTGGTCGACTTCACGCTCACAGACGAGCAGAAGGCCCTGCGCGAGATGGCGCATGACTTTGCTGAGAAGGAAATCCGCCCGGTCGCGTGGGAATACGACGTGGACGGCACGTGGCCCCAGGAGGTCATCGAGAAGGCCTGGGAGCTGGGGCTCATGAACAGCCACATCCCCGAGGAGTACGGCGGCGCAGGAGCCTCCTACCTCGACGGTTGTCTCATCGAGGAGGAGATCGCCTGGGGCTGCTCCGGCATCGGCACCTCGATCGGCGCCAACGGGCTGGCGGGCGCACCCGTGCTGCTCGGCGGTTCTGAGGAGACGAAGAAGAAGTACATGGGCATGCTCACCGAGCGGCCCGCGCTGGCGTCGTTCTGCCTGACGGAGCCCAACGCCGGCTCCGATGTGTCGGGCATGCGCACGCGCGCCGTGAAGAAGGGCGACAAGTACGTCATCAACGGCTCGAAGTGCTTCATCACCAACGGCGGCTACGCCGACTGGTACACGGTCTACGCCAAGACCGATCCCGACGCCGGCCACCGCGGCATCTCCGCGTTCGTCGTGCCGAAGGACGACTCGGTGATCGTGGACAAGAAGGAGGACAAGATGGGCCAGCGGGCGTCCAACACCGCGACCATCACCTTCAACGACACCGAGATCCCGGCGGAGAACCTGCTCGGCGAGGAGAACAAGGGCTTCAAGCTCGCCATGATGACCCTCGACCGCACGCGCCCGGGCGTCGCCGCCATGGCGACGGGCATCGCGCGCGCCGCGTTCGAGATGGCCACCGAGTACTCCAAGGAGCGCGTCCAGTTCGGCGTGCCCATCGCGATGCACCAGGCGATCCAGTTCCTGATCGCGGACATGGCGACGAAGATCCACCTGTCGCGCCTTGCGACGTGGAACTCGGCCGTCCTGCTCGACCAGGGCGCCCGCAACACGATCGAGTCCTCGCACGCCAAGCGCTTCGCCGCGGACACCGCGATGGAGGTGACCACCGAGGCCGTCCAGGTTTTCGGCGGCTACGGCTTCATCAAGGAGTACAAGGTCGAGAAGTTCATGCGCGACGCGAAGATCATGCAGCTGTACGAAGGCACGTCACAGATCCAGCGCCTCGTCATCGCCCGCGAGACGCTGCTCCCGCGCCGTGCGGAGCAGCCCGCAGCGGTCTAGGACCACACGACGCAGCATCCCGCTTGACCGGAGGCCGCCCTGAGAGGGGCGGCCTTCGTCGTTCTGGCGGCGCTGAGCGCGCAGCCGGGCCACCGCGCCGCACTCCATCACCACGGATCGCCATGATGGGCGGCACGTGCGTCTCGACGGCATCAACCCTGGCGACATGGTCCGCGTCTCGGTCCGCGGGCGGGTCTTCCATGGCCTCGTCAAGGGCACGTCGCCGGGCGGGCTGACCGTCGATCCGCTCGAGCGCAACATCACGTATCGCCAGGTCAAGGCCCATGACGTCCTCGAGCACTGGGCCAAGCGCGGGCGCCCGCGAGCCGACGCGAAGGACGACCAGCATCCCGAGCAGCGCTCGCTGGACGACCTGCTCGACCGCTGACCCCGTCCGTCGGCGTCGCGGGCATACTTGCCCGGTGCCCCATCGTGACACCGAGCAGGCCGTCGCCGAGGCCGCACCGCTGGCCGCGGCACGGGTGGCCGCCGGTGCACGGCCGGCGGGCGGCGGCGCGGGGTCGGCCGATCCCGTCGCCGGTGAGCTGCGCCGCGCGGGCGTGGTGCCCCTGCTCGTGCTGCACCTGCTCGCCGACGGACCGTCGTACGGTAATCAGCTCATCGAGCGGATCGGGACGCTGACCGGCGGGTTGCTGGCGGTGAACCCGAACACGATGTATCCGCTGCTGCGCAGCCTGGAACAGCAGGGCCAGGTCGCCGGCGAGTGGGAGCATCCCGAGCGCCGCTCACGGCGGTTCTACTCGATCACGCCGGCGGGCGAGGAGGAGCGCGCGCGGTTGCGCGCGGAGATCGCGCCGCGCCTGGACGCGATCGCCGCCTCGATCGAGCGGCTGCGGGCGGAGCTGACCGGCTGATGAGCCGCGCCCGCGCCGCACTCGACATTCCGGGGGTCACCGTCGCCCAGGTGGAGGCGCTCTGGTACGACCGCGTCCGCTGGCCCGCGTTCATCGACGGGCTGCACAGCGTCGAGTCGATCACGGGCGACTACCCCGGCGCGGGGGCGACGGTCGTCTGGGACTCGTTCCCCGGCGGCCGCGGCCGCGTGCTGGAGCGCGTCGTGAGCCACGAGCCCCGCGGCGGCCAGGAGCTGCTCGTCGAGGACGAGAAGATCGACGGGACGCAGACCGTGCGGTTTGAGCCGCTCGACGGTGGCGTGCGGATCGCGCTGGAGCTCGACTACGCCCTGAAGGACCGCCGCCTGCTGGCCGCGGCCTCGGACGTCTTCTTCATCCGCCGTGCCCAGTCGGACTCGCTGCAGCGCACGCTGCTGCGGTTCTCGCGCGAGCTCGCGGATGAGCTGAACCCGCCCATCTGAGCGCCGCGGTCCTCAGGCGCTGCCCGCGCGCTCCGGGAACGGAAGGGCGATCGGGTCGGTCGCGATGCTGCTGCGGCCGTCCGCGTCGAAGCGGTCGGCGCCGAGGAACGAGACGTCGGTGAGGCTCGTCTCGCCTTCCAGCGCGAGATCCGCGGCGATGCGCGCGACGGCCGGGCCCCACATCATCCCGTGGCCGCCGGCCGAGGCGATCGTGACGCCGCGCAGGGGGTCGCGGCCCCCGTCCAGCGCCGGGCCGAGGACCGGCAGGTGATCCGGCGTGTAGTCGATCGTCGCCGCCCACACGCGCCGCAGGTCGAGGCCGGCGACGGCGGGAAGCAGCTCGCCCAGGCGAGCCCGCATGGCGCGCAGGTGGTCCCAGTCGATCTCGGTCGCCTCGCCCGGCGACTCGTCGGGGTTGCTCATGCCGAACAGCAGGCCGTTCTCCTCCTGACGCCAGTACAGCCCCGCCCCGAGGTCGAAGCCCATCGGGAGCGGCCCCGCCGACAGCGCAGGGTGCGGGCTCGTGACGGCGATCTGATGCCGCGCGCCGCCGACCGGGACCGCGGGGCCGCCCGTGAGCCGCGTCAGCGCACCCTGGCCGACGCCGCCGGCCAGGATCACGCGGTCGGTCGCGATCGTCCCGCCGGCGGTCTCGACGCCTGTGACGCGGCCTGAGTCGAGGCGCAGACCGGTGACGGCGGTGCGCTCACGCAGGTCCACGCCGGCGGCCTTCATCGCCACGGTGTATGCCAGCACGTTGCGCGGAGGGTCGATCGCCCCGTCCTCGGCGCAGAAGGTCGCGCCCACGACCTGGCCGGCATCCAGCGCGGGCAGCAGCGCCGCGGCCTCCTCAGCATCGACCCAGCGCGAATCGAGCCCGTGGGATCGCTGCATCGTCACCCGTTCGCGCGCGTCGCGGGCCTCCGCCTCGTCGAACGCGAGGATCAGGTAGCCGAGCGTCCGGAAGCCGCTGTCGATCCCGTAGCGCTCGTGCTGGCCGCGGTAGAACGCCGTCGTCCAGCGGGCCAGGTCGACTGCCGTCGGCGTCCCGCCCTGCGTGCGGACGATGCCCGCTGCGCGCGAGCTCGCTCCCAGGCCGACGGTGCCCGCGTCGAGCACCACGACCCGGCCCGCGCCGAGATGGGCGGCGAACGTCGCCGCCCATCCGCCGATGGTTCCCGCGCCGATGACGACGAGGTCTGCGCGATCCTCTGACATGGCGCGAGGGTAGTACACGTACCAGCCCCAGACATCGTCACGGGCAAGGTCTTCGTAGGATTGGGGTGTCCCGGGTCCGGCGTTTTCCCCTTCGGCCCGCCTTCCCCCGCCAAGGAGTCAGCATGTTCGTCTTCAAAGCCGCCGTCGTCGGCGCCGGAACCATGGGCGGCCAGATCGCCCAGACGATCGCGGCCGCCGGAATCCCCGTGGTGATGAAGGACGTCCGCCAGGAGCTGGTCGATCACGGGCTGACCGAGGCGCGCAACGTGACCGCCGGCCAGGTCGGCGGCCTGGTGAAGAAGGGCAGGCTGACCGAGGAGCAGGCGGCCGCGCAGGTCGAGTCCGTCATGTCCCTGATCACCGGGACGACGAGCTACGACGGGTTCGGCGACGTCGACTTCGTCATCGAGGCCGTTCCCGAGCGCATGGAGATCAAGCAGGCGGTCTTCGCCGAGCTCGACGCCTGTACGCCCGGGCACGCGATTCTCGCCTCGAACACGTCGTCGCTGTCGATCACGGAGATCGGCGAGGCGACGCTGCGGCCCGACAAGGTGGTCGGCTTCCACTACTTCTACCCCGCGTCCGTGATGCCGCTGATCGAGGTCATCGAGGGTGACGACACGTCGCCGGAGACGCTCGGCGCGGCAGTCACGTTCTCCCAGGCGATCAAGAAGCAGGCGATCACCTGCGCGGAGGTCCCCGGGTTCGTGGTCAACCGGATCCTGAACTCCGGCATCGGCGAGGTCTGGCGCGAGCAGGAGGCCAAGGGCCTGTCGATCAAGAAGATCGACGAGGGCATCGGCGCCGCGAACGTCACGCCGATGGGGCCCTACTTCCTGATCAACCTGCTCGGCCTGGACACCGTGCTGCACGTCGCCGAGTACCTCAACGAGTCCTACGGCGACCGCTTCTACGTCCCCGCCGGCATGCAGCGTCTGGTGGCCGAGGGCAAGCTCGGCGCCAAGACCGGCGGCGACGGGTTCTACTCGCCGGCGGGCGAGGCGAACATCGAGGGCGATGGTGATCCCGACATCGACGAGCTCGTCAACCTGCTCACGCTGAAGACCTTCGTCGAAGCGTGTCTCGTGCTGGAGGAGGGCGTCGCCACCCACCGCGACATCGACTTCGGGATGATGGCGGGGGCCGGGCTGGACCCGCGCCGCGGCATCCTCCCGCCGTTCATGCGCGCCGACGTGGAAGGCCTCGACAGCCTGCTCGAGAAGCTCGAGCAGGCCCAGGAGCAGTACGGCGAGCGCTTCGAGCCGCCGACGATCCTGCGCCGCCTCGTCGCGCAGGGGCGCCTGGGCACGAAGAGCGGCCAGGGCTTCTACGCCTACCCGCAGCCCGACGCCGAGCAGCCCGCCGGGGCCGAGGCCGTCGTGAAGCTCGAGACCCGCGGTGACGTCGCGATCGCGTGGCTCGCGAACGGGCAGATGAACTCGATCGCCCCGCAGGTCATCAAGGATCTCGGCGCGGTCTGGGATGCCGCCCGGGCCGGCGGGGCGCGCGCGTTCATCGTCGCCTCGTCGAACCCGATGCTGTTCTGTGCGGGCGCCGACGTGAAGTCGTTCACGCAGATGGACGAGGCGGCCGGCAAGGAGCTGATCGACACCGGCCACGCGCTGATGCGCGACTTCGGCCGCTCCGCAGTGGTCACGATCGCGGCGGTCAACGGCCTCGCGTTCGGCGGCGGCTGTGAGCTGGCGATGGCGTGTGACGTGCGTCTCGCGGCGCAGTCGGCGCTGTTCGGTCAGCCGGAGATCAAGCTCGGGATCATCCCGGGGTTCGGCGGCACGCAGCGTCTCCCGCGCCTGGTGGGAGAGAGCAAGGCGCTGGAGATGAACCTGGTCGGCGACCCGATCGGCGCGAACGAGGCCTACGAGTACGGCCTGGTCAACCGTGTCGTCGTCGACCACGAGCTGCTCGACACGGCGCTGGCGTTCGCGCGGCGCCTGGCCGGGCAGGCGCCGCTGGCGGTGCAGGCGATCAAGGACATCTCGGGCGACGGCGACCTGGACGACGGCATCGAGGCCGAGAAAGCCGCGTTCGCGCGGGTGTTCCAGTCCGCTGACGGCAAGGAGGGCATCAGCGCCTTCCTCGGGAAGCGCAAGCCGCAGTGGAGCGGGTCGTGACGGTCGCGCCGTCGGTGACGGCGGAAGCCGCGCGCCTGGCGGACCTGATCCGCGGTGCGCGCTCGGTCGTCGCGCTCACGGGCGCGGGCATCTCGGTGCCGTCGGGCATCCCGGACTTCCGCACGCCCGGGACGGGCCTGTGGGCGAACGTCGATCCGATGGAGGTCGCGCACATCGACGCCTGGCGGGCGGACCCCGAGCGCTTCTGGAGGTTCTACGGCGCGCGCTTCCAGACGCTCGAGGACAAGCTGCCCAACGGTGCCCACGACGCGCTCGTGGAGCTCGAGCGCCGCGGGATCCTGACCGCCGTGATCACGCAGAACATCGACATGCTGCATCGCAAGGCCGGCACGCGCGAGCTCGTCGAGGTTCACGGCACGATCGAGCACGCCTCCTGCCTGGTGTGCGGTGCGACCTATCCGCTCGCGGAGACGCGCAGGCGCCTGGTCGCCGACGATCGCGGCGTGCCGCGCTGTGAGTGCGAGGCGCCGCTGAAGCCGGACGTGGTCCTGTTCGGCGAATTCCTCCCGGTGGGCGCGCTGGAGCGCGCCCACGAGCTCGCCGCCGCCGCCGACGTCCTGCTCTGCATCGGGAGCTCGCTCGAGGTCCATCCGGTGGCGCAGCTGCCGGGGGTGACGCGCCGCGGCGGGGGCGAGCTGGCGATCATCACGCAGGGCCCGACGCCGTTCGACGCCCGCGCCGCGGTGAAGCTCGAGGGTGACGTCGTCGCCGAGCTGCAGGCGCTCGTCGCCGCGCTGTAGCGCTCAGCGCAGACCGAGCTGGGTGCGGGCGCGGAGCGCCGCCTCGATGTGCGTGAGCGTCTCGGTCAGCTCGCTGATCTGCGCCTCGTCGAGCCCGCCCTCGAGCGCGGTGTTGGCGGCTGCGCCGATCGCCTCGCGATGGTCGCGGAGCTGACCGATGCGCTCGTCCAGGTCGCCCTGACCGGCCCACGGCTGCAGCTCGGCGATGGCGGCTTCGAGCGCCACGCGGAGCTGGAACGCCGCCTCGCGCCAGCGCCCGGCGTCGGCGTCGAGGCGGGCGCGCAGCGTCAGCTCCTCGCACGCGAGCGACACGTCGCGGCCACCGAGGATCGCCGCCAGGCGCTCCTGCGGGCGCAGCACGTTCTCGCGGCGCGCGCGGCCGCCCGGCGGCGGGACCTGCATCGCGCTCGTCCAGCGCCCGTCCGCGACCTGCTCGCCGATCCCGATCCCGACGCGCACGACGAGCGCCTGCTCGCGCGTCACGCCGTGTGCGGAGGGGTCCGCCGCGGAGATGCGGTGTGCCTGCAGAACGGCGTTCAGGACCGCGATGGCGTCGTCGGCCGCGGCGTTCAGGTCGGCGGCCGCGAGCCAGCGCTCGCCCGGCTCCTGGAGTGCCTTCGCCCCGATCAGGGTCGCCCGGCCGGTGCTCACGGGCATGGGGCCCGACGTGGGGTCGACCGGGGTGGCACGCCGGCCCCGGCGCTTGAGCATGCGCCGCTGCGGGGCGCCCAGGGTTCGCAGGACGAGGATGTGCGCCGGCTCGCCGGCGTGACCGCGGATTATGTAGCGCCCGTCGGCGGGGCCGAGCGCCCACGGAACCTCCACCTGGACGAAGCGAAAGAAGAGGGTCCCGGGTGCGGCCACCGCGGAAGTGTCCCGCGATCGCACCCGCGGGGGCTGGACGGTCGTCGTATTCAGGTCTCTAGAGGCCCGGCGGGTGGCGCACGACGAAGCCCTTCGTCGATCGTGGGGCGTCGCTCCAGCGCGTCCCGGTGGCGGGCAGGTTGCCGGTGTCGTAGCGCCAGCCGCCGATCACCATCCAGGTGTGGGCGGCGTTCGCGTAGATCGTGATCCAGCGGCCCGGTCCAGGTTCCCCATAGCGCTCCAGGTCACCGGAGGTCAGGGGCTGGTCGAGCAGCCCGGCACCATGGAGGACCCACGAGACCGAGCCCGAGCAGTCGTAGGCGTTGTCCTGGAAGGAGTCGTGACCGCCACCCCAGCGGTAGGGGAGGTCGGCGATCAGGTCACCGGCCGCGAAGGCGGCTCCGACCGCCGACGGCATGCGCGTGGCGCTGTGTGCGGCGGCACGCTTGCGCGCGGCGGCCGCGACCTCGCCGGCCCCGACGATGCGCGGGTTGCGGATGCTCTCCAGGCCGTTGATCAGGCGATCCCACTGGCTCGGCTTCAGCGCGCTCGTCTCCACGTACTCGGGGTGGAACCCGATGTGGATGTGGTCGTAGTGGTCCGCGAGCGCCAGCGTGTTGTCGACGCCCTTGTACTGCATCAGGGTGATGATCTGGTGGGGCTTCATCGTGCCCTGCAGCGTGATCAGCTGGCGCACGGCCTTGTCCGTGATCGAGCCCTCGCCCTGATGGCCGTTGATCGGAACGCCGTTGATCGCCGCGATGTCGACGGCGTCACCGGTGCTGTGCTCGGAGATGTTGCCGCCCGAGGTCAGGAAGCCATGGCCGCAGTTCAGCGAGGTGACCGTCGGGTTCATGCCGCGCGAGACGAGGAACTCGAGTGAGGCGAGGACGCGGCGGTCGATGATCCCGGCGCGGATGTCCTGGCGGCCGCACTCGTAGATCTGGATGTTCGGGTTGTCCAGCACGTGGCGCTGGAGCTGGTCCTTGCTCATCAGCATGATCTGGCCGATCGTCAGCTTCTTCGCCGTCGCGGCGGTGCGGACGATCGGGTTGCGTGCCCGGTAGATCGCCGTCTCGTCGAGCAGTCGCCAGCCGTCGAGGATCGGCTTCGGGTCGATCCGCGGGCTCTTCTTGCCGGCGGGCCGGATCTCGAAGTACACATGGGGCGCGCGGGCGACGTGCAGGCGCTTTGCGGCGGCCTTCGCCGCGGTGCTCTGCGCGGGGTCGTCGGTGGACGAGGCCTTCAGCGATGCGGCACCGATCCGGCCCAGGATCGTCCCGGCGATGATCTTCGAGCCCACCCGCAGCGGCTTGAGGACGTAGTCGCCGTCCTTCACACCGATCGGCCGCTGCGCGAAGTAGGTGCGGATCGAGGAGGCGTCGACTGTCGGCGCCGCGGCGTCGATCTTCGCCATCGCGATCCGTGCGTATGCGCGCAGACGCTGGTACAGCGGCGGGCGCCCGTCGGACTGGCTCGCCGTCTGGAGCCCCATGTCCGGGGTGGAGGTGACGCCGCTGTTGAAGGCGCTGCTGACCGGTGTGACCTGCGCCGTCTGGGTGGCGGGCGTCGCGGTCCCGACGGTCGGCGCGACCGCGGGGGTCGTCCCCGGGTGCAGCGGCGCCGGCAGATCGATCACGGGAGCCGCCGCGTCGCCCGTGGCCGCGAGGGTCGCCGACGTGCTCGTGTGCTTCCCGGCGCTGGCGGCGAGCGTCGGCTTGGGATCCTTGCGATCGAGGCCCAGCTCGTGGCGGATCTGCGCCTCACTCTCCGATCGAGGCTTAGGTACAGGGTGAAGGTTGGCGACCTTGGCCAGGTGGGCGTAGGTGTAGGTGTTGCCGTACGCATCCCGGATCCGGATGTAGCGCCCGAGGCGCCGGGTGATTCCCACCGCGACGACGCGCGCGTCCTGGACCGCGACGACCGGCGCGCCGGCGCGTGCGTAGATGTTCATCCCGCGCCGCGTCGCGCTGCTGCCGACCGAGATCGATGCGCTCCCGCTGCGGACCCGTCCCTGCTTCGCGTGGGTGTCGATCCGGCCGGCGTAGGTGGTCGTGCCCGCGACCGGGAAGCGTCCGAGCGTCAGTCCCGACAGCGAGCCGATGACCTCGGGCGGCAGCGCGCTCAGAGCGCGCGCACGCCGCAGGACGTCGTCGACGTACCACTGCGCGTGGTTGTAGGAGAAGATCGCCTTCTGGATGCTGTCGCCGGCGCCCGCGGCCTTCAGGTACCTCGCCGCGGCGAAGATCGCGTCGACCGGGTTGTAGGGGTCTCTTCGGCCGTCACGGTTGGCGTCGACGCCGTAGGTGGCCCAGGTCTCCGGCATGAACTGCATCCAGCCGACGGCGCCGGCGGTGCTGATGCTGAGGTTGCGTCCGTAATCGGTCTCGATCGAGTTGATGGCGGCGAGGACCTCCCAGCGGATCCCGTACTCGACGCCGGCGGCCTGGTAGATGGGGAGCAGGAACGGCGGGACGCGGAACTGGTCGAGCAGCAGGTTCGGGACGCCGCGCGTGACGACGATCGGCGGACCGCCCGCGAACGGGTTTCCGCCCGTGGCCACGCCCCCTCCAGAGCTGGAGCCCGGCGATGAGGACGCCGGGCTGTCGAGCAACGATGCTGGGGGTGGGGGCGGATTGGTGTCGTCGGGCCCGGTCGTCCCGCCTCCGGGGGACCCGCGGCGCCTGTGTTTCTTGGTGTTCTTGCGCTTCTCAGGCTTCGGATGAGCCTTGGGATTCTCGGTGCCGGACTGCACGTCCTGGGGCTCGGCGGTGCCCGCGGCCGGGGCTTCGGTCTTCGGTGTGGCGACGGGTGCCGGAGCCGGGGCCGGTGTTGCGGGCCCCGGTTCTGCTGGCACCGGATCGGCTGCCGGGGGAGGCGTCGGGGGGGTCGGCACCTCCTGTGGCGCCGGCTCTTCGACGGGGCACGGTTCTGGCGCGCTGCCACTCTTACCCGCGGGCGCGGGTACAAGCGTGCCGTCGGGCGCGATGCACTGCGCCTGGCTCGCGCCCGCGCCCGGGTCCTCCGCGGCGGACGCCGGAAGTGCGAAAAGGGTCAGCGAAAGGACGGCGAGAAGCGCCGTGACCACCGCTCTGAGCAGCTTGCGCGCGTGCATCCGGTCTCTGTGGCCCGCAGCAAACCCCGCGACCACGGACCGGGGCGGGGACCACCGGAGCACGACGAACGTACCAGCCGCTGTGGACCGCAACAGGAGGCGGCACAACGCATACACGCGGATAAGGGCGGAGGAGGGCAAGTTGACGGAACTCTGGGAGGACGGGCAGCCGGCTGCCGGCCGTACTTCGCACTTCGACCGATTCGGCCCGTCGCTTGACCCCCGAAATTTCGAGTGAAGCCCGAATTTCAGCCCCCTGATCAAATCTAACCCTCAGGTCGACGGTTGTGGTTGAGGGTGGTTGACGGTAACTCGGAAGTTATCTTTCACGCTCTGGGTTGACCGTAATCCGGCCGTTTTCGTGCGCTGAAGCTCGAACCGGTAGCGTTCGAGATCGTCCAGACGACGACCGACGAGCGACCGGAAGGCACGAATGAGCGACGACGAGATCAGCGGTGACGGATTGCGCGAGAGGATCAGCCGGCAGGGTGAGGACGCCCTCGGGAAGATCGCTCAGGACCTCCTCGAGAACCCACTCGTGAGCAGCGCGATCTCACGCGCGTTCGAAGCTCGCGAGCGCGCCGGTCAGGCACAGGAGGTCGCGATGGGAGCGCTCAACCTGCCGTCGGCCTCGGACCTCGAGCGGCTCACTCGCCGGGTGCGTTCGCTCGCACAGCGACTCGAGGGGATCGAGGACGGGGTCGACCGTCTCGACGAGCGCCTCGCACGCAATTCGCAGGTCGCGATCGAGGAGCGCGCTCAGCGCGATCGAGGCGCACCTGGCCTCGATCGACGCCGCGCTGAAGACCAAGCCGGCCGCGCGGCGCAGGCCGGCAGACGGCGAAGAAGCCCGCCGAGGGCTGACGAATAGCCCCGCTAAAGCTTTTTCAGCCTGAAACGGCCGCGAGCGCGCGGCTCCGCAGCCGCCTCGTCGCGTCGCGCAGGGCCTCGGTGCCGATGCGCTCCCCGCTGCCGGGGGCGGTGTCGGACACCGCGAGCAGGCAGGCTGCGCGGATGCCGCGTCGGGCGGCGACGGCGAGCACGCGTCGCGGCCTCCATCTCGACTGCGAGCGCGCCCGCCGCGCGCCACGCGGCGGGACGGCTCGCGTCGGGGTCGTAGAAGAGGTCGGTCGAGACGATCGGACCGGCATGATCGGCACGCGCAGCGAGCGCCGCGGTGAGCGATGGATCGGGCACGGCAGCGACGCCGCCCGTGAGCGCGCGACTCGTTCCGTCGGCGGCGATCACGCTCGTCGCAGCGACCAGCTGGCCGAGCTCGAGGCTCGGATCAAGTGCCCCGCATGTTCCGATTCGTACGGCCACCTCCAGGCCGAGGTCGCACAGCTCCTCGAGCACGATCGCCGCGCTCGGGCCGCCCATCCCATGGCTCATCACAGTCAGCGGCAGCCCGTCGGCCGCAGTCCCGGAATAGCCCCAAAGTCCGCGATTGTGGTTGAACATTCGCGGTTCCTCGAGCAATTCCTGCGCGAGCATCAGCGCTCGGCCGGGATCGCCCGGCAACAGGGCGCGCGGAGCGAGCGGCGGCGGTCGGGTGGACGTGGCGGGGTTGCGGGGTCATCGGCGCGCGAGGATAGTCTGCGCCCATGGCCAAGAACGACAAGAAGTCCTCCAAGAAGCCGGCGGAGTCGCGGACCGATCAGGTGCGCTCCGCCGTTGACCAGGCCTTTCAGGCCGCGGGAGCTCAACTGACCCGCGACCGGGCCGAGCAGCTCGCCGACGACCTCACCTCCGCCGCACAGCGAGTGCGCGATGCGCTCGAGGATCTGCGCCCGACGACGAGCGACGAGCTGAGACAGGTCAGCGACCGGCTCGACGCGATCGAGAAGCGCCTGGCGGCGCTCGAAGCGGCGCCGAAGGCCGCTCCCGCTCGCCGCGGGGCCCCTGCGAGCGCGCGCAAGCCGGTCGCCGCGCGCAAGCCCGCTGCGACCAAGCCGACGGCGCCCAAGGCCTGAGTCGCGCGTCCGACGCGCAGGCGCGGCTCGGATGCGAGAGGATGAGCGCATCCGAGACGGAGGGTTCCGATGGGCGTGAGCTTCGATTCCAACAAGCAGTTCCGCGAATGCATGGACGCCGTATTCACTCTAATGAGCGAGGATGCCGACATGGGTCCGAAGCTCAAGGCCGCCGACGTCCCGCAGCGCTTCGATTTCGATGACGTCGACATGGTGGTGAACATCCGCCCGTCCATGACGGCGAGGAGGGTGAACTTCACTGGGCATGGACCGATGACGTCGACTGGGAGCCGAAGGTGAAGATGACCATGAGCTCGGAGGTCGCCAACCGGTACTTCCAGGGCAAGGAGAACGTGCCCGTCGCGCTCGCCCGGCGCCGGATCAAGTCCAGTGGCGACGTGAAGGCGGCGTTCTCGCTGATCCCGATCACGAAGCCCGTCTACGCGCTCTACCGAGGGTCTCCTCGAAGAGCGCCACCCGGACCTGGTCGGTCTAGGGATCGCTCGCTCGCCGGTGTTGCCGGAGCTCCCGGATCTCGCGCCTGAGCCCCAGGAGGTCACCACCTCCGAGGCGGCGCAGCCGCGTCGGCGTCGCGGACTCGACGCTGCGTCGCTGGGTCGCCGACGGCCTGTTCACCGGATGCCCCGCGAGACGGGCGCTGGCCGGCGAGCGCGGTCGCTCATGCGCGGGTCATCTCGCGACTGCGTGAGCGCGGCCACTCCCTCGCGGAGATCCGTGCCGCGACCGCACGAGGGCCGCCTCGCGTTCGGCTACGTCGAGGAGCTGCTGCCTGCGCTGACCGGCGAGTACACGCTGAAGGACGTCGCCAAGCGGACCGGGCTCGAGCCCAAGCTGATCGAGCGGATCTACGCCGCGGTCGGCTTCAGCGCCGGCTCGGCCGACCACCTCGGCGAGGACGACCTGGAGCTCCTCCACCACGTCGCGGCGCGTGCTGTCGGCCGGCTTCCCGCTGACGGCGCTCGATGCAGCTGATCCGCGTCTACGGGCAGGCCATGGCGCAGATCGCGGACGCCGAAGTGCGGCTGTTCCACCTCTACGTCCACGAGCCGCTGCTGCGCGACGGCGTCCCCGGACTGGAGATGGCGGAGCAGCTCGGAGACCTGACGGCGCAGCTGCTGCCGTTCGCCTCTCCGGTGATGGACCATGTTCACAAGCGCTATCTGCATCACTTTGTCGAACAGGACATCGTCGGCCACATGGAGGCCGACCTCGACGGGCGCCGCCACCGAGCTCGGGCGGCTGCGCGTGGCGATCGCGTTCGCCGACCTCGCCGGCTACACGCAGCTCACCGAGCAGCAGGGCGACGAGCAGGCGGCGAGCATCGTCGAGCGCTTTGTCACGAACGTCACCGAGACGCTGCCCGAGGAGGCACGGGTCATCAAGACGATCGGCGACGAGGTGATGGTCGTCTCCAACGATCCGGAGGCGCTGACCGACTGGGCCGGTCGGTTTTCAGATCCTGACCACGGGCCGCCCGACGCCGCGGATCGGCATCCACTCCGGCGAGGTGCTCTACCGCGACGGCGACTACTACGGGCGCGAGGTGAACCTCGCCTCGCGCGTCGCCGCGCGCGCCGCCGCCGGTGAGGTGCTGGTGACGCGCGCCATCGTCGAAGCCTCCGGCAGGCACCTCGCGTTCGACTACATCGGCGAAGTGAAGCTCAAGGGCTTCACGGACGCCACCGAGCTGTTCCTCGCCCACGCGCCCGGGGAGTGACGTGGCGACGGCGCCATCCGGCGATCTGCTGGACCGCGTTCGCGAGGCCGGGCTGCTGCCGGCGGGGCGCGCGGTCGTGGTGCTGCTGTCCGGGCGGTCGCGACTCGGTCTGCCTGCTCGACATGGCGGTCCAGCTCGCCGGCGCGCGACCAGGTCGCGTGCGCTGCACGTCAACTACGGACTTCGCGAGGGTGCCGGCGAGGACGAGCTGCTGTGCCGCGAGCTGTGCGAGCGGCTCGAGGTCCCGTTGGACGTCGAGGTCGTCCGCGCTCCGCTCGAAGGCCCCGGCAACCTGCAGGCCTGGGCACGCGACGTGCGCTATGCCGCCGGGCGCGGCTCGCGGCCGCCGGCGGGCGCGCATGTCGCCGTCGGGCACACCGCGACCGACCAGGTCGAGACGATCGTCTACCGCCTCGCTGCATCTCCGGGTCGTCGCGCGCTGATCGGCATGCCGGAGCGCCGCGGCCTGCTCGTGCGCCCGCTGCTGCGAGCGGGCCTGACGCGCACGGACACCGCCGCCTGGTGTGCGTCGCGCGGACTCGCCTGGCGTGAGGACCCGTCGAACGACAGCGACCGCTTCGCCCGCGGCCGTGTGCGCTCGCACGTCATCCCCGCGCTGCGCGAGCTGCACCCGGCCGCCGAGGCGAACATCCTGCGCACTGCGGAGCTGCTCGGCGGACGAGGCCGAGGTGCTCGACACGGTCGTCGACACCGCGCTCGCCGAGCGCGATCGCATCGCGCTCGACCAGCTCGCGGCGCTGCCCGCGGCGCTGGCGCGGCTGATCGTGCTGCGACTGGCGGAGGACGCCGCCGGCGGGCTGTGCGCGAGGGCTCCGGGCCGTCTGGACGAGATCCTGCGGCTGGCTCCGCGCGGCTCGGGCGCGCTCGACGTCGGGGACGGCGCGCGTGCCGTCGTCGAGGACGGGGTGCTGCGGTTCGAGCGCACGCCGCCGCTCGCCGCACGACCGCGACGCGGACCCACGCCGTAGGCTTCGCCCGGCACATGGCAGACGCACCGCCCATCGGCGAGATCCTCGTCCAGCCCGATCAGCTCAAGGAGCGGGTCAGGTCGCTCGGCCGGCAGATCAGCGAGGACTACGCCGATCGCGACCTGCTGCTGGTCGGCGTGCTGAAGGGCGCGATGTTCTTCCTGGCGGACCTGATGCGGAACATCACGGTGCCCTGCGAGGTGGACTTCATGGCGGTCGCCTCGTACGGCTCGGCGACCGATTCGAGCGGCGTCGTGCGCATCCTGAAGGACCTCGACACGCCGATCGAGAACCGCCACGTGCTGATCGTCGAGGACATCGTCGATTCCGGGCTGACGCTGCAGTACCTGTTGCGGAACCTGGGCGCCCGCGACCCGCAGAGCCTCGAGGTGTGCGCGCTGCTGACGAAGCCCGAGCGCCGCAAGGCCGAGGTGCCGATCGCCTACACGGGATTCGAGATCCCCAACCGCTTCGCGATCGGATATGGCCTCGACTACCGCGAGCGCTGGCGCAACCTGCCCTATGTGGCGGCGCTGGCCGTTTCGTGACAGGTTCCTGACAGAGCGTCCAGGTGGGTCTGATCCGGGTGATGTACTGGTACGCTGACGCCTTGATCTTCGTCTCCGAGCCCGGCGCACGACGCGCCACGGATACCTCGCGCATGAGCAGGTTCTTCAAGAGCGCCGCGTTCCCGATCCTCATCGTGGTCGTGCTCGCGTTCTTCGCGCCAGCGCCTGATCAACACCGGCAACCAGGCGAAGCCGCCGACGTACAGCGAGTTCCTGACCCAGCTGAAGGACGGCGACGTCAAGTCCGTCGACCTGAAGACGAAGGACAACACGCTCGTCGTCACGCAGAAGGACGGCAAGACGTACGAGACGGGCTACACCGACGGCGGCGCCGACCGCCTCGACGCCCAGCTGCAGGCCGCCCAGCAGCAGGGGAAGATCACCTCCTGGAACATCCAGGGCCGCAAGACCAACGGGTGGGTCTCGCTGCTCACCTACGTCCTCCCGTTCCTGCTGTTCATCGGCTTCTGGATCTTCCTGATGAATCAGGTCCAGGGCGGCGGCGTCGAAGGTCATGTCGTTCGGCAAGTCGCGGGCGAAACGCATGTCCGTCGGACTCGCCGAAGATCACCTTCCGCGACGTCGCGGGCGCCGACGAGGCGGTCGAGGAGCTCCACGAGATCAAGGAGTTCCTCGAGAACCCGAAGAAGTTCCAGGCGCTCGGCGCGCGGATCCCGAAGGGCGTCCTGCTGTTCGGCCCTCCGGGCACCGGCAAGACGCTGCTGGCCCGCGCCGTGGCCGGTGAGGCCGGCGTCCCGTTCTTCTCGATCTCCGGCTCGGACTTCGTGGAGATGTTCGTCGGCGTCGGCGCGAGCCGCGTCCGCGACCTCTTCGAGCAGGCCAAGCAGAACTCGCCGTGCATCATCTTCATGGACGAGATCGACGCCGTCGGTCGCCATCGCGGCGCCGGCATGGGCGGCGGTCACGACGAGCGCGAGCAGACCCTGAACCAGCTCCTGGTCGAGATGGACGGGTTCACGATGACGGACAACATCATCCTCATCGCCGCGACGAACCGCCCCGACATCCTGGACCCGGCGCTGCTGCGCCCCGGCCGCTTCGATCGCCAGATCGTCGTCGACCGGCCCGACCGCAAGGGCCGTTCCAAGATCCTCGAGGTCCACACGCGCGGCAAGCCGCTCGCCAAGGAGATCGACGTCGACACGCTGGCGGGCCAGACGCCGGGCTTCACCGGCGCCGACCTCGCGAACCTCGTCAACGAGGCCGCCCTGCTCTCCGCCCGCAACGGCAAGCGCGAGATCACGCAGGTCGAGCTCGAAGAGGGGATCATGCGCGTGATCGCCGGTCCGGAGAAGAAGACCCGGATCATGAGCGAGAAGGAGCGCCTGGTCACCGCGTACCACGAGATGGGCCACGCGATCGTCGGGCACTACCTCGAGCACGCCGACCCGGTGCACAAGGTCTCGATCATCAGCCGCGGCCAGGCGCTGGGCTACACGATCTCGATGCCTCAGGAGGACCGCTTCCTGACGACGCGCTCCGAGCTCCTGGACACCATGGCGATGACGCTCGGCGGCCGTGCCGCTGAGGAGATCGTCTTCGGTGAGATCACCACGGGTGCCTCGAACGACATCGAGAAGGTCACCGCGACCGCCAAGCAGATGGTCATGCGCTTCGGCATGAGCGAGCGGATGGGCCCCCGCGTCTTCGGCCACGACACCGGCCAGCCGTTCCTGGGCCGTGAGTTCTCCACGCAGCCCGACTACTCCGACGAGATCGCGCGCGAGATCGATGACGAGGTGCGCCGCATCATCGAGTCCGCGCACCAGCGTGCCCGCGACCTCCTGAGCGAGCATCGCGAGTCGCTCGAGGTCACCTCACAGGTGCTGCTCAAGCGCGAGACGATCGAGAAGGAGGAGTTCGCCGCGCTGCTCGCCGGCAAGTCCGAGGACGAGGTGTTCGGACCGGACGACACGGAGGCGCCGAAGCTCCCGGGCGGCCCGCCCGAGCCTGCGGACGCTCCCCAGCGCGACACGCCGCGTCCCCTGCCGCGGCCCGGGCTGGCCGGCGGCGGGCTCGAGGCTCGCGGGCTGGATCTGCCGGAGAAGCCGGAGCTGGCCTGACGCTCAGCCGCCGGGGTTGGCTTGGCGGGGTTGGTGGCGTAGGTTCTTCCGATGCCACCCGGTGGTGCTCGTGAGCGTGTGGATGTGGTGGTCGTCGGCGCTCGCTGCGCCGGATCGGCGGCGGCGATCGCGCTGGCGCATGCGGGCCGCAGGGTGCTTGCCGTCGACCGTGCCGCGTTCCCGTCGGACACGCTCTCGACGCACCTGAACTTCCCCTCCGCCGTCGCCGAGATGCAGCGCCTCGGAGCGCTCTCGCGGATTCGCCGCACCGGCGCCCCGGAGTGCCGCGAGGGCATGGTCGCTGCGGACGGCGTCGCGTGCATCCAGCCGTTCGAACCGGTCGACGGGATCGACTACGCGCTCTGCAATCCGCGTCCGGCGTTCGACGAGGCGATGGTGCAGACCGCGCGCGAGGCGGGCGCGGAGGTTCGCGAGCGGACGAGCCTCGTCGACGTGCGCTGGAGCGGCGGGCGCGCCGCCGGGGTGCGCCTGCGCCGGCAGGACGGCGACGAGTACGACGTGGATGCCGCGCTCGTGATCGGCGCTGACGGCCGCGGTTCCCCGACTGCACAGCGCGTGGGCGCGGCTGCGCCCTACCGCGGCTCGCGGAACGATCGCGGCCTGGCGTTCTTCTACGCGGACGACCCGCAGGTCGGAACCGCGTGGCGCGGCCGCGTGATCCAGCTGCGCGCGGGGCTCACGCACACACTCGTCTTCCCGTGCCCGGATGAGCGCATGCTCGTGCTCTTCATGGGCCCCGCCGAGGAGATCCCGCAGTTCCGCAGCGATCCCATGGGCATGTGGGACAGGGTGCTCGCCGAGAACCCGCTGGCCGTCGAGCGGGTCGCGGGAGCTACGAACCTCACGAAGCTGCGCAGCACCGGCAAGGTCGCGGCGTTCTACCGGCGCTCGAGCGGCCCGGGCTGGGCGCTGGCCGGCGACGCGGGTCATTTCAAGGACCCGGTGATCGGTCAGGGCATGCGCGACGCGATGCGCTTCGGGCGCCTGCTCGGCGAGGCGGCGGCGCCGGTGATCCATGACCCGGCGAGGCTCGATCGCGCGCTGCTGACGGCCGAGCGCCACCGCGATCGCGAATGTGCGGCGAGCTACCACTGGGGGAACAAGGAGAGCCGGATCGCCCCTGTCTCACCGCTGCTGAAGGAGGCTCTGCGCGACTTCAATCGCTGCGAGACGCCGCACCTGATGCACATGTTCGACCGCGTGCGGCCGGCCCACCACGTCATGAATCCGCTGCGCGGGACGAAGTACGCGGTGCGGGCGGCGCTGCGCCCCGGCACGGACCGGCGCGCCCTGCTGCGCGAGCTGCGCGAGGAGTTGCGGATCGACGCCGACACGTGGCGCGAGGAGCTGACCAGGCCGCTGCGCCCCACCCGTACATGGGCCTCGGAGCGGCCCGGCTTCGAGGTCCCGGGAGCGTCAGCCGCGGGCGGGGCCGGGACGGCCGGGGCGGCGACGAAGCAGCAGGCGGATGTCCTCGCGGCCTGAGACGCGCCGCGTCGTCGCGGTCCAGCTCGCGGCCCGCCTCGGCGAGGTCGAGCGCAACCTGATGCACATCGAGGACATCGTCGGGCAGGCCGCCCGCGAGCATCACCCGGACATGATCTTCCTGCCGGAGGTCTCCACGACGCCGAACCTCGCGCACCAGGCGATGGCACGATGCGTGCGACCGGTCGACGGCGCCCCGCTGGCGACCTACCGTGCGCTGGCACGCCGGTACGGCTGCATCGTCGGAGCGGGTGCGCTGACGATCCGCGGGCGCGACGCTCGCAACACGTACTTCGTGTGCGAGCCCGACGGCGCGGTGCACCTGCACGACAAGGACCAGCCCACGATGTGGGAGAACGTCACGTACGCCCCGGGGCACGACGACGGAGTCCTCGAGACGGCCGACGGGCCGATCGGCTGTGCCAACGGCTTCGAGTGGGCCCGCTCGCGCACGGCGGCCCGGCTGCGCGGTCGCGTGCGCCTGGTGGCGGGCGGCATGTGCTTCCCGTCGTTCCCGAAGTGGCGTGCGACGAAGCCTTACTTCTGGGACAGGGAGCACCAGACGATGCTCGAGCTCGCCCGCGAGACGCCGGGCCGCATGGCGCGCGTCGTCGGCGCACCGGCGGTCCATCCATCGCACGTCGGCGATGTCGTGATGCAGACGCCGATGGCGCCGCGCGTGCCGTGGCCGACGATCATGGTCGGGGAGACGATCATCACCGACGAGCGAGGCGCGATCCTGCAGCGCCTCGCCTATGAGGACGGTGAGGGATACGTGGCCGCCGACGTCGCGTGGCGGGACCCGGTGCCGCTGGACCCGGTGCCGCCGCGCTTCTGGATGACGACACTCCCGCTGAGCGTGCATGCCATCTGGTACTCGGAGAACGCACGCGGCCGGTTGCTCTATCGCGCGCGCCACGCCCGCGGCGCCCACCCCTTCCAGCACGATCCGGCCTACGGGAGCGACCTGCCCGACGACCTGCCCGCTCAGGACCCGGAGGGGACGCCCACCGCGAAGTCCTAGGATCGACTCCATGCCGGGGTCGTGGAGCGTGATGGGCGTCGTGAACGTCACCCCCGACTCGTTCTCCGACGGCGGGCGCTGGCTCGACGCCGGCGCGGCCGTCGCCCACGGCCTGGAGCTCGCGCACGAGGGTGCCGCGATCCTCGACGTCGGCGGTGAATCGACCCGCCCGGGCGCCGCTCCCGTCGCGGTGGACGAGGAGCTGCGGCGCGTCGTGCCCGTGCTCGAGGCGCTCGCCGGTGCGGCGCCTGAGACGCAGCTGAGCATCGACACATCCAAGGCCCGCGTCGCCGCCGCCGCGCTCGCCGCCGGCGCCGGCTACGTCAACGACGTGACCGCGTTCCGCGCCGAGCCCGGGATCGCCGAGCTCGTCGCACGGGCGGGCTGCGACTGCTGCCTGATGCACATGCTCGGGACGCCGCGGACGATGCAGGACGAGCCCCGCTACGAGGACGTGGTTTCGGAGGTGGCGGCATTCCTGCAGGAGCGCGCCGCCTTCGCGATCGCTGAAGGGGTCGCCCCGGAGCGCATCCAGCTCGATCCCGGCATCGGCTTCGGCAAGACGGCACAGCACAACCTCGAGCTGCTGCGCCGGGTCGACGAGATCGTCGCGCTGGGGTTCCCGGTCGTCGTCGGCGTGTCGCGCAAGTCGTTTCTGGGGCGCATCACCGGCCGCGACGTCGCCGCCGACCGCGTCGCCGCGACGGTCGCCGCGAACGTGCTCGCCTATGAGCGCGGGGCGACGGTGTTCCGCGTCCATGACGTCGCCGAGACGGTCGATGCCCTGAAGGTGGCGACTGCTACGTTGCGCGTCGATGACGCCTGACGACGAGCGCGACGACGACGACTACGAGGACATCGACGACGACGACGGCTTCGACGACGAGGACCTCGAGCGCACCGCCGTCACCGTCGAGGTGACGGGCCTGTCGCTCTACACCCACCACGGGGTGAGTGCCGCCGAGCGCGAGGTCGGCCAGCGCCTGATCCTGGATCTGCGCTTCGATGCCGGCGCCTGCGACGCCACGGTCACCGATCGCGTGGAGGACACCGTCGACTACGGGCGCGTCTGCGACGTCGTCGCGCTGGAGGCCCAGCGGCGCTCGTACAAGACGCTCGAGGCGCTGTGCACGGCGATCGGCGACAAGCTCCTCGCCGACTTCGAGACGACCGAGGTGTGGGTCAAGGCCACGAAGCCCGAACCTCCGATCGCGCTCCCGGTCGAGTCGGTCTCGGTCGAGGTCTGGCGGACCGCGCCGGGCGATTGACGGTGACCGCGTTCGACCGTGCGATCGCCGTCGAAGCCCTGGGGGACGGCGTGTACGGCGCGTCGAGCGGCCCCGACTGGTCGGTGCCGCGCGGGGTGAACGGCGGATACCTCGCGGCGATCGTCCTGCGAGCGATGGAGGCCGAGCTCGCCGACCCCGCGCGGCCGGCGCGCTCGATCACGCTGCACTATCTGCGGCCTCCGGCCATCGGCCCGCTTCAGGTGGACGTGACGATCGAGCGGACCGGTCGCACGCTGTCGACGCTGAGCGCGCGCCTGAGCCATGACGGGCGGCTCTGCGTGATCGCCGTCGCGGCGTTCGCCAATGCGTTCACGGGGGCGGCGTCCTACAGCGCGCCGATGCCGGCCGCGGCGCCCGCGGACACCATTGAGCCGCTCGTCCCACACCCGCAGGCACCACCGATCGCCCACCGCGTCGAGATGCGCCGCGCGATCGGCGCGCTGCCGTTCAGCGGTGCGCAGGAAGCGCTGACGGGCGGCTGGATGAGCATGCGGGAGCCTCAGCCGCTGGATGCCGCCACATTGGCGCTCTACTCGGACGCCTGGCTCCCCACGCCGTTCGTGACGCTCGATCGCCCTGTGCTTGCCGCGACCATCGACCTGACGATCCACTTCCGTGACCCCGCCGCCGCGAGCGCCGCCGATCCCGCCGTCCCCATCCTCGGCGTCTTTCGCTCCAGCTACGCGAGCGACGGGCTGTTCGAGGAGGACGGCGAGCTGTGGTCGCCCGACGGCGTCCTGCTGGCCCACAGCCGCCAGCTCGCCCTGCTGGTGGCGCCGGGATGAGCACCGAGGGGTATCTGGGGCTCGGCTCGAATGTCGGCGACCCGCGCGTCAACCTGCAGGCGGCCGTCGGTGCGCTGGCGGGCCGCGGCGTCCGCGTGCTGGCATCGTCGTCGACGTACGACACCGATCCGGTCGGGCCGGTGCAGGATCAACCGTCGTTCCTCAACGCCTGTATCCGCATCGCGACGGATCTCGGGCCCGAGGAGCTCCTCGATGCCTGCAAGGCGGTCGAGCGTGAGCTCGGTCGCGACATCGAGGGCGGCGTCCGCTACGGCCCGCGGCCGATCGACGTGGACCTGCTGCTGCTCGGCGACGCGTCGTACGCGAGCGAGCGCCTGACGCTTCCGCACGAGCAGACCACGTCGCGGCGTTTCGTCCTGATCCCGCTGCTCGAGCTCGATTTCGACCTCACGACACCCGACGGCGGGCGGCTCAGCGACGCACTGGCGAACCTGCCCGTCGACGAGGGCGTGCGCCGTGCCGGCCCGCCGCTCGACCTGCCGCCGGTCTAAGCCGCGACGGACGCGGGCAGTAGGTCCGCCGGGATGATCCCGGCGGCCGCATCGCCGGGGAAGTCGGGGAACGTCCCAGCGCAAGCGCCCCCGCCGGGCGCGACTCGATCAGCGGCCGCAGGTCCCCGACCGTCATCAGGAGCCGCAGGCTGGACGGCGATCTGCAGGTCGGCCGCGTTCGGCTGCTCGCCGCCGAGCGTCCCGTCGGCGATCCACGCGTCGACGCGATCAAGCGCCGCGGGGAGGTCGCGCAACGCCTGCGCGTACGTCGCCGGGTCGGCGCCGTTGGCCTTCATCTCGATGCGCGTCACGACGGCGCGAGCGCCTTCAGCACCGGCAGCGGCACCGGCGGCAGCTTCGAGCCCTCGCGAGTACGTCGCCATCGCCTCGGGGTGCGCGGCGAACGTCGGCCAGAGGACGCGACGAGTCAGCACCTGCAGCACGTCGTCGCCCCATGCCTCGGCCTCCTCGACGCCCGCGCGCTCAGCCGGGTTAGAGGGCAGCAGCGCCGGCTCCGGCTTCAGCTGGTCGAGCCGGCGCAGGATCGCGCGCGAGCCGCTGAGCTTCTCGCCGTCGATCGTGATCCCCGGGACGGTCCGCGAGCCGAACCTCAGCTTCATCGCGGCCATGTGCATCGGCGGCGGGAATTCGACGAGGCTGTAGGGGATGCCCTTGAGCTGGAGCGCCCGTTCGACGGTGGCACAGGGGTGCGAGCCGTTGATGACATAGAGCTTGACGTTCATTCGCGGCATCCTACGCGGGGGGAGCCGCGCTCACGCGCAGCCCGTCGAGGATGCGCCGCACGACGAGCGCCATCTCCTCGCGGGCGGCCTCCTGGTCCTCCGCGCGGGCGACGTACAGGACCGCCTCGTCGAGCGCACCGAGCAGCACGTGCGCCATCGGGCGCAGCGGTGCGGGCGCGAGCTCGCCCGCCTCGATCGCGCCGGCCAGGCCGGCCTCGACGAGGCCCATGCCGTACTGCCAGCCGAGCTCGCGCCAGCGCTGCCAGCCCAGGACGGCCGGGGCGTCGATCAGGACGATCTGCGCCAGGCCGGGGTCCAGCGCGGCCTCGAGCAGGCCGTCGAGCCCGACCGTCAGCGCGTCGAGCGGGCTCGTCGCCCCGGACTGCCCGATCAACGCGACGAGCTCGTCGACGAGCTGCTGCTCGACGTCTTCGAAGACCGCCCGGAAGAGGTCGTCCTTGCCGCTGAAGTGGTGGTAGAGCGCGCCGCGGGTGACGCCCGCCTCGCGCACGACCTCTTCGGTGCCGACGTCCGCGTAGCCGCGCTCGGCGAACAGGACTCGCGCCGCGGCGAGCAGGGCGCCGCGCGTCGCCGCCCGGCGCTCGGCCTGGGTGCGGTGCGGTTGGGGGCCGGGGCCGGAGGTCGAGGGGCTCATCGCACTTGACAGAGAAACATACAGTGTGTATCTATTTGCGTACCGTCTGTATGGAACATCCTACGCCGCCAGGAGGACGCACCGACATGACCGCCCAGCAGCCCACCACCCGCACACTCGACCTCAGCGCCGGACCGGTTCGCGTCCGCACGTGGGAGGGCGACGGCCCGACCGTCCTGCTCGTGCACGGCCTGCTCGTCGACGGGCGGCTGTGGGACGCGGTGTCCCCGAGGCTGGCGGCCGACGGCATGCACGTCGTCGTGCCGGACCTCCCCCTCGGGGCGCACGACGGCCCCATGCTGGCCGACGCCGACCTGTCGCCGCGCGGCGTCGCGCAGCTCGTCGACGAGCTGGCGACGACGCTCGGCCTGAGCGACGTGACGCTCGTCGGGAACGACACCGGCGGCGCGATCTGCCAGCTCGTCGCGGCCGGTCAGCCGGCCTGGCTGGGCGGGCTCGTCCTGACGCCGTGCGACTCGCACGAGAACTTCCTGCCGAAGTTCTTCCAGCCGCTGCAGCTGCTCGCCGCGGCGCGCACCGGCCGTGCTCGTCGCCGTGATGCAGCCGATGCGCCTGCGTGCGCTGCGCCGCACGCCGCTGCTGCCTGGGATGGCTCACGAAGCGCGGCGTCTCCGACGAGCTCTCGGACGCCTGGGTGCGTCCCTTCTTCGACGATCCGCTCGCCCGTCGCGACGTCCTGAAGACGCTCGCCGCGATCGACAGCGCCGACACGCTGGCCGCCGCCGCGGCGCTGCGCGGCTTCGAGCGGCCGGCGCTCGTGATCCACGCGCCGCAGGACGCGCTTCTTCACGAGGCGGTACGCCGAGCGCCTCGTGGAGGACATCGCCGGCGCCCGCCTGGAGGAGATCCAGGACAGCTACGCCTTCACCCCGATCGACCAGCCCGAGCGCACGGCCGCCCTGATCGCGGCGTTCGTGCGCGCCGCGCGCGCAAAGCGGTCCGGACGCGGGCGTAGCGTTGTCGACGTGAGCACGCCACAGACGATTCCCACCGGGACGGCCGGGTTCTTCAACAGCCTGTTCGACTTCTCGTTCAACCGGCTCGTGGCGACGAGGGTCATCAAGGTCCTCTACGTCCTGCTGCTGGTCGTGATCGGCCTGGGCCTGCTCGGATTCCTGATCGCGGCGATCGTCTCCGGCAGCGTCGGGAGCATCCTCATCGCGCTGATCGTCGGGCCGCTCCTCGCGCTGCTCTACATCGTCTACGCGCGGATCCTGCTCGAGGTGCTGATCGCGATCTTCCGGATCCTCGAGACGAACCGGGAGATCGCGTTCCTTCAGCGCCAGCAGCTCAGCCTGATGCAGCAGCAGATCGGCGCGGGCGCGCCGGTCGCGACGCAACCCGCCCAGCCCCAGCAGTACCCCTACCAGCCGCCGCAGCCGCCCACCGCGTAGCTGCCGCATTCATCTAGGCTCACGCAGCCATGCTGCTGGTCGTCGACGTCGGGAACACCCAGACCCACTTCGGGACCTACCGCGAGGCCGACCTCGTCGAGCACTGGCGCTTCGCGACCGTGCGCACCTCGACGGCCGACGAGCTCGGCGCCGCGCTGCGCAACCTGCTCGAGCTGCGCGGCGTGACGCTCGCGGACCTGTCGGCCTCGATCGTCTCCTCGACGGTGCCCCAGCTCGAGCCCGAGTGGCTGTCGATGGCTCAGCGCTACCTCGGCCATCGCATGCTCGCCGTCGGCCCGGGGCTGAGGACGAGCATGGCGATCCGGATCGACAACCCGCGCGAGCTCGGCGCGGACCGGCTCGTCAACGCCGTCGCCGCCTACGAGCATCTCGGCGGACCGTGCATCGCCGTCGACTTCGGCACGGCCGTCAACTACGACGTCGTCTCGGGCGACGGCGAGTACCTCGGCGGCGTGATCGCGCCCGGGCGTGGAGATCTCGCTCGACGCGCTGACCTCGCGCGGCGCCAAGCTCCCGCGCATCGACCTGCTGCCGCCGCGCTCGGCGATCGGCAAGGGCACGATCGACGCGATCCGCTCCGGAATCATCTACGGCTTCGCCGCGCAGGTCGACGGGCTCGTCCGCCGTCTCAGCGCGGAGCTCGGCGAGGAGCCCGGGACGATCGCGACGGGCGGCCTGGCCGAGCACATCGTCCCGCACACCGAGACGATCGACGAGATCGACGACCTGCTGACGCTCAAGGGCCTGAAGCTCCTCTATGAGCGCAACCGGTCAGTGAAGTCGCCGATCCGGTCGCGCGGTCGCGACCCGCGAACGAACCGTGCGAGGGTTCGCGACCGGCTCGTCACCGAGATGACGCGTCGCTCGAGCCTCGGCACGGGGCGTCACGGTCCCCAACCGCGTGATGCTGGCTCCGCTGGCCGGGATCGGCAACTGGTTCGTGCGCCTGCAGGCCAAGCGCTACGGCGCCGGCATGGCGGTCAGCGAGATGGTCTCGAGCCACGCGATCCACTACGGCAACGAGAAGACGCTCGTCGAGCTGCTGCGGATCCGTCCCGAGGAGCACGAGCGGGGCCCGGTCTCGATGCAGCTCTTCGGTCAGGACCCCGACGTCATGCGCTCCGCCGCGGCGACGGTCGCCGCGGCGTGGCGCCGACCTGATCGACCTCAACATGGGCTGCCCGGTCCCGAAGGTCTGCAAGACCGGCGCGGGCGCGGCGCTGATCGAGGATCCCGACACGGCCGTCGCGGTCGCGCGGGCCGCGCGCGAGGGGAGCGGCCTGCCGGTCACCGTGAAGCTGCGCTCGGGCCGGCGCGCCGGCGACCGGGGCGGCGTCGAGCTGGCGCAGCGCCTCGTCGCCGAGGCGGGCGTCAGCGCGATCGGCTTCCATCCGCGCTCGGCGCAGGTCCATCACAAGGGCACGCCCGACTACGACCTCGCCGCGGAGCTCGTCGCGAGCCTGCCCGTTCCCGTGATCCTGTCCGGCGGCCTGCGCACGCCGCCGGGACGCCGTGCGCGCCTACGAGCACACCGGCGCCGCGGCGATCATGCTCGCGCGCGGCGCGCTCGGGCAACCCGTGGATGTTCGCGCCAGGTGCTCGGGACGCCGCGACGGCGAGCCCGTCGCACGAGGAGATCCTCGACGAGCTCGACTGGGTGATCGAGCGCGCGGTCGAGCACCTCGGGAGCGCAGCGCGCGGCCCGCTACCTGCGCAAGTTCTACCCTGGTACCTCGAGCGGCTGGGGGCGGGGAAGACGGCCCAGCAGGCCTTCCAGCAGCACCGCGTCCGTCGCCGCAGGCGCGCGCGCTCGATGGGGCCGCTCGAGCCCCTCACGGCAGCTGCCTGAGCGCTGCTACACTGCGCCCGCTCGCGCCGACCCAGGTCGGCGCTTTTGGCCCTCTTTCGCGATCGCGCAGCCACTATGCCCAAGGACGTCATCCTCACCCCCGACGGCCTCGAGAAGCTCCAGGGCGAGCTCGAGACCCTCACCACCGACCGGCGCCGCGAGGTCGCGGCGCGGATCAAGGAAGCGCGCGAGTTCGGCGACATCGCCGAGAACTCGGAGTACGACGACGCCAAGAACGAGCAGGCCATGGTCGAGGCGCGGATCGCCGCGATCGAGGAGAAGCTGCGCTCGGCGCAGGTGATCGATGCGAAGGACCTCTCGACCGACAACGTCCAGATCGGCTCGATCGTCCACGTCAAGGACGAGAAGACCGGCAAGTCGCAGAAGTTCACGATCGTCGGCTCCGCCGAGGCCAGCCCGGCCGAGGGCCGCCTCTCGAACGAGTCGCCGGTCGGCCGCGCGCTGCTCGGGCACAAGCGCAACGACGTCGTGTCGGTGCAGGTGCCCCGCGGCCCCGCGCGCAAGCTGAAGATCACCAAGATCGAAGTCGGCGTCTAGCCGCCGATCCGGACCACGCGCGCCGCGACGCAGGTCCGTCCGCCATGATGGCGCTCTCGTGAGCGACCAGCCCGAACAGCCCGACGCGGTCCCCGTCTCCGAGCTGCTGGCCAACCGCCGCGCCAAGCTCGACGCGGCTGCGCGCACAGGGAATCGACCCGTTTCCGCACGACTACCCGGGCGTGCAGGCGATCGCCGACGGTCAAGGAGCCGTGGGACGAGCTCGAGTCCGGCGAGGAGACCGAGCAGGCCTATCGCGTCGCCGGCCGCCTCGCCGCCCGGCGCGGGCAGGGGAAGATGGCGTTCCTGGACCTCGTCGACCGCTCCGGCCGCATGCAGCTGCAGGCGCGCGCCGACGTCCTGGGCGAGGAGCGCATGGCGACGCTGCTCGAGCTCGACCTGGGCGACCTCGTCGGCGTCGACGGGACGATGTTCCGCACGCGCCGCGGCGAGCTGTCGCTGCGCGTCGACGACTACGCCGTGCTGGCGAAGAGCCTGCGCCCGCCGCCCGACAAGCACCACGGGCTGCAGGACGTCGAGACCCGCTTCCGCCGGCGCGAGCTCGACCTGATGGCCAACGAGGAGGCGCGCGAGACGTTCCTCACACGCGCCAAGGTCATCTCCACGGTCCGCCGCTCGCTCGACGACGCCGGCTTCGTCGAGGTCGAGACGCCGGTGCTGCAGCCGCTCTACGGCGGCGCGCTCGCGCGCCCGTTCGTCACGCACCACAACGCGCTGGACCGCGACTTCTACCTGCGCATCGCGACGGAGCTCTATCTCAAGCGCTGCATCGTCGGCGGCCTCGAGCGCGTCTACGAGCTGGGCAAGGACTTTCGCAACGAGGGCATCTCGTTCAAGCACAACCCCGAGTTCACGATGGTCGAGTGGTACGAGGCCTACACCGACTACGCGGGCGCGATGGCGCGCGTCGAGACGGTCGTCGGCGAGGTCGCCGAGGCCTGCGGCTACGAGGGCGACCTCGACTTCAGCGCGCCGTGGGAGCGGATCACCCTGCGTGACGCGATCCTCCGCGCGACCGGCGTCGACGTGCTCGAGCACCGCACGCGCGCAGGCGCTCGCCGCGGCGATCGCGGCCGCGGACGGGGCCGACCTCGAGACGGCGCGACCGCAGCTGGCCGCAGCTCGTCGACGACCTGCTGAGCAAGTACGTCGAGCCGAACGTCACGGACCCGGTGTTCATCACCGACTACCCCAAGGAGCTCTCGCCGTTCGCGAAGGACCACCGCACGCAGGAGGGTCTCGTCGAGCGCTTCGAGGCGTTCTGCTCGGGCATGGAGATCGCCAACGCGTTCACCGAGCTCAACGACCCCGACGAGCAGCGCCGGCGCTTCGAGGACCAGAGCCGGCTGGCCGGCGAGGGGGACGAGGAGGCCCAGCCCTACGACGAGGTCTTCGTCGAGGCGCTGGAGCAGGGCATGCCGCCGACGGGCGGCGTCGGCATGGGGATCGATCGCCTCGTGATGCTGATGACCGGCATGCGTTCGATCCGCGAGGTCGTGCTGTTCCCCGCAATGCGCGACTGAAGCGTTGCCGACGCGGGCATCGCGGCGGCACGGGGCGGGCGGAAGCCGCTGATAAACTGACGTCTGCCCGCCGAATCATGCCGTTCGCTCATCCATTCAGCCGTCCAGGCCGAAAACTAGGATGAGAGGGACGGGATGTCATCGTCCCCGGACAACGACAGACCACACAGACCACCGACTCGACCGACCAAGCCAGAGCACGCCCGGCCAGGAAGGACTGCAGCACATGTTCGAGCGATTCACAGAGAGGGCCCGACAGGTGGTCGTCCTCGCGCAGGAGGAAGCGCGGACCCTCAAGCACAACTACATCGGAACCGAGCACATCCTGCTCGGCCTGCTTCGTGAGGAGGAGGGCCTCGCCGCCCGCGTCCTCGAGAGCCTCGACATCACCGTCGAGCGCGTCCGTGCACAGGTCGTGCGGATCGTCGGATCCGGCGAGGAGGTCACCTCCGGCCAGATCCCGTTCACGCCGCGCGCCAAGAAGGTGCTGGAGCTCGCGCTGCGTGAGGCGCTGAGCCTCGGGCACAACTACATCGGAACCGAGCACATCCTGCTCGGCCTGGTGCGCGAGAACGAGGGCGTCGCCGCCCGCATCCTGCTCGACTTCGATGCGGACTCCGAGAAGATCCGCAACGAGGTCATCCGCATGCTCTCCGGTCCCGGCGGTCGCCGCCAGGGCTCCGGCTCGGGCGCCGAGCGGCGGTCAGAGCGCCGCCGCGTCGGGCGAGGGCAAGAAGTCCTCGAAGCTGCTCGACCAGTTCGGCCGCAACCTCACCAAGCTCGCCGCCGAGGGCAAGCTCGACCCCGTCGTCGGTCGCGAGACCGAGATCGAGCGGATCATGCAGATCCTCTCGCGCCGCACGAAGAACAACCCCGTCCTGATCGGCGAGCCCGGCGTCGGCAAGACGGCCGTCGTCGAGGGCCTCGCACAGCGCATCACGAACGCCGACGTGCCGGAGCTGCTGAAGGGCAAGCAGATCTACACGCTCGACCTGGCGGCGCTCGTCGCCGGATCGAAGTACCGCGGCGAGTTCGAGGAGCGCCTGAAGAAGGTGATGAAGGAGATCACCCAGCGCGGGGACATCATCCTGTTCATCGACGAGCTGCACAACCTCGTCGGTGCCGGCGCCGCGGAGGGCGCGATCGACGCCGCGTCGATCCTGAAGCCCGCGCTCGCGCGCGGTGAGCTGCAGACGATCGGTGCGACGACGCTCGACGAGTACCGCAAGTACCTGGAGCGCGACAGCGCGCTCGAGCGCCGCTTCCAGCAGATCCGCGTCGACCAGCCGTCGATCGAGGAGACCGTGCAGATCCTCGAGGGCCTGCGCGATCGCTACGAGCAGCACCACAAGGTCGAGATCACCGACGACGCCCTGCGCGCCGCCTCCGAGCTCGCCGACCGCTACATCGCCGACCGCCAGCTCCCCGACAAGGCGATCGATCTCATCGACGAGGCCGCGTCGCGCATGCGGATCAAGTCGATGACCTCGCCGCCGGTGTACCGCGATCTCGAGCAGAAGATCGAGACGACGCGCCGCGACAAGGAAGCGGCCATCGAGAATCAGGAGTTCGAGAAGGCCGCCGCGCTGCGCGACGACGAGCGCAAGCTCACGCAGGAGAAGCGCGACCTCGAGGATCAGTGGCGCAACGGCGAGGGCGACGGGCCGCGTCCGGCGATCGGCGAGGAGGAGATCGCCGACATCGTCTCGATGTGGACCGGCATCCCCGTGTTCAAGCTGACCGAGGCCGAGACGGCGAAGCTCATGCGGATGGAGGACGAGCTGCACAAGCGCGTCGTCGGTCAGCATGCCGCCGTCGAGGTCATCTCGAAGGCCATCCGCCGCTCGCGCGCCGGCCTGAAGGACCCGAAGCGCCCGACAGGCTCGTTCGTCTTCCTCGGCCCCTCGGGTGTCGGCAAGACGGAGCTCGCCCGAACGCTCGCGGAGTTCCTGTTCGGCGACGAGGACTCGATGACGCGCATCGACATGTCCGAGTACATGGAGAAGCACGCCGTCAGCCGTCTCGTCGGCTCGCCTCCCGGATACATCGGATACGACGAGGGCGGCCAGCTCACCGAGGCGGTGCGCCGCAAGCCGTACTGCGTGCTCCTGCTCGACGAGATCGAGAAGGCCCACCCGGACGTCTTCAACATCCTCCTGCAGATCCTGGAGGACGGACGCCTGACGGATTCGCAGGGGCGGACGGTCGACTTCCGTCACGCGATCGTGATCATGACGTCGAACATCGGTGCCCAGGAGATCGCCCGGAACACCCCGCTCGGCTTCGCCGTCAGCGAGGACGAGACGGGCATCACGTACGAGGACATGAAGGGCCGCATCATGGGCGAGCTCAAGAAGGTCTTCCGTCCGGAGTTCCTGAACCGCATCGACGACGTGATCGTCTTCCACAAGCTGCAGAAGGACGAGATCACGACGATCGTCGAACTCCTGCTGCGGCGCATCCGGGGGTCGCTGGCCGAGCGTGAGCTGCAGCTCGAGCTGAGCGACGGCGCGCGCGACTTCCTGGTCGAGAAGGGCTGGGACCCGTCGATGGGCGCCCGCCCGCTGCGCCGCGCGATCCAGCGCTACATCGAGGATCCGCTCGCGGACTTCGTGCTGCGCTCGGAGCTGCCGCCCGGGAGCACGGTCATGGTCGATCCCGCCCCCGAGGGCGACGACCGGGACGTGATCCTCACGGTGATCGAGCCGAAGAAGGCACCGGTCACGGTCGGCGGCGGCGAAGCGGAGGCGACCGTCGAAGCCGACGAGACGCCCGAGCCCGCGGCCGAGACTCCCGAGGAGTCCTAGGCACCGCACAACGACATCGCAGGGCCGGAAGGGCCGCCAGGGTTGGCGGCCCTTCCTCGTTCTAGAGTTGGCTCATGTCCGATCGCGCCGATGAGGTCGTCATCAAGGTCCGCGCCGGTGGCCCGTACAAGGTCACGGGCCCCGTGACGATCACCGACGCGGACGGCAATCCGCTGACACCGCCCGAGGGATCCTCGATCGTGCTCTGCCGCTGCGGGCGCTCACAGACGAAGCCGTTCTGCGACCGCTCGCACGCCTGCGAGCCCGGCGGCGGAGGCACGACCGCCGTTCACGCCGGGCTGCCCGCCGCCCAGGATGGCCGGCCCTACCTGCCCGGCCCGGTGTTCGCGGCCCCCTACCACCTGCGCGGCGACGTGGACGTCTCGCGCTACGGCTACCACCGCGAGGCGAACCCGACGTGGGATCTCTACGAGGCCGCGCTCGCGGAGCTGGAGGGTGCGGGAACGGTCGCCTTCGCATCGGGCATGGCGGCCGTCAGCGCCGTGGCTCTCCCGCTGCTGGCACCCGGCGACGTCTTCGTCGCGCCCACCGACGGCTACTACGGCCTGCGCGAGATCGCCGAGCAGCACCTCCGGGCCCGCGGCGTCGAGGTGCGACTCGTGCCGACGTCCGACGCGGCGATCCGCGCGGCGCTGCCGGGCGCGACGCTCGTCTGGCTCGAGTCGCCGTCCAATCCGCTGCTCGACGTCATCGACATCGCCGGCCTGACGGCCGCGGCGCACGAGGGCGGGGCGCTGGTCGCGGTCGACAACACGCTCGCCACGCCGCTGCGCCAGCGGCCGCTCGACCTCGGGGCCGACTATTCGGTCGGCAGCGCCGCCAAGCAGCTCAGTGGTCACAGCGACCTCGTGCTCGGCTACGTCGCGGCCACGGATCCGCAGCGCCTCGCGGCCGTGCGCGCGTGGCGCACGATGACCGGCGCGATCCCCGGACCGTTCGAGACGTGGCTCGCACATCGCTCGCTCGCTACCGCGGGGCTGCGGATCGAGCGCCAGGAGGCGACGGCCGCCGCGCTGGCCGACGCGCTGCGGCGCCGCGCCGACGTCGACGACGTCCGCTGGCCCGGCATGGGCTGCGTGGTCGCCTTCGACCTGGGCAGCGAGGCGCGCGCCCAGGCGTTCCTCGGAGCCGCGCGCCTCGTCGCCGAGGCGACGAGCTTCGGCGGCGTGCACACGAGCGCGGAGCGCCGCGCACGCTGGGGCGCCGATGACGTCTCGCCGGGGATGATCCGCTTCAGCGTCGGCGTCGAGGACACGGTCGACGTGCTCGCCGACGTCGCCCAGGCGCTCGACGCGGCCCCCTGAGAGCGGTCGCCGGCGTCGCGTCCGGGAGCGAACGTACGCTCGTACGCATGGCCCGTCCCACCACCGTCTACGTCTGTTCGTCGTGCGCTCACGTGGCGGCCAAGTGGCACGGCCAGTGCCCGGCGTGCGAGGAGTGGAACACGATGGCCGAGGAGCGCGCGCCCACCCGGTCCGCCTCCGCCGGGGCAGGCCTGCGCGCTCGCCCGGGCCGCGCCTCGCGCCCGATCCCACTGCGCGAGATCCAGGCGGACCGCGCGCCACGGCTCGCCTGCGGGATCGGTGAGCTCGACCGCCTGCTGGGCGGCGGCCTCGTCCCCGGGTCGCTCGTGCTGATCGGCGGCTCGCCGGGCATCGGCAAGTCGACGCTGACGACGATGGCGCTCGGCCTGCTGCAGGGCGCGGGGCGGCGCACCCTGTACGTCTCGGGCGAGGAGTCGGCGGCGCAGATCCGGCTGCGCGCCGAACGGCTGGAGGCCGGCGCCGCCCCTGGCGCGCTCGACATCCCTGTGCTGGCGGAGACCGATCTCGACGCCGTGCTCGCGACGCTCGAGGCCGAGGCGCCGGAGGTCTGCGTGATCGATTCGGTGCAGACGCTCGCCGCCGCCGAGCTCTCGGGCGCGCCCGGAACCGTGGGCCAGGTCCGCGAGGTCGCCCATCGCCTGATGGAGGTCGCCAAGCGCACCGGCACCGCCGTCGTCCTCGTCGGCCACGTGACGAAGGACGGTGCGCTCGCGGGCCCGCGCGTGCTCGAGCACCTCGTCGACTGCGTCCTGCAGTTCGACGGCGAGCGCGAGCGCACCTATCGCACGCTGCGGGCGCTGAAGAACCGCTTCGGCTCGACCAACGACGTCGGCGTCTTCGAGATGCGCGACGGCGGCCTCGTCGAGGTGCTCGACGCGAGCGCGCGGTTCGTCGCCGAGGCGACGCGCGCGCCGGGGAGCGTCGTGCTCGCCTCGATGGAGGGCTCACGGCCGCTGCTCGTGGAGGTGCAGGCGCTCGTCTCGCCGAGCGAGCTCGTCCCGCCGCGGCGCGTGTGCAACGGCATCGACCGCAACCGCCTCGCGCTCGTCCTGGCCGTCCTGTCCCGCCACGCCGGGATCGGCACCGGGACGGCCGACGTGTTCGTCAACGTCGTCGGCGGCGTGCGCGTCGACGAGCCGGGCGCAGACCTGGCGATCGCGCTCGCCGTGGCGAGCGCCGCGCGCGGCGTCGTGCTCGGCGGCGAGAGCGCCTCGACGCCGACCGCGGCGTTCGGCGAGATCGGCCTCACCGGCGAGCTGCGCTCGGTGGCGCACCACGATCGCCGCCAGGACGAGGCGGCGAAGTTCGGTCTCCAGCACGTCGTCTCTCCGGAGAGCGCGCCGACCCTGCGCAGCGCGCTGCCGCTCGGCGCTGGCGGCGGAGGGAGTGCGGGCGGTCGCCTGAGCCGTCCAGCAGCCGATCGAAAAACCCTCGACCTCTGGTAGAATGCTCTGTGATGGCGCACCGGAGCGGGGATGAACTGACCGACCTGGAGAGTCGCCAAGAACCTCGGTCTGGTCAAGTCCCTGGAGATGGTCGCGCCGGGCACCGCGCTGCGTGAGGGAGTGGACAACATCGTTCACGCCCGCACCGGCGCCCTCGTCGTCGTCGGCGATCCGGAGGAGCTGAGCTTCCTCTTCTCGGGCGGCATCAAGCTCGACATCGACTACTCGCCCGCCTACCTCTACCAGGTGGCGAAGATGGACGGCGCGATCATCCTCAACGCCAACGCGACGAAGATCGCGATGGCGAACGTGCAGCTGATCCCGGACCCGACGATCCTGTCGCTGGAGACCGGCACGCGCCACCGCACCGGCGAGCGCGTCAGCAAGCAGACCGACGCGCTCGTGATCGCGATCTCGCAGCGCCGCGAGATCGTCTCGCTGTACGTCGACGGCGCGAAGTACATCCTCGAGGACATCCCGACCGTCCTGGCGAAGGCCAACCAGGCGCTGGCGACGCTCGACAAGTACCGCGTGCGGCTCGACCAGGTCTCGACGCGGCTGACCGCGCTCGAGTTCGAGGGCGGCGCGACGCTGCACGACGTCCTGACCGTGCTGCAGCGCTCGGAGCTCGTGACGCGCATGGCGGTCGAGATCGAGCGCTACATCGTCGAGCTGGGCACCGAGGGCCGGCTGATCGAGATGCAGCTCGAGGAGACGATGGTCGGCACCGCCGCCGACAAGGCCGCGCTCGTGCACGACTACCTGGCGGAGCCCGACGACGAGGCGTTCGCGATGGCGCTCGACCAGCTCGGTCGCCTGCCCCACCAGGAGCTCATCGACTTCGGACGGCTCGCCGAGCTGCTCGGCTACGACCGCAAGCTCAACACACTTGACTACCCCGTCTCGCCGCGGGGCTACCGGATCCTCGGGCGCATTCCGCGCCTGCCAAAGATCGTGGTGGCCAACATCGTGGCGGCGACCGGTGGTTTGGACGACCTGCTGGCTGCCGGCGACGGACAGCTCGAGGCGATCGAAGGCGTCGGGGAATATCGCGCCAAGGACATCCGCGAGGGGCTGCGGCGTCTGCAGGAGATCAACCTGGTTGATCGGTACCTGCAGACATGAATCACGGACGTGCTGACTGGACGGCCCGGGCAGGCAAGCCCGGCCGATGACGAGGGAGGGCATCATTTCGGAGGAGAAGGAAGACCTCAACATCGAGGATCTCGAACTGCCGGTGCTCGAGCACATCGAGTTCGAGTGTGGCGACAACGTCGTCTATCCGCACCACGGCGCGGGCAAGGTCCTCAAGAAGGAATCGAAGCTCATGTTCGGTCAGGAGCGCATCTACCTGACCATCAAGATCCTGCACAACGACATGACCGTCATGGTCCCGTCGGAGAATGCGGCCAAGGCCGGGCTTCGCCGTGTGATAGATGAGGAGACCGTCCTCAAGGTTCTCGCCGTGCTCCAGGACGACGTCTCGGAGATGCCGAAGAACTGGAACCGGCGCTTCAAGCACAACCGCGACAAGATCAAGACCGGCGACATCTACGAGCTCGCCGAAGTCGTGCGCAACCTCGCCGTCCGCGAGCACCACAAGGGGCTCTCGACCGGTGAGAAGCAGATGTTCACGAGGACGAAGAAGATCCTCGCCTCCGAGCTGATGTACGCGCTGGAGATGGAGGAGGACGAGGCGGAGGAGCACCTCGACAACCTCCTGGCCGAGTCCGCGGGCGCGAAGGTCGCGTCCTAGCCCTGCTCGTGCCGGCGGTCGCGCTGGTCGTGGCCGCCGGGCGCGGCGAGCGCCTTGGGTCCGACGGGCCCAAGGCGCTCGTCCCGCTTGCGGGGCGCCCGATGCTGGAGTGGAGCATCGCGGCGCTCGTCCGCCGTCGCCGCAGGTCGGGCGGATCGTCGTCGCGCTGCCGGCCGGCTGCGCGGCGCCCGAGGGCTGCGTCGCCGTCGCCGGCGGGCGCCGAGCGCTCGCACTCGGTCCGCAACGCCCTGGCCGAGGCCGGCGCGGACGCGGACGTCGTGCTCGTGCACGACGCGGCGCGACCGCTGCTGACGCCCGAGCTCGTCGCCAGCTGCCTCGCCGCCCTCGACGAGGACGGCGAGGGCTGGGATGCCGCGATCGCCGCGGCGCCGGTGACCGACACGGTCAAGCGCGCGCCGGACGGCGTCCGCGTCGTCGAGACGCTCGACCGCTCCGAGCTGTGGGCGGTGCAGACGCCGCAGGTGTTCCGCCGCGCCGCGCTGCGAGCGGGCGCTGGCGCGCAGCGACGATGAGCTCGCCGCCGCGACCGACGACGCGATGCTCGTGGAGCGCGACGGCGGCCGCGTGCGCGTCGTGCCGGCACCGCCGGAGAACCTCAAGGTGACCACGCCCGTCGACCTCGCGCGTCGCCGAGCTGCTGCTCGGCCGCCGGGTGTCGTGAGCCGTCCTGCTTGAATCCGGAACGTGCTGACCGACTACCACGTGCATCTGCGCCCCGACGGCCCCGATTCGGGGCCCGAGAAGTACTTCACGACCGCCAACGCCGACCGCTACCGCGAGGCCGCCGCCGAGCGCGGGATCGGTCGAGCTCGGCGTCAGCGAGCACATCTACCGCTTCAGCGAGGCGCTGAAGATCTGGGACAACGGGCTCTGGCGCGAGTTCGCGCACGACGACGTCGACGCCTACTGCCAGTTCGTACGCGAGGACACCGACCTGCGCCTCGGCATCGAGGCCGACTTCATCCCCGGCCGCGAGGATCAGGTCGCGAGCTTCCTCGACGCGCGCGACTGGGACTACGTCGTCGGCTCGATCCACTTCGTCGGCGACGGGCGCGCTCGACCACGAGGACTACGACATCTGGGGCATGGGCCAGGGCCCCGACAAGGTCTGGAGCACGTACTTCACGTGGCTCGGGGAGCTGGCGCGCACCGGCCAGTACGACATCCTCGCCCACCCGGACCTCGTCAAGCACTGGGGGCGCCGGCGGCCGGCCCCGGAAGGCGACCTGCGCCGCTTCTACGAGCTCGCGATGGACGGCATCGTCGGAGTCCGGAATCGCGATCGAGGTCTCGACGGCCGGGCTGCGCAAGCCGGTCGGCGAGATCTACCCGTCGCGCGCGTTCCTCGACATGTGCCTGGAGGCCGGGTGCCCGATCGCGCTGTCGAGCGACGCGCACACGCCGGAGCACCTGGGCTTCGGCTACGAGGAGGCGCTCGCCTACCTCGCCGATGCCGGCGTGACCGAGCTGGCCGTGTTCGAAGGTCGCGCGCGCACGCTGCGAGCCGATCGGCCAGCTCGTATGAGCACCGTGCGCACCGGGCATCGGCTGGGACTCGCACCGCCTCGTCGCCGGCCGGCCGCTGATCCTCGGCGGCGTGCGCCTGGAGCACGACCTCGGCCTCGAGGGCCACTCCGACGCCGACGTGCTGACGCACGCGATCATGGACGCGCTGCTCGGCGCCGCGGGCCTCGACGACATCGGCGCGCACTTCCCCGACGGCGACGGACGCTGGAAGGACGCCGACTCGATCGAGCTGCTCGCCGAGCGTCGGCGTGCTGCTGTCCGAGCGGGGCTTCAGCGTGGTGAACGTCGACGCGACGATCATGATGGAGCGGCCGAAGGTCGGCGCCCGTCGCACCGAGATGCGCGAGCGCCTCGCCGGCGCGCTCGGGCTCGAGCCCGACGCTGGTGAACGTCAAGGCCACCACCGGCGAGGGCATCGGCTTCGTCGGCCGCCAGGAGGGCGTCGGGGCGCTGGCCGTGGCGACGCTCGAGCAGCGCTGACATGCACGGCGACGAGCTCGTCGCACTCGGCCTGCTGATCGCCGTCGCCGCGATGCTCGTGGTCGCGTACCGCTCGAGCATCCCGTACCCGATCATCCTCGTCGTCGGCAGCGCGCTGCTGGGCTTCATGCCGGGCGTCCCCGACCTCGAGGTCGACCCGGCGATCATCCTCGTCGTCGCGCTGCCGCCGCTGCTCTATTCGTCGGCGTTCTTCAGCGATCTGCACGAGCTGCGCGCGAACGTGCAGCCGATCGCGCTGCTGGCGATCGGCCTCGTGATCGTCACGACGGTCGTCGTCGGCTGGGTGGCGCACATGGTTGCGGGCCTGCCCTGGAATGTGTCGTTCGTGCTCGGCGCGATCGTCTCCCCGACCGACCCGGTCGCGGCGACCTCGATCGCCGGCCGGCTCGGCGCACCGCGGCGTTACGTGACGATCGTCGAGGGGGAGAGCCTCGTCAACGATGCCACGGGCCTCGTCATCTACAAGCTCGCGGTCGCGGCCGTCGTGACGGGGGCGTTCTCGCTGCCGCACGCGGCGCTCGACTTCGTGGTCGGCGCGGCCGGCGGGATCGCGATCGGGATCCTCGTGGGCTTCCTGATCGCCGAGCTGCGCCGCAGGATCGAGGACGCGCCGACGGAGATCACGATCTCCCTGATCACGCCCTACCTCGCCTACCTCCCGTCCGAGGCGCTCGGCGTCTCCGCGGTGCTCGCCGCCGTGACGGCCGGGATCTACCTCGGCTGGCGCGCGCCGCAGCTCATCTCCCCGGGCACGCGCATCCAGGCCTACGCGTTCTGGGAGTCCACGATGTTCATCGTGAACTCCGCGCTGTTCGTGATCGTCGGCCTGCAGCTGCCCGGGCATCATCGACGGCCTGAAGGACGTCAACGGCGTCTCGCTGGCCGGCGAGGCCATCGCCGTGGTCGCCGCCGTCTTCGCCGTGCGGTTCCTGTGGGTCTACCCGTCGACGTACGTTCCGCGGCGCCTGTCGGCGCGCATCCGTGCCCGCGAGCCCGCCCCGAATCCCGGCGGGGTGTTCCTCGTCGCGTGGACCGGAATGCGCGGAGCCGTCTCGCTGGCGGCCGCGCTGGCGATCCCGCTGACGCTCGACGGCGGAGCGCCGTTCCCGGAGCGCGACCGGGTGATCTTCCTCGTCTACTGCGTGATCCTGTCGACGCTGCTGATCCAGGGCCTGTCGCTGCCGGCGCTGATCGAGCGGTTCGGGACGGGCGGCGAGAGCGAAGAGCGCCGCGAGGCCCGCGCGCGGCTGCGTGCGGCCGAGGCGGCGATCACCCGCATCGACCAGCTGATGTCGGCGGATTGGGTCAACGTCGAGTCCGCGCGCCGGATGCGCGGGCTCTACGCGTTTCGCCTGCGCCGCTTCGGCGCGCAACTCGACCACGAGGACGACGGGCGCCTGGAGGAGGGCTCGCAGGCATACCAGCACCTGCGCCGCGAGGCGCTCGAGGCCGAGCGCGGCGAGATCCTGCGTCTGCGCGAGGTCGGCGAACTCTCCGAGGAGGGGATGCGCAAGATCGAACGCGACCTCGACCTCGAGGACGTGCGCCTCGAGGTGTGACCGTTCGCGCCGCGAGCTTGCGTAGATTGGGGCCCGATGCGTGAGATCCGCCTGCACGACACCCGCACCGGGGCACTCGCCGTGCTCGAGCCGCGCGACCCCGGGAAGGTCGGCATCTACGCCTGCGGGCCGACCGTCTACAGCCGGATCCACGTCGGCAACGCGCGCCCGTTCGTCGTCTACTCGCTGCTCAAGCGCTTCCTGGAGCACGAGGGCTACGAGGTGCGCTACGTCGTCAACGTCACCGACGTCAACGACAAGATCTACGACGCCGCGACGGCGCTGAACGTGCCGAGTGACGAGCTTGCGCGCCAGATGACCGCCGCGTACACCGCCGACACCGACCGCCTCGAGCTCGGCCGGCCCGACGCCGAACCGCTGGCCGGCGAGACGATCGGCCCGATCACCGACCTGATCCAGGCGCTGATCGACAAGGGCAGCGCCTACGCGGTCGACGGCGACGTCTACTTCCGCGTGCGCAGCGACCCGCGCTACGGCGAGCTGTCGCATCGCGCGATCGACGACATGGACCAGGGCGAACCGGTCGAGGGCTCCCGGCGCAAGGACGACCCGCTCGACTTCGCGCTCTGGAAGGCGCAGAAGCCGGGCGAGGACACCGCCTGGGACGCGCCGTGGGGCCGCGGGCGCCCCGGCTGGCACATCGAATGCTCGGCGATGGCCGAGGAGCTGCTGGGCGTCGGGTTCGACATCCACGGCGGAGGGAACGACCTGATCTTCCCCCACCACGAGAACGAGGCCGCCCAGACGCGCATGGGGCGCGGGACCGAGCTCGCGCGGATCTGGATGCACAACGGAATGCTGCAGCTCTCCGGCGAGAAGATGGCCAAGAGCGTCGGGAACATCGCCTCGCTCGCCGAGGTGCTCGACGAGTGGGGCCGCGACGCGTTGATCCTGCTCTTCGCCTCGGGGCACTATCGCCAGCCGCTGCAGTTCTCCGACGAGACGATGGAGCAGGCGCGCGCAGGGACGCGGCGGATCCGCGAGGCGGCCAGGCGGCTCGTCCCCGGCCCCTCGCCGGCCGACATGGCCGGGTTGCTCGAGCGCTTCCTCGCAGCCCTGGCGGACGACTTCAACACCGCCCGCGCGCTGGGCGCCCTGTTCGAGTGGGTCGGCGAGGCGAACAGGCGCGACGGCGTCGGAGATGCGGACCTGCTCGTGATGCTCGGCCTGCTCGGCCTGGAGAGCCTGGCGGGCGGCGGCGACGATGGGGCCGACGCCCCGGATCCGGAGGCGCTCGGCCTGGTGGCCGCGCGTGAGGCGGCGCGCAGCGCACAGGACTGGGCCGAGGCCGACCGTCTGCGCGACGAGCTGCTCGAGCGCGGCTGGCAGGTGCGCGACTCGGCGGCCGGGCCTGAGCTCGTGCGGCCGTGATCCTGTACGGCCGCAACCCGGTCCACGAGGCGCTGCGCGCAGGGCGGCGGCGGGTGTACGAGGTCTGGGCGACCGAGGGCGCGAGCCGCGAGGCCTGGCTTGCGCCCGGGGCGGCGGGCTCGCCCCCGGTCCGGATCGTCCGCGCCGAGGAGGTCGCCGAGCGGGCCGGGACGGACGCCCACCAGGGCATCTGCGCGCGCGCTGACGGCTATCACTACGCCGGCGCCGCCGAGCTGCTCGCTGCGCCGGACGCGCTGATCGTCGCTCTCGACGAGGTTCAGGACCCCCAGAACCTCGGAGCGATCTGCCGTACGGCGGAGTCCGCGGGGGTCAGCGGGGTCGTGATCCCGGAGCGGCGCGCGGCGGAGGTGACGCCGGCCGTCTGCAAGGCCTCGGCCGGCGCGGTGGAATGGCTGCGGATCGCGCGGGTGCGCAACCTCGCGGACTTCCTGGGCGATGCGAAGCAGGCCGGGGCGTGGTGTTACGGCGCCGCCAGGAGCGACGCCGCGGTCCACTACCTGGAGCCCGACTGGCGCGGAGCCGTGGTGCTCGTGATGGGCGCGGAGGGCAAGGGCCTGCGCCCGAAGGTCGCCGCCACCTGCGATCAGCTCGTGGCTCTGCCGATGCTCGGGCAGCTCGATTCCCTGAACGTCAGCGCCGCGGCCGCAGCGCTGCTGTACGGAATCTTGCAGCGCCGGGTTGACAGCGCTTCATAACTGTGGGATAAACCGCTCGACTTGAGGGTCAACCTCAGGTCGAGAAAAGAATAGTTTTGTCGTTCGCAGTTGGCGCCAGGGGAGGAGTGCGCCACTGAGCTCGTCCAACGTTGTCCCTGCACAGGGACCGAAAGGATCGCTCGTGGCCCGTCTTTCCGCTTCATCTCAAGGTCAGGTTCAGGTCGATGACGGTTACCTCATCGCCCTCGCCAAGACAGGCGACCCGCTCGCCTACGACCGGCTGATCCGCCGGTACCACGGTTTCGTCCGCCTGAAGGCCTCGTCGTACTTCCTCGCCGGGGGCGACAGCGACGACCTGATCCAGGAGGGCATGGTCGGCCTGTACAAGGCGATCCGCGACTACCGGACCGACCGCGAGTCGAGCTTCCGCAACTTCGCGGAGCTGTGCATCACGCGCCAGATCATCACGGCCGTGAAGACCGCCACGCGCAACAAGCACGTGCCGCTCAACCAGTACGTGTCGTTCGCCTCGACGCCGGCGGGCTCCAGCGACGGCGAGCCGACGCTCGACGAGGTGCTCCCGGGCTCGACCGTTCACGACCCGGTCAATCAGGTCATCTCGTCCGAGGAGCTGCGCTCGATGGTCGACTGCCTCTCGACGACGCTGCTCCGAGCTCGAGTCGCGCGTCCTGTCGCTGTACCTCGACGGGCGCTCCTACGAGGGCATCGGCGAGCTCGTCGGGTGTGACACGAAGACCGTCGACAATGCCCTGCAGCGCGTCAAGCGCAAGGTCGGGGCGCACCTCGCCTCACGCAACGTGATGTCCTAGGGGATCAGCGCGCGCAGGAAGCGATCGAACAGCGGGCGCGTCCTGGTGGCCACGCCGGGGCGCCCGCGAGTGATCTCCTCGAGCCTGATCCCGTCGATGAGCGCGGCGAGGATGTGCGCGTCCTCACGGGGGCTCGGCGAGCCGGCTCGCACGAGGACGTCCTCGGTCAGCGCCTGGACGACGCGGCCCCATTCGGCGTGGGCCGCCTCCAGCTCCGGGCTGCGATGGGTCTCGAGCTGCAGCTCGTACCCCGCCCGGACGATCAGCAGGTCGCTGGCGAGCTGATCGTCGAGCCAGTTCGTGAGCAGGTCGACGAGCGAGTCGACGTCGTGGACGGCGTCCATCGCCTCAGCCGTCGTCGCCTTGACGCGCGCGATCTCGGCGGCCGCGACCTCGCGCAGCGCCGCGTCGACGATCTCCTCCTTGGAGGCGAAGTGGTAGGTGGTGGAGGAGAGCGAGACGCCCGCCTCCTGCGCCACGGCCCGGTGGGTCACGCCGGCCGTGCCCGAGCGGCCGATGATGCGGATCGTGGCCTCGACGATCGCGCCGCGGATCTCCTGCGCGGGTGGGCGCCGGGCGGCTTGGCGAGCGGGAGTTGTGGTCTCGGAGCTCATGGTGTGGCGCAGACGTAACCTTCTATCGGTACGTTTGTACCGTAGACGACGCCGTCGGTACATATGTACTGGATAAAGGCGCCGGTGTCCAATCTACACATGGGCCGGTCAACGCCGCGGCCCGACGCACAGGGAACAGATGAGCGATCTCGACGACATCACGAACGACGCAACCTCGCCGGGGTCGGTCGCCGCGGCTTCCTCGCAGCCGGCGCCGGCGCATTCCTCTGCACCATCGGCGGCGAGAAGGTGCTGCTCGCCGGTCGCGGCGATGCCGCCAAGGCCGACGCCGCCGCGGCCCGCGTCAAGCGCCCGGCGTTCGCCTCGGCCACCGCGCCGAAGGCGCCGATCGGCTCGGACCCCGTCGACAAGCTGACCTTCGTCACTCCCGGCCCGCAGTCCGGCGGCGTCGAGCGCGAGTACTGGATCCAGGCGACCTCCGCGCTGTGGGACATCGTCCCGAGCCGTCCGCGCCGCGACCTGTGGCACGGCGTCGCGATCCCGGGTCCCACCGTCTTCCGCGCCGTGATGTACCAGGAGATGACCGAGGGCTTCGCCGCGCCCAAGGGCCCGGCCGCCATCCCGGGGCCGATCCTCCACTGCGAGGTCGGCGACGTGCTCAAGGTCCACTTCCGCAACGCGCTGCCCGAGAAGCTCAACCAGGCCGTGACGATGCACCCGCACGGCGTCCGCTACAACCCCGAGTACGACGGCGTCTACCTCGGCGACTTCACCCGCGCCGGCGGCTTCATCGCGCCCGGGCGAGGAGTTCACCTACACGTGGGAGGCGCTCCCCGACTCCGTCGGCGTCTGGCCCTACCACGACCACGGGCCCAACCACACGCTCAACGCGATGCGCGGGCTGTTCGGCGGCCTGATCGTCACGCGAGAAGGGCGCCAAGGCCCCCGACGTCGAGCAGGTCCTCTTCTTCCACATGCTCGCGCCCGCCGAGCACCGGCCTCGAGCGCGCGTTCCAGTGCATCAACGGCCGTGCCTACGCCGGCAACACGCCGACGCTGCGCGCGAAGGTCGGCCAGGACGTCGCGCTGCACGTCATCGGGATGGACAACAACTTCCACGACTTCCACATCCACGGCCACCGCTGGCGCAAGGACGGAAACGGGATCTTCACCGACGTGACGTCGATCGGGCCGAACGAGAGCACGACGGCGCGCTTCGTCGAGGACAACCCGGGCCGCTGGCTCTATCACTGCCACGTCTTCTCCCATCAGGATGCGGGGATGACCGGCTACTACATCGTCGAGCCGTAGATCCAGAACTCGAAGACCACCAGGAGGAGCACACACACCATGTCTCGCATCCGCATCGCGCTCGGGGCCGCCGCGCTGGCGTCCCTCGGCGCTCTCGCTCGCCGGCGTCGCCGGCGCCGTCGACTACCCGCCGCCGAAGAACCCGATCACGCCGTCGAAGGCCCCGAAGGGTCCGTTCAAGACGCGCACCGTCTGCGCCAAGGGCTGCACGTTCAACACGATCCAGAAGGCCGTCAACGCCTCGAAGGCCGGTGACACGATCAAGGTCAAGGCCGGGACGTACCGCGAGCGCGTGACGATCAAGGGGCAGAGCAAGCGCTACCTGAAGATCATCGGCGATCCGAAGAACCCCGGCAAGGTCGTCCTCGAGGGCAAGAACTCGAAGCCCGCGACGCTGCCGAACAACGGCATCAGCGTCAACGGGGCCGACAAGGTCACGATCAACGGCTTCACCGCGCAGAACTACAACGGCTACGGCTTCTTCGTCGTCAACAACAACGGCTACACGTTCACGAATCTCGTGGCCAAGCTCGTCGGCGTGTACGGCCTGTACGCCTTCAACTCGGTCGGCGGCGAGATGTCGAACTCCGTCGCGGCCTGGAACAACGACTCGGGCTTCTACGTCGGGCAGACGCCGCCGCAGACCAAGCCGATCCGCACGTACCTGCGCAACCTGACCTCCTACGGCAACGTCCTGGGCTACTCGGGCACGAACAGCCGCTACGTGACGATCACGAAGTCGAAGTTCTTCAACAACGGCCTCGGCATCGTGCCGAACGCGCTGGACTCCGAGAAGTACGCGCCGCCGGAGGACAACGTCGATCACCGACAACGACATCTACTTCAACAACTTCAACTACTACGCGGGCGCGCCGTTCAAGATGCGTGCCTCCGCGACCGACACGCCCTACCCGGTCGGAACCGGCGTGCTGCTGTTCGGCGGTCGCCGCGCGCGCGTCGAGAACAACCGCGTCTACGGCAACTACCTCGTCGGCGTCGGCGCGCTGAAGCAGATCCTGCTCAAGCAGAAGAGCGCCGCGGACCTGATCGGCAACCAGATCAAGGGCAACTCGTACGGCAACGGCGGGAAGAACCCCAACGGCCGCGACATCTTCTACGACGGTTCCGGCTCGGACAACTGCGTCGACGTCGGTGCCTCGCAGAACAACGTGCCGCTGAACAACAACACGTTCCTGCCCTGCCCGTTCAAGGGCGCGAACACGCTCAACGAGGCCGCGCAGGGCGAGGCCGTCGGCTGGGCGCTCAGCATCGACCCGACCAAGCCCGACGGTGCCGAGAAGTTCTGGCTCAAGGGCACGCAGCAGCCCGTTCCCGGCCTCACGCCGATGGAGCGCTGGACACCCTCGATCGGAGCAAAGTGACCTCGTGACGTATCGCAAGACCATCGCGGTCTTGGGTCTGACCGGTATCGCGGCACTCGCCGCGGTACCGGTGCAGGCCGGAATTGCCGCGAAGCCCAAGCCGAAGCCTCAGAAGAAGACGATCGGCGTTCATGACAACTACTACGGCCCGGCGAAGCTGACCGTCAACAACGGCTCCACGATCACGTGGCGCTGGGAAGAGGACGCGGCAGACATCCACGACCTCAAGCTGACGAAGGGCCCCAAGGGCGTCAAGCAGAGCTCGCTGACCTCGGACCCCGGCTCGGCCGGGTACGAGTTCAAGCGCAAGCTGACGAAGCCCGGCACCTACAACTTCATCTGCACGTTCCACGTCGCGGACGGGATGAAGATGAGCATCACCGTTCGCAAGTAGGCGAACGCCCAGCCTGCACGACCGGCCCGCGACGGGCCGCGCTCCAGACAAACCCAAGGACGAAGAGAGACAGAATGAACCGCTCCCGACTGGCGGGCGTGAGCTTCGGCGTGCTCGCCGCGGCACTCACGTTCGCCGGCGCCGCCGGCGCGACCGATTACCCGGCGCCGGCCAAGCCGAAGAACCTCAAGCCCCCGACCGGGCCCGTTCCACACGCTGACCGTGTGCGCCAAGGGCTGCGCCTTCAAGACGATCCAGCAGGGCGTCAACGCCGCCAAGGCCGGCGACACCGTCAAGGTCAAGCCCGGCACGTACCGCGAGCGCGTGAGCGTCAAGGGCGCCTCGAAGCGCTACCTCAAGATCATCGGCGATCCCAAGCACCCCGGGAAGGTCGTGCTCGAGGGCAACGGCTCCAAGCCGACGACCGTTCCCAAGAACGGCCTGTCGATCAACGGCGCCGACAAGGTGACCGTCAACGGCCTGAGCGCCCAGCACTACAGCGGCTACGGCTTCTTCGCGGTCAACGTCAACGGCTACCTGCTGACGAACCTCGTGGCCAAGTCCGACGGCGTCTACGGCATCTACGCCTTCAACTCCGTCGGCGGCGAGATGTCGAACTCCGTCGCGGCCTGGAACAACGACTCGGGCTTCTACATCGGGCAGACGCCGCCGCAGGCCAAGCCGGTGCGCTCGATCGTCACGAACGTCGTCTCCTACGGCAACCAGCTCGGCTTCTCCGGCACGAACATGCGTTACGTGACGATCACGAAGTCGAAGTGGTTCAACAACGGCATCGGCCTCGTGCCGAACGCGCTGGACTCGGAGAAGTTCGCGCCGCCGGAGGACAACGTCATCACCGACAACGACATCTTCCTGAACAACTTCAACTACTACAAGGGTTCGCCCTGGCGCCTGGCCCCGACCTCGACGGGGACGAACTTCCCGACGGGCATGGGCGTGCTGCTGTTCGGCGGCCGCCGTGCGCGCGTCGAGAACAACCGCATCTACGGGAACTACCTCGTCGGCGTCGGCGGCTTCCAGCAGGCGCTGCTGAAGCAGAAGGACGCCCAGGAGCTCGTCGGCAACGTCGTGCGGGGGAACGCGTTCGGCAACAACGGAGCGAACCCGAACGGCCGTGACCTGTTCTACGACGGTGACGGCAAGGACAACTGCTTCGACCCGGCCGGAACGCAGAACAACGAGCCGGCCGACAACAGCACGCTCACGCCGTGCGGAGCCGACGGCTTCAAGGGCGCGAACCTGAAGGCCGGCATCGACCCGTTCAGCAACCCGGTCTTCCTGACCGGCGCGAACTGGTCGCTGTCGATCGACCGCAAGAACCCGGCCTCCGCGGAGGCGTCGTGGATCAAGGGGACGCAGCAGCCGGTCGCCGGGCGTCACGCCGCTCGAGACGTGGACGCCTGCGCTCGGGGCCAAGTGACGTGACGTCGCCAACTCGGCCGCCCGCATGGGCGGCCGAGTTGGGCGAAACCCGTTCTCAGTGAAGAACCGCCGGCGCGTCACCCGTGCGCGAACGGCAGTACGAAGAACACGATGACCGCGTAGTGCGTCCCGGCCGCGCCGGTGACGAGCGTGTGGAAGATCTCGTGGTAGCCGAAGGTGGCGGGCGCGGGATCGGGCCGGCCGGCGGCGTAGATCACGGCGCCCGCGGTGTACAGCAGCCCGCCGAGCATCAGCCCGGCGACGGGCAGCCAGCCGAGGTCGTGCCAGAGCGCTGGGATCGTCACGCAGGCGACGGCGCCGAGGGTGACGTAGACGCTCACGGTGACCCACTTCGGCGCGTCGGTCCACAACAGCGTGAGGATCACGCCGGCGACGGCGCCGCCCCAGACGAGCGCGAGGATCGTCGTCGACAGCGTGCCGTGCAGGACCAGCAGCGCGAACGGCGTGAAGGTCGCCGCGATGAAGACGAAGATCATCGAGTGGTCCAGACGGCGCATCCAGCGCCGCGCCTTGGGCTTCCACTCGTGGCGGTGGTACAGCGCGCTGATGCCGAACAGCCCGCAGATCGCCAGCGCGTAGATCGACGAGGCGACCAGCTGGCGCCCGCCATTCGCACGGGCGACGAGGATCGCCCCGAGCAGGATCGCCGCCCAGAACGCGTACTCGTGGATGACTCCGCGCAGCCGCGGCTTGACCCTCGCGACGACGGCCGCAGCGCGCTCGGCCGCGTCCACGGCGCCCTGCCGCGCGACCTCGACCCCGCGACCGGCGGCGTCCTGCGCGACCTCGACCCGGCGCGCAGCGGCGTCCTGGCCGCGCTGCACCGCCTCGGCCGCCTGGTCTCTCATGCGCTCGACGCGCTCGGTCATCAACCGAGGGTACTCTCGATTGCGCCGGTTTCCGAATGTTCGTCCGTTCGCCGGCAGCAAACCCGCCGGAGTAGCTCAGTTGGCCAGAGCAACCGCCTTGTAAGCGGTAGGTCAGGGGTTCGAATCCCCTCTCCGGCTTCGAGGTGCACCACCGGGCTCGGCCGGGACGGCCAGTGGACCGAACCCGACCGCGCCCCTTCTGGTGTGGCGAACCGGGATCGGAGGGCTGCTGCGGGTCACGGAGCCCGGTCGTGCACCTGTGTGACGATCCGCGAACCGAAGGCGCCCCCGGCAGAGACCTGCCGAGGGCGCCTGACCGTCGCGTCCCCCCGTCCGCGTCAGCGTCTGAGGCTCACCCCCCGGTGGGGCCCGGCAGCGGCCCATTGCCGCTGTTGGCACCGCCGACCACCCTGCGCCTCATCGGCCTGATGAGCACCAGGTGCAGGACTCCGAATCAGCGTGGCACCCCCCGAAACCGGCTGATTCTCCTGCCCCATAATTGCTCCCCTCGTTGGATCGTTGGACCGTGGTTGCAACCTAGTCCCGGCCCAAAGCGCGTTGTGTGACTTGCCACACAACGCGCCGAAGCCGCTACGCCACGCCGGCGGGCACGCGCGGCGCGCCCGCGGCCCGTGCTCGCGCGCGTCGCGGTCCACGGCATCTGCACTCGCCGGTCCGAACTCGGCGCGCGCACGCGTCCGCGACTGCTCGCGCCACATCACCAGGGCGGGATGATCGCCAGCGCGACGAGCGCGACCGACCACCAGTACGTGTGACCGAACGCTGTCGCGATCGGATCGGCGAGACGCTCGCGGGCGGCCGGCGGAAGCGACTGGGCAGCGGCCTCGCCGCCGCCGGGGGTTGCGCCGCCCCGGCGGCGGCGGGCACCTGGTCTGCGAGCTGGCGCTGGAGCACCACCGCCAGCACCGCCGTGCCGATCGACCCCCCGACCCGCTGCAGCACGTTGAGCATCGGCGTCGCCCGTGGGACCTGGCTGGTCTCCAGCAGCGCGTAGGCGGCTCGCCATCGCGGGCATCATCGTGAAGCCGAGTCCGACGCCGCGCACGACGAGCGTCGAGGCCAGCAGCGCGTAGGAGGTCGAGCCCGTCACCTGCGTGAACGGCAGGGTCCCGACGATCAGCGTCACGAGGCCCGCGACGACGACTGGCCCGCCGCCGATGCGATCGGTCAGTCGCCCCGACCAGCGCATCGCGATCGCGGCACCGACGCCCTGCGGCGCCAGCAGCAGGCCGGCCTGCAGCGGCGAGAGGCCGCGGTCGATCTGGTAGTACAGCGGCAGCAGCAGCATGCCGCCGAACAGCGCCGCGCCGACGAGCATCACGGTCGCCGCCGATGCGCTGAAGCCCGTGCTGCGCAGCAGTCGCACGTCGACGATCGGGAAGTCATGGAACCACGAGCGGCGCGCGAACGCGACGACGAGCCCCGCCCCGACGAGGATCGGCGCCCACACGCGCAGGCTGTCGAGCGAGCCGCTCGACGCGACCTCGCTCAGTCCGTAGACGATCGCGGCGATACCGGGGGAGAGGAGGGCGAGGCCGCCGAGGTCGAGCCGCGCGCCGCTCCTGCCCTCGGCGCGCTCGGCCGGCAGCAGGCGCGCCGCGAGCACGAGGCCGACGATCCCGACGGGCAGGTTCACGAAGAAGATCCAGCGCCACGACAGGTTCTCGATCAGCGCGCCGCCGAGGACCGGGCCCGAGCACCGGTGCCAGCAGCATCGGGACGCCGACGATGCTCATGACGCGGCCCATGTGCCGCGGTCCTGCGGCCTGGGCGAGGGTGATCATCCCGACCGGCATGATCATCCCGCCGGCCAGCCCCTGCAGCACGCGGAAGGCGATCAGCGCGTCGGCGCTCCAGGCGAGGCCGCACAGGACGCTGGTGAAGCACGAAGCCGGCGACGGCGCTCATCCAGACGCGCTTCGCGCCGAACCGCTCGGCGGCCCAGCCGGTCAGCGGGATCACCGTCGCGAGCGCGAGCAGGTAGCCGGTCGACACCCACTGGATCGTCGCCAGCGGCGAATGCAGGTCCTTCGAGAGCGTCTCGAGTGCGACGTTGACGATCGTCGTGTCGAGGATCGACATGATCGCGCCGATCACCACGACGATCGCGATCGCCTTGACCTCGGGCGGTGAGGCGGTTCTCGGCGCTCAAGACCTCGCCTCGACCGGCGGCGGCGGCTCGACGGCCCCGTACCCGCCACCGACCACGGCGGCCTCGTCGAAGGCTCGCAGCTCCTGGGCGCTGAGCGTCGTCTCGACCGAGCGCGGCGGCGCTGTGCGGCACGAGCGCCGAGGCGCCCAGCGCGACGATCGCGCCGAAGCCGCTCATCAGGAATGCGCCCGTGTATCCGCTCTCGCCGACGAGTCCCGGAGGACGAGGCCGATGCCGTCAGGATCGCGGCCGCGACCTGGCCGCCGACCGCGCCGCCGATCGAGCGGACGATCGTGTTGACGCCCGACGCGACGCCCGTCATCTCCTGCGGCACCGCGTCGACCACGAGGTTCGCCATCGCCGCGAACGCCAGGCCGATGCCGAGCCCGAGCAGTGCGCTGCCGAGGAAGATCTCCCACGGCTGCGCGTGCAGCGCGGCGAGGCTGAAGTACGCGATCCCGGAGGCGGCCGTCCCGAGCATCAGCGGCAGCCGCGAGCCGCGACGAGTCGAGATGCGCCCGGAGAGCGGGCCCGAGAACAGCATCAGCAGTGCGCTCGGCAGCAGGTAGATCCCGCTCAGCGTCACGCTGGCCCCAAAGCCGTACCCCGACGAGGTCGGCGTCTGGACCAGCTGCGGGATCAGGATGTAGGAGCCGAACATCGCGAAGCCGATCGCGAAGCCGGCGAGGTTCACGGTCCACATCGGTCGCCTGCGCATCAGCCGCAGATCGATCAGCGGATCCGTCGTACGCAGCTCGAACCACGTCCAGATCGCACCGAGGACGATCGCGGCGGCGAACAGCCCGAGGATGCGCGGGCTCGTCCAGCCCCATGAGTTCCCTTCGCTCACGCCGATCAGGAGCGCGAGAAGCGTCGCGGTGAGCAGCGCGGCGCCGGGGTAATCGATCCGCGCCTTCACGCGCACCGGCGACTCGGGCACGTAGCGCCACGTGGCCAGCGCGGCCATCGCCGAGGTGACCACGCCGAGCCAGAAGATCGAGTCGACGCCGAACTGGTCGACCATCACGCCGCTGATCACGAGTCCGACGCCGCCGCCGATCCCGAACATCGCCGAGATCGTGCCGATTCCGGTCGCGACCTTCTCGCGCGGGAACTCGTCGCGGATGATGCCGATCGCGAGCGGCAGGATCGCGCCGCCGACGCCCTGGATCGCGCGGCCCGCGATGTAGACGCCGAGCGAATGGCCGAACGCGGCGATCAGGTTGCCCGCGCCGAAGCAGCAGCAGCGCGAGCAGGAGCAGCCGCTCCTTGCCGTACATGTCGCCCAGGCGCCCGACGATCGGCGTCGCGATCGACGAGGCGAGCAGGAAGGCCGTCAGCAGCCACGTCACGCTCGCGGCGCTGACGTGGAGATCGCGCTGGATCTGCGGCAGCGCCGGGACGATCATCGTCTGCGCGAGCGTGTACGCGAGCGCGCCGAGTGCCAGGATGAAGAGGGTGCGGTTGGGGCTCGCGCGCACCTCGTCGACGGTCGTGTGGGTCACAGCTGCTCCACCGCTGCGGCGAGGTGGCTCAGGAGTCGCGCGGCCTGCCTGCGCTCGCCGGGGCTGAGCGTGGCGAACAGGTCGCTGCGCCAGCGCGCCACGGCCTCGCGCTTGGCCTCCACGCGCCGGCGTCCCTCATCGGTGAGATGGATCAGCACGCAGCGCTGGTCACCCGTCTGCGGCCGCTCGCGCGCGACGAGCCCGTCGCGCTCGAGGCCGGTGAGCATGCGGGTCGCCGTCGGCGACGCGACGCCGGCGCCGATCGCGACGTCGCGGACCGTCAACGGGCCCGCGGCATCGAGCAGCGCATCGAGCAGCTGGAACTGGGAGAGCGACAGATCGCCGTCGCCGTCGGGCTGCTCGGCCGCGTAGCGCCCGCGCGCGCGGCGGGTCGCGCGCATGAACTCGCCGAACGCATCGGCGAAGGCCTGCAGTTCGGCGTCGTCGGTGGGGCGGCGAACGGGGTCGGCGCGCGGTGTCTCGGAAGGCATCAGCGCAACAAGATAGCAAGCTATGTAGCGTGCTACCTATTTGGCTCGCGCCACCGTGTAGCCTGTCCGCCGATTCGTGCCCAGTCGTCCCGCGGTCCGGCGAGGGGGAGTCAGATGTTCGCCACCGGTTCTCTGCGCTCACGAGCCGCGCGGCGCGGCTGCTGCGTCCTCGCCGTGCTGCTCGTCGCTGCGTCGTCGGTCGGGGTCGCCGACGGGGCATCGGCGAAGAGCGGCCCGAACCCGCGCTCGCTCTCAGCCGCGGTGACGACGTTCCGCGCGGCACTCAGCGGCGAGCGGGCTCCCGGCCGTCCAGCGTCGCCGCCTTGCGATCGTGCGCCGCCGCGGCTCGAGCATCGTCACGCCTGATCCGCCGAGGGCGCCTGTGTGCCGCGCGGCCCAGGCTCGCCGCGCTCCTGCGCGCGGGCAAGGGGACGCGGCTGTCCGCGCTCGTGCGGGCGAAGCTCGCGGCCGCCGGCCTCTCGCTCGACGCCGCGATCCTCTCGTCGCGCAGGTCGCGTCGCTGCGGCGGTGCCCGATCGGCACCCGGGTCGACCCTCGCACGAAGACGCTGCGCTCCACGAAGACCGGGATCGAGTTGCAGGTCACGCTGCCGTCGGCGCGCCTGACCCCGACCGTCAAGGGCGGCAAGGCCTTCGTGGCGCTCGACATGCCCGGGATGACCGGGAGCGGCGACGCCGGCAAGCCGTCCGTCCCGGGGATGCACGACCTGCTCGCGATTCCCGGCGGCGCGTCGGTGTCGGTGGCCGTCGAGGGCAGTTCGAGCTATGTCGTCGATGGCGTCGACCTGGTCCCCAACCAGAACGAGCCGGTCGACGCGGTCACGCCGCCCGGGAAGCAGTTCGCCGACAAGCCGTTCACCCAGAACGCCCGCGCGTACGCGTCCACCAAGCCGTTCCCGGCCGCCCCGGCCGCCGGTGACGAGATGGGTCCGATGCGCGACCTCAACGTCGCGGACCTGTCGATGTTCGGCGCCCAGTACACGCCGAAGGCCAAGCGCCTGCGCGTCTTCACGTCGATGAAGGTCAAGGTCGACTTCAAGGGCGGCGTCGGGACGTTCGCCGACACGCGGCTGCTCAGCCCCTGGAATCAGCCGGCCGTGTCGCTCTACAAGAGCCTGATCACGAACTTCGACGTCGCCTCGGGCGCGCTCAGCAGCGTGACGCACGCTCTCTGCGGCGAGGAGATCCTGATCATCACCTCGTCAGGGCTGCGCGCCGCCGCCGACAAGCTCGCCGCCGCGCGTCAGCACGACGGCTTCCGCACGAAGGTCTACAACGTCGGGGCGCCCGGCGTCGGAAGCACCGCGGACCAGATCCGGACGTTCGTTCAGAACGAGGTCTGGTCGACCACGTGCACCGTGCGCCCGAACTATCTGATCCTGCTCGGCAACACCGCGAACGTGCCGACGTTCCCCAGCGACGACACGACGCCCGGCGACGTCCCGAGCGACCTCGACTACGCACTCAAGATCCACGGCCTCTACCTCCCGGACCTCGCGGTCGGCCGGATCTCGGCTGCCAGCCTGTCCGACGCCAACACGGCGGTCGACAAGATCATCGGCTACGAGGACAGCCCGCCGTTCGACTCGGCGTTCTACAAGAACGCGACGGTCACTTCGTACTTCCAGACGACGAACAACAGCCAGACCCAGGACGAGCGCGGGTTCACCCGCACGGCCGAGGCCGTGCGCGCCGGCCTGCTCGCCAACGGCAAGTCGGTCAGCCGCGTGTACACCACGGCGGCGACGAATCCGCTGACCTACGACACCGGCGACGCGATCCCGTCCGACCTCAAGAAGCCGGGCTTCGCCTGGAACGGGACCGGCACCGACGTCATCAACCAGATCAACAGCGGCCGGTTCCTCCTCGTCCATCGCGATCACGGCTACGAGACCGGCGTCACGAACCCCGACTTCTCGACCGGCGACGTGCCGAGCATGACGAATGGCGCAAAGCTGCCGGTCGTCTTCCTGATCGACTGCTCGGCGGGAACCTTCGACAACCCGGGCACGGCGAGCCTGGCCGAGGCGATGCAGCGGCGGGCCGGCGGCGGCTCGGTCGCGGTGATCGCCGCGTCGCGCGTCAGCCCGAGCGAGACGAACAACGTCTTCACGCTCGGCCTGGTCGACGCCATCTGGCCGAACATCCTGCCCTACGACGGTGGGTCGACGCCCACCTACCGGATCGGCGACGTGCTGAACCTCGGCAAGCTGCACGTCCTGCTGAAGGCGGCGGACATCGGGGCCGACTCGGCACGCACCGAGAACCGGCTCTACCAGCTGTTCGGCGATCCGTCGATGGAGATCCGGCGCTCGAACCCGCTGCTGACGGTCGGTGCGACGGCCGTGCTCCAGGGCGCCGCGGTGCGGGTCGCGTCCGGCGCGGCGACCGGCAAGGGAGGGCTGGCGACCCTGCTGCAGGACGGCGTCCCGATCGGCAAGGCGGTGCTCGACGGTGCGGGCAACGCGACCATCGCCCCTGACGCCCCGGTCACGGACGGCTCGAAGCTCGACGTCGTCCTGGATCAGGCGGGGTCCATACCGGCCACGATCACACTGCGAGCGGCGACGCCGCCACCGCCCCCGCCGCCTCCGGCGCGTCCCGACCTCCAGTTCGCGAGCCTCACCCAGTCGGCCGCGGTGTCGCTCTGGACGCTGAAGGTCACGAACGCCGGTCCCGTGGACGCCGGGCCGTTCCAGGTCACCGTCAGCGCGCTCTCGGGCCAGTTCAACACGCCCCAGCGTGTGACGCGGACGTTCACATTCGCCCACGGAGTCAAGGCGGGTGCGACGATCGCCGCCGATTCGACCGTCGACCCCGTCCCGACCCTGCAATGCCCGATCGACGTGAACGTCGATTCGGGCGCGGCCGTCGACGAGTCCGACGAGACGAACAACCAGGTGCAGCTCGCCACCGGGGCCGGCTGCCCGCCGCCGATAGGTTGAGAACCTGGGTCTGAACGCGTGTCAGGCGGAGATGCCGGCCGCGTGCGTGATGTCGCCGTGGCCGTTCGAGGACACGACGTGCTCGTACGACGGGCACCTCGTCGTCCTGGGGCGGGTTCAGGCGCCGCTCGACCTCGCCGAGCACGATGCCGAACACGAGGTGGCGCCACGTGGCCTGGGCGAGCGCCGCGGGGTTGCCGGCCAGGTTCGGCATGTCCGCACGCGCCGGATGGAAGCGGTCGGTGAGTGCCACTGCCGGCCACGTCGCGAAGTGCTCCACCATCGCGGCCGCCGGGCCGCGGGCCCAGCCCGGCAGCGGCATGCGCGGAGCGACGTTCGCGTAGACGGCACCGAACGCGGCGCCGTTGGCCAGGTGCAGGCCCGCCCCGGCGACCGGCCACGCGCGACCGCGGGTCAGCGCCTTGCCGAGGAGCTCGGTGTCGTCGTAGTCGACGCCGAAGACACGCTTGTCGAGTGGCTGCAGGACGGCCCAGATGCCCGCGGCGATGGTGCCGGCGAGGGCGCCGCGCAGGGTCCGGGAACGGTCGATGGCCATGAGAGCCATCGTACTCCTGACAGGGTGTAACCCCCGCGGGGCAATTCGGTATCCGAGTGCATGGAGCACGAGGAGCTGCTGCGGCGCGCGGGGGAGCGAGGTGTCAATCCGCTCGTGCTCGGCGTCGTGCGCCTGCTGTTCCTCCCGTTCTTCCTCGTCTACTTCCGCCTCGGACGCATCGGGCGCGAGCACGTACCGAAGACCGGTGCGACGATCTTCGCCGCCAACCACCGGTCGTTCCTCGACCCGTTCGTGATCGGCGCCCTCGTCAACCGGCCGATCTACTTCGTCGCCAAGCGCGAGCTGTTCGAACGCCCCGGGCGCTACGGGCGCTTCCAGGCCTGGTTCCTCAACGCGCTCGGCGCGTTCCCGATCGACCGCGGCACCGGCGACAGCGCATCGATGGAGACCGCGCGCCGCATCCTCGAACGCGGTGACGCCGTCATGATCTTCCCCGAGGGGACGCGCGTGCGCCCAGGCCCGCTCGGGCACCCTCGGCGCGGCGTCGGCCGCCTGGCGCTGGAGACCGGCGCCGCTGTCGTGCCGGTCGCCGTCTTCGGCACGGCGAACGTGCGGCGCGGCTGGCGGATCTACCCGCGCAAGGTGACGATCCGCGTGGGTGGGCCGCTGCACTTCCCGAAGGTCGACAACCCGTCTCCCGCGCTGGCCAAGGGCGTCACCGACCGCATCTGGCCGTGCGTCGAGCTGCAGTGGGAATGGCTGGGCGGGACGCCACCGCTGCGCCGTGCCGCCGTCGTGGGTGCCGGATCCTGGGGGACGAGCCTCGCCATCACGCTCGCGCGCGCCGGCCTGGACGTGCAGCTCGGCTGCCGGACCGCCGAGCAGGCAGAGGCGCTCGCGCTCGCGCGCGAGAACCCGCGCTACCTGCCGGGCGTGCGACTGCCGGGCGCGATGCCGATCCTGCGTGCATCGGATCTCGACCTCGACGACGTCGATCTGGTGTGTCTTGCCGTGCCGACCGCGGATCTGCCGGCCGCGATGGGGCAGGTCGCCGACCGGCTCGGCCCGAAGACCGGCGTGCTCGTCCTGTCCAAGGGCCTCGTCCCGCCGACCGGCGAGCTTCCCACGGCCTACTGCGCCGCCCGCGTCGCCGGTCGCCCGGTCGGCTGTCTCGGCGGCCCCGCACACGCTGCCGACGCGCTCGAGCACGGGGCCTCGGTCGTCGCCGCGTCGCACGACCGGGACTTCGTCGCGCAGCTGCGTCACGCGCTGGCCGACGCCGGCTTCGACGTTGAGACGACCACCGACGTGACCGGGGTCGACCTTGCGGGGGTCGCGAAGAATGCCGCCGTGCTCGCCGCGACGACCGCCGCGGTGCTCGGGCCGAACGCCTCCGGCGCCGCCGCCGGCAAGGTGTTCGCCGAGGTCTCCCAGCTACGCCACGACGCTCGGCGCGCGCCCGGAGACCTTCGCGGGGCTCGCCGGTGCGGGCGACCTCGTCGCCTCGGTCGTCGCCGCCGGGGGACGCAACCGCCGCGCGGGTGAGCTCCTTGCGCGAGGCATGCCGTCCGCCGAGATCCGTCCGGCGCTCGGGCAGGTCGCCGAGGCCCTGGACACGCTCCCGCTGCTCGCCGCCGCACTGCGCCAGCAGGGCGTCCGTGCACCCGCCACGCGCCGCCCTCGTGGCCGTCGTCGAGGGTCGCTCCAGCGCCCACAGCTTCGCGGAGCAGGTCACCGCGCCCAGACGCGTCGTCGGCGTGAGAGTGGCGTAGGCTGCGATGCGTGGACAAGGACGAGCTCGACCGGCGCTTCTCAGAGCTCTACAAGGCGCATCTTCGAGACGTGTACTCGTACTCGTACTACCGGGTGGGCAACCACCACGACGCCGAGGACCTGACGGAGCAGACCTTCCTGCAGGCCTACCGTCACTTCGAGCGCGCCCTGGCGGAGTCCGACGGGCGACCGCTGCGTCCGTGGCTGATCCGCATCGCGCACAACCTCGCCGCGAACCTCTACCGCGACCGCTCTCGCAAGCCGCAGACGGCGCTCGACTCGATCGCCGAGCCGAACACGCTCGCACACGACGGAGGACATCGTCGAGGGGCGCGACGAGCTGCGGCGGATCCTCGAGGGTGTGCAGGAGCTGCCGGACGACCGGCGCGAGGCACTGATCATGCGCTTCGCCCTCGGCATGGACAACAAGGAGATCGCCCGGGCGCTCGGCCGCTCGGACGGAGCCACGAAGGTCCTGATCCATCGCGCGATCAAGCAGCTCGAGGGCATCGTCGCCACGCCGGCGGGAGCGTGACCGGATGAGCGCGCAGCCACAGCCCGGGGATCTCGAGGCCCTGCTCAGCCGCGCGCTCGCGCCGGTCGAGCCGCCCGAGCACCTCGCCGCCCGGATGGAGGAGCACCTCACGACGATCACGTCCCTGGCGGCCGACGAGCTCGACGCCTGGGAGCTTGACGTCCTGCACGACCCCCGCACCTGGGTGCGCCCCGTCGCCGCGGTCGCGGTCGGGACCGCCGCCGCGGGCGCCGCCGCCATCCTCCAGAGCCGCCGTCGCCGTGGCCGCCGTTCATCGTCGAGAACCCCGGACGCCGATCCCGTCGATTTCGCCGTCAACGCCCTGCGAACGATCGCGGACGAGGTCGAGCGCCGCCTGCGCCGCTGATCGCGAGCGCGACAACCGCGGCGCCGCTGACGGCTGACCAGCTAGCGTGGCCTGCTGCGCGCCGATGAGCACCCAGACGCTTCCCACCTGTTACCGCCATCCGGGCCGCGAGACGCGCGTCTCGTGCTCGAGCTGCGGACGCCCGATCTGCCCGGACTGCATGACGCCGAGCCCGGTCGGCATGCGGTGCCCGGAGTGCTCCAGCCAGAAGACGAAGGTCACATCGATGCCGGCCGTCAGCGCCGCCGCGAATGCGGCCACCGCGACGATGGTGCTGATCGGGATCAACGTGCTGATCTTCCTCGCCAGCGGGAAGTTCACGATCGGCGGCGCGAGCGGCGGGAACGAGATCTTCACCCGCCTCCTGCTGTTCGGTCCGTTCGTCTCCAACGGCGAGCTGTACCGGCTCGTCAGCTACGGCTTCCTGCACGACGGGCTCCTGCACATCGGCTTCAACATGTACCTGCTGTACATCCTCGGGCAGATGCTCGAGCCGCAGCTCGGGATCCCGCGCTACCTCACGCTGTACTTCACGGCACTGCTCGGAGGTGCGTTCGGCGCGCTGCTGTTCAGCCCCAACTCGCCGACCGTCGGCGCCTCCGGCGCCATCTTCGGGCTGATGGGGGCCGCCGCCGTCGAGCTTCACCGGCGCGGGTTCAACCCGTTCCAGACGAACATCGGCATGCTGATTCTGCTGAACCTCGGTCTCAGCGTCGTCATCCCGGGCGTCAGCATCGGCGGCCACGGCGGAGGGCTCGTCTTCGGCGTGCTGGCGGGTGTCGCATTCCGCCTGGCGGACGACCGCCGCCTGCCGGCGGTCGGCTACTTCGCGAGCGCGGTGCTGTGCGGTGCCGCCGTCGCCGGCTCGATCGCCGTCGCCTGACGCGCTCCGGAGGGCGTGGCAGTCCGACTCGTTGCGGCGCGCCCAGTCGCTGTACCCGCCCTCGTAGGAGTGCACCTCGAGGTCGGCGACCTCGACGATCCGGTCGGCGATCCGGTCCAGGAAGTAGCGGTCGTGAGACACGGCGATGACGGTGCCCTCGAAGTCTCCAGCGCACCCTCCAGCACCTCGACGGCGTCGATGTCCAGATGGTTCGTCGGCTCGTCGAGGATCAGGCAGTTCGCGCCCGCGAGCATCAGCTGCAGGCAGCGCAGCCGCGTGCGCTCGCCGCCGCTCATCGCGCCGACCGGGCGGCGGACCTGCTCGTAGTCGAACAGGAAGCCCATCAGGTGGCGCACCGCGTCGTCCTCAGGCATCGACTTCGCGGCGCGCACGACCTCCAGCGCGGTCGCGTCCGCCGGGAGCTCGGTCGGCGGTCTGCGTGAGGTGGTCGAACGTGATGCCGGGCCCCGCCCAGCGCTCGCCGCTCGGTCGGCGCCAGCTCATCGCACAGCAGCCGCAGCAGCACCGTCTTGCCGGCCCCGTTGGCGCCGATCACGCCGATCCGCTCGCCGCGCATCACGGTCAGCTCCACCCCGGTCAGCACCGGATCGAACTCCACGTCGCGCAGTTCGACGACGCGCTCCCCGCCGCGCGTCGCGCCGCGCAGCCGCAGCGCCATCCGGCGCCGCTCGAGCACCGGGCGGTCGACCTTGTCCATGCCGTCGATCTGCCGCTGCTTGTTGCGCGCCTGCTTGATGTGGCGCTGGTTCTCGGTGCGCCGCGCCCAATCCTCGAAGCGCCTGATCGACTCCTCCAGGCGCGCGATCTCCTTCTGCTGGGTCACGTACGCCTGCTGCTGCTTGACGAGCTCGAGCTCGCGCGCGACCGCGTAGGCGGAGTAGTTGCCCGGCCACGTCCGGATGCGGCCACGCCTTCCAGCTCCGCGATCTCGCGGACGGTCTCGTCCAGCAGGTAGCGATCGTGGCTGACCATCACCACGGCACCCGGAAGCTCGTCGAGCAGCTCCTCCAGGCGCCGCCGGCGCCGGATGTCCAGATGCGCCTCGGGCTCGTCGAGCAGCAGCACGTCGGGCCGGCCGACGAGGCACGCGGCGAGCGCGACGAGTTTCGCCTGCCCGCCGCTGAGCCGGCTCGTCGGGCGATCGAGCAGCGACTCGTCCAGCCCGAGGTCGCGCAGGTGCCGGATGCCTTCGCCCTCGACGTCGTCGGCGGCGAGCGCCGTCACGAGGGCCTCCTGGCGCTCGAGCAGCCGGGTCATCCGTCGCAGATCGCCGGCAAGCGCAGGATCCGTGAGCCGCGCCTCCACATCGGCCAGCTCCGCGATGCGCGCGGCGTGGTCGGGCCGTGCGGCGTGCAGCGTCTGGCGCACCGTGCGGTCGTCGCCGGTGACGAGCTGGGGCAGGAAGCGGACGACCGCACCCTTGCGCGTCGTGATCGCGCCGGCGTCGGGCACGTCGAGCCCCGCGAACATCCGCAGCAGCGTCGACTTCCCGGCTCCGTTGGGTCCGACGAGCCCGATCCGCGCGTCATCGGCGACCTGCAGCGATGCACCCTGGAGGATCGTCCTCCCACCGAAGCCCTTGACGACCTCGTGGACCTGCAGCGCGACCGCCATCAGCGCAATGCCAGCGCCGGGCTGGGCGCGTCGAGCACCGCGCCCGGATGGAGAATGTGGGCCAGTGTCTCGAGCCCGTCGACGAGCCGCGGGCCTGGCCGCGAGAACGTGGCGGATGCGTCGACCGCGACGATCCGCCGCTGCGCCGGTCGCCGCGAGGTCGGCGGCGTGCGCGCGGGCCTCCTGCAGCGCACGCGGAGCGTCGTATCCGCAGGGCATCACGATGATCACGTCCGGGGCGGCGGCCGCCACCGCCTCCCAGGTCAGCTGCGCGGACGGCTCACCGGCGAAGCCGAGCACGTCGATGCCGCCGGCCAGCTCGATCAGCTGCGGCGTCCAGTGGCCGGCGATGAACACCGGGTCGAGCCATTCGAGCGCGGCGACGGTGACCCGCGGCTCGTCCTTCACGGCGATCTTGACGCGGTCGACGCGCTCGCGCTGGCGGGCGATCAGGTCAAGGCCCGCGGCCTTCGTTCCCGTCGCCTGGGCGATGGTGCGCACGTCGCCCATGGTCTCGCCGAACGTCTTGGGATCGAGCGCCACGACCTTCGGGCAGCTCTTGATGCGCCCGGCGACCGCGATCACCTCGTCGTAGCTGACCGCGCACACCGGGCACAGCTCCTGCGTCACGATCAGGTCGGGCTCGAGCTCGGCGAGCAGCTTCTCGTCGAGGCCGTAGATGGCTTCGCCGGCCTGTGTGCGCTCGCGTACCGCAGCGTCGATCGCGGCTGCGTCGAGGCCCGGCGCGAGCTCATCGCGGGTCAGCCGGGGAAGCCGGGTGGCCTGCACCGGATGATCGCATTCGTGCGTGACGCCGACGACGTCGTCCCCGAGGCCGAGGGCGAACAGGAGCTCCGTTGCGTGAGGGACGAGACTGACGATCCGCATGCCGGCGCTCATGGTAGGCGCGCAGCGCCGGCGAGGCGCGAATCAGGGCGGGTCCAGCGACGCACACTGGTACATTCGCCGCGGCGAACCCTCTTGCCTGACGACCTCCCTCGAAGTAGCGGCTCACAGGCCGCGGCCCCATGACCGCGTTGCTCGTCCTCGCGGTGCTGCTGCTCGTGCTGGTCAACGGGTTCTTCGTCGCGGCCGAGTTCTCGCTCGTACGGGCCAGCCGAGGCCGGCTGGAGGAGCAGCGCGCCAACGGCGTGCGCGGCGCGGCGCGGGCCGTCGAGCAGCAGGACGACCTCAGCCGCTACCTCGCCGCCTGCCAGTTCGGCATCACGCTCGCCTCGCTGGGCATCGGCTTCCTCGGGGAGCCCGCGATCGCGACGCTGTTCGAGCCGCTGCTCGGCGGCCCGCTGTCGCATGCGGCGTCCGTCGCGGTGGCGGTCGGAATCGCATACGTGGTCGTCACGGCGGTGCACGTGATCCTCGGCGAGCAGGTGCCGAAGATCTACGCGATCGTCAAGGCCGAGAACGTGGCGCGCCGCTGCGCGCGCCCGCTCGGGCTGTTCGAGATGATCACGCGGCCGTTCGTCGGGCGGGCTCAACGCGGCCGCCAACGGCATCCTGCGCCTGATGCGCATCGACGCGACGGCCGAGTTCGACGAGGGCGGCACCCCCGACGATCTGAAGATCCTGATCTCGCAGGCGCGGATCGGCGGCACGCTCGACGAGGGCGAGGCCGGGATGCTCGTCGGCGTCTTCCATCTTCACGAGCAGGAGGCGCGCCAGGTGATGACGCCGATCCCGGCCGTGGTGACCGTCGACGTCGCCGACGACGTGGAGACCGCGCTGCGCCGCTGCGTGTCCTCCGGTCACACGCGGCTGGTCGTCACCGAGGACGAGAACGCGGATCGGGTGCGCGGCACGGTCCACTCCAACTCGCTGGCGCGCCTGTACATGGCCGACGGGCCGAAGGCGCTGATCGAGCCACTCGTCAAGCCCGCGCTGATCGTCCCGGAGACCAAGCCGCTCGATGATCTGCTGGCCGACCTTCAGCGCGAGCGCTCGTCGCTGGCCGTCGTCGTCGACGAGTACGGCCGCACGGCCGGCCTCGTCACGGTCGAGGACATCGTGGAGGAGGTCGTCGGCGAGATCGACGACGAGACCGACCCCGCGGGTGGCTCGGTGCGGCGCCTTGCCAATGGCGACTGGTTCGTCCGCGGGCACGTCGCGCTGACGGACCTCGTCGATCACGGCATCGAGCTGCCGGCGGAGAACGACGCCTACAACTCGATCGGCGGGCTCGTGTTCACTCAGCTCGGCCGGCTCCCCAAGCGCGGCGACACGGTGAAGGCCGACGGGTGGTCGATCCGCGTCGAGTCGGTCCGCGAGAACCGCGTCGAGGCGGTGCGGCTGCGCCGGCGCGGGGTCGTCGGGCCGCCGGCCCCCGGCGTCGCCTGACCCCACAACGCAACCGGCCCGCTATCGCGGGCCGGTCAGTGCTTCTGGGAGGAGGTGCACTTGCGAGGTACGTTCGCCTGGCGAAGTATTCAGTGCGGGCCTCAACGCTTCCTAAAGCATCTCTAGCGATCTCCTAAGAGTGTTCCGGGAAGGCGAACGGCCCGCCGGGGGAAGCGGGCCGTTCGGGTGTCTGGTGCCTCTGGAGGAGGTGCGCAGAAGCGCGTGTCTGTGTTCCCTGAGATGGCAAATGGTGCGCCTGCAACCTCAACAGCGGCTCAACGCACGCTCAGGATTCCTCAAGCCCTGGGAAGCGCGTCGACGCGCCGTACCCACGCCTCGAGACGCGGGTACGTCGACGCGATCGGCAGGGTCTCGCGCAGGACGGCGTGGAACGGGTCGTCGTCGCCCGCAGGCGGCGCGAGGACCCCGAACTTCAGGAACGGGAACGCGCAGACGTCCGCGGCGCCGAGGTGATCACCCAGCAGGAAGTCGCGTCCCTGCAGGAGTCCTTCGAACCACGTGAGCCAACCCGCCAGGTCGGCGGTCCACTTGAGGATCAGCGCGGCGTCGGGGACGAGCCGTCCCCGCTCCTTCGCGATGGCGTTCGGCGGCAGCTTCCAGACGCCGTTGAACCACTCGATGAAGATGTCGGTCTGGGCCCGGCCGGCGGGATCGGCCGGCCAGAGCGGCGGCTCGGGCGTCTCCCGCTCGAGCCACGCGACGATCGCCATCGAGTCGGGGATCACGCTGCCGTCGGGGGTCTGAAGGACCGGGACGAGATCCTGTCCGCTCAGCTCCTCCACGACGGAGCGGTCGACCGGGTCGACGTCCACCCAGGTGACCCCGCGGCGCTTGTGCGCCAGCGCGAGTCCCACCCGCTCGACGTTCGTCGAGTGCGGGACGCGGAAGACCTGCAGATCGGCGGGCATCGGGCGCGAAGCTATCGCGCGATCAGGCGTACGTGAAGAAGCCGCGACCGCTCTTGCGACCGAGCGCGCCCTGGCGGACCAGCTCGCTCAGACGCGGCGGCGCGGGTCGCCCGATCTCACGCCCGATCGCCTCCGCGACGTCGAGCCCGACGAAGTCCAGCAGCGCCAGCGGGCCGATCGGATGCCCGGCGCCGAGCGTCATGCAGCGGTCGACGTCCGCGGCAGGCATCCCGGTCTGCTCGAGCAGTTCGATCGCGGAGAAGAGGTAGGGGAACAGCAGGCGGTTGACGACGAAGCCGGGCATGTCGGGGACGACGACGGCCTCCTTGCCGAGCGCGGCGCACAGCGCGAGCGCACGCGCACGCGTGTCCTCCGTCGCCCGCCGCGGGAACGCGAGTTCGACGAGCTTCATCTTGGGGACCGGGTTGAAGACGTGCAGTCCGACGAAGCGCTCGGGCGCGCCGGTTGCGACGGCAAGGTCCCCGACGGAGAGCGAGGACGTCGTGGTGGCGATGATCGCGTCGGGCCCCGAGTGTGCCGCGAGCGTTTCCAGCACGCCGACCTTGGCCGCCGGATCCTCCGCGACCGCCTCGACGAGGAACGTTGCGCCTTCGAGCTCGGACGCCGTCGTCGTGACGTTCACGGTGCCGCCGGCGCCGAGCTTCTCGCACGTTCGCTGGATGCTCGCGCGGGCGCGCTCGGCCGATGCGTCGCTGCGCGCGAGGACCACGACGTCGCCCAGCTGCGCTGCGACGGCGGCCAGGCCGGAGGCGATGGCGCCGCTTCCGGCGATGGCGATCCGTTCGGTCAAAGCGCGGCGGAACATAGACGATACGATTTCGTGACGCAGGCGTCATGAATCCAAGCGGAGGATCGAGAACCCAATGGCACAGCAGGGTCGAGAGGTCGTCATCGTCGAGGCAGTTCGCACCCCGATCGGGCGCGGGCACAAGGAGAAGGGCTACTACAAGGACACGCATCCGGCGGATCTGCTGGGGCGGACCTACACCGAGATCCTCAGCCGTACGGGCCTCGATCCACTGCTCGTCGAGGACGTCATCGCCGGCTGCGTGCAGCAGTTCGGCGAGCAGGCCTTCAACATCGCTCGCAACGCATGGCTGCAGGAGGGTCTTCCGATCGAGACCTCCGCTTCGACGGTCGATCTGCAGTGCGGCTCGGCCCAGCAGGCCGTCGGGTTCTCCGCTGCGCTGATCGCCGCCGGGATCCACGACGTGATCATCGGCTCCGGTGTCGAGCACATGGGCCACATCCCGTTCTCGGCCGGCCTGAAGACCCAGCAGGAGTTCGGCGCGGCCTTCACGCCGAAGCTCATGGACAAGCACAACATCGTCGGTCAGGGCCTGGGCGCCGAGATGATCGCCGACCAGTGGGAGATTCCGCGCTCCGAGCTCGACGAGCTCGCGGTGCGCTCGCACGCGCTTGCCCAGAAGGCGACCGAGGAGGGGTTGTTCGAGCGCGAGATGGCGCCGATGACGATCGACGGCGAGACGCTGATAACCGACCAGGGGATCCGTCCCGGAACGTCGCTGGAGGGTCTCAGCCAGCTCAAGCCTGCTTTCAAGCCCGACGGGAAGATCACCGCGGGCAACGCCTCGCAGATCTCCGACGGCGCCGCCGCCGTCCTGCTGATGAGCCGCGAGAAGGCCGACGAGCTCGGCCTCAGGGCGCGCGCGCGGATCGTCGACCAGACGTCCGTCGGCTGTGACCCCGTGAAGATGCTCGAGGGGCCGATCCCGGCGACCCGGAAGCTGCTCGACCGCAACAGCATGTCGATCAACGACATCGACATGATCGAGATCAACGAGGCGTTCGCCCCGGTCGTCGCCGCCTGGCAGCGCGAGCACAACCCGGACATGGACCGCGTGAACGTGCGCGGCGGCGCCATGGCCCTCGGCCACCCGCTGGGCTCGACCGGTGCGCGCCTGCTGACGACGCTGCTGCACACCCTCGAGGACGAGGACAAGGAGATCGGCCTCGTGACGATGTGCTGCGGTGGAGGGCTCGGCACCGGGACGCTGATCCAGCGCCTGTAGAACAGGTTCTCAGGGGAGTGGTCACGCGTATCCTTTGAGGCATGGACGCAAGCCTTGATCTCGGAGCCCCGGCCAGCTACGTCACGGCCGGCCGGGGCCTCCCGGTCTACTCGGCCCAGAAGGACCGGATCGGGACGCTGATGAACGTGCTGGCCGACGAGCAGGTCGACATCTTCGACGGGATCCTCGTGGACACCACGATCGGTGCCGGCGGCGCCCGCTTCGTCGACGCGCCCGATGTCGCCGAGTTCTTCGAGAACGGCGTCACGCTGCACCTCTCGACCACCGCCTGCGGGAAGCTCCACCGGCCCGAGCCGGGCCCCGGCGTGCTCGAGGCCAGTGGCGACGAGCCCCCGCCCGGGGCGTTCTCGCGCAAGTTGCAGCGCGCCTGGGATCTGCTCTCCGGCAAGGGCTAGGACCCTTCGAGCCGCCCGCGCAAGCCGGCGCCCGCACGGATGCGCCGGATCGGAGAGGATCAGCGCATGCGGCAGCTCACCAGCCTGGACACGCAGTTCCTCGCGCTCGAGAGCGTCCGGCAGACCGGCCACGTCGGGAGCCTGGCGATCCTCGATCCGTCGACCGTCCCCGGCGGCGCGCTGAGCCTGACGGACATGCAGGATCTCGTCACCGAGCGCCTGCCGCTCTTGCCGCCGCTGCGCTGGACGCTCGCCGAGGTCCCGCTCGGACTCGACTATCCCTACTGGGTCGATGACCTCGACTTCGACGTCGAGTACCACGTCCGCGAGCTGGCGCTTCCGGCGCCGGGCAACGACGACCAGCTCTCCGACCAGGTCGCCCGCATCATGGCGCGCCCGCTCGACCGTGCCCGCCCGCTCTGGGAGCTGTACCTCGTCCACGGCCTGGAGCACGGCTACGTGGCGATGCTCACGAAGATCCACCACGCGCTGATCGACGGCATGTCCGGCGCGGAGATCATGGGCCTGCTGCTCGACCTCGAGCCCGAGGGCCGCGAGCTGCCGGACTCGGTCGGCGTGGCCGGCGGCGAGCGGGCGCCGAGCGACCTCGAGATGCTCGGCCGCGGGCTGGCCGGTCTGCCGCTGTACCCGCTGCGCGCGCTGCGCGCACTCCCGCGCGCGATTCCGAACATCGAGGACACGCCCTTCGCCACGCTCCCGGGAGCCAGCCTGATCGGCCGTCTCGGCGGCCGCGCCCAGACCGTGGTCCTGCGCGAGTCCTCAGCACCGGAGCGCAGCCGTTACGAGGCACCGAAGACGACGTTCAACGGCCGCATCTCGGCACACCGGCGCTTCGTGTTCGGACGGCTGCCGCTCGAGGACGTCAAGGCGGTCAAGAACGCCCACGGCTGCACCGTCAACGACGTGATCGTCGCGATGTGCGCCGGCGCCGTGCGGCGCTGGCTCGTCGCACACGACGAGTTGCCCGAGGACCCGCTCGTCGCACAGATCCCCGTATCGGTGCGAACCGGCGACCAGGTCGGCACCTACGGGAACCGGATCCTGCTGATGAGCGCGCCGCTGTTCACCGACGAGCCGGACCCGGTGACACGCCTGCTGCGCACGCACGACGCGCTCGCCGAGATGAAGCAGCGCCATCGCGCGCTGCCCGCCGAGCTGCTCCAGGACGCCAACAACTTCATCCCGCCGGCCGTCTTCGCGCGGGCCGCGCAGCTCACCTTCCGCCTCTCCACCAGCGGCGCCGGGCGGCCCGCGTGGAACCTCGTGATCTCGAACGTCCCGGGGCCGCCGATCCCGCTGTACTGCGCCGGCGCACGGCTCGTGGCGAATTACCCGGTCTCTGTGATCACCGACGGCATGGGGCTGAACATCACGGTGATGAGCTACTGCGGACAGCTCGACTTCGGCATCGTCACCGACCGCGAGCAGATGCCGGACGCGCGGCTGCTGATCGGCTGGCTGGGCGACGAGCTGGCGGCGCTGGCCGCCTGAGAAGGTCTTTCGAAAGACCTTCCAGGGTCACTCGCCGTCGGCGCCCTGGGTGCGCAGTGCCGCGACGAGGCCCTCGGGCAGCGGCGCTGCGCGGCCCGCGACGTAGTCGTAGCCGACGAGCGCGCCCCAGCCCTCCGCGAGCACGCGGCCGTCGGCTTCGCCGGCCATACGGAACGCGATCCGCACGCTCGAGCGCTTCAGCTGCGCGGGACGCACGTACGTGCGGATCTCCTCGTCATAGAACGCCGGTGAGCGGTAGTTGATGTGACACTCGGCGAAGATCAGGCCCCAGTCGTCCTCCGGCTCCGTCGGACGGTGGCTGGGGACGAGCGTCGTGATGTACGCGATCCGCGCCGATTCGAAGAACTGCAGGAACGCGACATTGTTCAGGTGTCGCATCGCGTCGAGGTCGCCGAAGCGCACGCGGTCGACGTGCGAGAACGGCCAGTCGCCCGGCGTCATCCCCAGCGCATCCCGAGATCATGCGCGGCCACCGCGAGCGGGCTTGCGGGCAGGCCGTCCGGCGGCAGCGGCTCGTTGTACCCGGTCGGGGCGACGTCGTTGGGCCCGTCGGGGTGCAGCAGCGACGCGAGGTACTGGATCTGCCCGCGTCCCGGCCCGAGCTCGAACTGGCCGCCGCCGTACATGCCGATCCCGCGCTCGGCGCAGGTGTCGTAGGCATGGAACAGGTTGCTCAGCGGGCCGAAGCGCGAGGGCTTGATGTTCACCATCCGCGGAGCGAACGGGAGGGCGTCGATGTCGGCGACCGAGTGGATGTTCGCGTCCCACGTGATGCGGTCGCGGTGGGGGAGGAGCGCCGCGTCGATCTCGGGTGTCAGCTTCGGGTCCTCGAGCCATGCGTCCGGGAAGCCCTCTGCGATCCGCAGGTAGTACTCCGGATCGGCCGGCGTGTCGACGGCGGTCCCCTCATAGAGGCCCTTGTAGTCGAGCGAGTCGACGGCACCCGTCGCAAGCAGCCGGTCGATCAGCGCCGCGTCCCAGTCCGGCTGGGGATCGAGCTTGAACCGCAGCGTGGGGTAGCGCTCGAGCACGTCGAGCAGCGCAGTGAGGTCCGACGGCTCGCCCGGGGCGGCCAGACGCTTGGAGCAGACGAACGTGACGGGGCTGAGCGCTCGGCCGAGCAGGCCGTGGAGCGTCTCCCCGGCCTGGCGCAGTGCAAGGTCCAGGGCGGCCGACTCGTACGCCCAGATCCGGTACTGCACCGAAGCCGCGTGCCGCGCCGGCTCCGGCCACAGCTCGAGGCCCTCGAGGTGCTCGCAGAACGATCCGAGCGTCCACGTGCCGGGGAGCGGCTGGGTGGCACCGGCGCGCTGCAGCGCCTCCTGATCCTCCGCTTCGTAGCTGACGTCCTCGCCCTGGCCCTCATGGCCGCCGCCGGCCAGGCAGATCGTCGTGGTCTTGCGCAGGAAGCCGGACGAGACGTTCTGCTCGCGCGCGGTCAGGCTGTAGCCCTCGATCAGAAGCGGCAGGCCGGCGAGGCGGTCGTACGTGGTCACAGCGTCTCCGGGAGCTTTGCGGGTGCCTGGCGGTCGAGGCGCGCGACGAGCTCGTCGAGGCGCAGCTCCTCCAGGCCCTGGCTGACCGCGTCGAGCTCGCCCGCGCAGAACTCGACGAGCGCGCGGCCCTCCTTGACGAGGTCGAGCGTCTCGCGCAGCCCGGCCTCGCCGGAGTCCAGGCGCTTGATGATCTCCTCCAGGCGCGCGGTCGCCGCCTCGTAGGTCAACTGGTCTGGCTCACTCATGGTTCCTCGATCCTCGCATCAACGGAGGCGTCGCCGAACGTGATCCGCAGGTCGCGGACCTCGCGCGCCCGCGCCGCGCTCGTCACCAGCGCGCCGTCGCGATCCTCGACCATCGCGTAGCCGCGCTCGACGACGCGCCGCGGGTCGTGGGCCTCGAGCGCCGACGCGAGGCTCTGAACGGTGCGCCTGTGGGTCTGCGCCTCCGCGCCGGCGGCGGCCTGTGTCTTGCGGCGCAGGACTTCCGTACGCGTGCGCGTGAGCGCCAGCTCGTCGTCGCGGCGGCGCGTCGCCGAGGCACGCAGCTCGCGCAGCGTCTGGTGCAGGTCGCGGCGGCGGCGGGCGATGTGCTCGCCGGGCACGCGGGCAAGGCTCGAAAGACGACGCGCGCGCTGCACGATCGCGCCGCGGCCATGCTGGGCCAGGCGCAGCGCGCCGCGGCGCAGACGCTCGTGTTCGGCGACCAGGTCCAGCGGCACGGCCGCCTCGGCGGCGTGTGTCGGGGTCGAGCAGCTGACGGCTGCGACGTCGTCGATCAGCGTTCGGTCGGTGTGATGGCCGACGCTGGCGATCACCGGCACGCGCAGCAGTGCGACGGTGCGGCACAAGGTCTCGTCACAGAACGCGAACAGGTCGGCCAGTGAGCCGCCGCCGCGGGCGACGATCACGACGTCGACCTCGTCGACCGCGGCCAGGTCCTGCAGCGCCCGCGTGATCGCCGGCGCCGCCCGCCGGTCCTGTACCGGCGCGAAGGCCCAGACGAGCCGTCCGGCCCACCCGCGCCGGCGCAGCGCGGCGAGCACGTCGTCGCGGGCCTTTCCGCTCTCCCCGGTGACCACCCCGATGGTCCGCGGCAGCGCCGGGCGCGGCAACGCCTTCTGGGGCTCGAAGAGGCCTTCGCCGTCCAGTCGCCGGCGCAGCTCGACGAGCTGGGCGAGCAGGTCGCCCTCGCCGGCGAGGCGCAGCGCGCTGACGTCGAACGAGAAGCCGGGGGATGCCGTGCGGCTGCCCGGGTAGTAGTCCAGGCCCCCGGCGACGACGATCTGCGCGCCGTCGGTCAGCCCCTCGACCGGCAGGCCCATCGCGTCGAGCTTGTTGCGCCAGATCCCGCAGGGCAGAGCGCCGTCGCTGTCGCGCAGCTCGAAGAACGCGCGGGTCCGCGCGATCTTGAAGTTCCAGACTTCGCCGAACACCTGAACGCGTGGGCGTAGGCGCAGGAAGTCGCGCAGCTCATTGGCGTAGCGCCCGACGGCGAAGGGGCCGGGCAGCTCGCTGCCCTGGACGCCATCGGGCCGGACGGGCTGCTCGCTCATGCGGCGCCCGCTCGTCCCTCAGCGGTGGTCGTCGACCGAGGCGAGCGGCTCCAGGCCGGCCTCGGCGCGATGGCCACGCTGCTCGCCCTCGGCGCCGAGCCGGTCCAGGCGCAGGATCTCGCGCTCGCCCTCGATCCGCGCCGGGTGATCGGCGGGCAGGGCGCGGATCAGCTGCTTGATCCGGTTGCGGAGCTGAAGCGCGAAGTGCGGGGTCGAGGCGCCCATCAGCTTGCGGACGTCGTCGACGCTGACGCCGTTGCCGTCCTTCTCGCGCACGTTCGGGTCCTCGGCTTCGCTCACGGGTGCTCGCTGATCTCAGGGCTTGACAGGGGCGATCTCGAGCAGGCCGTCGATGCCGGCCTGCGTGCCGACCGACACCGCTGAGGGGTCGCCGACGATCCAGCCGTGATTGTAGACCCCGCGCACGGGGTCGCTGGAGTACCCGGGCTTGATGTCCAGGAGGAACGCGGCGGCCGCCGGCGGCAGCCTGCCGTCCGCGGATGTCACGAGCAGCGGCCCATACGTGCCGCTTGCCGACAGCGGCGCCGCCGCGCCGGCGTCGCTCGGCCGCTGCGGGTTTGCGAACACCAGCCCGTGGCCGGGATCGACGACCCGCCAGCCGAAGGCGCCGTCGGCGAAGCGCGCGAACGCGACCGCGGACGCCTGCGGGGTGGCGCCCGCGATCCGCGTGACCGCGCCCAGCCTGCCGAGCTCCGTCACGACCTTCGCCGAGATGGCCGAGGGCGGGCCGAGGACGTAGATCCGTGGGCGCGCATGCAGCGCGATGGCCGATCGCGTCTGCTCGGGAAGCACGTCCCGCTGCGCGAACAGGATGCTGTCCCCGGATTTCGCCGCCCAGGCGGCCGCCGGCATCGCGTAGGCCGGCTGGTCGGCCGGGACGACGAGGACGCTGCGGCTCTCCTGACCGGCGACGCGTGAGCGGTAGATGTCGATGTTGTGCGCGAGCGTGAACGGATCGTCGCCGGCGATCGACACGGTGCGCAGTCCGCCCGGGTCGCCGGCGGTGCCGAGGCGGATCGCCTGTGCGCCGGCCGCGGAGGCGGCGCCCTTCGGGGCGAGCGCAGCAAGCGTGTCGGCGGTCTCCTTGGGCGTCTCCCCGTTGTCCGTGAACAGCATCGGCGCGCGCAGCGGCGGCGCCATCAGGACCGCGCCCGCGAGGGCTGCGCGCCAGTCGTCCTTGTCCGCCAGCGCGACGGCCGTCGCCTGCTGCCCCGCGGCGGGTCCGCCGGGGAACACGATGCGGGCCACGGCGGCGGCCGTCGCCGTCGCCGTCGCCGTGCTGACGCGCGTCGTGTTCTTCGTGGCGAGCGTCGGGTAGCCGATGGTCGCCGGCGGGACCACCGGCGCGGCGACGCCGGTGGTGACGCTCGTGGTGGCCTTGGACGGCGAGTCGCCACCACAGGCGGCGAGCCCCGCGACCGCGGCGCTGGCGGCAAGCAGGGCGAGGAACGGGCGCAGGGGCGGAGCCATCGGGCGCGAGCGTATCGGTGGGCGCACGGCGATCCGCCGGTCGCCGCGAAAAGCCGCTCGTTGCGGGGATGTCGGCCGGTACGTCGTGGTCTCGGCATGTCCGTCGGCGGAGTTCTGTACAGTTGCGACTCGCAAACGCCGAATCCCTCACCGGGGATCGGGGGACCCAGAAGGTTGGGGCGAATTGCACGGTTCTCCGTGCGAAGCGCAGATCGTTCCGCGCTAGCCCGTCAGCTAACCCCGTAGGCCGCTGAACGAGAGCTTGAACCGCTTGCGCCTTCGCACATCAACGATCGCCGCCATTGCCGTCGCATGCTGCGCGATCGTGCCGTCCGCTGCCGTCGCCGGAACGCAGGCGAGCGACCAGCAGCTCGCGGATTCCCAGGGCGTCGTCGGCGGCCAGGCGTTCGGTCAGCCGAACCTCGCTGCCACCCCCACCGTTCCGGGCGACACGGCGAAGCTTCTGCCCACCGGGCTTGCGGCCGCGCCCGAGGACGCGCCCGATGCGGTGCAGCAGGCGATCTGGGCCGCGAACGAGATCATCGGCCTGCCCTACCGCTACGGCGGCGGGCACAAGAGCTTCAAGGACACCGCGTACGACTGCTCCGGCACCGTCTCGCACGCGCTCGGTGGCGCCGACCTGATCGCCAGCCCGCTGGACTCGTCGTCGTTCATGAAGTGGGGCGCCGGCGGCAAGGGCGCGTGGATCACCGTCTTCACGAACCCCGGCCATGCGTACGCCGTGATCGCCGGCCTGCGACTCGACACGAGCGCCGCCGACGACCGCCGCGGCGGCAAGGGGCCGCGCTGGCGCCCGCTGCGCAAGTCGGACGCTGGGTACCGCCAGCGCCACCCCGTCGGCCTGTAGCCGTACGTCGCCGTTTCGCGGCGCCGGATCGCCCCTCGATCCCTTGCCAATGCAACCAGCATCGGCGGCGGCATCGAGCGACGCCCGGCATCCGCGATACCGGCGCCCTACGCCTACAGGCTTCGGACGTACGTCCGCCCTCAGTCCGGGATCAGGCCGTCGCCGGTGAAGGTCTCGGCGGCTTCCTCGAGCGTCGTCTCGGGCGCGGGGCAGGATCACGTCGGACGTCGCGAGGTCGTCGCCGGCCAGCTCCGTCCCTTCGGCGCGCACGAGTGACAGCAGCTCCGCGAACGTGGACGCGAACCGCGCCTCGTCGCCTGCCTCGGCGGCCGTGACGACCGCGTTGTCGAGCTCGTTGACGCGAGCGATGGCGTCGTCGGACAGGTGGAACTGTCCCTCGCCGGAGATCCTGACGATCACGCCTGCTCCTTTGCGTCGGCGGGCGCGGCCGGATCGGCTTCGACGGCCTCACCGTCGACTGCCGGCTCGCCGGCGCCGATCTGGTCGGGCGCCGCGCCCTGGCCCAGCTCGGCCTTGAGCTTGGCGAGGTCGTCGTCGACGACGCTCTTGTTCGAAAGCTCCTTGAGCTGCCGGTCGATGTCGTCGTCCCCGGAGCCGAGCTGGGTGATGTCGTCGAACGTCCCGGCCGCCTCGAGCTCGGCGACGGCGTCGGCGCGCGCGCTGCATGTTCTCGGTCTTGTCGACCGCGCGCTGCATCGCCAGCCCCACGTCGGCCATCTCCTCGCCGACGCCCGTGGCGGCCTCGGAGATCCGCACCTGCGCCTCGGCGGCGGAGTACTGCGCCTTGATGACCTCCTTCTTCGTGCGGAAGGCCTCGATCTTGGCGCGCAGCTTCGCCTCGGAGTCGGTCAGCTTCTGCTGCTGGGCTTCGAGTTCGGCGACCTGCGTGTCGAGCGACTGCAGCTCGGTCTGCGCGACGTTCTTGCGCTCGAGCGCCGACGCGGGCCAGCTCCTCATTGCCCTGTGAGAGCGCCTGGCGCGCCTGGGTGTCGAGCTTGACGACCGCTCTCTGCAGCGTCTTGGCCTGCATCTGCAGGCGCTTCTTCGCCGTGACGACGTCCGCGATGCCCTTCTTGACGTTCTGCAGCGATTCGACCTGCTTCTGGTAGCTGTAGTCGAGGGTCTCGGCCGGATCCTCGGCCTTGTCGAGGAGCTTCGAGACCTTCGCCTTGACGACGGTGGACATGCGTCCGCCGAGACCGGCCATGGCTGCTCCTTCTGCTGATCGTGAACGTGAGCGTTGAGGTCAGACTATCCCGTCAGATCGGGATGCCCCACAGCGGGAACCACCGGGACAGCTCGGGCTCGACAGGCAGGTCCGCGCCGATGATCGCCCGCAGCCGGAGCTCCTGCTCGGTGGAACGCTCCTGAGCGGTGCCCTTCGGGGCGAACGGGTACCACGTCCCGCGCTTGAAGTTGTAGATGAAGTGCAGCGGAGCGCCGCTCGAATCCTGAAAGGCGAAGACGGCGCACAGGAGGCGCTCGCCGTAGCCGTCCAGTTCGAGCTGGTCGCTGACGGCGTTGATCCCGACTGCGAGGTCGTCGACGTCATCGTCGTGCACGATCATCCAGCGGTAGCCGAAGTCGTCGTCGTGCGTGTCGATCGTCGAGCCCGTCTCGTCGCCGGTCCCGCGCAGCACGTCCTCCATGTCGCTGACGATCTGCTCGAAGTCGCCCGTCGCGAGTGGCTGGAAGACGATCGCGGCGCTGCCGCGCGTCGTGATGCCGTGCGCAGCCTCCAGCGAGATCGCCGCGGTCGTGATCGCGAACAGCCGGTCGGGCGCGGGGCCCTTGACCTTGCGCCGCCCGCTGATCGCGTCGAAGAGTCCCATCCGCCGGAGCCTACGCCGGAGTCGCGGCTCAGGCGGGGATGGCGACCGCGGCCGCTCCGGACGTGCCCTGCAGCTGGGCCTCCATCTCGGCGAGCCGCGCGAGGCGCTGCTCCATCGGCGGGTGCGTCGAGAACAGGTTGAACACCGAGTTCTTCGCCCGCGCGGGGAAGATGTAGAAGGCGTTCATCTCCGAATGGGCGCGCAGGTCGCGCTGGGGGACGCGGTCCATCTCGCCGCCGATCTTCATCAGCGCGGAGGCGAGCGCGCTCGGCCGGCCGGTCAGCACGGCGGCGCCGCGATCGGCGGCGAACTCGCGATACCGCGACAGCGCCTGCATCAGGAAGAAGGAGATCGCGTAGACCGCCATCGAGGCGACGATGATGCCGAACACGCCGGGGCCGTCGTCGTCGTCCCCGCCGCCCCCGAAGAAGAAGCTGAACTGCAGGATCATCGAGGCCAGCGAGGCGAAGAAGCTGGCGAGCGTCATGATCGCCACGTCGCGGTTGGCGACATGGGACAGCTCGTGTGCCATCACGCCCTCGAGCTCCGCCGGCTCGAGCAGGTCCAGGATGCCCGTCGTGGCGCAGACGGTGGCGTGCTTCGGCGAGCGCCCGAGGGCGAATGCGTTGGGCATCGAGGACTGCATGACGGCGACCTGCGGCTTGGGCAGGTCGGCCTGCAGGCAGAGCCGGTCGATCGTCGCGTGCAGCGCCGGCTGCTCCTCCGGCGTGACGGTGCGGGCGCCCACCGAGGCGAGCGCGATCTTGTCGGAGGCGAAGTACTGGACGGCGAGCAGGACCGCGGCGAACGCCGCGATCATCACGACGCCGGCGCCCGCGGCGAACAACGCGACCATGAAGGCCACGTACAACAGGCCCAGCAGGAACAGCGTCAGGAACATCCGCGCCTGAAGTCCGGCGTCGCGGCCGATCGATGAGGTCGTGCGGGGCATGCAGGAATCCTTGCCGATAACCCTAAACGGGGACTGAACGAGGGTAGCGCTGGTACGCTCGTCCTCGGTCGAATTCCGCTGGAAAGCCCAGCAGGAGCGGGGAACCCACCTGAGAGCAGCGCAGCTCTCCTCACCTCGCAGGCCGGCTTGCAGCGATTGACCGATGCGACGACCGACTCGTACCTTCCCGCGCCCGATGCGCCTGCGCCTCCTGATCGCGATCGCGATCCTCCCACTGCTGCTCTGGGCGCTCATCCCGCTGGTCTCCAGTGGCGCGACGAACCAGACGAAGCTCAGCGACCTGCAGCAGAAGATCGAGAAGACGCAGGGCAAGATCGGGCGCAAGAAGGGCACGGAGCGCGTGCTCAGCAGCGACATCGCCGCCTGGACCGCCAAGATCAACCGCCTTCAGGGCAAGATCGGCTCACTCCAGTCGCGCGAGTCCGCGATCCAGGCCGACCTCGACGGCGCCCGTTCCGATCTGCAGCGCATCCAGAGCGACCTGCGCTTCCAGCGCTCGCGCCAGGCGCGGCTGAAGGTGCGCCTTGCCGTCGGACGACGGCTGCTCTCCAAGCGCCTCGTCGAGCGCTACCAGGCCGATGCCCCGGACATCATCACCGTCATCCTCAACTCGAACGGGTTCGCGCAGCTGCTCGAGCGCAGCGAGTTCCTCAAGCGGATCAACCAGCAGGACGAGCGGATCATCCGCACCGTCGCCAGCGCCAAGGCCGACGCGACCGACAACGCGCAGCGCCTCGACAAGCTCGAGGGCCGCCAGCAGCAGGTCACCGCGCGCATCACGAGCCGCCGCGACGCGGTCGCCTCGATCAAGCAGGAGCTGATCGACACCCGCGTCGGATACGACCAGACGCGCCAGGGCAAGGCCCGCGCGCTCGCCGGCGTGAAGTCCGAGCGCGTGAAGCTCGAGGGCTCGCTCTCCCAGATGAAGGCGACGCAGGCGAAGATCCAGGGCATCCTCAGCAACCCGGGCGGTTCCCTGCCGGCAGGGCCGATCCGCGGTGGTTCCGGCAGATGATCTGGCCGGTCAACGGGCCGATCACCTCGCAGTTCTGCGAGCGGCGCGCCTGGGAGGCCTGCCACCCCGGCATCGACATCGGCGTTCCCAGCGGCACGCCGATCCGCGCCGCGCTGGGCGGCCGTGTCGCGCTCGCCGGGCCGACCGGCGGCTACGGCAACTACACGTGCCTGCAGCACACCGCCTCGCTCTCGACCTGTTACGCGCACCAGTCGAGCATCGGCGTCAGCGTCGGCCAGCAGGTCAGCAAGGGCCAGGTGATCGGCATCTCCGGGTGCACCGGCCTGTGCTTCGGCCCGCACCTGCATTTCGAGGTCCGCATCAACGGTGCGGTCACGAACCCGCTGAACTACCTGTAGCGCGCGGCCGCGTCCGGGCCTCTAGCCTTCACGGCGTGCAGCCCGAGATCGACGTCCTGGGTCTTCCCGTCAAGACCTTCGGCCTGATGTTCGCCCTGGGCTTCCTGGCCTCGGGAGCGGTGATCCATCGCCGGATGAAGGAGCAGGGCCTTCCGGGTGACTGGGCCTACGAGATGATCTTCGCCGCGCTGGCCGGCGGGCTGGTCGGCGCGCGCCTGATCTGGATGCTCGAGAACCTCGATCGCGTCAGGGGCGATGTGCTCGGCAGCATCTTCTCGGGCTCCGGCCTCGTCTGGTACGGCGGCGTTCTGGGCGGCGCCCTGTTCGTCTGCGTCTGGGCGCACTGGCGCGGCTGGCTGGGGCTCGACACGCTGGACATGGCGGCGTCCCGCTGGCGCTCGGCAACGCGATCGGGCGGATCGGCTGCCAGCTCTCCGGCGACGGCGACTACGGCAAGGCGTGGAACGGCCCATGGGCGATGGGCTACCCGCACGGCACCGTCCCGACCGATCCGGGCGTGACGGTCCATCCGACCCCGATCTACGAGACGCTCGCGATGGGCCTGATCGCGCTCGGCGCTCTGGGACGCTTCGCGACGTCGTGCGCCCCGGCGCCCTGTTCGCGATGTGGCTGCTCGGGGCGGGCACCAGCGGCTGCTCGTCGAGTTCCTTCGCCGCAACGACATCGCCGCGCTGGGGCTGACGCTCCCGCAGCTGCAGAGCGTCGCGATGATGATCGCGGGCGCGACCTGGCTGCTGCTCATCAGGCGCCGGCACGGCTGGTGCTGCTGCCGCGCGGCGTCACGCGCGTCGCCCCGGCAGCTCAGCCCGCGGCTTCCTGAACGACCGCTCAGGCGCCGCGGCCCAGCGACTTGCGGATGAACCGCACGCTCAGGTCCTGCAGCTCGGCGTCGTGCTGGATCGAGCGGTGGTGGCCACCGGGGACGATCACCAGGCGGCTGTGCTCGACGACGGCGTACAGGGCCTGCGAATGCGCCACCGGGACCACCTCGTCGCCCTCGGCGTGCAGCAGCAGCAGCGGGCACGCGAGGTCCTCCGCCGCCGCGACCTCGTCGTGTTCGGCGAGGAACGCATCGAGGCCCGGGTCGGCCGCGCGGAAGGGCCATCGCCCAGCGCGCCCGCCCTGCCGCAGCCCGGCGGCGCTCGCCGGGCAGATCGCGACCACGGCGCCGGCGCCGGCCGCCTCGGCGGCGACCAGCGCGAGGTAGCCGCCCATGCTCGATCCGCGCAGCGCGACCGGTGCGCCCCGCGGGAGCAGCCGGCGATCGTCACGACGTCGGCGACCGCGCGGCCGTCGAGCGCGCCGTCGCTCTCGCCGTGTCCGCGCAGGTCGAACGCGATCGCCGCGAAGCCGTACGTCCGGCAGCGCCGGGCGAAGTCGTAGCGGACTCCTTGCAGGACCCGGCCCCGTGCAGGATGACGACGCCCCCGCGCGCGGCACTCTCCGGAAGGAACAGCGCGTAGGCGAGGCCGTCGCAGACCCCGATGTCCGCCGGCGGCTCGACGTTGACGGTGCGCACGGCATGGCATGATGCGCCGCCGATGGCCGCGGCGCAACAGCTCTCCCACGTCTACCCGCTCGGGAGCCACCTGGACGGGCGCGGGCGGCTGCACGTCGGCGGGTGCGACACGATCGAGCTGGCCCGCGAGTTCGGGACCCCGTGCTTCGTCGTCGCCGAGGACGACATCCGCGCCCGCGCCCGCGCATTCGTCCAGGCATTCGCTGCCCGCACCGAGAACTTCGAGGTCGTCTTCGCGTCCAAGGCGTTTCCCTGCACGGCGATCTACCGCCTGCTGTTCGAGGAGGGGATCGGCTGCGACGTCGCGTCGGGGGGCGAGCTCGCGCTGGCACTGGCCGGCGGTGTCGACCCGGCCCGCATCCACCTGCACGGCAACGCCAAGAGCGCGGCGGAGATCGCCTATGCGATGGAGGCGGGCGTCGGCGACGTGATCGTCGACAACATGCGCGACCTGATCCTGTTGGAGGATCTCGTCCCGGAGGGACGCCGGCAGCCGGTCTTCCTGCGGATCGCCCCGGGCGTGAGCCCGGACACCCACCCGGCGATCTCGACGGGCGGACCGAACACGAAGTTCGGCTTCGACCTCTCGCACGCACCCGCGGCGATCGAGCGCTCGCGGCACTCGGATGCGGTCGACCTGAAGGGGCTGCACTTCCACATCGGGTCGCAGATCATGGATCTCGAGCCGTTCCGGATCGCGATGGAGCGGCTCATGGTGCTCGGCGAGTTCGACGCCTACAACCTCGGGGGCGGGCTCGGCGTCGCGTACGGTGCGCACGACGACCCGCCGTCGATCGAGGACTACGTCGCCGCCAAGGTCGACGCCGTCCACCAGATCGCGGGCCCGGGCAGGCGGATCATCGACGAGCCGGGACGGGCACTGGTCGCGAACTCGTGCGTGACCCTCTACGAGGTGCAGTCCGTGAAGCGCAACGTCGACACGTACGTCGCCGTCGACGGCGGCATGTCGGACAACCTTCGCCCGATGCTCTACGACGCTCGCTACGAGGTCCAGGTCGCGGACCGTTTCGGGGGCGGGACGCGCTGCCACGTCGTCGGCAAGCACTGCGAGTCCGGCGACATCCTCGTCCGCGACGCCGATCTGGACGACCCGCGGGCCGGCGACATCCTGGCCATGCCGGCCACCGGGGCCTACGGTCATGCGATGGCCAACACCTACAACGGGGCGCTGCGCCCCCCGGTCGTGTTCGCGAAGGACGGCGACGCCCGCCTCGTCGTGCGCCGCGAGACCTACGAGGATCTGGTGGCCCGCGATGTCGGCTGAGCCCGGGGTCTTCCGCATCGGCCTGCTCGGCCGCGGCACCGTCGGCTCGGCGTTCGAGACGCTCATCGCCGCGCGCGCCGACCGGATCGCCGAGCTCACGGGCCTGCGTCCCCAGATCGTCGGCGTCCTGCGCCGCAGCGAGGGCGACGTCGATCAGATCCTCGCCGAGAGCGACCTGGTCGTCGAGGTCATGGGCGGGATCGACCCGGCGCGCGACTACGTCCTGCGCGCGATGACCGCGGGCAAGCACGTCGTGACCGCCAACAAGCAGCTCCTGAGCCAGCACGGCGAGGAGCTGTGGGCGGTGGCGCGCGAGAACGGCGTCCAGCTGCGTTTCGAGGCGGCCGTCGCCGGGGTCGTCCCGGTGATCCGCGTGCTGTCGGAGTCGCTGGCCGGGGCGCACATCGATCGGATCCACGGGATCGTCAACGGGACGACGAACTTCATCCTCAGCCAGATGGCGGCGACGGGCGCGCCGTACGCCGAGGCGCTGGCCGAGGCCCAGGCGCTCGGCTACGCCGAGGCCGATCCGAGCGAGGACGTCAGCGGCAAGGACGCGGCCGCGAAAATGGCGATCCTCGCGCGGCTCGCGTTCAACACGCCGGTGCACATCGACGAGGTCGTCTGCGAGGGCATCGAGCACCTGACCGCCGACGACATGGCGTACGCCCACGAGCTCGGGCTCGGCCTGAAGCTGTTGGGGACCGCCGAGCGCTGCGGCGACGGGCAGCTCTCGGTCCGCGTTCATCCCGCCTTCCTCTATGCGGGGCATCCGCTGGCGGCGATCGACGGCCCGTTCAACGCCGTCACGATCGAGTCCGAGGCGATCACCGAGATCACGATCTCCGGCCCCGGCGCGGGTGGGCCGCAGACGGCCAGCGCGGTCCTGGGCGACGTGATCAGCGCGATGATCCCGCCGGCCTCGACACCCGAGACCACCGAGCGCCTCGAGGTGGTCCAGGACGTCGAGTCCGCGTTCTACCTGCACCTGGAGGTCGCCGACCGGCCAGGAGTCCTGGCGCAGATCGCGCAGCTGCTCGGCCTGCAGGGCGCGTCGATCAAATCCGTCGTACAGCAGGGCCTCGGTGACAACGCACGCCTCGTGATGGTCACGCACCCGCTGCTGGAGTCGAAGTTCTTCGCGGCCTGCGACCTGATCGCCGGCCTGGACTTCGTCCGTGCGCGGCCGCGGGCGATCCGCGTCATCGACGAGCAGTTCACGAGCTGATGGCGGGTCTCATCGAGCGCTACCGCGACCGCCTGCCGTTCGCCGCCGGCGATCCCGTCATCAGCCTGCAGGAGGGCTCGACGCCGCTCGTCTACGCCGACCACGTCTCCGAGCGCGTCGGCGCGCAGGTGTGGTTGAAGATCGAGGGCGCGAACCCCACCGGCTCGTTCAAGGACCGCGGGATGACGTGCGCGGTCTCCGCCGCCGTCCGCGACGGCGCCGCCGCTGTGATGTGCGCCTCGACGGGCAACACGGCGGCCAGCGCGGCCGCGTACGCCGGCCGCGCCGGGCTGACCGGCGCCGTGATCGTGCCGGAGGGCAAGATCGCCACCGGGAAGCTCGCCCAGGCGCTGATGCACGGTGCGCGCGTGATCGCGCTGCGCGGCAACTTCGACCAGGCGCTCGAGCTCGTGCGCGAGATGACCGCCAAGCACCCGATCGCGCTGGTGAACTCTGTGAATCCGTTTCGCATCGAGGGCCAGAAGACGGCGTCGTTCGAGATCCTCGAGGAGATCGGGGCGATCGACGCGCTCTGCATCCCCGTCGGCAACGCGGGGAACATCACCGCGTACTGGAAGGGCTTCCAGGAGATGGACGAGGCACCGCGGATGCTCGGCTTCCAGGCCGCGGGAGCCGCACCGCTGGTGACCGGCAAGCGCGTCGAGGCGCCCGAGACGGTGGCCAGCGCGATTCGCATCGGGAATCCCGCGCGCTGGGAGGAGGCGATGACGGCCGTGCGCGATTCCAGCGGCCGCATCGAGGCCGTCAGCGACGAGCAGATCCTCGACGCCTACCGCCTGCTCGCCCAGCGCGAGGGCGTCTTCTGCGAGCCGGCGAGCGCGGCGCCGGTCGCGGGGCTGCTGGCGCACGGCGTGCCCGAGGGCGTCGAGCGGATCGTCTGCATCCTGACCGGGCACGGGCTGAAGGATCCGCAGACGGCGCTCGAGCAGGCGGGAACCGTCGTGCCGTGCGAACCCGAGCTGGCCGCGGTCGAGCGCGCCGTCCTCGGGTAGTGGTCCCCGTGCAGCGCCGCCGCCTCGTCCGCGTCCCAGCCTCGTCCGCCAATCTCGGGCCGGGCTTCGACACGTTCTGCGCGGCGCTCTCCCTGCACATGGAGCTGGAGGTCGTCGAGACGCCCGGCGTGTTCGCCGTCGAGACGGACCTCGCGATCGCCAGGGACCGGCGCAACCTCGCGGTCCGCGGCTTCGAGCGCCTGCACCCCGCGGACGGCTTCACCTTCAGGATCACGTCGGACATCCCGCTCTCCGGCGGCCTGGGAACCAGCGCGGCCGCATTCGTCGCCGGCCTCGTCGCGGCCGACCACCTGTTCGAGCTCGATGCCGACCTGCTCGCGCTCGGAACGGCCTGCGAGGGGCATCCCGACAACGTGGCCGCCGCGCTGCGCGGGGGGATCGTCGTCTGCGCCGACGACGACGCCGTGCGCTTCGAGGCGCCGGACGGGCTCGAGGCGGTGCTGGTCGTGCCGCACGAGCACGTCCGCACGAAACTCGCGCGCGACCTGCTGCCCGCCGAGGTGCCGATGGCTGACGCGGTGTTCAACGTCGCGCACGGCGCGCTGCTGGCTGCCGGGCTCGCCTCGGGCGACCTCGACCTCGTCGCCCGCGGACTGGCCGACAGGCTGCATCAGGACCGGCGCGCGCACCTCTATCCGCGTTCGATGGACCTCGTTCGCCGAGCCTGCGAGCTGGGCGCGCTCGGGGGGACGATCTCCGGGGCCGGCCCGACGGTCCTGCTGTGGACGCGCTACGAGGCGACCGGCGGCGTGATCGAGGCCGCCCGGGCCGCGGTCGGCGATTGGGCCGCCGTACTGCGCGTGCCCTTCGAGCCGGTCGGAGCCGACGTCCGCGAGCTCTAGGCGGGGGAGGGCATCAGCGCGCGGATCTTCGCGCGCGGGCCGTCGAGCCCCAGGCGGCGCAGCAGCTCTTCGGCGACCTGGAGGTAGTCCGTGCCCAGATCGGGCCGGTGGTCGAAGATCGAGACCGCACGCTCGGCGGATTCGGCGTACGCGATCGACTGGCGCACGGAATGCTCGAGCAGCTTGTCGCCGACGTGCTCCTTCAGCGACTCGTACGCCTCGCGCGAGTGCACGGTGCGCATGTCGGCGATGTTGAACAGCACGCCGAGCCATTCCAGTCCTGGGTTCAGGCTCTCGCGGGCGAGCTTGATGACCTCGAGCGCCTGCTCGACGCCCTGGAGGGCGAAGTACTGCGCCTCGCTCGAGAGCAGCGCGTAGTCGGCGGCGACGAGCGCGTTGACCGTGAGCAGCCCCAGCGCCGGCGGGCAGTCGACGAACACGACGTCGTAGGCGTCGTCGACGTCCGCCAGCGCGCGCCGCAGCGTCAGCTCCCGGCCCATCTTCCCCGCGAGCGTCAGCTCGGCCTCGGCGAGGCTGAGATTGGCCGGGATCACGTCGTTGTGGATCGCCTCGGTCGCGGTTGCGCGCCCGCCCAGGACGTCGCCGATCGTCGGCTCGGCCTCGGGCTCGATGTCGAAGTAGTCGGAGAGGTTGCCCTGCGGATCGAGGTCGATCGCGAGCACGCTGAGGCCCGCATCGCGGAACGCCTCGGTGAGGTGCCGAACGGCGGTCGTCTTGCCGGTGCCGCCCTTCTGGGAGAGAACCGCGATCTTCAGCGCCATCGGGCGCTCAGTCTAGGCGACCTCAAGGCTCGAGGTCGAGCGCGACGACGGACTCCGTCTGGGGGCGGGCGACCGAGACGTCGACGAAGTGCAGGCGGTAGCGCCCGACCGCGATCTCGTCGCCGTCCACCAGCGTGCGCCACTCGATGCGGCGGCCATTGACGAACACGCCGTTGAGGCTCCTGTCGTCCAGCACGCGGACACCGTCCGGCTGGCGGACGATCAGTGCATGACGACGTGAGACGGTCGGGTCGTCGAAGCGCACGTCGGCGGCGAGGCTGCGCCCGATCCGCGTCCATTCGCGCGTCAGTGGGACGACGCGCACGTCGGCGCCGTCGCGGAACACGAGGTACTGGCCCTCGGCCTCCATGTCGGCGCGAGCCGCGTCGAGCATGTCCATCAGCTCCTGCGGCTCGGTGCTCGAGGGTGAGGCGGAGCGCACGTGGCCGATGTTCGTCTCGCCGGAGAACAGCGAAGCGCGCACGAACCGGTTGCTCGTGCAGCCAGGGCACGGGGGAAGCGCGTCCTCGGTCTCGAGCGAGACGACGTAGCCGCACTGCTGACACCGGAACGACCCCATGCCTGCCAGGGTCCCCGAGGTCAGAGACTCCACTACACGCGTGCTCTCACTCATGTCTTCTCCGCTTCTCGGGTGCACACCACACCCGGTCGCTTGATCAGAGAGTAGCGCGCGAGTCAATCGGCGATTGGGCCAAAAGACGCTGTTTGCACGATTTCGCGCGTTCCGCAGGACAAGAGTTGCCGGCGCCGAAAACGGACCCATGCTGCGTCCACTGCTCGGAATCGCGGAACCCGACCTCGAACGCGCGCTGCTGCGCAAGGGCGTGACCGCGCGCGCCGCCGGCAGCGTGCAGTGCGTCGATTGCGGCCGCCACCCGCTGATCGGCGAGACGATCCATCACTACGAGACCGGAGCGGTCTGCACGCTGTGCCGTGCAAGCCATCGCGACGCGCCGTCTCACAGTGAGCTCGTGCATCACGTCGAGCACGGCGTGAGCGTCAGGCGCTACCCGATCCCGCGAGCCGCCTGAGGCGCAGGGGTCGGCTGCCGCGGCGCAGGTAGACTGCGCCGCGCCGATGCAGCCGTTCACGCTCGATACGACCATCGCCCGTCCGAGCGAGGAGATCTTCGAATACCTCGCCGACGTCGCGAACCATCCCGAGTTCACCGACCACTTCCTCACGGATTGGCACATGACTCGCGAGGACACCTTCGGCCTGGGTGCCGGAGGCCGCTTCGAGGCAAAGCTCCCGTTCGCCCGCTTCCCCTGGGGCGACTGGTCGATCGTGGAGGCCGACGAGCCGCGCACACTCGTGCTGGCGGGTCGCAGCGGCAAGTTCAACCGCGTTCGCACGCTGACCGTCTTCCACCTGCGCCCCGGACCCGGCGGTTCGACGCGCGTCGAGGTGACGTTCGAGACCCGGCCGCAGCTGCCGACGGACAAGTTCCTGGAGTCGCTCGGGCAGAAGCGCGCGATGCGGCGTCACTGGCGCAAGGCGCTCAAGCGCCTGCGGCTGATCCTCGAGGAAGATCGCCTGCGCGGCGACCGCGCGACGATCGCCGGAGGGCCGCGCAAGCCCGCGACGCGCCTGCCCGTCTGATGATCAATTAGACTCCCGCGTCGCCATGACGCGTCGTCTTCTCCTCATCCTCCTCGCCCTGTCCTCCCTCGCGCTCGCCGCCTGCGGGGACAAGCAGAAGACCATCACCCACGGCGAGTCCGAGGCGCAGTTCGTGACACTCGGCCAGATGCAGTACCAGGTGCAGCTCTCGCGCCAGCTCAACCAGGCGGACGTCGGGGATCGCGCCCTGCTCGTCGGCATCCCGCCGGCCGACCGCGGCCTGAAGCCCGACGAGGTGTGGTTCGCGGTCTGGGTGCGGATCACGAACAAGTCCGACAACGTCGGCAAGGGCGCCGACGAGTTCAAGATCGTCGATACGCGCGGCCGCGTCTTCAAGCCGATCGCGCTGCAGCGGATCAACCCGTTCGCCTACCGCTCCACGCCGGTCCTGCCCGGCGGCGTCTACCCGCGGCTCAACAGCGTGGCGACGAGCACGCCTCCCGGCGGCGCGCTGCTGCTGTTCAAGCTGCAGCTTCCCGCGCTGGACTTCCGCCCGCTCGAGCTCGGCTTCTCCAGCACGCTGGTCCCGAAGGCCGAGTCGAGCGTTCGGCTCGACGTCTAGGGCCGCCCCTTCGCTTCGGAACCCCGACGCGCCCTCAGGACCTGTCGGGTTCCACTCGGCGGGCCACCGTGATCCCGGCCTGCCAGCCCGGGGCGCGACCGCCCGCGGGAGGCCGGATCGACTCGACGTCGATGCCGCTGCGCTCGATCAGCCACGCAATGACCGAGTTCGAGTTCCACATCTCGCCGGTCTTGAGCTCGTCGCGACCCCAGACGAGCCTGGGCACCTGCGAAACGAGATCGAGCACCCGGCGCGCGCACGCGTCCTCGTCGCTCAGGCGTCGCGGGCTGTCGACCGCCTCTGCCACGTCGGGGATCTGACCGGCGGGCCAACGCCGGATCTCGTAGCGAAAGATCCTGAAGCGCCCCGCCCAACGAGCGCCCACCGTGCCCTCGCCGACGACCCCACGACGCGCGCCCAGCGTGTCGGGGACCGGCGTCATCTCGATCACGAACCGGCCCGAGCCGGAGGACACCTCGAGCGCCGAGTGGTAGAGATCACAAGCCGGCCGCCGACCTGCGCGCGCAACGACCGCCTCGTACGCACGACCGTTGAAGCGGACGAAGTGACCCCCGGCACCGAGCGGCAGCCAGTACAGATCGACGGTCGCCTTCAAGAGACCTTCCTAGCGCCGGAGCGTCGCCGCGAGGATCTCGCGTGCGACCGGCGCGGCGCTGTCGCCGCCCGCGCCGGCGCCGACCAGCATGACGCCGACCGCCGCGCGCGCGCGGCGCCCCTTCTGAGCGGGGGCGAAGGCGATGAACCACGCGTCCGTGTCCTGCGGATTGTCTGCCGTCGTGTCACCGGGCACGCGCGACTTCAGCTCCGCGGTGCCCGTCTTGCCGGCGACGGGCACGCCGGTGATCTGGGCAGCGGTGCCGGTGCCGTAGCGGACGACGCCGAGCATCAGCGTGCGCATCTGCCGCGCCGTGCGGGCCTTGATCGCCCGGACGCCGTCGCCGGGCTTCGCGCGGCGCGACTGGGCCAGGTCGAGTGTCAGCCTCGGCCGGCGGCCCGCGTTTGCGATCGTGGCCGCGACCTCGGCCATCTCGAGCGTGGTCGCCTGGACGCGGTCCTGCCCGATGGCCGACGAGCCCACGGCGAGGTCGTCGCCGATCTCGTTGGCCTGGGGGATCGAGCTCTGCGCGACGCCCGGGAGCGGATCCGGCTGGTTGAATCCGAAGCGCTCAGCCGTCTTGACGAGCGCCTCGGCGCCGAGCTTCGCCCCCAGCGGCGCGAACACCGAGTTGCAGGACACGGCGAACGCATCGGCCAGCGTCCCGCCGCAGACCTCCCCGCCGGCGTTCGCGAGCGGCACGCCCGAGAGCACGGCCTTGGACTGGAAGGGGAACGTGTCGGTCGTCTTCAGGACCCCGGCGTCGAGTGCTCCCGCGGTGGTGATGACCTTGAACGTCGAGCCCGGCGGTTGCAGGATCGAGAACGGGACGCCGGCGAAGGCGTAAACGGCACCGGTCGACGGATCGAGTGACACGGCGCCGCCGTAGCGTCCGCCGAGCGCGGCGCTCGTCGCGCGTTCGACGTCCGGGTCGATGGTGGTGCGCACGCTCTCACCGCGGCGCCCGTTCCCGCGTCCCAGCACGCGCCCGCCGGCGGTCAGCGTGCCCGAGGGCACCCCGCCGAGCCGTTCCTCGAAGATCCGCTCGAGCCCGCTGATGCCGACCTTCGCATCGGGCGGGGTGCCGAGTGCGCTGGGCTCCTGGGTCTGCTCGGCCGGTGCGACGCCGAGCTTCCCGACCACCTGGGCCGCGACGTCGGGGATCGTGGAGGTGCGATCGGGGCCTTTGGCAGGACCGCGCCGTCGCGGGCGAGCAGCGACCCGCGGGCGGGCATCTTCGTCTGGCGCTCGAGCGTCTCGCCGTCGCGCAGCCCGGGGAAGACGAGCCGCGGGACCCACGCGACCTTGAACGCCCCGCCGTCCTCCTTGACGGGCACGAGCACCGCTCCCTTGACGGTCCCGAAGACGCGCGTGCGGACGGTGACCGGAACGCGCCAGACTCCGTCGCCCTGATGCTTCGCGCTGCCGGTCTGGACCGACGTCTCGTTTGCGGTGGCGGTCGCCAGCGCCACGCGGTTCGCCTCGGCGAACGGCAGCAGGGTCGTACCGTTCTTCGCCTCGGTGGTCAGCTGTGCGTGCATCGTCGCCCAGTCGCCCTTGGACCACGCCTTGGCGTAGGCGCTGACTGCGTCGCCACCGTCGTCGCCGGCGCCTGCACCCATCGCGGCGCCGACCGCGAACGCCAGGCCCGCGAGCGCGGCAGCCGGTATCGCACGCCGGCGGATGCGCGCCCGGCGCTCGTCCGGCGCGGGGCGGCGAGCACCATGCGGAGCGACGGCCGTGCGCGATGCAGGCCCGCCGTCCTCCCGATGCGTGCTGCGCGTATCGCCCACCGACTGAATCTCCTCGAAATCCAAGACTAATCCGTTCTTCGGAGTTTCGACGCAGGGGTGTGCCGAGCCTGCATTGCGCGACAGCCGCCGGTCGCCGGCGCGCGCCGAGGCCGTTGCGGCGGGCGCTAGTCTGGCCCGCGAATGCCCAAGACCCTCGTCATCGCCGAGAAGCCGTCCGTCGGACAGGACCTTGCGCGCGTTCTCCCGGGCCCGTTCCAGAAGCACACCGGAACGGGCGAGAAGACGGTTCGCTGGCTCGAGGGCCCGGATCACATCATCACCTGGGCGGTCGGCCACCTCGTCCAACTCGCCGAGCCGGACGAGTACGACGACAAGTTCAAGAAGTGGCGCATGGCCGATCTTCCGATCGTCCCGAGCTCGTTCAAGCTGATCGTTCGCGACGAGCGCTCGCAGAAGCAGATGACGGTCGTGCGCCGCCTGCTGCGCGACGACGACGTCGACCTGGTCATCAACGCCTGCGACGCCGGCCGCGAGGGCGAGCTGATCTTCGCGTACCTGTACGAGAAGGCCGGCGCGACAAAGCCCGTGCAGCGCCTGTGGCTGTCGTCGATGACCGAATCGGCGATGCGTGACGCGCTCGCGAACCTGCGTCCCGCGGAGGAGCTGAAGCGGCTCGAGGAGGCGGCGCGGTCACGCTCGGAGGCGGACTGGATCGTCGGCATGAACGCGACACGCGCCGCGACGATCCGGCTGCGCTCGTCGTTCGACGGTGCGGTCTCGCTCGGCCGCGTCCAGACGCCGACGCTCGCGATCCTCACGCGCCGCGAGGTGGAGATCCGTGCGTTCGTGCCCGAGAAGTACTGGCTCGTCGACGCGAAGTTCGCCACCGACGATGGCCGCGGCTACGAGGGCCGCTACCACCTGGGCGCGCAGCCGCGCCTCGGCGCCGCCGAGGATGCCGACGCGATCGCCGGTGCCGTGCGCAACCAGCGCGGCGAGATCACGAAGCTCGAGAAGACCAAGCGCTCCGAGAAGGCGCCGCTGCTCTACGACCTGACCTCGCTGCAGCGCGAGGCCAACACCCGGTACGGCTTCTCGGCACGCCGCACGCTGTCGGCGGCCCAGCGCTGCTACGAGGAGCACAAGGCGCTGACATACCCGCGTACCAGCTCGAAGTTCCTGACGAGCGACATGATCGCGGAGATCAAGCCGACTGCCGCGCTCGTCGGCAGTCGCCCGGAGTACGCGCAGGCGGCCTCCTACGTCACCGGCCTCGACGTCCTTCCGCTCGGCCGCGTCGTCAACGACGAGAAGGTCGGCGACCACCACGCGATCATCCCCACGAACTCGCAGCACAAGCTGGACAAGATGAGCGACGACGATCGCCGCATCTTCGACATGGTCGCGCGTCGCTTCCTTGCGATCTTCCACCCGGACGCGGAGTTCGAGAACACGCGCGTCGAGACGACCGTCGCCGAGCACGTCTTCCGCACGCGCGGCAAGGTCCTGATCGTGCCCGGCTGGCGCGGGGTCTACGGCGAGCTGCCCGAGGGCGAGGGCGAGCGCCTCCGAGGAGGACGAAGGTCGCGATCAGCAGCTCCCGAAGCTCGCGAAGGGCGAAGCCATCGACACGAAGTCGGTCGAAGTGCTCGAGAAGGAGACCAAGCCTCCGCGGCGCTACTCGGACGCGTCACTGCTCGGTGCGATGGAGAGTGCGGGCAAGCTCGTGGATGACGACGAGCTGCGCGAGGCGATGACCGATTCGGGCATCGGCACGCCGGCGACGCGCGCGGCGATCATCGAGCGGCTGATCGACGTCGGCTACGTCGAGCGAGACGGCCGGGCCCTTGTCCCGACGGAGAAGGGGCTGAACGTCATCCGCCTGCTCGACGGCCATCCGCTGACCGAGCCGGCGCTGACCGGCGAGTGGGAGAAGCGCCTGGACGAGATCGAGCACGGCTCCGAGACGCGCAAGAAGTTCATGGCGGACATCGCGGAGTTCGCGGGCGCCACGGTCGGCGAGATCGACGCGAAGCTCAAGGACGTGCGCATTCCGCGCGCCAACCTCGGCCCGTGCCCGGTCTGCGGCCACGACATCATCGAGAATCGCAAGGGGTACTCGTGCTGGGCGCGTGAGGATCCCGGGTGCGGGTTCGTCATCTGGAAGGCCAAGGCGGGGAAGCAGCTCGCCGCGCCGGTCGCTCGCGAGCTGATCGCCACCGGCTCGCACCGAGAAGCCGGTGACCGGCTTCAAGGGCCGCAGCGGCCGCTCCTTCCGTGCGAAGCTCGCCCTCGAGCAGTCCGTGGACGGCAAGTGGCGCGTCGAGTTCGACGAGGCGTGGGCGAAGGAGGGAGCGAAGGCTCCCGAGGCCGACGACGCCGAAGTCGAGGTCGCCAAGACCGCTGTCGTTGCCGCCGCGGCCGACGCCGGCGACGGCGCAGCTGCGGCGTAGTCCAGCCGGCGCGTCAGATCCGCCGCCTCGTGCGGGACCCTGGGGGAGCATGCCACTGAAGCTCGTCACCGGCCCGGCGAACGCCGAGAAGGCGGGCGTCGTTCTCGACGGCGTCCGTGCCGCGGCCGCGGACGGCCGCCAGCCGATCCTCGTGGTGCCGACCGCCGCGGACCTCGATGCCTACCGGCGCGAGCTGGCGGGCGACGGCGTGCTGCTGGGCGTGAGCATCGAGCGCTTCGACGGGCTGCTCGGGCTGATGGCCGCGCAGGCGGGCGTCACGGCCCGCCCGCTGTCCGCACTCGGAGCGGAGCGTCTCGCGCGCGTCGCTGCCGGCGGGCTCGTGGAGCGCGGCGCGGCTGTCCGCGCTCGGCGACTCCGCCCGCACGCCGGGGTTCGCCGCCGCGCTCGCGCGCTTCGCCGGCGAGCTCGGCGAGAGCGGCGTGACTCCGCAGCGGCTGGCTGCGGCGCTGACGGAGTGGGCGCGGACCGAACCTGGCCGCGCGGCGTTCGCCCAGGACCTGGGGGCGCTCTACCGTGCATATGACGCGGCGCTCGAGCGGATCGGGCGCACCGACGCGGCCCGTCACGCGCGCGCCGTCAGCGACGCCCTCCGCGTCGCCCCGGAGCGCTGGGGCCCGCGGCCGGTGTTCCTCTACGGGTTCGACGATCTGACGCCCGCGCAGCTCGACGCGATCGAGACGCTCGCGGCCGTGCCCGACGCCGGGGTCACCGTCTCGCTTCCCTACGAGCCGGGTCGCGCCGCGTTCCTCGGGCCGCGCCGCCGCCTACCAGCAGCTCAGCGCGCTGGCGGGGCCAGGCGGTGAACTGCGCCTGGAGGCGAACCCCGAGCACTACGCGGCCGGCTCGCGCGCGGCGCTGCACGGCATCGAGCGCGCGCTGCTGGAGCCGGGGGCCGCCCGCGTCGATCCAGGCTCCGCCGTGGAGCTGCTGGAGGGCGGCGGCGAACGCGCCGAGCTCGAGCTCGTCGCCGAGCGCATCGCCCGGCTGCACGGGGGCGGCGTCGCATTGGAGGAGATCGCGGTCGCGGTGCGCGACGCACGCGACGCCGCCCCGCTGATCGAGGCGGTCTTCGCCGATGCGGAGATCCCGATCGCGCTCGAGCGCTGGATCGGGTGGGCGACAGCGGCGTGGGTCGTGCGCTGCTCGCGCTGCTGCGCTGCTCGCTGCTGGACGGCGGCGTCCCCGACCTGCTCGAGTGGCTGCGCAGCCCGGGGATCGTCACGGCGTCCGGCCGGCTGGACCGCCTCGAACGGGAGCTGCGGCGCGGCGGCATCGTCGACGTCGACGAGGCGCGCGCGCTGTGGCTCGGGCTCGGAGGCTTCCCGCTCGACGCGATCGACGAGCTTCGCCAAGCCTCGGCCGGCGGGCCGGTGCGCCTCGCGACGGCGCTGGCGACGCAGGTGCGACGGCTCCTGAACGCACCCTGGCGCAGCGACGGCCGCGGATCCGCACCGGTGCTGAACGCGGCGCAGGGCCTCGAGGCGCGCGCCGCCGCGACGCTGCTGCGCAGGCTTCGCGGGCTCTCCGACCTGGCGCGCGAGGTCCCTGCGCTCACGCCGGGCGCGCGCGAGCTCCACGACCATCTCGCAGCAGCCGAGGTCAGGGTCGGCCTGCCCCCGCGTCCAGGTGCCGTGACCATCGCCAGTCCGCTGGCGCTGCGCGCGCGCCGCGTTCACGCCCTGTTCCTCTGCCGCCTGCGCGAGCCGTTGTTCCCGCAGGCCGGACGCCCGGATCCGTTCCTCGCCGACGACGAGCGGGTCGCGCTCGCGGTGGCCTCGGGGCTGAGCCTGCCGGTTCACGAGACGACGCTCGACGAGGAGCGCTACCTCCTGTACTCGGCCGTGTCCCGGCCGACCGCCCTGCTCGTCCTGTCCTGGCACGTCGGCGACGACGACGGCGAGGCTCAGGTGCGCTCGCCGTTCGTCGACGACGTGCTCGCATGCCTGGTGCCCGAGCCGCCCGTGGGGACTCGCCGGCTGGGGGAGGTCACCTGGGCACCCGGCGCGCACGTCAGCGAGCGCCAGGCACAGCTGTCCGTTGCCGCCGGCGACGGGCTGGCGGCCGCCGCGGCGCCGCGTCCCGCGGCTGCGGGCCTCGATGATCCCGCGGTTCTCTCGGAGCTCGGCGCGCGCGACACCTTCTCGGCGACGGAGATCGAGGCGTACGCGAGCTGCCCGGTCAAGTGGTTCGTCGAGAAGTTCCTGCGTCCCGACTCGCTCGAGCCCGACGGCGAGCCGCTGGGGCGCGGGTCGGTCGCGCACGAGACGCTCGAGCACACGCTGCGCGAGCTTGGAGAGCCGCTGACGCCGCAGAGCGCCGGGCGGGCCACGACGCTGATGCGCCGGTCGCTGAGCGACGTGGAGGCGGCGAACCCGCTGTCCGTCAACCCGCGTCGGCGCGTCGCCGCCCGTCACCGGCTCGAGGCCGACCTTGCGCGCTACCTGCAGGGGGCCGCCGCATCCGGGTCGTCGTACCTGCCGTCGCGCTTCGAATTGTCGTTCGGTCTGCCGGACAGCGAGCACGACGCGGTCACGGTCGCCGACGGCCTGCGTATCCGCGGGAAGATCGACCGCGTCGACCTGTCCCCGGCCGGCGACCGCGCGATCATCGTCGACTACAAGGGCCGTGCCACGCAGGACTGCTGGACGGCCTGGCTGGCGAACGGCAAGCTGCAGGCGGGCCTCTACGCGCTGGTCCTCGAAGCCCTGCAGCCCGGGTGCGAGGTCGCCGGGGCGCTCTACCAGCCGCTCGGCGCAGACCCCTCGTACGACGCGCCGCGCGGCTTCCTGCGCGACGATGCCGACACCGGCCGTGTGGACGTCAAGGCCGGCGACCGCGTCACGGCGCAGGAGCGCGAGGAGCTGCTCGAGGACATTCGCCGGGCGGCGCTCCACGTGGTGGACGGAATCCGCGCGGGACGTCTGGAACCGACGCCGGAGTCCTGCGCCTGGGACGGCTCGGGATGCGCCTATCCCGGGATCTGCCGGTGCGATCGATGACGGGCGCCCTGTACGACGCCGAGGGCCGGCCGGTCGGGTCCGGCGGAGACCTGCTGACCGACGAGCAGGTGTTCGCGGTCGGGCGCCGTGAAGGACGGCTGCTTCTGTCCGCCAACGCAGGCGCGGGCAAGACGACGGTGCTGGTCGAGCGGTTCGTCCGCGACGTGATCGAGAGCCGCGCCGCCGCCGAGCGAGGGGATGGCGAGGCGATCGGCTGCCGGCAGATCCTCGCGATCACGTTCACCCGCAAGGCCGCGGGGGAGCTGCGCCGGCGGATCCGCGCGCGCTTCACGGAGCTCGGTGAGCTCGAGGACGCTCGCGACGTCGAGGGAGCCTGGATCTCGACGATCGACGGCTTCTGTGCCCGCCTTCTGCGAACGCATGCGCTCGTCGCCGGGCTCGACCCCGACTTCGTCGTCCTGGACGACGCGCAGACCCGCGAGCTCCAGGACGCGGCCTTCGATCGCTCGCTCGGACGGCTGCTCGGCGAGGGGGACTCCGCCGACGACGTGGCGCTGCAGCTCGTCGGCGGGTTCGGCTACGACCAGCTCCACGACGCGATCGTCGATCTACACGAGCGTTTGCGCAACGCGGGCGCGCCCGTGACGCTGCCGGAGCCTCCGGCGCCGGACGTCGCCCGCGCGCACGGCCCTCGTCGCGGCCGCGGGCCGGGCCGCTGCTCGCCTGGAGGGCGAGCCCGAGGGTCCGCGCGTCGACGCCGCGCGTGAGCTGGTTCGCGCGTGCCGTGATGCGCTCGCGGCCGATGCTGACGTCACCCCCGCCGAGATCGGCGCATGGCACGTCGGCCGCGGCGCCGCCGTGCTGCGCGACCCGTGCCTCGACGACTATCGCCAGGCGGTCGAGGACCTCCACGGCGCCGTCGCGAACCGGGCGGCGCGCCCGTTGCTGCTGATGACCGGCGCGCTGCTGGAGCTGTTCCACGAGGAGTTCGCCCGGGCCAAGGCGCAGGCCGGCGGCCTGGACTTCACCGACCTCACGCTCCGCGCACGCGACCTGCTGCGCGGCCACCCGGCGATCGCCGCGAGCTACCGCAGGCGCCTGAAGCGCGTGATGGTCGACGAATTCCAGGACACCAATCGGCTGCAGCTCGACCTTCTGAACGCGCTCGGCGTCGAGGATCAGTTCATGGTCGGCGACGCGCTGCAGTCGATCTACGGGTTTCGCAACGCCGACGTCCAGCTGTTCCGCGACGAGCGCGCGGCGCACCGCGGCGACGGCGCCTACGCCGAGCTGCGCCGCAACTTCCGCTCGCATCCGGAGATCCTCGCCCTGATCAACGCTGCATTCGGGGACGCACACGGTGACGACTGGGTGGCGCTCGAGGCTCCGCCGCAGGAGCCTTCCGCCGGCCCGCGGGTCGAGTTGCTCGTCGCCGACAGCTCCGCGTGGACTGCGTTGCAGCCGCCGCCCCCGTCGCTGCTCGCCGGGCTTCCGGCCGCCACGCGGCCGGGCGACGCCGCCGAGGCGCTGCTGATCGCCCAGCGGATCCGCGAGCTGATCGACGACGGGTCGGCGACCGCCGGAGAGATCGCCGTGCTCGTCCGCGCGGGAGCGAAGATGCCGCTCTACGAGCGCACGCTCGAGCGCGCCGGGGTGCCGGTCGTCGCGGCGCAGGGGCGCGGTTGGTGGGGCCGGCTCGAGGTCCAGGATCTGCTGCATCACCTGCGCGTGCTGCTCAACCCCCGCGACGAAGAGGCGCTGTTCGGTGCGCTGGCATCGCCGCTCGCGGGCGTGGGCCCGAACACGCTCGCCCTGCTGGCACTCGACCGTCGTCGGTCGGGTGGACACGCCTGGGACGCGTTCGAGCGGGCGGTGGCGGGCGCCGGCGCCGGTCCGGCGGGCGAGGTCGAAGCGGCCGAGCGGACGCGGCTTGCGGCCTACGCGGCGCTGCTCGAGCGCGAGCGCGGTGCCTCGGCATGGGCGGGGGCCGGCACGCTGCTCGAACGCGTCGTGCGCGAGACCGGCTACGACGTCCAGGTCGTCAGCAGGGCCGGCGGGCCGCGCGGGCTGGCGAACGTCCGCAAGCTCGTGCGGCTCGCCCGAGCCCACGAGCTGCGACGCGGCGGCGGGCTGCGGGCGTTCGTCGATCACGCTGCCGCGCAGCTCGCTGCGAACGTGCCCACCCCGGACGCGCCGGTTGAGGCGGGCGAGGTCGACGCCGTGCGCCTGATGACGGTGCACGGCGCGAAGGGTCTCGAGTTCGGGGTCGTCATCGTGGCCGACCTGGGCCGGCCACCCCCGGGCGGGGTGCCGCGGATCCTCGTCGAGGGCGGGCGCGTCGGACTGCGCCTGATCAGCGTCGAGCGCGAGCGCTACGGGGCATTCGACTATGACGCGCTGAAGGCCGAGCGCCGCGAGCGCGAGGAGGGGGAGGAGCGGCGGATCATGCACGTCGCCGTCACGCGTGCCGAGCGGCTGCTGATCCTGTCCGCCGCGCTGCGCTTCGATCGCGCGTGGCCCAATCCCGGAGCGAGCGGCCCGCCGATCGCCTGGATGGGCCGCGGGATCCTGAGGGACGGCCCGGGGATGGACCTGCTGAAGGATGCCGTCGACGACGTCATCGACGTGCGCCGCGACCCGTTCGAGGCTCCGGTGCGGGTCGTGGTGAACGCCCCGCGCACGGTGGGTGAGGTGCTGCGCCTCGATGCGATCGGCGCCCCGCCGCCCGTGGCCCAGCATCCGGCAACGGCGCCGCCGGTCGTCGCATCGATCGGGCCCTCGGACCCGGAGCCGGCGGCCGGCGGCCCACAGACGCTGAGCTACAGCTCGCTGTCGGCGTACGCGGACTGCGGCTATCGCTGGTATCTGCAACGGGTGCTCGGGCTCGCGGATCGCGACGAGCGCGACCTGCCCGGGCGCGCGCTCGAGCGCGGAGCGATCTCACCGCGTGAGCGCGGCATCCTGACCCATGCGCTGCTCGAGGCGGCGGACCTGGGGCCGGCCGCCGCGCCGCCGTCTGCGGCGTTCGTGCAGGCGACCGCCGCCGCCGGGGGCATCGCCGTCGACGAGGAGCAGACGCGCGATCAGCTCCGGCTGGTTCAGGCGGTGCTCGACGGACCGCTGAGGGAGCGCCTCGCCGGCGCCCGGCGGGAGCTCGGATTCTCACTCGCGCTCGATCCGGCCGATCCGCGAGCGCCGCTGCTGACGGGGTTCATCGACGCGCTGGGCAGCGCAGCGGACGGACGGGCGCTGGTCGTCGACTACAAGACCGACGCGCTGCAGGCCGCCGACGACCTGGAGGGCCGCGTGCGCGCGGAGTACGGCGTGCAGCGCGCGGTCTACGCGCTCGCCGTCCTGCGCGCCGGGGCCCCGGTCGTCGACGTCGTCCACCTGTACCTCGAGCGACCCCGGGAGCCGGTCAGCGCGACGTTCACGGCGGCCGACATCCCGGCGCTGCAGAGCACCCTGCGGGAGGCGGCCGAAGGTCTCCTGCGCGGCGAGTACCCGGTCGCGGCGCGGCCGTACGCGGGCCTCTGCGGGACGTGCCCGGGGCGCGGCGGGCTCTGCTCGCATCCGGACGAGCTGACAGGGCGCGCGGATCCCGACGAGCCGCCGCCGGCCGCCGTGGACGACGCGCGGCCGACGCTGTTCTAAGAACCTGTTTCGGAATCAGGCGGTGGTTGTAGGGCGCCGGGTTCGACAGGTTCTAACTCAGGTCGCGCCGGGCTCGCCTTCGAGCATGTCGCGCGCGACGCGGCGCCGGCGCAGCTCGCCGTCCAGCTCGGCGCCGTAGAGGAAGGCGATCGCCATCAGGTACGCCCACAGCAGCAGGATCACGGCGGTCGAGAAGACGCCGTAGAGGGCGCCGTAGCGGCTGAAGCCCTGCACGTAGACGGAGAACCCCGCCGTCAGGATCACCCACAGCACGACGGTCACGATCGAGCCGGACGTGACGAGATGGCGTCGCTGGGCGGCTTCGGCCGGGGCATAGCGCAGCACGATCGACACGGCCGCCAGCGCCATGCACAGCGCCACCGGCCAGCGGACGATGGCCCAGACGTCCTGCGCCTCGCCGCCCAGTCCGATCCGGCCGAAGATGTCGGTCGCGATCCCGCCGCCGAGAAAGATCGCGACCATCGAGATGACGAGCAGCAGGACGACGATCAGGGTCAGGACGACGACGACGATCCGGCGGCGCACGAACCCCCGGTCCTCCTCGACATCGTGCGCGCGGTTCACGGCACGGCCCGCCGCGTGGAAGATCCCCGAGGCCGAGTTGACGAGCAGGAGGGTCGACAGGAGCAGGCTTGCGGTCAGTGCGCCCGAGGAGATCTGCGTCGCACTGCGGGCGACCGTCTCGACGACCGTCGCGGTCGCGGAGTCCGCACCCTGCTCGCGAGCGAAGGACACGATCTGCCGCACGAGGTCCTCGCCGCCGACGAGCCCGATGATCGTCATCGCGAGCAGCAGCCCCGGGAACAGCGAGAGCATTGCGTAGTAGCTCAGGGTGGCCGCGCTGTCGGTCATCGTGTCCGACTCGAGCCGTGCCAGCGCGCGCCATGCGGCGGTCGGCCTGACCACCCGGCGCCACCAGTCCCGCAGCGGATGCCAGATGCGATCGAGGCGGCTCATGCGCGCCGCCCGCCGGTGCGCGATGATTCGCCGACGATGACGACCGAGGACGAACGGCCGCCGCAGCAGCCCTTCTGGGGCGACGAGACGGAGGGCGCGCGGACGCAGCGCCAGTTGGTGGAGCTCCTCAATGAGGTTCGTGTCGCCATGCCGGGGGTTCAGGTCCTCTTCGCGTTCCTGCTGGCACTCCCCTTCCAGTCCCGGTTCTCGGAGATCACCGGGAACGAGCGCACCATGTACTACACGGCGCTGCTGTCATCCGCGCTCGCCAGTGCGTTCTTCGTCGCTTCGGCCGCGATCCATCGCGTGCTGTTCCATCTGCATCAGCGTGAGTACATCATCCGCACCGGCAATCGCCTGACGCTCGCGGGGCTGCTGGCGCTCGCTGTCGCGATGACGGCGGCGATCTCGCTCGCCACGGAGTTCATCTACAACGACACCGCCGCGAAGATCGCCGGCCTCTGCACCGGGCTCTTCCTGCTCGGCGTGTGGTTCGTCCTGCCGATCGAACGGCGCCTGCACGCGCCGGCGCCGCCCGGCTCCAAGGAGTGACGCGCGGCAAGAACTGTTGCGCCGGGTTCTGATCCGCCGCAGATCGGGCATCCTGTCGGAATGGCCCGCGCGATCTGGAGCGGGACGCTCACGTTCGGCCTCGTGACGATCCCGGTGAAGCTCTACCCCGCTGTGCAGCGCAAGAACGTGCGCTTCAACCAGCTCGACGGGGAGGACCACGCGCGCATCCAGCAGCGCCGGGTCAACAGCCGCACCGGCGAGGAGGTCCCGTACGACCGCCTCGTGAAGGGATACGAGCTGACGCCGGACCGCTACGTCGTCATCACGCAGGACGAGCTCGACGCGATCGATCCCAAGCGCACGCGGACGATCGAGATCGAGGACTTCGTCGAAGGCGCGCAGATCGACCCGATCTTCTACGACACGCCGTACTACGTCGCTCCGGCCGAGGGCGGCGCCAAGCCCTACCGGCTGCTGATGGAGGCGATGGACCAGACCGGGAAGGTCGGGATCGCCAGGATCGTGCTGCGCACGAAGGAGTACCTCGTCGCGCTGCGCCCCGCCGGCGGCGTGCTGGAGATGTCGACGATGCTGTTCGCCGACGAGGTCGTGGACCCCTCGAAGCTCGACGAGCTGGCGGCCGCCGACGAGGTGCAGACCGCTGCGCGCGAGCTCGACATCGCCAAGCAGCTGATCGACTCGCTGGCGGCCGACTTCGACCACTCGCGCTACAAGGACGAGTACCGCGAACGCGTCCTGGACCTCGTGGAGCGCAAGGCCCAGGGTGAGCAGATCGAGATCCCGGCGGCCGCCGAGGCGTCGTCCAGCCCGGTCCCCGACCTGATGAGCGCGCTCAAGGCGAGCCTCGACGCCGCGCGTGAGAAGTCCGCCCCGGAGCCCGCACCCCAAGAAGGCCCGCCGGCCGGCTCAGAAGAAGCCCGCCGCCGCCAAGAAGCCCGCGGCCAAGGCCGCCGCGAAGCCGCGTCGCGCCTCCTGAGCGGTCCCCGCGGGGCGAAAGGGCCGGGACCGGACCTTCAAGATGGGCTCCGCGTGCGTAAAATCACGCGTTCCGCCTCACAGGCCCCCAACCGCGCAGCCCCACGGGACCTCTT